>NZ_QKYK01000050.1 GCF_003426815.1 Desertimonas flava
CGGCCCGCGGGCCGGGGCGGCGCGGGACGGCCCGACGGGGCGTCGGGACGGGCCGGAGCGCCGGTGCGTGCCTCGGCCGGTCGAGGCGGAGCGTCGGACGCGGAGGGGCCGGCGGAGGCACCGACCGGGGCCGGGACGTCGCCAGGCTGGCGACCCGACGAGATCCGCTCGCCGGCTGACGGGGTGGCCGGAGCGTCGCCGCGCACCGGGGGCGACTCGCTGCGGATCGGGGCCGACTCACTGCGCACCGGAGCCGGAGCCGACTCACTGCGCACCGGAGCCGGGGCCGACTCACTGCGCACCGGAGCAGGGGCCGACTCACTGCGCACCGGAGCCGGAGCGGACTCACTGCGCACCGGAGCCGGGGCCGAGTCACTGCGGATCGGCGCCTGCTCGCTGCGGATGGGCTCGGCGGCGACCACCGGTTCGGGGGCGGCGGGCGGCGCCTCGCTGCTGCGGACGGGCTCAGCCTCGCTGCGGACGGGTGCGGGGGCCGGCTCGCTGCGCACCGGCTCGGCGGTCTCGCTGCGTACGGGCTCGGGAGCGGCCTCGGCCGGCGCGGGTGTCGCCTCGGCCGCGGGTGCCGCCGTCTCCGCCTCCTTGGCGGGCGCCTCGGCTGCCGGCGCCTCGGCCGCTGGTGTGTCGGCCTTCGGCGCGTCAGTGGTGGACGACGTGTCGGTCGTCGACTTGGCCGCCGCCTTCTTCGCCGGCGCCTTCTTGGCGGGCTTGGGCTCTTCGGGCTGTTCGTCGCGGGTGAGACCGTCGCGGACGGCGCGGCGACGGATCATGTCGGCGTAGGCCTCGTTGAGCGACGACGAGTGGCTCTTCACCGGCACGCCGAGGACCCCGGCGAGGTCCATCGCCTCGGCGTTCGTCATGCCGAGTTCCTTCGCCAGTTCGTGCACCCTCATGTTCTTCGCCATAACCATCTACTCCGTTCCCTGCCGGTGGGTTCGCCGAGGCTCAGCGGCCCCGGCGGCCGCCGTACTCGCGGCCTGCTCGGCCTCTCCGTCTTCACTCTGTAGCGCTCGGATCCCTCGCGCTTCGATCTCCTGGGCCACCGTCACCGGGCGGCGCAGCGCCCGTTCGAAGGCCCGACGCTTCACGGCCTGCCGCCAGCATGCTTCCGGCGGAGTGCAGAGCCAGGCGCCGCGCCCGGGCGCAACTCGGCTGACCACGATACGGCCGTCGGCGGTCGCGACAACACGCACCAGCTCGGCCTGAGGCCGGCGCGTGCGGCACCCGATGCAGGTGCGCTCAGGGCGGTGCGTCGAGATCAGGCGTCCGCCTCCGGGTCCACTGCGTCGGCGGCCGAGGCGACGTCGGCCTCGGGCGCGTCCTGGTCGGCATCGGCCGTGTCCTCGGCCGTCGCTTCCTCGGCGGGCGCATCCCCGTCGTCGCCGGCGGCCGCATCCTCGGCGGGCGCGGCGTCGGCTGCCGCATCAGCGGCTGGCTCATCGGCGGGGATCTCGGCGGCGGCTGCCGCGCTCGTCGCGTTCCACTCGGCCTCGCTCATCACCGTGCCGTCGGCGGCGTGCCATTCGTTCTCGCCCGTGTCGGGGTTCTGCACCCACTGTCCCTCGGCGTACTCGACGTTGGGGTCGAGCTCTTCACCGCGAGCGGGGATGCCCTCGGCCAGCTGCGTCTCCGAGCGGATGTCGATGCGCACGCCTGTGAGACGGGCAGCCAGCCGGGCGTTCTGCCCCTCACGGCCGATCGCCAGGCTGAGCTGATGATCGGGGACGATCACGTCGGCCTGGGTCCCGTCCTCGGACACGATCACCTGTGACACCTTGGCCGGCGACAGCGCCTTGGCGATGAAGTCGGAGATGTCCTCGCTGAACGGAACGATGTCGATCTTCTCGCCGCGCAACTCGTTGACCACCATGCGCACGCGGCCACCACGGGCGCCGACGCATGCGCCGACGGGATCGACGTTGTGGTCGTTCGACCAGACGGCGATCTTCGTGCGGTGACCCGGCTCCCGGGCGCAGGCCTTGATCTCGACGATGCCGTCGGCGATCTCGGGCACTTCGAGCTCGAAGAGCCGCTTGATGAGCCCTGGGTGGGTGCGGCTGACGACGATCTGGGGCCCCTTGGCGGTCTTGCGGACCTCGACGATGTAGGCCTTGCAGCGGTCGCCGGGCTGGGGACGCTCGAACGGCACCTGCTCGGCCTGGGGCAGCAGCGCCTCGACGCGGCCCAGGTCGAGCAGCGTGTAGCGGGTGTCGGTCTGCTGGATGATGCCCGTGACGATGTCGCCCTCGCGGTTGGCGTACTCCTCGAACTTGCGGTCGCGCTCGACCTCGCGGATGCGCTGGCTCATCACCTGGCGGAACGTCTGGGCGGCGATGCGGCCCAGCTCCTCCTTACGCGGCGTGTCGTCGCGCTCGTTCACCCAGTTGCCGTCCTCGTCGAGGTCGTACGCGGTGAACGTGAACTCCATCGTCTGGGGATCGACCTCGACCACCACTTCGTCGGCGGCGCCGGGCCGGCGCTTGTAGGCCGACGCCAGGGCATCGACGAGCACGTGCAGCAGCGAGTCCTCCGACAGGCCCTTCTCCTGGGCCAGCAGGCGGATCGCTTCGGACATGTCGAGGTTGCTCACGACGGCTCCTTGGATGGTGTGGGGCTGGTCGGTGTGGGGCCGGCCGGGGTGGCCGACGGGGACGGCTCATCCGTGTCGGCGCTGTCGGCCGTGCCGGCCTTCTTCGTGGATGGACGCCCGGAACGCTTGGGGCCACCGGGCTTGGGCTGCGGGCCCCACTCGAACACGGTGCGGGCCCGGTCGATCTGGTCGTACACGACGGTACGGAGTGCGCCGTCGGCCCCATCGTCGACCCGGAGGGTGACGCCGTGGTCGTCAGCCGACACGATGGTGCCGCGCACCCGGCGGTCGGCCGCTTCCACGTCGCTGAGACGGATGGCCACGATCTTGCCGACCTCGCGCTGGAAGTGCGCCGGGATGCGCAGCGAACGTTCGACGCCGGGACTGGTGACCTCCAGCGTGTAGCGCGACGGGATCGGGTCGTGAGCGTCGAGCTCCTTCGACACCAGGCGGGTGGCGAGGGCCAGTTGGTCGAGCGTGACGCCACCCTCGGAACCGACCGGGGTGTCGAGCGTGAGGCGGACGGTGCCGCCGCGGTGCTCGAGGTCGTAGATGTCGAGCCCGAGATCGGCGGCGATCGGCGTGACGAGCAGGCGGACACGGGCCATCGTCGGGGTGTCGGCTGACGCGGACGTCGGCGTGGTCATCGTGTGCCTCCTCTCGATTGCTCGCCGGCGGTGCCGGGCTCTTTGACATGAAACGAGGCGTGGGGCGAGCCCCACGCCTCTCGGTTCTCGAACCAACAGAACGGGCAAACAGCATACCAGCGCCCGGGGGTCCTGGGCCGGGGAGTCCTGGTCGAGGGCCGGATCAGGCCGATTTCTCGGAGAAATCTCGACGCGATGTCGAAGCTGGACCTCGTCATGCGTCACTCCAGCGACGGTGCCCGGCGAGAGTGCCGGCCAGCGAAACAGATGAAATCGTTCAGCGAGCGCAGCGAGCGTCCCGAGGTCCGACCGGCCACGGCACGCGGAGCGCTAGCGGAGCGTGCCGATCACGCGGCCTGCGTGGCCGGGGAACGCAATGACCGGCCTGCGTGGCCGGGGAACGCAATGACCGGCCTGCGTGGCCGGGGAACGCAATGACCGGCCTGCGTGGCCGGGGAACGCAATGAAAGGATTGCTCACATGGACTACGCGGTGTTGCTCTACGGGGACGAGACGCGATGGGACCGGGCCGAGCCCGCCGAACGGACGGCGGCGTACGCCGACCACAACGAGTTCGCCCGGCTGCTCACCGAGGGCGGCCACGAGATCATCGGCGGGGCCGAGCTGCGCCCGACCCGGCAGGCGAAGACGGTGCGGGGGACGTCGGACGAGTTCACGGTCACCGACGGGCCGTTCGCCGAGACGGCCGAGCAGCTCGGCGGCTTCTACCTCGTCCGTACCGACAACCCCGACGATCTCTACCGGCTGGTGGCGATGCTGTCGGGCGGCGAGCCGATCGAGGTGCGCCCGGTCGTGCCTGGGGAGGAGCAGGTCTGACATGCAGTACGCGGCCCTCCTCTACTTCGACGAGACGTCGTGGTACTCCGCCTCCCCCGCCGAACGGGAACAGGCCATCGCCGCCCACGACTCGTTCACGGCCAGGGCCGCCGAGCTCGGCGTCACGATCACCGGGGGTGAGGCGCTCACGACCACCGACGCGGCGACCACGTTCCGCCGACGCGGTGACGACATCTCTGTGACCGACGGCCCGTTCGCCGAGACCGCCGAGCAGCTCGGCGGCTTCTACATCCTCGACGCCGACGATCTCGACCAGGTGCTGCGGCTCGTGAAGCACCTGCCGGAGTACACGATCGAGATCCGGCCGATCGATCCCAACCCGGGTGGCTGACGGAGCACGATGGATGACGACGCCGTCTCCCGGGCGCTGACGACCGTCGCCGGCGAGCACTGGGGACGGCTCGTCGCCCTGGTGGCGGCGCAGTTCCGTCGCCTCGACCTCGCCGAGGACGGCGTGCAGGACGCCTTCGCCGCCGCGGCCCGTCACTGGCCGAGGTCGGGGGTCCCGACCAACCCGCCGGCGTGGTTGCTCACCGCGGCCCGCCGGCGGGTCCTCGACGCCCTGCGGACGGAGGCCACGGCCCACAAGTACGCGCCGCAGCTCATCGTCGACGCCCGCACCGAGGCGGTCGCCGCGGCGGCGATCCCACCCGAGGGCGACGAGATCGCCGACGAGCGTCTCCGGCTCCTGTTCACGTGCTGCCACCCGGCCCTCCCCCCGTCGGGGAGCGCCGCGTTGGTGCTCCGGCTCGTCGCCGGCCTCTCGGTCGGCGAGATCGCCCGGCTGTTCCTCGTCTCGGAGACGGCGATGCAGGCTCGCCTCACGCGGGTGAAGCACAAGATCGCCGCGGCCGGCATCCCGTTCGCCGTGCCCGACTCTGACGAGCTGCCGGCCCGGCTCGACACCGTGCTGGCCGTCATCTACCTGGTCTTCACCGAGGGCTACGCGGCCACCGACGGGCCCGCCGTGATGCGGACCGAGCTGGCCGACGAGGCGATCCGCCTCGGCCGGCTGACCCGCCGGCTGCTGCCGGACGCACCCGCCACGCGGGCGCTGCTGTCCCTCATGCTCCTCCAGCACTCCCGCCGCGATGCACGCGTCGACGCGGCGGGCCGACCGATCCTCCTGCCCGACCAGGATCGGAGCCGGTGGATCCGCAGTGAGATCGACGAGGGACTGGATCTGTTGGCCGGGCTCGAACGGGTCCAGCTCACGCCGGCGGCCGAGCGCTACGTGCTCCAGGCCCGCATCGCTGCTCAGCACGCAGCGCCCGCAGCTGCGTCCGACACCAACTGGCCCGAGATCGCCGACCTCTACGAGCGGTTGGAGCGGCTGACCGCCTCACCCGTCGTCCGCTTGAATCGCGCCGTCGCCGTCGCCGAGGCGGACGGCGCCGACGCCGCGCTCGGCCTGCTCGACGGTCTCGAAGCCACCCTCCCCGGACGCCACGAGGTCCACCTGGTCCGGGCCGAGCTGCTCGCCCGCAGCGGGCGTCGATCCGATGCACTCACCGCGATGGACCAGGCGATCGCCCACGCCGGCAACGACGCGACCAGGACCTACCTCGACGAGCGGCGTGCCGCCCTGGGCGACGAGCGCGACCCGACCCGCTGATCACGGATCGGCGCCACCCCGGCCGACACGCCCGCGCCGCTATCGTCGCCGGCGTGCTGCGACTGTCCACGTTGTTCGTCCGAACCCTTCGCGAAGATCCGGCCGACGCCGAGGTTCCCGGGCACAAGCTGCTCACCCGGGCCGGGTACGTCCGGCGCGCCGCCCCGGGCGGCTTCACGTGGCTGCCCCTCGGATGGATCGTCTATCGCAACGTGGAACGCATCGTCCGCGAGGAGATGGACGCCGCCGGGTTCCAGGAGGTGCACTTCCCCGCGCTGCTGCCCCGGGCTCCCTACGAACTGACCAATCGCTGGACCGAGTACGGCGACGGCCTGTTTCGCCTCCAGGACCGGCGCGGCAACGACTTCCTTCTCGCCCCGACCCACGAGGAGATGTTCACGCTCCTCGTGAAGGACCTGTACTCGTCGTACAAGGACCTGCCGCTCGTGATCTACCAGATCCAGACGAAGTTTCGCGACGAGGCCCGGCCCCGTGCCGGCCTGCTGCGCGGTCGCGAGTTCGTGATGAAGGACTCGTACAGCTTCGACATCGACGACGACGGCCTCGAGCGCTCGTACCAGCGCCATCGCGAGGCGTACATCAAGACGTTCGACCGGCTCGGTCTCCCCCACGTCATCGTCTCGGCGCTGTCGGGGGCGATGGGCGGTTCGGCGAGCGAGGAGTTCCTCGTGCCGACGGACGTCGGCGAGGACACGTTCGTGCGCTGCCCCTCCTGCGGCTACGCCGCCAACGTCGAGGCCATCAACATCGCGCCGCCACCCGAGCAGCCGGTCGACGGGCTCCCCGCCGCCCAGGTTCACGACACGCCCGACACGCCGACGATCGCCACGCTGGTCGATCTGCTCAACGCCCGGCCCGACCTGGCCCGAGCCGATGGCGAGGCGTGGACGCCCGCCCACACGCTGAAGAACGTCGTGCTCACGCTGCGCAACCCCGACGGTTCGGTCGAACTGCTCGCCGTCGGCGTCCCGGGCGACCGCGATGTCGACATGAAGCGGCTCGAGGCCGCCGTCTACCCCGCCGAGCCGGCACCCTTGGGCGAGGCGGGGTTCGAGGCCAACCCGGCGCTGGTCAAGGGCTACATCGGGCCCGAGGTGCTCGGCGAGAGCTCGGCGAGCGGCATCCGCTTCCTCGTCGACCCGCGCGTCGTCACCGGCACGTCGTGGGTCACCGGCGCCAACCAGCCCGGGCGTCACGTCGTCGGCCTCGTGGCCGGCCGGGATTTCACGCCCGACGGCGTGATCGACGTGGCCGAGATCGGCGCGGGCGACGCCTGCCCCGACTGCGGCGCGTCCGTCGAGATGGCCCGTGGCGTCGAGATGGGCCACATCTTCCAGCTCGGCCGCAAGTACGCCGAGGCCCTCGGCCTCACGGTGCTCGGGCCCGACGGCAAGCCGATCACGGTCACGATGGGCTCGTACGGCATCGGCGTCTCGCGTGCCGTGGCCGCGCTCGCCGAGACGACCAGCGACGAGATCGGGCTGTGTTGGCCGCGTGAGGTCGCCCCCGCCGACATCCACCTGGTGATCGCCGGCAAGCCGGGCAGCGACGCGTGGCCGGCCGCCGAACAGCTGGCCGCCGATCTCGAGGCGTCCGGGGTCCGCGTGTTGCTCGACGATCGCGACTCGGTGTCGCCCGGCGTGAAGTTCAAGGACGCCGAGCTGCTGGGCGTCCCGACGATCGTGGTGGTCGGCAAGGGTCTCGCCGACGGCCGGATCGAGGTCAAGGACCGCCGCACGGGCGAACGCACCGACGTACCGGTCGCCGAGGTCGCCGACCACCTCCGCGCCCTCGTCGCGGCCGGCTGACCGTCGACCTCCGAGATAGTGCCTGGCACTATCTCGGAGGTCTCGTCGATCCGACGCACGCACAACCGCTCCTAGCATGTAGTCCCGTGCCGAACGCCGCCCACTCCCCCGACGTCGACGTGCTCGTCGTCGGGGGCGGGCCGGCCGGTGTGGCCGCCGGCATCACCGCCCGGCGGGCCGGCCTCGACGTGGCGATCGTCGACAAGGCGGTGTTTCCTCGCGACAAGTGCTGCGGCGACGGCCTCACGACGCTCGCCCTCCGCGAGCTCGAGGCGATCGGCTTCCAGCCGGAGTCCGTGCCGTCGTTCCAGGTCGTCGACGGTGCCGACATCCGGGCTCCCGGTGGACGCACGGTCACCGTGCCGTTGCCCACCGGTCGCGGAGTCTTTGCCGCCGTCACCCCGCGCATCGAGCTCGACGCCGCCCTCGTCGAGCTCGCCGTCGCTGAGGGCGTCACCGTCCACCAGGGCAGCGCGGTCAAAGACGTCACTCCGATCGAGTCGGTCGTCCTGGTCGATTGCGAAGGCCTCGGCGTCGTGCGCGCCCGTCACGTGATCGCCGCCGACGGCATGTGGAGCCCCGTCCGCAAGGCCCTCGGCCTCAACGTCGACGGCTACCTCGGCGAGTGGCACGCCTTCCGCCAGTACGTCTCCGGCGTCACCGGTGCCGCGTCCAAGCGGCTCATCGTCTGGTTCGACGAGGACTTCCTCCCCGGCTACGCCTGGTCGTTCCCGCTCCCCGACGGCCGGGCCAACGTCGGCTTCGGGATCCTGCGGGCCACCGGACGCCGCACGCAGGACATGAAGGCCACGTGGGCCGGGTTCTTCGACCGACCGCACATCGCCGCCGCACTCGGCCCCGACGCCGCGCCCGAGGGTCGTCACCAGGCGTGGCCGATCCCTGCCCGCATCGACTCGGCCACGTTGTCGTCGGGTCGCACGTTGTTCGTCGGCGACGCGGCCGGGGCGACCGACCTGATGACCGGCGAGGGCATCGGCCAGGCCCTGCTCACCGGGCGTCTCGCCGCCGAGGCGATCGCCGCCAACCCGCGAGGTGAACCGGCCGCCACGGCCGCCCGCTACGAGCGGGCCGTGCGGCACGACCTGGTGGCCGACCACCGGATGTCGGTGCTGCTCGGGCGGGTGCTCGCCCACCGTCGCGGGGCCGATGGCTCCGTGGCGATCCTCGATCACGCCGGATCGTGGGGCCGGCGCAACTTCGCCCGGTGGATGTTCGAGGACGAGCCCCGGTCGATCATCACCACTCCCCGCCGCTGGCACCGGCGCTTCCTGGATCGCCCGGGCGCGTTCCGGACCGCGTTCTCGGGCCACGCAGGCCGCGTGACCGGCCCGGCCCGGGACTAGTTCCGGCCGGTCTCGGCCACTCGACCGCAACGACGCGCCGCCCGGATCCCGGCCGCACGTCGACGGTGGCTACGGTCGCAACCATGCGCACGCGACTGACCGAGCTCCTCGACATCCAGCACCCCGTGATGCTCGCCGGCATGGGTGGCGTGTCCTACCACCGCCTCGTCGCGGCCGTGAGCGAGGCCGGCGGTATCGGCACGTTCGGCGCCTCGACGATGCGCCCGGGCGAGTTGGTCGACGAGATGGCCGAGGTCCGCGCGGTCACGTCGAAGCCGTTCGGTGTCGATCTCCTCCAGGCGATGGCCGGCCAGGTGGAACAAGGTGTGCAGGACGTGATCGACGGCGGGGCCAGCGTGTTCGTGGCCGGCCTCGGCGTGCCTCGGGAGGCCATCGACGAACTGCACCGTGCCAACATCCTCGTCGGATCGATGTGCGGCAAGGTGCGCCACGCCGTGGCCGCCGTCGCCAGCGGATGCGACTTCGTCGTCGCCCAGGGCACCGAGGGTGGCGGGCACACTGGGACGGTGGCCACCCTCGCGCTGGTGCCCCAGGTCGTCGACGCGATCGACGGAAAGGTACCGGTCGTCGCCGCCGGCGGCATCTTCGACGGGCGCGGCCTGGCCGCTGCGCTCACCCTCGGGGCCGACGGCGTGTGGGTCGGCACCCGCTTCATCGCCACGCCCGAGGCACGAGCGGTGAACGGGTACAAGGAAGCCCTCCTCGCCACCGCGGAGGACGGCACCGTCATCAGCCGGGCCTACACGGGCAAGACGTGCCGGGTGCTGCGCAACGAGTGGACCAACCACTTCGAAGCCCACCCCGACGAGCTGCAGCCGTTCCCACAGCAGATCATCGCCGCCGCCGAGGCCGGCGTCGCCCACCTCGGCCATCCCGAGGGGACGGAGGTCGACGTCACTCGCGAGTTCATGCCCGCCGGTCAGGGCGTCGGGGCCATCGACTCGTTGGTGCCCGCAGGCGAGCTCGTGGTGCGCTTCGTCGAGGAGGCCGAGGCCGCCCTCCACCGGGCCGGGGCGTCGCTGGCGTGAGCCTCATCGCCGAGCGCATCGAGCGCGTCTGGACCGACGACATCGTCCCGACGCTGCAGCGCTACATCACCATCCCCAACGTCTCGCCCGACTTCGACGACGCCTGGGAGGCCAACGGCTACATGGACGAGGCCGTCGACCTCGTCGTCGAGTGGTGCCGCGGCCGATCGATCGCCGGGTTCTCGGTCGACGTGCAGCGCCTCCCGGGCCGGACACCCCTGATCATCTGCGAGATCCCGGCGAGCGACCCGGCGCTGGCCGAGCGCACCGTCGTGTTGTACGGCCACATCGACAAGCAGCCCGAGATGACCGGTTGGCGCCCCGATGGCGGACCGTGGACGCCGATCCTCGAAGGTGACCGCCTCTACGGCCGGGGCGGGGCCGACGACGGGTATGCGGCGTTCGCCGCCCTCTGCGCCATCGAGACGGCCCAGGCCGAAGGGCTCCGTCACGCCCGCTGCGTCGTGCTGATCGAGGCGAGCGAGGAGTCGGGAAGCCCCGATCTGCCCGCCCACGTCGACGCCCTCGCCGGTCGGCTGGGCCGGCCGGAGCTGGTCATCTGTCTCGACTCCGGGGCGATGGACGACCAACGCCTGTGGGTCACCACGTCGCTACGCGGACTGGCCGGCGGCAAGCTCACGGTCGACGTGTTGACCGAGGGGGTGCACTCGGGGTCGGTGAGCGGCGTCGTGCCATCGAGCTTCCGCATCATCCGCCAACTCCTCGACCGCGTGGAGGACTCGGCGACCGGCGAGGTGCTGGTGCCCGAGCTGTCGGTGCCGATTCCGCCCGACCGCGCCGCCGAGGCGGCGGCGACCGCCGAGGAGCTCGGTGGGCTGCCGGACGGCCCGCTCACCGGCGAGTTCATCTTCGCCGGGACGACTCGCGCAGCGGTGGAGGATCCGACCGAGCAGTTGCTCGCCCGCTCGTGGCGCCCGACGATCAGCTACGTCGGCGCGGACGGGTTCCCGCCCACCGATCGCGCCGGCAACGTGCTGCGACCGTCGACCACGCTCGCGCTCAGCGTGCGCCTGCCGCCCACCTGTGACCACGTGGCAGCCCAGGACGCCCTGCGCCGGACCCTCACGGCCGACCCGCCGTACGGCGCGACGGTGACGTTCACCGACGACCATCCCGCCCCGGGGTGGAACGCGCCGTCGATCGCGCCGTGGCTGCGCGACGCCCTCGACGAGGCGTCGACGGCGGCGTTCGGCCGGCCGGCCCGGACGTTCGGTGAAGGGGGCACGATCCCCTTCATGGGCATGCTCGGCGAGCGCTTCCCCGAGGCGCAGTTCGTCATCACCGGGGTGCTGGTCCCGGGTGCCAACGCGCACGGGCCCAACGAGTTCCTGCACCTGCCCACGGCCCGCCGCGTCACCGAGTGCGTCGCCCGCGTGCTCGACGCCCACGCCGCCACGCCCTGACGGTTCGCGGTCAGGCCGCTTGCGGCGGACGTGGCCGAGCGCGCTCGGCCTCCACGGTCGAGGCGTCCTGCGCGCCGTCGCCGGCGACGGCGAGATAGGACTGCATCGCCCGGCCGCCGACGAAGGGCAGCAGGCCGCGGCCGGTTGCCGACAGGACGCGCACGGCGACGGGACCGAGGCCGCCGTGGGGCTGGATGAGCCGGGCATCGACGGCGGCCCACCACTGGCTGAGGGCAGGAAGCCGGCGCGCCACGATCAGGCCGGCGAGAGCGATCGTCGCCCCCGCCAGCGCATCGAGCAGGTAGTGGTTCGCGGTCACCATCACGGTGAGCGTCATCACGAATGCTGGCACGAGGAGCAGGGGGCGAAGCGACCGACGCCGGATCACCGGCATCGTGGCCACGCCGGCGAGGACGAGCCAGCCGACGTGGAAGCTGGGCATGGCCGCGTACTCGTTGGTGAAGCTGCCGGGATGGGCGATGCTCGACGAGTCGGAGAACTCGCGGATCGTGTCGACGAAGCCGTCGAGCATCCGCGGCGGCGCCACGGGAAAGGCCGCGAACACCGTCAGGCCGACCGCGCCGGAGACGAACAGGGCGTTGCGGTACCAGCGGAAGCGCTGCCGGTCGACGATGAACAGCACGAGCAGCGTGAGGGCGACGAGCGACCAGAACCCCCACACATAGACCGTGTTGGCCAGGGTCACGAGCAACGGACGCTCCATCACGAGGGCCTGGAGTCCCTGCTCGACGTCGAACTGGAGGCGGCGTTCGACGTCGAGCACCGACAGGCTGTTGCGGACGGCGATCTCGTGGTCGCCCTGCGTCATCCCTCGCACGAGGCGGTAGAAGCCGACCGCGACGAGGATGGTCGTCAGCTGCAGCGCGAACCGGACGGCGCTCCGAGGCCGGATGGCGCGCCGTGCCACCGCCGTCGCAGCTGTCACCTCGTCGGTCGCACCGACCCGTTCCATCCCTTCCCCTTGTGCGTCACGGCCGGAGCGAGCCCGGCCACCTCACCGGTTGTGTGACATTCAACACCGACCGTCCGCCGGATGTTCCCGGGGACCTGACGGAGTTACGAGGCGCGAGAGAGCGGGTCGGGCTGAGCTGCCGTGACGGGAGACGGCAGGATGGCCCGCCGGCCGCCGATGGGAGCCAGCTCACGCGGCCGGTCATCGGACTCCGGCGCGGCCTCGCGGTAGGTGAGGGCCGACCGGCCGCCGGTGAGCGAGATCAGCATCACCAGCGCCGCCCGAGCGAAGGTCGTGGCACCCCGGGCACCGCGGCCCTCGTCGAGACCGGCGTACAGGCGACGGCCCACTGCCGACCGGGACGGCAGTCGGTGCGCGGCCCACAGGGCGAACAGCGCGACGGCTGCGCCCGCCACGGCGTCGACGAGGTAGTGGTTGGCGGTCGCCATCACGGTGACGGTCATGATGATGGCCGGGACGAAGAACAGCGCTCGCAGGGCCTTCCGGCGGACCACGGGCATCGCCGCCGCACCGGCGAGCACGAGCCAGCCGACGTGGAAGCTGGGCATCGCCGCGTACTGGTTCGTGAAGTTCCCCGGACGGGCCAGGCTCGTCGAATCGGTGAACGTGTGCACGGTGTCGACGAACCCGTCGAGCATCCGGGGCGGGGCGACCGGGAACACTCCGAACACCACGAGGCCGATGCCGCCCGAGATGAACAGGGCATTGCGGTAGTGCCGGTACAGCGGACGCTTGAACACGAACAGGGCGATCAGCGTGCCGCTCACGAACGGCCAGAAGAAGAAGACGTAGATGCGGTTGAAGAGATCGATCAGCACATCGCTGCGCAGGACGACCGACTGGATCCCGCGCTCGACGTCGAGCCCGATCCACTCCTCGAAGCGCAACAGATCGCGGCTGTTGGCGAAGGCGACGTGCTCGTTGCCCTCGGTCAGGGTCCGGACGAAGCGATAGGCGTGGTACGCAGCGACGACGAGGACGACCTGGACCGCGACGTTGCGGGCGGTCGTCCGCCAGTCCCAGCGGGACTCCGCGCGGGACTGCACCTCGGACTGCACCTCGGTCACGGTCGTCATGCTTTCCACCTTACGCAGGATGTTGACGGTTTTGTCACCGCGTTGTTACCAAGAACGCATATCCATGCACCGTGACATCAGTCACAGGCGACGGGGGCGGTGGAATCCCGCCGCGCCCGGCGCCGCCGGAGTCGTACCCAGGTCGATCGTCCGGACATACCGGGCAGCAACCTGTACTACGGTCGCGCTGACCCGCCCTGGCCGGCTCGACCGTCACCGCTTCCGTGGTCGTGTCCAGCCCGACCCGGGCGGGTTCGTCCACCACACGGGAGAAGCACATGAAACGATCGGTCCTCCGCATCCTCGCACCCGCCCTGGCGGTCGCACCCGTGATCGGCTTGTCCGTCACCGCCGGCGCCACCACCGAGCCACCTGCCGAGCCGACCACCGCGGGTGGGTCGGTGCTCGACTCCGTCATCGCCAACGACACCGTCCGGTGCGGCGTGCGCGCCGACCTGCCGGGATTCTCGGCGACCGACGAGGCCGGTGAGCACGTCGGCTTCGACTCCGACTTCTGCCGCGTGATCGCCGCCGGTGTGCTCGGCGACGCCACCAAGGTCACGTTCGTCGACGTCGAGACCGACGCCCGCTTCACCGCCCTGCAGTCCGGCGAGATCGACGTCCTGGTGCGCAACACCACGTGGACGGCGAGCCGTGACGGCACCGAGGGGGCCACGTTCCTCCACCCGACGTTCTACGACGGCCAGGCGATGATGGTCGCCACGGGAACGTTCGAATCCCTCGACGAGATGGACGGGGCCATCGTCTGTGTCGCCGGCGGCACCACCACCGAGGGCAACGTGGCATCGGAGTTCGAGCGCCGCGGCCTCGCTGTCGACGTGCAGTCGTTCGAGAACGTCGACCTGCTCCAGGAGGCGTTCCTCGCCGGCAGCTGCGACGGCTGGTCGAGCGACTTCAGCCAGCTCAACAGCCTCCGCTCGGCCTACCCTGAGGGCGCCGAGGCGTTGACCATCCTGCCCGACATCTTCTCCAAGGAGCCATTGGCGCCGGCGGTGATCGACGGTGACAGCCGGTGGGCCCAGGCCGTCGAGTGGACGATCTTCGCCACGATCCAGGCCGAGGAATGGGGTCTCACCCAGGCCACCGTCGCCGACGGGCTGACCAGCGACAACCCGAACATCGTGCAGTTCCTCGGCGGCGAGAACGTCGACGGCACCGTGCTCGACCCCGGTCTCGGCCTCGACCCGTCATTCGCCTACAACATCATCGAGCAGGTCGGGAACTACGGCGAGATCTTCGACCGCAACCTGACCGAACTCGGCATCGAGCGGGGCATCAACGCGCTCTGGACCGACGGTGGCCTGCAGTACGCCCCGCCGTATCGCTGATCCGCTGACGCTCCCGGGCATCACACCGACGCCGAACGAATGACTGCTCCCGTCGGGATCGCATGTCGGCGATCGTCCACCCCTGCGCAACGCCGGGGTGGCGACCGATGACCTCTGCGGTCCCGACGCGCGCCGCGTCGGCTCGGGCCCACACCGCCAACCCACCACCGTGGCGCGACATTCGCGTCATCGCGTGGGTGTTCCAGCTCGTGGTCATCGCGCTGGTGGTGCTCGTGATCGCCCGCCTCTGGTCGAACTACCAGGACAACACTCGAGCGATCAACGTCCCGAGCAACTTCGACTTCCTCGACCAGCCGGCGAACTTCCCCATCGCCGGCAGCTCGTTCCGCCAGACCCAGCCGGTCCGCGACGCCATCATCGAAGGTCTGTTCAACACGTTGCGCCTCGCGGTGACCGGCATCATCCTCGCCACCATCCTCGGCACGCTGCTCGGCATCGCCCGTCTGTCGCAGAACTTCATCGTGCGCAAGGCGGCGCAGCTGTACGTCGAGTTCGTCCGCAACGTGCCGCTGTTCTGCATCTTGATCCTGATGTACACCGCCGTCGTGCTCGGCGCCCTCCCCGACCCGCGCGGCGGGGGTTCGTGGGTCCTCGGTCCGGTCGCCGTGCTCAACACCCGCGGAATCAGCCTGTTCTGGTTCGAAGGCGCCAACACGAAGTTCGTGGTGGTGCTCCTCGCCGCCGCCCTCGCCTTCGTCGTCACCGCCTACGTCCGGCGCCGGCGCTCGGAGCGCACCGGGACGGCGGCCCGCAGCGGCCTGTGGGGAATCGGCGCCGCCGTCGCCGTCGGTGCCGTGGTGTGGCTCGTGCTCAGCCTCGGCGTGACCAAGCCCGAGCTCAGTGGGCTGCGGGTGAACGGCGGCATCTCGATGTCGGCCCCGTACGCGGCGTCGCTGCTCGCCCTCGTCATCTACACCTCGAGCCACATCGCCGAGATCGTGCGCGGCTCGATCCAGGCGGTCCCCAAGGGACAGGGGGAAGCGGCCAACGCCCTGGCCCTCAGCGGCTTCCAGCGCATGTGGTACGTCGTGCTCCCCCAGGCGATGCGCATCGGCGTGCCGGCCATCGGCAACCAGTTCCTCAACCTCGCCAAGAACTCGTCACTCGCCGCGGCGATCAGCTTCCCCGAACTCACCGCGATCATCGGTCTCACCGTGGCCAACCGCTCCCCCGCCGTCCCGTCGTACACGCTGCTGCTGCTGACCTACCTCGCGTTGTCGCTGGCCCTCTCCGCGGTCGTCAACCTCGTCAACCGTCGGCTCGCCGTCGTGGAGCGCTGAACCGTGGACCCGCTGACCGCCGACATCACGGTCATCACACCGCCCGAACCGCCCCGTCCGTCGACCGACGGCCCGGGCGACTGGCTCCGCCGCAATCTCTTCCGCAGCGTCGGCGACACGATCGTCACCATCGTGTCGGCGGTCGTCGTCGGGTACCTCGTCTACCGGCTGGGACGATTCGTGCTCGTCACCGGCCGGTGGGAGATCGTCCGGCGCAACCTGTCGTTGTTCATGTACGGCCGCTTCCCCCGCGACGAACTGTGGCGGCTCGTCGTGTCGCTTGCCTGGATCGGTGCGTACGTCGGTGCCTTCGCCGGCCTGATCGAGCGCCGGCGTGAGGCCGCCGGTCTCTGGGACGGACCGATACCGCTGCCCGACCGCATCCGGTCGATCGTGCAGCGGCTGTGGCCACTGCTCGCCGGCACGCTGCTCCTGCTCCTGCTCGCCCGCACCGCCCTGCCGTGGCTGGCGATGCTCGCCGTGTTCGGCGCCGCGGTCGTCGGCCGGTTGGTCGGGTCGATCCTGCCACCCAAGTCCCTGCTGGCCGTCCTCGTCGTCGGCGTGGCGAGCGTCGTCGGCATCATGGTCCTGCTGCTCGATGCTGCGCCGTGGGACGAGTGGGGCGGGTTCATGGTCAACATCTTCCTCGCCGCCGTCGCGATCACGCTCTGCTTCCCGCTCGGCGTGCTCCTCGCCCTCGGGCGGCAGGCCGGCCGCCGGATCGACTCGACCACGAGCGGCATCGTCGTCGCCATCCTGCTCGCCATCGTGCCCGTGACGTTCCTCGTGCTGCTCGGATTCGATGCCTCCCGGCCGATCACGTGGATCCTCGTCATCGCCACGATCGCCGTGGCCGCGGCCGGCTTCCTCGTCGGCCGAACGACGAGCCTGCCGCTCGTTCGTGTCCTGTCGGTCGCCTACATCGAGTTCTTCCGCGGCGTCCCGTTGTACGTCTTGCTGTTCCTCAGCTACCTCGCCCTCGGGTTCTTCCTCCCGCGGGGATCGTCGACGCCGAGCCTGATGGTCCGGGCCGTCGTCGTGTTCACCCTGTTCACCGCGGCGTACATCGCGGAGATCGTCCGTGGCGGCCTGCAGTCGCTGCCCCGAGGGCAGACCGAAGCGGCCCAGGCGCTCGGACTCGGCCCGTTGCGCACGAACGCCCTGATCGTCCTGCCCCAGGCCCTCCGCAACGTGATTCCGGGCATCGTCGGCCAGTTCATCAGCCTCTTCAAGGACACGACGCTCGCCGCCGCGGTGATGGGCATCCTCGATCCGCTCCAGGTGTCCGACGTGGCCAATCAACAAGACGACTTCGTCGGCCAGCGATTGTCCGCCGAGACGATCTCGTTCGTCATGCTGCTGTTCTGGATCGGTTGCATCACGCTGAGCCGCGAGAGCCAGCGACTCGAACGACGGCTCGGGGTGGGGACACGATGAACTCGGGAGGTTGCAGATGACCGACGTCACGGTTTTCGCCGACGCGACGCAGACGACGAGCGACGAGGTGATGATCGAGCTCGTCGGCGTCGAGAAACGCTACGGGAGCTTCACAGCCCTCTACGACATCAACCTCAGCGTCGGCCGCCAGGAGGTCGTCGTCGTCATCGGACCGTCGGGTTCGGGCAAGTCGACGATGATCCGCTGCATCAACCGGCTCGAGGAGCACGACGCCGGCAGCATCATCGTCGACGGCGTCGAGCTCAGCAAGGACGTCCGCAACATCCAGGCGATCCGCCGCGAGACCGGCATGGTCTTCCAGAGCTTCAACCTCTTCCCCCACATGACGGTGCTCGACAACATCACCCTCGCACCGCGCCAGGTGCGCCGCATGCCACGCGCCGCGGCCGAGGAGTTGGCGATGTCGTTGCTCGAGCAAGTCAAGATCCCCCAGCAGGCCAAGAAGTACCCGGGTCAGCTGTCCGGCGGGCAGCAGCAACGTGTGGCGATCGCCCGGGCACTGGCGATGCGGCCCAAGGTCATGCTCTTCGACGAACCGACCTCTGCCCTCGACCCCGAGATGATCAACGAGGTGCTCGACACGATGAAGGACCTCGCCCGAGAGGGCATGACCATGATCGTCGTCACCCACGAGATGGGGTTCGCTCGCGAGGTCGCCGATCGGGTCGTGTTCATGGCCGACGGGCGGATCGTCGAGGTCGGTACGCCCGAGCACTTCTTCACCGACCCGCAGGAGGACCGCACCAAGCTCTTCCTCAGCCAGATCCTCTGATCAGCCGGTCGACGACCGAGGAGTCACATCCGCTCGAAGGACCGGACGCGCTCCCAGTCGGTGACCGCGGCGTCGAAGGCCGCCAGCTCGACACGGGCCGCGTTGACGTAGTGGTCGACCACGTCGTCGCCGAACGCCTCGCGGGCGACCTCGCTGCGGTCGAACAGGTCCGCCGCCTCGCGCAGTGTGGTGGGCACGGTGTCGCCGCCCGACGCGTAGGCGTTGCCGGCGAACTCGTCGGGGAGTGACGGCCGGTGCTCCAGCCCATGTAGCCCGCCGGCGATCACGGCGGCGAGGGCGAGGTACGGGTTGGCATCGCCGCCCGGCACGCGGTTCTCCACCCGCAGCGACGGGCCGTGGCCGACGAGCCGCAGCGCGCACGTGCGGTTGTCGCGGCCCCAGGCCACGGCCGTGGGCGCGAACGAACCGGGCTGGAATCGCTTGTACGAGTTGATGTTCGGGGCGAACAGCAGGCTGAGCTCTCGCAGCGTGGCGTGCTGGCCGGCCAGGAACCGTTCGCCGAGCAACGACAATCCCGACGTCGCCTCGCCGGCCATGACCGCGGCTCCGGTCTCGCCGTCACGGACGCTCAGGTGCACATGGCACGAACTGCCTTCGCGCTCGTCGTACTTCGCCATGAACGTGAGGCTCATGCCCTCCTGAGCAGCGATCTCCTTGGCCCCCGCCTTGTACACGACGTGGTTGTCGGCCGTGGTCATCGCGTCGGCGAAGCGGAAGGCGATCTCGAACTGGCCGAGGTTGCACTCCCCCTTGGCCGACTCGACCACCATGCCGGCGGCGGCCATCTCGTTGCGGATGCGCCGCAGCAGATGATTCGCCTTCGACGTGCCGCCGAGGGCGTAGTCGACGTTGTAGCGGGTCGCCGGGCGCAGGCCGGTGTAGCGACGGCCCGCCGCCTCGTCGTAGCTCGTGTCGAACACGATGAACTCCAGCTCGGTGCCGGCGAGGGCGACGAGGCCGTGCTCGGCGAGGCGTTCGATCTGCCGCCTCAGCACCTGCCGCGGCGACGCCGCGACCGGCCGGCCGTCGAGCCACTCGATGTCGCACAACACCAGCACGGCACCCGGCTCCCAGGGCAGCCGCCGGAGCGTGGACAGATCGTGGGCCAGCACGAAGTCGCCGTAGCCCTGTTCCCACGAGCTCATCGTGTAGCCACCGACCGTGTTCATCTCCACGTCGACGGCGAGCAGGTAGTTGCAGGCCTCGGTGGGATGCTCGACGAGCTCGTCCAGGAAGTGCGTCGCCTGGCATCGCTTGCCCTGGAGCCGGCCCTGCATGTCGGTGAGTCCGACCACCACAGTGTCGATCTCGCCGCTCTCGACGAGTGTCCGAAGCTCCCCCAGCTCCATCGTCGGATCAGCGCCGCTTGCGCAGGAGGCGGCGCACCCGGCTCGGTCGGGTCGTTCGCCGGGCCACGGGGTCTCGGCGATCCTGGGCCTCGATCGCCACGTCGTTGTCGCCGTCGACGACGTCGGCGCCGAACTTCATGCCGTCGCGGTGCGCATCCAACGGCTCGGACGGCGAGTCCACCACCACGGCGCCCTGGTCCTGCGGCGCCCGTTCGTAGATGTCCCGCATGGCGACCATCATCCCGGCGAGGGCGGCGCCGCCGGCTCCGCCGATCTTGCGCCCCCGCTCCCGCATCGCCTGGTCCTCGGTGGCCCGGTTCTGGGCGCGCACGGCGGCGATCTGCGCCGCTTCGGTCGGGCTGACGCCGTCGCCCCGACCGACGCCGTCGGCGGGCGTGCCCTGTCCGGCGGGACGGCCGTTCCAGGGCACGTGCTTGCGACGGCGCGCCGCGCCGTCGGTCGCGTCGGTGGCCTCGTCGCTCACGACTCCCACACTACGTTCGCCACCGACCGAACGGTACGACGCCCCGCCAACGGATCGTGACAACATTCGCCGCCCGGTGTGCGTCAGACTTCCCGACATCACCCTCCCCCGGTGGGGACGACGACGGAGACAGACGACATGAGCGCGAGGCCCAGCGCCATCGACGGAAGTGCGCAGTGACCGGATACGACGCACCGCCCATGGATGACGTGCGCACCGCCCAAGAGGTGGAGCGGATCTTCTTCGAGCTGCGGCGGGTGATCGTCGGCCAGAGCCGCCTGCTCGAACGCCTCCTGGTGTGCCTGCTCTCGCGAGGCCACTGCCTGCTCGAATCGGTGCCCGGGCTGGCCAAGACGCTCGCCGCCGAGACGCTCGCCAAGGTGAGCGGGGGCACGTTCGCGCGGATCCAGTTCACGCCCGACCTGCTGCCGTCTGACATCGTCGGCACGCGCATCTACCGTGGCAGCAGCGAGCGGTTCGACGTGGAGCTCGGACCGGTGTTCGTCAACTTCCTGCTCGCCGACGAGATCAACCGAGCGCCCGCCAAGGTGCAGTCGGCGCTGCTCGAGGTGATGGCCGAGGGTCAGGTGACGATCGGCGGCCACTCCCACAAGGTGCCCCAGCCGTTCTTCGTCGTGGCCACGCAGAACCCGATCGAGAGCGAAGGGGTGTACCAGCTCCCCGACGCCCAGCGCGACCGCTTCATGATGAAGGTAGTCCTCGACCACCCGACCGTCGCCGAGGAGTTGGTGATCCTCGACCGGATGAGCGTCGCCCCGCCCCAGCCCGAACGGGTGATGGATCTCAGCGGGCTCGTGCGGCTGCAGCGCAAGTGCGATCAGGTCTTCGTCGATCGCTCAGTCGCCCAGTACGCCGTCGACCTCGTCCACGCCACGCGCGACCCTGCCGCCCACAACCTCGGTGACCTGGCCCCGTCGATCGCCCTCGGCGTCAGCCCCCGGGCCACGCTCGCGCTCGTGCGCGGAGCACGCGCCATGGCGCTCGTCCGTGGGCGCACCTACACGACGCCGCAGGACGTCTTCGACATCGCTCCCGAGGTTCTCCGCCACCGCTTGCTGCTCACGTACGACGCGCTGGCTCGCGACATCGCGGTCGACGACCTGATCCATCGCGTCCTCGCCACCGTGCCCGCCACGTGGGTGTCTCCGAAGCCCAATGGCTAGCCGGCGCGCCGCCCTGCGCGGCCGGGGAACGCAACAGCACCAACCCTGGCCGAGCGGGCCACCTCCGTCGGCCGTGATCGAAGCGGTGCGCACGCTGGAGGTGTCGATCAGCCGCCGCGTCGACGGGACACTTCACGGCAACTACCAGGGGATCACGCCGGGACACGGCAGCGAACCGGGCGAATCCCGGGTGTACCAGCCGGGCGACGACGTGCGCCGGATCGACTGGAACGTGACGGCGCGAACGGCCGAGACGTACGTGCGGGACCAGATCGCCGATCGCGACCTCGAGGCGTGGCTCGTCGTCGACGTGTCGGCGGCGATGCGCTTCGGGACGACGACCTCGCAGAAGTCGCAGATCGGCCTCGCCGCGGCGGCGTGCGTCGGGTTCCTCACCGTGCGCACCCGCAACAGCATCGGCGCCGTGCTGGTGGCCGGGCCGCACCTGAAGATCATGCCGCCACGAGGAGGGCGGGACCAGGTGCGCGCGATCCTCACCGCCGCCGCGTCGCCGCCGCAGTCGGAGCGCCTCGGGCGGGCCGACCTCTCGGCGGCGATCGACCGCGTCGCCAAGCTCAGCCGACGTCGCGGCTTCGTCACGGTGATCGCCGACTTCCCGGTCCGCCCGCCGGTCGGTCGACGCGGCGGCGACGGAGACGGAGCCGGCGAGCCCGCCGCCGAGTGGGCCGACGCGCTCACCCGGCTCGGGCTGCGCCACGACGTCCTGACGATCCCGGTGCACGACCCCCGCGAGCGCGACGTGCCACCCATCGGCCTGGTCACGCTGACCGACCCGGCGACGGGGCGGGAGCGGGAGGTGCGCGTCACGGCCGAGGTGCAACGCCGCTTCGCCGAGGTGGCGGCGAGGGCGGCCGTTCACCAGCGCCTGCTCCTCGACCGGGCGGGGGCCGACGTGATCGAGCTCGACACCGAGAGCGACTGGCTGGCCGAGATCATCGGCCACGTGCGCCGGCGCCGGGTGCAGGCGGTGAACGTGGCGGCCCTGCGCCGCCCGGCCGGACGGCCCCGGTGATCGCCGTGCTCATCGACGAGTTCCTCAACCCGGCGCGGCTGCTGCTGCTCGCCGTCGTCGCCCTCCTCGCCGTCGGGTACGTCGTGGTGCTGAGGTGGAGGCGCCGGGCGACTGTCCGCTTCACGCAGGTCGACCTGCTCGATTCGGTCGTGCCGAGGCGGCCGGCGTGGCGCCGGCACGTCGTCGCCGCGGCCAACGTGTTGGGCCTGGCGATCGGCGTGGTGGCCGTCGCCCAACCGGTGACGACAGAGCTGGTGCGGGTCGAGAGTGAGGGCCGGATCGTCCTGCTCTTCGACGTGTCGTCCTCGATGTCGGCCACCGACGTCGAACCGAGCCGGTTCCAGGCCGCCAAGGATGCGGCCGAGGCGTTCATCGCCCAGGTCGATCCCGAGGTCGAGATCGGCCTGGTGTCGTTCAGCGGCACGGTGACGGTGGAGAACTCGCCGACGCTCGACCGGGCCGTCGTCGTCAGCGCCATCCAGCGCCTGCGGCTGGCGCCCTCGACGGCGATCGGCGACGCGATCGCCACCGGGACGCGCATGCTCGTCGACCTCCAACGAGACGGGGACGGTGATGGCGAGGACGCGATGCCCGACGTCGCGCCGGGCGCGCTCGTCGTGCTCACCGACGGCGAGACGACGCGAGGGATAGAGACGCAGGAGGGTGCCGACATCGCCGCCGCGGCCGGCGTGCCGGTCTTCACGATCTCGTTCGGGACGCCGTTCGGCACGATCACCGATCCGGTGACCGGCGACGAGCTGAGCGTGCCCGTACTCCCCGAACCGCTCGAGCAGGCCGCCGCGTCCACCGGGGGCGAGGCCTACGAGGCGGCCTCGCCCGAGGAGCTCGCCGATGCCTACGCGCAGATCCGCGACGTGCTCCAGGAGACGCTCGGCGAGGAGGTCGAGCGCGTCACGGAACAGACGTGGAAGTGGGCAGCCGGCGCCATCGGCCTCCTCGCCGTCGGCTGGGCCCTGTCCATGTGGTGGCTCCGCGGCCTCGTCTGAGCCGCCGCCCGCCACTTGCAACAGAAGTGCCGACCCGACGCGTTCACACGGGCCCGCCTCGTCGGCACTTCCACGACGTCGATGCTCACGCGACCCACGGCAGGTTGATGCCGAGTTGACGGGCCCGGGCGAGAGCGGTCGCCCGGATGGTCTCGGCGACGACAGCCGGCGATTCGGCGTCGTACCAGCCGACGTAGATCAGGTGCCAGCCGACAGCGGCGAGGCGGTTGTCCCGCCGCTGGTCGAGCGCTTCGGCCCGCTGCCCGAAGTGAAACGCGCGACTGTGGGCCTCGACGCCGAGCAGGAGTGCCGGACAGGCGAGGTCGGGTCGACCGATCAGGTTGCCCGAGGCGTCGCGCACGTCGTGCTGCCGCACCCACGGCGGGAGCCCGGGGATCGCGACGCAGCGCTCGACGAGACGCTCGAACCACGTGTCCGGCACCCGGCCCCCGCTGCGCCGTCGAGCGAGGAGCTCGAACACCATCCTGGTGCCGGATTGTCCGGGTCGGTGGAGGCGTTCGGCGGTCAGACCGAGCCACTGGAGGCTGGCGCCGCGTCGCTCGAAGTCGTCCACCGAGCGTACGGCGAGATCCCGATCGCCCAGGCTCGACACGTCGATGACGGTCCGAGCGAGGCCGGTGCACGGGATCGCGTCGACGACCACGAGGTCGGCCGGGTCGAGCGGCTCGACCCAATGCTGCACGACATCGATCCCCGTGATCCGTCGCACCGAGCGAGGCCCGACGATCTCAGGCGTCGGTGGACGTTGCCCGACGAACCCGTCGAGCCGGTGGAGATACGCCGCGGCACGGAAGCCGGCGTGGAAACCCTGTCCGGCGAGCGTGGCGACCATCTGGTCCTGCCGCCACGTGCGCGGCGCCGACGTGAAACAGAGCACCCCTCTCACCGGTTCGGTGGCCACCCCGCACTGGACGATCCGTTGGATCTGGCGGCGGGACATCCCGCGATCGGCCGCCTGGGCTCTGGTGACGGCTCCGTGCTGAGTGGCGGCAAGCTCCGCAACGAGCCGGAGGGCATCGTCGAAGTGCATCCCGCCGGGCTACCGGGTCTCTCCTACCGGGGCCAACGCCGTCAACCCAGATAGACCCGATCAGCCCTGAATCGTCGGACAGTCGGAGGTAGTGGCACGCACGCCGGGAAGTGCCGACCATACGCGCTCACCCCAGGCTGTTGCGGTTTGATTGTTGACTATCGCGCTCGGGTTTAGTGTGGTTGGGCATGATCGGGTGATGGCGTTCGGGTATCGGCGGGTGGATCGTGATCAGTTGTTTCTGTTGCCGC
>NZ_QKYK01000051.1 GCF_003426815.1 Desertimonas flava
AACCCCTATTCACAGAGCCACGACTCAGCCGTCGAGAACGGACAGACCGCCTGCGCGTCCTACAACCTGCTCAAGGAGCTACCGGGCTGGACCGTCCGCAAGCACCGTGACCCCGACCATCCACACTCGCCAACCCTTGAGATCATCACCCCCACCGGACGCACCTACCACTGCCCACCCCCACCAGCCTTCGGACCCGGAACACGCCGGACCCCACCCTGGGCCATCAGGCAGTGAGTCGACGTAGCAGACCGGAGATGAGTGCGGCGCGACGCGGCAGCGAGGCGACGTCCACCCATTCGTGATCGGCGTGGGCACCGCCGCCGATGGCCCCGAGACCGTCGAGGGTCGGCACGCCGATGGCAGCGGTGAAGTTGCCGTCGCTGCCGCCACCCACCGCCACCCCGGCGATGTCAAAACCCAGTTCTGCGGCGACGGCTCGTGCCGTCGCGAACAACGTCACGCTCGCGGCTTCGTCCATCGGTGGCCGGTTGACGCGGCCGGCCACGTTCACCGATGCCGCCGGATCGACCGGAGTGAGGCCGGCGAACGCCTCTTCGACGCGCGCCGCCTCGTCCATCACGGCGACGCGCACGTCGACCTTGACGCGCGCCGAGGCCGGCACGACGTTCTCGGCCGTCCCGGCGGTGGCGATGGTGGGAGTGACGGTCGTGCCTCGCTCGGGCGCGGCGAAGCCCGCCACCGTGAGCACCTGGTGGGCGGCCTCGACGAGAGCGTTCACGCCCTTCTCCGGCTCCAGCCCGGCGTGGGCGGCGCGGCCGTCGATGCTGATCTCGAACGTCCCCACACCCTTGCGGCCGGTCTTCAGCGCCCCGCCGTCGGCGGAGGGCTCGAGGACCAGCACGTTGCCGCAGGCCAGGGCGCGCTCCTCGATGAGCTGTCGGGAGGCTCCCGAACCCACCTCCTCGTCGCTCGAGATGAGGATCTCGACGCCCGACGGGTCGTCGAGGGCGGCGACTGCGTGGGCGGCCAGCACGATGCCGGCCTTCATGTCGAACACGCCGGGCCCCGTGGCCCGCCCGTCGCTCACCGTGAACGGCCGCTCGGCGAGCGCACCCAGCGGGAAGACGGTGTCGTGATGCCCGACGAGGAGCACCCGTGGCTCGCCGCCGCCCTGCCAGTGGACGTGCGGCCCCACCGGCGAGTCGACGATCCGCGGGGATCGGCCGGTGACCCGTTCGAGCAGTTCGGCCACCGCTGCGGCCGACACCTCGACGGCCGGCACGTCGTGGGACGGGGACTCGATCTCGACGAGCCGGCGCAGGTCGTCGACCATCACGTCCAGGTCGAAGCCATCGAACTCATCGAGGGCGTCGGACCCGTCGAGGGCGGAATCGCTGGCCGTCACGGTCCGCACGGTACCTGGCTGTCGCCGGACTTCAGATGGCGGTTGCGCGGCGCGCCCCGGGCCGGAACCGCACGGGCAGGGCCTCGAGGCCGAGCACGAAGTTGCCGCGGCGGCGCGGCAGGTCGTTGGCGGTCGCCAGTTCGAGGTCGTCGAGGCGGGCAATCAGCTCCTCGAACAGCACCCGCAGCTCGAGGCGGGCGAGTGGGGCGCCGAGGCAGTGGTGGCGCCCGAACGCGCCGAACGACACGTGGTCGTTGGGTGATCGGGTGATGTCGAACCGATAGGGATCCTCGAACACCGACTCGTCACGGTTCGCCGAGGGGTAGAGCAGCAGGATTCGGTCACCGGCCCGCACCTGCTGGCCGTTCACCTCCACGTCGACGGTGGCGGTGCGGTTCATGTTGCGGATGGGCGTGACCCAACGCAGCATCTCCTCGATCGCCCCCGGCAGCAGCTGCGGCTCGTCCCGCAGCCGCTCGAGTTGGTCGGGATGGCGCAGCAGGGCCGCGACGCCGCCGGAGATGACGTGGCGTGTGGTCTCGTCGCCGCCGACGAGGACGAGCATCGTCTCGAACACGAGGTCGACGTCGCTGAGCGGACCCTGCTCGTCGTCGGCGTTGACGACGAGGCTGACGAGATCCTCGGCCGTCCCGCCGCGTCGCTCGGCGACCTTGGCGAGGATGTAGTCGGAGTACGCCCGCACGGCCTCGACGACCTGCTCACCGATCTCCGAGCCGCCGGTGGCGAAGAGGTCCGACCAGTGGAGCAGCTGGGCGTGGTCGGCCTCGGGCAGCCCCATCAGTTCACCGATCATGTACATCGGCAGCGGCGTGGCGATGTCGGCGACGACGTCGCACTCGCCACGCTCGATCACGCTGTCGATCAACCGGGTGACGCGGTCACGCAGGTACGGCTCGTGATCCTGGACCCGGCGCAGCGTGAAGCCGGCGCTCACCATGCGCCGGCGCCGGGTGTGCTCGGGCGGGTCCATGTTGATCATCGACGGCACCGAGCTCTCGGGGCGCGAGCCCTGACCGGAGCAGAACGTGCGCCACTCGCGGCTGAGCCGCTTGACGTCCTCGTAGGCGGCGGCGCCCCAGATGCCCACGGAGTCGTCCCAGTACATCGGCGCCTCGGCGCGCATCCACACCGTGAGCTCGTCGAACCGGGCGCCGTAGAAGTCGGGTGACAGCAGTTCGATCTCCGGCCGCGTCGGATGGCTCGGCGTCCGCGTGCCGGCCCGGTCGAACGTGACGACGAACTGGCCGTCGGCGAAGAGGTCGTTGCTCACCGGGTCGACCTCGTCGTCAGTCGGCCGGTTCGCGCGTGGGGTCCAGCTCGAGGGCGCCGCCGCGGCCGAGCGTGCCGGCCGAGCGGTAGACGTCGAGCTTGGCCCGGGAGTCCTCGATGTCGAGGTTGCGCATGGTGAGTTGGCCGATGCGGTCGAGCGGGCCGAACGCGGCGTCCTCCACCTTCTCCATCGAGAGCCGGTCGGGCGCATAGGTGAGGTTGGGGCCGTCGGTGTCGAGGATCGAGTAGTCGTCGCCGCGCCGGAGGCGCAACGTCACCGTGCCGGTGACCGCGGCGCCCACCCAGTGCAGCAGCGGCTCGCGCAGCATCAGGCTCTGGGGGTCGAACCAGCGACCTTCGTACAGCAGGCGACCGAGGCGCCGGCCCATCGTGCGGTAGTTCTCGATCGTGTTCTCGTTGTGGATGGCCGTGACGAGTCGCTCGTAGGCGATGTGCAGCAGGGCCAGGCCGGGCCCCTCGTAGATGCCGCGGCTCTTGGCCTCGATGATGCGGTTCTCGATCTGGTCGCACATGCCGAGGCCGTGGCGGCCACCGATGCCGTTGGCCTCCATCACCAGATCCACCTGGTCGTCGTAGTGGGTGCCGTTGATGGCGACGGGCCAGCCCTCGGCGAACTCGATCGTGATGTCCTCGGTGGGGATGTCGACGGCCGGATCCCAGTACGCCACGCCCATGATCGGCGTGACAGTCTCGAGGCTGGTGGACAGCGACTCGAGCGACTTGGCCTCGTGGGTGGCGCCCCAGATGTTGGCGTCGGTGGAGTAGGCCTTCTCCGTCGAGTCCCGGTACGGCAGGTTGTGGGCCTGGAGGAACTCGCTCATCTCGGCGCGGCCACCGAGCTCGCCGACGAACGCCGGGTCGAGCCAGGGCTTGTAGATCCGCAGCGCCGGGTTCACGAGCAGGCCGTAGCGATAGAAGCGTTCGATGTCGTTGCCCTTGTACGTGCTGCCGTCGCCCCACACGTCGACGCCGTCCTCGTGCATCGCACGCACCAGCAGGGTGCCGGTGACGGCGCGGCCGAGGGGGGTGGTGTTGAAGTACGTCTTGCCGGCCGTGGTGATGTGGAACGCCCCGCACTGCAAGGCCATCAGCCCCTCGCGCACGAGCTCGGGGCGGCAGTCGACGAGGCGGGCCTCCTCGGCACCGTAGACCTTCGCCCGGTCGGGGACCCCCGAGAGGTCGGGCTCGTCGTACTGACCCAGGTCGGCCGTGTACGTGTAGGGGATCGCTCCCTTCTCACGCATCCAGGCCACGGCCGCGGAGGTGTCGAGGCCGCCCGAGAAGGCGATCCCCACTCGCTCCCCCACGGGGAGGGACATCAGAACCCGGCCGGCCGACTCAGTAGCGCTCATCGTGGCTGACGCTACCGGTCGGGGTCAGTGTCGGGAGCTGGGCGGTAGCGCCCGGAGAACCCGGCGATCGAGACCAGCAGGCCGGCGAGGGCGATCGCCAGCTCGACGAGGGCGATACGAGGCACCGCGCTGCCTTGTGTGCTGGTCAGGTCGGCGGCGCCGATGGCGGCGAGCACGGCCGACGCGGCCAGGCCGGCGTACGGGACGAAGCGGCTGCTGCTGAGCGTGATCATCACCATCAGCGTCGGGGGCACGTAGGGCAGCATCCGGATCGGGGCGGGCCGGGGGTCGCCCAGCGGGCCGAGCCACCACGTGGTCATGCCCAGCTCGACGCTCGTCTTCCACACGGCGATGAACGCCACGAACACCCCGGCCCAGACGAGGGCGGTGACGACGCGCCAGGTGGTCGTCAGCTCGCCGGGCGCCGGCAGGCGCGGCCGATGACGTTCGGCTGCGGCCGGCCGCGACGGCGGCGGAGGCGGCGGGGGCGGCGGGCTCGGCGGGGGAGGGGGGAGCGGCCCCGGAGATGATGCGTCGGTGGGCAGCTCCATGGCGGCGTCGATGGTACGTGCTGGATCGTCCGCCGACGCTGCGGGCCGGTTCGCCGCGCCACCGGCAGGGAGCGGCAAACGACGACAACGCCGCCGGTGGGGCCGATACTCTGGCCGACTCATGCCGTTGGATCCGCTCGAACCCGACGCTCGTTCGAACGAGCTGCTGTCGATCTTCTTCCCGATGTGGAACGAGGAGCTGTACGTCGAGCGCACCATCGCCGCGGCGCGCAGAATCTGCGACGAGATGGTCGAGGCCGGGTACATCGGCAACTACGAGCTGATCATCGTCGACGACAAGTCGACCGACAAGACGCCCGAGCTCGCCGACGCCCTCGCCGCCGCCGACGAGCACGTGGTGGTCGTGCACCACCCGGTGAACCGCAAGCTCGGCGGGGCGATGAAGACCGGGTTCGCCACGGCCAAGGGCGACATCGTCCTGTACACCGACGCCGACCTGCCCTTCGACTTCACCGAGGTGCCCCGGGCGCTGCGGCTGATGCGCGAGTACGAGGCCGACCTCGTGAGCGCCTACCGATTCGATCGCACCGGCGAGGGCTACACGCGGGCGATCTACACGTTCTTCTACAACCTGCTCATTCGCAGCCTGTTCGGGGTCAAGGCGCGCGACATCAACTTCGCGTTCAAGGTGTGCCGGCGGGCGGTGCTCGACAACATCGAGCTGAGGAGCGAGGGCTCGTTCATCGATGCCGAGCTGATCATCCGGGCCACCCGGTCGGGGTACGAGCTGCTGCAGTTCGGCGTCGACTACTTCCCGCGCACCCGGGGCGTCTCCACCCTCAGCTCGCCCGGTGTGATCAAGACGATCGTCAAGGAGATGATCAAGCTGCGCGGCGACCTGGAAAAGGTCAAGCCGGTGGCCGATCGCACGACCGGCGGCTGAGCCCCGAGTGGGAGGTTGCGCTGGAGGTGGCCGTGTGACATCCGCCGCCGCGATCGGCCGCTCGACCCGCCGGAACGGGTCGCCGGACCGCCGCTAGGCTGGCGGTTTGCCGGGGACGTGGGCCCCGCGCCCGAGCAGCTCTCGACCCGATGAACGCCTTCAACGACGACCACCAGTTCTCCCGCCGCCAGCTCTTCAAGTCGGTCCCGGCGGTTGCCGCCGTCGGTGTGGTCGGGGTTGTCGTCGTCGCCGGGGTCGCCGGAGGATTGGGCGGAGGCGGAGGCGACGACCAGAACGCCGGAAGCGCGGCCGACAGCAGTACCTCGACGGCTCCGAGCACGGCGGCGCCGACGACGACCGCGGCGCCCACCACCACCCAGCCGGCACCCGTCAAGACCAACCTGTCGGGCCCGCTCGGCCAGGGATCGGCCGGCGCCGAGGTCACGGCGCTGCAGGACCGTCTCCGGACGCTGGCGTTCGAGCCGGGGCCGTCCGACGGCAGCTTCGGACTCCTCACCAAGCAGGCGGTCTGGGCCTTCGAGAAGCTCATCCTCAACGTGCCGGCCACCGAGGCCACGGGCGTGGTCACCAACGAGATGTGGCAACGCATGCAGGACCCCATCGAGATCCGGCCGTACCGGAGGTGGAGCGAGGGTGTCGCCACGGAGAACCACACCGAGGTCTACCTGGCGTCCCAGGTCGCCGTGTTCTTCCGCAAGGACAAGCCCGTCCTCATCAGCCACACCTCGAGCGGCACCGGCAAGGAGTGGCGCGAGGTCGTCACCATCGACCCCGGCGAGCCGTGGAACGAGAACGGCACCGAGCCGATCCAACTCGGCATGGTCGCCCTCGCCGTCACCCCCGGCGGCGTGTTCGAGTACACCCGGTTCGTGGCCGGCCGCCGCCAGAGCATCCTGGGTGGCATGTACGACCCGGCGTACTTCAACTACGGCATCGCCCTCCACGGCGCCGAGAACGTTCCGCTGACCCGTGAGTCGCACGGCTGCATCCGCATGCCCAAGTACATCGGCGAGCGGTTCCACCAGTTCATCGGCAAGGGCGACAAGGTCTACGTGTGGGACGGCGAGGTCGAGCCCGAGGACTGCACCACGCCGTATCCGTGGAACCGCGTCGACCAGGAGTGGCTCGCCACCACGACGACCACCACCAAGCCGCCCTCCACCACGCAGGCGCCGGCCACGCAGGCTCCCCAGCCGCAGGCCCAGGCTCCGGCGGCCACACAGCCGGCCACCACACCGGCCCCGGCCACCACGACGGCCACCACCACGACCACGACGACCTCACCGCCGGTCGGCGGCTGACGCGGGGCGGGTGGGGGCAGGGGTGGCCGCTCGTCAGCTTCCCGCCGTCGCGGCCGCGGCGTTGATCGGAGCCGTCGTCATCGCCGGCGTCGCCGGCGGGTTCGGCGGAGGTGGTGGCGGTGGCGGTGGCGGAGAGGCCGACGACAGCACCACCACGATGGCGGCCGCCGCCTCGTCCACGTCCAGCGCGCCCACCACGGCCGCGGCCACGTCGGCGGCGCCCACCACGGCGGCCGAGCACCGCACCACCCTCTCGCAACCGCTGGGGATGGGTTCTGCCGGCACGTCGGTGCAGAACCTGCAGGAACGACTCAAGGAACTCGGGTTCGAACCAGGTCCCGCCGACGGCAGCTTCGGCCTGCTCACCCAGCAGGCGGTGTGGGCGTTCGAGAAGCTCGTCCTCGGGGTGCCGCGCGGCGAGGCCACCGGCGTCGTCACCGACGAGATGTGGCAGCGCATGCAGGACGACATCCGCATCGAGCCCCGGCGTAAGGCCAGCGAGGGCCGAGCGACGAGGAACCACACCGAGGTGTACCTCCCGGAGCAGGTCGTGATCTTCTTCGTGAACGACGAGCCGGTGCTGATCAGCCACATGTCGAGCGGCGACGGCGAGGAGTACCGGGAGATGGTCACGATCGACCCCGGTGAGGCCCGCAACGAGAACGGCACCGAGCCGATCGAGCTGAAGCTGCTCGGCGTCGCCTTCACGCCGGGCGGCGTGTTCACGTACGACCGGTTCGTGCAGGGACGTCGTCAGAGCGCCCTCGGCGGCATGTACGACCCGGGGTACTTCAACTACGGCATCGCCATCCACGGCGCCCTCGACATCCCGCTCCATCCCGCCTCCCACGGGTGCATCCGTCTGCCGATGTACATCGGTGAGCGGTACCAGGAGCACGTGGCCAAGGGCGACCAGGTCTTCGTGTTCGACGGCGAGCACGAGCCCGAGTACTACGGCGAGCAGCTCCCGATCTTCGATCGCATCGATCCGGACTGGGCGGCGTCGACGACCACCACCACCGAGCCCGCGTCCACCACCACGAAGCCGCCGACCACCGTGCCGCAGGCGACGCGCCCGCCGCAGACCCAGGCGCCGCAGACGCAGCCGCCGCAGACCCAGCCGCCGCGCACCAACCCGCCCGTGACGACGCCGGCGCCGACGCCGGCTCCTCCGACCACGACGACCACCACGGCGGCCCCCGAGCCCACCACGACGACCGAGGCGCCGATCACGCCCTGACGCGGTAACAGATGGTGCCTGGCACCATCTGTTACCGCCGGAGCGTCAGGCGGGAGCGATCTCGATCGCCCGGCCGACGACCTGCTCGAGGAGGCCCTTGCGCTCGTCGGCGGCGAAGATCTCGAGACTCACGTCCTCGTCGGACTTGACGAGCACGCGGAGCGGGCCGTCGGGGCCCGCTCGATCCACGGTCGCTCCCAGCACCCGTCCCTCGTGCCGGCGATCGAGCCCGATGGCCACGCGGAGGACTCCCGCCAGCGAGCGCACGAGACGCTGCTGGTCGGCGTCGAGAGCGGCAAACGCCTGGTGGGACGCTTTCGGTTCGCTCTTGCGGTGGTAGCGGGCGATCTGGGCGATCAGCTCGATCTCGCCATCGGTCAACCCCGCCAGCTCGGAGTTGCGGATGATGTAGTAGGCGTGCAGATGGTGCTTGCTGTGGGCGATGACGAGGCCGACGTTGGCCAGGAGGGCGGCCGCCTCGAGATACTCGCGGGGTCGCCCGGTGAGGTCGTGCAGTTCGGTGAGCTCGTCGAACAGCGAGACGGCGAGCCCGGCGACATGACGGGAGTGGGCGGGGTCCTCGTCGCAGCGTTCGACCAGTTGGTTGATGCTGCGGCGCGACACGTCGCGAAGATGGTGGAGGGCCGCCGCTCCGGGGCGATCGTCGCCTTCGATGCGGTTCATCGTGTCGAGGAGCACCCCCTCGCGGAGGGCGGCCTCGGAGAACGTGTACGTGTCGATGCCGAACGTCTCGGCGACGGTCGCCAGGATCAGCGCGCCGGCCACGATGATGTCGGCGCGGGTGGATTCCAGGCCGTCGAGCTTGGCCCGGGCCGATGCCGTGCGGTGCTCGGTGAGCCGGTCGACAACGGCGTCGAGCTCGGTCGTGGCGAACTCGAAGCAGTTGTAGGTCCGCAGCGGTTCGAACGCGGATGAGCCGCGGGTGGCGTGCACCATGCGGGCGACCGTCTCGGCCGTGCCCGACGAAGAGATGGCGACCTCGAAGCCGAAGCGCGTGACGTCCCGGCTGAAGTGCTCGACCACGCCGCGGATGTAGCTGCGGCAGGCTCTGACGGCCTTCGGGGTGACGTCCCCGTCGGGGAAGTAGCGATCGGTGAGGCGGACGGCGCCGAGTTTGAAGCTGCGCGCCGCCAGCGTCTCGCCGCACTCGCCGATCAGCAGCTCGGTCGAGCCGCCGCCGACGTCGATCAGCAGCAGCCGGCGGTCGAACACCGGCACCGCCTGCAGGACGCCGAGATGGATGAGCCGGGCCTCCTCCAGTCCCGAGATGACGTCGATCTCGACGCCCGCCTCGGCGGCCGCCCGCTCGATGAAGTCGCGCGAGTTGACCGCTTCTCGCGTCGCGCTCGTCGCCACGGCCCGCATCACGGCGTTGTGGCTCTCGGCGATGCCGCGCATGCGGGTGAGGCAGGCCACGCCACGGTCGATGGCCTCGGGGGTCAGCAGCTTCATGTCGCCGCCGCCCGACCCGAGGCGCACGACCTCTTTCTCTCGGGTGATCGTCTCGAACCCCGACCCGGCCACCGGCCGAGCGACGACGAGGTGGAAGCTGTTCGTCCCGATGTCGAGTGCGGCCAGGTTCACGTCCGGTCCGCCTCCGCCGTCAGCCTGCGGAGAGACTGTTGGCCTCGGTGACGCATCGGGCGAAGCCGTCGAGCACGCCGAGGCGGAGGTAGGCGATCTTCTCGAAGGCGCTGCCCTTCAGGTCGTCGTTGAACCCGGGGTCGCCGATGATGATCGCCGTCTGCACCGCTTCGTCGAGATCGCCGGGCGAGACGGCCATCACCCGCTGGAGGTGGACGGGCGACGTGGTCGTGGTCCCCTCGAAGTTGTCGGGCGGGGTGAGCGCACCGGCGACCCAGGCGCCGACCATGCAGTCGGAGATCACCGAACGATCCTCTCCCCCGAGCGTGTAGCCGAGTGCCGCCTGCACGCCGTCGGCCCAGGCGTGACCGATGGCGTAGCCGACCGCGAAGTCGCCGAAGTCGTCGAACAGCTCGCGAGCGCGGCGTTCGTCGAACACCACCTCGTTGGTCGCCGCGCAGAAGACGGCAGCCGACTCGGCGAGGCCGATCGGATCGTTGCAGCTGTCGCCGATGGGGTCGGTCGTCGGGCGGAGCTGGATCAGCGGCACCTCACCGCCGTACTGGGCGGCCTCGCGGGGCCAGAAGTTGATCAGGTCGTTCTGGACGATGCCCATGATCTGGTTGTCGCCGTAGCCGAACTGTGCGTTGCCCTGCGTCTGGAGGTCGGTGGTGGTGACGAACTCGTTGGCCAGCAACGGCAGCGGGTCGTCGATGAGGCCGGTGCACGCGTCCACGCCGCCGATGAAGCCCTGCTGGAAGGCCCCGATGCGATCGAACGCGCTGCCATGGCCACCCGGCTCGAACACGTTGTAGCCGGGTGGGTCGCGCACGACGACGAGGGCGATCAGGCCGGTGCGGACGTCGTCGTCGGTGAAGTCGAGCCCGGGGGTCTCCCCGTTCCATGCCCGCCGGGACCAGGCGCCGGCGAAGCAGTCGGCCTGCTGTTCGGTGAGCACGGTCTCGACGTCGCGGTCGAGATCGCCGGTGCGGAACTGGATGGCGTGGCCGAACTCGTGGGCGAGCACCACGGCGAGGACGGCCGGCCCGTAGCTCTCGGCGAGCTGGAAGAGGATGCCCTGCTCGCCGTCGTCGTAGGCCATGAAGTCGCCGCGGCTGCAGTAGAACGCCCCGAAGTCGTTGACCTCCTGGTAGCTCGTCTGCGGGCTCGCACCACCACATCCCGGAATGGGCGCCACCCGCTGGGGGTAGGCGGCGAAGATGCCGCCCGCCAGCTCGGTGTACGGCGATCCGTAGAGCCGCGGGAACTCGCTGCGCCACCAGTCCTGGATGTCCTTCAGGGCGGCGGCGAGGTAGCTGTCGTAGGTGCGCGCCGGCTTGGCCTCGCCGACGTCGACGACTCCGGCGAGGTCGATGCCCGTCGGCGGGGGCAGCGTGGTGGGCGTCGAGGTCGGCAGGCCTGCGGTCGGCGAGGCCGTCGTGGGAGCCGGGACGGAGGGAACGGCCGACGGTACGGGGATGCCGGGCACCGACGGGATCGGCAGCGTGCTCGGAGCGGCGCCGGGCTGGATCCCGACCGCACCGTCGGGCGTCGAGGATCCTCCGACGGCCACGCCCGACACGCCGGCGACGATCGCCGCGACCACGGCAGCGGCAAGGGCGATGGAGGGTCGGCGGCGCACGCGTTGGCAGTGTAGGCGACGCCCTGGGCGAGACGCCTGCAGGCCGGATCGCCGTCCGGATGGGTCAGCCGGCGGCCGGGCGGAGGGCGTCCATCTCGGCGATCTCCGTGCGCTGGTTGCGGGCCCAGGCCTCGGCGTACTCGCGGACGTCGTCGTTCTCCACCATCTCGGCGGCCGTCTCGGACATCTCGATGCCGCCCTCGTGGTGGGCCGACATCAGGTCGATGAACAGCGTGTCGGCATCGGTGCCGCTCGACGCGCGCAGCTCGGCGAGCTGCTCGGCCGTGGCCATCCCTGGCATGTCCTCGTCGTTCATCGCCATGCCCATCCAGGCCATCGCCTGGCCTTCTTCGCTCTCGGTGGGGGCGTCCATGTCGCGCAGCAGCTGGATCATCACGCCGATGTCCATCGCCTGGCCGAACGCGATGCCGCGGGCCTCGGCGACCAGGTTGGAATCGACGTCGTCGAGACCGAGGAACGTCAGGCTCATCTCGACCGCCTGCTCGTGGTGGACCCGCATGTCCTGGAGGAAGCCGACGTCGGCGTCGGACGTGGCCACGTCGTTGCCGGCGTCGCCGATCAACCAGCCGATCATCCCGCCGATCAGGGCCGTGGCGACGAGCATCGTGATGACGTTGACCGGGTGCTGCCACCACGACAGCACCACGACATCGTCGTCGTCAACCGTCTCGCCGGTGTCGTCGTCGGTGTCGTCGTCGGGCTCGGTCACGGTCGGGTCGAGGCCGCCTCCGTCACTGGTCACGACTCCAGTGTGGCCGACTCGGCGACCATCTTCCCACCAGGAGTGACAGTCGCCTCACGTTCCGCGCGCTCCTGCTACGGTGCCCGAGCGTCAGCGCCGACGTCGGTCGAGAGAGGGGAGCAGGCGCAGTCGTGTCATACGTCGACGTCCAGGACATCACGGTCACGTTCGGCGGAATCGTCGCGCTCGACGGGCTCTCGTTCAGCATCGACCGGGGCCAGATCTGCGGCCTGATCGGCCCCAACGGCGCCGGCAAGACGACGATGTTCAACGTCGTCAGCCGCATCTACGAGCCGACGTCCGGCTCCGTGCTGTACGACGGCACCGACCTGCTCGGCATCCCGGCCCACGGCATCGCCAAGCGCGGCATCGCCAGGACCTTCCAGAACCTCGCGCTGTTCCCTTCGATGTCCCTGCTCGACAACGTGATGGTCGGCGCGCACAGCCAGGGCACGGTGGGCGTGCTCCAGGCGATCAGCCGGATCGGCGTGGCGCGGGACAACCGCCGCACGCGGGACTTCGCCGGTGACCTGCTCACCCAGCTCGACCTCGGGCCCTTGATGTTCCGGCCGGCCGCCGGCCTGCCGTTCGGCACCCTGAAGCGTCTCGAGATCGCCCGCGCCCTCGCCGCCCGGCCGACCTTCCTGCTGATGGACGAACCGGCCTCGGGTCTCACCCACGGCGAGGTCGACGAGCTCGGCGAGACCATCGTGCGGATCCGCGACGAGTTCAGCCTGACCGTGCTCCTCGTCGAGCACCACATGTCGATGGTGATGGGCATCTCCGACCGGGTGGTCGCCATGGAGTTCGGCCGCAAGATCGCCGAGGGCACACCCGACGAGGTGCGCAACGATCCGAAGGTGATCGAGGCCTACCTGGGAGCCAGTGAATGAGCACGTTGGAGGTGAAGGGGCTCCGCGCGGGGTACGGGCCGGTCAACGTGCTCGACGACATCGACCTGTCGGTCGAACCGGGAGAGATCGTCGTCATCCTCGGTGCCAACGGCGCCGGCAAGACCACCACGATGCGGGCGATCTCGGGCATGATCCCACGACACGGAACGGTGACGTTCGACGGCACCGACATCTCCCACACGCCGGCCGAGCAGATCGTCCGCCTCGGGATCGCCCAGGTCCCGCAGGGCCGTGGCACGTTCCCCGAGCTGAGCGTCGAGGACAACCTGCGGGTCGGCGCCTACACGCGATCCGACAACGAGATCGGTCTCGACGTCGACCTCTGGTACGAGACCTTCCCGCGACTCGGCGAGCGCCGCACCCAGCGGGCCGGCAGCCTGTCGGGCGGTGAGCAGCAGATGCTGGCCATCGCCCGGGCGTTGATGAGCCGGCCCAAGATGCTGCTCTGCGACGAGCCGAGTCTCGGACTCGCCCCGCTGATCACCAAGGAGCTGTTCGGCATCATCGCCGACCTCAACCAACGCTGGGGAATCGCCGTGCTCCTCGTCGAGCAGAACGCCAACCTCGCGATGGGCATCGCCAGTCGCGTGTACCTGCTCGAGACGGGCCGCATCGTCGCCAGTGGCGATGCCGCCTCGCTCGCCGCCGACGACTCCATCCGCAAGGCCTACCTGGGGTACTGACCGTGCTGTCGACCATCTTCCAGCTCGACCGCTTCCTCGACGTGCTGTTCCTCGGCCTGTCGTCGGGCGCGATCTACGCCCTCGTCGCCCTCGGCCTCGTCGTGTCGTACCGCGGCAGCGGCCACATCAACTTCGCCCAGGGCGCCTTCGGCACGCTCGGGGCGTACATCGCCTGGCTGTTCGCCGGTTGGACGCTGCCGCTGCTGCACTGGGGCATCCCCTTGTGGTTCGGCACGATCGCCGCGATGGTGGCGATCTTCGTCGTGTCGGCACTGACCGAGGTGCTGATCGTGCGCCCGTTGGGCCGCCGTTCGCCGTTCGCCGTCCTCGTCGCCCTCGTGGCCCTGCTGCTCGGCATCGACGCGGCCATGGCTGGCGTCTGGAACGACCCGCCCACCGAGACGCTCGACAGCCTCTTCCCGAACGACAACGACGACTTCGTGAAGATCTTCGGCGCCGTGCTCCGGTTCGACGACGTCGGCAACCTGATCGCCATGGCCCTGGTCGGGGCGTTCCTCTACGGCCTGTTCCAGTACACCAAGGCCGGCCTCGCCATGCGGGCCGTGGCCAGCAATCCCGACTCGAGCCGGCTCGTCGGCATTCCCACCGGACGTGTGCTGTGGGGATCGTGGGGCCTCGCCGGTGCGCTCGCCGCCCTGGCCGGCGTCCTCTACGCCGGTGCCGTCGGCACGATCACCCCGACGTTGCTGGCCAACGCCTTCATCTACGCCACGGCCGCGGCCATGCTCGGCGGCCTCGACAGCCCGCTGGGTGCCATCGTCGGCGGTCTGTCGATCGGCATCGTCGAGAACGCCGCCGCCGAGTACCAGCCCGACTGGGTCGGTCAGGAGATGAAGCTGGTCGTCGCCCTGGCGCTGATCGTGGTGGTGCTCCTCATCCGACCGTCCGGCCTGTTCGGCACGGCGCGCGTGGAGCGGGTCTAGCCATGAGCACCGCCTCCAACCGCCTGCTCATCCCCACCAACTCGCCGCAGCACTGGCTCATCCGTGCCGTGTGGGTGGCCGCCACCCTCGCCGCCGTCCTCTACGTCCCCGTTTTCTCGGCCACGGGGACGATCTCCGACATGACGTTCGCCCTCGAGTTGTCGATCGCCGCCATGTCGCTCAACCTGCTCATCGGCTACGGCGGCATCATCTCGCTCGGTCACTCGGCGTTCTTCGGCATCGGCGGGTACACCACCGGGGTGCTCTTCGAGCGCTACGGGTGGACCCAGGGGTGGACGATCCCCGTGGGCGCGGCCATCGCCTTCGTCGTCGGCGCCGTGGTGTCGCTCCCGGCCCTGCGCCTGCGCGGCATCTACGTCGCCCTCGTCACGCTCGCCCTCGCCGTGCTGTTCCCGGCGTTCGTCAAGTGGGAGAAGGCCGAGTGGCTCACCGAGGGAGCTCGCGGCATCAGCGGCATCGCCTACAAGGACGTGCCGACACTGCCGTTCGTCGGCGACGACTCTCCGCGTGAGGCCCGGGCGATCTGGATGTACTGGCTCGCCGTATTCGTCACCGTGCTCTGCTACCTCGTGTGCCGCGGCGTCGTGAAGAGCCGGGTCGGTCGTTCCCTCATCGCCATCCGCGACAACGAGACGGCCGCCGTCGTCATGGGCGTCAACGCCGCCCGCACGAAGGCGGTCGTGTTCGGGCTGTCGGCCGCGATGTGCGCCACCGCGGGGTCGCTGTTCTCGATCCGCGGCAACCTCGTCAACGCCGTCGACGTGCCGTACTACTCGTTCCTCGGCGCCATCATCTTCCTCGTCGTGATGGTGGTCGGCGGGCCGGCCACCCTCTGGGGGCCCATCGTCGGCGCCGTGCTCTACGTCCTGCTCGACACGACGGCGCGCGACTGGGGCGCCGACGCCAGCAACGACGATGCCGGCGGCATCACGGGCGTCATGCAGACCCTCTTCGGGTGGATGACGGGATCGCCCGCCTCGCTGATCTCGGCGATCGTGCTGCTGATCATGATGTTCGTCGCGCCGTTCGGTCTCGTCGGCCTGTTCAAGCGCATCGCCGCCCGGTTCGTCGTCATCGTGCCCAAGCCGGCCGGCACCGGACCGGCGGCTGCGCCGCCGCCGTTGTCGCTGCACGCCGCCGAGGACGGCGTGCCGGTGGAGGAAGCGCCCGCCGGCGACGTCCCGGTGGGCGGTCACATCGGCGCAGCACCGCCCGCGACGGACGACGTAGAGTGACGAGTGCCGCGGTGACAGCCGCGGCCAGCAACCGGGTCGGGGGACCCGGTCCCACTCCACACCACCACTTCATTCCACTGGGGGAGCACATGATCCGTCGTGCGAGTCGCGCCGTTGCGTTGGCCGCTGTCGTGTCGATCGGGGGAGCTGCCGTCGCGTCGGCCAGCGCGCCCGACGACGGCGAGCAGTGGGCCGTCGACACATCCGACTGTCCTGATCCGGACGCCGTCAACGCGCCGATCGAAGGCGAGGTGGTCGTCGGTTCGGTGATGCCGCTGTCGGGCCCGGTCGCCGCCGCCTACCAGCCGGTCGCCCAGGCGATGCAGGCCTACGTCGACTACGCCAACGCCAACGAGCTGCTGCCCGGCTACACGATCAGGCTCCAGGTCGAAGACGACCAGTACAACCCGGCCAACACGCCCGCCGCCGTCGAGTCCCTGCTCGACGAGGGTGCCCACTTCGTGACCGCGATGATCGGCACGGGCAGCGTCGAGGCCGTGCGCGACACCCTGGGCGAGGAGTGCGTCCCGCTGATCAACGTGGCCACCGGTGACCCGCGCTGGGGCGACGAGGCCGAGGACTATCCCTGGCTCACGGGCGCGTTGATCCCGTACGACCTCGAGACCCGCGCCTATGCCGAGGACATCGTGGCCAACACGCCCGACGCGACGGTGGCGCTGTTCAGCACGAACAGCGCCTTCGGTGAGGCCTTCGCCGAGGGCTTCACCGCAGCCGCCGACGAGGCCGGCCTCGAGATCGTCGCCGAGGAGGCGATCGACGCCACCGACGAGTCGCCGCCCTCGGCCGCGCTCAACGCGTTCGCCGAGTCCGAGGCGGGCGTCATCGTGGCCGCCCCGCTCGGCGTGCAGTGCATCAACTTCCTCAACGAGTTGGCCGCCGTCAAGGCCGCCAACACCGGATGGGAGCCAGTGGTCTACATGACCACCACCTGTGCGGCCAGCGCCCTGATCATGGGCGTTGCCGGCGCCAACGGCGAAGGGGTGCTCACGGTCACCACCGGTCCCGACATCACCGATCCGGAGGTCGCCGCGCAGTCGCCGGTCGCCGAGTACATCGCCCTGATGAACGCCGCCGGCCTCGGGGACATCATCACGACCGGGCTCGCCGGATGGTCGTTCGCCGAGACCACCGTGCACCAGCTGCAGCAGGCGGCGGCGTCGCCGGACGGGCTCACCAGGGCGTCGATCATCAACGCCGCCCGCAACATGAACTACCACCCGATGTTCGCCCTCGAGGGTGTCAACTCCATCACCAACGGGATGGACGACACCTTCCAGGCCGAGACGATGTACATGACGCGGTGGCTGGCCAGCGAGAACCACTACGAGCAGACGGGCGCGGTCTACGACTACGAGACGTCCACCGATGCCGGTCCGCCGGCGACGGCCGCCCCGCTCGTGGTCGCGGCCATGCCCGGGGCAGGCGCGTCCACGCCGCCCGGCGGGGGCTCGGCCGCCCCCGTCACCACGGCCGGCTGACCGGCCCAACCCAGCCCGACACCGGCCTGACAGCCCAGCCGAACCCCGGGTAACCTCCCTGTCGTCGTCGCTCCGGCGACGACGACAGGGACCACACAACAAGGGGAGTACTTCATGGTTCGTCGAGTCACACGTCCGGGTCGTCGCGCGGTCGCGTTCATCGCCGCCGCAGCAGCGGTGGGCGGCGGGGTCGCCGCCGGCACCGCCGGTGCGACATCACCCGACGGGGGCGATGGGTGGGCGGTCGATACCAGCGATTGTCCCGACGAGGACGCAGTCAACGCTCCGATCGAGGGGGAGATCATCGTCGGTTCGGCGATGCCGCTGTCGGGGGGCGCGGCCGCCGCGGCATTCGAGCCGGCGGCTCGCGGCTTCCAGGCGTACATCGCCTACGCCAACGAGAACGGGCTGTTGCCCGGCGTCACGATCACCGCCATCATCGGTGACGACCAGTACAACCCCGGCAACACGCCGGGCGTGGTCGACAGCCTGCTCGACGACGGCGCCTCCGTCATCGCCGGCCTCATCGGCACCGGCGGCGCCGAGGCCGTGCGCGACACCCTCAACGAGGAGTGCGTGCCGATGCTCAACCTGCTCACGGGTGACCCCCGCTGGGGCAACGAGGTGAGCGACTACCCGTGGACCACCGGTCTGCTCACGCCGTATGACCGCGAGTTCCGCGGCTACGCCGAGAGCATCGCCGACAACTTCCCCGAGGCCACCGTCGCCACGTTCATGGTGAACAACGCGTTCGGCGCGGCGTCGTCCGACGCCTTCGAGGAAGCCGCCGACGAGGCGGGCCTCGAGATCGTGGCCGACGAGTCGATCGAGCAGACCGACGAGGCGGCGCCCACCGCGCAGCTGCAGTCGATCGCCGACGCCGAGCCCGACGTGATCGTGGCGACGCCGCTCGGCGCCCAGTGCATCAGCTTCCTCACCGAACTGGCGTCGGTCAAGGCGACCGTCGACGGTTGGGAACCGGCCGTGTACCTCACCAACACGTGCGCCAGCGACCTGATCCTGGCGCTCGCCGGCGAGGCCGCCGACGGCATCTACACGTCGGCGAGCATGGGCCTGCGCGACGTCTCGAATCCCGAGGTCGCCGCGGCCGAGCCGGTCGCCGGCTACATCGCCGAGATGGAGGCGCAGGGGCTGGGCGACATCATCACCACGGGTGGCGCCGGCTGGAACGCCGCCGAGGTGACGGTGCAGGTGCTCATCGACGCGGCGAACTCGCCCGACGGGCTCACCCGGGCGTCGATCATCAACGCGGCCCGCAACCTCAACTTCCACCCCACGCTGCTGCGTGAGGGCATGAACTACGTGATGAACGGCGAGGAGGACACGCAGTACAACGAGGACATCCAGATCGTCCAGTACTCGTTCGCCGACCATCACTTCGTCGACGTCGGCGAGCCGTACAGCTACGAGTCGAGCCCCGACGCCGGTGAGCCGACGGTGGCCGCTCCCATCGGTGGTGGGTCGGGCGCCGCCCCGGCCGGCAGCGATGCCAACGACGACAGCGCGGAGGCGCCGGCCACCACCGGCTGACGCCCGGCCCGGCTAGCCGGGCTGTGAGTCGGCGTTCGAGCCGACCGAACCTGCTGACGAGGGGGGAGCGGAGGTGTCCGCTCCCCCCTCGTCGCGTGCCGGCACGGTGTCGGCGGCGGTGATCTGGTACTCGTCGTCACCGACGATCTCGGCGGTGAAGCGCCACACGTTGCCGTCGTCACCCGAGGCGACACACGTGAACGTCGTGCCGGCGGCGGCTGCCCGCGGGCGTTCGCATTCGGCGTCGCTGAACTCGACGCCCAGTGCGTCGGAGACGGCGTCGGCGTCCTCGATGTACTTCTCGGCGTCGGACTGGAAGTCGCCGGCGTCGGCGTTGCACGCGGCGAGCACGGCGGCCGCGAGCGCCACGGCGAGCGGAGCGGACGCGCGGATCATGACGTGGCGAGGCGTGCGGCCGAATTGACGCGGATCCGGTCGACGGTGACGAGCACGAGCGCGATCCATACCAATCCGAACCCTACGAGACGCGACGCCGGCATCTGCTCGTCGTACACCAGCCAGCCGAGCACCAGGTTGATGATCGGCACGAGGTACTGGATGGGACCGAGGATGGTGAACGGGACCCGCATGGCGGCGAAGGCGAAGAGGCTGAGGGGGACCGCGGTCGCCACGCCGCTGAACGCCATGAGCGTGAGCTCGCCGGCCGATCCCGACCGGGGGATGCTGTCGCCGCGACTGGCCAGGGCGGCGACGGCGACGATGGCCGGAACGACGAGCACGAACGACTCGGCGGCGAAGCTGTCGACGCCGCCGAGGGGGATGTGCCGCTTGCAGAGACCGTAGAACGTCCACGACACGGCGATCACGAGGGCGGCAACCGGCACCCTGCCGTACGACACCGTCAGCTCGACGATCGCTGCCGCCGCCAGCACCATCGACGCCTTCTGGGCACGCGTGGGGTGTTCGCCGAGCACGAGGATGCCGACGGCCATCGTGCCGAGCGGGGCCATGAAGTAGCCGAGCGCCGTCTCGAGCACCCGCCCGTGGACGACGGCGTAGACGTAGGCGCCCCAGTTGCCGGTGAGCAGCACCGACGCGCCCACGATCCAGCGCAGCGACGACCGGTCGGCCAGCGCGCCGCGGACCACCGGCCAACTCCGGCGGGCGGTGATGACCACGGCCATCACGATCGTGGCGGTGACGATCCGCCAACCGATCAGCTCGACGGGGTCGAAGTCGGCGAGGCGCTTCCAGTAGATGGTGAGGAGGCCCCAGATCAGGTAGGCCAGGACTCCCGCCCGGATACCTCGCTGCTGGTCCGTGCCGTTCACGGCTCGCAGGCTAGGGGTCGCCGCAGGCAATCCTGCGAGGGCCTTCAGGGGGTGTCGGTGAAGTCGACCCCGCGGCGGAGCTCCTCGAAGATGTCGGTGATCTGCCGGCAATCGTCGTCGGACAGGTCGTCGAGCCCGTAGCGAATGGCCGCCAGTTCCTTGGTGGCCCTGGTGACGACGTCGCGGCCGGCATCGGTGATCTCGGCCAGGGTGGTGCGCCCGTCGGTGGGATGTGGCCGCCGTCGCACGAGGCCGGCGTCCGACAGCCGGTCGACGGCGTTGGTGACGCTGGCCGGATGGACCATCAGGCGCATGCCCATCTTGCCGAGGGGGAGCGAGCCGGTCCGGGTGAGCTGCAGGAGGGCCAGCACCTCGTAGCGGGCGAACGTCAGGCCGAACGGGGCCAGGGCGGCGTCGACGCGGCTGAGGATCAGGGCTTGGGCGCGCATGATCGACGTCGTCGCGGCCATCGCCTCCTCCTCACCCCAATCGTTCGTCGTCCACTGCCGGAAGGCCTCGGCGATCGGGTCGAACGGCAGCGGCCGGCGCCCGTTGCTCGCCTGCTGCCGACGGGAAGGACTGGCCATCCGGGAGATCGTAGACAAGGGCCGACTAGAAAATAGTTGGACGTCCAAGTATCATGGTTGGCATGACTTCCCCGCGCGAGCAGTGGCAGCAGGCCTTCGACTCCTCCGCCGTCCGCGATCGCGACTTCACCACGATGTCGGGGCTGCCCGTCGACCCCGTCTACGGCCCCGCCGATGGCGAGTTCCCGGGCGTGTACCCCTACACACGCGGACCGTACGCCTCGATGTATCGCTCCAAGGTGTGGACGATGCGCATGTTCGCCGGCTTCGGCACGGCCATCGACACCAACTGGCGGTTCAAGGAGATCGTCCGAGCGGGCGGCGACGGTCTGTCGACCGCGTTCGACATGCCCACGCTGCTCGGCATCGACTCCGACGACCCGATGTCGCTCGGCGAGGTCGGACGCTGCGGCGTCGCCATCGACAGCCTCGCCGACATGGAGGACCTCTACCGCGGCATCGACCTCGGCGGCATCACCACGTCGATGACGATCAACTCGCCGGCCGCGGTGATCTTCGCCATGTTCGTCGCCCAGGCCGAGAAGGCCGGCACCCCTCGCGCCGCGCTCGGCGGCACGCTGCAGAACGACATCTTGAAGGAGTACCAGGCGCAGAAGGAGTTCGTGTTCCCACCGCGCCCGTCGATGCGCCTGGTCCGTGACACCATCACGTTCGCCGCCGCCGAGATGCCGCGCTGGCACCCGGTGTCGATCTCTGGCTACCACATCCGCGAGGCCGGCTCGACGGCCGCCGAGGAGCTGGCGTTCACGCTGGCCAACGGCTTCGCCTACGTCGAGCTCGCCACCAAGGCCGGGCTGGCGGTCGACGCCTTCGCCCCTCGGTTGAGCTTCTTCTTCAACGCCCACATCGACTTCTTCGAGGAGATCGCCAAGTACCGCGCCGCCCGGCGCATCTGGGCCCGCTGGCTCAAGGAGCGCTACGGCGCCACCAACCCCCGCTCGATGCAGCTGCGCTTCCACACCCAGACCGCTGGTGTCTCGCTCACTGCGCAGCAGCCCGAGGTCAACATCGTGCGGACGGCCATCGAGGCGCTCGCCGGCGTGCTCGGCGGCACCCAGAGCCTGCACACCAACTCGATGGACGAAGCGTTGGCGCTGCCCACCGAGAAGGCCGCCCGCATCGCCCTGCGGACCCAGCAGGTGATCGCCCACGAGACCAACGTCGCCAACGTCGCCGACCCGCTCGGCGGCTCGTGGTACCTCGAGGATCTCACCGACCGTCTCGAGGCCGAGGCGGAGGAGATCTTCGCCCACCTCGACGAGATCGGTGGCGGCTCGATGCTCGAGGGCGCCTTCGCCGGCATCGACGACAACTGGTTCCAGCGCCGCATCGCCGACTCGGCCTACGAGCTGGAGCGGGCGTTCAACGAGGGTCGCCGCACGATCGTCGGCGTCAGCGGCTACACCGAGGGCAACGACGAGGATCAGATCGAGCTGCTCAAGATCACCAACGAGGACGAGGCCCGTCAGCTCAAGCGGCTCGACGAGGTGCGCCGGCAGCGCGACGACTCGGCGGTCGCCGCGGCGCTCGCCAAGGTGCGCGCCGACGCCGCCGATCCCGAGGTCAACCTGATGCCCGCCCTCATCGACGCCGTCAACAGCTACGCCACGCTCGGCGAGGTGATGGCGACGCTCGGCGAAGTCTTCGGCCGCCACGTCGAAGTCCCGACCATCTGAAATTTCGTCCTCGGCGGCATCGCTTCGCTCGCCGCCTGCGGCGAGTTGATCTGAGCTCGCTTCGCTCGCACTGAAGAGTTGAAAGAGGCGGCGGCGGAGTTGCTCCTTTGTCAAGGAGGGTGGTCATGCGGCGATGGGTTGGGCTTGTTGGCGGGTGTCGTTCCACATGCGTCGGATGATGCGGTCGGCG
>NZ_QKYK01000052.1 GCF_003426815.1 Desertimonas flava
CGGACGATCCCGGGTGCACGCCGCCGGTGTGTGAGTACGACCCGGAGTTGCCGCCGGACGATCCCGGGTGCACGCCGCCGGTGTGTGAGTACGACCCGGAGTTGCCGCCGGACGATCCGGAGTGCACGCCGCCGGTGTGTGAGTACGACCCGGAGTTGCCGCCGGACGATCCGGAGTGCACGCCGCCGGTGTGTGAGTACGACCCGGAGTTGCCGCCGGACGATCCGGAGTGCACGCCGCCGGTGTGTGAGTACGACCCGGAGTTGCCGCCGGACGATCCCGAGTGCACACCCGACTTCGTGGTCTCGGCCCTCTGTCGGGAGTACTCGTTGAGCAGCACCGGTGCCGATTCGACGGTCGGCTATTGGTACGACGTCACCAACCCGCAAGCGGGTCCCGTGACGATCACGTACTACGACTCGGTCGGGCCGCTGAGCATCACGCTCGCAGGTGGACAGTCGACCCGGATCCGCGTCGACTCCACCGATCCCCAGTTCCTCGTCGAGGGTTCCGAGATCGCCACACCCGTTCCCGGCGAGGACTGCGAGCTCGAGCTCATCGTCACCAAGGAGCTCAATGGACCGCCCCCGGGCGAAGCGCTGTACACGGTCGACATCGCCTACTACGACGACGGCGTCGAGAGCCTGGTCCTCACGTTCGAGCTGTCGTCGGAGGAGCCCGAGGCCATCACCCTCCCGGCGAGCTACGGGGATCCCGGCGACGACGGGGCGATCGAGTACATCGTGCGAGAGGTCGGCGAGAACCAGGGCACGATCGTGTCCTACTCGCCGTCCGACCGGTTCTTCGGCTCGGGCAACGTCGGCGAGCAGGTCTCGGTGGTGATCACCAACTCCTACGCCGCCGTCGAGATCGACAAGACGGTCAACGACGACCGCGTCGAGCCGGGTCAGACCATCTTCTACGAGCTGATCGTCAGCAACACGGGAGGTCTCGCCCTCGAGAACCTCGCCATCGACGACCTGTTCCCGGCGACGATCCTCTTCGTCGACTACGAGGTCGTCGGTGAGGGGCTCCCCATCTCGTGCACCGAGGTCCCGACCCCGGACGGACCCGACTACCTGACGTGTGATGCGACGGGAGTCCTCGAGCCGGGGCAGACGCTGCCGACCATCCGGGTGACCGCCGAAGTCGGGCCCGGTGCGTCGAGCGTCGACCACTTCGACAACCAGTCGAGGGTGATCGGTGACTTCATCGTCTCCGACGACAGTCCTTCCGGGCCGGCCGGCTTCAGCCGGGGCGCCTTCGGACAGTCGCGTGGTGTCTCCGTGGAAGTCTCGCCGGTGCGGGTGCTTGCGGCTCCGCCCCCGCCCGGCGAGAACCTCTCCTGCGCTCCCGTCGAGGGACAGGTGTGCAATGTCTCGCCCGTCGTCCTCGCTGTCGGCCAGGTGCCGGGATCGACCACGACGACCACGGTGGTCGGTGGTGGCGGTGAGCTCCCGGAGACCGGCTCGGACGTGACCGACGAGCTCGTGCTGTTGGCGATGGGTCTCCTCGTGGCCGGTTCCGCGGCCCTGGTGGTTTCCCGGCGCCGCATCACGGCCTGACGTTCAGGTCCGGCGCCGCCGGTGTCCGCGGCGTGAGGGGGCGCCGCGGGCACCGGTGTGCGCCATGCCTCCGATAATGATAAGTTGCTACTTATGAATGAACCGGAGACACGACGACCGAACCGCGATCGCGAGCCGAGCGAGGCGGTCACCATGGCGGGAGACCCGGTGCAGCTCGCCGGTCTGGTCGTGCGTGAGGTTCGCCAAGGAACGCGCGACGGGACACCCACGAGGATCGCCGTCGCTCGGCGGACGTACGCCACCGACCAGCGCGACCTGTGGGAGGCGATCACGAGCCCGGAGCGGATTCCCCGGTGGTTCCTGCCCGTCTCGGGCGACCTCCGCGTCGGCGGGAGGTACCAGCTCGAGGGCAACGCCGGCGGCGTCGTCGAGCGGTGTGACGAGCCCGACCTGTTCGCCGTGACGTGGGAGATGGGCCCGATGGTGTCCTGGCTCACCGTCCGCCTGGTCGCTGCCGGCGCCGGCACCACGCTCGAGCTCACCCACGAGGCGCACGTCGATCCCGACCTGTGGACGCAGTTCGGGCCCGGAGCGGTCGGTGTCGGTTGGGATCTCGCTCTCGTGGGTCTCGGTCTGCACATCGATTCGGGACGGCCAGTCGACCCGGAGTCGGGAATGGCGTTCACATTCACCACCGCCGGCAAGGAGTTCGTTCAGCTCGCGGCGGCCCGGTGGGCCGAGGCGGCCGTCGCCGACGGCGAGGAGGCGGACGCCGCCCGTGCGGCCGCCGAGCGGACCACACACTTCTACACCGTGGCCCCCGACGGCACCGGGTGAAACCGATGACGGCGGTCTTCGAGGCGCTCGGGGAGCCGGCGCGCCGGGCGGTGCTCGAACTGCTCGGAACCGGCGAGCAACCCGCCGGCGCGATCGTCGCCGCCGTACAGGATCGCTTCCCGATGTCGCAGCCGGCGGTGTCACAGCATCTGAAAGTGCTCCGCGAGGCGGGGCTCGTGACGTTCCGCAGCGAGGGGACGCGCCGGCTGTACCGGATCGACGAGCACGGCGTCGAGGCGGCACAGGCGTGGCTGGCCCGGTTGCTCGACTCGCTCGCCTCGCTGGCTCAACCCCTCGACGCCCTCGAGACCGAGGTCGCTCGCGGTCGGCGGGCTCGGCGCGACGCGTCGCCGGCCGCCGACGCGTCACCGGAGTCCGCCGGCGACTCGCGTACGGCGTGACGCGGGCGGAGACCCGCGACACGAGTCCGATGCCGGGGTCCCGCCGTTCGCCTCACGTGCATTGCACGATCGGGCGCCCCCACCGGACGGCGTCGACGACCGGTCGGGGAGCATCGGCCAGCTCCCGATCGGGGTGCACACCGAGCGCCCCGTTGATCGTCGAGTAGGCGATCCGCAGGGCGACGAAGGTGGTGATCGCGAGGATCGCCGCATCGTCGTACCCGGCGGCGCGGAGGTCGTCGAGATCCTCGGCGACGGTGCCGTTGGGGTCGCCGGCGACTCGCCGTGCCCACGTCGCCAGGGCCCGCTCCTTGGCGTCGAGCTCGGTGTCGTCCCCGCGCAGCACGCCGGCCGCGACGTCGGGGCCCGAGTGGGTCGCCAGCTTGAGGCCCCACGCCAGCGAGCAATACGAGTCGCCGTGTGCCGACGCGCATGCGGTGACGAGAATGCCGCGCTGCCGGAACGTCAGCGAGCACGACCGGGCGACGCGGTCCAGCAGGCCGAAGAGCGCATCGTGCACGTCGGGCGAGTGGGCCCATGCTCGTGATGCGTTCATGACGAACCCGATGGTCTCGACGTCGTGCTCGTAGGAACGCTGGAGCTCCTCGGTCGTGTCGGGCACGGCCAGGAAGCCGCTGGGAGAGCAGGGCGGAGCTGCCGGCTTGTCCGCCAGGTACCCGACGACGTCGAGGGTTGCCCGCAGCGGCAGCCCGTCGCGGACCCGGGCCGACGCAACCTCGTGGGCGTACTCCATGAACGCGTCCTCGCCGACCGTCTGGATGGCCTCGTACGAGGGGCCCATCGACGCCAAGCCCCGGGCGTACGACGCGGGGTCGGCGAACTCCCAGGCCATCGGGATCGTGACCCGCCGGATATGCACGAAACCCGTCCGGTCGAGCAGGTCCTCGCCCGCGCCGGGGCGACCGAGGGCGACCATCGCCGCCTGGTTGGCGACCTTCGGTTCGCTGGCGAGCCTGAAAGGTGACAGCGCCCATGCCCCCTCGGATGCCTTGATGTGTCCCCACACCGTGAAGCCGAGTCGGCCCGCCGGTGCGAGGACCCGCCACGCCTCCGTGAGGGCATCGGGAGTGGTGCCCCAGAACCCGCGGAAGCTCGTCACGACGTCGAAGGCGCCGTCATCCCACGGCAGGTGGTGCATGTCGCCGACGGCGAGGTCGGCGTCCGGGTTGCGGTGGCGGGCGACCGCGAGCAGGCGGGCCGACGCATCGATGCCGGCGACGGTCGCGCCGCATGCTCGGGCCAGCTCCAGCGCCAAGCCGGATCCGCAGGCAACGTCGAGCAGCCGGGTCCCGGCGCCGACGTCCAGATGTCGGTGGACGGCGACGTACTCCCGGCAGTTCGACGGCTCGGCGAGGGTGGCGAAGTCAGCCGCCCGCCGGCCCCACCCCTCGTCGACGAGTCGCCAGGCGTCCGGGTGTTCAGAAGCGCTCACCGGGAAGTCCCAGCGCCAGCTCGCCCGCGTGCAGCAGCGTCTGCTCCGGGGTGAAGGGGTGGAACTTGGCGGCGCGGATGTCGCGGTACGCGCGCTCGATCGGCGAGCCCTTGAAGTAGGCGGCGCCACCGGCCAGCTCCATCGCCACGTCGCAGACCTCGACCCCGGCGAGGGCGATCTCGCGCTTGGCCGCCATCACCGCGGCCAGGGTGCCCATCGACGGTGTCGGGTCGTCGCCGGCGATCGCCAATGCGCCGTCGAGCGCCCACGCCGCGACCCGGGTGCGATGCGTCATCAGGCCGACCTGGCGTTGGACCGTACGGTCGTGCACCCGGTCGCCGACGGCGGCGATCGCATGGTCCCGCGCCGCCTCGGTGATCCCCAGGTAGACGCCCGAGATCACGCCGAAGCCGATCGTGCCGATCACCTGCAGGGGCGGATCGACGACCCCGTGCGGACGGTCGGCGAGGACGCGCTCGTCGGGCACGAAGACGTCGTCGATGGCGACATCGTTGCTGGCCGTTCCGCGCATGCCGAGTGTGTCCCAGGTGTCGAGCACCGAGACGCCGGGATCGGCGAACGGGACCGCCATGTTGAGCACCCTCGTGCCGCGCTCGGCATCCTCGTAGGTGAACATCGTCGACATGACGGATCCGCAGGGTGACTGGCTGGCGAACACCTTGCGGCCGCTCACCCGGTAACCTCCGTCGACCCTGGTCGCCGTGCCACGAGGGCCTGTCCAGTCGGCTCCCCCGGTGGAGACGAGGACGATCCCCTCGGTCGCGACGCGACGGAGCGTCGCTTCGGCCCCCGGCAGGCCGCGGCGATAGCGCCACGCGGTGAAGGCCGTGACGTGCTGGTGCATCGCCGTGGCGAGCGCGGTCGAGCCGCAGTGGCGGGCGAGCTCGCGCTGCACCATGGCGATCTCACGGATCGTCGCGCCGGCCCCGCCGAGCTCGGGGGGCACGGCGATCGACAGCAGTCCGGCGTCGCGGACGTGATCGAAGGATTCCTGCACCCAGGTGCCGCCGATGTCCGCCGGTCCGGCGTTGCGGGCGAGCACGGGGCCGCACGCTGCTGCCCGCGCGACGAGCGTCGGCTCGGAAGCGGTGTCGGGCTGGTGGTCGGTCACCGGGTCGGTCTTCGTCGTGGTCATCGTTCGTTCCTCGCTCGTTGCTGGCCGGCGTGCCGCCGGCCAGGCGAAGGTACGCACGACCCCATGGCGCGCACATCGGTGCCGCCACCCAATCGTCGGCGGGACCGGGCTGGCCGGCGCGGCCCGACGCGTACGCGTCAGGTGCGGCTGAGGAGCATGGCCACGGCGCCTGTGCGTGCCGAGCGGCCCTGGACGCCGAGCTTGACGTAGACGTTCTGCAGGTGGCGCTCGACCGTGCGCAGGCTCAGCGTCAGCGCCTCGGCCAGGTCGTCGTTGGACAGGCCTTGCGCGGCGAGCCGCAGCACCTCGAGCTCGCGAGGCGACAGCGTGCTCACCGGATCGTCGCCCGATTGCTCGCCAGGCAGATCGCGATCGGGGGCGATGAACGTCGACACCTCGTCGAGGAAGACGGGCCACGCGGGCTCGTGCTCGAGAACGATGTGGTTGTTGCTGTCCAGCGGCACCAGCCTCGCTCCACGGATGTTCGCGGCGAGGTAGCGGCTGTCGTCGAAGTCGTTCATCTGGTCGTTCAGCGACTGCACGACCAGCGTCGGCACGTCGAGCTCGGCGAGCAGGTGACAGGTGTCGGCCTGGGCCCGCTGACGGCGGGCGATCACCGCGGTCTCCGCCGACACCGCCATGCGCTGTAGCTCGTCGAGCCAGCGCATCTGCTCCTCGGTGGCGTCGGGGATCATCATCGAGGTGAACACGCGACGGAACGCCGAGTCCGGCCGGGCCCAGCCGACCTTGATCATCTGCTCGAACGTGGCGCTGAGCTCCAGCTGTTCAGGTGTCGGATCGCGGAACGCCGCGGCGTAGCTGCCGTAGAAGACGAGACGCGTGACCCGTTCGGGGTGCCGGGCCGCGTACTCGATGACCACCGGGCCGCCCTGCGACATCGCCATGAGCGCGAAGTGGTCGACGCCGGCGTCGTCGACCACCGCCTCGAGGTCGGCGACCCGGGCGCCGAGACCATGATCCTCGACGCCCCAGTCGGACAGGCCGTGGCCCCGCTCGTCGTAGCGGACGACGGTCGCCACCTCGCCCAGATCGGCGAGGAAGTGGCGCCACACCGGGCTCTGCCAGTCGTACTGCAGATGACTCAGCCAACACGTCGCGATCACCAGTGGTGGGCCGCTGCCGTGCACGGCATAGGCGATCCGCACGCCGTCGGCCGAGCGGCAGAACCGCACGTCTTGTTGGGCGGCCCCGCCGCGACCAGCACGCACGGGCGTCCAGCGTAAGCACTGCGCCCACCGGCCGCGAGCGATTTCAGCGCCGGCTGCGGACGCGGTGGGCAGGCTCAGCGACGCCCTCGCTACAGGCTCTCCACCGCCGTCTCGTAGGAGCCGCTGGGCGGGGTCGGATTGGGCTCGTAGACGACATAGATCACACCCGTGGCGAAGGCCTGCGACGACTTCAGGGTGAAGTGGTGCTCGGGGGTGCCGTCGAAGAGGCGCAGGCCGGAGCCTGCGGCCGCCGGGTGCACGAACAGATGCAGCTCGTCGAGCAACCCGGCAGCGAGGAGCTGGCGCACGATCGACACCGAGCCGCTCAGCGCGATGCGCCGGATCGACGGGTCGGCCTTCAAGGCGGTGACCGACTCGACGAGGTCGCCCTCGAGCTGTTCGGAGTTGCGCCACGTGAACTTCAGCGGGCTGCGCGAGACGACGATCTTGCGCATGTCGCCGAGCGTCGCGGCGAACTCGGCGTCCTCGCCTCCGGCCGCCTCGCGCTCGGGCCACGCGCCGGCGAAGCTGTCGTACGTGACGCGACCGAACAGCATCACATCGGTGTCGTGAGTGTCGGAGACGGCGGCGCCCATCTCGTCGTTGAAGTAGGGAAAGTGCCAGTTGCCGATCATCGGATCGACGACGCCGTCGAGGGCGCTGAACAGGCTGGCGGTGACGAGGGCCATGGGGATCTCCAGGTTGGTGGGGTCGTGTCGGTCGTTGTCTTGGACTGGCTGCGGGACCGGAACTCATCGCGGGCCCGCTCCCTTCGAGCATGACCTCGGCGCGAGCGCACGCTTGAGAGAATTGGCCGATGGGAGAGGGCGTGGCATCGGGGAGCGGTGGGGTGGACGGACCGGCTCGTGCGGAGCGCACCAGCCGACGGTGGCTTCACTGGCTGATCGGGTTGGTCGGTGGGTTCATCGGCCTGGTCGTCGCGGCCCTCGCCGTGTTCCTCATCGCCACCCGGACCCTGAACCCGGCGCGTTCTATTCGGCGCCGGACGACCTCTCCGAGCCGGTGGGCACGATCCTGCGGTCCGAGCCGTTCACCGACGGAATCCCGGCCGGCGCCGAGGCGTGGAAGGTGCTCTACGTGTCGACGGACGAGCACGACGAGCCGATCGCGGTCAGCGGCCTGGTGATCGCGCCGACCGACCCGCCGCCTGGGCCGCGGCCGGTGCTCGCGTGGGCACACGGCACCACCGGCATCGTCCCGCCGTGTGCCCCGTCGAACACGTCGGATCCGCTGAAGGGCGTCCCCGACATGACCGGCGCGCTCGAACAGGGCTGGGTGCTCTCACTCACCGACTACCCCGGGTTGGGGACCGCCGGGCCGCACCCCTACCTCGTCGCCCAGAGCGCGGGACGAGCCGTGCTCGACTCCGTCCGCGCCGCCCACGCGCTGGACACCGGTCTCGAGCTCGACGACCGGTACGCCGTGTGGGGACATTCGCAAGGCGGACACGCCGCCCTGTCGGCCGGGCAGCTCGCCGACGACTATCTCCCCGAGTACGAGCTCGCCGGCGTCGCCGCGCTGGCACCGGCGACCGCCCTGCAGGACAATCTCGCCGCAGTCGAGGGCACGAAGGCCGGCAATGTGCTCACGATCATGGCCGTCGGCTCGTGGACCGCGTACTACCCGGACATCCCCGACGGCACGTTCACCCGGCGGGCGAGGATCCCCGCCGCGCAGCTCGCCAAGGTGTGCATCAACCAGCCCTCGGCGTTCCGTTTCGTCCTCTTCGGAATCCTCCTGCCCGACGACATCCTCGCCATCGATCCCGCCGCCGATCCGCGGTGGACGGAGCGGCTCGACGGCAACAGTCCAGCGCCGGGCGGCGTGAGGTCACCGCTGTTCGTCGCCCAGGGCCTCGTCGACGAGATCATCGCGCCGGACGTCACCGAGGCGTGGGTCGAGCAGCGATGCGCGGCCGATCGGCCCACGACCTGGCAGACCTACGACGGCGTGAACCACGTCGACGTGGTCCACCAGGGCGGCGTCGACGCCCTCGAGTGGACGATCGCCCGCCTCGACGGCACCCCCGCCCCCCAGACCTGCCCGTGATCTGACCGGCGACCTGACGGGATGGGCCAGGCACCTCCGGTCAGGCCACCGACGCCGGGGTCGGGCGTTGCGCGGCGGACTAGCTTCTCGCTCCGTGGAGGACGATCCGTTGGTCGCGCCGGACGCCGACGCCGACGCCGAGTCCGACCTTCACCTCTTGCGGCGCTTCGAGCCGATCCTGCGGTTCAACGAGGGCGAGCTGTTCCTCCCCGCCGCGGTCGAGGACTACGTGCGCTGCTGCGAGCTCTTCGGGCGGGAACCCGGCGGCAAGGCGACGCTGCTCGCCGCCAAGGGCACGCTCACGATCGATCGCCTCGTCGAGTTGGGCATCGATCGTCCCCGTCCCGGCCACTACCTCCGCTTCGTCGACGAGCCGGCGAGCCGCTCGCAGGTCGCACGGTGGCGGGTGCGCAGCGACCGGCCGAAGTTCCGCGGCGCCAGCCGGCTGGCCCGCGTCGGCGTGCTCAGCCGCTGGATCGACGCGCTCAACCGGGCGAGCTTGATGTTCCGGGGCCGGGTGGCCGGCGGGACCGAGGTCGCCGCCGAGATGCAGTACCGCCGGGAGTGCCGACCCGAGTACCACCCGTACTACGGCCGCGTCGTCCGCGACGGCGGCTACACGGTGCTGCAGTACTGGTACTTCTACGTGTTCAACGACTGGCGTAGCCGGGTGTTCGGGGTGAACGACCACGAGGCCGACTGGGAGCAGATCACCATCTATCTGGTGGATCGGGACGGCGATCTCGTGCCGGCGTGGATCGCCTCGTCGGCCCACGACGAGGTCGGCGACGACCTGCGGAGGCGGTGGGACGATCCCGACCTGACCCTCGTGGGTGAGCACCCCGTGATCCATCCCGGCCTCGGATCGCACAGCGGCGCCTACCTCGCCGGCGAGTACCTCACCGCCTACGACGGGCCGGCGTTCGCCCGGCTGCTGCGGTGGTCGCGGCGGGTGTCGCGGACCCTGCTGCCGTGGACTCGAGGCCAGCATCACGTGGGTCTGTCGATCCCGTACGTCGACTACTCGCGGGGCGACGGGATCGGCATCGGGCCGGGCGAGGACCGGGACTGGCAGGCCGTCAGGATCGACGAGACGACTTCGTGGGTCGTGCACTATCGCGGACTGTGGGGCGACGACACCCAGGATCCGCTCGGCGGCGAGCGGGGCCCGGCCGGCCCCCGCTACGAACGCACGGCAGCGGTGCGCACGTCGTGGGGCGACCCCGTCGGCTGGGCGGGCCTGCACAAGGTTCCGCCCGACGAGCACGCGGCGCGGGCCGCCGTCGGGGAGCGGCTCGCCGAGCTCGACGCCGAGCTCGGCGCGCTCGACGAGCAGATCGCCCTCCAGCGGACCCGGGTGCGGGCCGTGGTGGCGAGCGGCGAGCGGGTCCCGGCGGCCGACGACCTCCACCTCAACACGCTGGCCGCCGACCGCGTCGCCCGCCGAGACGAGCGTCTCGTGCTGGCTCGCGGCATCGATGCAACGGCTCCCGTCGCCGGAGCCCACGACCACCTGCGTCATCGCCGGCTGCCGGTGCCGGAGGAGACGAGGGCGCGGCGACGGTTGCTCGCCCTGTGGTCGGCGGTGAGCACGTCGTTCATGCTCGCAGTGGTCGTCGTCACCCTGCTCGCCCCCGACTGGAAGGTCGCCACCATCGGCGTCGAGTCGATCCTGTTGCTGTTCGCGATCGAGGCCCTGGCCCGGCGACAGCTGATGCGCTTCGTCGTCCTCGTCGTGGTCCTCGTCGCAGCGGCATCCGTCGCATTGACGATCGGGATGGCGCTCGTGCGGGACTGGCGCGTCGTCGCTGCCGTCCCGGTGGCATTGATCGCTCTGGCGCTGCTGGTGATCAACGTCCGCGAGCTGCTCCGCGACTGACGGGGCGACCACTCGGCCGCGCACATCCCGCGTTCGCGCGGTCGCCGGCGCGATGATTCGGCCCGTGGAGTCCCGTGGGTCTCACCGGCTGGTCATCCGCGCCCTGCTCGTCCTCGGCGCGATCACCGCCGTGCTCGGGGTGCTGGCCGGCCACGTCAACCGCCAACTGTTCGACGGCAACACGTTCGCCACCAACGTCGACGAGATGCGCCGCGATCGGGATGTCGCCGAGCAGGTCGGCCTCGAGATCTCCCGTCAGATCATCAGGAGCGCTCCCGATCTCGCGGCCCTGCGGCCCCTGGTCGACGACGTGGCGGTGCGCGTGGCGGGTGGCAGCCTCCTGTCGGGCCCGGTGCGCCAGGCGGCCAAGTCGGCCCACGACGCTTTCGCCGGCGGCGACGGCGACGCCGTGGTGCTGCGCGTCAGTGACGCCGGAGCGGTCGTGACGGCTGTGTTGGCCGCGGTGGCTCCGGACCGGGCACCCGTGTCCGCCGACGTCTCGGTGACGTTGGCCGACATCGGCGGGCAGGACCTCTCGAGGGTGCTCGTCAGCATCGGCCGCACCGTCGACGTGCTCGCCTGGGTCCTGCCGATCGTGGCCCTGATGTCGTTCGTTGGTGCGGTGGTCCTCGCCCCGCGGCGCTGGCAGGCGGCTGGTGCCGTGGGGCGGGCGCTGCTGTGGGCCGGCGGTGTGCTCGGCGTCGCCCTGACCGTCGGCGGCTGGTTGGTCCGCCGCCTCGACGGCGACGACATGAACGGCGCGGTCGTGCGCGCCGGCTGGGCGGTGGTGGTCCGGCCACTCTGGTGGAACGTCGCGGCGATCGCCCTGACCGGGCTCGCCGTGTTCGTGGCCTGCGACTCGTCGGCTCCCGAAGCGTTCGCGGCGCGGGCGGCTCGGGTCCGGAACCGTCTGTTGACGCGACCGGCCACGACGGTCGGGCTCGTCGTGCGCATCATCGTCTCGGCCGCGGTCGGTCTGGCGGCGATCACCGACCCCCTCGGGCTGATCGAGCCGCTCATCGCGCTGAGCGGCGTCGGTCTGGTGTTGTTCGCGATCGTCGAGCTCGCCCGCCTGGGCGCCGACGCCCGCGCCCGTGACGCCGCCGACGACGCAGCCATGGCGGCCACCGCGGCGACCGGCGAGTCACCGCGGATGCTGTCGCGACCGGTGACGTTCGCCGTGCTCGGAGTGGTCGCCGTGCTCGTCGTCGCCGGCACCGTGCTGCAGGCCCGGCCCGGTGGCGACGTGTCCGCCGTCGAACCCGACGGCGAGCTGACGTGCAACGGCCACGCCGAACTCTGTGATCGACGCTACGACGACGTCGCCTACGCCGCCTCCCACAACTCGATGTCGGTGCTCAACGAACCCGGGTGGTTCCTGGCCGAGCAGACCGACCCGATCCCCGCCCAGCTCGACCAGGGCGTGCGGGTCCTGCTCGTCGACGTCTGGTCGGGCCGGCCCGGCACGGGCGTGGTCCGCACCGCCGAGAGCAGCTACGAGGAGGCGCTGGCGATCGCCAACGAGGAGCTCGGTCCGCAGGTGGTGAACGCCGCGCTGCGCATCGCCACGTCGATCGCCGGCGAGGCCGTCGGCCCCGAGGCCCGGTTCATGTGCCACGGACTCTGCGAAACGGGCTCGACACCGTTCGTGCCGACGCTCGAGCAGATCCGCGGCTGGTTGATCGCTCACCCCACCGAGGTCGTCACGCTGTTCATCGAGGATCACGTCGCCGCCGACCTGATCGCCGACGACATCGTGGCCGCCGGTCTGGTGCCGATGATCGCCTCACCGCCCCCGCCGGGCGAGCCCTGGCCGACGCTCGGCGAGATGGTCGACGCCGACCGACGCCTCGTCGTGATGCTCGAGGAAGGTGACGGAGGCGACGCCGCCCCGTGGCTGGTGAACGGATTCGAGTACACCCAGGACACCCCGTACACGTTCCCGTCCGTCGGCGACTTCAGCTGCGACGAGAATCGCGGCCCCGCCGACGCCCCGCTGTTCCTCCTCAACCACTGGCTCGCCAACTTCACGAGCCTCGTCACCGACGCCGAGCGCGTGAACCGGCGCGCTGTGCTGCTCACCCGGGCCGAGCAGTGTCGTGAGGAGCGGGGGCAGATCCCCAACTTCATCGCCGTCAACTACACCGACCGTGGCGACCTCTACGCCGTGGTCGACGCCCTGAACAACGTGGAGGCCTGACCGGCAGGTCTCCCAGCGCAGCGTGACCGATGTCGGCCGACCGCCGCCGTGTTGCTCGTTCGCTCCGAGGTCCGTACGTTCGACGGGGTGAGTCCGATCAACGTCAGCCCTGAAGTCGCCGCCGCCCTCTCCGAGGGCCGCCCCGTGCTCGCCCTCGAGTCGACGATCTTCACCCACGGGTTGCCGTCGCCGCGCAACGTCGACGTCGCCCTCGGGGCCGAGGCCAAGGTCCGCGAGCTGGGGGTGACCCCGGCGACCATCGCCATCGTCGACGGGGTCCCGCACGTCGGGCTGGTCGCCGGACAGATCGAAGCCCTGGCCGCCGGCTCGACCCTGCACAAGGCGAGTGTGCGTGACCTGCCGGTCGTCGCTGCCAAGTCCCTCAGTGCCGGCACCACCGTCGCGGCGACCGCATTCCTGGCCCAACGAGTCGGTGTCCAGGTGTTCTCCACCGGCGGCCTCGGCGGGGTGCACCGCGGGGCGTCCGGCACGTTCGACGAGTCGGCCGACCTGCCGACGCTCGCCCACACGCCCATCGTCGTGGTGTCGGCCGGAGTGAAGTCCATCCTCGACATCCCGCTCACGCTGGAACGGCTCGAGACGCTCGGCCTCAGCCTCGTCGGCTACCGCACGACGCGTTTTCCCGGGTTCTACCTGAGCGACTCCGGCCACCCGCTCGAGTACCGCGTCGACTCGCCCGGTGAGGTCGCCACGATGTTCCGCGCCGCCCTCGATCTCGGGCTGCCGAGCGCCGTGCTGGTCGCCAACCCCGTGCCGGTCGAGCAGCAACTCGATCCCGACGTGCTCGGCGCCGCGCTCGACGCCGCACTGGCCGAGGCCGATCGCTCGGGCGTGGCCGGCAAGGAGCTCACGCCGTTCCTGCTCGATCGCATCCAGCTGGCCACCGGCGGCGCCAGCGTCGACACCAACGTCGCCGTCTACGAGAACAACGTGCGCCTCGGGGCCGAGATCGCCGCGGCGCTGGCCGCCCAGTAGCGCTTCGGCGGGAGGTCAGTTGGCGAACCAGCCGCTCGGCGCCAGCTCACCGCCCATGCGCGGGACGTACTGGTCGAAGTACACCTTGGAGATCAGCTCGCGCCGGCTCCGGACGCCGGCCTTCTCGAAGATCGACTTGAGATGGTCCTGCACGGTGTAGGCCGACATGTGCAGCGACGCGGCGATCTCTTTCGTCTCCACACCCTGCAGCACCAGCCGCGCGACGTCGCGCTCACGAGGCGTCAGGTCGAACGCGGCGACCACGAGCGGGACGATCTCCGGGGGCCGAGCCTCCTCGATCGTCACCACCACGTCGCCGGTCGCGTCACCGCCCTGCATCGGTGAGGCATTGAGGATCAACCAGCGCCCCGATGGGGCACGCACCCGCATGCACGGAGGTGTGGCCACCTCGCCCGACCCGTACCGCTGTGCCTGTACCACGACCGAACCGACGGCGCTGGCGGCACCGCTGTAGGCGTCAGCCGAGTCGAGCTCGTCGAGCCACGCCTCGGCACTGCCGTTGCGCGAGCGGATCTGACCGTCGGCACCGACGATGAGCACCCCGGGGCCGAGATCGTGGCCGGCGCCCGGCGCCGTCCGGCGCACGAGGATGCCCGACCGGATCCCAACGGCGAGCCAGTGGGACAGCGAGGCGAGGAACTCCACTTCCTCCGCCGTGAAGTCGGCGTCACCGAGACGGCGGTGGAACGCGATGCCACCCCACGTCCGGCCGTTGGCGACGGCGGCGACCCGGGCTTCGTCGGAGAAGCCGTACGTCGGCCGGAGGAACACGTTCTGGCGGAACAGGGCGTCGTCGAGGTCGACCGACTCGAGGTTGGCAGCGGTCGCCGGTGTCGAGCGATACCCGAGCGCACCGAAGCTCGTCGGATTCCGCGGTCCGTACTCGATGGCGCCCCAGCGGGCATCGGCCTCCGGGTCGGGCCTCAGCTCTCCGAGCTTGTACGTGCCGGTGCACAGCCGCGTCGCCGGGTCCAAGAGCCCGGCGCACATCGCGCGATACGGCACTGCGCGGCGGAGCGACTCGTCGATCTCGGCGAAGTAGTCGGGGAGCTCCAGCCCGGCGCGCGAGATCACCTCCACGTCGCGACGTACTCGTTCGAGGGTCAGCTGGCTCGCCACGCCGACAGTCTGGCCCCAATCTCGTCGCCGTGCCATCCCAGAACTCTGGGGGTGTCGCAGCCCCCGGCCGGCGGGGTCTGAAGATCCCAGGTGTGAGGGATTTCCCGCCGACGGTCCGGCCGTCACGATCGGCGGCGAGGCGGTCGCCCGACCGCTCGCCTTCGAAAGGAAATCCCGATGACCGTCGAAACGAACCCACCGTGTCCGCCCCACTACCCCCCGGTGCAGATCGCGCCCGACACGTTCGTCATCCAGGCGACCCAGGGAGAGGGCGCCGGCCCTGTCGCCGTTCACCTCAACGCCATGGTGATCCGGGGACCCGAGCCGATCATCGTCGACACGGGCGTGCCGGGACTGCGCGAGCGCTACCTCGGGGACATGTGGTCCCTCGTCGACCCCGACGACGTCCGCTGGGTGTTCCTCAGCCATGACGACGTCGACCACTACGGCAACATCGGCGCCGTCATGGAGGCCTGCCCGAACGCGACGCTGCTCACGTCGTGGTTCCAGTGGGAGCGGCTGGGCAACCTGCCGGAGATCGCGCCGAACCGCATGCGCTGGCTGGAGACCGAGTCGAAGTTCGAGGCCAACGGTCGCACGTACGTCACGATGCGTCCCCCGCTCTTCGACTCGCCCACCACCCGAGGCCTGTTCGACACGGCGACAGGCGTCTTCTGGGCCAGCGATTGCTTCGCCACGATGGTGCCCCACGCACTTGCCGACGTCTCCGACCTGCCCGAGGAGTCGTGGATCGAAGGGTGTTACGCCCAGGCGCAGCAGCTCAGCCCCTGGCTGACCATGACCGACCCGGCGTCGTACCACGCCGAGGTCGACCGCGTCGCACGGCTGGGGATGACGACGATCGCCTCCTGCCACAGCCCGACGATCGGGGCCGGGCACATCGACCGGGCATTCCAGATGCTGCACGACGTCCGGACCGCGCCGCCGATCCCCGTCCCGGGCCAGGAACTGCTCGACCAGATCATCGCCGCGGGCGAACTGGCGCTGGCGGTCACCTCATGAACGCGCCGACGACGATCGCCATGGCCGGTGAGCGGATGGTCGTCGTCGTCGCTCATCCCGACGACGAGTCGTTCGGTTGTGGCTCGCTCATCGCCGCCGCCACCGCCGCGGGTGCTGGCGTGACCGTGCTGTGCGCGACACGCGGCGAGGCCGGCGAGCGGCGCCCCGACCCCGTCACGGACACCTGGCCGCTCGGGCTGCTCCGCGAGGTCGAGCTGTGCCAGGCGGCGATGATCCTCGGCGTCGACGACGTCGAGATCCTCGACTACGGCGACTCCGGATTCTCTGGCCCTCTCGAGCCCGGGTCGCTCGTCGCCACCCCGATCGCCGATGTCGCCCGCACGGTCGGGCGGCGCCTCGCCCAACTCGAGCCCGATGTCGTCCTCACGCTCGACGGGAGCGACGGCCACCGCGACCACCAGCACTTGCGGGACGCGCTCCACATCGCTGTCGCCTCACTCGACCGGCCGGTGCGGATCGTCCACTCCTGTCTCGCCCGCTCGCTGATGTCGGAGTGGGCGGCGGTGATGACGGCGGCCGAGCCCGACCGCGAGCACCTGGGGGTCGCCGACCTCGGTCGCCCCGACGACGAGCTCGTGGCGGTCGACACGTCGGCCGTGCTCGGGCTGCGCGAGAAGGCGATCGCCTGCCACCTGAGTCAGGCCTCGCCCTTCGAGGCGCTGCCGCCGGATCTGCGCCGGCGCTTCCTCACCACCGACTTCGTCGTCGAGCACACGCCCGACGCCGACGCCCCCACTTCCGAACCAACCGACCCCCAGACACACCAACTCGCCCCCTTCGAAGGAGCATCACGATGAACCATTCCCCACTCACCGATCCCCGCCACGCCGTGCGGCTCGCCATCAGTGCCGCGACGGCGGCCACGCTCGCGCTCGGAGCGGCCGCGTGCAGCAGCGGCGCCAACGCCGACCGCCCGGCCGTCGACACCCAGTCGATCGACACGCAGTCGATCGACACTGCGTCCGTCGACGCCGCCTCGGCGTCCACGGACCATGCCCACCATGGCAGCGAGCCGATCGCCGTCACCGTCGACGGCGTCGACTACGGCTTCGAGCAGCTGCCCGACTCGGTCGAGGCGGGCACCCGCCTGTCGTTCCACAACACGGCCCCGACGGAGCTCCACGAGATGGCCATCTTCCGATTGCCCGACGACGAGGACCGACCCCTCGACGAGCTCGTCGAGCTGCCGGGTGACGAGCTGACGGAGATCCTCGGGAACCCGGCGACCGTGCTCCTGCAGGCTCCGGGATCCGACGAGGTCATTCCGGCGGTCGGCGACGGCACGCTCGCCGAACCGGGTCGGTACGCGGTGATGTGCTTCATCCCGCACGGGGCCGACCCCGACGAGTACCTCCGGGCGGCCGCCGAGTCCGACGGCGGACCGCCCCAGGGCATCGAGGGTGGGGCACCGCACTTCGCCCTCGGCATGTACGCCGAGCTCGAGGTGACCGCCTGACTCGACCGGTCACCGACCTCACGGTGGTGCCAGGCACCAACCGTCAGGTCGCCGCAGCGGTTCCGCGTGGCGGCTGCCCGACCGGTAGCGTCGGCCCAGCCGCCGCTTGGCGCGCAGGACTCGTCGAACGGGGGATCATGAAGCTCGGTCTGAACACGGGGTACTGGTCGGCCGGCCCACCCGCCGGAGTGACGGAGCAGATCGCCGAGGCCGAGCGGCTCGGGTTCGACTCGATCTGGACCGCCGAGGCCTACGGATCCGACGCCCTCACGCCGCTGGCGTGGTGGGGGGCGTCGACGACGACGGTGCGCCTCGGCACGGCGATCATGCCGATGTCGGCCCGCACGCCCACTGCGGCGGCGATGGCCGCCCTGACGATGGACCATCTGAGCGGTGGCCGGTTCGTCCTCGGGCTCGGTGCGTCGGGCCCGCAGGTCGTCGAGGGCTGGTACGGGCAGCCGTATCCGAAGCCACTCGCCCGCACCCGGGAGTACATCGACATCGTCCGGCAGGTCTTCGCCCGGGAGGCCCCCGTGCAGTTCTCCGGCGAGCACTACCAGCTCCCGTTCCCCGGCGGCGCCGGGCTCGGCAAGGCGCTGAAGTCCACGGTGCACCCGCTGCGCACCGACATCCCGATCATGCTGGCCGCCGAAGGTCCGAAGAACGTGGCCCTCGCCGCCGAGATCGCCGACGGGTGGCTGCCGTTCTGGTTCTCGCCGAAGAGCGACGCCTTCTACCGGAAGGCACTCGCCGAGGGGTTCGCCCGGGAGGGCAGCCGCCACCAGGGCCTCGACACGTTCGAGGTGGTCTCGCTGCTGCCGGTCATCATCGCCGACGATGTCGAGGGATGCGCCGACTTCCTCCGCCCGATGCTCGCCCTCTACATCGGCGGGATGGGCGCCAAGGGGGCGAACTTCCACTACGAAGTGTTCGCCCGCATGGGTTACGAGGCTGAGTGTGCCCGCATCCAAGAGCTCTATCTCGACAGCCGGAAGCCCGAAGCGATCGCCGCCGTGCCGACGAAGTTGGTGGAGGACGTGGCGCTGATCGGACCGCTCGCCAAGGTCACCGAGGAGGCGGAGCTCTGGAAGTCCACGGTCATCTCCACGGCCCTGGTCACGGGACCGGCGTCGCAGTACCGGACGATCCAGGAGATCCTGTCGTAGTCCGGCGACCCTGGACTGATGCGACCCTGGACTGATGAGCGACGACGGCGGGGTTGTCCCCGCCGATGGGCGGGTATCCATGCGACGGTGCGTACGGCGTTGACGTGGCTACTCGAAGGGCCACGGTCCGAATGGTCCTGTGAGGTGTGGGGGTGAACGTCTGGAATCGACTCGATGCGTTCCAGCAGCGGCATCGCTGGGCCGGATTTCCGCTCGCCGTCGTCTACAAGTTCGCCGAGGACCAGGGGCCCTACCTGGCTGCCTTGATCACCTACTACGGGTTCCTGGCCCTGTTCCCGCTGCTGTTGCTCCTCGCGTCGATCCTCGGCTTCGTGCTCCAGGACGACCCCGAGTTGCAGCAACGGGTGCTCGACTCGACGCTCAGCCAGTTCCCGGTCATCGGCGACCAGCTGGGTGACCCGCATGGCCTGCAGGGGAGTGGTGCGGCCATCGTGACCGGCGCGGTGGTCGCCCTCTACGGCGCCCTCGGCGTCGGCCACGCGGTCCAAAACGCCCTCAACGTGGCGTGGGCGGTGCCGCGACATCGTCGTCCGAATCCGCTGCACCTGCGGTTCCGGGGTCTGCTCTTCCTCGTCATCGGGGCCGCCGCGGTCATCGTCACCACCGTGCTCTCGGCCGTCGGCGGGGACCCCGGTGCGTTCGGCGCCGACGTCGCACGGTCGCGTTCGTTGCTCGCCGTCCTCATCGCGCTGGCCGTCAACACGGCGATCTTCGTCGTCGCCTTCCGGGTCGGCACCGTCCAGCGGACGACGTTCCGCAACCTGCTCCCGGGGGCGGTCACGGCGTCGATCGTCTGGCAGCTGCTCCAGGTCTTCGGGACCGTCTACGTCGGCAACGTGGTGAAGGGCACCGGCGCCACGTACGGCGCGTTCGCGCTCGTCCTCGGCCTGCTCGCGTGGTTGTACCTGGCCGCGGTCGGGATCGTGATCAGCGCCGAGATCAACGTCGTGCGGGCGAAGCGTCTCTACCCGCGTGCCCTGCTGACCCCGTTCACCGACAACGTCGACCTGACCGCCGCCGACCGCAGCGTGTACACCGACGCGGCGACGGCGCAGACCGCCAAGGGCTTCCAGACGATCTCGGTCCACTTCGACGACGACGGCCAGAACGCCAGCGCCAACGGGCGCCGCACCCGGCGTCCCTGACCGCGGACTGGAACCCTCCTGGGCTCCGCCGTACGGTGGCCGCGGTGAGACACGATGTCGCCCGTTGGTGGCCGCTGGCTGCCGTTCTCGTGGCCGCCGTGGTCGGGTTCGTCGTTCACGCCAACGGCGGTGCCCTCCCCGGCGAGGTGTGGTACATCGATCGGCTGCAGGCACTCGGGGAACCAGTGCCGAGTGTTGCCGAGTTCGTGCGGGTCACCACCGGCACGGAGGGGGCGCTGGTCGTGCTTGCCGCTGCTGCGCCGTGGCTCGTCTGGCGGCATCAACTGGCCGGCGCCGCCGTGATCGGCCTGCTGCTCGCCACCATGCTCGTCGTCCAGCCCATCATCAAAGACGTGGTCGACCGGCCCCGGCCGACCGCCGCGCAGGTCGACGTACGGGCCGACCACTCCAGCTCGAGTTACCCGTCCGGCCACTCGATGAGCACGTCGGTCGTCTGGGGAACCGCGGTCGGTCTCGCCCACCGGCGGCGCCGGAACGGCGTTGCAGCCTTGGCCGCGATCCCGATCGTGGTGACCTTCCTGGCGAGCGGGGTGCAGGGGGTGCACTGGCCGTCCGACGCTGTCGGCGGCACGCTGCTCGGAACGGCGGCGGCTGCCGTGGCGGTACGAGTCGTGACGACGGGGCCCTCCGCGTAGTCCACCGCGAAATTGTCAGCTATATGAGGGCTCCTGGGGCGTCGTCAGGAGGAAGCCCTGAGCTCACCGCGAGACCGGACATCGACGCGCCGATCGACCCGCTCTTGCCGGTCATGTTCGACGACCCGTTCCCGATCTCCGCCGGCGACGTGGCCCGCCCAGCTGCGGGGAGGCGGCTTCATCCTCACCCGCGGCTACCGCAGCGTGCCCATCCGGCTGCACGAGCAGCCGGGGCTCAGTTCGTCAGCACGGTGCAGAGGACAGTGAGGCCGGCACACCGGTCGCGTCTGCGCGCGAAAACGATGCCGATCCTGCCGATTGTGCGGACAGACAGAAAAATCACGAGAAAATAGACGAACACCTGTTGCACACTCTGCTGCAATCGACTAGCGTTTCGTCATGGCCTCCGGCAACCGTCCCGACCTCGACCAGCTGCACGCTGCCGTCGACGCGCTCGGCACCGCGTTCGCCGACCTCGCCGTCGAAACGTTCACCACCGACACCCTCAAACACGCCAGCATCGAGGTGACACGAGCGGCCAACATGATCGACGGCATCCGCGCCGACCTCGCCCGCAAAGAACGCGACCTCCGCCCACCCGCCGGCACCATCCCACCCCCACCCAGCCGCTCCCTCGACCCCCGAGGCCACCGCCCCCACCGCCAACCCGAACGCGATTCAGCACGCTCCGACCTGTTCGACCAGCTACCCGCACTCGGCGACGCCACCCGCCGCGGTGACCTCTCCGGCGCCTACGCCGACACCGTCACCCAAGCAGTCGCCCGCCTCTCACCCGACGAACGAACCGCGTTCTACCAGCGCTACCGCAACGACCTCACCACCCACGCCCTGGGCAACGATCTGCACAGCTTCCGGGTCCACGTCCGCGGCCTCGTCGACGACTTCGACCGGGCCCGCGACCTCGAACGCTTCCAACAACAACGCGCCAACCGCACCGCCAACACCTGGACCGATCACGCCACCGGCATGACCAACCTGTTCGCAAAGTTCGATCCCGAAACCGGCGCCCGCGTCCGCGCCGCCATCGACCAAGAGATCGACCGGCTCTACCGAGCCAAACGCGACGACCCCACCGACACCCGCACCCACCAACAAGTCGTCGCCGACGCCATCGCCAACCTCATCACCGGCACCCGCACCAACAACCAACACGCCACCGACCTCGTCGTCCTCATCGACCTCCAAACGCTGCTCGATCACGACGCCACACCCACCCCGCCGACACGGCCCGCGACAAAGACGACCGCTGCAACGCCGGCTGCAACACCATCGGCGTCACCAGCGAACCTGGGGCGTTGCTGCGAAACCTCCGACGGCACACCCCTGCCCGTCGAAACGATCCGCCGGCTCGCCTGCAACGCCGGCATCATCCCCGCCGTCCTCAACAGCCACGGCGTCATCCTCGACCTCGGCCGAACCCGACGGCTCGCCACCAACGACCAACGCCAAGCACTCCGCACGATGTACCCGACCTGTGCGTTCAACGACTGCACCACCCC
>NZ_QKYK01000053.1 GCF_003426815.1 Desertimonas flava
CCGCGTCTGAGGCATCGGACCATCCGTCGCCGCCACCACCAAAATCGCACCGTCGACCTGCGCCGCACCAGTGATCATGTTCTTGATGTAGTCAGCATGACCCGGCATGTCCACATGCGCATAATGCCGGTTCTCGGTCTCGTACTCGATATGAGCAATCGAGATCGTGATACCACGCGCCTTCTCCTCCGGCGCCTTGTCGATCGAATCAAACGGCTGATACTCCGCCAACCCACGATCCGCCAACGTCTTCGAAATCGCCGCAGTCAACGTCGTCTTACCGTGGTCGATGTGACCCATCGTGCCGATGTTCACATGCGGCTTCGTGCGCTCGAACTTCGCCTTGCTCATGGCAGTGCAAACTCCCTTTCGATGTCGGCCTCCTCGGCCGACGTCTGATGACCGGTCCTCTTCGGGCCGGGGCTGTCGGTGCCGGTCACTCGACCGGCGCTGGCTGGATTGTGGGTTGTCAAGGAGCAGGGTGACCGGGGCGATTACTCGCCACGGACCCGCTTGATGATCTCGGATGCGATCGCCTCAGGAACCTGCTGGTAGCTGTCGAACTGCATCGTGTAGGTCGCGCGTCCCTGGGTGCGGGAACGGAGGTCGGTACTGTAGCCGAACATCTCCGAGAGCGGCACCTGCGAGCGGACGACCTGGGTGTTGCCGCGAGCTTCCATGCCCTCGATGCGGCCACGGCGCGACGAGAGGTCGCCCATGACGTCGCCCATGTACTCCTCGGGGGTGACCACCTCGACGGCCATGATCGGCTCCATGAGCACGGGCTTGGCCTGCTCGGCAGCCTTACGGAACGCCATCTGACCGGCGATCTTGAAGGCCATCTCCGACGAGTCGACGTCGTGGTAGGCGCCGTCGACCAGCTTGACCTTGACGTCCACGGTCGGGTAGCCGGCGAGCACGCCGTTGTCGAGGGCCGACTGGATGCCCTGGTTGGTCGGCTGGATGTACTCCTTGGGGATGCGTCCACCGCTGATCTCGTCGAGGAACTCGTAGCCGCCACCGGGGTTGGGCTCGAGGGAGATCTTCACCACGGCGAACTGACCGGAACCGCCGGTCTGCTTGATGTGGCGGTACTCGACCGAGTCGACGTTGCGGGTGATCGTCTCGCGATAGGCCACCTGCGGCTTGCCGACCGTCGCCTCGACGGCGAACTCGCGCTGCATGCGGTCGACGAGGATCTCGAGGTGCAACTCGCCCATGCCGGAGATGACGGTCTGACCCGTCTCCTCATCGGTGCGGACGCGGAAGGTCGGGTCCTCGTCGGACAGCGACTTGAGGGCCTTGCCCAGCTTGTCCTGGTCACCCTTGGTCTTGGGCTCGATGGCGACGTGGATCACCGGCTCGGGGAACTCCATGCGCTCGAGGATGATCGGGTCGCTGCGGTCGCACAGCGTGTCACCGGTGGTGGTCTCCTTGAAGCCGAGACCGGCCACGATGTCGCCGGCGTAGGCGGCGTCGAGGTCCTCGCGCTGGTTGGCGTGCATCAGCAGGATGCGGCCGAGGCGCTCGCGGCGCTCCTTGGTGGAGTTGTAGATCTCGTCGCCCTTGTTGACGATGCCGGAATACACGCGGAAGTACGTGAGCTTGCCGAACGGGTCGCTGACGATCTTGAACGCCAGGGCCGAGAACGGCGCCTTGTCGTCGGGGGCACGGGTGAGCACCTCGTCGCCACGCGTGTTGGTGCCCTCGGTCGGGGGCAGGTCGACCGGGCTCGGGAGGAACTCGACGATGGCGTCGAGCAGCGGCTGCACGCCCTTGTTCTTGAACGCGGTGCCGGTGAGCACGGGCACGAAGTTGCCGGCGAGCGTGCCCTTGCGGATGCAGGACTTGAGCTCGTCGACCGTGATCTCCTCGTCGCTGAGGTACTTCTCGAGCACGGCGTCGTCCTCGGCGCACACGGTGTCGAGGAGCTTGTGACGCCACTCCTCGGCCTCGGCCTGCTGGGCCTCGGTGAGCGGCTCGTCGTGGTAGGTCGCGCCCTTCTCGTCGCCGTCCCAGATCACCTGGACCATGCGGACCAGGTCGATGACGCCGGCGAACTCGGACTCGCTGCCGATCGGCAACTGGATGACCGCAGGCGTCGCCTCGAGACGGTCGATGATCATGTCGACCGTGCGGTAGAAGTTGGCGCCGGTACGGTCCATCTTGTTGACGAAGCACATGCGCGGCACGTTGTACTTGTTGGCCTGACGCCAGACCGTCTCGGTCTGCGGCTCGACGCCGGCGACGGAGTCGAACACCGCGACGGCGCCGTCGAGCACGCGCAGGTTGCGCTCCACCTCGACGGTGAAGTCGACGTGCCCGGGCGTGTCGATGAGGTTGAGGCGGTGGTCCTTCCACACGACCGTCGTGGCGGCCGACGTGATGGTGATGCCGCGCTCCTGCTCCTGGGCCATGTGGTCCATGACGGCGCCGCCCTCGTGGACCTCGCCGATCTTGTACGTCTTGCCGGTGTAGAAGAGGATGCGTTCCGATGTCGTGGTCTTGCCCGCGTCGATGTGGGCCATGATCCCGAAGTTCCGGTAGCGCTCCAGGGGGAACTCTCGCTTGGACATCTTGTTACTTCACCTTCTGCTTCTGACCTGGCTACTTCTGACCCGGCTACTTCTCACCTGGCTTGCACCGTCTGGCGACGCCGCCCGAAAATCGCCGCCTACGCACGAAGAACCCGGGTGACGATCGCTCGACGCGAACAGCACCCGGGCGGCGTGACAGCAGTACTCCAGGCTACCGCCCGGAGCCTGTATCCGCACTGGGAACGGGCCCTTTGGCCTCGGCGCGCGCCCGCTCGATGTTGGCGGTCGTCAGGCGCGGCAGCGCGTAGGCGCCGAGCAGCACGAGATAGCCGCCTCCGGCGATCCACCAGGGCATCCGCAGCGCCGTCTCGCGGGAGGTCAATCGCTCGGTCAGCACGACGATCAGGCCACCAACCGCGGTGCCGATGGGAATCATGCCCCAGGCGAAGAAGCGGTAGACGCTGTTGACGCGGCCGAGCAGCCGGTCGGGGATGATCGTCTGGCGGAGACTGACGGTGATGACGTTCCACTGGACGGTGGTGAAGAACTCCAGGGCGAGCAAACCGGCGGCGAGCGGCCACGACGACACGAAGCCGATGACGACCGTCACCCCGGTGAACGTGACGAGGGCCCACCGCAAGAGGACGCCGGAACCGAAGCGTCTGGTGAGCCGCCCCGACAGCCATCCGCCGACGAGGGCGCCGATCGACGAGATCACGGTGATCAGCGCGAACTCGGTGCTGTTGGTGTCCAGCACCTCCTGGGCGAAGAGGACCCAGGACGCCGTGCTCACGTTGCTCAGCAGATTCAACAGCCCGAGCGTGATGGCCAGGCTCCTCAGGAAGCGGTGGTCCCACAGCCAGCGCACACCCTCGCGCAGCTCGTCCTGCCATCGGCGTCGATCGACATGCTCGAGTCCCGCTGACGGCGCAGCAGTGTCTCCACCGCGGGCGATGGCCCGGGCGGTCGGCGGCGCGATCCACGCCACCAGCACGGCGGCGACGGCGAACGTGCCGGCGTCGACGAAGAACGGCACGGCGAACCCGATCGCCAGCAGAAGGCTGCCGAACGGCGGACCGACGAACTGATTGGCCACGGTTTCCACCGTGTAGAGACGCCCGTTGGCGTGCTCGAGGTGCTCCTCGGCCACGATCGAGGGCATGAACGTCTGCGCCGCGTTGTCGTGGACGACCTCACCGATGCCGAGCAGGATGCTCGACACGATGAGGGCGACGTAGAGGGCGACATCGGTGTCGACGACGGCGCTCAGCTCGTCGGGGCCGGGTAGGTCTCCGCCGAATCCGAGCACCGCCACGGCGACGAACACGGTGAGCACCGCCCGCAGCGAGTTGGCGCCGGCCATCAGGACGCGCCGGTCCTTGCGGTCTGTGAGCACCCCCGCCGGCAGGGTGAACACGAGCCACGGAAGCCGTTGCGCGATGCCGATGACCGCGATCAGCAGCGGGTTGCGGGTGACGGCCGACGCCAGCCACGGGTAGGCGATCTGGGCGACACCGTCACCGATGTTGGAGACAGCGGACGCGGCGACGAGCTTCCGGTAGTTCGCCCCGATCTTCGACACGCCGCGTGGTGGTGACACCTCGCGATCCGACACCCCGTGCTTCGACAAGGAGTCGGATCGTAGTCAGCCGGGGGCGTTGCGGGGATCGGGGACAGGCCTCGATCCCCGCGCTCCACTCACGAGCAGGCGGCCTGCAGCGGGGCGAGGGCCGCCAGGCCGGCGTCGGTCACGGCGCCGATGTTCGTGGAGGTGTAGATGCCGGCCTGCAGCAGCGAGTCCCATTCGGCGTAGTACTGGGCGAACGCCCCGATCGCCAGCTGGCTCTGCATCTGCGGCACCTCGAAGCTGAAGAAGTCGCGGGTCACCGCGATCGCCTCGCGGAGGCTGTCGGTGAACGGCTCGCCGTCGGCCGGGTACTCGACGCCGATGAACTGGTCGCCTTCCCACACCGTGAACTGCAAGATCGTGCAGTCCGCCAGCAGTCGGGCTTCCTCGGCGTCCACGGGCGCTGTCGGCGCCACGGTGGGCGCCGGGGCCGCCGTCGGCTGGGGCTGGGGCTGGGGTTGGGGTTGCGGCTCGGACGGGTCGAAACCGAACGAGTCGCAGCCCCAGACGACCCACGTCGCCTGGCCGCCATCGATGTTGAACCAGGCCTGGTAGATGGTGTGGTCCGCCTCGGGGATGAACGGGCCCTCCACACAGGCGTCACCTTGGAACACGGCATCGCGGAGCTGGAGGTCGGGGCTGGTCGGCACGGTTCGCTCGCGCTCGTTGTTGTTGACCAGGAGGAAGTCGGGGTCCGGGGCGTCGGCGCCGTCAGGAATGAGGATGCTCGCCGTGCCGTCGGCGATGACGCCGGCGGCGGCGGCCGGGGTGAAGATGCACACCAGGTCGACCGACAACGGCTCGCCGGCGGCCGGGGCGTCGACGAATCCGGACCAGATGCCGTCGGGAATCGTGTCGCCGATCGAGCCGTCGGCGCCGCAGCCGGTGCCCAACACCGGCTCGGTCCCCAGCTGGGGAACGTCACTGAACGTCTCGAACGGGAAGATGGGGTACCAGGCGTCGGCGGGGGCCACCGGGTAGGGCGCACCCGTCCAGCCGATCGTCGCGAGCATCGACTCGAAGACCACCGCGGCCTGACCGGCGTCGAGGTCGGGAGCCTCGTCGACCGAGGAGTAGACCATCGACACGAAGATGCTGAAGCTGCCACCGACCTCGGTGGCGTGGACCTCGTCGACATCGGCATCGCAGCCGACGCCGTTCACCCGGTAGCCGGCGAACGTCCCGTTGTCGAATTCGATCACCGCCGGCGGGCCGCCGCACGGGCTCGGCGACGGCTCGGGGGACTCGGCAGGGATGGCGATCACTTCGAAGCTCGGTGAGTGCGGAACCTCGCCACACACGTCGCAGCCCGACGGAATCGAGAACCCGGTGCTCGCCACGATGGTCGGCAATCCGGTGTCACTCGATGTCCGGACCTGCCAGTCGCCGGCACGGCGAGCGTGATCGTGCCCGTGTCGTCGGTGACCGCCACGTAGCCCTCCGGGATCGCCGCCACGGCGGATCCGGGGGAGGCGGCGAGCGGAGCAGCCGCGCCCAGGACCGCCGACGCCGCGGGGAGACCGACGAGGACGAGGGCGGCCGCCGATGCGGTCAGGAGGCGTCGCGCGATGGGATTCATCGAGGCGAATGTGTACACCAACCGGGCGGGGCCGCATCGGGGAAATTCACATCCCGACCCGTCGACCGTCTCGAGGACCGTCCGGTGGCTGACGGGCTGCTCGAGGAGCTACTTGAGGAGCTCGAACGATCCGAGGATGAGCTCCAGGGCCGGATCGTTGATGTCCTGCGCCTGCACCACCACCGTGATCGTCCCCGCCGGTGACGGGGGTGACGCGACGATGAACACCATGAACGTCGCCGTCCCGCCGCAGTCGCTGAACACCTGCATCGACCCCACGTACACGTTGTCGTCGAACGGCTGCATCTCCTTGGGCGTGCAGTTGGCGGCGAGGGCGCCGGAGATGAAGGTGATGCCGTCAGCCGGATCCAAGACCTGGGGGCTCGAGCGGATCAGGACCGCGGGGACGCTGAGAGAGACGGCCGGGTCGTCGGACAGATAGCTGGCGAGGTCGGGGCCGGCGAGCAGGAACGGCGCGCCGCTCTCACTCGGCGCCGTCTCGCTCTGGACCCAGCTGGCCGGCACCTCGACCGAGATCGTGCCGGTGTCGTCGACGACGGCGATCGACGGCCCGCTCGCGGTCGCGGTCGTGGCCGGGACCGCCGTTGCCGGGGCCACCGTCGCCACGGGGGCGGTGGGCGCCGGCAACGTCGCTGGGGCGACGGTGGCTCCCGGCACGGTGGGGATCGGAACGGTCGGCGCCGCCACGGTCGGGACCGCCACGGTCGGCGCCGCCACGGTCGGGACCGCCACGGTCGGGACCGCCACGGTCGGGACCGCCACGGTCGGGACCGGCGCCGAGGCGGCGATCAGGTTGAACGAGTTGAGCACGGTGTCCATCGACACCTGGTCGGCCGGTCCCGTGATCTGGACCTGGACGACGACGGTGCGCGACTGATCGGCCGGGCTGGCGGCGACCATCTTCCACGACGCCGTTCCCGTCCCACAGCCCGTGCCGACCTGGACGACGCCGGTGAACACCGGATCGGCGTAGGGCTCCACGGTCATCGACTGGCACCCGCTGACCAGACCGTACGTGTCGACGAGGACCTGCGGGTTGGCCTCGAACGGGAACGACATGAACTGCACGCCCGGCGTGTCGAACGTGTTGAAGAACGACTCGAGGTTGGGGGCGGCGGCGATGAACGGCACGGGCTCGCCGGCCGGGTCGACGGCCGGCGCCGTGTCGATGTCGGTCCACGTCTGAGGGACGATCACGGCGATGGCCTGGGTGTCGTCCACGAGGGTGACGTAGCCGGCGGGCACGGTGGGGCCGGGAGTCCCGGCGCTCTGCGCTCCCGCTGCCGCGGATCCACCCGCGCTCGTTCCGGCTGCTGCAGCTACGACGGCCACCACCGCGACCCAACGCACACGGCTCATGTCCACTCCTCTCGAGCCGCGACCGCCGGAGGCGGCCGTCGACACCAGCATGAAACCATGTCCGGCCGCCGCGCATCAGGGAAATCCACATGAAACGCCGGACCGGGCGCCGCGGCGGACCCGCTGCGGCTTCAACGCCGTCTCAACGCCGCCAGGTGTTCAGCTCGCCGGCGCCGCCGGCGAGCAGGGTGCCGGGCATCACGCGCAGTGCCGTGGGCTGCAGGCGGAGCACACCGAATCCCGGGGCCGCGGGCGAGTCCCACCCGGGGATGATCTGCGGGTCGTAGCCGACCGGTGCGGGGGCATTGAGGAAACGGTCCCAGCCCGCCTGCCGCTGCTCGGGCGTGTCCTCCCACTCGACGTCGCAGTCGGCGGTGCACGTGTCGTGGTTGGGCGCCCAGTAGGTGAACGAGATCAGCGGAGTCGCGGCGAGGTGACCGGCCTTGACCGACTGCGGCGACGTCAGCACCCAACCGGTCAGATCGGTGCCGTCCCACTCCCAGTAGGGGTGGAGGACCCGCGTGCGGGGTCGTCCGGCACGGTCGACAGTGGCCGCGACGCTCCACACGATGCGGTGGGCCATCTCGACGAAGGACGGTGCGGTGGTCTCGAGCGAACTCATGGGCACATCTTGGCCCGGTCCACCGGCCGGGTTGAGCGGGCTACAGTGGAACGCAGTCGACGGGCAGGGGGTTGCGCCGTGAACGTTCAGTCCATCCTGGGGAACAAGGGTTCTGGAGTCGTAACGATTCGCGCCGACTCCTCGCTCGCCGACGCAGTGTCCACGCTTCGTGATGCCGGCGTCGGTGCGCTGATCGTCAGTGACGACGGCCGGCACATCGACGGCATCGTGTCCGAGCGCGACATCGTGCGAGCCCTGGCGAGCCACGGCGCCTCGTCACTGGGCCGCACCGTCGAGTCCGTGATGTCCACCGACGTCGTGACCTGTCGACCCGACGACTCCGTCGAGTCCCTGATGGTGTCGATGACGGAGCGGCGCATCCGGCATCTCCCCGTGGTCGACGACGCACAGGTGCTCGGCGGCGTCATCTCGATCGGCGACGTCGTCAAGAGCCGCCTCGGCCAGCTCGAGAGCGAGAACCAGCAACTCGTCGAGTACATCTCGCAGGGCCGCTAGCGGCTCGCCGACCGCTGTTGAGCCGAGTGCCCTGCGGCACGGCAGACTGTCCGGCGTGAAATCGAGCGCTGTCGGAACCGTCAAACGCGCCTACGCGTCCAGCGCCAGGGCGACCGGCCGGGTGCTCGAACGAGTCGGGCTGCTCGATGACCAGCCGCCGCCCCGGGACCGCCGGATCCGGCACTGGGCGTTCAGCCTCACCAGGGCGCACGACTCCATCGGGATCTCCAAGCTCGACGTCCCGTGGTGGACCTACGGCGCGATCGACGACGTCGAGCGGTGGATCGCCGGCCGGTCGACGCCGGTCCGGGCCTTCGAGTGGGGATCGGGGGCCAGCACGATATGGCTGTCGAAGCGGCTGGGCCAGGGCGGCGGCACGGTTCGTTCGGTCGAGCACCACGCCGGCTTCGGCACGATGATCCAGGAGCAGCTCGCCGACACGCCGAACGCGAGGCTCGACATCGTCGAGCCCGAGGAGTCCGCCGACCCGGAGATCGGCTCGGCGAAGGAGGGCCACGGCCGCCTCGACTTCGGCAAGTACGTCCGGCACATCGACTCGGTCGCCGCCGACGGCGGTCCCTTCCAACTGATCGTGGTCGACGGCCGAGCCCGTGAGGCGTGCCTCCGTGCCGCCCTCTCCCACCTCGACGACGACGGCATCATCGTCTTCGACAACACGCTGCGGCGCCGCTACCGCAAGGCGATCGCCGCCGCACCCGTCACCGAGACGGTGCATCGCGGCCTCACGCCCACGCTCCCCTACCCCGACCAGACGAGCGTTCTGCGCAAACGCTGACCCGCCGCGCGCGGCGTCCGCCGCGATGAGTTTCCACCGCACATGCCGCTGTCCGCGCCCATCGCGTGCTCGGGCGGCTGACAGGTCGCTTATGGTGGCGACCACTCGGCGTCGTGCCCGCTTCGGCCGTTCCCTCCGGCCCAGTCGAACCATGGATCGATGGGAGGCCGCGGATGTCGCGACTCGACCCCGAAGCCCTCGCTTGGATGCGGCTTCGTCATCAGGCAATCGCCACCTCTGACCTGCGCGCGCTGGGCGTGTCTCGCGACCAGCAAGACCGCATGGTCGCCAATGGGCAGCTACGGCCGGTGCTGAAGGGCGGGTACGTCGCCGGTTCGGCCGAGCCGGACGAGGTCATGCGGGAGACGGCCCTGTGCCTCGCCCACCCCGAGCTGGTCATCGCCGGATTCTCGGCGGGTCGACACTGGGGGCTGCGATTCATGGCGAATGACGGACTCGTGTACGCGATCGGTCCGCCGGCCAGCCATCCGTGCAAGCAGCCGTGGGTGAAGGTCTACCGCACCGCGTTGATCGACCCCGCTGACATCGTCACCCTGAGCGACGGACGGCGGGTCACCTCTCCGGCGCGGACCGTCGTCGACCTGACCCGATACGTGTCGCCGTCGACGCTGGCGTCGATCATCGAGCACGTTCTGCATCTTCGATACTGCTCGGTCAACGACCTTCAGCGATGCGCCGCGCTGCTCGACACCCCCGGCCGACCGTGGGCCCGGCGCTTCCTACGGGTGCTCGCCGGTCGTCTCCCGGGCGCACCTTCGGAGTCGGGAGGTGAGTTCGACGTGCTCGTCGAGTTCCAGCGCCAGGGCGTCCGGGACCTGGTCCGACAGTTCCCGGTCACCCTTCCGGTCTACGGTCCCGCCCGATTCGACCTCTCGATTCCCGAGATCCGGTGGGCCTTCGAAGCGGATCTGCATCCGTCGCACTGGACGCCCGAGGGCATCGCGAGGGATCAGGCACGCGACGCGGCCGCAGCCAAGCTGCACTGGGTGACGCGGCGGGGCGGACCGGTGCGCCTGAGCAAGCGAAATCGGTCGGCCACCATCGCCGAGACCATCGACGACATCGCTCGTCGCCGGGACGAGATCGCCCGCTTGAGCGCCGTCGGCCTGTGGCCGCCTCCGCGATGAGTTTCCGCCGCAGATGCCGCTGTCCAGGCTCATCGCGACCGGAGCCCGGACGCGGAACGACTGGTGATCGACGTTGATCAGTAGCGGTAGTGGGCGAACGCCTTGTTGGACTCGGCCATCTTCTGCATGTCGTCGCGACGCTTCATCGCGGCGCCGAGGCCGTTGGCGGCGTCGAGCAGCTCGGCAGCGAGGCACTCGGACATCGTCTTCTCGCGGCGGGCGCGGGAGAAGTCGACGATCCAGCGGATGGCGAGCGTGGTCGCACGGCGAGGGCGGACCTCGACGGGCACCTGGTAGGTGGCACCACCGACGCGGCGGCTCTTCACCTCGAGCGGCGGCTTGACGTTGTCGATCGCCCGCTTGACGGTGCCGAGCGGCTCCTCACCGGTCTTCGTCTCGACGATCTTCATCGCGTCGTAGACGATCTTCTCGGCGAGGCTGCGCTTGCCGCTGAGCATCACCTTGTTGACGAGCTGCGTGACGAGCACCGACCGGTAGATCGGGTCGGCGACGAGATCGCGGCGGGGAGCAGGTCCTTTGCGAGGCATCGGGCAATCCTTACTTCTCGGCCTTGGCGCCGTACCGGCTGCGGGCCTGCTTGCGGTTCTTCACGCCGGCGGCGTCGAGTGCTCCGCGGATGATCTTGTAGCGAACGCCGGGGAGGTCGCGAACACGGCCGCCGCGCACGAGCACGATCGAGTGCTCCTGCAGGTTGTGGCCCTCACCGGGGATGTAGGCCGTGACCTCGACACCGCTGGACAGGCGGACACGGGCCACCTTGCGCAGGGCCGAGTTCGGCTTCTTCGGCGTGTTCGTGTAGACGCGGGTGCACACACCCCGACGCTGGGGGGAGCCCTTCAGCGCGGGCGTCTTGCTCTTGGAGAACTTCGAGCTGCGGCCCTGACGGACCAGCTGCTGGATGGTGGGCACTCGCTACCTCTTCGACGATTTAGGGACCGTGCAATGTTATGGCTGACCGGCGGAATCCCCAACGCTCGGACGCGAACCTGCTAGACCACTAGGGCTGGTGTCAGAGCAGGACCCAGTCGGTGAGCACGTCGGCGCGGCCCTCGGCGCCACCGACCGCCAGCCGTACGGGCCCGTCGGCGATGGCCTCGAACGTGAACCGTCCGTAGGCGTCGGAGTGCTGGACCGCCGATTCGCTGGTGCTCTCGAGCGTGACCGACGTGGCCAGCGGCGGGACGAGCTGGCCCACGAGGCGCCGGCTGGCCGGGTCGACGACCATCAGTTCGATCTCGAGATCGGCCGTGCGGAACGTCAGCTGCCGGGCCGAGTCACGGTCACGGACACCGGTGAGCTCGACGGCCGAGTCGAAGACGAGGTCGGCGAGGTCCTGGTCGATCGTTCGCCAGGCGACGGCGCCACGCGCCGCGGCGAGCACGTGCTCGGGGACCGGGTCGGCGACCTGCAGCGCTGCGCCGAGCAGCTCGAGCAGCGTGTCATCGGAGGGGGTGGAAGGGTCGGAGCGCTCGTTCATGAGGAGGTTCCTAGGGCCTGGCCGCCGCCGGGCGGGGACGATTGCGACCCGCCGGATGGAGAGCTCGCGGGTCGTGGTGGCCGGGCGAAGATGGAGCTCGCCCGGGGGTCGATACCTGGTGGAAGCAGTCGCCGCAGCTTATCGAGGGACCGGGCACGGCTCGGTCCAATACTTCCGATCGATCGGCCGAGCATGTCGGCGATCGTCTGGTAATCGAGCGGTGGCACGGTGCAGAGGAGCCGCAGCAGCTGCTGGTCGACGGCGGGAAGCCGGGCGAAGGCGTCGAGCACGGCCCGCAACGTGAAGTCGTCGGTGACGACGTCTTCGATCGACGACGACGTTGGCTCGCTGGCGTCGACGAAGTCCGAGAACGGAACCATCCGCTGGTGCCCCCTGATGACTCGCAGGGCCTCGTGCCGGGTCGCGGTCGCCAGCCACGAGGCGAGCCGGTCTGGCTCTCGGATGCGGCTGCTGTACTCGGCGAGACGTAGCCAGACCGTCTGGACCACGTCTTCGGTGGCCGCTTTGGAGAGGCGGAACGAACGGGCGACGGACCAGACGAGCCCGGCGAAACGGTCGACCAGGGCGTTCCAGGCCGATTCGTCGCCGTTGTTGACGCGAAGGAGCAGATCACCGACGTCGTCAGCCCGCGCTCCATCCTCCACGGGCGGGAGCCTAGATCGGCCCGGTCATCCGTGTCGCGTCCGACGTTCACAAACTTCAAGAGTCGTTTCCAGGCGTCCTGATACACCGCGCGGGTGATTTCTTCCCGTCACCCGACCCCGCGGGGCGTCCGCTAGTGCCGTGGCCATGAACGGTCGCCTCGTCCACGGCGAGTCGGGGGCGTCGCTGGCAAGGCGCGGCGACGACGTGCCTCCCTTGCCCAACCACGAGGAGCAGCAACGCAACCAGCGGCGTCATCCGGCCGTCGTGGCGTGCGAACGCTTGTGGTCACGGCACTAGGCACCGAGGACGACGAACGCGCCGGCGGTGGCCCGCTCGGCGTCGGACGCCGCGGCCACCGACGTCGCGGCCAGCGCCTCGGCAGGAGTCGCCCCGGCCACCATCGACGCGTGGAGGGCGGCCATCACCCCGGCCGCCGAGGCGTCGGAGATCGGGGTGAGCGGGGCCACCACGTTGGCCACGCCCAGCGTGATGAGCGCGGCGGCGAGTCCGAGCAGCGATCCACCCTGGAGGACACGGGCGTTGGCAGCGCTGCACGCGGACAACACGACCGTCTCGGGGAACCGGGAGAGGCGCTCGAAGTCGTAGATGACGAGCGGCCCGTCGGCGACCCGCAGCGACGAGAACATCGGGTTGTCGGTACGGAACGCGCCGTGGCAGGCGAAGTGCACGACGTCGGACTGGGCGACGAGCTCGAGGCACCGGACGACGCTGGAGGTGCGTTCGTCGAGGACGATCGGCGACTCGTAGAGGCGCCGGACGGTGTCGATCTCGCCGTGCGCGTGTTCGAGCCCGGGGCCGGCGACCAGCCCGGCGGCGCGCCCGCCGCCGTGGATCGCCAGCCGGTCGAGCCGCATCCGCTCGGCCGTCGCCCACGAGGCGATCGACGGGTCGACGGAGACGGGGCGACCGGCGAGCGGCGGCAGCAATCCCCAGGGGATGTCGTGCAGCCGTGCCGTGGGCACGATCACCACGGCGTCGTCACCTGGCACCACCCCCGGCGGCAGGAGCTGCGCGGCGAGCTCGGCCGCCGACGCAGCGAGCATCTGCTCGGCAGCCCTCCGTGCGTTGTCGGAGCCCTGGACCCGATTGAGGCGGTTCAGCGCGAACGCCACACCGTCGAGCCGCCTCCCGACGTCGGCCACGGCGCCGAGGTCGTGCAGCCGAGCCCGGCGACGTCGGACCGACACGGCGTGGAGGCGGCCGTGGACCGCGGCGAAGGCGACCAGGGTCCGCGGGCCGAGCATGGCGATGGCGTCGCCGAGCTGGTCTTCCCACGCTGCGAGATCGACCGACGTGTCGCCGCGTACCCCCTGGGCGCGGCGGGCCAGCCGGCGTTCCAGCACGACTCGCTGCTGCTCGTCGTCCACCCTCTGTTCGGTGGGCGTGGACGCGTCGGCGATACGGACCTCGATGCCGCGCAGCGCCGTGAGCATCGCGGCCATCGCGTCGTCCTCTGGCGGACGCAGCATCGGCATCCTCGACGACATCAGCCGGGTCGCCTCGATGCGGGCGAGCAGCTCCCGGGGTCGACGGTCCTCGAGAGCGATGCGCGCGCCGAGTTCGGTGAGGTCGTACCCGTGCCGGGCGGCGTGGGCGCGGGTCTCCATCGCCCCCAGCCCGGCCTGGGCGGAGACGGCAACCCGCAGTCCGTGGGTGACGGCGCGCCGTGCTGCGCCGCGATCGCCGCGTTGCTCCGCCATCCTGGCGTCGATGTAGGCGAGCAGGATCCGGTCGGCGGCCCGCCCGAGCCGCAGGCTGCGGCGCAATGCGGGATCGATCGTGACCGGTCGCCCGCCGGCGGAGTCGAGTTCGAGCCGGGCGGCCACGAGCCGGGCTCGCGTCGACTCGCCGAGCCAGCCGTAGTCGCGGAGGCGGTCGGCGACGCGTTCGAGCTCGGCGGTCAGCCCGGCCGACACGCCGTCGCGCCGGGCCCTGATCTGCAGCGCCAGGCTGGATGCGAGGACGAGCCAGTGCCGGCGCCCCTGCTGGGTGAGCAGTTCGACGGCCTCGGTGGCGGCCCGGTGAGCGCCATCGAGGTCGCCCCGGGCCAGGCGGACCTCGGCGGCCCGCACGAGGGTCTGGGGCAGCTCGGTGAGCTGGCCCTGGCTGCGGAGCATCGCCAGCGCCCGGTCGAGCAGTTGGGAGGCGTCTTCGAGCAGCGAGGCGTCGGCCAGGGCGCGGGCGTGGTCGGAGTGCAGCCGGGGGAGGTACGACTGTGTGTCGGCGGCGAGGTGCCGCCGCTCGGCCTCGGCGAACTCCTGCATCGCACCGGGCAGGTCACCCTGCATCGTGGAGATGTGGGCGAGGCCCGCCTTGGCCTCGGCCACGATCACGTCGAGTCCATGCGTCTCGGCGACCGAGACGGCTCGCGCCAGGTGCCGTCGGGCCACGCCGTACCGGCCGAGGTCGATCAGCACGGCGCCGAGATTGGTGCGGTGGCGAGCCTCGTGCACCAGGTCGCCGTTGCGGCGCATCTCTTCACAGGCGGCGGCCACGACCTCGGCGCCGCGTGCCAGCTCGCCACGGAGGTAGGCGAGGACGCCACGCTGGGCCATCAAGCGCGCCCGTTCGAGCGGATCGGCGATGACCTCGGCGCCGGCGAGGAGCTTCTCGGCGCCGTCGAGGTCGCCGAGGCGCCCGAGCGTGAAGGCCAGGCTCGAGTGCACGCCGATGAGGAGTTCTCGATCGCCGGCGCGCTCGGCGCCGGTCAGGGCCTGTTCGAGTTGGTGGCGGGCGGTCTCGAGGTTGCCCGACTCCCGCTCGGCCCGCCCAATGATCCAGTGGAGCTGGGTGCGCTCGCGCTCGTCGGCGAACCGACCCGCTTCGAGGCGCGCGGCAGCCTCGGCCCCGACCTTCTGCGGGTTGGCGACCACCAACCCCACGAGGTCGGCGATGCTCAGGTCCTCCCCCTCGCCCACACCGCCAGAGTACGCCCTAGCTGGGGGTTTCCACTCGTCGGGTTCGACGAAGTGTGAGCCCAGCAGGCGGAAATCTGCCCCGAGAGCTCACCGATCTCGACGAGCGGGCCCGGATCTCCGATTCAGGCGCCGAGGGCGATGAAGGCCGCCGCCGTCGGGTCGGCGATGTCGTGCGACAGGATCGCCGAGGCCAACGCCGACGCCGGGGCCTCGCCGGCGACGATCGCCTGGTGGAGACGCTGCATCACGGTGACCGATGCGGCGTCGGACACCGGAGTGAGCGGGGCGATCACCGTGCTCGCGCCGAGCGTGGTGAGGGCGGTCGCCAGGCCGAGGATCGAGCCGCCCTGCAACACCTTGGAGCCGGCGACGCTGCACGCGGACAGCACGACGGCGTCGGGGAGCTGCTCGACGCGCTCGAAGTCGTAGACGTTGAGGGGACCGTCGGCGACGTGGATCGACGAGAACAGGGGGTTGTCGGTGCGGAACGTTCCGTGGCAGGCGACGTGCACCAGGTCGGCCGCCCCGAACAGATCGAGGCACCGTTCCCCAGTGGCGGCGGCGCCGGTCAGGACCGCCGCCGACGGGTAGTACGACGCCAGTTCGTTGGTCTCGACGTCGGCGAACTCCAACCCCGGCCCGGCGACGAAGCCGACCGCCGATCGCGAGACACGGTCGCGGCGTGCCCGCTCGGCCCGTGCCCAGCCGGTGAACGAGGCGTTGACGGAGACCGCCCGTCCGGCGAGCGGGGGCAACAGCCCCCACGGCACGTCGTGGAGCACCGCCGTGGGCACGACGACCACGGGGTCGAAGCTGTCGGCGACCGCAGGCGGGATGAGCAGCTCAGCGAGCTCGTCGGACAGCCCGAACAGCATCTCCGCCGCCGACAGCCGGGAAGCCTCGGACCCCTGCCCGCGGTTCAGCCGGTTGAGGGCGAAGGCCACGCCTTCCACCTTGTCCCGCACCCCGTCGAGCGTTCCGAGGTCGTGCAGCGCCGACCGGCCGCCGATGACCGACACCGCATGGAGACGCCCGTCGAGCGCGGCGTGAGCGAGCAGTTGCCGGTCGCCGAGCAGTCCGATCGCCTCGCTCAACTCCGCGTTGAGGTTGACCGCCGCGCCGTCGCCGCGCCGGGTTCGCGAATGCCGACGGACCTGTCGCTCCACGGCAACCCTGCGCGACTCTGCCCGGGCCCTCTCGGCGGGATCACCGGCCGGGTCCGACACCTTGACGTCGAGGCTGCGGAGCTCGGCGAGCATCGCGGCCATGCCGGGATCCGCCGGTGGCCGCACCGGCGGGAGACGAGAGGCCATCACTCGCGTCGCCTCGATGCGCGTCAAGAGCTCCCGCGGCCGGCGATCGTCGATCGCCAGCCTGGCCCCCATCTCGACCAGGTCGTGTCCATGGGCCGCCGAGTGCGCGCGGGTCTCGATCGCTCCGAGCCCCGCCTGCGCCGCCGTCGCGATTCGGAGGCCGTTGCTGATCGCCCGTCGGGCGGCAGGGCGATCACCGGCGGCGAGTGCGCGGATCGCATCGACCTGGGCGAGCTGGATGCGTTCCGAAGGCGGGAGCGATCGCGACGTCCGGAACATTCGGTCGGTACGTCCGCGGCCGACGTCGCCGAGCATCGCGCTGACCTTGGCGGCCGCCAGCCGGCAACGCCGGGCGTCACGATTCCGAGCGACGTGGTCGAGGTCGTCGGCTGCGGCGATGAGGTCGGCCACCAGCGCTCGGGTGGGTGACGGCCCCCGCGCTTCGCACTGCAGAGCGAAAGCGTCAGCGGCGACGGCCCAACCGGTGCGGCCCTGCGCGCGGAAGAGCGCTCCGGCCTCGACCGCAGCCGTTCGAGCCGCGTCGAGGTCGCCCCGGGCGAGATTAACGTCGGCGGCGGTCAACAGCACTCCGGCCAGCTCTGTCGCCTGCCCCTGCTCACGGAACATGCCCGCGGCCTGCCCGACCAGTGTGAGCGAGTCGTCCCAGAGGCCCGCCTCGGACAGTGCTTGGGCGTGGTCGGCGTGCACCCGCGGGACCAGCGAACCCGCTCCACCCCGCTGAAGACAGACCTCAGCCGCGCCGAATTCGGCGAGCGCTCCCGGCAGGTCGCCGCGAAGCGTCATCACGTAGCCGAGATTGGCACGCGCCGCCCCCTCGTCGGACGGAAGACCGAGGTCGGCGTCGAGCTGCGCCGCCCAGCGCAGCTGGGCCTCGGCCTCGTCGAGGTCACCGATCACGCTGAGGACGCCGCCATAGTTGGCCCGGAACCTGGCCTCCCGCCTCCGGTCGCCGAGCTCGGCGAGTTGCTCGCACGCCGAGGCGAGCAACCGCGACGCCTCGGTCAGGTCACCATTCCAGTACCGCACGGTCCCGAGCTGGCCGATCGCTGCGGCGCGGTCCGCGCCCTCGAGATGGGCGATTGCATCTTCGAGCAAGGTAGCGGCGTCCCCGAGATCACCGAGCTGGCCGAGCAGGTAGGCCTTGCTCACTGCGATCTGCGCCCACAGCACGCCGTCGTCCGCATCGCCTGCTCGATCGAGCGCCCGGTCCATCGCGCTGCCCGCGGCACGAAGATCCCCCGCGGTTCGACGCTCGATGCCGACGACCCAGTGCAGCCGGGCCGCGTCGGCGGGCGCGGGACTCTCGGCCAGAAGGAGCTGCGCTCGTTCCGACGCCGACGTCGCATCGACGCGAACGAGGTCGAGCAGCGCCGCCGCATCCTGTCCCCGAGCCGCGCTCACCAGCGACGACCGTATCGGTTGAGGCATATTCGCTGCAGCCTCTGTTGCTCGATGGTCATCATGGCGTCATGACTGTGTCCGACGAACCGATCCGACGCGGCAAGCCTTCGCAGCCCGTCGACCATCCGGCCGCCCTCGGAGACCTCGCTGACGTCTTCGTCGCGCGGAACATCGCCGTGGGCATGACGCCCGACGGAAGCGTCGTGCTGGCGCGGCCCGACTCGGTGTTGGTCGAGGTGCCGCGGGATGCCGGCCGTCGCCGGGAACTCCAGTCGTTCCTCAGCCAGCGGAAGCTCCGGCCCGACAACGGGCTCGTACCGGAACCGGACGACGGCGGCGCTGGCGTCGTCGCCGTCAGTATCGACGACTCCGAACCGTCGCTGAGGCATTCCGAGCGGCGGCTGAGCCTGCGTTCGGTCGCGGATGTGGCGAGCGACGCTCGCTCGGCTGGCTTTGGCGCCGATCTCAACTACGTGGTCATCGGCGCCCAGGTGATGCACGGCGAGCCGCTCGGCGCCCAGACATCGTGGGCCGGTGAGATGGCGTTCCTGGCCAACGTGTTCACCGACCCCGTCACGGGGCAGACGTCGTTGCTCACCACGGCCGAACCGACGGTGCAACCGCCGGCGTGGCGCGACCCGCTCGACCTGCCGGACCGGCCGCGGCCGCGGATCCTCGTGCTCGACACCGGTCTCACGACGGTCCCGGCCGACGGTGAGGTTCGGGCCGCCGGTCCTGTCGCGCGCCGCGCTGAACACGAGCGACTGCAGTGTTGCGAGATCCGCAAGGACTGGAAGGTGGACGCTGATCCCCGCATCGTCGACGACGAGGACGAGCGCTTCGATCCTCCAGTTCGCCCGCTGACGTCCGGAACCAAGCCGTCCCGTTCGAAGCTGCTCGACTTCGAGGCAGGTCACGGCTCGTTCATCGCCGGTGTGGTGCTGCAGACGTGTCCCGATGCCGACATCGTCTCGGCGGGCGTGCTGTCGAGTTTCGGTGACGGCGACGTCGCGGGCGTGTTGTCGACGTTGAAGCGGATGATGGACACCCAAGGTCCGTTCGACGTTGTCGTGATGAGCTTCGGCACCAACTTCGCAGACGACGAGGCCGCGGTGTTCGAGACCGAACTGATGCGTCTCCTCGGTCCCGCGCTCGGCGTCGCCGCGGCCGGGAACCAGAACACGTGCCGGCCGTACTTCCCAGCTGCGCTTCCCGGCGTGGTCGGCGTGGGCGCGACGTCCGCCGGCGGCAAAGCGTGGTTCAGCAACTTCGGGGGCTGGGTCGACGCCTGCGCCCCCGGAGTGGATGTCGTCAGCACCTTCTTCACCGACTTCACCGAAGTGCTCGACGGCACACCGACGCGCGACTACAAGGGCTGGGCCCGCTGGAGCGGGACGAGCTTCTCGGCCCCGAAGGTGGCCGCGGCGATCGCCCAGGAGATGTATCTCTTCGGCGGGACGGCGAAGGATGCGTGGAAGCGCCTCTCCACGCACAAGCATCTGCGCGTGCCCGACCTCGGGGTGGTGTTCAACGTCTGACACGGGCGAGAAGTGCCGATCCAGCGGGCCGTCTCAGGCTGTTGCGGTTTGATTGTTGACTATCGCGCTCGGGTTTAGTGTGGTTGGGCATGATCGGGTGATGGCGTTCGGGTATCGGCGGGTGGATCGTGATCAGTTGTTTCTGTTGCCGC
>NZ_QKYK01000054.1 GCF_003426815.1 Desertimonas flava
CAACCCAGCCGCCAACGCCGCGGCGGCCCCCGCCAACCCCGCCGGGTAACGTCATGAACTGTCACCCATGTTCCGCGACATACGTGTCACCGATGTTGCGCGACAGAACAGTGACGCTGAGCGTCGTGATCCGCGCCCAGATCGCCGAATGGCACGATCCGCGCCCAGAAGCAGGGCGATCGCAGGTCAGGTCAGGTCAGGCCGGGTCGTGGCGCCGCAGCCTCGTCGACGCCGCGGCCATCGCCCGCATCGCCTCCAGCGAGTCGGCGACCACGCCGAGGGTCGCGGCCTGGACGAGCACGTTGCCGAGCGCCGTGGCCTCGATCGGACCGGCGAGCACCGGGCGACCCGTCGCGTCGGCCGTGAGCTGGCACAACAGCTCGTTCTGCGCACCGCCGCCGACCACGTGAATGACGTCGACGTCGCGCCCCGCCAGCTCGCGCGCCCGATCGAGCGTGCGGGCGTAGCCGGCGGCGAGCGAGTCGAGGATGCAGCGGGTGGTCCCGGCGGGATCCATGTCCCGTCCGGCGGCCGCAGCGATGCGCGCGGGCATGTCGCCCGGCGGGATGAACGCCGGGTCGTCGGCGTCGATCGTCGGCCCGCCCGCCGGGAGGCGCGCTGCACCCTCGACGAGGACGTCGACGGCGTCGATCCCCCAGGTGCGCATGCACTCCTGGAGGAGCCACAACCCGCCGACGTTGCGCAGGAACCTGGTGCGGCCGCCGACGCCGATCTCGTTGGTGAAGTTGGCGGCCCGCGCCTCGTCGGTGACGACCGGGGCCGGCAACTCGAGGCCCACCAGCGACCACGTGCCGCTGGCGATGTAGGCGAACCGCTCGGTCGTGGCCGGTACGCCGACGACCGCGGAGGCGGTGTCGTGCGAGCCGACGGAGATGACCGGTGTTCCGGCCAGGCCGCCGGCCGTGACGATGCCGCGCTGCGTGCCTGGCGGTCGGATCGGCGGGAGCAGCGCCGGCGGGATCCCCAGAAGGTCGAACAGGCCGGTCGCCCACTGCTGGGTGTGCACGTCGACGAGTCCGGTGGTGGAGGCGTTGGTGAGCTCGGTCGCCAGCTCGCCGGTCAATCGGTGGGCGATCAGGTCGGGGATCATCACGGCGTGGGTGGCCCGGGCCAGCGTCCCCGCCTCCCGCTCGGCCACGAGTTGGTAGATCGTGTTGAACGGGAGGAACTGCAGGCCGTTGCGGCGGTACAGCTCGTCGGGCGGGATCAGCGCATGGACGCGATCGATGGCGGGTGCGGTGCGATCGTCGCGGTAGGAGATCGGATCGGCGAGCAGGGCGCCGTCGGCGTCGAGCAGGCCGTAGTCGACGGCCCACGTGTCGATTCCGATCGATGCCGCGCCGGGCACCTTGGCCAGGCCGTCGCTGACGCCGCGGGACAGCGCCTCGAAGTCCCAGCGCAGGTGCGGGTCGCCGTCCGCCTGGCGTGCGCCGTTCGGGAAACGGTGCATGGCCTCGAGCGTGACGCGCCCGTCGGCGACGGTGCCGGCCATCACCCGCCCGCCCGATGCGCCGATGTCGACGGCGGCAAAGACGGTCATCTCACCGGCTGTGCGCTCCGTCGGGGGCCACGACCGGACTCGCCCTCAGCGCAAGAAGGCGGCGGCGACGCCGGCGTCGACGGGGATCAGCAGGCCGGTGGTGTGGCTGAACTCGTCGGAGCACACGGCGGCGACGGCGCGGGCCACGTGCTCGGGGAGGACCTCGCGCTTGAGCAGGGTGCGCTGGGCGTAGAAGGCGCCCAGCTCGTCCTCCGGCACGCCGTACACGGCGGCCCGCTCGGCGCCCCAGCCGCCGGCGAAGATGCCGCTGCCGCGCACGACGCCGTCGGGGTTGATGCCGTTCACCCGGATGCCGTGCTCGCCGAGCTCGACGGCGAGGAGACGCACCTGGTGGGCCTGATCGGCCTTGGAGGCGCTGTAAGCGACGTTGTTGGGGCCGGCGAACTGGGCGTTCTTGGAGGCGATGTAGATCACGTCGCCGCCCAGCCGCTGGGCGATCATCACCCGGGCCGCCGCCTGCGTGACGAGGAAGCTGCCCTTGGCCATCACGTCGTGCTGGCGATCCCAGTCGTCGACGCTGGTCTCGAGCAGCGGCTTGGACACCGACAGGCCGGCGTTGTTGACCACCAGGTCGATGCCGCCGAAGGCGAGCAGGGTGGCGTCGACGGCGGCACGCACGGCGTCGGGGTCGGTCACGTCGGCAGCCACGCCGACGGCCACGTCGGCCGAGCCGATGCCGGCGGCAGCGCCCGCGGCCCGCTCGGCGTCGAGGTCGGCGACGACGACGCAGGCGCCCTCCGCGGCCAGCTGGGTGGCGATCGCCCGGCCGATGCCGCTCGCCGCTCCGGTCACCAGGGCGATGCGTCCGGCGTGGCGCTTGGGCTTGGGGAGCCGCTGCAGCTTGGCCTCCTCGAGGAGCCAGTACTCGATGCGGAACTTCTCGGCCTCGGGGATCGGCGCATATGTCGACACGGCTTCGGCGCCCCGCATCACGTTGATCGCGTTGACGTAGAACTCGCCGGCGACGCGAGCGGTCTGCTTGTCCTTGCCGTAGGAGAACATCCCGACGCCGGGGACGAGGACGATGGCCGGGTCGGCGCCGCGCATCGCCGGTGAGTCGGCGACGGCGTGACGCCGGTAGTAGGCCTCGTAGTCCGCCCGGTACTCCTCGTGCAGTTCGGCGAGACGGGCGACGCAGTCGCCGATCGGCGCGTCGGCGGGCAGGTCGAGCACGAGCGGGCGGACCTTGGTGCGCAGGAAGTGATCGGGGCACGACGTCCCGAGGGCGGCGAGGTCGAAGAGCTTCTCCGAGGCGAGGAAGTCGAGCACGACGTCGGCATCGGTGAAGTGACCGATCATCCGCAGGTCCCGCGACGCCACGGCGCGGAGATGGGGAGCGAGGGCGGCGGCCTTGGCCCGGCGCTCGGTGTCGGGCAGCGGGCGGCGATCGTTCACCACGGCGCCGAACGGCTCGGCCTTGCCGTGCTCGTCGAGGTAGGCCTGCGCCGTCTCGATGATCCACCGGCTGTGCTGCTCGGCCTCGGCGCTGGTGGCTCCCCACGCCGTGATGCCGTGGCCGCCGAGGATCACGCCGACGGCTCCGGGGTTGGCGTCGTGCACGGCGGCGATGTCGAGGCCGAGTTGGAACCCGGGCCGGCGCCACGGCACCCACACCACCTTGCCGCCGAAGATGTCCTTGGTGAGCTGTTCGCCGTCGGCTGCGGTGGCGATGGCGATGCCGCTGTCGGGGTGCAGGTGATCGACGTGCGACGCCGTGACGAGCCCGTGCATCGCCGTGTCGATCGACGGCGCCGCGCCGCCGCGGCCGTGCAGGCAGTAGTCGAAAGCCGCCACCATCTCGTCCTCGCGCTCTTCGCCGGGGTAGACGTCGACGAGAGCGCGCATGCGGTCGAGCCGCAGCACGGCGAGCCCCGACTCGGTGAGCGTGCCGAGGTCGCCGCCCGACCCCTTCACCCACATCAACTCGACCTCGGTACCGGTCGCCGGGTCGACGTCGGTGCCCTTGGCCGACGTGTTGCCGCCGGCGTAGTTGGTGTTGCGCGGGTCGGCGCCGAGGCGGTTGGAGCGATCGAGCAGCTCGCGGACTGCCGGGTTCACGCGCCCCACCCCGCTTGGGTCCCGCCGACCCGGTCGGCGGCGATGCGATCGCCATAGCCGCTCGCCGCGTACGCCGCCATCGGGTCGGGCGGGAGCCCCCGTCCCGCTCGCCAGTCGGCGAGATCGGCTCGCACGTCGGTGTAGAAGGCGTCCATCAGCACCCCGTTGCCGGCCAGCACGTCGCCCGCCCGCTCCGCTTCGGCCAGCGCCGCGCGGTCGACGAGTAGGGCGCGGGCCGTCATCTCCTGCACGTTGAGGACGGAACGGATCTGCCCGGGGATCTTGGCCTCGATGTTGTGGCACTGGTCGAGCATGAAGTTGAGATCGTCGCTCGCGTAGCCGCCACCGCGCACGACCTCGACGAGGATGCGGAACAGCTGGAACGGGTCGGCCGCGCCGACGATGAGGTCGTCGTCGGCGTAGAAGCGGGAGTTGAAGTCGAAGGCGCCGAGCTTGCCGAGGCGGAGCAGCTGCATGACGATGAACTCGATGTTCGTGCCCGGCGCGTGGTGGCCGGTGTCGAGACAGACGACGGCGCGATCGCCGAGGGCTGCGCACTGCACGTACGCCGTGCCCCAGTCGGGGACGTCGGTGGCGTAGAACGCCGGCTCGAAGAACTTGTACTCGAGCACGAGCCGCTGGTGGTCGCCGAGCCGGGCGTAGATCTGCGCCAGCGAGTCGGCGAGGCGGTCTTGGCGGTCGCGGAGGTCGGCCTGACCGGGGTAGTTGAGTCCGTCGGGCAGCCACACCTTGAGGTCGCGGCTGCCCGTCACGTCCATGATGTCGACGCAGTCGACGGCGTGGCGGATTGCCTTGGCGCGGATCCGCTCGTCGGCGTGGCACAGGCTGCCGAGCATGTAGTCGTCGTCCTGGAACGTGTTGGTGTTGATCGTCCCGAGCCCGACGCCGTGATCCTCGGCGTGGCGGCGCAGCTTGTCGAAGTCGTCGACGAGGTCCCACGGGATGTGCAGGGCGACGGTGGGGGCGAGGCCCGTGTGCAGGTGCACCTGGGCGGCGTCGGCGATCTTCTCGAACGGATCGCGCGGCACGCCGGCCTGGGCGAAGACCTTGAAGCGGGTCCCCGAGTTGCCGAACGCCCACGACGGGAGCTCGATCCGCTGGCGCTCCAGGTCGGTCCTGATCTCATCGAACGTGACCATCGATCCTCCCCCTTGACGATCTGTGAGAACTTGGCAATTATCACAGGAGCAAACATTCGACGCAAGGACGGCTTGGGGGTCGCACGTGCGCAGTGAGTTGACGATCCAGGAGATCGAGTCGTACCGGAGGGACGGGTTCGTCGTGATCGAGGACTTCCTCGACGCCGACGAACTGGAGACCTGGCGCCACACCGTGGGCGTCGCCGTCGCCGAGCGCAACGGCCGCAAATTCGCGAACCAGGACGTGCTCATCGGTGAGGACGACGGCATCAACCCCGACGCCGACTTCTACGGCAAGGTGTTCGACCAGCTGCTCAACCTGTGGCAGACCAACGAGGCGATGCGGGCGCTCATCCTCGACGAGCGCATCGGCGAGATGGCCGGGCGGCTGGCCGGTGTCGACGGGCTGCGGGTCTGGCACGACCAGGCGCTGATCAAGCAGCCGTGGGCGAACCCCACGGGCTTCCATCTCGACACACCGTTCTGGTCGTTCAGCGACCGCCGGGCGATTTCGATCTGGATCGCCCTCGACGACGCCACGCCCGAGAACGGTTGCCTGTACTTCTTCCCCGGATCGCACCTGACGACGACGTTCGACAACCCCGGCATCACCCGCAACCTCGACGCCATCTTCGAGATGTATCCGGACTACCGGACGGCCACGCCGTTCCAGGCGGCGATGAAGGCGGGGAGCTGCTCGTTCCACAACGGCATGACGATCCACGGGGCCGGGGCGAACATGACGAGCCGGGCCCGCCGGGCGATGACGTGCGCCTTCATGCCCGACGGGGCGGTGTTCAACGGCCAGCAGAACATCCTCACCGACGAGCAGGTGGCCGCCCTGTCGATCGGTGACCGCCTCGACGACGACACCCAGAATCCGCTCGTCTACAGCGCCGTCGCCGTCTGAGCGGCGTCGCCGGGTGTGAGTGGTCGAGCCGTGCGCCTGTCGTTCTTCGCGGCCTGGTGGGGACGCGACGCCAATGGCGTGGAGGCGATGGTCGACGAGGTGGCAGCCGCCGGTTACGACGGGATCGAGACGTTCGTCCCGACCGGCGATGCCGAGCGCCGGCGGCTGCGCCGGGCGATCGAGGCCGCCGGGCTCTCCTGCGTCGCCCACCAGTACGAGGCGGACGGCGACGACGCCACGTGCCGGCGCCGGCTGCGGGACAACCTGCTGCGCGCCGGGGAGCTCGAGCCGGTCCTCGTCAACTCGCACACCGGACGGGACTTCTGGCCGTCGTCCCGCATCGATCCCCTCCTCGACATCGCGTCGGAAGCCGCCGGGATGCTCGGCGTCGAGGTGCTGCACGAGACCCACCGCAGCCGCTTTCCCTATGCCGCCGCGGTGACGGCCGACTACCTGGCCCGGCGCCCCGACCTCTACCTCACCGCCGACCTGTCGCACTGGGCGTGCGTGTCGGAGACGTTGCTCGACGATCAGGCCGACGCCCTGGCCGTGGCGCTCGCCAGGACCCGTCACACGCATCTGCGCGTGGGCTGGGCCCAGTCAGCGCAGGTGCCCGACCCGGCCAATCCGCTCTGGACGCGCGAGCTCGATGCACACGTCGGCTGGTGGACGCAGATCCGCGACCATCTCGCCGCGGCCGGACGGACCACGATGACGCTCACGTGCGAGGTGGGCCCGCCGCCGTACATGCCGGTCGATCCTGACACGGGGGCGGCGCAGTACGACTTTCGCGCCCAGAATCTCTGGCTGCGAGAACACGTCCGCGCCGCGCTCTCCGTCTCGTTGGGGACTACGCCGGTCGAACCGACGAAAGTGGGCAGCTGATGAACCTCGAGAGCATGCAGCGGCTGGAGATGATCCGTTCCCGGCTCGACGTCGACGGCCGCGTGCGCGTGATGGATCTCGCCGGCGAGCTCGCCGTCAGCGAGATGACGATCCGCCGCGATCTCGACCTCCTCGTGGACGAGGGCGTCGCCCACCGTGTGCGCGGTGGTGCCGTCGCCGTCGGGCCGCAGCAGTTCGCCGCCCGCGCCGAACAGCACAGCCGGGCCAAGGGTCGCATCGCCGACAAGCTGCTCGACCTCGTGGGCCAGGGCGGGGCGATCGGCATCGACGCCTCGTCGACGTTGCAGCGCTTGGCGGCGCGCTTGGCGCCGGCGCGCAATCTCACGGTGCTGACGAACGGGCTCGACGCCTTCCGCGCCCTGCAGGACCACGGCGGGGTCACGGCGCTGCTGACGGGCGGGGCGCTCGACGAGTCGACGGGGAGCCTCGTCGGTCCGCTCGCGACGCGGGCGACGAACGACGTGATGTTGCGCCGCCTGTTCGTCAGCGCCTCGGCGCTCGACCCGCAGCTCGGGTCGAGCGAGTCGACGTTGCTCGACGCCGAGGTCAAGCTGGCGCTCGCCGACGCGGCCGCCGAGATCGTCCTTGCCGTCGATTCGTCGAAGCTCGGGCACCGGGCGCCGGCACGCTGCTTCTCGCTCGATCGCATCGGCGTGCTCGTCACCGAGCTCGACGCGAGGGACGCCATGCTCGATCCCTACCGCGACTCGGTGCAGATCGTCTGACCACCGCGCCGACCCTTGCGCCGCTCCGCCGGTGCTGTGTACGATCCTGTGCGATAGCTCAACTTCGGCCACGAATGCACACGCCGGGTGCGTGCTGCGGTGGCGATCGGGCGGGAACGGGGTCCCGCCGGCAGGGACCGCGAGACAGAGGGAGAGAGATGGGGGCGATCGACGTCGTCGGCGACGTGGCGACCGGCCCCATCGGCGCGCCCCGCGAGTCGGCGGCGGGCGGTGAGCAGCGCCGGCCGGTGATGACGCTGGCCGACGTCTCCAAGCAGTTCGGTGCCACCCGGGCGCTCGACCGCGCCGGCATCGAGCTCTACGCCGGCGAGGTCCACGCCCTCGTGGGCGAGAACGGCGCCGGCAAGTCGACGTTGATCAAGACGATGACCGGCGTCCATCGGCCCGACGCCGGCGAGATCTCGATCGACGGCGTCGCCGTCACGCTCGGGTCGGCGGCCGACGCACAACGCCGGGGCGTCGTGGCGATCTACCAGGAGCCGATGATCTTCCCCGATCTGAGCGTGGCCGAGAACATCTTCATGGCCCATCGCGGGCGTGGCCGCCTGATGCGCTGGCGGCGCATGTACGACGAGGCGGCGGCGATCCTCCGCTCGCTCGACATCGACCTCGACCCGCGGGCGCCCGCCAAGACGTTGACGGTGGGCGCGCAGCAGGCGGTCGAGATCGCCAAGGCGATCTCCCTCGATGCTCGGGTGCTGATCATGGACGAGCCGACGGCGTCCCTGTCGGCGCACGAGGCCCAGCTGCTGTTCCGGCAGGTCGACCGGCTGCGCGAGCGCGGCGTTGCCGTGCTCTTCATCAGCCATCGCCTCGACGAGGTCTTCCGCATCGCCGATCGCATCACGGTGTTCCGCGACGGCCGCCGCATCTCCTCGCGACCGGCGGCGGAGATGACCGAGGACCTCCTCGTTCGCGAGATGGTCGGGCGCGAGGTCGCCGACTTCTTCGTGCGCACCCGGCACGCCCCGGGCGAAGTCGCCCTGCGCGTCACCGATCTCAGCCGCAGCGGCACGTTCGAAGGTGTGAGTTTCGACGTGCGCGCCGGCGAGGTGGTGGGGTTCGCCGGACTGGTCGGGGCCGGTCGCACCGACGTCGGACTCGCCCTGTTCGGGATCGCCCCGGCCGACTCCGGCACGATCGAGGTGGACGGGAGCGCGCGGCGGATCGCCGGGCCGAGCGATGCGCTGGCCACTGGTATCGCCTACCTGACCGAGGATCGACGTCGCCTCGGTCTCTCCTTGCCGCAGAGCGTGACGTCCAACATCACGCTGCCGCGCATCGGCTCGTTCCGCGGACGCTTCGGCCTCGTCGACCGCCGGGCCGAGCAGCGCACGGCGTCGACGTTCCGCGACCGGCTGAGCATTCGCACGGCGACGCTCGACACGCCGGTCGGGAACCTGTCGGGCGGCAACCAGCAAAAGACGATGCTCGCCAAGTGGCTCAACGTCGCGCCGCGGGTGCTGATCCTCGACGAGCCGACACGAGGGATCGACGTCGGCGCCAAGGCTGACGTTCACCAATTGGTCGACGACCTGGCCCGAGAGGGCATCGCCGTGGTCCTCATCTCATCCGATCTGCCCGAGGTGCTGGCGATGAGCGATCGGATCATCGTGATGCGCGAGGGCCGGGTGCGCGGCGAGTTCGCCCACGACGAAGCGGATCCGGAGACGGTCATGGCGGCGATGGTGAAGCGATGAGGGTTTCGAGGAGCGGCTTCGCCGCACCCAACTCATGGCGGCGGCCGGCAAAGCCGGCGCGGCCGCCGCATCGGAGGGCTACCGCCCCCCGAACCCCGCGACGGAGTCGCAACGCGGCACAGGTGCCGACCGGATCCGACGCCCGCGCCGCTCAGGATGCAGCACGCTGTGGGAGGAGTGCGGCGCTGTGAGTGGGACTCGAATACGGCCCGAGCGGCTCAAGGAGCTGACGCTGCTGCTGCTGATCGTCGTGACGGTCATCGCCTTCTGGCTGCTCGTCGACAACTACCTGTCGGCCCGCTTCGTCAATCGCGTCACCCAGGGTGTGGCGATCACCGCTGTCCTCGCCGCCGGGCAGTCGCTCGTGATCCTCACGCGCAACATCGACCTGTCGATCGGGTCGATCGCCGGCGTCAGCGCCTACGTCACGGGCGACATCCTCGGCAACCACGGCGGCACCAACTCGGTGGTCGCCGTGTTGATCGCCGTGGGGATCGGCGCCCTGCTCGGCCTGATCAACGGCGTGATCGTCGCCTACGGGCGCATCCCGTCGATCATCGTCACGCTCGGCACGCTGGCGATCTACCGCACGTGGCTGATCAGCTTCGGCGACGCCCGGACGATCACGGCCGACTCGCTGCCGTCGTGGGTGGTCGACCTGCCGCGCTCCACGGTGGTCTCCTTCGGTGACTACGAGCTGCGCACGATGTTCCTGCTCGCCGTCGTGGTGGTGGTGGCCCTGCAGTTCGTGCTCGGCTGGTTGCGGGCCGGGCGGATGCTCTACGCCGTCGGGTCCAACGCCGAGGCCGCTCGCCAGGCCGGTCTCCCCGAGCGGCGCATCACGGTCGTCGCCTTCGTGGCGTGCGGGGCCCTCGCCGGCCTCGGCGGGTTCCTCTTCCTCGCCCGCTTCGGCACGATCACCGTGACGGCCGGGCGGGGCCTCGAGCTCGAGGCGATCGCCGCCGCGGTCGTCGGCGGCGTCAGCACGCTCGGCGGGTCGGGCACCGTCGTCGGTGCGCTGTTCGGTGCGGCGCTGATCGGGCTGCTCGACCAGAGCCTCGGGCGCGTCCCGGAGGTCAGCGAGTTCATGCGCGACGCCGTGCTCGGCATCCTCATCCTGCTGGCCGTGGTGGTCGACGGCGTCATCACCAACCGCCTCACCGCCCGCCGGCCGATCATCGCCGCCGACAGCGGACCGCCGACCCTGCTCGCCACGGGAGCGTCGCCATGAGTGCGATCCCCGACGTACGCGACGTGGCCCGGCGACGGCCGTGGGAGACGCTGCTGCTCGCCATCCTCGTGGTGACGATCGTCTACAACATCGCCGAGTCGACCAACTACCTCGGCGTCGACAACCTCGTGAACCTGTTCGAGCTGTCGATCGAGAAGGTGATCGTCGCCGTGATCATGACGTTCGTCATCGTCGCCGGCGAGATCGACCTGTCGGTGGCGTCGACGATGGGGCTGAGCGCGGCGGTGCTCGCCAAGCTCCACGACGGCGGATCGGTCCCGTTCGTGATCGCCATCGTCGTGGCGATCGGTGTCGGCACGCTCGCCGGGCTGCTGCAGGGATGGTGCGTTGCCAAGCTCGGCCTACCTTCGCTCGTGGTCACGCTGGCCGGGCTGATCGGTCTCCGCGGCGCGGCTCGGGTGTTCGTCGAGGACAAGTCGTACGGGGACTTCCCGTCGTGGTTCGAACGTCTCGGGCAGCGCAACCTGGTGGGGCCGCTGCCGCTGTCGGTCATGGTGTTCTTCGCCGGGATCGTCGTCGCCGGCATCGTCCTCGGGCGCACGGCGCTCGGGCGGCGTCTGCTCGTGCTCGGCGACAACGCCGAGGTGGCGCGCTACAGCGGTGTGCGCGTCGACCGCATCCGCATCGGGCTGTTCGCGGCTTCCGGAACCGTCGCCGCCTTCGCCGGGTTGGTGTACGCGGCGAGTCGCGGCGCGGTCCGCGGCGATCTCGCCGAGGGGTTCGAGCTGGACATCATCACGATGGTCCTGCTCGGCGGGGTGAGCATCTTCGGGGGCTCGGGCACGATGCTCGGCGTCGGGCTGGCCATCCTCATCATCCTCAACCTGCGCAACGGGCTCGGCCTCGCCAACGTGGACAGCAACACCCAGACCGGCATCGTCGGCGGGATCCTCATCGTGTCGGTGCTCGCCCGCAACGCCCTCGACCGCCTACGGCTCCGGTGGGACCGCCTGGCGCCGGTCGAGTCGGGCGACGTCGTCGGGTCGACGCTCGGGAGTCCGTCGTGACGCCGACATGCAGATCGTCATCAACCAGTCGTCATCAAATCAGGCCGTGAACCAGGCCAGCACCACCCAAGGGGGAACCATGCGCAAGCGAATCACAGTGGGGGCGATCGCCGTCTCGGTCTTCGGACTGGCGGCGGGGAGCAGCCTCACCGCCGGGGCGACCACCGAGCCGTCCGACACCGGCGGGTCGGGGGACACCGCCGCGGCTGACGGGACGGCCGCCGCGTCCGGCGAGGCCGTCGCACTCGAGCCGGGATTGGAGTTCTCGTCGATCCTGTTGCCCAAGTTCACCGGTATCGCCGTGTTCGACCAGGCGAATCAGGGCGCCCAGGAGGCGGCGGCCGAGCTCGGCACCGAGCCGGCCGAGTTCCTCGGTCCGACGGCGGAGAACAGCATCGACGGTCAGATCGAGATCATGACCAACGCGGCGACGCAGGGTGTCGACGCGGTGATGCTCTCGAACAACGCCGGCGACCAGATCGGCCCGGCGGTCGAGGCGGCCACCGAGGCCGGCGTCCACGTGGTGACGTGGGACTCGCCGATCCCGTCGGGCGAGGGCGAGGACGTGTTCGTCGCCCAGGTCGACTTCGACGAGACGGGCCAGGTGATGGCCGACATGGCCCGCAGCATCCTCGGCGACGACGGCGGCCAGTTGGCCATCCTGTCGGCATCGCCGGACGCCGCCAACCAGAACGCCTGGATCGAGGCGTTCAACGAGGTGATGGCCGGCGACGACTACTCGAACATCGAGATCGTCGACACGGTGTACGGCAACGACGAGTCGGAGGAGTCCTACAACCAGGCGCTGGCGCTCGTCGACCAGTACCCCGACCTCGGCCTGATCATGTCGCCCACCACGGTCGGGATCGCGGCCGCGGCCAAGGCGATGCAGGACGAGGGTCTGTGCGAGGACGTCAAGGTGTCCGGCCTCGGTCTGCCCGACGAGATGCGGACGTACACCGAGAACGGCTGCGCACCGGAGTTCGCCCTCTGGAGCTTCGTCGACCTCGGGTACCTCACGTACTACGTGGCCTACGGACTGGCGACCGACCAGATCACGGCCGAGGAGGGCGTGGCGTTCGAGGCCGGCCGGATGGGGACCTACACCATCGAGGCCGACCCGACGCGGGACAACGGGTTGCGGGTCCTGATGGGGCCGTTCACGGTGTACAACGCCGACAACATCGGCGAGTCGTCGGCGCCCGCTGACACAGGTGCCGCTGACACAGGTGCGGGCTCCGACATGGCGACGGCGACGACCGCGGGCGAGTGACCCGGGTCGGTTTCGTCCTGCAGGTGCGGCCCGATCGTCTCGACGACTATCGGGCCGCCCATGCGGCGGTCTGGCCGGAGATGCTGGAGGCGCTGTCCAGGCACGGGTGGCGCAACTACTCGCTGTTCCTCCGCGACGACGGGACGCTGTTCGGCTACGTCGAGGTGGATGGGGCGTTCGATGAGGCGCTCGCCGGCATGGCGGGCGAGGAGGTGAACGCCCGGTGGCAGGAGGCGATGGCGCCTTACTTCGCCGCGGCGAGTGATGGTGCGGCCGGCGGCGACAACGAGCGGGCCGCCGACACGATGATGGAGCAGTTGGCCGAGGTGTTCCACCTCGATTGACACGGTGTTCCACCTCGATTGACACGGTGTTCCACCTCGATTGACACGGTGTTCCACCTCGATTGACACGGTGTTCCACCTCGATTGACACGGTGTTCCACCTCGATTGACACGCGTGTTCCACCTCGATTGACGCGCCGCCCGGTGGTCGCCGGCCGCGACCACCGGACGGTGTCGGTGCGCGACACTCGTGACGTGCGCGTCGGGAGACGAAGCGAGTGGCACCTGGGGAGGCGAGCCGCGATGTCGGCGCTGTCCGTGGGTGTCGCCATCGCCGTCGGTGCGTGCGGGCAGTCCGATGGCGAGGGCGGCTCGACGATGCCTCGGGTACCCAGCAACGCGCTCGTCACCCTGGCGTCGAGCACCACGACGACGATCCCCACCTCGTACGTGATTCAGGAGGGCGACACCCTGTCGGCCATCGCCGCCCGATTCCACGTCGACGTCAACGCGCTCGCCACGTTGAACGGCATCGTCAACCCCGACGACATCGAAGCAGGGCAGACGCTCCAGCTTCCGCCGGCGAGTCCGACAACCACCACGACCGTCGGGGCGTAGCCCTCAGGTCGATCAGGCGCGCGACACTCGTCGGGTGGGGTTCTACGCCGAGCGGATCTTTCCGCGCCTGATGAACCGGGCATGCAACACGCCCGACAACCGGCGGATCCGGGCGGTCGTGTGCGCGCCGCTGGCCGGTGACGTTCTCGAGCTCGGGTTCGGCTCGGGGCTCAACCTTCCTCACATGCCGCCGTCGGTTCGACGCGTGCTCGCCGTGGATCCGATGCAGCGTGGCCGGTCGCTGGCCGCCGACCGTATCGCTGAGGCGGCGTGCGAGGTGGAGTTCGTCGGGCTCGATGGGCAGGTGCTCGATCTTCCCGACGACTCCGTCGATGCCGCGCTGTCGACCTGGACGCTGTGCAGCATCCCGGACCCGGCCGCCGCCGTTCGCGAGGTCGCCCGCGTGCTCCGACCGGGCGGCACGTTCCACTTCGTCGAGCACGGCCGGTCGCCGGACCCTGACGTTCGGCGGTGGCAGCACCGGCTCAACGGCATCCAGCGCCGCGTGGCGTGTGGGTGCCACCTCGACCGTGACATCCCCGCCGTCATCGACGGCGCCGGGATGCACATCGTCGAGCTGGAGACCTCGTACCTGGCGAACGTGCCGAAGTTCCTCGGCTGGACGTTCCAGGGCGTCGCCGTGCAGGAGGCACCGGCCGAATCCTGAGACCCGGAGGGCGTCGATGGCTCGCTGTCGGGGAGGGGGTAATCGACGTCGTCGAAGCGTCGAGGGTGGACGGCTGCTCGGTGTGCGACGGGAGTGGTCGCTCCGTGGCTCTCGTCGGTTGGCCTCGATGGGGTGGGTGCTCGGTTCGCCAGGATCCGGGTTCGGGTCGGCGGTGCCGAAGGTGCGTGCGCTTCTGGAGGGTTCCCGGGGGGCCGTCTTCCTGGTCGCTGTGCGCCGGGTCTGGTCGCTTCGTGGCTTTCGTCGGTTGGCCTTGATTGGGGTGGGTGCTCGGGTTCGCCGGTCGTCGGGTCCGGGGTGGCGGTGGCTCTCGTGCGCGACGGGGCGATTCTGGAGAGTCCCGATGGGCCGTCTTGCTGTTCACCGGTACTCGGGGTTGGGTCGTTTCGTGGCGATCGCGGATTGGCCTTGATGGGGGTAGGTGTTCGGTTCGCCGGTCGTCGGGTTCGGTCGCTTCGTGGCGCTCGTGGGCGACGGGCGATTCTGGAGAGTTCCGACGGGCCGTCTTGCTGCTCGTTGGGTGTCGGGTTCGGCCAGTGTGTCGCTCTCGTCGGTGTCAGCGACGGGTGAAAACTGACCCTTTATCGACGGCCGAAATTTGACCCCCCTCCTGGTGGGTCCACCACTGGATGTGCTGGATCTCGTTCCCTGGCGCGATGGGAGTCAGGGGGTTTGGAGGATGATCGACGTGGAGGACTGGGCGGAGGTTCGCCGGCTTCATCGAGCAGAGAAGTTGAGCATCAAAGCGATCGTGCGGCGCACGGGGCTTGCTCGGAACACGGTGCGGGCGGCGCTGCGGAGTCAGGCGCCACCGAAGTATGAGCGGGCCCGGTCGGGATCGCTTGTCGACGCTGTCGAACCGGCCATTCGTGAGTTGTTGCGCGAGTTCCCGTCGATGCCGACGGTCGTGATCGCGGAGCGGATCGGCTGGGAGCACGGGATGACGATCCTCAACGAACGGGTCCGCGAGCTACGCCCGTTGTTTCTGCCGCCGGATCCGGCGCAACGCACGAGCTATCGGCCCGGCGAGTTGATGCAGTGGGATCTGTGGCAGCCCGATGTGGAGATCCCTGTCGGGTTCGGCCAGCTCGACAGGTTGTGGGTCGTCAACGGTGTGTCGGGGTTCTCTCGGCTGCATGGCGGCTGGATGGTCCCCACCCGTGCCGCTCATGACGTGTTGGCGGGCATGTTGCAGGTCCTCGCCGGCATCGGCGGGCTGCCACGGCTGTTCGTGTGGGATCAGGAGGGCTGCATCGGCCAATGGCGTCAAGGCCGTCAACGTCTGACCGGCGAGTTCCAGGCGTTCCGCGGCACGCTCGGCGTCGCCGTGAAGTTGTGCGCGCCGGCCGACCCCGAAGCCAAAGGTGTCGTCGAGCGGCTCCACGACTACTACGAGCGCAGCTTCCTGCCTGGTCGCCGCTTCGATGACGTCGCCGATTTCAACTCGCAGTTCACGGGCTGGCTGCGCCGGGCAAACATGCGGATCCACGCCACGACGAAACAACGCCCAGCCGAAGCGATCTTCGAGGACCGCGGGTCGATGTTGCCGTTCCCGCCGGTGCTGCCCGACCCCGCCTGGCGGTTCACGGTCCGGTTGCCGCGTGATTTCGTGCGGGTCGACACCAACGACTACTCGATCAACCCGCGTTTCGTCGGCCGTCGTGTCGACGTGCGAGTCACGCTCGATGAGGTCGTCGCCACCTGTGACGGCACCGAAGTCGCCCGTCACCGCCGCTGCCTGGCAAAGCATCAGACGTTGATCCTGGCCGAGCACATGCGAGCCCTGAGAGCGATGCGTCTCGAAGCGCGGCTGGCCGAGCAACCGGCCGCTGACACGTTCGTCGAAGAACGAGACCTGAGCGTGTATGACCGCATCGGCGAGGCCGGCTGATGGCCACCAAGACGACGTCGCGGCCGGCGGCCGATCTCGCTTACCTGTGCCGAGCACTCAAGGCCCCCGCGATGGCCCAAGCCGTTGAACGACTCGCCGAACGGGCCCGCAGCGAGGACTGGACCCACCTCGAGTTCTTGACCGCCTGCCTGGAACGCGAGGTCGCTGCCCGTCAGACCAACGGCGGTGAGATCCGCATCCGCGCCGCCCGGTTCCCGGCCCGCAAGACCCTCGAGGAGTTCGACTTCGACCACCAACGCTCCTTGAAGCGTGACGTCATCGCCCACCTCGGCGCATTGGACTTCATCGCCGCCCGCGACAACGTCGTGTTCTTAGGCCCGCCCGGCACCGGCAAAACCCACCTGGCGATCGGCCTGTCCATCCGAGCCTGCCAAGCCGGCCACCGCGTCGCCTACGCCACCGCCGCCGAGTGGGTCGACCGGCTCGCGGATGCCCACCACGCCGGCCGCTTGCATGACGAGCTCCGCCGCTTGGGCCGCTACCCACTGGTCGTCGTCGACGAAGTCGGCTACATCCCCTTCGAAGCCGAAGCGGCCAACCTGTTCTTCCAGTTGGTCTCGGCCCGCTACGAGAGAGCCAGCGTCATCGTCACCAGCAACAAGCCGTTCGGCCGCTGGGGCGAAGTGTTCGGCGACCCCGTCGTCGCCGCCGCCATGATCGACCGTCTCGTGCACCACGCCGAAGTCGTCTCCCTCAAAGGCGACAGCTACCGCCTCAAAGACCGCGACCTCGGGAGAGTGCCCACCGACAACACCGACTGACACCGACCCGCCCCAGAGGGGTCAACTTTCACCCGCCGAAAGGGGGTCAATTTTCGACCGCTGTTGACACTCGTCGGTCGGCCTTGATGGGGTGGGTGTTCGGTTCGCCGGTGCTCGGGTTCGGGTCGGCGGTGCCGACCGGTCGGGGTTCCCCGGGAGCGACTCACCGTCGTGGGGGGTGTGGGGGCGTGTCGGGGTGGCTGGGTGGTGGTTGGTTAGGCGGTTTTGGTGAGGGTGCCGGGGTCGGCGCTGGTTCGTCGTCGTCGGCGGTCGTGGTGGGGGTGGAGTTCTTGGTGGCCGTCGGGGTGGGTGACGGTCAGGGTGCGGGTGGCCGGGTCGAGTGAGAGTTGGAGGTGGTGGTCGTGGATGCGGTGGTGGTGGTGTTGACAGGTGGGGATGAGTTTGTCGAGGTTGGTGGTGCCGTTGGTGGGTGGTCCGAACGGGTCGACGTGGTGGATTTCGCAGCGGT
>NZ_QKYK01000055.1 GCF_003426815.1 Desertimonas flava
CGCCGCCAAGCTCAACCGCCGACCCCGCAAACGCCACGGCTGGAAGACCCCTACCATGATCCTCGACAACCACGTGTTGCAGTGACCACTGGAATCCAGGCAGGCACCATCTGTTACGCGACGACGGGAGCGAGGGCCGCCAGGGCGTCGAGGGCCGCGTCGGCGTCGGGCATCTCGGCGATGCGCCTGCGCACCGCCGAGAGCGCGGGCGACGACGTTCCGATCGTGCGCCGGGCGGCGTCGGAGATCGCCTCCGTGGAGGCGTCTGCCGGTTCGAGCACCGCAGCCAGCCCGGCGGCGACGAGCAGGTCGGCGTTGATGAACTGGTCGGCGCCCTTGGGCAGGACGACCTGTGGCACGGCGCGGCTGAGGCAGTCGAGCATTGTTCCGCTGCCGCCGTGGTGCACGGCGAGAGCGGCGTGGTCGAGGACGGCTCCCTGGTCGACGAACTGGGCGATCCGAACGTTGGCGGGGAGCGCGCCGAGCGCGGCGCCCTCGGCGTTGCCCAACGTCACCAGCACCTCGGCGTCGAGGGCGGCGACCGCCTCGATCGCCGGCCGCAGCTGGTCGTCGCCGGAGACCACCGTTCCCAACGTCACGTACACGAGCGGGCGGTCGCCCGACCCGATCCAGCGCGGCACGACGGCACCGGGGTCGGAATACGAGGTGTGACGGAGCGGGAGACGGTTCGGCCGGTCTGCGGCCCGAGGTTCCTGCACGGCAGCGGGAAAGAGGTCGATGAACGGTTCGGCCTCGCCGGCGGACTCATCGATCGGCACGCCGAAGTCGGCGTACAGGGCGGCGACCTTGCCGCCGAGGTAGCGACGCTCGACCGGCGCCGGCATGAATGGCGACACCCGCAAGGCGACACTGGGGATGCCGGCGGCGCGTGCGGCCACGCCGGCACCGATGTCGTAGTGCTCGTAGACGACGAGGTCGGGGGCGAGATCGTCGAGCCGCGGCGCCAGGTCGGCGGCCGTGGTCCGCCCGAACACGTTGACGAACAGGTGACCGCCCGCGTCGAGGTCGGGGCGCCCGTCGTCGTCGCGCGGAAGCCCGTTGGGATAGCCGCTCGCGGCGAACTGCCCGAACGCCTCCTCGAACGTCAGGCCGACGTCCAAGGTGCGGTAGCCGAGCCGTTCGAGCCGGCCGACGAACTCGCCGGCGATGGCGAACGTCACGTCGTGGCCGGCGGCGCGGGCTGCGTTGGCCAGGGGCATCATCGGGTAGAGGTGGCCGAACGCCGGCCGGCTGCAGAACAGAAGTCTCACGAAAGGTCTCCGACAGATTGGGGGGTGGACCTCCCACGGTGAGCCCTTGCCCCTGACCGTCGCTTGGACGGCAGGTGGCGATCTCGTGGAGACGTCGACGCGACCCGGCAGGTCCGGCTCGGCCGGGGCGGGTAGCGTCAACGGCATGGAAGTCGCCAGTCGGTCGACGCGCAAGGTCACCAAGCAGATCCACGTCGGTTCCGTGCCGGTGGGCGGCGGGGCCCCGGTCACGGTGCAGTCGATGACCATCACCAAGACGGCCGACGTGGAGGGCACGCTGCAGCAGATCTACGCGCTCGCGGCGGCGGGTTGCGACATCGTGCGCTGCACGTGCAACGAGATCGAAGCCGCCGAGGGGCTGGCCCAGATCGTCCCCCGGTCGCCGGTGCCGATCATCGCCGACATCCATCACCAGTACCGCATGGCGCTCGCCGCCATCGAGGCCGGCGTCGATGGTCTTCGGCTCAACCCCGGCAACATCCGCAAGCCCGAGCACATCAAGGCCGTCGCCAGCGAAGCCCGTGACCGCAACCTGCCGATCCGCATCGGGGTGAACGGCGGCTCGCTCGACGACTCGCTGTACCAGAAGTACGGCGGCGTCACGCCCGAGGCGATGGTCGAATCGGCCATGCGTGAGATCGCCTACTTCGACGAGGTCGGCTTCGACCTCGTCAAGATCTCGGTCAAGGCGTCGAGCGTGCCGTTGATGGTCGAGGCCTACCGCCAGCTCTCCGAGGCCACCGACTACCCGCTCCACCTCGGCGTCACCGAGGCCGGGCCGCCGCCGGCCGGCCTGGTGAAGGCCACGGCGGGGATCGGCACGCTGCTGCTCGAGGGCATCGGCGACACCATTCGCTACTCGCTCACCGCCGACCCCGTCGAGGAAGCCCGCGCCGGCCGCCAGCTGCTCGAGGCGCTCGGCCTGCGCGAGCGCAAGAACGTCGACCTGATCTCGTGCCCGTCGTGCGGTCGCGCCGAGGTCGACGTGATCGACGTCGCCAAGCGGGCGATGGAGGCGTTCGGTGAACGTCAGCTGCCGCTCCAGGTGGCCGTGATGGGTTGCGTGGTGAACGGACCGGGCGAGGCCCGCGAGGCCGATCTCGGCATCGCCGCCGGCAACAAGCGCGGTCACCTGTTCATCAAGGGCCGCAACATCGCCGTCGTCCCCGAGTCGGAGATGGTCGACGCGCTCGTCGAGTGGGCCGAGTTCATCAACGAGCACGGCATCGATGCGGCGATCGCCAAGGCCGACACGGCGAAGGCCGAGCGCGAGGCGGCTCGTGATCGCTCGACGCTCCTCGATGCCAAGGGCGACGACGCCAACGACGCCGCCAGCCGCATCGTCGAGATCCGCAAGAAGCAGGCGTAGCAGCTCGCGGCGGCCGGATTCGGTCGGCCTCCGTGCCGCGATCGGACCCCGTCTCCGAGATAGTGCCTGGCACTATCTCGGAACTCCGCCGAGGACGAACTACGACGTGGCGACGAAGGCGATGTCGCCGGCGGGCACGTCGAGCGTGTCGTGAGGGGCGAGGTAGCCGGTGGCGCCCGACGCCGTGACGACCAGTTCGTGGGTGCTCGCCGTGCGTTGCGTCGGCCCGACGAGACGGAGCAGTCGGATCGACGTGCCCGACAGCGGATAGGACCGGGCGGTCGACATCACGGGGTCGAGGAGGGGCGTGGGATCCATGACGTCGAGAAGGAGGTCGACGTTCACCCGCTTGGACGTCAGCCCGGCGCGCACGACGTTGTCGCTGGCGCCCATCAGTTCGATGCCGGCGCCGCTGAGGTAGGCGTGCAGATTGCCCGGACCGAGCTGGATCGCTTCGCCCGGCTCGAGCTGAACGTAGTTGAGCAGCAGCGTCACAAGCACGCTCGGATCGCCGGGATATCGCTTGGCCAGGCGGATGACCCAACGGCACTCCGGACGGTCGCTGCTCCGGCACGAGTCGACGACCGGGTCGATCGGCACCCGCCCGCCAAGGACGGCCCGGATGGTGTCGCGAACGCCGGACTGCTCGAACGCCGCCGCCAGTCGTTGCTGGCCGATGTCGTCGAGCAGGGCCACGGTCTCGTCGATCGGGCGGATGCCGCAGAAGGCCTCGAACGGGGTGAGCGCGCAGAGCAGTTCGGGCTTGGCGTACGGGTCGACGTAGGTGCCCACCTGATAGCCCGCGCGAGCCTGATCGGCGTCGGGGTGCGTCTGGAGCGACAGCGGCTCGGACGCGGCGAGCACCTTGAGGAGAAAGGGCAGGTTGCCCGTCAGCTCGGTGAGCGCCCGGCCGTCGGGAAGGCGGGACGGCCCGTTGGGGTGGGTGCCCAGCCACAGTTCGGCCCACGGCTGGCCGTCGGGATTCCTCCCGAGGAAGGCCGGGATGAATTGGCGGTCGCCCCACGGGTAGTGCTGGACCACGCCAGCAATCGGTTGCATGCGGTCTCCGTTGTCGTCGTTGCCGGCCCGAGGGAGCAGCCGGCGGCGATCTAGAGCCCTAGCTCCGCTGCCCGCGCCAGCACTCTGTCGCGTTCGGCACCGATGGTCGTGGACTCGCCGTGCCCAGTATGCACGACGGTCTGGTCGGGGAGCACGAGCAATCGGTCACGGATCGAACGGAGGATCGTCGGTTCGTCGCTGAAGCTCCGTCCCGTCGCTCCTGGGCCACCGCAGAAGAGCGTGTCGCCGCTGAAGACGGCACCCGCTGCGGCGTCGTGGAAGCAGCAGCAGCCGGGGGAGTGCCCAGGCGTGTGCACGACCCGCAGTTCGTGGCCGCCGGCCGCGATCGTGGAGCCGGGCTCGGTGGCGACGTCCGGTGACTCACCGGGCCACACGACGTCCCACAGCATGCGGTCGTCGGCATGCAGGTGGATCGGCGCGTCGACGGCATCGCGCAACGGGACGGCGGCGTTGATGTGGTCGTTGTGGCCGTGGGTCAGCACGATGGCCCGGACGCGCCGGCCGTTCACGGCGTCGACGATCGGCCGGTGATCGTGGGCCGCGTCGAACACGACGACCTCGCGGTCGTCGCCGACGATCCAGATGTTGTTGGTGACCTCCCAGGAACCGCCGTCGAGCTCGAAGACCCCGTCAGTGGTGACCAGCTCGATCACAGCACCACCACGGAGCGGAGCACCTCGCCGCGTTCCATCTTGTGGAAGGCCTCCTCGACGCCGTCGATGCCGATCGTCTCGCTCACGAAGCGATCGAGATCGAGGCGGCCCTGGAGGTAGAGGTCGATGAGCATCGGGAAGTCGCGCGAGGGCAGGCAGTCGCCGTACCACGACGACTTCAGGGCCCCGCCGCGTCCGAACACCTCGATGAAGGGCAGCTCGAGCGTGGCGGTCGGGTTGGGGACGCCGACGAGGACGACCGTGCCGGCGAGATCCCGCGCCTCGAACGCCTGCTTGTACACGGCCGGGTTGCCGATCGCCTCGATGCACACGTCGGCACCGAAACCGCCGGTGACCGACTGGATGTACTCGACCGGGTCGGTGGTGGTGGAGTTGCAGGTGTGCGTCGCGCCGAACTCCTTGGCGATCTCGAGCTTGCGGTCGTCGATGTCGACGGCGACGATCGTGCCGGCCCCGGCGAGCCGCGATCCGGCGATGGCCGCGTCGCCCACGCCGCCGCAGCCGAACACGGCCACCGACTGGCCGCGACGGACGTTGCCGGTGTTGATCGCCGCGCCGATGCCGGCCATCACGCCACAGCCGAGGAGGCCGGCCGCCGTGGGCGGCGCCGCCGGATCGACCTTGGTGCACTGGCCGGCGGCGACAAGTGTCTTCTCGGCGAAGGCGCCGATACCGAGCGCCGGTGACAGCTCGGTGCCGTCCTCGAGCGTCATCTTCTGGGTGGCGTTGTGGGTGGCGAAGCAGTACCAGGGCTCACCGCGCAGGCAGGCCCGGCAGTTGCCGCACACCGCCCGCCAGTTGAGGATGACGTAGTCGCCGGGGGCCACGTCGGTGACGCCGGGGCCGACCGCTTCGACGATGCCGGCGGCCTCGTGTCCCAGCAGGAACGGGAACTCGTCGTTGATCCCGCCTTCGCGGTAGTGCAGGTCGGTGTGGCACACCCCGCACGCCTGCACCTTCACCAGCGCCTCACCAGGGCCGGGGTCGGGGACGATGATCGTCTCGAGGGTGACGGGCTGGCCCTTGGCGCGGGCGACGACTCCTTGCACGTGATGCGGCATGGTCGGCAAACCTAGTGGTCCGGCGCCGCTCTGTCTGCCTCATCGGAGCCGGCGCGAGCCCGCCCCACCACGGCTACGGCTCGTCAGACGTCGTCGACGAACGGCATGTCGATGTTGTCGACCCCCGGCAGGTCGAAGTCGCCGGCGTGGACGTACACCCACACCAACGTTCCGGCCACGGCCCCGATCAGTGGGAAGACGATGAAGAGCCACAGTTGCGACATCGCGTCGCTGCCCGAGAAGACCGCGGCACCGAGGCTGCGGGCCGGGTTCACCGAGGTGTTGTCGACGGGGATCGTGACGAGGTGGATCATTCCCAGCGTGGCCCCGACAGCCAGGCCGCCGAAGCCCGGGGCGAACTTCCTCACCGTGGTCGACAGCACGGCGAACACGAGGATCGCCGTGAAGACGATCTCGACGACCATCGCCGCACCCGCGCCGTAGGAGTTGCCGATCTTGTCCCCCCAACCGTTGGCGGCGAAGATCCCGGTCTTGTCGAAGGCCTCGTCGCCACCGTCGGTGATGCTGAACAAGATGGCCCCGCCGGCGATGGCCCCGGCCAGCTGGGAGATCCAGTACAGCCCGACCCGCTGCCACGGAAGTTGGCCTCCGAGCGCCATGCCGAGCGTGACGGCAGGGTTGATGTGGCAGCCGGAGACCGGCCCCACCACGTAGGCGCCGACGAGCAGGGCGAGACCGAAGCACGCCGCCACGCCGACGTTGCCGATCACGTCGGCCGCGAGGATGGCGCTGCCGGGGCCGATCAGCATCAGGAGCATCGTCCCAACGAACTCTGCGGTGGCCACGCGGGCGAGCGGTGGATCGGTGGGGATGACCGCGGTGGTGTCGGTATCGGGGCTGGTCTCGGTCACGGGCGTTCCTCCTCGTTCCGGTGCGATCCCCGGATCGCGCGCATGAGTCTGCCACCGGCCCCGAGCCCGATCGCGGATGCTGGAACGGCCTTTCGCCGTCGGCGGGTTGCTCAGAAGAGGCGGAGGTCGCCGGGGTCCATGCCGCGCAGTTGGTCGTAGTCGACCTCGACCCAACGCAGGCCGCGCGACTCGGCGAGCACGCGGGCCTGCGGCTTCACCTGCTGGGCGACGAACACGCCACGGATCTCACCGAGCGACGAGTCGAGTCGGAGCCTTTCGATGTACCGCACCAGTTGCTCCACGCCGTCGATCTCGCCCCGCCGCTTGACCTCGATGGCGACCACCTGGCCGGCCGGGTCGCGGCAGACCAGGTCAACCGGTCCGATGGCCGTGGGGTATTCGCGCCGCACCAGCGTCAGGCCCTCTTCGATCGTCGACGGTGTCGCCGCCAGCAGCTCCTGGAGGTGGGCCTCCACGCCGTCCTTCTGCAGGCCGGGGTCGACGCCGAACTCCTCGCTGACGTCCGACAGCACTTCGTGCAGCGTGATGGTGAGGGTCTCGTTCTTGGTGTTGGTCACGACCCACTCGCCCTCGCCTTCGACCAGGCGGTTGGGGGCGTTCATCCAGTTCAGCGGCTTGTAGGCCCCGCCGTCGGAGTGGATGGCGACGCAGCCGTCGGCCTTCACCATGATGAGGCGCACCGCCTCGGGGAGATGCGCGGAGAGCCGGCCGGCATAGTCGACGGAACAGCGGGCGATCATCAGACGCACGGATGGCGACCCTACCGGGAGGGCGGACGCGGTTCGATCGGCGGATCGGCGGGTCAGTGACGAGCAGCGGCGTCGATCGCGGTGAGCACGGGCTCGGCGAAGGCCGGACGGCACACGACGAAATCCGGCAGCCACGGGTCCGGGTCGTTGTAGACGATGGGGGAGCCGTCGATGCGGCTGACGTGCAGCCCGGCGGCCAGCGCCACGGCGGCAGGCGCCGCCGAGTCCCATTGGTACATGCCGCCGGCGTGCACGTAGACGTCGGCGATGCCGTTGACCACGGCCATCGCCTTGGCTCCCGCCGACCCGAGCTGGAGGATGTTGGCCCCGAGGGCGTCGGCGACGACGACGGTGGCGTACGAGGTGCGCGAGCGGGAGGTCACGACCACCGGTGTCGCCCGCTTCACCATCGGGACCTCGGGTGCCGGGTCGGTGGAGAGCGTTCGCTCGATCGCGGGCAGCGACACGGCACCGGCGGCGAAGTGGTCGCGGTCCCAGAGGGCCACGTGGACGGCCCAGTCGTTGCGGCCCGGCTCGCCGTACTCGCGGGTGCCGTCGAGCGGGTCGACGATCCAGACCCGGTCCTGGGTGAGCCGTCGCGGGTCCTCGGCGCCCTCCTCCGACAGCACGGCGTCGGACGGCCGGGTGCGGGCCAGCTCGCTGGCGAGGTAGCGCTGCGCGGCGGCGTCGCCCTCGTCCATCACGTGCCAGTACGGGGCGCGCGCGGCGATCAGGCGACGACGCAGATCGACGAGCAGGTGCCCGGTCTCCGTGGCCAGTCGAGTGGCGAGCTGCGCGTCGCTCTCGTCGCTGGCTGGGACGGGGCTGGACATCGCCCGCCGACGCTACCGACCTGCGGGGCGCGGCGACGATGTCGTTCAGAAGTGTCTCGGCCTATGGCGCGGTGAAGATCTCCACCTGGGTGGCGGACCCCGGCAGGGTCTGCACGGAGAACGACAGCAGGATCGGGTCGCCGACGAGCTCGAGCAGGTCGCACGTGTAGATCCCGGGCAGAACCCAGACCCAGTCGCCCTGCTCGATCTGGTCCTGCCAGATCACCGTCCCGTCCTGGGCCTTGAGCACGTAGATCTCGCCGGCGCCCTGAGGGAACTTCAGCAGCGAACCGCGCACGAACGTCGTCCGTTCGGCCTCGATGTTGACCTTGATCGCCGTCTCGTCGCCGCTCGGGTTCGTCCACTCCAGGTCGCACACGCCCACTGGCGCCTCGACCTTGTTCGTCTCGGCGGTGAACGTGTAGGTGAACGGCTCTCCGCCGTCGGGGTTGCTGTCGGTCGCCGGCTCGTCGTCGCACGTCAGCGTGGCGTGCGGGTAGAGGCCGCCGATCGACTCGATCTCGAGGAACCCTGTCGTGACCACCACCTCGAGCTCTTCGAGGAACGTGAACAGCGCCACCGAGAGCTCGTCGGCGTTCTGCGCTCCCACGATCTCGCCGCCCGTGTTCTCGGCGATGCAGCTGGTGATGCGCAGCTCCTCGGCGTCGAGGCCGAGCCCCACGACGTAGATCGTGATGCCCGCCGCGCTCTCCTTCAGCTGCGTCGCGATGGCGCAGGGATCGGCGTCGCACGTCTCGAGACCGTCGGTCACGAGGATGATCGAGTTCGTAACGGTGTCCGATGCGGCCGGGAAGTCCGCGGCCGCCCGTTCGAGCGACAGGCCGATCGGCGTCCAGCCGACGGGCGTGTAGTTGGCGACCTGGGCGCGCAAGGCGGGAGGATCGACGCCCGCGACCGGCACCGTCAGGTCCGAGGACTGACAGCTCTCCGGCCGGCCCGATTCCGTGTTGTTGCCTTTGTGGCCGAACACCCGGAACCCCACGTTCAGCTCCGGACGATCGGTCGGGATGGCGTCGATCACCTGATTGAGCACTCTCTTGGCGGCGTCGATACGCGGCTCTCCGGTGTTGGTGGCAGCGCCCATCGAGCCCGACGAGTCCATGATCAACTCGACGTTGACCTCGTTGGCCGGCTCCGTCTGGGCGCCGACGCGCTGCGGCGCCTGGATCACGAGGTTCGCGGCGACGAGCGAGGCGAACGTCAACGCCGCGTGGCGTGCGAGCCGCGGCTGAGATCGTTGTGGCTGAGGTTGTGTGGCGAACCGCATCACTCGTTCTGACCCCCCGGTCCCTTGCCCAGGCGTGCGTCGCCGGGCGCCGGGACGTGAGGTACCCGCGTGCGGCGATTCCATGCGCGCCTGGGAGTCCACTTCCGTCGGTGATCGTGTCTGGGTTCGCCCGCCGGGGGTACGCATGGACGGCAAGGGCCGGGGAGCACGAGGGGGTTACGTCTTGCGAACGCGGTCGGTCGGTCTAGTTCTCAGCACGCTGGCCTTCCTCGTCGCGCCGGTCGCGACGGCCCATGCCACCGCCCCGCCGCCCTCGCCGCCCGGACAGCCGGCCGGGCAGGACATGGAGCTGGTGACGGGTCTGGGCGAGGGTGGTCAGCCCGACAGCGTGCCCCGCGAGATCGTCGTCGCCGGCGCCCGCTTCCTGTTCGACCGCATGGTTCCGGTGAGCCGCCAGGACTTGATCAGGGTGGCCCAGAGCCAGGCGAACATCGCCTACGCACGAACGGAGGAGGGGCCGTTCTCCGCCTTGTACCTCTCGATGCCCGAGCGCAGCGAGGACGTGCTGGCCCGCTACCTGCCCGAAGCCGTGGGGGCGGCGGACGTGACGTGCCCGGCCGAGTCAGCGGAGTACGAACCCATCGACGCCGGCGGCACGCTCTACGCCTTCGCCGGGACCGAGGCCGACCTCACGGCCGAGACCCTGCAGGCTGTGGGTGAGATGAACGGAGCGCCGGTGTACGCCGATCCCGAAGCCGCGCAACCGTTCCCCGAGATCTTCCTCACCTCTGACGCCGGGCTGCGGCGCTTCGTTGCCCTGGGCCCCGACGGCCGCCCGGCCTCGATCGCCACGTCGCTCGCCTTCGACGGCATGGAGTTCGCCTTCGACAGCGACGCGACCGACGCCGTCGATCCCGCCACGCTGACGAAGGTTGGGTGTGCCACGGCGTTCCCGGTGTACGTCCCCGCCGGCGACAGCGCGGCGACGCAGCGCTACGTACGAGTGGGCAACCGACTGTTCCTGTTCTCCGGATCCGGCGACGTGGCGGCCACCACGGCACCGACGGAACCGCCGACGACGGAGGTGCCGACGACGACGACCCAACCGCCGACGACGACGACCACCACGACGACGACCGAGCCACCGACGACCTCCACGACGACGACCGAGCCCCCGACGACCACGACTGAACCGCCGACGACCACCACGACGACGACCGAGCCACCGACGACCTCCACGACGACGACCGAGCCCCCGACGACCACGACTGAACCGCCGACGACCACGACGACGACCACGACTGAACCGCCGACGACCACGCCGACGACCACGACTGAACCGCCGACGACCACGACGACCGAGCCGCCGACGACGACGACCGAGGCCTCGACGACCACGACGACGACCGAGGCCTCGACGACCACGACGACGACGACCACGACGACGACCGAGCCGCCGACGACCAGCACGACGACCGAGCCGATCCAGCCGCCCGCGGTCGTGGCGACGCAGCCGCCCAGCGCACCGCCGCCCGCCGCCAACACGGCGGCCCCGTCGGCCGCGTGCCCCGGTGATCCCGGCGATCCGGACGCGGACGGGATTCCCGCCCATCTGCCGGCGCGGTTCCAGCTCGGTGGGGTGGCGTACCTGTTCGTCGCCGCCGAGAGCGCGGATGCCGCCGGAACGCTGACCCGCATCGGGTGCGTCGGGCCGTTCGGACTCGCCCGTAGTGACCAGGCCGACGAGTCCGAGGTCCTCTTCCTCGTCGTCGACGGGCCCACCGACGACGAGGTGTACCGCTTCGCCGCGGCCCCGACGTTCCAGATCGAGTTCCAGGTCACCGACCAGCCCCAGGTGTTGGCAGCGGGAGACCAGCGACTCCGCCTGCAGCAGGTGGCGCAGCCTTCGATCTACTCCAGCCCGTCGGTCATCCTCTTCGTGGCCGACGCCGACGATCCGGCTCCCGACATCGTCTACGCACTCGACGTCTCGCGGACCGTCGTCGGCGATGCCCTCGGTGAGTATCGGCCGGTCGATGACGGCGAAGCGCCCGATCAGGCGATGGCCACGGCCGCCGAACAGGTCGGTCTCAACGCCGATCTCACGATCGCCGGGCGGGACTACGTGCTCGTCGACATCTACACGCCGATCGGAACGACGAGGAACGGCTTCATGACGCTCTTCGGTCCGTCCACCGGATCACCCGAGGTGGTGTTCGGCCGTGATCTCCGCGAGACGGGACTCTTCGTCTTCGGTGCCGAGCCGGCCGACCCGATTCCCTGATCGTTCCGCCCGACCGGGCGCGGGCGTCAGGCGAGCTTCTTGTACTTGATGCGGTGCGGCTGGTCGGCCGCCGAGCCCAACTCCTTGTGACGCCACGCCTCGTACTCGGAGAAGTTGCCCTCGAACCAGCGCACCTGGCTGTCGCCCTCGAACGCCAGCACGTGGGTGGCGATGCGGTCGAGGAACCAGCGGTCGTGACTGATGACCACGGCACAGCCGGGGAAGCTCTCGAGACCAGCTTCGAGCGCGCGCAGCGTGTCGACGTCGAGGTCGTTGGTCGGCTCGTCGAGCAGCAGCACGTTGCCGCCGGACTTGAGCAACTTGGCGAGGTGGACGCGGTTGCGCTCACCGCCGGAGAGGTCGCCCACTCGCTTCTGTTGATCGGCCCCCTTGAACATGAAACTGGCCACGTAGGCGCGTCCGTGGATCTCGCGGTTGCCCACCTTGAGGTGATCGACGCCGCCGGTGATCTCGTCGTACACCGAGGCGTCGTCGTCGAGCGTGTCCCGGCTCTGGTCGACGTAGCTCAGCTGGACCGTGTCGCCCACCTTGATGGTGCCGCTGTCCACCGGCTCCTGGCCGGTGAGCATCTTGAACAGCGTCGTCTTGCCGGCGCCGTTGGGCCCGATGATGCCGACGATGCCGGCCTTGGGCAGCGAGAACGACAGGTTCTCGATGAGGAGACGGTCGCCGAACCCCTTGCGCAGGCCCTCGACCTCGATGACGGTGTCGCCGAGCCGCTGACCCGCGGGGATGGCGATCTCCAAGCGCTGGTCGTCGCCCCGCGCCGCCTCGGCCTCGGACTGGAGACGGTCGTAGGCGGCGAGGCGGGCCTTGCCCTTGGCCTGGCGGGCCTTGGGCGCCATGCGCACCCATTCGAGCTCGCGCTGCAGGGTGCGGCGGCGGGCCTCGTTGGATCGCTCCTCCTGGGCGAGGCGGGCTTCCTTCTGCTCCAGCCACGAGCTGTAGTTGCCCTGGAACGGCAGGCCGCGCCCCCGGTCGAGCTCGAGGATCCACTGGGCGACGTTGTCGAGGAAGTAGCGGTCGTGGGTGATCGCCACGACCGTCCCCGAGTACTCCTGGAGGAAGCGCTCGAGCCACTCGACGCTCTCGGCGTCGAGGTGGTTGGTGGGCTCGTCGAGCAGGAGCAGGTCGGGGTGGCTGAGCAGCAGGCGGCACAGCGCGACGCGGCGCCGCTCACCGCCCGACAGGACGGTGACGTCGGCGTCGTCGGGCGGGCAGCGCAGGGCGTCCATGGCGATCTCGACGTTGCGCTCGAGGCTCCATGCATCGGCGGCGGCGATCTTGTCCTCGAGGGCGGCCTGCTCGGCGCCGATCTTCTCGTAGTCGGCGTCGGGGTCGGCCCACTTCGCCATCACTGCGTTGTACTGGTCGATGAGCCCCTGCACGGCGGCGACGCCGTCCATCACGTTGCCCTTGACGTCCTTGGTGGGATCGAGTTGGGGCTCCTGGTGGAGGTAGCCCACGGTGAATCCCGGCGTGAGGCGGGCCTCGCCGCTGTAGCCGTCGTCGAGACCGGCCATGATCTTGAGCAGCGACGACTTGCCGGCACCGTTGGAGCCGATGACACCGATCTTGGCGCCCGGGAAGAACGACAGCGAGATGTTCTCCAACACCGTCCGGTCGGGCGGGTAGAAGCGGGTCAGCTTGTGCGACGTGTAGATGTACTCGTGAGCCATGGCGCTTCGGAGGCTAACGGCGCCCTGTGCGATGGGCTTGCCGGGCGCTCGTCCGACGCGGTGGCATACTCGGCGCATGTTCGACCATGTGGGGATCCAGGCCGCCGACGTCGAGGCGTCGGTCCGCTACTACCTCGACGTCTTCGCCCCGCTCGGATTCCGCGAGATGATGCGCTTCGACACGCCGGGTGGACCCGTCGTCGGCATCGCAGGCAGGACGCCGCAGCCGCAGTTCTGGCTCTCGCCGAACGAGCGGGGCGAGGCTCGCGAAGATCACATCGCCTTTGCCGCGGCAACGCGCGAGGAGGTCGACGCCGTCCACGCGGCTGCGGTGGCGGCCGGCGCCGAGGTGCTGCACGCTCCTCGTGAGTGGCCCGAGTACCACCCGGGCTACTACGCCGTGTTCCTCCGTGACCCCGACGGTCACAACGTCGAGGCCGTCGTCCACGCCTGACGGACGCCGACGGCGGTCCGGCCGGGACTACGATGTGCAACCATGCGGTTGCTCATTCTTGGCGGGACGGCGTGGCTGGGACGGGAGGTAGCCGCCACGGCGTTGCGAGACGGCCACGAGGTCACGTGCCTGGCTCGCGGCACGGCCGGGCCGGTCGCCCACGGTGCGCGGCTCGTGGTGGCCGACCGGGACGAGCCGAGGGTCCATGACACGGTCGCCGGCGAACGATGGGACGCGATCGTCGATGTGTCGTCCCAGCCCGGACACGTCCGCCGGGCCGTCGCTGCCCTGGTGTCGACCGAGGCCCACTACGTGTACGTCTCATCGTGTTCGGCCTACGCCGACCATTCCGAACCCGGGGCAGACGAATCGGCCGCACTCCTGCCCGCCCTCGCCTCCGACGTCATGGAGTCCCCGGAGACCTACGGCGAAGCGAAGGTCGCATGCGAGCAGGCGGTGCTCGACGGCTTCGGCGCCGACCGCGCCGCGGTGCTGCGGGCCGGCCTGATCGGCGGCTACGGCGACGACTCCGGCCGCACCGGGTACTGGCCGAGGCGCTTCGCCCATCCGGCGTCCGGCGACGGTGCGGTGCTCGTGCCCGACGCTCCCGGCCTCGGCATGCAACTGATCGACGTGCGGGATCTGGCGGCGTGGATCGTCGGCCTGGCCGCCAACCGCCGGGCGGGAACGTTCAACGCCACGGGCCCGGTTCACCCGCTGGCCGACATCCTCGGCGCGGCACGGGAGGCCGCCGGTCACGACGGCGAGCTCATCGGCGCCGGACCCGAATGGCTCACGGCCCACGGCGTCAATCCATGGGCCGGACCGACGTCACTTCCGCTGTGGCTGCCGTTGCCGGAGTACGCCGGGTTCGGTACTCGCGACACGTCGGCCGCCGTGGCCGCCGGACTGCGCACGAGGCCGCTCGTCGACACGTTCGCCGCGGCCCTCGAGTGGGAGGAGCAGCAGGGCGCCGGTCGCCCGAGCGGCGCCGGGCTGACCGACGACGACGAACGCCGCTTGCTCGCCGAGGCGCGTCATGATCCCCGCCGGCGCGCGCAGCCGTACGCTCTCGCCATGAGCGACTTCAACGCCCAGATCATCGAGGAGTTCCGAGCCAACAACGGCCAGGTCGGCGGCCCGTTCGAGGGCCGTCACATGATCCTCGTGCATCACATCGGTGCGCAGAGCGGCCAGGAGCGCGTGGCGCCACTGGTGTACCAGCCCGTCGGCGACGCCTTCGCCGTCTTCGCCTCCTACGGCGGCGCGCCGCAGCACCCGGCGTGGTACCACAACCTCGTCGCCAACCCCGAGATCGACGTCGAGGTCGGCGCCGAGACGATCCCGGTCCGCGCACGGGTGCTCGAGGGTGAGGAGCGGTCCGAGATCTGGGAGCGCCAGAAGGCCGAGCTGTCGGCCTTCGCCGACTATGACGCCAAGGTGGCAGGCATCCGGGAGATCCCTGTGGTGCTCCTCGAACGCCGCTGACGGCTCTCCTGGAGCCGCCGCCGAGGGCTCGGCGCAAGCTGGTGGTCAGAGTTCCTGGATCGGCGCGCGGCGCGCCCGAATGCTGAGTAACCCTGTCCTTTACACTGGGATTGTGACAACGACGTCCGACAGCAGTTTTGGGGCCAACTCGTGGCTCGTCGACGAGATGCACGAGCAGTTTCTCGACGATCCACAGTCCGTCAGCGAGTCCTGGCGTGAGTTCTTCGAGGGCTACCGCGGCCGTGCCGGCGCGGCCGCCGACGGCGCCCCGGCGAAGCCCGCCGACGTGACCGAGCCGGCGCCGGCCGTGAGCTCCGTCGTCCCGCCGACCTCCGCCCCGGCCGAGCCCGTCGCCGCCACCCC
>NZ_QKYK01000056.1 GCF_003426815.1 Desertimonas flava
TGGGCGGTCGGCGGTTCGGGCCCGGCCGCGGCGTCGGGTGTGGGCGGTGCCTCGCCGGCGGCGCTCGGCGGGGCGGCGGCCAGGACCGGGGCCGAAGGCGGTTCGGTCGACGTGGGTCGCGAAGGCGCCGACGCCGCCCGCCGCGACTCGTCCTGGTGGTGGGGGTGGTGATGGTGATGGCGGACGCCAAAGAACGACAGCAGCTCGTCGAGCACCTGCTCGGACGGTTCAGGCTCTCCCGAGCCCGGCACGACGGGCTGCTCGACCGTGCGCGCCGCCTCGTCGACGGTTGGCGGCCGGGCGGGAGGCTGCGGAGCCGACGGCTCGGGACGCTGCTTGTCGCGCTTGCCGCGGCGCATCATGCCGGCACCCCCGGTGGGGCCCCGGCCGCAGTCTCGGCGTCGAAGCCGACGAGACGGACCTCGCTCCGCAGCAGGAACCCGGTCTCGGCGGCCACCTTGGCCCGGACGAACTCGATGAGTTGGCGCACGTCGTCGGCGGATCCGCCGTCGGAACCCTGGATGAAGTTGGCGTGCTTGTCCGACACGCTGGCCGAACCGTGGCGCAGGCCGCGCAGGCCGAGCCCGTCGATCAGGCTGCCCGCGCTCACCTCGCCGGGGACCGGGTTGACGAACACGGATCCGGCGTTCTGGCCGCCCGGCTGGTTCTCGCGCCGCCACCGGACGATCTCGGCGAGCTCGGCCTCGGACTCGGCACGGTCGCCCGGGTGGACGCGGAGACGGGCCGAGACCACCACGTGGTCGTCGGTGAGTGCCGACGACCGGAATCGGAGCCCGATGTCCGCTGCCGGCCACGTGGCGCGTTCCCCCGAGGAGAGGTCGACGATGTCGGCGTCGACGAGGCACGAGGCGATGTCCGAGCCATGCCCGCCGGCGTTCATGCGGACCGCTCCCCCGATGGAGCCCGGCACCCCGACGGCCCACTCGAAGCCGCGGCGTCCTGCCGCAGACAGGCGGCGGGCCACGACGGGCAGCGCCATCCCGGCCCCCGACGCGAACGTGCCCGCCTCGTCGTCGAGCACGATGTCGGGCCCCTCCGCTCCCCCGTCGGCGCGTTGCAGGCCGGTGACGAGGACGGCGATGCCGCAGAACCCGGCGTCGGCGACCAGCAGGTTGGACCCGCGACCCACCACGAGCACCGGCAGGCCCGACTCACGCCGGGCGGCGGCCACGGCCTCGAGGTCGGCGGCCGACGACGCGCGAACGAACACCGCCGCCGGACCGCCCAACCGGTAGGTGGTGAACGGGGCGAGCGGCACGTCGCGCTCGGCGAGGTCTCCGAGGACGGCCGCGGCGGCCGCCACGGACGTCGGGCGCGCCGTCACGTCGCGGTCACGCCCCGCGCGGTGCCGGTGCCGGACGGTCCAGGGAAGGTGTCGCCGACGGCCTGGATGCGCAGCACCTGGCGCCGGTCGAGCACCTCGTCGGGCAGTGTGGCGATGTCGCCGCAGCCCATCGAGATGCACACGTCGCCCTCGCCCACCTCGCCGGCGAGGAAGGAGATCATGTCCTCCCGCCGGGGCAGCCACACGAGCCGCGTCTCGGGATGCCGTTCCAGGACGGCGTCGACGACCAGCTGACCGGTGACGCCGGGGATCGGTGTCGTGCCCGACGCGTAGATCTCGGTGAGCACCACCACGTCGGCGTCGACGAACGCGTCGGCGTACTCGCGAGAGATGCGCGACATCCGGTTGAAGCGGTTCGGTTGGAACACCGCGATCACCCGCTTCCAGCCGTCGCCACTGCCGCGGGCGCCGGCCAGCACCGCCCTGATCTCGGTCGGCAGGTGGGCGTAGTCATCGACGAACGTCGCCCCGCCGTCGACGCCACGGACGTCGAAGCGCCGGGCGACGCCGCCGAAGCGGGCCAGCGCCGCGGCCACGGCAACGAACGGCACGCCGAGCTCGGAGGCCATGGCGATGACGCCGGTGGCGTTGATCACGTTGTGCACGCCGCGCATCGGCAGGTGCACGGTGCCGAGCGACGTCCCGCGGTGCTCGACCGTGAACGTGAACGCGCCCGACGCAGCGACCACGTCGACGGCCCGGAACTCGGCCGACTCGGCGAGCCCGTAGGTGATGCCGCCGAAGCGGGCCGCCAGGGCGGCGCAGCGCTCGTCGTCGGCGCACAGCACCTTCGGGCCGGGAATCGTCGCCAGGTAGCGCTCGAAGCTCTCGAGGTAGCGCTCGAACGTGCCGTAGTGGTCGAGATGGTCGACCTCGAGGTTGGTGACGATCGTGCCGAAGAGGGGCAGCTCGACATGGGTGCCGTCGCTCTCGTCGGCCTCGACCACGAACCACTCGCTGCCGGTCCACTGGGCACCGGTCCCGGCGTCGGTGACGTCGCCGCCGACCACGAATCCCGGCCGCATGCCGCCCTCGGCAAGGGAGAGCATGAGCATCGACGTCGTGGTGGTCTTGCCGTGCGTGCCGGCGACGGCGACGGTGCGGGCCATGGCACAGATCGACGCCAGCATCCCCGCCCGGCGCAGTGTGGGGATGCCCAGGTCGACGGCGTGGCGCAGCTCGACGTTGGTGGCCGGGACCGCCGTGGAGGACGTGACGGCGTCACACCCCTCGACGTGGGCCCGGTCGTGGCCGACGTGCACGTCGACCCCGGCGGCCCGCACCCGGTCGAGCACCGGCTGCTCGCGGATGTCGCTCCCCGACACGCGGTGGCCCATCTCGGCGAGGGCGATGGCGATGGCCGACATCCCCGGCCCACCGACCCCGACGATGTGCAGGCGCTGCGGCGTGGACAGGTCGAGCGGCGCGACCGGAACGGCCACCGGATCGGGCGGCGGGGAGAGGGGTGAGGTGCTCACGGCAGCTACGAGGCTAGAGCGCCCGGGGCCCTGAGCCGAGGCATCCACGCCGAGCGCCCGAACCCCTGCGGTGCGTCTGCTGGCGCGACAACGCCACCCCACGGCCTTTTCGCGCCACCAGAACGAGACCCGGATCTCTGCTGGCGCCAGAACGCCTTCCCAGGGCCTTTTCGCGCCGCCAGAACATCGGCATCATGCACTCGCCACGCGCTCGATCAGCTCGGCCAGCCCGCCGCCGCGATGCTGGGCACCCATCGCCGCGGCCGCCGTTCCGAGGGAGTGGCGGCGCTCGTCGTCGTGCCGCAGCGCCTCGATCTCCTCACCCAGCCGCGCCACATCGGGCTCGGCGAGCAGGACGGCGGCATCGGCGTCGGAGAGCCAGCGGACGTTGCCGGTCTGGTGATCCTCGGCGGCGCCGGCCCAGGGCACGAGGATCGCCGGGATGCCGGTCACCGACACCTCGGCCACCGTGGTCGCACCGCCGCGCCCGATGAGCAGGTCGGCGGCGGCGTACACCAGGTCCATGCGGGGCTCGTAGCCGACCACCTGGTAGAGCACACCGTCGGTTCCGTCGCGGGGAGCCGCCGCCGAGGCGGCGAAGCGCTCGCCCACCACGTGGCGCACGGCCAGCGAACGATCGTCGCCGTGGCCGTCCACGTACGCCGTCACCGCCTCGTTGAGGATCCCCGAGCCGAGCGAGCCGCCGATCACGGCCACGACGAACCGATCGGCGGGCAGCCCCAGTTCCTCGCGAGCGGCGGCGCGGCCCCCGACGCGATCGACCTGGCGGATGACCCGGCGGACCGGTGCGCCGGTCACCGTCGCCCTGGGAAGCGGCGACCCCTCGTAGGCGGCGGCGACGGCCGCAGCGAAGCGCGCCGTGATGGCACTCGACTGGCCGGGCTGGCGGTCGTAGGTGACCACGACGACGGGGATGCGCTGGCGGCGGGCGGCGAGCACGGCCGGCAGGCTGGCGTAGCCCCCGACCGAGATGACGACCTTCGGCTGCAGCTCCCGGAGCAGGCGCCGGGCCTGACGGACCGCCGACGCCAGCTTGGGCAGGAACGCTGCGTTTCGGCGCAGGTCGCTCGCGCTGATCCCGCGCTGGAGTCCGTCGACGTCGAGCAGCGTGTGCCCGTACGGCGTCTCCGGCAGCAACCGCGACTCGATGCCGCGGCGGGCGCCGACGTAGTGGATGTCGCCTGCCTCGTGCCCAGCGTCCTCGAGCGCCTCGGCCACGGCGAGGGCGGGCAGCACGTGACCGGCACTCCCCCCGCCCGTGATGACGGCGAAGCTCATGAGCGCGGCGTGGCGAGCCGCGCCCGGCGAACCGTGCGCGTGCCGGCCGGGGCGATGCTGCGGCGCTCCTCGGACGCCGGCACGTGTCCGCGGCGAGCGACGTTGAGCAGCAGGCCGGCCGCCGTCATCGAGATGAACAGCGACGAGCCACCGGCGGAGAAGAACGGCAGCGTGAGGCCGGTCACCGGCATCAGACCGACGACGCCGCCCATGTTGACGATCGCCTGCACGCCGAACCAGGCCGAGATGCCGCCGGCGACCAGCATGCCGAACCGGTCGGGCGACGACAGGGCCGCCTTGATGCCGAACCAGACGAGGACCCCGAAGCCTCCGACGACGGCGACCGACCCGACGAACCCGAGCTCGTCGGCGATGACGGCGAAGATGAAGTCGCTGTGGGCGAGCGGCAGGTAGCCGAGCTTGCCGTTGCCGCCGCCGACGCCCGAGCCCGACAGGCCGCCGTTGGCGATGGCGAGCATGCCCTGGTTGACCTGGTACGAGAGCTCGTCGCGGTTGCCGGCGATGTCGAGGAAGGCCGTGAAGCGGTCGAGGCGGCGGGGGCTGGAGACCACGAACACGATCGCCCCACCCGCGGCCATCACGCCCGACGCGATCATCGGCACCAGCGGCACGCCACCGATGAACGCCACGGCGAGCACGATCGAGGTCATCACGATCGCCGAGCCGAGGTCGCTCTGCATCAAGCAGGCGCCGGCCGCGAACCCGGCGAGGAGGAGGAGGGGGCGCAGGCTGCGCCGCACGTCGGCGAGGTCGTTCTGCCTCCGCACCAGCAGATCGGCGGCGTAGATCACGACGGCGAGCTTGAGGAACTCCGACGGCTGCATCGTGAACGACCCGAGGTCGATCCACGCCCGGGCGTCGTTGATCGTGATGCCGACGCCGGGAACGAACGGCAGCAGCATCCCGCCACCGGCCAGCACGAGCCCGATCGTCGCCAGGCGCCGCACCCACGGGAGGCTCACGCGCATCGTGACGAACAACCCGATCGTGCCCAGGCCCGCCCACAGCAGCTGACGGTTGAAGATCGCGTACGGGCTGTTCCCCTTCTGCACCTCGGTCTGGGCCGACGCCGACAACACCATCACCAGGCCGAGCATGACGAACACGGTGACGACGACGACGAGGACGTAGTAGCCGATGGGTGCCGGGCCGTGCTGGACGTCCCAGAAGCGCGGCTTCTCGGCGACGGCGGCACCGCGCTGGCTCACTCGGTGCTTGGCCTTCGGCTTCGCCGCGACGTTGAGCCGTTCGAGGGCGAGGCGACGGCGCTCGGTCATCGGGATCGCCCGGTCGATCGCCGGGCGAAGATCGTCGGCGGGGTGCTCGGGCAGGGCGGTCGCCTGCTCGACGACCTCGCGGAAGCTCGTCGCCGGGCGATCTGCCTGGCGACGAGAGCGGCCGGGCGACGGCCGGTGCGGTCGTCGCGAACGAACGGGGTAGGCCCCGTCGTCGAGTCCGGCTCGGCCGGCGCGTGGTTGTTGCGTCGCGGTCACGGTGTTGCTGTCTCCTCGTGGGGCGCGGGAGGGATGCCGGCGGCGAGCGCCTGAACGATGCGGCGGAAGTCATCGCCGCGGGCTTCGTAGCCGGAGTACCAGTCGTAGCTGGCGCACCCCGGCGACAGAAGGACGACGTCGCCGGAGCGTGCAGCTGCTCCGGCGACGTCGACTGCGTCGGGCATCGTCGATGCCCGGTGGATGGGAGCGACCCCGGCGAAGAGGTCGGCGATGAGGTCGGCGGCGTCGCCGATGGCGACGACGGCGCGGATGCGGTGCGGCTGGGCGACCATCGGCGACAGGTCGAGGTCCTTGTTGCGCCCGCCGGCGATGAGCACGACGTGGTCGAACGCGGCGATGGCCGTGGCCGCGGCGTGGGGCGTGGTGGCCTTGGAGTCGTTGTAGTACTCGACGCCGTCGATCTCCCCGACGAGCTCGATGCGATGGGGCGGGCCGGTGAACGTGCCGAGCGCGGCGGCGACGGCGTCGGTGGAGGCCAGACCGGCCTCGAGGACGAGCGCCGACGCGGCGAGCCCGTTGGTGATGTCGTGGGGCAGGCGGCGCGACAGGGCGGAGACCGGGGCGAGCTGACCCGTGGGTCCGGTGAGGACGCCGTCGACGACCCGGTAGTCGGCGCCATCGGCGGCGAACGTGACGTGCCGAGCCGGGGCGGCAGCGAGGTAGCGCATCACGTCGGCGTCGTCGGCGAACCCGATGGCGGCGTCGCTGGGCCGCTGGTTGGCAAAGATGCGGTTCTTGGCGTCGCCGTACGTCGCGTACGACCGGTGCCAGTTGAGGTGGTCGGGCGCGAGGTTGAGCCACGCCGCCGACTCGCCGCGGAACTGCTCGGTCCAGGCGAGGCGGAAGCTGGTGCACTCGACGACGAAGGCGTCGAGGTCGAGGTCGAGGGCGGTGACGAGGGGCACCTCGGTGTTGCCGGCGGCGACCGAGCGGACACCGGCGGCGGCGAGCATCTCGACGGCGAGCAGCGTGGTGGTGGTCTTGCCGTCGGTGCCGGTGACGGCGAGCATCGGCCGGGGGCCACCGGGCCGCTCCTGCTCCCAGCGGTAGGCGAGCTCGATCTCGCTGACCACGTCGACCTCGCGGGCCGTCGCCGCGGCGAACAGGCGATGCCCTTCGGGCACGCCGGGCGCGGGGACGACGAGGTCGACCGCGCCGAGCAGACGCTCGAGCGCGGTGTCGTCAGGGGCGACCTCCAGGTCGACCCCGAGGTCGCCGGCCAGGGCGAGACGCTCCGGCGTGGACGTGTCGTCGGCGGCGAGGACGTCGATGCCCCGGGACTGCATCGCCCGAACGGTGGCCTCCCCGGCAACCGCCAACCCGTAGACCAGCGCCTTCACGGGACTCCGATATTGGAGACGCGGGTGAAGTCGCCGATGAAGACGCCGAGAGCGGCGCCGACGCAGATCGCGGCGATCAGCCAGAAGCGGATGATCACGGTCGTCTCCGGCCAGCCGAGCAGCTCGAAGTGGTGGTGGATCGGGGTCATGCGGAACAGCCGCTTCTTGCGGCCGCTCGCCTTGAAGACCGACATCTGGACGGCCACCGAGCCGGCCTCCATCACGTTGATGCCGCACAGGAACACCAGGAGCAGCAGCGTGTTGGTCGTGAGGGCGAGCAGGGCCAGCGACGAGCCGATGGCCAGGGCGCCGACGTCGCCCATGATGATGCGGGCGGGCGCGGCGTTGAACCACAAGAAGCCCATGCACGCACCGGCGAAGGCGGCGGCGAGCACGGTGAGGTCGAGCGGGTTGACCACGGCGCCATAGATGTCGGGGAAGCGCAGCGCGGTGTAGCCGATGATCATGAAGCCGCCGTACGCCATCAGCGCCGAGCCGCCGGCGAGGCCGTCGAGCCCGTCGGTCACGTTCACGGCGTTCGTCGTCGACCAGATGACCAGCCCGGCGACGATGATGTAGAGCCACGTCGGCACGTCCCAGCCCGGATAGTCGGCGCGGGTGAGCGAGATCGTCTCGGAGATGCCGGTCTGGGCCACCAGCCACCAGGCGATGCCGAAGCTCATCGCCATCGTGATGTAGTTCTTCTGCTTCCAGAAGATCCCGCGGTTGTGCCGCTTGCGCACCTTGATGAAGTCGTCGAGGAAGCCCATCGTCGCCATCGCCAGGACGCCGACCCAGATGATGAGGCCCTGCGTGCTGAACGGCAGCCCGTCACGGACGTGGGCCGCCAGCCACCCGACGAGAGCGGCGACGATGATGGCGATGCCGCCCATCGTCGGCGTGCCCTGCTTGGCCATGTGATGCTCGGGCCCGCGGTCCTCCTTGCCCAGGATCGGCTGACCGAGGCCACGGGTCCGGAACGCCGTGATCAAGAACCGCGTCACGAACAGGGACACCAGCCCGGCCACGACGCCGGCGATCATGACGGCGATCACGCCGTCGCCGCCTTCTGGTGGCCGGCGTTACGGTTGGTGCCAGGCACCAATCGTAACGCTCGCCGAGGTCCGGACCTCATGCCCGGCCCTCGAGCACCTTGCGGGCCACTTCCCGGTCGTCGAAGGGGAGAACCTCCGACCCGATGGTCTGGGTCGTCTCGTGACCCTTGCCGGCGATGATCACCATGTCTCCTGGTTCGGCGAGCGTGATCGCCGTCTTGATTGCGTCTGCGCGGTCGACCACGACCTCGACGCGGCCGCGATCATCGGCGCCGATTCCGGCGACGACGGCATCGATGATGGCGCGCGGATCCTCCGATCGCGGGTTGTCCGATGTCACGACGGCGATGTCGGCCAGTCGCGCCGCCACCGCACCCATCGCCGGGCGCTTGTCGCGATCCCGGTCTCCCCCTGCGCCGAACACCACGATCACCCGACCGCGCTCGCCCACCACCGCTCCCCCGGCCGCGATGACCTCCTCGAGACCGTCGGGGGTGTGGGCGTAGTCGACGACGACGTCGATCGCCGTCGCCGTGCCGTCGCTGGTGAGCACCCGCTCGAACCGGCCGGGCACGGCTGGTGCGGTCGCCAGGCCGGTGACGATGGCGTCTATGCCGATCCCCACGGCCGCTGCTGTCGTGGCCGCGGCGATGGCGTTCATCAGGTTGAACGTGCCGCCGATGGGCACGTCGAGGCGCACACCGCGCCACGTGAACCGCAACGAACTGGCCGTGACGGTGACGTCGGCGCCGGCATCTTCACGGGAGAACGGCACCATCTCGATGGGTGCCGCGTCGAACAGCAGGCGGCCGTGCACGTCGTCGACGTTGACCACGCCGACCACCGCCCGGCCCGGCTCGAAGAGCGACGCCTTGGCCCGGAAGTATTCCTCCTGGGTGCCGTGCAGGTCGAGGTGGTCGCGGCCGAGGTTGGTGAACACGGCAGCGTCGAAGCGGATGCCGTCGGCGCGGTGGAGCGCGAGGGCGTGGGACGACACCTCCATCACCACCGACAGGTCCCCCTCGGCGTGCATCGACGCCAGGCGGGCCTGGAGCTCGGGCGCCTCGGGGGTGGTGTGGGCGCCGGACAGCGTGCCGATGACGCCGGTCGGGTCACCGGCGGCCCGCAGGATCGACGCCAACAGGGCGGACGTGGTGGTCTTGCCGTTGGTGCCGGTGATGCCGATCACGCGCAGGCTGGTGGACGGGTTGCCGAACACCGCCGACGCCACCGTGCCGAGGGCACGCCTGGTGTCGGCGACCACGAGCTGGGACACCGCCGACTCGTCGAGTGACAACGGATGGTCCACGAGCAGCGACGTGGCGCCGGCGTCGACGGCGGCGGCGGCGAAGTCGTGACCGTCGAAGTGCTCGCCGCGCAGGCAGGCGAACATCCCACCCGGGGTGACGGCCCGGGAATCGTGGGTGATCGCCGCGACCGGGCGCGTGGCATCGCCCACCACTCTCGCCTGCGCAGCCTTGGGCAGCGCGGTCCGGAGATCGTCCAACGTGATCACGCTCCGGTCATTCTCCGTCGCAGTCGGTCGATCCGGGCGGCGGGATGATGCCCATCTCGTGGCGGATCGTGGGGACCAGCTGGCGGAACAGCGGCGCCGCCGACTGGCCACCAGAGGTGCCGCGGGCGGGGTCGTCGATGCCGATGAGGATCGTCACCTGCGGGTCCTCGGCGGGGAAGAAGCCGACGAACGACGTGTAGTAGTTGCGGGTTCCTTCCTCGTTGAAGTACGTGCCGTCCGCCTGCACCTTGTACGACGTGCCCGTCTTGCCGGCGACCGAGAGACCGTCGACCTGAGCCTGGTTCGCCGTGCCGTTGTCGTCGCACACGACGGCCTTCATCATCTGCTGCACCTGCTCGGCCACCTCTTGCGACACGACCTGGCGCGTCGGGGTCGGGTCGGCGGGCGTGATCGTCCCGTCGGCGCCCACTGTGGCCGAGACGATGCGGGGCCCGGCGTACACGCCGTCGTTGGCGATGGTGTTGACCGCGCTGACGAGCTGGATCGGTGAGGCGGCGAGGCCGTTGCCGTACATGACGGTGCAACGCTCGGTGCCCTCCCACTCCTGCCACGGCTTGAGCAGGCCCGCCGTCTCGCCGGGGAAGCCGAGCGACGACACCTCGCCGAGCCCGAAGGCCAGCATGTAGTCGTGCAGTGGTGCGAGCGCTGCGGAACCGGGCAGCGACGATCCGTCGCCGAGAGCCATACCGATCCTGATCGTGCCGACGTTCGACGAGCGCACGAGGATGTCGCGGGTCGACAGCGACCAGTCCTCGTGGGGGTGCGAATCCGACAGCGGCTGATCGGTCGGGTCGCGGGTGCAGTCGAACGTGTCGGGGACGTACTGCATCGTCTCGGGCGTGACCACCCCTTCGTTCAGTGCGGCGGCGACGGTGATGACCTTGCCGACCGACCCCGGCTCGTAGGCGCCGACGGCCGTCCAGTTGGCGGTGCTCACGATCGCCCGCCCGCGGCTGTCCCGCTCGACGGCGGCCATCGCGATGATGTCGCCGTTGACGGCCTGTACCACCACCTGGCCACCCTGTGACCGGGTGGCGTTGACGTGGGCGAGCAGCGACTGCTCCACGGCGTACTGCACCGACCGGTCGATCGTGGTGATCAGGTCGACACCGGGGACCGGCTGGTCGATGATGCGCTCGGACCCGGCGATCGACCGTCCGCCCGGCGCCACCTCGAGCGTCATCGCTCCGTCGTCGCCGATCAGGATGTGGCTGTCGCACTGCAGCGGCGGGGTGCCGTCGGCCATCGGCTTGGCGTCGGGGTTGCAGCCGAACATCGCCTCCAAGCCGGCGATACCGAAGCCGTCGATGTCGGTCCGCCCGATCACGCTCAGACCGGTGGCCCCGCCGGGCATCACGCGCCGGTCCTCGGAGTACGTCCCGACGCCGAGCATCTCGAGCGACGAGATCTGCTCGGCGATCGACGGTTCGATCTGCCGGGCCACGTACAGGAAGCCGACCCCGTTCTGGGAGCCGTCGATGATCTTCTGCAGCAGCTGGCTCGACCGCGTCTCGTCGAGCCCGACGAGCTGGGTGAGGATGCGGACGGTCCCCTCGGGGTCCTCGATCTGCAGCGGGTTGACGTACACGGTCGACGCCGGGACCGACAGGGCGAGCTCATCGCCGTTCCGGTCGAAGATGCTGCCGCGACGCGCCGGCAACTCACGGGTGCGGGTCCACTGCTGGGCCCCTTCGTTGCGCAATGCCTCGGCCTGCCCGCCGCCCTGCATCAGACCGACCTTGGCGAGCACGGCGGTGAGGATGACGAGCAGCGTGACGAGCGTGGCGATCAGGCGGAAACGGGGGCGACCGGCACCGAACCGGTTCGCCAGCAACGGCTTGGTCGTCTTGACCGTGCGACGGGCGCGCTGCCGGGGATCGGGCCGCGTGCCGTGGCGGGACGACAGGTGCTGGCGGTCGGCGTCGGAGCGCAGGCGGCGATGCGCCCGCGCCTCGCCGAGGCTGGCGACCGGTCCGTCGCCGTAGCGGCTGGTCCGCCGGCCCTCGGCGTTGCGACCGCGGCCGGACCGGGACGTGTCCGTGGAGGCGGCGCGCGCCCGACCCCGTTGCGAGCGAGACGTCGACGCCGGCTGACGGCGGTCTGGGCGTACCTCGGGCCGGGCGATCGCACCGGTCGCCGATCCGCTGACCGCTCGCCGGGACGAGCGCTCGCTGCGCGACCGGACGTCGCGCTTCACGAGACCGTGCGTCCGGGTGCGGCGGAACCGGTCGTCGTCGCGGCTCACGGCGTACTCCCCTCGCCGGCGACCGCCGGTTCGGTGACGCCGACGTCGTTGGCGACGTCCGCGGCGTCGAACGGGTCGTCGGCCGGGTTGTCGGCCGCGTCGGAATCGATGCCCGCCTCGGCGGCACGGACGCGACGCACCTGGTCGAGGGCGTCGTAGGCGACGAGCGCCCCGTCCTCGTCGCCGATGCCCCCGGTGATCGCCAGCACGTAGGCGTACAAGTAGGGGTCGACATCGGCGAACCGGGTGTCGATGGCCGGCATCATGCCGAGGTTGGCGGCCGCGCCCGACAACCGCGTCGGTGCCCGCAACTCGGCACGGTGGTTGCGCAGCACGTCGAACCGGGCGTGCTCGTTCTCCACCTGCCGTTCCAGCCGGTCGATCTCGAGTTGGCGTTCGGCGAGCCTCGTGTGCAGCACCACCGCCGACAGCATCAGCACACCGATCACCACCACGGCGATCGCCGCGGCGTTGGCGGCGAGGCGCCGCTTCGGCACGACGCGCAGCTGCGGACGCTGCTCGATGACTGCGGCGGCCTCGGCAACCCCCGAGTAGCCGTCGCGGCGCTGCATCGGCATGCGCACGGTGCGACCGGAACGATGTCCGGGTCGACGCCGCGGCGCGTCGATCCGCTTCATCGGCACAGCGTTCACGACCGAAACTCCGAAGGGTCCGAGTCGACCGCGCCGAATGGAGACCGGTCGCCGTCCGTGCCACGCGACGTCGCCGTCGGGGGTTCGGGGGCAGTCGCCCCCGTGTCGGCGGCATCGGGCGAGCTTGCTCGCCGCCGCCTGCGGTTGGGTGCGGCGAAGCCGCTCCGCATCAACTCGTCCGGCGCAGTGAGCGAGGAACGAGCGAACGGAGGCGGACGAAAGGTCCTGATCGGGGCGCTGATCACGGGTTCTGCTCCTGGACGATGCGTTCGACGACGCGAAGACGGGCCGAGCGGGCCCGGCGGTTGGCTTCGGCCTGGGCGGCCGACGGGGTACGGGTGGTGCGGACTCGCTTCACGAGCCGTCCGCTGGCGGCGCCGCACACGCACGGCAGCCCGGGCGGGCAGTCGCACGATCCCTCGGCGGCGCGGAAGCGTTCCTTGACGATGCGGTCCTCGCCGGAGTGGTAGGTGAGCACGGCGATGCGTCCGGCCGGCGCCGTGGCGTCGATCGCCTTGTCGATCGCGTCCGGCAGGGCGCTCAGCTCGCCGTTCACCTCGATGCGGATCGCCTGGAACGTGCGCTTGGCGGGATGGCCGCCCTTGCGCCGGGCCGGCGCCGGGATGGCCGACGTCACGACGTCGGCGAGTTGCGTGGTGGTGGTGATCGGTCGGGCGGCCACGATCGCCGCGGCGATGCGGCCGGCGAAGCGCTCGTCGCTGTAGCGGCGGATCACCCGGGCGAGGTCGTCGCGCTCGTAGGTGTTCACGACGTCGGCCGCCGTCAGGTCCTGCGTGCGGTCCATCCGCATGTCGAGGGGGCCGTCGTTGCGGTAGCTGAACCCGCGATCGGGGTGGTCGAGCTGCGGCGAGGAGACGCCGAGATCGAACAGCGCGCCGGAGATCTCCGTCAGGCCGCGATCGGCGAGGATCTCGTCGATCGCGTCGAACCGGGCATGGGCGGTGGCGGCACGCTCGCCGAACGGCGCCAGTCGCGCTCGGGCCGCGGCGAGCGCATGCTCGTCGCGGTCGATGCCGAGGATGGAGATCGCCGGGTAGCGCTCGAGGATGGCCGCGCTGTGGCCGCCACCGCCGAGCGTGGCGTCGACGATCGTTCCCGGCGGCACCGTGGCGAACACGTCGACGATCTCGTCGAGCATCACCGACTCGTGTTCGAACGGGGCCGCACTCACAAGACACCCGCCATCACGCGGCCTGCGTGGCCACTGAGCCTCGGCGACTCGCCGGTACGGAACGCAGCAGAACGACTCACGAGTCGCCCCGGGCGAGGTCGCTCGAAGCGCGGGCCTCGACGCCGGCGTACACCGACTCGCTCCACAGCTCGATGCGGTCGAGGTTGCCGGTGACGACGATCTTGGACGACAGGGACATCTGGGCGAACTCGCGCAGTCGCTCGTCGACCTTGATGCGGCCCTGACGATCGACGCTCGCCGGCGTGGCCGAGTGGGTCATCGCCCGCAGGCGGGACATCGGCGCCTCGCCGCGCTTCACCCGCTCGCGGAGCTCGATGGCGTTGGTCTCGAAGTCCTCGGCAGCCAGGACGTCGATGCAGCCGTTCTCGCCGAAGGAGAGGTAGCAGCGCTCTCCGAGGTCGTCGCGGAAGGAGGCGGGGAGAGCGACTCGGCCCTTGTCGTCGAGCTGACGCTCGTGACGCCCGAAAAACATCGCGCTCGACCTGGCCTTTCCACTCTTTTCGCCCCGTCGGCTGCCTTCGTGGAACCTCGGGGCCGGTTCCACCGATCCCCACTTTGCCCCCCACTCCCCCCTCTGTCAACCATTCACCCCCACTTCGCGCCACATTTCACCCCTGCTCCCCCACCTCGCACCCACGGCCGTCACCAGCGAGTTCGCGTGCGGTCAGAGCGGATGTGCCTGCGGGAGCGGGCTTGAGCCGACGCTCCCGGTCGGCACTTGGGGCACGCGTGGGCCCCGGTGGGGGGAAGTGGGGCGCCCGGGTGAGGGCTAGGCGCTCAGGCGCGCGGCGACAGCGGCCGGCAAGGCCGTGGCGACGTCGATCGGCACGGTGGCGACGGCCGGCAAGTCAGTCGCCGCGGGCTTGGGCGGGCGGAGCAACCCCAGCATCCGGTCGGGGTGCCACGCCGTGTGCACCATGCACTGGAAGCGGGCGCCCTGGCGCCGGCGACGCTGGCTGATGCCGACGAGCTTGGCGCCGTCGACCAGCCCTTCACCGCCCCCGACCCCGGCGAAGCACACGAGCCGGGACCACGGCGTGCACACCATCGCCTCGTCGTGCACGGCGACCCCCGCCACGCCGAGGTCGGCGAGGGCGGCGGCGATGTGACGGCCGAGCCACACCATCGACCCCGTGACGTCACCGGCAACGCCGGCGAAGCGTGGGTCGTCGACCGGCACCACGACATCGAACCAACACATCGCCCCGACCTCCACCAACACCGCTCCCCCGCCGCTGCGTCGCTTCGTCAGCTCGACTCCGGCGACCGCGCACGCCGCCTCATCGGCGACGTCGAGCGGCTGGCTCGAGCCGAGCACGAGGGCGTCGGCCGTGGCGTCGGCGACCACGACGCGAGCGACCGGATCGTCGAGGAGCTCAGTGGCGTGGAAGGCACCGGGCGTCCCGGTGAAGCGCTCCACGGCGAACGGCGCCACGGTCACGCCGCCAGGCCCGGGGCGGCGCCGCGAGCTGCGGTCACGCCGTCAACCCCGGGGCCCCCGCTCGTTGCGCTCACGCCCCATCGCCGCCCGGCTCGCTGGCGCTCGCTCGGAGGGCCGGCGCTCACGCCGTCAATCCCGGGGGCTGCGCCCCCGCTCGCTGCGCTCGCGCCCCATCGCCGCCCGGCTCGCTGGCGCTCGCTCGGACGGCCGGCGCTCACGCCG
>NZ_QKYK01000057.1 GCF_003426815.1 Desertimonas flava
CGCCACCACCGCGACCACCGCGCCGGCCGGGGCCGACGTTGCGGGCACCGAGGCCGCCCCGGCCGATTCTGGGGCAACGGCCGCCGCCGATGCCGCCGCGGGCACGGACGCCGCCGCTGACGGCACCCTCCCCGGGGGAGCGGCCGCCGAGGGCACGGCAGCCGAAGCGCCCAGCGGCGACACCGCCGTCGGCGACACCGCCGTCGGCGACACCGCCGTCGGCGACACCGCCGTCGGCGACACCGCCGCGGTGGAGGGTTCGGCAGCGCCCGACGAGTCCGCCGTCTCCGACGGTTCCGACCCCGCCGGCACCACGGTGGTGCCGGCCGAGCCGTGTGCGTTCTCGCTCCCCGCCGACACCGGAGCCGGCGGCTCGGTGGCCGAGGCCACGACCACCGAACCGGACGGGACGGCGCCCGCGGGCAGCGACGCCGAGTCGTCCGAGCCTGCCGACGACGGACCGTTCCCGATCGTGCGCTGCGACACCGGTCCCCCTGTGGCGCTGCTGCAGCAGACGCTGCAGCTGCAGGGGTACGCCGTCAGCACCATCGACGGCAAGTTCGGCGACGAGACCGACGCCGCGGTGCGTCAGTTCCAGGCCGACAACGACCTCGAGATCACCGGCATCGTCGACGAGGACACCTGGGCGGCGCTCGCTCCGGAGACCGGCGGCGAGGACGCCAACGGCAACGGCTACATCGATCCCGGCGAGATCGACTTCTCGCAGAGCGGCTTCCGCAACCTCGGCTGACTGTGAGGACGGCCCCGACCACGTCTCCGGGATCGTCCCGGGGACCGGGACGCACAGCAGCTCACCCAGATCCGCACGTGGCGAGCGAGCACCTTCGATCACCTGGGCTGACGCGGTCGGTCGGTCGAACCGGGAGGCGGGGACCAGGGACTCGCGCGGCGCTGGTGGTCTGTCGTCGAGTTGGTGAGGTGGATCGCGGCCTGGGCTCGTAGCTGGCAAGGCGCGAGGACGAAGGAATACACCCAGTCTTTCGAGGACGAGCAACGCAGCCAGCAGCGAGATCCAGCAAGCGAGACACCCTTACCAATCCGTCGACAGACCACTAGGTTGCCGCGACGTGGCAGTCGTACCGAGCGCGTCGTATTCGATCACCGTCCGGCTCGAGGTGCCCGCCGACGGGCTCCCGGCGAGTCAGCTGGCATCGGCGGTCGAGGCGGTGGGCGGCATGGTCACGGCCTATGACGTCACGGCCGCCCGCGGCGACCGGCTCCAGGTGGACCTCACGTGCGCCGCCCCGGATGCCGATCGGGCCGACGACATCGCCGCCGCCCTCGCGGCGGTCGAGGACGTCACTGTCCGCAAGGTGTCGGACCGCACGTTCCTGCTCCACCTCGGCGGCAAGATCGAGGTGCAGTCGAAGGTGCCACTGCGCACGCGCGACGACCTGTCGATGGCCTACACCCCTGGCGTCGCCCGGGTGTGCCGGGCGATCGTCGAGCGCCCCGAGGACGTCCGCCGGCTGACGATCAAGCGCAACACCGTCGCCGTGGTGACCGACGGCTCGGCCGTGCTCGGTCTGGGCAACCTCGGGCCCGAGGCCGCGCTGCCGGTGATGGAGGGCAAGGCCGCCCTGTTCAAACGCTTCGCCGGCATCGACGCCTGGCCGATCTGCCTCGCCACCCAGGACCCCGACGAGATCGTCCGCTCGGTGCAGGTGATCGCCCCCGTGTTCGGCGGGATCAACCTCGAGGACATCGCCGCACCGAAATGCTTCGAGATCGAGGCGCGCCTGCGGGAGCTCCTCGACATCCCCGTGTTCCACGACGACCAGCACGGCACGGCGATCGTCGTGCTGGCGGCCCTGACGAACGCTCTGCGAGTCGTCGGCAAACAGCTCCCCGAGGTTCGGATCGCCATGTCCGGTGCGGGTGCTGCCGGCACGGCGATCCTCGACCTGCTGCTCGCGGCCGGTGCTCAGGATGTGGTAGTGGCCGATGTCGACGGCATCGTGCACGTCGACCGTCCCGGCCTCGACCCCCAGCTGCAGCGCACCGCGGCCCGCACCAATCGGCGCGGCATCTCCGGACTGCTCGGCGCCGCGCTCGTCGACGCGGACGTGTTCATCGGGGTGTCGGCCGCCGACGTCCTGACGGAGGCGGACGTGGCGGCGATGGCCCCCGGCGCGATCGTCTTCGCCCTGGCCAACCCCGAGCCGGAGATCGATCCGATGATCGCCCGCCGCCACGCCACGGTGGTGGCCACCGGCCGCAGTGACTTCCCGAACCAGATCAACAACGTCCTGGCCTTCCCGGGTGTGTTCCGTGGACTCCTCGACGCCCAGAGCCACAGCGTTCCGCGGCACGCCCTGCTGGCAGCGGCGACGGCGTTGGCCGACGTGGTGACCAACGAGGAGCGCAACGCCAACTACATCGTGCCGAGCGTGTTCCATCCCGACCTGGCCTCGACCGTCGCCTCCGCCGTGGCCGCCGCCGTGCAACCCGGCGCGGCACCGGGCTGTGGCCCCGGGTCCCCACCATGAGCACCGGCGACCGGTCCGCCGGCGAACAGCTCGTCCGGGTGCACGTGGTGGTGCACGGGCTGGTGCAGGGCGTGTGGTTCCGCGAGTCGTGCCGCCGAACGGCGAGCGACCTCGGCGTGGCCGGTTCGGTGCGCAACCGGGCGGACGGCACGGTGGAGGCCGAGCTCGAGGGGCCCGAGCCGGCCGTGGCCCGCGTGGTGGCCTGGTGCCGCCAAGGCCCGCCACGGGCCGACGTGACGGGGATCGACGTGACCGAGCTGGAGCGCCGGCCGGTGAGCGACGGGCCGGCGGCGCCCGGCTCACGGTACGTCGGCTTCCACGTGCGCTGACCGCTCGGCGGACCTCGGCGGCCATGGCCGTCAGAACGGCTCTTCGCCGGCCGGAGATGCGGCGCCGACCCCGACGGGGACAGCGGGGACGCCATCCTCGGCACGCGCGTGGTCGGGCGGCGAGCTCTGGTCGGCGCGCGGGACCCGGGCGATGGTGACGTTGGCGAAGCGCACCGAGGCGCCGATGTCGGCGGCGACCATCTCGACCTTCGTCCGCTTGGTGCCGTCGTCGGCCTCCCATGTGCGCTGCTCCATGCGGCCAACGACGACGACCCGGTCGCCCTTGTGGAGCGATTCGGCGGCCCGCTTGCCGAGCTCACCCCAGGCGACGACGTCGAAGAAGCTCGTCTGTTCCTGCCAGTCGCCGTTGACCTGGTAGCGACGGTTCACGGCGAGACCGAAGCTGGCGATGCCCTTCCCCGAGGTGGTGGAGCGGTGCTCGGGATCACGTGTGATGTTGCCGGTGAGGATGCTGCTGCTGTCGTACATGTCGGTGTTCCTTTCGAACGTGGGGCTCGGCCCCGGTGGTGGAGCGGAGCGGCCTACGCCGCGAGGGTCTTGGCGACCTCGCTGAGCGACCGGCGGATCGCCGACGGCTTGGACCCGTCGGCGACGCGCAGGGCGAGCACCTCGGTGCGCGACTGCGTGGCGCCGCCGACCCGGAAGAAGCGACGGCGAACGAGGCCGATCACGATGACGGGGCTGGCCTCCTCGAGCCGTTCGGCGAGCTCGGTGGGCTCGAACCAGGCGACCGGGGCGTTGTAGACTCCGGTGGGGCCACGGGTGGTGACGTCGAACTCGACGAGTCGGTCACCCGACGGCAACGACCGCCGGCGCGGCTCGGCCGACAGGGCGCCGGTGAGGACGACGAGGTTGGCGGCGTCGAGAGGCGCCGCTCGGTTGGGCGTGGGCATGGTTCCTCCGCAGGACGGGCCTGCCACCGAGACGGGCGGTGAGCGGACCGGTTGGTGCTGGAGGATGTCGGTAGCCACCACCGTAGTGATGGCCTGTCACAGAGTTGTCGGGCCGTGCTCAACCGGCGCTGCACGCTGTGCTCAACCGGCGCTGCACGCTGTGCTCAACCGGCGCTGCACGCTGTGCTCAACCGGCGCTGCACGCTGTGCTCAACCGGCGCTGCACGCTGTGCTCAACCGGCGCTGCACGCCTTCCAGAACGCCCGGTAGGAGGGATACTCCAGCTCGGGCGTCACCCAGCCGGCGGCCACGAGCTCGTCGTGGAAGCGGGGCAGGTTGCGCCACGGCACGCCCATGTCGGCGTGGTGGGCGAGGTGCCAGCCGGTGTTGTACGGGACCATGCAGAAGCGGGCGAGGCGGCTCTGGCGGATCACGTGGGTGGTGCGGCGGCGGTCGGGAGACCGCTCCATCCCCCCGTGCTCGGCGATGGCCCGCAGGCGGTTCGATACCTTCCACAGCGTCAGCCACGAGCCGAGCCACACGACGTAGGCCAGCGGTCGCTGCACTGCGATCGACACGCCGAGCAGGACGAGCTGGACGACGAGGATCTGGAGCGCCTCCGGCGCCTTGCGTCGGGCTGCCGACACGAGGGCACGGATGTTCTTGTAGCCGCTCTGGCCGGTGGCGTCGCGGCGCAGCTTGCGGTGCCACGACGCCTTGGAGATCGGGTAGCCGTTGTACAGCGACAGGTCGGGCTCGTCTGGGCCCATCTCGTCGCGATGGTGGGCGAAGTGCGACCGGCGGTAGGTGCCGAACGGCTGGAACGTGGCGAAGCCGAGCACCCAGCGGCCGACGACGTCGTTCACCCGGCGATTGGGGAAGAGCAGGCGGTGGGCGGCCTCGTGGCCGAGGATGTTGAGCAGCGCGTGGCCCCGCCCCATCAGCACGAAGGCGGCGAGCCACGCCCACCAGGTGTTGACGACGGCGGCCGCGACGACCACGCCGTAGGTCTGCGCCACGGCGGCGACGACGGTGACGGCATTGCGAGCCGTCGGGATCCGTCGCAGCTCGTCGCGCCACGGCCGAGCCATGACGCCCTTGGCGTTGATCCGATCGGTGGGCAAGACGTCGGGCAGGGCCGAGTCCGCCGGCACCATCGACCGGCGAGGGGCCGTCACGGCCTCGGTCGTGTCCCGGTCGGCCACCGTCATACCCTCATGGTACAGAGTCCGATCACGGCGATCAATTCTTGTGACAGACGGCCCGGGTAGCGTCCAGGCGGTGAGCGATGGACCGGCCACCGATCAGCAAGTCGGCGACCAGCAAGTCGGCGACCAGCACGTCCGGCCGTTCAATGCCCGGTCGCTGGTCCTGTCGGTGTTGCTCGGCCTGCCCGAGCCCGAACTCGACACTCCCGCCCTGATGCGGCTCGCCGGCCTGTTCGACATCGCCGACGGCACCATGCGCACGGCGCTGTCACGCATGGTGACCGGCGACGATCTCGTCGCCCTCGGCGGCGGGTACCGCCTCGCCCCGCGGCACGCCGAGCGCAAGGCCGCCCAGGACCTGGGGCGCACGATGCCGCCGGGCGCGTGGGACGGTGCCTGGTGGATCGTCGCGGTCACCGCACCCGCCCGCGCCCTCGCCGAACGACGTGTCTTCCGCAGCCACATGACCAACGCCCGCATGGGGGAGCTGCGGCCCGACACGTGGCTGCGGCCGGCGAACACCGCCGCTCCCAACCTGGCCGGCTCCGACGCCGTCGCCGTCCGGGGGCCGCTCAGCGGAGGCGACAGCGGAGCGCTCGTGGCAAGACTCTGGGATCTCGACGCCATCGCTCGCCGCGGCAGCGACCTCACCGACCGCCTCGGCGAGGCCTCCCGCCGTCTCGAACGGGCCGGAGCGCCCGGCATCCCGGCCGCGATGCTCGTGGCCGCGGACTGCGTTCGCTACCTGCGTGAGGAGCCCTATCTCCCGCCGGCGCTCACGCCGGACGCATGGCCGATCGACGACCTACGACAGGCGTACCGGGAGTTCGACCGACTCCTCGGCCGCACCCTCGCCGCCGCCCTCACCCCCACCCACCCGAGTGTCGGGCGCCCACCGTCGGGACGTTGAACACTCCGATGGGTCAGACGCCACCCGCCAGGCGGCGATTCCACTCGTCACGCGTGACCGAGTCACCGACGGCGGTCCGGGCCACGGCCTCGGCGTCGGGCGCTCCCCAGATCGCGGCGAGCTCGGCCAGCACCGCCCGCACGCTCCGGGCCGGCCACACGCGGCGCTCGGCCGGGATCGCGGCCAGGGCCACCGGGGTCGCCGCGAGTCGGAGCGGGCCCGCGGTCGACTCGTAGGCCCAGACCGCAGCCGGCGGTTCGTCGAGCCCAGGTACCGGGCCGAGCTCGACGGCGGAGGCCGCCACCTCGACGCGCCGGTACGCCGGCTCGGGGGCATGCACGCCCTCGCTGGCATCCATCCGCTCCAACTGCGCTGGTGTCAGCCACGTCACGTGGACGTGGGCGGCGACCGCATCACAGCGGACGAACGTCGCCGGGCACGCCCCGTAGGCGGTGAGCCGGGCGGCGAACACCACGTCGTGGTCGCGCAAGCGGGCGGTCGTCACCGGGATCGTGGCGGCATCGTCGCCCGGGCCGAACTTGCGCGCCAGCTGCTCCGGCGCGGCGTTCGAGCCGATCGCCAGCACCGGGATCCGGCCGGCGGCGACATCCCGTCGCGGCAACGGCCCGAGCGCCCCCGTCAGACCGTCGAACACGAAACTGCCTGCCGGACGGTCGTACGGATATCCGAACGCCCGGGCGAGGGTCGCGTCCGCCGGGTCCATCGACGTGCGATCAGTCGCCGATGTTGCCGGGGCCGGTCGGGGGGACGAGCACGGGAAGCCATCGAGCGGCCGGCACGAATCGGAACGGTGAGCGGAGCTGGACCACCTCGGCATCGAGCGCGGCGGTCACCTGACGGCGCCGGAGGCGCGCCACGACCGGGCGGGACGTGACGGTGCGCTCGAGGCGGTCGCTGTCGTCGAGCCGCCCGCGCAGCAGGTCGGCGAGCACGCGAGCCCGGGCGAAGCGGGCGTCGGCCAGCCCGACGCGCACGTCGAGCACGCCGGCATCGAGGCTCTCCCGCTCGGCGACGTCCTCGACCCCCGTGCCGTAGCGCCCGTTGCCGGCCCAGAGCAGCCAGGCCCGATGCTCGACCCCGTCGACGTCCACCGAGAACCGCTGCAGCCGCGGGAGGTGCGAGGCGAAGGCGACCACCGCCGCCAGCGAGCGGGGCAGGCGGGCGCGGAGCCGCTCGCGGGTGCGCACCATCTCGGGATACCAGCCGATCGCGCAGGTGTTGAGGAACACCTCGCTCGACGCCGGGCCGTCGAGTGCTTCGACCTGGGCGACGGGAACCGAGCGGACCCGACCCGACTCGATGGCCGCCGATGCGGCGTCGAGATCGTCGATCGCCAGCGACCGGGCGAAGTGGTTGTACGTGCCGAAAGGGACCGGCAGCAGCGGCACCTCGCCGTCGGCGAGCACGCTCGCCGCGGTGCGCAACGTCCCGTCGCCGCCGACCACGGCGACGTAGGGGGGATGGCCGGCGGCCGCCCCGCGGACGGCCGCCTCGAGGTCGTCGCCGCCGTCGCGTCGCTCGATGCCGTGTCGCCGGCACCAGTGGTCGATCGCCGAGAGGTCGCTGTCGGTGCCGTTCCCACTGGCGCCGTTGGCGATGGCGATCGGCGGGCCGGCGGTCGTGCGGAACGTGTCGGTCACCGCCCGGCCGAAGCTCGGGCCTGGAGCGAGGCCACCCAGTCGTCGGCCGCCCGCCAGCGGGCGTCGTGGGGCTCACCGTCGTGATGCTCAGCGGCGCCGGCGATGGGATAGGACCCGAGGAACTTCACCCCGCCCTGCTTCGAGTGCAGGGCGCGCAGGGCGTCGGCGAGGAGCTCGTCGGTGATGTGCGCGTCGGCGTAGATGACGAAGCAGTAGTCGCCGAGGCCGCCCTCCTTGGTGGGCCGGCTGATGAGGTTCGACAGGTTGATGCGCCGGGCAGCGAACTCTTGGAGGACCGACAGCAGGCTGCCGGGAGCGTCGGCGCGCTGGTAGACGACCATCGCCGTGCGGTCGTGCCCGGTCCGGCGGGGAACGAGGTCGCGGGCGACGACGACGAAGCGGGTCTGGTTGCCGGCGTGGTCGGCGATGTCGTCGACGATCACGTCGAGGCCGTACCGATCGGCCGCCACACGCGGGGCGATGGCGGCGAGGCCCGCTTCGGGCTCGGCACCGTGCTCGCCCTCGGCGACGATGCGCGCGGCACCGGCCGTGGACGAGGCGGCGCGCACCTCGGCCGACCGCAGCCGCTCACGCAGGAAGCGGTGGCACTGCGCCGTGGCCACGGGGATCGACACCACGGCCTTGATGCCTTCGAGTGTGAGGCCCCGGGCCCCGACCAGGCAGTGCTCGATGTCGAGCACGATCTCCCGGGTGATCAGCAGCTCGTAGTCGAACGCGAGGGCGTCCTGGGTGAAGTTGACCGTGCCCTCGATCGAGTTCTCGATCGGCACGACACCGCAGTCGACGTCACCGGCGGCGACGGCGTCGAGCACGTCGGGGACGGTGGCGTAGTCGATGAGTTCGGCCGCGGCGAGATCGGCCTGGGTGCGGACCGCCTGCTCGGTGAACGTGCCGAACGGCCCGAAGAAGCCCACCCTCCGAATCGAGTGCGCACTCGAACGGGGGTCGGTCTCTCCGGTGTCCATGCCTCGCGACGCTAAGGGCTCGCCGGCGGATTTCCTGCGCGCGTATCGGCGCGGCAATGCCGCGGTGAGCGCCCGGTCTGCCAGCATCTCTGGCAGCATGTCGGCCGTGGACGAACCGACCCTGCGGGCGCTGCTCGACGATCTCGCCGCCGGCCGGGTCGACGCCGACACGGTGATCGCCCGCCTGCGGACGCTGCCGTTCGCCGACGTCGGCGGGGCGCTCGTCGACCACCATCGGGCGCTGCGGCAGGGACGACCCGAAGCGGTGTTCGGTCCGGGCAAGTCGCCCGAGCAGTGCGCGCGCATCGTCGCCGAGCTGCTCGACAACGGGATCGGGCCGGTGCTCATGACCCGGGCGTCGGCGGATCAGGTGAAGGCCGTCGAGGCCCTCGTCGGTCCGGGTGTCCACGAGGCCGGCTGCCTCCTCTACCGGGCTCCCGATCGTGTGCGCCCCGAACGGGTCCTCGTGATGACAGCGGGCACGGCCGACCTGCCGGTCGCCGACGAGTGCGCGATCACGCTGCGGGCGTACGGGTTCGACGCTGTGCGGATCACCGACGTCGGCGTCGCCGGGTTGCACCGGTTCCTCGATCGGGTCGACGACGTGCTGGCCGCCGACGCCGTGGTGGTCGTGGCCGGGATGGAAGGGGCGCTCGCCAGCGTGGTCGGTGGTCTCGCCGCGGCCCCCGTGGTCGCCGTGCCCACCAGCGTCGGATACGGATCGGGCCTCGACGGTGTGACCGCGCTGCTCGCCATGACGGCATCGTGCGCCAGCGGCGTGACGGTGGTCGGCATCGACAACGGCTTCGGCGCGGCGTGCGCCGTGGCCCGGATCCTGCGATGACCGGTCGAGTCCTCTACGTCCAGTGCTCGGCCGGGGTGGCCGGCGACATGCTCCTCGGCGCGCTCGTCGACGCCGGGGCCGACCGCATCGAGATCATGGACACGCTCGGCCGGCTCGACGTCGACGGCTACGCCGTCACGTTCGAGCGCGTCCAGCGCGGCGGTGTCGCGGCGACGTGGGCGAACGTGGTCGTCGACCACGTCGGTCACGATCATCGCCACGACACGCAGGACCACGGCCACGACCACACGCACGATCACGATCACGGCGACCACCCCCACCGGCCGGCGTCGACGATCCGCAAGCTGCTCGAGGCCTCCGATCTGCCGGGGCCGGTGCGCGACACCGCCCGGCGCGTCTTCGCCGTGCTCGCCGAGGCCGAGGGCGCCGTGCACGGCATCGCCCCCGACGACGTCGAGTTCCACGAGGTCGGCGCCGTCGACGCCATCGTCGACGTGGTCGGCATCGCCGCCGCCCTGCACTCGCTGGGCGTCGAGCTCATCGTCGCCGGACCGGTCGCCACGGGCCGCGGCACGATCCGGGCCGCCCACGGCGCGCTCCCCAATCCCCCGCCCGCGGTCGCCCGGCTGCTCGCCAGCCGGCAGATGCCGGCGTTCGGCGTCGACACCGACATGGAGCTGGCCACGCCCACCGGCGTCGCCGTGCTCGCCGCCCTCGCCGACGGGTTCGGCGCGATGCCGGCGATGGCGGTCGACAGCGTCGGTTACGGCGCCGGTACCGCCGATCCACCGGGACGGCCCAACGTCGTCCAGGTCCTGGTCGGGCGCCCCGCCGGCCAGTCGCTCACACCGGCTCCCGGCCAGCAGGCGGCCCTCGTCGAGGTGAACGTCGACGACGTGACTGGCGAGGTGCTCGCCCACACCATCTCCCGCCTGCTCGACGCCGGCGCCTTCGACGCCTGGGCGACGCCGATCGTGATGAAGAAGGGCCGGCCGGCGCACACCGTGTCGGCGCTGTGCGACCCGGCGCGCGTGGAGGCGATCGCCGCCGTGCTCCTCGCCGAGACGGGCAGCCTCGGCGTGCGGGCCTCCACGGTGACCCGCTGGCCGCAACGGCGTGAGCACGCCACGGTCGTGGTGGACGGCCAGTCGATCTCGGTGAAGGTCGGCGCCGGACGGGTGAAGGTGGAACACGACGACGCCGCGGCCGCTGCCGCCGCCCTCGGCCGCCCCCTCCGCGACGTCATCGCTGCCGCCGAGCGCGCCGCCAGCGAGCGCGCCGCCAGCGAACGCGTCGCCGCCGACGTTCACCCATTGGAGTACTGAACGTCACCCGAGTGTTGAACGGCCCACTGGGGGTCCTCCGGCACTCGGGCGCGGTTCAGTACTCGGATGGAAAATCGTGTGGGGCGGGAGGAGGGGCGTTCCTAACCTCGTGCGGTGGGCGCGATCCGCATCAGTCATCTCTCCTGGCGCCTGCCCAGCGGCATCGAGCTGCTCGACGACGTCTCGTTCACCGTCGGAGAGGGTGAACGCGCCGCCCTGGTGGGCGCCAACGGCGTCGGCAAGACCACGCTGCTCAACCTCATCGCCGGCGACCTCACCGCCACGAGCGGCACGATCAGCATCGACGGCCGCCTCGCCGTGATGCGGCAGCTCGCCTTCCAGCGCCACACGAGCGACGCGTGGACCGTGCGCGACCTGCTGGTCTCGCTCGCCGAGCCGCCGCTGCAGCGCGCCGCCGAACGTCTCCGCGCCGCCGAGGCCACGGCCGACTCCGACCCGATGGGCTACGCCCACGCCATCGCCGACTGGGGCGACGCCGGCGGGTTCACCGCCGAGGTGCACTGGGACGAATGCTGCACCCGCGCCGTCGGCCGGCCCCTCGCCGACATCGTCGATCGCCCCCTCGGCACGTTCTCCGGCGGCGAGCAGAAGCGCCTCGCCCTCGAGGTGCTGCTGCGCGGCGAGGCCGACGTGCTGCTGCTCGACGAGCCCGACAACTTCCTCGACGTCGAGGCCAAGCGTTGGCTCGAGCAGGAGCTGGTGGCGACCCGCAAGACCGTGCTCTACGTCAGCCACGACCGCGAACTGCTGGCGGCGACGGCCACCAAGATCGTCACCGTCGAAGCCCACGGCGCCTGGACCCACGGCGGCAGCTTCTCGACGTACGCCGAGGCCCGCCGCGCCCACCTCGACAAGCTGGCCCACGACCGCTCGCTCTACGACAACGAGCGGGAGCGGCTCGAGGAGCTGGTCGCCGAGATGCGCCGCCGGGCCAAGATCTCCGAGGTCTTCGCTCCCAAGCTGAAGGCCGCCGAGAGCCGCCTGCGTTTGTTCATCGAGAAGAACGATCGACCCGTCGAGGTCCGCGAGCAGCGCATCAGCATGCGCCTCGGCGGCGCCCGCACGGGCCGGCGGGCGCTCGTGGTGGAGCAGCTCGAGCTCGACGGCCTGACCGACCCGTTCGATCTCGAGGTCGACTTCGGCGACCGCGTCGCCGTGCTCGGCGGTAACGGCGCCGGCAAGAGCCACTTCCTGCGGCTCCTCGGCGGCGACGCCACGGTGGAGCACCACGGGCGCTTCCGCCTGGGCGCCGGTGTCGTGCCCGGCCTGTTCCACCAGACCCACGAACATCCCGAATGGACCGGCCGCACCCTCGTGGAGATCCTCCACCGCCACGACGTGGTGCTCGGCCCGGCGATGTCGATGTTGCGCCGCTACGAGATCCACCACTGCGCCGACCAGCCGTTCGAGACGCTGTCGGGCGGCCAACAGGCGCGCTTCCAGATCCTTCTCCTGGAGACGACCGGGGCGACGATGCTGCTGCTCGACGAGCCGACCGACAACCTCGATCTCGTGTCGGCCGAAGCGCTCGAGGCCGGCCTCGCCGAGTTCACGGGCACGGTGGTGGCCGTGACGCACGACCGCTGGTTCCTGCGCGGCTTCGACCGCTTCGTGGTCTTCGGGGCCGACTGCACGGTGCGCGACCACCTCTCGGTGCCCGCCGGGTGGGCCACGGCGTAGCCGGCCGGTCCGGCGGCGCAGGGATTCCTGTGCTGCTGAGGTTGCAGAAATGCAACCGGAGACGGCTGAGAATCGTGCTCTTGGTGGGTGAAGGTGGACGGATGGTCGTCGGACGGGGGGTTCGTAGCGTCCGGCCATGACCACACGTCGGGCCGGTCGCCGGCTCCTCGCCCTCGGTGGCGCCGCGCTCGCGGCGCTCGTCGCCATGCCCCTCACCGCCGCGGCCGCCGGCGCCGCCGCACCGTCGGACGCCGCGGTGCCGTCGCCGCCGTACGCCACCCCGACCACCACACCACCGGCGCCGGCGGCCGCGCCCAC
>NZ_QKYK01000058.1 GCF_003426815.1 Desertimonas flava
CGCAACCGCCGCTGCTCCGGCGCCTGCTGCCCCGGCCCCTGCCGCTGCTCCGGCGCCGGCGCCCGTGGCGGCCGCGCCGCCGGCCACGGCCGGCGAGCGCGACGAGGCCGTCGCCCTGTCGAAGATCCGTCGCCTCACCGGCACCGCGATGAACGCGTCGAAGGCCACCAGCCCGCACGCCTTCAGCGTGGTCGAGGTCGACTATCACAACGTCGACGTCACCCGGAACAAGGTGAAGAGCCAGTGGAAGGCCGACGAGGGGTTCAGCCTCACCTACCTGCCGTTCATCAGCCGGGCCGTCGTGGACGCCCTCGGAGAGTTCCCGCACCTCAACGCCAGCGTCGGTGCCAACGAACTGGTGGTGCACAACTACATCGACCTCGGCATCGCCGTCGACCTCGACTACAACGGCCTCATCGTCCCCGTGATCCGTTCGGCCGAGGACAAGCGACTCGGCGCCATCGCCCGCGAGATCTACGACCTCGCCGGCCGGGCCCGCTCGAAGAAGCTGGGCCCCGACGAGATCAGCGGCGGCACGTTCACGATCACCAACAACGGCTCGGCCGGCTCGGTGCTGACCTTCCCGATCATCAACCAGCCGCAGGTGGCGATCCTCTCCACCGACGCGATCGTCCGCAAGCCGGTCGTCGCCGCCTTGCCCGACGGCACCGAGGCGATCGTCGTCCACCCGGTCGGCAACCTGGCGATGGCGTGGGACCACCGGGCGTTCGACGGTGCCTACGCCGCCGGCTTCCTCGTCCGGGTGAAAGAGATCCTCGAGACGAAGGACTGGTCCACGGAGCTCTGATGAGCGGGCAGGGGCTTCGGGTCCGCTGGCTCGGCACGGTTCCGTACCGCGAAGCGCTGGCGGTGCAGCAGGCCTTGTTCCGGCACGGCCAGGAGCAGCATCTGCTGCTCCTCGAGCATCCCCACGTCTTCACCTATGGTCCGCGTGCCGAGCTCGACAAGAATCTGCGCTGCATCCCCGAGCAGGTCGGCGCCGACTTCGTCGCCGTCAGCCGGGGCGGCGACATCACCTATCACGGTCCCGGCCAGCTCGTCGGCTATCCGATCCTCACGGTGGCCAACAAGCTCGGCGCCGGCGCGCACGTGCGCAACATGGAGCAGCTGGTGATCGACACCCTGGCGGCGTTCGGGGTGTCCGCCGGTCGGCTCACCGAGTACCCCGGTGTGTGGGTGGACGCCGACGGCCCCAACCCGCGCAAGATCTGCGCCATCGGGGTGCGCCTGAAGAACGGCCGAACGATGCACGGGTTCGCGCTCAACGTCAGCACCGACATGACGTACCTGCGCGAGCACATCGTCGCGTGCGGCATTCCCGATCGCCCCGTCACGTCCCTGCGTGAGGAGGGTGTCGACGCCTCGATGGAAGAGGTCGTCGGTGTCCTTGCCGGTCTGGCTGCCCAGCGATGGGGCGACGGCGCGCCGGTGGATCGCCAGGACGTGGCATGGCGGCACCGCCCCGAGGATCTGGCGCCGTTCTCGCGCGGCAGCGGACCCGGGTCGATCGTGCCGGCCGCTCCGTCGTCGGCCGGCAGCGTGACGACCGCTCCCGCGGGCGCCCAGCGGCCGGATGCCACGCCCGTCCATCTGCGGCGGCGACTCGACGCGGCCGGCGTGGTGGGCGGCCTGGCCATCAGCACACGCAAGCCCGACTGGCTCCGCCCGAAGGTGCATCACACGGCCGAGGTGCTCGAGCTCAAGCGCACGATCCGCTCGCTCGACCTCATCACGGTCTGTGAGGACGCCGGCTGTCCGAACCTGTCGGAGTGCTGGGCCGACGGCACGGCGACGTTCATGGTGCTGGGGGAGCGGTGCACCCGGGCGTGCGGGTTCTGCCTCGTCGATACGCGCAAGCCCGAGGCCCCGGCGGCTGACGAGCCCGAGCGGGTCGCCGAGGCGATCGAACGGATGGGCCTCGAGCACGCGGTGCTCACGATGGTGGCCCGTGACGACCTCGCCGACGGTGGCATGGCCCACGTGGCGGCGTGCGTCGAGGCGATCCGCCGGCGTCGGCCGGCGACGCGCGTCGAGACGCTGATCTCGGACGCCCGCGGCGACGGCGCGTCGCTCCGCACGCTGTTCACGGCGAAGCCCGACGTGCTCAACCACAACATGGAGACCGTGGCCCGCCTCCAGCGGGCCGTGCGCCCGTCAGCGGGTTACGCGCGCAGCCTGTCGGTGCTCGCCCGCGCCAAGGCGGCCGGACTCGTCACCAAATCGGGCTTCATGGTCGGACTCGGCGAGACCGACGCCGAGGTCGAGGGACTGCTCGCCGATCTCGCCTCGATCGGCGTCGATATCGTCACGATCGGCCAGTACCTCCGCCCGACGTCGAACCACATCCCGGTCGACCGTTGGGTCGAGCCGGCGCAGTTCGACCGCTGGGCCGAGGTCGGCGAGGCCCTCGGCATCGGCCACGTCGAAGCGAGCCCCCTCACCCGGTCGAGCTATCACGCCAAGCAGGCGGCCGCCGGCGCCACTGCCGTCCCCGCACCGGCCTGAGCCCGTCTTCTTGTACTGATCTCTCGTCACGGGTGATCAGAAATCAGTACAAGAACGTGGGGTGATTGAATGGGCGGCGTGAGTTCCTCGCCTGCTGCCGACCCCTCCATGTACGCCTCGCGCCTCGAGCGGGTGCGGGAGGCGATGACCGCGCAGGGGATCGACGTCACGCTCGTGTCGGTCGGCCACGACCTGCCGTACCTCACCGGCTACCTGGCGATGCCGCTGGAGCGGGTCACCATGCTCGTCCTGCCCCGGGACGGCGAGGCGACGCTCGTCGTGCCCCAGCTCGAGGCGCCTCGCGTGGTCGAGCAGCCGGGGGCCTTCGCCATCAGGCCGTGGTCCGAGACCAGCGATCCGATCGCCCTCATCGCCGAGCTGGCCGGCTCGCCGGCGACCGCCGCCATCGGCGACCAGATGTGGGCGCGCTTCCTCGTCGAGCTGCTGCCGTCGCTCCCCAACACCAAGTTCTCGCGTGCCGTCGATGTGATCGGCCCGCTGCGCATCGTCAAGGACGCCGCAGAGATCGCCGCCCTCCAGGCCGCGGCCGACGCCGCCGACCGCGTCGCCGCTCAGCTGCACGCCGGTGAGATCGCCCTCGCCGGGCGCACCGAGGCCGCCGTGTCGGCCGACATCTCGGCGCGGCTCATCGCCGAAGGTCACGACGTGGTGAACTTCGCCATCGTCGCGTCGGCCGCCAACGCGGCCAGCCCACACCACCATGCATCCGACAAGGTGATCGCCGACGGCGAGATCGTGCTGTGCGACTTCGGCGGGACGATGAACGGCTACTGCAGCGACATCACGCGCTGCGTCCACCTCGGAGAGCCGCCGGCCGACATCGCCGAGGCCTACGCCGTGCTCCACGAAGCGCAAGCCGCAGCGGTCGCTGCCGGAACCGTCGGCACCCCGGCCGAGGAGGTCGATCGCACGGCCCGGCGGATCATCCGCGACGCCGGCTTCGGCGACTACTTCATCCACCGCACCGGACACGGCATCGGCATGGAGGAGCACGAGGACCCCTACATCGTCGAGGGCAACGGGGCGCCGCTGGCGGCCGGACACGCGTACAGCGTGGAGCCCGGCATCTATGTGCCCGGACGCTGGGGCATGCGCCTCGAGGACATCGTCGTGGCCACCGACAGCGGGCCGCAGCCGCTCAACCGGGCGAACCACGACCTCGTCGTACTCGGCTGAAGCGCTCGACCCGGGGTCGTCAGGGGCCGATCTCGAACTGGCGCTCGTCGGCCTCGTCGGAGTAGTCGGTGAGCGTCACCTCGATGTCGGACGCGATCAGTCGGGTGAGCACGCCGTTGTCGAGCACGCAGTAGGTGCTCGTCGGTGTGCTGTTCGGCGCCGACGCCGGCGGCGAGAAGGCCAACGTGACGCACGTCACGGGGGCGCCGTCGAGATCCTCGGTCGATGCCTCCGGCGCCCGGATCGCCAGCCCGGCGTCACGGCGGAGACGGGCCACGAGGCTGGTGCCGAAGAAGTCGTTCGTCATCTGGGCGTCACTGACGCGCTGCGGGACGATCCTGGGCTCGCACTCGCCGTTGGACAGGTCGCACGTCCGTCCGCTCGTCTGCCCCGGCTCGACGATGAAGCGTATGTCGCCGATCGTGAGCGACCTCCGGTTCGGCTCGGCCTGCGTCGTCGTCACCTCGATGTCGGTGCCGTTGAACGGCAGATGGACGTCGTAGTCGGCGGCATAGACGGCGGTCGGCAACTCCGCGAGACGGGAGAGCACGGCGTCGACGGCCTCGTTGCCGGTGGTGGCGAGGTCGGGGCGGAGTTCGGCTCGGGTCCCCGTGGCGCAGGCACCGAGGCCGATGGTGACCGCGATGGCGGCGAGCGGCAGGGTCCGTCGGGCCGGAGATGTAGCAGGACGGACCATGTCGGCGCTCAGCGTACCGAGTCGGTCTCGGCCCGGCCGACTCCCCCCGGCGACGGCGAGTGCCCGCCCGGCGGTGACCGACGCCCAGGGGCCGATCGGGACCGGCGCCGTTAGCCTCCTCGGCCGTGATCCGCCTCGACGCAGCGACCGTGCTGTTGCAATGGGCCGTCGGCGGGATGTTCTTCTGCTGGTTCACCACGAGGCGCCGCGAGGTGAGCCTGGGCTACGGCTGGCTCCTCCGTGGCACGTACGGCGTGTTCGCCGTGGCGGCGTTCGTGGTCGCCCTCCTCGTCGACACCAATCCGGTGCGGGACGTCGCCGCGCTCACGATGGCGGCCGCCTGCTTCGTGATCTTCGGCGTCTCGTTCGTCCAGCGCAAAGCGGGTGTGCGGGGCCAGCTCGCCGAGCACGACCGGCGCACGGCCCGGGTCGCGGCGATGACCGGGATCCAACGGACGGGGCAGGCGGGCGCCGATGCCGGAGAACCGGTCACGGCGCGCCGTGAGTTCGAGCCTGCCCTCGACCTGGTGCCCGTGGCGATCGGCACGGTCGGCCTCGTCGCCGCCTCGTTCGACACCGGCGGCCCGGTACCCCTGGCGCTGCTGCGAACGCTCGTCAGCGCGGCGTTCCTCGGGGTGATCACCGACGCCATGCTGCTCGGTCACTGGTACCTCACCCAGCCCGGTCTCCCGCGCCGTCTGCTGCACGAGATGGTCGACGCCGTGGGCTACGTCTGGCCGATCCAGGTGATCGCCCTGCTCATCCCGACGGGCATGGTGAGCGTCTGGACCGGTGCCGTGGACGACGGTTGGGGTGGCGTCCTCGGATGGTTCTGGGCGGCCTGTGCCGTCGCCACCATCATCCTCGTGTTCGTCGCCAAGGCGGCGCTACGCGAGCGCGAGTACTCCGCGGTCATGGCGGCCACCGGTCTGCTCTACCTGGCGATCCTCACCGGATTCGGCACCGACCTCGTGGCCCGCGCCGTACTGTCGGGGTGACGGCGGCGGCGGCGGGCCAGCCGCGATGATGGATCTGGTGCGACGGAGGGCCCGTGGGGCGATCGTGATCGCCGCGGCGGTCCCACTCGCCGCGGCGGTGGCCGGCTGCAGCGCGTCGCGGCCCGACGCGCGGCCCGTGATCACGACGAGCGTGCCGGGCGCGGCGTCGCCGGGTACCGAGACGCCGGGTACCGAGACGCCGGCGCCGGACACCAGCGGCACCGCCGTCACACCGTCTCCGGCCGCCACGACCACGATCGCCACCGGCGCGGCGACCGAGCCCGATCTCTCCACGCCGCCCGTCACCACGACCGCGCCGCCACCCGCGGAAACGGTCGGCACCGCGTCAGCGACCACGTTCCCCGGGGAGGCTCCGGCGTCGACCCTCGCGCCGATCAGTGACTCGCAGTGGGCCGCCGTCGACGCGTACCTCCAGGACCGACTGCTGGGGAACGGCGACTTCGCCTACTCCCTCGCCGTGAACATCGACGGCGAGGCGGCGCACCGGAGTGCCGGCGGCGTGCGCAACTCGCCCGACATGGAGGTTCCGCCGCCGGCCACCGATCCGCCCGCCACAGGAGACGCCCAGACCACCACCGTGGCGACGACCACCACGACCACCGTTCCCGGTCCACCGCCGGAACCGGTCGACGTCACCGACCGGTTCCGCGTCGCCAGCATCTCCAAGGTGATCACCGGCACGGTCGTCCTCCAGCTCGTCGCCGATGGGCAGCTCCAGCTCGACCAAGCCGTCGGTGCTGCGCTCGGAAACCGGCTGGGCGTCGACGTCGCCGGCCGCCCGGTCGAGCAGGTCACCGTGCATCAGTTGCTCTCCCACACCGCCGGGTTCGGCGTGTTCGACAGAACGTTCTTCCGGGGCGGAGCGTCGTCCTGCGACGAGGCGGGTCGGATCGGGCTGTCGGAGGGGATCGAGAACCAGCCGGGCACCACGTACCGCTACTCGAACATGAACTTCTGCCTGCTCGGGATCCTCATCGAGATCGTCACCGGTCAGCCGTACGAGCAAGCCGTCCATGATCGGCTGCTCGACCCGCTGGGTCTGAGCGGCATGCGCCTGGCCGGAACGTTCGACCCGCGGCCCGACGAGGTGGTCCATCCGTCGTTCCCCGGGCGGGTCTACATGGAGGCGCTCGGACCGGCCGGCGCCTGGGTGGCGACGGCCGCCGACATCGTGACGATCGTCGACTCCCTCGACAACACGAAGCCCGGCTTCCACCCGCTTCCCGACGAGTTGACCACCCTGATGCGGCGACAGGTTCCGGGCATCGTCTATCGCGACCCTTACTCACAGTGGTACGGGCTCGCCACGATCGCCTACGCGAACCAGTCGTGGGGCCACACGGGCACCGTGGAGAACACCCACTCGATGGTCGTGCACCGCCCCGACGGGATGACGTGGGCCCTGCTCGTCAGCGGCAACTATCCCGAGGAGTCCAGCGACCTCGCCGCCATCTTGCAGGACGCCATCGACCAGGCCGGTATCGCGGCGCCGGCCCCGACCACCTCGACGACGACCACCACCACCACGACCACGACGACGCTCGCTCCGACCACCACGGTGGCTCCGGTCGCCGGGGAGACCACGACCTCGACGACGTCGCCCTGACGCCACCCTGCCGCCACCTTGCCGCCGCCGACACCGGTCGCTGCCGCCGCTGACACAGGTCGTGGACCGGAGCTCTCGGGCGATGTGTCCGACACCTTGTCCGCGATGAGGCAAGATGCCGGGCGTGGACATCCTGTACACCACCGTCGGCCACGCCACCGGGGACGGGCGTCACGGCCCTGACCCGACCGGGAAACGGCTGGATGTCGCCGTCGAGCGGCCGGAGAGATGACGATGCAGGTGCAGGGGTTCTCCCAGACGTTCGTCACGCCGCTGCTGCGCCGTTGGGGCGTCGTGGTGGCGCTCGGCGTCGTGATGGCGGCGATCGGCCTGCTGCTGTTGGTCAACCTCTTCGATGCCGTCAAGACGCTCGCCGTGCTCGTCGCCCTCGGGCTGGCGGTTGCCGGCGTCGACGAGTTCGTCGAGGCCGACCGGCACCGGGTGCGCTGGCCCTCCTACGTCCTCGGCCTGATCTGGCTCGCGACCGCGGTCGTCGCCATCGCCTGGCCCGGTGTCACGCTGTGGGCGCTCGCCGCCATGGTCGGCCTCGGCTTCATCGCCGGCGGACTGGCCGAGATCGCCTTCGTCGTCTCCTATCGGCGCGCCCTGCCGATGTGGGGCGTGTGGCTGCTCGACGGCGCCTGCAGCGTCCTGGTCGGCATCCTCGCCCTGGCCTGGCCCCGGGCAACCATCCTCGCCCTCGCCATCCTGCTCGGTCTGCGCGTGCTGTTCCGTGGCATCTCGACCATCATGTTCGGCCTCTCCCTGCGCCGCATCTACCGCACCACCCAGGCCGTCCACAGCTGAGGGTCGTCTGCGGTGGCGTGCGACAATGCCACCGCCATGGATACCCGAGCATTCATCGGGCTCGAGCCCACCCACAACCGCTTCCGCTGGAAGCTGCCGGTCACGAGGGGGATCTCCACCCCGGGCGACTTCATGTTCGGCGGCGTCGGGCTGGCCGCGGCGATCTCGGCGATGGAGGGGACGTCGGGACGACCGTGCGTGTGGGCGACGGCGCAGTATCTCGCCTACGCCCGGCCCGGGCAGATCGTCGACATCGACGTGCGTCTCGCCGTGGAGGGCAACCAGATCACCCAGGCCCGGGCGGTGTGTCATGTCGCCGACACGGAGATCCTCACCGTCAACGCCGCGCTCGGGGCGAGGGAGTTCGACCGGTCCGGCCAGTGGGAGCGCATGCCGCTCGACGTCCCCCCGCCCGAGTCCTGTGGTCGCCGCCCGCGGAACATGATCGTCGCCGGCACCATCTCGGACCGGCTCGACGAGCGCCTTGCGGTCGGCCGCTCGTTCGACGAGCTCGACGGCACGGAGGGTTCGGGACGCACCCTGATGTGGGCGCGGATCCCCGACCTCGTCGGTCCGCTCGATGCCGCCGGCTTGGCCGTGCTCGGCGACTTCGTGCCGATGGGCGTGGGCCAGGCGCTCGGCATCCGCGGTGGCGGCAACAGTCTCGACAACACGCTCCGCATCGTCGATCTCGGTCCTGGTCACTTCGGATCGGATGGCTGGGTCCTGCTCGACATCACCGTGCAGGCGGTGGCTCGCGGTTTCGGACACGGCCTGATCCAGATGTACGCCGAGGACGGCACGCTGCTGGCGACGGCGAGCCAGAGCTGCATCGTGCGGTACTGGAGCGAAGCGGCCGATCGGCTAGACCCTTCACGGGCGGGCGACCAGGACCCCGCCACGAACGATGCCGCCGGGAGAGACAACGAATGAGTGAATCGACGACGCCGTCAGCTGGCTTGCCGACGCGACCGGGCATGACCGTGCCGTTGCCGGGCCCGCTCCACACACATCGTGAGCGGCTGAGCGAGCTCGTCGAGCTCGGGTACACCGACATCTGGTCGGCCGAGGCCGACGGCGCCGACGCGTTCACGCCGCTCGCCCTCGCCGCGGCGTGGGAGCCCCGGCTGCGGCTCGGGACGGCGATCGTCCCCGCCTATACGCGCTCGCCGGCGTGCTTCGCGCAGTCGGTGGCGTCGTTGGCCGATGCCGCTCCGGGCCGCTTCGCCATCGGCGTCGGCACCTCGAGCAATGTGATCGTCGAGCGCTGGAACGGGGTGCCGTTCGTCGAGCCCTACAAGAAGGTGCGTGACGTCGTCCGGTTCCTCCGCGACGCGCTGGGCGGGGAGAAGGTCACCAAGGCCTACGACACGTTCGAGATCAACGGGTTCCGGCTCGGGATCGTGCCCGAGCAGCAGCCGCCCATCCTCATCGCCGCCCTCCGCGAGGGCATGCTCCGCCTCGCCGGGCGCGAGGGCGACGGGGCGATCACCAACTGGTTGTCGGCCGAGGACGTGGCGCAGGTGGCCGGCGTCGTGCTCGATGCCGCCGGTGGGGAGCCACGCGAGCTGGTCGCGCGCATCTTCGTGTGCCCGAGCGAGAACGCCGAGGCCGTACGGGCCGGCGCTCGCTTCGCCATCGCCGCCTATCTGAACGTACCGGTGTACGCCGAGTTCCATCGCTGGCTCGGCCGGGGCGAGGTTTTGCAGCCGATGTGGGATGCCTGGGCGGCGGGGGATCGCAAGGCCGCGGTGGCGGCTATCCCCGATTCGGTGGTGGACGAGCTCATCGTGCACGGCAGCCTGGACCACTGCCGGGCGCGCATCCAGCAGTACTTCGACCACGGCGTCACGACATCGACACTGGCCATCCTTCCGCTGGATCGTGAGCTCGACCATTGGGAGGCGGTCCGCGGCCTCGCCCCGGCCGCCTCCTCCGCGGACGCCGGCTGACAACGGTCACGCCGCCTTCCCGGCGGCTCGGGCGCCGACGGTGGCCCGTTCGGTGCCGATCTTCGTGGGCCGGGGCGTGGGGTAGCGGGCCTCGAGCCGGGCCTTCAGCTCGGCGACGTGGCGCAGACCTCGACGGCGGGTGGCCTCGTCGATGCGGAAGCGCTCGTCGACGTTCGTGGGGACGAAGAGGCTGAGCTGCTGGGCGGAGTTGCGGGCAGATGTCTTCATACACACGAGTATGAAGAAGGGGTGCTACAGAGTTTCTGGATGCCGTGCTCGGAGGTGGCGCAGCGATGGCGGGGTCAGGCGGCCGGTTCGAGGGTGACTTTGACGCCGAGTTGTTCGAGCTGGTTGACGAGTTGTTTTTTGCGCCGTTCGGGGTCGAGGCGGCGGTTCCGGTAGTTGTCGCCCATCTCGTTGTAGGCGGTGTGTTCGTGGAGCATCCACCAGATCACCACGAGCAGGTGGTGGCCGACAGCGAAGACCGCCC
>NZ_QKYK01000059.1 GCF_003426815.1 Desertimonas flava
GGCCGGCGCTCACGCCGTCAATCCCGGGGGCTGCGCCCCCGCTCGCTGCGCTCGCGCCCCATCGCCGCCCGGCTCGCTGGCGCTCGCTCGGACGGCCGGCGCTCACGCCGCGTCCCGGCACCAGTCGAGGTAGTGCACCATGTCGTCCACGGTCGGCGTGGCCGAAGCGTCGCCGTACTGGGTGAGCATGCGGAAGCGCAGGTACTCCTTCGACGGCACGGGAAGGAACGGCCACCGGCGCCACCACCGGCGCGGCGTGGAACGCACCGCCAGCCGCATGGCCGGCAGCCACAGCCGGGGCCGGGGCAGTACCGCCCTCGCGGCCACGACGAGCAACGGCGTCACGCCGGCCGCGGCTCCTTCGGCAACCCGAGGACCATCTCACCGATGATGTTGCGCTGGATCTGCGACGAGCCCGAGTAGATCGTGCCCGCCCGCGCGTGGAAGAACGTGTCGACCCACGAGCGCGACTCGTTCGGCGCGCCGGCGTCGTCGGTCTGGAAGGCGCTCGACGACGGGCGACCGCTCGGCGTCATCGCCTCGGCGCCGAGGATGTCGACGGCCAACTCGGTGACGATCTTGTGGTACTCGCTCCAGTAGAGCTTGGCGATGCCGCCGTCGGGACCGGGATCGTGGCCGTTGAGGAACTGCGTGAGCGTCCGTAGGCCGAGGAAGCGCATGACCTCCACCTTCGAATGGCACCACGCCAGGCGCTGCCGGATGGTGGGATCGGACGTGCGATCACGCTCGACGGCCAGCTTCGTGAGACGGTCGAGCTCGGCACGGAACCGGATCGGCATCGTGGCCGCCGACTTGCCCCGCTCGAAGCCGAGCAGCGTCATCGCCACCGCCCAGCCGTTGTTCGGCCCACCGACGACGGTGGAGACACCGGGAGCGTCGGTGGCCGGCACGACGGCGTCGGTGAAGAACACCTCGTTGAACTCGCTCATGCCCGAGATCATCTTGATCGGCCGCACCTCGATGCCGGGCTGGCGCATGTCGACGAGCAGGAACGAGATGCCTTTGTGCTTCGGCGCGTCGGGATCGGTACGGGCGAGCGTGAAGATGTGATCGGCGAGGTGACCGGCCGACGTCCAGATTTTCTGGCCGTTGAGGATCCACTGGTCGCCGTCACGCTCGGCTTTGAGCGCCACGCTCCCGAGGTCGGAGCCGGCGTTGGGCTCGGAGTAGCCCTGGCACCAGCGGTGCTCACCCGACAGCGCCTTGGGCAGGTAGTGCCGCTTCTGCTCCTCGGTACCCCAGGTGAGCAACGTGTTGCCGAGCATCTCGATCGAGAAGGCGTCGTTCGGCCCGCCGGTCGGCACGCCGGCCTTGGTGAACTCCTCGGCGAGAATCACCTGCTCGAGGTCGGACAGCCCGGCCCCGCCGTACTCCACCGGCCAACCGGGCGCCACGTACCCGGCCTCGTACAGCGTGGTGCGCCACGTGCGGACGAACTCGTCGAACTCGTCCCCCTGGAGCGAGCCGATGCCCTTCCAGTCGGTCGGCAGCTTCTCGGCGAGGAATGCCCGGACCTTCTCGCGATAGGCGTCGGCGTCGGGACCGTAGACCGGATTCATCGCGACGCGACTGTACTTGCCGCCGCATCGGCGCCGGCACTGGGGCGACTCGGGCCCCTGGCCTGATGCAGGGCGAGTCGGCCCAACCCGGCGGCGCCGACCAACGCTGCTTCGCGGCCGAGCGCGGCGACCCCCAACTGGACCAGCGGCCGGGCGCGGTCGGGCATGCTCCGCAGGTGCGGGATGCGGCTGCGCTGATCGAGCTCCTGCGCGGCGGCTTCGAGGAACGGCGGCCCGAACGTCGCCGGCACGGTGCCGGCGAGCAGGACGAGACGCAGGTCGAAGACGGCCGCGGCGCCGGCGATGGCGCGGCCCACCATCCGGCCGGTCCGCTCGACGACGGCGTCGGGCGCACGGCGCAGCGGCCGGTTCATCTCGGCGGCGAGCGCCGCCCCCGACACGTAGGCCCACAGGCAGCCGTGCGCGCCACAGACGCACTCGTGGCCGTCGGGCTCGACGATCATGTGGCCGATCTGGCCGGCGTTGCCGCGGCGGCCGCCGAGCAGGCGCCCGTTGCTCACGATGCCGGCCTCCACCGTGTCTGTGAGCAGCAGCACCATCACGTCACGAACGCCGCGGGCGGCACCGATCCAGCGCTCGGCCAGGACGCGGGCCTGCGACGACGACGCCAGCACCGTGGGCAGGCGGGTCAGCTCGTGGACGCGGTGGCGCATCTCGAAGCCGCGCAGCGACGGCATGTGCAGCGGATCGACGGTGCCGGTGTCGCGGTCGAGGGGGCCTTCGCACGTCACGCCACAGGCCCGCAGCGGCCCGACATCCTCGGGCCTGGCGGCCACGACGCGGCGCACGAGGCGTTGCAACGCCGGCCACACGTCACGCTGCGGCGTGGCCACGCGGTCGCGGACGAGCACCTCGCCGTAGTCGTTCACCACCCCGGCGGCCAGCCGGTCGTGCCCGACGTCGATCGCCAGGTACGTCGAGGGCGTGGCGGCGGGCATCGTCGATGCACAGTACCGGGACCGATCCCGAGCGGTGCGCCACGGGACGACGACATCATCTGCGGCGCCGCATTGACCTCGACCAGTTAGGGTTTTCGCACCATGACTGCCGCCCCTTCGCAAGCGCAAGGCCGTCCACCGGCCCAGCCGAATGGCAACAACACGCGATTCGCGGCGCTGTTCGATGCCGTCTGTTCCAACATCGCCCAGGTCCTGCAGGGCAAGCAGCAGTCGATCGAGCTGTCGGTGATGGCCCTGCTCGCCGAAGGCCACCTGGTGATCGAGGATGTGCCGGGCGTCGGCAAGACGAGCCTCGCCAAGGCGATGGCGGCGTCGATCGATTGCACCTGGAAGCGTGTGCAGTTCACACCCGACCTGCTGCCCGCCGATCTCGTGGGGGTGAGCATCTACCAGCGCTCCACCGAGCAGTTCCGCTTCCAGCCCGGACCGTTGTTCGCCAACATCGTCCTCGCCGACGAGATCAACCGGGCGTCGCCGAAGACCCAGTCGGCGTTGCTCGAGGCGATGGAGGAACGGCAGATCACCGTCGACGGCACCAGCCACCAGCTGGAGACGCCGTTCATGGTGATCGCCACGCAGAACCCGGTCGACCAGGAAGGCACCTACCGGCTGCCCGAGAGCCAGCTCGACCGTTTCATGATGCGCCTGTCCCTCGGCTACCCGAGCCGTGACGCCGAGATCTCCATCCTCGCCGGCCGCGGCTCGGTCGACTCGCTCCCGAAGCTGTCGGCCGTGGTGTCGTCGGCCGAGGTGGTGTCGATGATCGACGCCGTGCGGTCGGTGTACGTGGCCGATGCCCTGCGCGCCTACCTCGTCGATCTGGCCATCGCCAGCCGCCGCCATCCCGCGGTCGAGCTCGGCCTGTCGCCGCGCGCCACGCTCCAGCTGGCCGCCGCAGCTAAGGCCCACGCCGCGGCGCGAGGTCGCAGCTTCGCCACACCGGACGACGTCAAGTCGATGGCCGTCGCCGTCATCAGCCACCGCCTGATGCTGCGCGCCGAGCACGGTGCCCGCCTCAGCGCCGACGACGCGGTCGGGGAGATCCTCGCCGACGTCCCCGTCCCGCGAAGTCGCTGAGCATGTTTCGTCCTCGGCGAGCGTCGGTCGCTGCGCTCCCTCGCTCGCCTGCGGCGAGTTCTGTTCGTGCTCGCTTCGCTCGCTCCGAAGAGTTGAAAGAGGCGGCGGCGGAGCAAGCTCCGCTGGTCGCCGCATCGAGGGGGGAATCCCCCCTCGAGCACCCCCCGACGGGGTCCGCGCGTTGATCGGGGGCCGACCGATCCGGCTGCCGCGCCGCTCGCGACCGGCGCCCTCGGCAGGTGCTCCTGACCGTGAGAGCGCGTGAGTAGCCGCGTTGCGCCGACGCGGCAGGGGTGGATGGTCGCCGCGTGTGCCGTGTTGACCGCGGTGATGGGGCGCGTGTTCGGTGTGCTCGAGCTGTATCTGCTGAGCGCCGGCATGCTCGGCGCCGCCGTGCTCGCCTATCTCTCGGTGCTGCTCCGGCGCCCACGGGTGGCCGTGCGCCGGTGGGTCCGGCCTGAGGTCCTCACCGCCGGCGACGTCGGCCGCGTCGACATCGTCCTGCGCGCCAACGGCGCCGGACCCCGCCCGGCGTTCGAACTCGTCGAAGCCGTCGGCACCGACCGGACCGCCCGCATGGCCGTCGCCCCGATGCGCGGCGGCACCGAGAAGAGCGCCGGCTACCGCGTCCCCACCGACCGGCGCGGCGTGCTCACCATCGGGCCGCTCGTCGCCGTCCGCCACGACGTGCTGGGCCTCGCCCGCTCCGTCTCCGACATCGCCGGCGTCGACGAGATCCTCGTCGCACCGCGGGCCTTCGAGATGGACATGCCCGAGCTCGGCGACGGCATCCTCGGCCGCCACCTCCTCGCCCAGTCGGCCCGACTGGGGCCCGGCGAGTTCCACAGCCTGCGCGAGTACGTGCCCGGCGACGAACCGCGGACCATCCACTGGAAGGCGTCGGCCCGGTCGGACGACCTGAAGGTGCGGCAGCACTCCGCCGAGGGGCTGCGGCGTTGCACGGTGGTCCTCGACCAGCACGTGCCGATCGGCGACGACCACGACGAGTCGTTCGAACGGGCCGTCGTCGCCGCAGCCAGCCTCGTGCACAGCGCCGACCGGGCCGGCCTGCAGACCCGCTTCGCCACCACGTCCGGAGTCGATCTGCGCGGGCCGACGGTGTCCGTCCAGACGATGCACCACCTGGCCCGGGTCATGCCCGACACCGCTCCCCCGCGGCCCATCGAGCGCGATCCGGGTGAAGGATTGGGCCTGGTGTTCGTCGTGACCACGAGCTTCGACTCGCCCACGTGGCTGACGATGGGTGACCTGCGCGATCCGACGCTCACGCTGCTCGGCGTGTTCACCGAACAGCCCGGCGGACGCTCGCGGTTGTTCATCGACGCCCGCACCGAGCAGGACATGCTCGACAGCTGGATCGACCTCGTGGGACGGCGCCGTCATCACGTCCCCGTCTCGGTCGACCCCCTCGCCGCGACCAAGGCTCCCGTCGCCTCATGACCGCCGCCCTCGCCGCCCAGGGCCGCGTCGACGACGACGGCGACCAGATCGCCACCGGCGACGTGCTGCGGGTCCAGCCCGGCCTCGACATCGTCGCCACGCTCGGCCTGACCGTCTACTCGGTCGCCGTGGCGGTCGGCTTCAGCCGGGTGTTCCCCGACTGGGACTTCCTGCGCGACCTCGTGCTCATCGCCGTCGCCGGCCACGGCTCGTCGCTGGTGCTGCGCCGCCTCCGGGTGCCGCCGCTCGCGGCCATCCCGCTCGTGCTGGTGATCCTCACGTGGTTGATCGGCTGGATCTACTACCGCGACACGCTCTCGGGCATCTTCCCGCTCGGCGACACGTGGCGCACCGCCCAGGCCGACTTCCGCGCCGCGACCGACGAGTTCCAGACATCCACGGCACCCGTCCCGTACACCGGTGGTTGGGCACTGCTCGCCGGTGCCACCACGGCGGCCACCGTGTGGCTGTCGGACACGTTCGCCTTCCGCGCCCAGGCCCGCGGCGAAGCCCTCGTCCCGGGAGCCGTGCTGTTCGTCTTCATCGCCGCGCTCGGCGTCGACGAGCACCGCGTCCCGGTCAGCCTCGCCGTGATCGGCGCCGGGTTCTGCGCCCTGGCGCTGCTGCGCGTGCGCCTCGAGCGGCGCCCGCGCACCGTGCTCGGCACTCCCCGCCATCCGCTCGTCCTCACGCTGCCCGCCGCCCTGGCTGCCGCCGCGCTGGTGATGGGCGGTGCGTGGGCGGTCGGACCCAATCTGCCCGGCGCCAACGACGAGCCACTCTTCGACACCCGAGGCGACGGCGGCGGCGAGACCGAAGTGGTGAGCCCGCTCGTCGACATCCGCTCCCGGCTCGTCAACCAGGCCGAGACCGAGCTCTTCACCGTGCAGGCCACCTCGTCGTCGTACTGGCGCGTGTCGGCCCTGCCGCAGTTCGACGGCGACCGCTGGGACCTCCCCGACGGCGGCCTCGAGAGCCTGGACGACCGCGGCAACGTGGCGCTCCCCGGCTCTGAGCAGAACGACCAGCTCGTCACGATTCTCGAGCTCCGGGGCGCGCTGATCCCTGCCGCTCCCGAGCCGCTCACCGCACGCGGCCCCAACGCCCACTACAACGCCCTGACGTCGTCGGTGCTCAAGACCGAGTCGCAGCTCGACGAAGGCGACACCTACGAGATCAGCTCGGCGATGCCACGATTCACGCCCGAGCAACTGCGGGGCGCGTCGTCCGCCAGCCCTCCGGACCCCATCTTCCTCGACCTTCCCGACGACCTGCACCCGGACGTGGCCGCCACCGCGGCCCAGGTCACTGCGGCCGGGCCCACGGCGTTCGACAAGTTGGTGCTGCTCCAGGACTGGTTCCGCGACACCTTCACCTACTCGACCGACGTGCCTGACGGCAACGGCACCTCGGCGATCATGTCGTTCCTCGAGAACCGCATCGGCTACTGCGAGCAGTTCTCGGCCACGTTCGCGGCGATGGCCCGCACGCTCGGCCTGCCGTCACGTGTCGCCGTGGGATTCACCCAGGGCGAGCAGCTCGCCGACGGCTCGTTCGTGGTGCGGGGCCGCAACGCTCACGCCTGGCCCGAGGTGTGGTTCGACGGTCTCGGCTGGGTGCCGTTCGAGCCAACCCCTGGCCGCGGCCAGCCGGGCGCCCAGGCCTACACCGGCGTCGAACCGCAGCAGGAGGTCGCTCCCCAGCCGGAAGCCGGGACCACCACGACGACCACCACGACCACGACGCTGCCGCCCACCACCACCACCGTCGCCGGCCAGGAGGGTCAACCGACCACGCTCGCGCCCACGACGACGCCCCAGACCACGGCGCCCGCGCCCCTGCCGCCCGACTCCGGTGGCAGCGGATCGTCGGGGTCGTTCCCGTGGATGCTGATCGTCGCGGCCGTGGCGTTGGTGGGTGCGGTGGTGGCGCTTCCCGCGCTGGTGCGACGTTGGCGCCGTCGTCGTATCGGCCCGGCCACCGATCCGACGCACATGCTGCTCGAGCTGTGGGACCGGGCGCTCACGGCGCTCGCCGCCCTCGGCTTCCGGCCGAACTCGGCGTGGACCCCGCTCGAAGTCTCCGATCGGGCGGCGGCGAAGTTCCCGACCATCGCCGGACCGCTCGAACGGCTCGCCGGCGCCGCCACCACGGCGAGCTATGCGCCCGCCGACACGGTGGCCGCCGTCGCCGCCGCCGACCGGGCCGACCACCACGCGGGCAGCCACGACACGCCACACGACTGGTGCGCCTACATCGAGACCGCCGTCGAGAACAGCCTGACCACCGGCGAGCGCATCAAGCGCTACTTCACCGTCTGGCACTGACCCCCGGCCGCACGTGGCGGTGACGGACCACCCGGTCCCGCCCGACCGGAGGGTAAATGCCGGACGCTTCGGTGGGGTATTCACCCTCCCGTTCGTCTGCCCTCTCCGCTCACCCCCAGGCACGCCGATGACGGCGACGACTCACCCTCTCCGCGCACCGCTCAGGCACCACCCGTTCACGCGTTCGGGCCCGCGGGCGGCCAGGGCTCAGCCGTCGTATTCGTTGGTGTCGGTACGCGACGGGCGGTCGTGGCGACGGGCGCGGTTGCGGCCGCCACCCAGCCAGGCGCTGACGGGCAGCGACCCGACCTTCTCGCGGGCGATCACGCGCAGCTCGCGCTCGAGCAGCACGGCCAGGGCCACGGTGCCGACGAACGCCAGGACCGACAGCCACACGCCCGCCGAGAGCGCCAGCACGGTGATGGTGAGCCCGGCCAACACGGCGACGGAAAGGCCGGCGACGCGCCGGCGAGGGATGCGGTAGCCGCGGGTCGAGAAGGTGGGGTCCCGTTCGAGCTGTTGCTCGATCTGGCGGAGAATCCGCTGCTCATTCTCGGAAAGCGGCATGGCCTGCTCCAACGTGTACGGCTCCGGACCGGCCGGGACGTGTGACCACGGTTGGACGGGACGGACTTCGCTTGGTGTCACTCTATCCTCCCACGTTCAGGGGGTTTCCTCAATGCGGGACCCATCCTTCCGTCGGCGGGAGGATCCGGCCGCGGGCGGCTGCTGATCGGCGCCGTCGGGTCCCCAGGGGTTCCGGCCTCGGTGGATCACCCGGACACCGTCGGTGGTGAGGGCGTTGGCCGTGGCGATCGCGGTCCGGCCGAAGCGGGCGCGGACGCTGTCGATCACCTTGCTGGCGTCGCTCCACCGGGGATCGACGCCGTCCCGACTGTCGTCGATCCCGTCGAGGGTGAGCTGTTCGGTGGGCTCGGAGAACTTCGACGTCGCCACACCGAGCAGCCGCACGCCCCCGGCCAGCTGGAGGTCGTCGACCAGGCGATTGACCACCTCGAGGATCGCCGGCGCCGTGTCGACGGCGCGTGGCAGCGTGTGGGCGCGGGTGACCGTGCGGAACGTGCCGTCGCGCACCTTGATCGTGATCGTGCGGGCGCCCAGCCCGGAGGCGCGCAACCGCGACGCGACCCCATCGGCCAGGCGGCCGAGGTGCGCCCCGATCTCGGCCCGGTCATAGAGGTCGAACGGGAAGGTCTCCTCGTGGCTGATCGACTTGACCGGGCGTTCCACCTCGACGGGCCGGGTGTCCACCCCGGCCGCCAGGTCCAGCAGACGGTCGGCGCCGGCGGGACCGAGTACGCCACGCAGCGCCGCCGGGGCCAGGATCGTGAGATCGCCGATGGTGCGGACCCCGAGGCGGTTGAGGCGCTCGTAGGTGGACGGACCCACTCCCCACAGCCGCCGGACCGGAAGGGGATGCAGGTAGGCCGTCTCGCCGCCCTCGACCACTTCGAAGACTCCCGGACCGGGCTCGACACCTTCGGGCCGTGCGCGCGGCTTGGCCTCGACCGATGCCATCTTGGCGAGGAACTTGTTCGGGGCCACGCCGACCGAACAGCCGAGGCCGAGCTCGTCGCGAACCTGGTTGCGGATGCGGTGGCCGATGGTGACGCCGTCGCCGAACAGGGCCAGGGCGCCCGACACGTCGAGGAAGGCCTCGTCGAGCGAGAGCGGCTCGACCTTCGGCGTCACCGAGTCGAAGATGGCGCGGACCTGGGCGCTGACGGTGGAGTAGGCCTCGTAGTCGCCGGCGAGGAACACGGCGTCCGGGCACAGCTGCCGGGCACGCGCGGACGGCATCGCCGAGTACACGCCGTACCGGCGGGCTTCGTACGAGGCCGCGGCGACGACGCCCCGGCGCCCGGTACCGCCCACCACCACCGGGCGGCCGACGAGGTCGGGACGGCGACGCAGCTCGACCGACACGAAGAACGCGTCCATGTCCACGTGCAAGATCACGCGCCGGTCGGCCACACCCCCAGTATGACCACCCCCTGTCACACCCGACGCCGCCACCCTCCGTTCTGCTGGCGCGAAAGCGCCCTGCGAAAGCCTTTTCGCTCCACCAGACCCTCCGCCACGATCGCGCGGAGCCCGTCGCGGGCCGACCAACGCGCAGTCGAGGCCCCGTCGCGAGACGATCAACGCGCGCGCGAGGAGGGCAGTGGGGATGTAAGACCCCGAGAGGGCCGAGAGTTGAACTGACGTCCCAGCAACTCTTCAGCGCCCCCGGCGCCCGGGCTTTGCCGGGCGCCGGGGGCCGCAAACCAAACTCGCCGCAGGCGAGCGAGGGAGCGCAGCGACCGATGCGAGCCGAGGACGAGCATCGCCGCAGGCGAGCGAGGGAGCGCAGCGACCGATGCGAGCCGAGGACGAGCATCGCCGCAGGCG
>NZ_QKYK01000006.1 GCF_003426815.1 Desertimonas flava
ACCGGCGGCGTGCACCCGGGATCGTCCGGCGGCAACTCCGGGTCGTACTCACACACCGGCGGCGTGCACCCGGGATCGTCCGGCGGCAACTCCGGGTCGTACTCACACACCGGCGGCGCCACACACCCCTGCGGGCGGGTCGCGCTCGCACTCCGTCCCGCGTGGCTGTCGGTCTGCTGCCCGACATCGTCGAACCAACGGGTCATGCCGGATGAATACGAGTCGTTGACGACGTCGAACGCGAGGGTGTGGGTGCGAATGAACGCCTGACTGTCGGGGATGGCCGTGTCGAACCCGCCGTTCTCGATGGACCATCGCGCACCGCGCGCCGCGTCGGACCGAATCGTGTACGTCGCCGTCCAGCCGTCACGTACACACTCGGTGCTGACCGTGATCTCCGGGTGGTGTGCGCTCGCCACCTGGGGAGCGACGAGGGTGATCGTCAACCCGCTCAGAATGATCGCCAACGCCGCGACGATCCGCCGCAACAACGCGCGTTGCATCAAAGTACCCACTTCCGTTCGCCGTTCGAAGACACAGAAAGTGAAGGTCTTGGGGCCGCCGCCCCATTCGCCGCCTTCGCCGCCTGCAGCTCACCAGATCTAAGAGCCCCGGCGCACGCAAATCATGCGAATCTGGTTACAGATCCGTGACGATCGAGCGAACCCCGGTCCCACGAATGGTAGCCGGCGCCGCTGGGTCGCGCCCAAGCGGGGCGCGTCAGACGTAGCGGCGGACGGCGATGATGACGTTCTTCGACGGCAGCGGAGCCGTGATGACGGCGTTGCGGGTACGGCTGGCGTGCACCCAGCTCCGCGAGTCGATCGCCATCCCGACGTGGTCGATCGTGCCGTCCCAGTCGTCGTCGAGGAAGACGAGGTCGCCGGCCTGGATCGATCCGCTCCAGAAGTCGACGGCGGAGCCCTGGGTGGCCTGGGTCGCGGCATGGTGCACGAGCTCGACTCCGACCTGCGCGTAGGCGGTCAAGGTGAGGCCTGAACAGTCGAACGTCGCCGGACCCTTCGTGAAGAACACGTACGGCTTGCCGACCTGGGCGAGGGCGTACTGGAGCGCGCGACCTGCCGGGCTCGATGCCGCCTGTTCGGGCACGGCCGGCGCCGGTGCGCCCGCGGCCGCCGACGCGCCGACGGGGAGCTGGATCTCCTGTCCCGGCATGATCAAGCTGTCGACCGTCATCTCGTTGACGGCGAGCAGGGCGGCGAGACGAACGCCGTACCGTTGGGCGATGCCGACCAGCGTGTCGCCCGAAACCACGGTGTGCGCCCGCCCGCTGGGTGCGGCGGCCTCGGCGACGTCGGGGATCACGAGTGCCTGACCGGGCATGATGAGGCTCGATGCCTCGAGCCCATTGGCGGCGAGGAGCGACCGCAGCGTCACACCGTGCTCGAGTGCGATGCCCCCCAGCGTGTCGCCCTCGACGACCGTGTACGTCGTCGCCTCGGCGGCGACGGATGACGAGACACCTGCGACGGCGCCGGCGCCGATGACGGCGGCGAGCGAGACGGTGCGGAGGGTTCTGGTCCAACGTGCCACGAAAGACCTATCGGCACCGACGACGAAACTACGCAGCTGCAATTCGCGTTTGGACTGGCCGTCGTGGCCCGGACGCCGGTCCACGACCTGACAGAGTCGGAATGACATGAAGTCGTTCGGCCTGTTCTTCAGCTACTTCGCGGCGTCGATGCAGCGGCGCAACCTGCGCTTCCTCGTCGGCCTGCTCGCCGTCTTCGCCGCCCTGGTGGCGGTCTTCACCGTCGTCTTCCACCTCATCATGGACTACGAGGACCAGTCGCACAGCTGGGCGACGGGCGTCTATTGGACCTTGGTCACGATGACCACGCTCGGGTTCGGCGACATCACGTTCCAATCCGACCTCGGTCGCCTGTTCTCGGTCGTCGTCCTCCTCAGCGGCTCGCTTTTCCTCCTCGTCCTGCTCCCGTTCGCCTTCATCCAGTTCGTGTTCACGCCGTGGATGGCGATGCGGGAAGCCGCACGAGCGCCGCGGCAACTTCCCGAGGACACCAGCGGCCATGTCATCCTCACCATGCTCGGCGCCATCGAGGAGACGCTGATCCGACGAGCCGTTCACGCCGGCGTGCCGTACGTCGTGATCGCCGGCGCGCTCGAAGAGGCGCTCCAGCTGCACGACCGCGGCTACAGCGTGCTGTTCGGTGAGGTCGACCACCCCGACACGTACGCCTCGGCCCGCGTCAACAATGCCGCGCTCGTCGTCGCCACGCGGGGCGACATGGCCAACACCAACATCACCTTCACGGTCCGCGAACTGGCGCCCGGCGTGCCGATCGTGGCCACGGCCAACGACGTCGCGGCGATCGACAACCTCGAGCTGGCCGGCGCCGACAAGGTGCTGCGGCTCGGTGACATGCTCGGCGAGTCGATGGCCGACCGGGCGTTGCACCCGGGTCGCGCCCACGTCATCGGGCGCTTCGCCGGCCTCCGGATCGCCGAGGCCACGACCGCCGGTACCGACCTCGTCGGGAGCACGCTCGCCGCCGTACGGCTGCGCGAGCAGACGGGGACCGGCGTGCTCGGCGTGTGGCAGCGGGGCAGGTACACCACCGCCCTGGCCGACACCGTGCTCGGAGAGTCCGACCTGCTGCTCCTCGCCGGCACGCCGGAGCAGCTGGCCCGCTACGACGCGGCACACGCTCCGCCGCCGACCGAGCCGGCCGGCACCATCATCATCGGCGGCGGACGGGTGGGCCGCGCCGCCGGCGCCCTCCTCGCCGAGGCGGGCGTGGAGTACCGCATCGTCGAGCAGCGACCGGAACGCATCCGCGACCCCGACACGTACGTGCTCGGCGACGCGTCGGAGCTCGACGTGCTCGAGCGGGCGGGGATCGCCGACGCCGCCACGGTGATCGTGACCACCCACGACGACGACGTGAACGTGTACCTGTCGATCTACTGCCGGCGGCTGCGCGACGACCTTCGCATCATCGCCCGGGCGATCCACGACCGCAACGTCAGCACGCTGTATCGCGCCGGGGCCGACTCGGTCCTGTCGTACGCGTCGATCGGCGCCACGGCGATCTGGAACCACCTGTATCCGAACGACCTCGTGCTGCTCGCCGACGGTCTCAGCGCCTTCCGCCGCCCCACACCGCCGGCCCTCGCCGGGCGCACGCTCGCCGACAGCAACCTCGGCCGCGACACCGGCTGCAACCTCGTCGGGATCCGTCTCGACAGCGAGGTGATCGGCAACCCGGAACCATCCACGGTGCTGCCGGCGAACGGCGAGCTCGTGCTCATCGGCGATGCCGACGCCGAAGCCCGGTTCTCGGCGCGGTATCCACCACCCCGCCGCCGGTGGAGCAATCCCATCCGCAGCCGCACTCGCTGACGGCCGCTGACGGCCGCGGGGCGAGCTCATCCGAGTATGGAGGGTCCCGGATCGGGACCCTCCATACTCGGATGACGTTCAGTACTCGGATGGGCGAACGGTGGTCAGGACTCGCTGGTCTCGGAGCTGTCGGTGGCGACGGTGTCGGCCGCATCCGACGAGTCGGTCGCATCCGACGAGCCGGACTCCCCAGCTGCGGTCTCGGCGGTGATCAGCTCGCCCTCGACCGTGATGATCTGGCTGGCCGGAGCCTCGCCGGCCGAGCACGCCTCGATCGTCTCGACGGCGGTCGCCGCGATGCCGGGCCAGTCCTGGCGCACGGTGGCCACCCAGTTCTCGCCCTTGGCCACCTCGGCGACGGCGAAGTCCTGACCGTCGACGCCCGTGACGATCACCTCGGTCCGGCCGGTCTCCTGCGTCGCCTGGAAGGCGCCGAGCGCCGACGCGTCCCACGCCACCCAGATGCCGTCGATCTCGCCCTCGGGGTACTTCGACAGCAGGTCCTGCACCGTGGTCTTGGCGAAGCCGGTGGAGTCGGCGGGGTCGCCCTGGATGTCCTCGATGATCTCGATGCCGGCCTCCTCGAACAGCGCGCGGGCGGCCTGAGCCCGCAGGCGCACCGGCTCGAACGGGTCGAAGTGGATGATGACGATCCGGCCCTCGCCGCCGATGGCATCGATCATGACCTGGGCGCTCGTCTCGCCGAGGAACTCGTTGTCCGACGTGATGTTGGCCGTGATGCCGTCGGCCGCCCCGGCGTCGAGGCCGAAGACGGGGATCTGGGCGCTGGTGGTCGCGGCCAGGCCGGCGCCGAACTCGAGCGGGTCGCCCATGCCGAGGACGATCGCGTCGGCACCCTGAGCGAGAGCGTTCTCCATCTCGCTGTTGACCGCGGCCAGGTCGCCACGGGTGTCGACCATGGTCACGTTGAATCCCGCCGCCTCGGCGTCGCCGGTGAACGCGTCGACGACCTCCTTGGTGGCCGGCTGGTCGGAGTAGTACGGCGAGACGATGGCGATGTCGGTGATCTCGTTCTGGCACACGGCGGGGTCGACGGCCCCACCGCCGGCGGCGGCCGTGTCCGACGGCTCCGTGCCCGCTGCCGCGCCGGTCGCTCCGGCGACCGTGGCGAGGGCGAGAACGGCGAACGGTGCGGTGGTCCGCACGATCGAACGGCGAGTGGTCATGTCAGTTCTCCCTGAGAAGTCGAAAGTTCAGTCGTCAAAGTGCAATCGATCAAGGTGCAATCGATAGAGGTGTGTCGATGTGTGCGCCGCCGTCCCAGCCGTCCATCCAACGGGTTCAGACGATCGGCTCCCCCCGGGCCCGGCTGGACTCGGCCAGCGAAGTCAGGAGCGGCGACATCGTAGGCACCAGGGCGTCGAAAATAGAAGCGATGTGGTCATGAATCGACCGGCGGACCGTGTCGGGTGCCGTCGGCGCGCCGACCGGCTGGATGGTCACCGTGTCCACACCGAGGGCGACGTGCGCGGCGGTGACCGCCCCCAGCACCGCCGCGTGCTCGACTGCGACGGGGGTGACGAGACACCCGGTGACGTCGGCGATCGCCTGACGAAGGGCCGGCGAACGCGACGCGCCGCCGCACACGACGAGTTCGTCGCTGCCCGGCGCCACCTGCCCGAGGAGGTCGCGCACGGCATGGGCGAGACCTTCCACCACGGCGGCCGCGATGGTGGCCGTGGTCGTGGCCCGACGGGCACCGACGAGCATCCCGGTGGCCTCCGGCACTCCCCTGGCCCCGTCGAGGTAGGGCACGAACAGCACACCCTCGGCAGCCGCGCACGTGGACGCCGCCATCGCCTCGAGATCGGCGATGGCGGCGCCGCCCAAGAGCTGCTCGCGGGCCCAGTCGAGGGCGGCTCCGGCGACCGACATCTGCGCAGCCGCCATCCACGAGTCCGGGCCGAGGCCAGGCAGCACGATCACGCCGGCGGTCCGCCGCGGCACCGCGGTCGATGCGGCGACCCATCCCGACGAGCCGAGGTACGCGTAGGGCCGCTCCAACGCCAACCCGCACACGCCGATCGTGGTCGCCGCGGCGTCACCGTTGGCGTGCACCACCGGGGTCCCCACGGCCACGCCGAGGGCCGCCGCACCGGCCGCCGACACCTCGCCGGCCACGTCGGTCGCGGCGACCAACGACGGCAGGGGCACGCCGAGACGTTCGACGACGGGCGGCCACCACCGCCCGGCATCGACGTCGTACAGGCCGGTGGTGGCGGCCGTGCTCGGATCGCACGCGGCGACGCCGGTCAGCCGCATGACCACGAATCCGGCCGCGCCGAACAGCACCCGCCGGGTTCGCTCCGCCACGTCGGGCTCATGGGTGGTCAGCCAACGCCACTTCGCCGCAACATGAGACGGGTCGGGCGCCGCGCCGATCGCCGTGTCCCACGCCGGCCCCAGGTCGGAGACCAGAGCGGCGTGCTCGACGGTTGCCCGTACGTCGCTGTAGAGGATCGCCGGTCGGGTGGCGGCACCGGAGGCGTCGACGCACACGAGATCCTGCATCTGGCCGGTCACGGCGACGGCGTCGACGCCGATCGAGCCCGGCCCGCACCCGACGCTGCCGGCGACGGCGGCGGCGGCCCTCCGGGTGGCCGCCCACCAGTCCTCCGGGTCCTGCTCGGCCCATCCGGGGTGCGGGCTGCTCAGGAGGTAGGACTCCTCGGCGGCGGCCACGACGTCGCCGTCGTCGACGAGCGCCACCTTGACCGCCGACGTGCCGACGTCGACGGCGAGCACGCGTGTCATCGGGTGCTCATCGAGACGTCCGAAGGCGGGACACGGCGAGCGGCAGCACGGCGAGGAGGATGGCGAAACCGAGGATCACGGTCTGCAGGTAGGAGTTGATGCTGGTGTAGTTCAGGCCGTTCTCGAGGACGCGCAGGAGCACGACGCCGAGCATCGTCCCGGGAAGGTTGGGCAGCCCGTTGCGGAACATCGCCATGCCGAGGAACACGGCGGCGATCGACGTCAGCATCCACGGGTTCGGCGCCGTCAGGTTGGCGGTGGCGTTGTTCGCCGACTGGAGGATCCCGGCCGCGGCAGCGGTGACGCCGCAGATGGCGAACGCCAGCAGCCGCATCCGGGGCACGTTGATGCCGGCGTAGCGGGCAGCGTCGGGGTTGCCGCCGACGGCGTACATCTTGCGGCCGAGCGGGGTCTGGTCGAGCAGGAACCAGATCACGGCGGCGACGGCGAGGGCGAAGAGCACGCGGTTGGGGATGCCGAGCACCTGACCGCGTGCGACGGCGGCGAAGTTGTCCTGCACCAGGCTGTACACGGGAGACCCGTCGACGCGGAACGACGCCACATTGGCGAAGATCAACGACGTCGCCAGCGTGGCGATGAAGGCGAGGATGCCGAGACGGGCCACGAGCAGGCCGTTGAACACACCGCCGAGCAGGCCGATGAACAGGCCGAGGAGGATGGCGAGCAGCACGTTGGACGGGTCGTGCGGGTCGCCGTCGAGGGTGGTGGTCGACACGAGCACGCCGGTCGACACGGATGCGAGCGCGGCCAGTCCGCTCACCGAGAGGTCGAACTCGCCGACGACCATCACGACCGTCTGGCCGGCGGCGACGATGCCGACGAACGCCACCGCACCGAGGACGTTGTTGACGAGATTGACCTTCGACAGGTAGCGGTCGCCGTACAGGGCGCCGAAGATGGCGACCATCGCGAGGAGGGCGAGCGGTCCCGCGAACGGCCGCAGTCGGGTGAGAGTCATGAGGCCTTTCTGCCGTAGCAGGCGAGGAGGAGGTCGTGTTCGGTGGTGGTGGCGGTGGCGAACGTGCCCGTCGAGGCGCCCTCGTGCATGACGAGGATGCGATGGGTCAGACCGAGCAGCTCGGGCAGCTCCGAGCTCACCACGACGACAGCGGCGCCGGCGGCGGCGCGCTCCTCGATCAACCGGTAGATCTGGCTCTTGGTGGCCACGTCGACGCCGCGCGTGGGCTCGTCGAGCAGCAGCACGTCCGGGTGGAGAGCGAGGAACTTGGCCAGCACGACCTTCTGCTGGTTGCCGCCCGAGAGCGTGAGCACCGGCTGAGTGAGCGACCGGTAGCGCAGGTCGAGCTGCTCGGCGAGGCGAGTGGCGTGGCGGCGGCTCCGCGCCCGTGACATCACCGCACCGGCGAGGCGCCCGGCACCGCCCCGACCGGCGCCGTACGTGTGCCGGGCCACGGTGGTGAGGTTGACGTTGCGCTCGATGTCGCTCGGCACGAGACCCGACGTCCTGCGTTCCTGGGGCACGAGCGCCACGCCTCGGCGGTGTCCGGCGCGCACACTGCGCGGGGCGAGCGGTTCCCCGTGGAGGTCGATCGTCCCTCCGGCACGGGGTTGCACACCGGCGATCATGCGCAGGATCTCGCTGCGACCCGAGCCGGCCAGACCGGCGATGCCGAGCACCTCCCCGGCGCGCACCTCGAAACCGACGTCGGTGACGCGCGGCCCCGAGAGCCGTTCCACGCGGAGCACGACGTCGCCTGGCTCGGCCGCCTTGGGCGGAAAGATCGCGTCGATCGGCCGGCCGGCCATGGCCGCGACGAGACCGTCGACGCTGGCATCGGCGATATCACCCTCGGCGACGAGTTGACCGTTGCGCATCACCGAGTAGGTGTCGCACACCTCGAGCACCTCCTCGAGCCGGTGCGACACGTACAAGATGGCCACCCCGAGGGCCCGCATGCGTCGCATGGCATCGAACAGGAGGCGGGACTCGGCGTCGGTGAGGGCCGCCGTGGGTTCGTCGAGGATGAGCAGCCGGCTGTCGTGCGACAGGGCCCGGGCGAGCGCCGTCATCGTCCGCCCGACCGGGCTCAGCGAGGACACGTCGGCCCTGACGTCGATCGTCACGCCGAGGTCGTCGAACAGCTTGCGGGCGCGGGCGTGCAGAGCGCGCCAGCGGATGGCACCGAGGCGGGTGGGCACGTCGTGGCCGAGCAGTGCGTTCTCGGCGACGGACAATCCGGGGACGATGGACAGCTCCTGGTACAGCGTCGAGATGCCGTGGGCCATCGCCGAGCGCGGATCGTCGAGGTGCAGGGGATCGCCGTCGATCTCGACGTGGGCGTCGTCGGGCCGCACGACGCCGGAGAGGATCTTGATCACCGTCGACTTGCCGGCGCCGTTCTCGCCGAGCAGGGCGCGCACCTCGCCGGCCTCGATCGTCAGGTCGACACCGTCGACCACCGTCACTCCCCCGTACGACTTGGTCAGCCCGCGGGCGACCAGACGCGGCGGAGCCGCGCTCATCACGCCGCTCGCCACGGAAGGATCCACCGCCGACATCGCTGACTAGTTTGGTCGGGGTTTCGGACAATCGCGAAAGTCGGTGCCGAACTCCGCGCGGGCGGACACCCGACCGACCGGTAGAGGCCCGAACCAACAACGGCATGCATGGCCGGAACACACGACCCGGCCTACATGGCCGGAACGCACGACCCGGCCTACATGGCCGGAACGCACGACCCGGCCTGCGTGGCCTGAACGCAAATCAACAGAGAGGCGAACAAGGACATGGCGGCGTACTGCGGCATCGACGTCGGCACGCAGGGTTCCAAGGCGGGCGTGTATCTCGACGACGGGACGTGCGTGGGCGAGGGGTACGCCGAGCACGCCTTCCACCACCTCCGCCCCGGCTGGGTGGAGATGGACCCCCACCAGATCGTCGACGCCACCGTCACCGCCGTCGGCCGGGCGGTGACCGCGGCGGCCGGCGCCGGCGTCGCCGCGACGGGCGTCGCCGCGGTGGCGCTGTCGGGGATCCTGTGCGGCCCGGTGTTCGTGGACGACGACTGGCAGCCGGTGCGCCCGCTGATCCCCTTCCTCGACGTCCGGGCGACCGACGAGGTGGCCTGGCTGGCCAACGACGTCGAGCCGCGCTGGGTGACCGAGTCGGCCAACGCCACGCTCGACACCTACGTGATGCCGGCGGTGTACGAGTGGATCCGCCGCCACGAGCCCGACGTGAGCCGGCGCATCCGCAAGGTTCTGTCGCTGGCGCCGTTTGTCGGCGGCTGCCTCGCCGGACTGTCGGCGCGGGACGCCTACACCGATCCCTCGCACCTGTCGGGCTGGATCATCGGCTGGGATGCCGCCGCGGGCCGTCCGTCGCCGGCCCAGCTCGACAGCCTCGGCATCCCGCTCGACCTCGCCCCGGAGGTCCGCGCGCCATGGGACGTGATCGGCACGCTGACGCCCGCAATGGCCACGCGCACCGGTCTGGCAGCCGGTACGCCGGTCTGTGCCGGGGCCGGCGACGTGATGCAGTCCAACCTCGGCGCCGGCCTCACCAGGCCGGGTCTGGCGAGCGATGTCGCCGGAACGGCGTCGATCCTCACCGTCGGCGTGACGGCACCCACCCCGGCGATCACCGCCGTGCCGGGGATGCTGTACTCCCTGGCCACGATCCCCGGCCAGGGCCTCTACTGGGGCTACGTGAAGGCCGGTGGCCTGTCGCTGCGCTGGTTCCGCGACAACGTGCTCGGCCGGGTCGGCGACGACGCGATGTACGTGGAGGGCGATGGCCTCGCCGCCGACGTCGGACCCGGCGCCGACGGCGTGCTCTTCACGCCGTACCTGTCGGGCGGCAATCCCGACAACCCCGACGCCGCCGGCATGTTCCTCGGCATGACCGCGGCGACGACGCTCGGCACGCTGTGGCGCTCGATGCTCGAGGCGATCGCGTTCGAGTACGCCGACTTCCTCGAGGTCTTCGCCGCCAACGGCATCGACGTCACCGAGGTCCGGGCGGTCGGTGGCGGTGCCCGCAGCCCACTGTGGAACCAGATCAAGACCGACGTCGTCGGCGTGCCGTGGCGGGTCCCGTCCCGCCAGGACGGTGCCGTGCTCGCCGACGCGGCCGTCGCCGCCATCGCCGCCGGCGGTGGTGCGGGCGACGAGTTGTCACGCGTCGTCACGTCGTGGGTGGACACCGGCGGAGCCGGCGGGGGCGCCGTCGACCCGGTGGCCCACGCCCGCTACCGGCAGGTGCGTGACGCCCGCCGCTCCCTCCTCACCGGGCCGCTGCGCGAGTCCTTCGCCACCCTCGCCCCATTGCGCACGGCGTGACCGTTCCGCCCTTCTCCGGTGGTTTGGCGCCGACCGGCGCCGACGGGGCACAGTGAAGCGATGTCACTGAAGGCCGTCGTGCTCGACATCGAGGGCACCACCTCGTCCACCGGGTTCGTCCACGAGACGCTCTACCCCTACAGCGCCGAGCGCTTCGCCAACTGGATCGCCGCCCACGCCGACGATCCCGACGTCGCCGCCCAGGTCGATGCCGTCCGGGAGCTCGCCGGCGAGCCCGACGCCGACCTCGACCGGGTCGTGTGGTGGCTCCACCACTGGCTGTCGCGCGATGAGAAGATCACCCCGCTCAAGGCCTTCCAGGGCTGGATCTGGGCCGAGGGGTTCGCCGCCGGCGAACTCGTCTCGCACTTCTTCGATGACTCGATCCCGGCGATGCGCCGCTGGCACGCCGCCGGGCTCGTGCTCTACATCTTCTCCTCGGGCTCGGTGAGCGCGCAGAAGGCGTGGTTCGGCAATTCGCCCGACGGCGACCTGCTGCCGCTGCTCACCGACCACTTCGACACCGAGAACACCGGGCCCAAGCGGCAGGCGTCGTCGTACGAGGCGATCTCGACATCGATCGGCGTGGCGCCGTGCGAGACGGTGTTCCTCTCCGACCTCGTCGCCGAGCTCGACGCCGCCAGGGAGGCGGGCTGGCACACGGTGGGGGTCCGGCGGACTGGTGACCAGTACTACGACCAGGGCGTCGGCGACCACCTCGCGATCCACTCGTTCGACGAGCTCGACCTGTCCGGTGACGCCCCCGCCGCTCGCTGACCGCTACGACCTCGTCGTCGTCGGCGCCGGCATCACCGGCGTGCAGGTCGCACGCGAGGCCAGCCTGCGCGGGTTCGGAGTGCTCTTGGTCGACAAGGGCGACTTCGGGTCGGGGACGAGCTCGGCGACCACCAAATACCTGCACGGCGGCATCCGCTACCTCGAGCAGTACGACGTCGCCGTCGTCCGGGAGAGCCTTCGAGAACGACGCATCGCCGCCCTCGCCGCGCCGCACCTGGTGCGCCGTACCCGCTTCCTCCTTCCCGCCTGGTCGTGGTCCAAGCCGGGCGCGCTCAAGCTCGGCGCCGGGGCCGCCCTCTACGACGCCCTGTCCCTCAACCGCAACCGCGACGCGCCGTCCGGCCTCCGCATCGACCGCTCCCGCTGGCTCGGCCGCGACGACGTGCTGCGCGCCGTGCCCTGGCTCGAACCTGGCGAGCTGCGCGGCGCGGTGGCGATCACCGAGGTGCTCAACATCCACCCCGAGCGCCTGCTGCTGGAGTTCCTCCGCGACGCGATCGCCCTCGGCGCCACGGCCCGGAACCACACGGAGGTCACCGGCTTCTCCACGCGGCGTCGGGCCGACGGCAGCCTGGAGGTCCGTGGCGTCCAGTTGCGCGGCACCATCGACGGCACCGCCAGCTCCGTCGAGGCCGGAGCGGTCGTCAACGCCGGTGGTCCGTGGATGGGGACGGTGCTCGACCGGCTCGCCGGCGGCGTTCGTCGCTTCGGCCCCACGGTCTCGCCGTCGAAGGGCGTCCACCTCCTCACCCGACCGTCACCGGACGCGACGGCGGTGACCGACGCCGTGATGGCGCGGGCCCGCACCGGTCGGCACGTCGTGGTGTCGCCCTGGATGGGCCGCGAACTGATCGGCCCCACCGACACCCCCGTGGCGGACTCGCCCGACGACGTCGCCGCCGACGACGGCGACGTCGACTCGCTGCTCGACATCGTCAACTCGTGCCGCGCACCATCATCCCGGCTCACGCACGAGGACGTCGACGACGTCACCGTCGGCATCCGTCCCCTCGTCGCCGATCCGTCCGACGGCGACGGGCGCAGGAGCTACACGGCCAGCAGGCGGCATCGGATCTATGACCACACCGAGGACGGCGTCGCCGGACTCTGGTCGATCGCCGGCGGCAAGTGGACCACGGGCCGGGGTATCGCCGAGGACATGGTCGATCGGCTGGCCGGTGCCAGGGCCGGTCGCCGCTCACCGACACGGCGCCGTCCGGCTCCCAGCGCGGCCGGCTGGGCTGCCGAGCCATCGGAGGTGTTCCGCATCGCCTCCGCTCACCGACCCGGCGTCGCGCTCCCCGGCCCGGTCCGCGAGCACCTCGCCCGCCTCTACGGCACCCGCGCCACCGACGTGATCGATCTCGTGGCCGACGAGCCCCGCCTCGCCGAGCCGGTCTCCGACCGCGCCGGTCAGCGTGACATCGCCGCCCAGGTCGTCGTCGCCGTGACCGACGAGGACGCCCGCACGCTTGCCGACATCGTCGACCGACGATTGGTGCTCGGCACGCTCGGTCGTGTCACGATCGACGACCTGCAGCGCGTGGCCGCCGTCGCCGCGCCGCTGCTCGGATGGGCCGGCGACGGAGCCCCGGCCGCGGCTGCCGAGTTCGAACGACGCGAGCGTCGTCGGGCGCGGTGGGCGGCAGTGTCAGGCTGACGCCACCGGGTCGGTCACAGCGGTGCGCCCGGCGCGGCCGCGGGTGGCGCTGCGACCGATGAGCGCACGGATCAGACCGGCCGCCACCGCCGTGCTCACCAGCAGCCAGGCGACCGCCTGGTACACGGGACTGCCGGCGTCGGTGCCGGCGAGCGCCCCGTGCACCACGGCGCACCACACCAGCACGGCGCTCAGCGAGTGGAGACGGCGCCACAGTCGCTTCGGGAGCCGCTTCATGAGGAGCGACGAGACGTGCACGACCACGAGGATCCACATCGCGACGACGCCGAACGTCACGGCGACCGGCCGCCACGTCGAGGCCATCGGCACGAGCACCTCGATCGGCCCGAAATGCACGAAGTCGTCGGCGACGAGGGCGAGCACGTGAATCGCCGTGCCCACCACGACCAGCGAGCTCAGCCACCTGTGCATCGCCAGCAGCCACGCGGGGCGGTCGTGCGGCTTCATCGCTCGCGTCGCCAGCAGCACCCCGAGGACCAAGGCGGCCACGAGCAGCACCAGCGTCATCACGCCCGCAGCCCGCGCCAGATACCACCACACTTGCTCGTTCATCACGAGGCGACCCCGATGCCGCGAGGACACCGCAGGGCGCGCCACGCGGCGTTGGCGACGAGCCGTCCGTCAGCTCGAACGGCGAGCACAGCGGCCTCGCCCACGAGCCGGTCGCGGCTGGCGAACCCGTCGACGAGGATCGCCGTGGCCAGTACCTCCGCATCGGCGGCCGCACGGGTCGCCACCGAGACCTGCACGATGTCCGGAGCCGCGACCCTGCTGACCGGGCACCCGGTGCGTGGGTCGACGACCGGACGGCCGCGGTGCCCGACGCCGCCGGGTGCGGGTCCCGTTCCCGACGTGGCGAGTCCCCCGTCGGCGATCGCCACGTGGTCGATCACTCCGTCCCAGCCGGGAGCTCGCACGGCGATCACGCTTGGGGAGACCACCCGCAGGTCGCCACCGACGACGACACGCACGCCGGTCGCTCCCCAGGCCAGCAGATCGGCCGCCACGAGGTCGGCGGCGAGACCCTTGCCGATTGCTCCGCCATCGAGCTGCACCCCGGCGGGGAGGCGGATGCGCAGGCCGTCGGCGTCGACGATCGTCTCGTCGATCCAGTCCGACCGACCGTTCGTGTGATCGAGCGTGGTCGTCGCCTCGCCGTCCCGCCCGGACCACCACCTTGCCGGGCCCAGGCCGATGACTCCCGTCAGCAGCGTCGGATCGAAGGAACCCGCCGTTGCCCGCACCCCGCTGGCCATCGCGCCGAGCAGCACCACCGTCGACGGGTCGACGACCACCGGTCGACCGTCGGCGCGGTTGAGGCGCGAGATGTCGCTGTGCGGGAGGAATCGGCTCCAACACCGCTCGAGGTGCCGCAGCCGATCGAGAGCGGCGGCGGCGAGCCGGTCGCCGCGGCCGCGAGGGGCCGCCACCGTGATCTGCCCGCGGCAACCCATCACCCGCCCACGAACCGTCGACACCGCTACGCGGCTCGGCTCGAACGTCATCGCGATCGCTCGGTCACGACATCGGCGATCGGCGGTGACGTCGACGAGGCGACAGCGGTCGTCACGGGAACCGGTGCCGAACCGCCGGGCGGGCTGGTGCTCGCCATCACGCTCAACGGGACGGCGGTCGGCGGCGGAACGGCGGATGGGGCGACGGTCGACACGACCCCTGAGCCCGCGGTCGGACCGGGTTCCAGGTCCGCGGGCGGCGGAGACGGCCGGGCGGTGATGCCGAAGTAGCCGACGAGGCCGAACGTGATCACGCCCGACGCCCCGAGCGTGACGTAGCGGGCGACCTCGGCGGGGCGGCGAGTGGCTGGACGGGGACGCGGATCGTCAGTCATCGCCACCGCCGTGACCGCTGCTGCCACTCCCGCTGCCGCTGTCCTCGTCCCCACTGCCCCTGCCACTGCCGCTGCTGCTGTCGTCGTCGCTTGCATCGTCGTCGCCTCTGTCGTCGTCGCTCGTGTCGTCGTCGGTGCGCACGGTCACGACGACGACGCCGCGCACGAGGCTCGCTTCGAATCGCACGTCGCCGCCCGCCGTCGAGCGCAGGCGGATCTCCACCGACGTCGAGTCCTCCTGCTCGGCCCGGTCGACCTCCCATCCCGGGTGCGGCGCGACCGACACGATCGTGAGAACACCACCGGCCGTGTCGAGGATCGCCGTCGCCGCGTCACCGAGACGGAACGTCTGCTGGGTCGTCGATCCCGATGTCGTCGCGCCGGTCCCGACCGGGGCCGTCGTGGTGGTGGAGGGTGCCGCCGTCAGAGGTGTGGTCGGCACGATCGCCGCCGTGGCCGCCGTCGTGGAGGGAGCGGTGGTCGTCGCGCCCGTCTCCACCGGCGGGGCGGTCGGGGCCGGCAGCGTGAGGTCCGCCTCGCCGGGACCGGACGTCGTGGGCGAGACCAGCGGCGCCGTCACGGGAGGTGCTGCGCTCTGCCGCAACACCTCGGAGTTGACCACTGCCGCCGCCGTACCGGCGACCAGCACGCCGCCCACGGAGAGGATCATCGCGAGGCGTGCCTGCATGGCCTCACGGTAGGCAGCCCTGATCCGGCGGTCGGCCAGTGATCATCCAAGATTCGTCCAAGATCTCCGCCGGAGGGCACCCTGCCGGTGATCACGGCGGCGTCGCCGAGCAGAATGAGAGCGTGAAGCTCCTGCTCGTCGAGGACGACCGGGCCATCGCGCGGTCCCTCACCGAGGGCCTGACTGCCGACGGCCACCACGTCGAGCACGTGTCCACCGGTCTGGACGCGATCGCCACGGTCACGCACGGCGACCACCAGATGATCCTGCTCGACCTCGGCCTGCCCGACCTCGACGGCCGCGACGTGTGCCGCGAGATCCGCCGCGTCTCGTCCGTGCCGATCATCATGATCACCGCTCGCGGCGACGAGCTGGATCGGGTGCTCGGCCTCGAGCTCGGGGCCGACGACTACGTCACCAAGCCGTTCAGCATGCGGGAGGTGCTGGCCCGCATCCGGGCCGTCGCCCGCCGAACGATTCCGTCGCCGACCGACTCCACGTCCTCGGCCCCGACGGCCGCAGCAACGCCCGGGACCGAGGAGTCCGTCCAGGCCATCGGGCCGCTTACGATCGACCGGCGGACACGGCGCGTCCACCTCGACGGCACCACCGTCGAGCTCACGGCCAAGGAGTTCGACGTGCTCGCCTGCCTCGCCGACGACCCCGGCGCGGTGCGGACGCGCACCGAGATTCTCGAGCAGGTGTGGGACATGAACTGGTTCGGACCGACGAAGACCGTGGACGCCCACGTCGCCGCCCTCCGCAAGAAGCTCGGCGATCATCGCTGGATCGACGCGGTGCGCGGTGTCGGATTCCGGCTCGAGGTGCCCCCGGGGGTCGACGACGGATCGACGGACTCGACACCGTGAGGTCGCTGTGAGGTGGCGGCTGCTCGCCGCGTTGCTCGGCGTCGTCGCGATCATGCTCGTCGCCCAGGATGTGCCGCTCGTGTCTCACCTCCGTCGCGTCGAGCGCGATCGCGAGCTCACCGACCTCGAACGGGACGCGTTCATCATCGCCGGCCAGGCCGCCACGGCGCTGCGGCTGGCCGACGATCCGGCCGCGGCCGATGACGCCGTCAGCCTGCAGTTCGATGCCCTCGTGGGCTCGATCGAGAACCACACGTCGGTGTTCGATCGCGACGTCGTGGTGGTCGACAGCGACGGCACGGTCGTCGCCAGCGCCGGCGGCGACGAGATCCCGGCCGGTGCCGATCTCAGCGCCGACGCCGACATCGCGGCGGCGCTCGGATTGACGCCGGCGGCGGGAGACGACGACGATGTCGTCTCGGTCGCCGTGCCGGTCCTCGACGGGGCGGCGGCGGTCGGTGCCGTTCGGCTGTCGTCACCGGCGTCGGTCATCGACACCCGGGCGAACCGTCGCGCCCGGGGCCTCGTCTGGGTCGCCGTGATCTCGCTCGGGGCCGCGGTGGTGGTCGGTCTGTTGCTCTCCAGCACCGTCACCCGTCCCCTGCGCCGGCTCCAACGATCGACCGAGCGGGTCTCGTCGGGCGACTTCGACGCCCGCGTCGACGAGTCCGAGGGCCCGGCGGAGATTCGGCAACTGGCCCGTTCGTTCAACGCCATGACCGAACGCATCGCCCGCTCCGTGGAGGAGCAGCGGTCGTTCGCCGGCGACGCGTCGCACCAGCTGCGCACGCCCCTGACGGCGCTCCGGCTGCAGCTGGAACGCACGACGGCCCTCGTCGGCACCGACCCGGACGGCGCCCTGCGGAACCTCGAAGCGGCCGCCGACGAGATCGCCCGGTTGCAGCGGATGATCGACGGTCTCCTCCTGCTCTCCCGGTCCGACGACCACGACACGACCGACCTCGTCGCCGTGCGGGTCGACGAGCTGGTGGCCGAGCGAGTTGCCGTGTGGGGGCCGCTGGCCGAGGAACACGGCGTCGAGGTGACCTCCTGGGTCGCCGGGCCGGCCACGGCGACGGCCCTGCCGGGAGCGGTCGAGCAGATCGTCGACAACTACCTCGACAACGCCATCGCCGTGGCTCCGGAGGGAACGGCCGTCGAGGTGGTCGTCGACGTCGGCACGACACGTGAGCGACCGACGTCGGTGACGGTGCACGTGCTCGACCGTGGCCCGGGTCTGACCGACGACCAGCTCGCCGAGGCGTTCCGCCGCTTCTGGCGGGCACCGGACAACCGCCATGACGGCACGGGCCTCGGACTGGCGATCGTCGCCCAGCTGGCAGCATCGAGCGGCGGAACCGTGGCGCTCGAACGACGCCCGGGCGGCGGCATCGACGCCTGGGTCCGCCTCCCCGCCGCGTAACTGACGGGATGCGCTCGCCCCCGTCGCTCCGAGATAGTGCCAGGCACTATCTCGGAGCGACCTGCCGGGATCATCCCGTCAGGTTGCGGGGCAGGGGGTCAATCGTCGCCGCCATGGTCGTCGTGGTCGTCGTCGCCACCGCCGGGCCCGCGGTCGCCACCGTGATCGTCGATGGTCGTGACGGTGGAACCACCCGACGGTGTCGTGACCACCGTGCTCGAGGTCCGATCGTCGTCATCGTCGTCGCGGTCACCGCCGTGGTCGTCCACGGTCGTCACGGTCGAGCCACTGCCGGGCGTCGTCACCGCCGAACCAACGCCCGGCGTCACTGCCGAACCACCGCCCGGCGTCGTGGCCGCCGGTCCCGAACCCATGCCCGGCGTCGTCACCGACGGGCCGTCGTCGTCCGGGCGAATCGTCGCGACGGGCACGCCATCCACGATCGCCGCATCGAATCGGACCCGATCGATCGGGGACTCGAGCCGGAGCTCGAACGTTCCGTCGTCGTCCTGCTCGAATTCGACGATCGCCCAACCCGGATGCGGTGCGAGGGCGACGACCTGGAGCCGACCGTTCACCGTGTCGACGATCACGGTGGCCGCCTCGCCGATGACGAAGCGTTGCTGCGTCGGTGCTCCGGGCACCGGTTCTCCGACCACGACGGCCTCCCCCGGCAGGGTCAGCACCGGGCCCGGGACCGACGCCGATGTCGGGACCGAGGAGGAGGAGGAGGAGGAACCCGGCGTGGACGAGCCGGTCGACGCCGGCTGGACGATTCCCGGCAACGACGCGGGGAGGCCGGGTGAGGCGGCATTCACCGCCGCCGACGCCGAGCCGGCGGTCAAGACACCGCCGAGAGAGAGGAGCAGGATCGTTCGTGTACGCATGCCGGCGACGGTATGGATCGCCCGTCGCAGCCTCGGCGCACGCAGATCCAAGGAACGTCGAAGTTCCGTCGCAGAGTCTGCGGGCGCGCCCCTCACCGACCCGGGGTCACGGCAGGTCGACGTCGACCCAGACGGCGGCGTGATCGGACGCGGCGTGCCGCGCCGACGTGATCTCGTCGAAGATCGGCCACGAGGGCTTGCGCTTGGTGGTCGGTGCACCCCACAGCCCGTCGCGGAACACCCCGCCCGCCGTGGCCCGCAACGCCAGCTCGGGAGACAGGAAGACGTAGTCGAGCCGGTTGCGCAGCGAGCACGTCTGCCACGACCCCGGCTTGCCTCCAGCGTCGAACACGGAGAGCGAGTAGCAGTCCACGAGCGCCAGGTCCGGCCGGTACAGCGGCTCGAGCGACGGCGCGACGCCATCAGGGGCCGTCGGCCCCTGATTGAGATCGCCGACGATGGCGACGAACCGGGCGCCCGACATGCGCAGCCGCCGGTAGATGTCGACCACCCGCTCGCACTGCCGGCGGCGCAGCGGCCCGGGGTCGCCGTCGGTCCACGACTGCGACTTGAAGTGGTTGACGATCACCCACAGCGGCTCGCCGGTGGGCCCTGTGTCGATCTCGTACACCGGGGCGTCACGCGAGAACAGGCGTCGGTCACGCCGGGCAGGATTGGGATGACCGGTGTCGCGCTCGTCCACGTGCGAGGTCACGCTCCGGATCGGGAACGGGGCCGTCGTGAGCAACCCGACGTCGATGCTGCGGCGGTCGTTGCCGTCGACGATCATCACGTGGCGGAAGCGGTCATGCAGCATCACGGTGTTGAAGTCGACGAGCGCCGGGCGCGCTTCCGCCTCGATCACGGCCAGGACGTCGGGGGCCAGGGTCTCGATGACCTTGGCCGTCATCCGCACGGCCAGTTCGTCGACCGGCTCGACCACCAGCTCCAGCCAGCCGATCCAATCGGCCCGCCCGGTGGCCACGATCTCCATGCCCGTCGCCGCCCTCACGACGAGGAAGTCACCGCGGTTTTCGCGCAGGACGGCGAACGCCGCGTCCTGGTTGCGGTTCAACACGACGCGTCCGTCGGGCGCGGTCACCGCGACGCCCAGCGTGAGGAGGTCGCCGATCATCGCCGCCTTGTCGGCGTCGCTGTACACGAGCTGTTGGGCGAGCCGGTTGAACCGCTCGAACGCCGCCAGCCGCATCGTGCTGTCCGGGGACGCCGGATCGAGCGCGCGGGCCCGAGCGAAGAGGTTCTCCACGTTGAACGACGCCAGTCGCACCTCCGGAGTGTCGCATGACACGCCGCGGGCCGCCTGCGAATTCGGGGTGGGGCTTCGCCGCCGCCCGCACCGCTGGGTATCGTGGGCGGCGAACGAGGGGGAGTAGCTCTCAATCCGTCGGTCGACATGCTGGCTTCGAGGGAAGTCCGGTCGGCGGGCCCGCACGTGCGGGCGAGCGAGACCTTCGGCCGAACGACCTTGCGTCGCGGCCGGGGTCGTTGCTCTGGTCGGGTCGCAATGTCCCGATCAGAAAGCCACACCATGTCGCTACGAGAACTGCTCCGGGCCTTCGGCACGGTGTTCCCGGCCGAGCTGCCGGACAAGACGATGATCGCCACGATCGTCCTCGTCGCGAGGTATCGCCGGCCCCTGTGGGTGTGGGTCGGAGCCGTCGCCGCGTTCTCGGTCCATGTCACTGTCGCCGTCGCTGCGGGCAGCGCGATCGGCCTGCTTCCCGACGCCGTGGTCGACGCCGTCGTCGCGACGCTGTTCGCGGGCGGCGCGGTGATGCTCTTCCGGGCGGCTCGCAACAGCGACGACGAGGCCACCGCCAGAGAGCTCGCCGTGATGGCCACCCCGCGCGCCGCGGTGATCGGTAGCTTCGGCCTCGTCGTCCTCGCCGAGTGGGGCGACCTCACCCAACTCGCCACGGCAGGGCTCGCGGCGCGCAGCGACTCGCCGCTGGCGACGGGAATCGGTGCCCTGCTGGCGCTGGCCTCGGTGGCTGCGCTCGCCGCGACGTTCGGTCGCCAGCTCGTCGCCCGCATCCCGATCAGCAAGATCAACTACATCGCCTCGGCCGTCTTCGCCGGCCTCGCGGTCTGGACGTTGATCGAGCTGATCGCCTGATCGGTGAGTTCAGTGCTCACCGGGACCGAGCTCGATGCTCGGGTCGAACAGCATCATGTGGGGGCCGGCGGGACCCCTGGTGGTGGCCCGCTCGACATCGGTGAAGCTCACCCATGCGCTCCCGTCGGGGTCCGATGCCGTGAGCTCCCCCGACGTCGCCGCCTCGAACAGCCAGATCCCGTAATCGCTGTTGCGCGGCTCACCGAAGTCGGGGTCGTTGTCCCACGGCGTCAGCAACGAGTTCGAGACGTACAGGCGGCTATCGTCCGGGCTCAGGCGCAGCATGTTGGGATGCGGCACGGCCACGGTCGAGCGGAGCTGCGGCTGGAGCGGGTCGCTGATGTCGAACCGCTGCACGGTGTTGCCGAACCAGTTCGACACGTACAGCGACATGCCGTCGTAGGACACGAGCAGGTCGACCGGTAGCTCCAAGCCGTCGTCGGTTCCGAGCACCTCCTGGAACTCGAAGTCTCCGTCTGCGTCGTCGTCGTGGGCGTACCAGACGGTGCTGGTGCCGGGCGTGTTGATGAACGCCCGCCGCACCCCTTCCCCTGGCAGGAAGCGCACTTCGAGGGCACCACTGTTGACGCCCAGGCTGGCGGTCTGGACGACGGTCTCGCTCTGCACGTCCCAGACCGCCACCTCGTCACCGAGGCATGTGGGCTCGATGCCGGCGGCGCAGAGCGCCGGTGACCCGAACGTCGTGCTGATCGCCACCTCGGCGTCGGGCGACATCGCGAAGTCGTACATGAAGGTCGGACCGGCAGTGCCCGCCTGCCGCTCCGGTCCGGGGCCGAAGTAGCCGACGAAGTCGCCCGTACGGTCGTCGATCTCGACGATGCCGCCGGGTTGGGTGGTGTCGTTGGCGGCACCGATCATCGGGGCCAACACCCTGCCGTGCATGGCCATGACGCCGTGGGGAACGGCGTAACCGCTGTCGGCGACGAGATCCTCGTTGACGGCGCCGAGCGTCATCGTCGATCCGTCGCTGCCGATGTCGAAGACGTGGATCCGGTTCGAGAAGAGCCCGGGCACGATGAGCCGGCTCTGATCGGCCGAGTAGCCGAAGTGGTGGAGCTCGTCGCCGACGTTCGGCATGTCGACCCGGTTGACGATCTGGCCGAAGTCGGGGTGTTGTGGGTCGGCGCCGATCACGGCGACGAAGTCGGGATCGTTCTCGCTCTGGGCGATCGTGCTGACGTAGAGAAAGCGCTCGTGTACGGGCTCGCCGTGCGCCGCCGCACGCTGCGTCGCTGCTGCGAGCGCAGCCGGGGCCAGGGCGACCGCTGCCAGCGCCAGGCGGATGGTGGATCGAGTGATGATCATCGTGTGACTCCTCCTTCGTTGCGGCCCCACCGCACGACCTCTCGGTCGATCGACCGATTCAACGAGATTGCACCGGTCCGCTCGATCCGTCAAGCGCTTATTTGGTGCTTGACGGGCCGATCGAGCGCGACCAGACTCGGGTCGGTCGAACGATCGAATCGGAGGCGGCAGAATGGAGACGTGCGTAGCCGAGGCTCGGCACCCGGACACGGCCGCGGTGATCCTCGACGCGGCGCGTCGCTGTCTGCTCGCCGAGGGCTACGCGGCCACGTCCACGCGCAAGGTGGCGAGCGAAGCCGGCGTCCCGCTGTCACAGGTGCACTACCACTTCGGCTCCAAGGGCGGGCTGATGCTCGCGGTGCTCGCGGCCGAGGACCGTCGGCGACTCGACCGTCAGTCGGCGATGTACTCGGCGGCTGAACCGCTGTGGAAGCGCTACGAGCAGGCGTGCGACTTCCTCGAGGACGACCTCGACTCGGGCTACGTGCGCGTGCTCCAGGAGATGATCGCCGCCGGGTGGTCCACGCCGGCGATCGCCGAGAAGGTGCGCGGGATGCAGCAAGGGTGGTTCGACCTGCTCACCGACGTTGCCTCGGAAGCGGCCGAGCGGCTCGGTGGGCTCGGCCCGTTCACACCTCGCGAGGTCGCGACCCTCATCGGCATCGCCTTCATCGGCGGCGAGGCCGAGATGCTGCTCGGCTTCGACCGGCAGCAGATGCCGGTTCGCGCCGCGCTGCGCCGCGTCGGCCAGATGATCCGCGCCCTCGAGGACCGAGCGTGAAGGCCCGTTCCGCCGACGAGTCCGGCGTCGTCGATCGGGACGGCGTGCGCATCCACTGGGACCGCTACGGCGACGGGCCGTCGACGATCCTGCTGCTGCCGACCTGGTCGATCATCCACTCCGAGTTCTGGAAGGCCCAGGTGGGCTACCTCGCTCGGCACCTGCGCGTCGTCACGTTCGACGGCCGCGGTTGCGGTCGTTCCGGCCGGCCGGCCGATCCGGCGGCGTACACCTGCGACGACTTCGCGCTCGACGCGGTCGCCGTGCTCGATGCAGCCGGCGTCGACCGGGCAGTCGCCGTCGGCTTGTCACTCGGAGCCGCGTACGGCGTGGCCCTCGCCGCCGAGCACCCACCTCGGGTGTCCGGACTGGTGGCGATCGGTCCCGGCCTGGCGCTCGCCCCCGGTCACGCCGAGCGCGACGTTCCATTCGACGAAGCGCTCGAGCGCAGCGACGGCTGGGCGAAGGACAACCTCTGGTACTGGCGGCGCGGTCCAGCCGAGTACCTCGACTTCCTCGAGTTCTTCGCCGCCCAGATGTACCCCGAGCCGCACTCGACGAAGGCGATCGAGGACTTCGTCGGCTGGGGCCTCGACGTCGAGCCCGAGACGCTGATCGCCGCCACGACCGGACTGGCTGCCGGACGGCCGGTGGCGCCCCGGTGCTCGCTCGTGCGCTGCCCTGTCCTCGTCGTGCACGGCGACGCCGACCGCATGGTGCCGCTCACCATCGGGCACCGGATGGCCGAGCTGACGGGCGGCCGCCTCGTCACCATCGCCGGTGGCGGACACGGGCCGATGCACCGCGATCCCGTCGTTGTCAACCGACTGATCAAGGACTTCGCCACATCGATCGAACCGGCGACCAGGCGACCCGCGCACCGCACATGGGTGCGCGCCGCCCAGCGCCCGCGTCGGGCGCTCTACCTCTCGTCGTCGATCGGTCTGGGGCACGTGCTGCGCGACGTCGCGATCGCCAACGAGTTGCGGCGTCTCCAGCCCGACCTGCAGATCGACTGGCTCGCTCAGCATCCCGTCACCAGCGTGCTCGTCGACCGGGGCGAGCACGTTCATCCGGCGTCGGCGTGGCTCGCCAACGAATCGGAGCACATGCAGTGCGAGGCGGACGGGGCGGACGAGCACGACCTTCACGTCTTCCAGGCGATCCGCAACATGGACGAGATCCTCGTCAACAACTTCATGGTCTTCAACGACGTGGTGACCGAGGGGCACTACGACGTCGTGATCGGCGACGAGGCGTGGGACGTCGACCACTTCCTCCACGAGAACCCCGAACTGAAGCACTTCGAGTTCGCCTGGATGACCGACTTCGTCGGCTGGCTCCCCATGCCCGACGGCGGTGAGCGGGAGTCGTTCCTCACCGCTGACTACAACGCCGAGATGATCGAGCAGCGCGCGCGGTACCGACGCCTGCGCGATCGCTCGATCTTCGTCGGCGACCCCGACGACATCGTGCCCGACACGTTCGGCCCCGGCTTACCGGCCATCCGCGAGTGGACCGAGGCAAACTTCGAGTTCGCCGGTTACATCACCGGGTTCGAGCAGATGCGGGTTGGCGATCGTGACGCTCTGCGTGACGAGCTCGGCTACCGATCGGACGAGCGCGTCTGCATCGTCACCGTTGGCGGCTCGGGAGTGGGTGGCGATCTCCTGCGCCGCGTGATCGACGCCATTCCGGCGACACGGCGACTCGTCGACGACGTGCGATTCGTGATCGTGTGCGGCCCGCGCATCGACCCGGCCTCGTTGCCGCGGCGCAAGGGAGTGTCGTACCGCTCGTACGTGCCGAACCTCCATCGGCACCTCGCCGCTTGCGACCTCGCCGTCGTGCAGGGCGGACTGACCACGTGCATGGAGCTGACGGCGCACCAACGACCGTTCGTCTACGTGCCGCTTCGCCACCACTTCGAGCAGAACTTCCACGTGCACCACCGGCTTCAGCGCTACGGAGCCGGGCGGCGTTGCGACTACGACGAGGCGTCCGACCCCGACGGGCTGGCCAAGGTGATCGCCGACGAGATCGGTCGGGAGGTCGACTACCTGCCCGTCGACACCTCGGGCGCAGCGCGTGCCGCGGCGTCGATCGCCGAACTGGTGGCCTGATCGTGCGGGCGCGGGCGCCGGATGCATCCGGATTCGTCAGGCGCGGCGACGTCGAGGTGTGGTGGGAACGGTTCGGGATCGGAGATCCGGCACTGTTGTTCATGGGCGCCGACACGATCGTCCACTCGCACATGTGGAAGGCGCAGCTGCCGTGGTTCTCCCGGCGGAATCTCGTGGTGGCGTTCGACCCGGTGGGCAACGGCCGCAGCAGTCGCAGCCTCGATCCAGCTGCCTACGCTGAGAGCGAGGTGCTCGCCTTCGCGCTCGCCGTGCTCGACGCCGCCGGCGTCGGGCAGGCGGTGGCCATCGGGGTCTGCACCGGCGCGGGACTCTCGCTCCAGCTCGCCGCCGGACGGCCCGACCGCGTGTGCGGCGTCGTCGCCATCAACCCCGGGATGCTGCTCGCCCCGATGCAGGAGCACCACGGATGGTCGACGTTCGACGACGTGCTCGCCGACGAGGACGGGTGGCACAAGGAGAACCGCCACTCGTGGGCGCGCGACTGGCCGGGCTACGCCCGCTTCTTCTTCGACCAGATGCTGCCGGAGCCGCACTCCACGAAACAGCACGAGGACGCGGTCGCCTGGGCCTGCTCCACGACCGCCGATGTGATGCTCGCCGGCGAGGAGTGCGGGGCGCCGACGCGTCGCGCTCCGGAGGAGGCGGCGGTGGAGCTGTGCCGCCAGGTCCGGTGCCCGGTCCTGGTGATCAACGGCGACCGCGACATGTGTCAGGACCCAGAGCGCAGCCGCCGCGTCGCCGAACTGACCGGTGGTGATCTCGTCGTGTTCGAAGGCTCCGGGCACCTGCCCCACGCGCGCGACCCGGTCCGCGTCAACCTCGAGATCGACGGCTTCCTGCGCCGGCTTGCGAGCCGTACTAATGGTCTGTCGTCGAGTTGGTGAGGTGGATCGCGCCGCTGGGCTCGTCGCTGGCAAGACGCGAGGACGAAGGATTACACCCAGTCCTTCGAGGACGAGCAACGCAGCCAGCGGCGGATCCAGCAAGCGAGACACCCTTAACAATCCGGCGACAGACCACTAGCTTGGGGTGATGGGCGCCGACCTGCCGGGGGGCACTGGGCTCGATCGACGTGCGGTCGCGTGGGGGCTCGTGGGCGTGGTCATCACCATGGCCGTCACGTTCGTCGGCTCGGACCGGCTGGTCTGGTTCGACGCCGCCCTGATCGGCTACCTGTACGGCGTCATCTTCATGGTGTTCGGCGTGATCTACCGCTACCGGGTGTGGGTCCGCCGGCCGCCGACGGCGATGCTCAACCGCCGCGGATGGGAGGCGTTCCGCCGGCGTCTCGGTCGCAACGTCGCAGCGGCGCCGAGGCTCGTCGCATCGAAGCTCGTCGGCCAGACCTTCATCCGTCATCGCTCGCGGTCGCGATGGGCGGCCCATCAGCTGGTGTTCTGGGGGTGCATCCTCGCCGCCGCAGTGACGTTCCCGCTGACGCTCGGCCTCCTGCACTTCGAGAGCGTGGGCCAGCGCGGGGACCGCTACCAGGTGTTCCTGTCCCGCGTGGGCACGATCGAGTTCGACGCCGAATCCGTGATCGGGTGGTTCATGTACCACGCCCTCGACGTCGCCGCCGTCCTCGTGCTCGCTGGCGTCTTCATCTTCCTCCATCGGCGTCTTCGTGAGCCCGGGGCGCTCGCCACCGAGCGCAGCGGCGACTTCCTCGCTCTGGTCGGGCTCTTCGCCGTCTCGGTCACCGGGCTGTTCCTCACCGTGTCCAGCCTCTGGCTCGACGGCCGGTTCTACGCCGCGCTGAGCACGATCCACGCCCTCACGGTGATCCTCGGGCTGATGTACCTGCCGTTCGGCAAGTTCTTCCACATCTTCCAGCGCCCGGCAAACGTCGGCGTGGCCTACTACAAGCAGGCCAACGAGGAGGGTGCCCAGGCCGTGTGCCGCCGATGCGGCAGGGAGTTCGCCGGGGTGCAGCACGTCGCCGATCTCCAGGTGGTGCTCGCCCAACTCGGCTTCGACTACGGGGCGGACGGCCAGGCCGGAGGTTCCGGCAGCGGCAGCTTTCAGGACACGTGCCCGCGCTGCCGGCGGGCTCAGGTCGCGCTGGCTCAATCGGCTCGGGTGAGCGGGTTCGGCTGATGGCGCGACTCCCGGTGACCGAGGCTGAGCTCGTCGCGCGCTACGGACCGCACCTCAACCAGGCACCGCCGGGCGGCTGGGAGTCCGAGGGCGAGTACGACCGCATCGTCGACACCCACTGCTGCTTCTGCGGTCAACAGTGCGGCATCAGGCTCAAGGTGCGCGACGACGAGGTGACCGGGTTCGAGCCTCGCTACGACTTCCCGTTCAACGAGGGCAAGCTCTGCCCCAAGGGCGTCAAGCGCTACCTCCAGGGCAGCCATCCCGACCGGCTCCTCACGCCGATGCGGCGCGACGAGTCGGCGCCCGGCGGCTTCCGCCCGATCGGCTGGGACGAGGCCCTCGACACCGTCGTCGGCGAGATCCGTCGCATCCAGGACCGCTACGGGCCCGACTCGTTCGCCATGCTGTCGGGCGTCTCGCTGACCAACGAGAAGAGCTACCTCATCGGCAAGTTCGCCCGCCTCGCCCTCGGCACCGCCAACCTCGACTACAACGGCCGCTACTGCATGGTGTCCGCCGGCGCCGGCAACAAGAAGGCACTCGGCATCGACCGCAACCCCAACCCGTGGAGCGACATCCCCCTCGCCGACGTGCTCTGGACCGCCGGCACCAACATCGCCGAGACGTTCCCCATCACCACGAGCTACATCTGGCGGGCCCGCGATCGCGGTGCCCGTCAGATCGTGCAGGACCCGCGAGTCGTCCCGCATGCCCGCACCGCCGATCTCTACCTGCCCGTCCGGCCGGGCACCGACTCGGCCCTGTTCGGCGCCGTGCTGCACCAGCTGATCCGTCACGACTGGCTCGACCACGAGTTCATCGAGCAGCACACCAACGGTTTCGACGAGGCCGCGGCGGCTGTCGCCGACATGACCCCGGCCTGGGCCTCGGGCATCACCGGCGTTCCCGCGGCCCGCATCGAACAGGCGGCCGAGTGGTGGGGCACGGCAGCAACCGGAATGCTCCTGCACGCGCGCGGCATCGAACAGCAGAGCAAGGGCACCGAGAACGTACTCGCCGCCATCAACCTCGGTCTCGCCACCGGCAAGTTCGGCAAGCCCGGCTGTGGCGTGTCGACGATCACCGGACAGGGCAACGGTCAAGGCGGGCGCGAGCACGGCCACAAGTGCGACCAGCTGCCCGGCAACCGAGACATCACCAACCCCGAGCACCGCGCCTACATCGCGTCGGTCTGGGGGTGCGATGTCGACGAGATCCCCGGCAAGGGCGTCCCCGCGCTGGCGATCATCGAGGCGATCCACGAGGGCCGGATCAAGGGACTCCTCACCATCTGCTTCAACCCGGTCGTGTCCTCGCCCGACACCGCGTTCACCCGTGAAGCGCTGAGCAAGCTCGAGTTCATGTCGACCATCGACTTCTTCCTCTCGGAGACGGCCGCGTACGCCGACATCGTGTTGGCCGGCTCACTGCACGAGGAGGACGAAGGCACCTCGACGAGCGGCGAGGGCCGGATCATCAAGATCAACGCCGCCGTCACTCCGCCCGGCGACGCTCGGCGCGACTGGGAGATCCTTCTCGACATCGCCCGCCGCCTCGGTCGCGGCAAGTACTTCGACTACGCCGGCACCCGCGACATCTTCGAGGAGCTCCGCGTCGCCTCGGCCGGCGGCACCGCCGACTACAGCGGCGCCACGTGGGAGCGCGTCGAGGCCGAGCAGGGGCTGTTCTGGCCGGTCACCGGCGACGGCCATCCGGGCACCCCGAGGCTGTACGAGGGCGGCCGGTTCGCCTTTCCCGACGGGCGCGCCCGGTTCAACGCCGTCCCCTACCGGCCCCCGGCCGAGGAGGTCGACGACGAGTACCCGATCTGGCTGACGACCGGGCGCGTGGTCAGCCAGTACCTCTCGGGCACCCAGACGCGCCGCATCGCCGCGCTGGTCGCCCAGTACCCCGAACCCCTCTGCGAGATGCACCCGCGGCTCGCCGACGGTCTCGGCATCGCCGACGGCGACCTCGTCACCGTGTCATCGCGGCGCGGATCGATCACCCTGCCGGCGCGCGTGGTCGCCACGATCCGCCCCGACACCGTCTTCATCCCCTACCACTGGGGCGGCGACCGCGCCGCCAACCAGCTGACCAACCGAGTGGTCGACCCCACGTCGTCGATGCCCGAGTTCAAGGTGGCTGCCGTGAACATCAGGCCGGCGGGTGGCCAGGCCGCCACCGTCGACGAACGCGACCTCGAGATCAGCGACGCCGGCGCGGCGATCAGAACGAGTGGACGACGGGAGGATCGGCAATGACCATCGCGAGGTACGGCATCGACGATCGGCCGATGTTCGTCATCGACCAGAGCCGCTGCATCGGCTGCGAAGCGTGCGTGCAGGCGTGCATGGAGTGCGGCACCCACCGCGGGCGGTCGCTCATCCACCTCGACACCATCGATCGCGCCGAGACCACGCAGACCGCACCGATGGTGTGCATGCACTGCGAGGACCCGACGTGTGCCCAGGTGTGCCCGGCCGACGCGATCAAACAGAACGAGGACGGCGTGGTGCAGTCGGCACTCAAACCCCGCTGCATCGGCTGCTCCAACTGCGTGCTGGCCTGTCCGTTCGGTGTGCCCAAGTACTACGCGCGCGTCGACCAGATGATGAAGTGCGACATGTGCACCGACCGCACGTCCGAGGGGCTGAAGCCGATGTGCGCGTCGGTGTGCCCGAGCGAGGCGCTGTGGTACGGCACCCTCGAGGAGTTCGAGGACCAGCGCACCGGTTCGCTCCTGCGCAACTTCCGATTCGGCCGGCAAGAGGTGCGGACCAAGGTGTTCACGGTCGTCGACGACCTCGATGCGGGACCCGTCGACGTGATGGGCCCGGCCCGGTCGTCGTGGCTCGACGACCCGTTCGGTCTCGAGGCGTCGGGGGACGAGACGTGAGCGGTGTGTGATGACCGAAGAAGTGAGGATCGACCCGCCGACGATGGGGAAGCCGGTCTGGCGGCGCGACTTCCCGTATGAGACAGCGGGCGAGGAAGAGGTCACGCGCCGGGAGTTCGCCCGGTATCTCGTGCTCGGCACCGGCGCCCTGGCCGTCGGCAACGTCGGCCTGGCCGCGTGGACACAGCTGCGCAGCATCAACACCGGTGATCCCCGGTCGATCGTGGCGCTCGCCGACGTCGCGGTCGGTGACACCCACCTGTTCCGCTACCCCTCCGACGCCGACCCGGCCGTGCTGTTGCGCGTCGACGACGAGACGGTGGTGGCCTTCAGCCAGAAGTGCACGCATCTCGGGTGTGTCGTGTACTACGAGGCCGATGCCGAGCGCTGGCACTGCCCCTGTCACGAGGGCAACTTCGAGGCGCTCGACGGCGCCGTCATCTCCGGCCCACCCACCCGACCTCTCGGACGCATCGACGTCGAGGTGCGCGACGACGGGATGATCTGGGCCCTCGGCCGAAGCGACGAGGACTAGCGGTCATGCGAACGTCGCCGAGCAGACACCGATCGTCGTCGGCCGTCGTCGTCTACGTGATCGTGCTGATGGCGATGCAGGTGTTCCTCGTCACCGTCGCCGCCGAGGCGTTCCTCGACGACGACGAGGGCCTGGCCTGGGCCACCGCAGCGGTGTCGGTGGTGCTGTTCGGCGGAGCCGCGGCCTTCCTCCGCCACCTCCGCCCGTGACGATCGACCCGCCCCCGGCGGACCGACCATCGCCGATCGCCACGCTCTTCCCCGGCTACTTCGCCCTGGTGATGTCCACGGGCATCGTCGCGGTCGCCGCGTCGCAGCAGGACATCGACTGGCTGGCCGAGATCCTCTACGTGATCGCCGTCGGTGCCTTCATGGCGCTGGTGGTGCTCCACGTGCTGCGGCTCGCCCGTCACTGGGATCGCTTCGTCGCCGACCTCACCGACCACGCCAAGGGGTTCTCGTTCCTCACCGCCGTCGCCGCCACCAACGTCGTGGCGGCGGCGTCGATCGTCGTCCACCAGTGGTGGGGACTGGCGTGGGGCCTGTGGTGGGCGAGCCTCGGGCTGTGGGCGGGTCTCCTCTACCCCACGCTCATCGCCGTGGTCATCGGGCGATCGAAGCCCGGCCTGGAGACCGGCATCAACGGCACGTGGTTCCTGCTCACGGTGTCGACCGAGTCGATCGCCGTCGTCGCCGGGTTGCTCCTCGCGCGCTCGGGGAGTGACGTGCTCGCCTTCGTCGCCCTCGCGGCGTTCGTCCTCGGCGGGGTGCTGTACGTGATCGTGATGACGATGGTGTTCCTGCGCTGGACGTTCCAGCCGCTCGACCCCGCCGAGGCCGACCCGCCGGCGTGGATCGCGGCCGGCGCCGTTGCCATCACCACCCTCGCCGGCTCCAACCTCCTGCTCGCCGCGCAGCAGGGTGTCGAACGCCTCGACCGCCTGTCGGCGGTGCTCGAGGCGGGCGCCGTCACCGCATGGGTCACGTCGACGTTCTGGTTCCCGCTGATGATCGCCATCGGCGTGTGGCGTCACATCGTGCGTCGCGTGCCGCTGCGGTACCACCCGAGCTTCTGGGCGATGGTGTTCCCGCTCGGCATGTACGGCGCGGCCACGTTCCGCATGCTCGCCGCCGTCGATCTCACCGACCTCGACTGGCTGCCGAAGCTGGTGCTGGCCGTCGCCCTGCTGGCCTGGGCCGTGACGTTCACGGGAATGCTCCGCCACCTCCTCGGGCGTGGCGGGAATGCCCCATCGGTTGATCGCCGGAGTCGGTAGCTTCCCCCGGATGCGTTCTCGCCGTTCCGCCTCCATCTTGTTGCTCACCGCCGGACTCGCAGTCGGTGCCGCCGCCTGCGGCGACGACTCCAATCAGGAGTCGGGCCCAGCGACCACCGAGGTCGCGGCGGTCGCCACCACCATCTCCGTCACGGACGCACCCGCCGAGCCGGCAACGACCACCGAGCCCGAGGCGACCAGCGAGCCCGCGACGACCAGCGGGCCGGGATCGACCGCGCCGGACACGACCACCGAGCCCGAGACAACCGCCGGGCCGGAGACGGCGGCGCCGGCCACCGACGACCCGAGCAACACCGAAGAGATGACCGAGACCGACACGACAGACGCCGACACGACCGACACCGACACGACCGACACCGACACGACCGACACCGACACGACCGACACCGACACGACCGACACCGACACGACCGACACTGGCACGACTGCGGTCGCCGACGTCTGCGACTTCGTGGGAGACGACGCGGCGTCGGAAGCCACCGGGCTGACGCTGACCGGCGCGACGGCGGACGGCAACGAGGTCCGCAGCGTGTGCACCTTCTCCCCCGCCGACAACGACGGCGTCGGCATCACGATCGGTCTGCAGAGCGGCAGCCGGTTCGACGACAAGGCCGAGATCTCCGAGGAGGCCGTCGGCCCCGGCGTCGAGGTCGACGATCTCGGCGACCAGGCGCTGTGGTTCTACGACGACGAGGAAGACCTCGGCGGGACCCTCGTCGCCGTCGGCGACCTGACGATCGACGTGACGATCCAAGGACTCGACGGCGAAGCCGCGACGCGCGACGCCGCCAACGCCCTCGCCGCCCTGGTGGTCGAGGGGCTCTGACCGACCAGCGCCGCCGCCGGCGGCCGGAAGTCACGTCGGGTCGAGGCGCCGTCTGCTTCCGTCCCGGGGAGGCCGGCGACCGACTCAGTCCTCGTCGACGACGTGGGCCTGGATGTGCGAGCCCTCGGCGTCGAGCCAGCCCTTGGAGGCGGCGTAGGCGACCATGCCGTCGAGCCCGCTGCGCCAGGTGCCGTCGGCCGGGCCGGCGGCCCGGAGCCGCGCGACGCTGATCATCACGTCTCCCGTCGCTGCGGGCCTGCCCCAGCCGTGCGTTGCCAGCACCGCGCCCACGTCGGCCCCATCACGCCGAACCACGTCGAACCGATCGAACTCGTGCGGACTCTCCAGCGTGACACCGTCGGTGCCGACCACGACATGCATGCCTCGACCCTATGCGCGATGAGCGATGAGGCCGCAGGACGGCCTCATCGCTCATCGCGGGCGGGTCAGCCCGGCTTGGGAGCGACGGCGATCATCGGGTCGGCAGCCGACACGGTGACCGTCGCCGTCGAGTCGGCGATCTCCTCGGCGAGGCTGCGCACCTCGCCTCGGAACGAGCGCTCCGAGTCCGGCTCGATCTCGAGGAACTCGGTCGGCAGACCGATCTCGTCGAGCAGAGCGATGAACGGCTCGGGGTCGAGCTCCTCGACGTTGACCATCGTCTTGGCATCCCACGTGCCGTCGGCGATCAGCAGGGCGGCGGCCACCGGCGGTACGCCGGCCGTGTAGCTGATGCCCTGCGACTCGACCTCGGCGTACGCGGCGGCGTGGTCCGAGACCTGATAGATGAACAGCTCGCGCCGCTCACCGTCCTTGGTGCCGGCGACGATGTCGCCGATGCACGTCTTGCCGGTGTAGTTCGGCGCCAGGCTCTGCGGGTCGGGAAGCACCGCCTTGACCATCTGCAATGGAACGCCCTCGCCGCCGCCCGGCAGGGGGACCGGCTCGTGATTGAGCAGCCCGAGCGTGCGCAGGACGGTGAAGACGTTGATGTAGTGGTCGCCGAACCCCATCCAGAAGCGGATACTGCGGGCGTCGATGTTCTTGAACAGCGAGTGCAACTCGTCGTGGCCGTTCAGGTACACGGGCTGCTCGCCGACCACCGGGAAGTCGAACGTGCGCTTGACCGTGTGCGTCGGAAACTCCTGCCACTGCCGGTCGATCCATGTCCACACCTTGACGAACTCGCGGAAGTTGATCTCGGGATCGAAGTTGGTGGCGAAGTACCGACCGTGACGCCCGGCGTTGACGTCGAGGATGTCGATCGTGTCGATCGTGTCGAAGTACTTCTTCTGCGCCAGCGCGGCATAGGCGTTCACCACACCGGGGTCGAAGCCGGCGCCGAGGATGGCCGTGACGCCGGCCTCGGCGCACCGCTCGCGCTTGGGCCACTCGTAGTTCTCGTACCACGGCGGGTCCTCGCACACCTCGTCGGGATCCTCGTGGATCGCCGTGTCGATGTAGGCGGCACCCGTCTCGAGACAGGCGTCGAGCACGGACATGTTGACGAACGCCGAACCGAGGTTGACGACGATCTGCGAGTTCGTCTCGCGGATCAGCGCGGCGGTCGCCGCCACGTCGAGGGCATCGAGCTGGCGCGCATGAAGCAGGCGCGACTCGTCGGCCACGTGGCCCATTCGCTTGACGCTGTCGATGATGGCGTCGCACTTCGACTTCGTGCGCGAGGCGATGCAGATGTCGCCGAGCACGTCGTTGTGCATCGCCGCCTTGTGCGCCGCCACGTGGGCGACGCCTCCAGCGCCGATGATCAGCACGTTCTGCTTCACGGATTCCCTCCTCACAGGGGTTGACGGCCGGCGGTGCCGGCCCGGGGGTTGGCGGCCGCGACGGGAGTCACGACAGCGTTCGTTTGAAGTCCTCGTAGGTGAACTGGCGGACGACGTCGATCGCGCCGTCGAGGCGCCTGACAACGATCGACGGCATGCGGAGACCGTTGAACCACGTCGCCTTGACCATCGTGTACCCGGCGGCGTCGGCGAAGCGCACCTCGTCGCCCACGCGCAGTGGGGTCGCCAGGCGGTGCTCGCCGAACTCGTCGCCCGCCAGGCACGTCCTGCCGGCGATCGTCACGAGGTGGTCGCCGTCCGCCGGCTCGGCCACTCGCGGGCGGGTGCCGTAGATGAGGTGATCGAGCATGTGCGCCTCGAGCGAGGCGTCGACCACGGCGATGGTGGCGTCGTTGTGGACGACGTCGAGCACCGTCGTGACCAGCTCGGCGCACGCCGTGATCGCCGCTTCTCCGGGCTCGAGGTAGATCTGCACGCCGTGGCGCTCGCCGATACGGCGGAGCAAGTCGACGAACAGGTCGCGTGGATAGTCCTCGGCGGTGAACGCGATGCCGCCGCCGAGGCTCACCCAATCGAGCCGGTCGAGCAGCCATCCGTACCGGTCGGCGATCACGCCGACAGCCGCCGCGAGGGCGGCGAAGTCGTCGTTCTCACAGTTGAAGTGGAACATCGCCCCGTCGATCAGCGGGGCGACCTCCCGGAGTTCGGCGTCGTCGACCACGCCGAGGCGCGAGTGCGGGCGCGCCGGATCGGCGAGGTCGAAGTGCGAGTAGCTGACCCCAGGGTTGACCCGCAGTCCGACGGGCACGTCACCGACAGCGGCGCGGTGGGCGCGCAGCTGGGCGACGGAGTTGAAGATGACCTTGTCGGCGATCCCGCTGACGGCGGCGATCTCGTCGCTGTCCCAGGCGACGCTGTAGGCGTGCACCTCTTTGCCCGAACCGGGCCCGCCGAACTCCTCGTGACCGAGGCGCGCTTCGTAGTACGAGCTGCTCGTGGTTCCGTCGAGGTAGCGGCTCATCAGGTCGAAAACGCCCCAGGTGGAGAAGCACTTGAGCGCCAGGACCGACCGGGCGCCCGACTCCTCCCGGACGCGAGCGATCACCTCGAGGTTCCGTTCCAGTCGACACTCGTCGATCAGGTAGTAGGGCGTGCGGATGCCCCGGGAAGCACTGGAGGATTCGACCACAAGGAACGTGCGACGCTATCAGCGCCTTGCGTCGTCACGGCGTCGTCCCGGTGGCGCGCGACCGACGAACGGCCGAACGTCACGCGGCGCCGGCGGGGCAGCCGGCGTCGGGCGATGCGAAGCAGCCGACGAGGTGCCCCGGCTCGATCTCGACGAGAGCCCTCGACTCCGGCGCGGCGGCCGCGTGCACCGGGCAGCCGTCGGGGGCGTGGCCGCCCTCGTCCGGCTCGTCGGACCACTTCCGGTCGAGCCGTGGGACGGACGCGACGAGCCGGCGGCTGTAGGGGTGCTGCGGGTTGCCGAGCACCCGGTCGGTCGGGCCGAGCTCGACCACGCGGCCGAGGTGCATGATCATCGTGCGTTCGCTGATGTAGTTGCCGAGCGCCAGGTCGTGGGTGACGAAGAGGACGCCGAGCCCTTTGGCCTTGAGGTCGGCGAGCAGGTTGAGCACGTCGATGCGCGTCGACGCGTCGAGCATGCTGATGATCTCGTCGGCCACCAGCAGCTGGACCTCGAGCAGCAGGGCGCGGGCGATGAGCATGCGCTGGAGCTGTCCCCCCGACAACTGGTGCGGGTATTTGCCGAGCACCTGCCGGGGGTCGAGCCGCACGTCGGCCAGGGCACGCTCCACCCTGGTGTCCCACTCCGCCGTCGGGAGACGGCGGAAGTACTGACCGCGCACCATCGAGAACACCCGATCGGCCCGGAAGACGGGGTTGTACGTGCTGAAGGGGTCCTGGAACACACCCTGTACGCGGCGGTAGTACTCCTTCAGCTCGCCGCCCCGCCACGACGAGATGTCGGTCCCGTCAACGGTGATCCTCCCCTCGCTCACCGGCAGCAGGCGCAACACCATCCGCCCGATGGTGGACTTGCCGCTGCCGCTCTCGCCGATGATCGACAGCACCTCGCCGGGGGCGAGACCGAACGAGACGTCCGCCACGGCGACCTTCTCGGCCCGTCCGAACGCGCCCAGCCGGAACCGTTTCCACACGTGTTCGACCGCCAGCATCACACCACCTTCCAACATGCCACCGAGTGTCCTGGGCCGACCTCGACGAACGGAGGCTCCTTCTCGCACTCGGCAGTGGCCAGCGGGCAGCGGTCACGGAAGCGGCATCCCGGAGCCGGATCGATCAGCATGGGTGGGCTGCCGGCGATGCCCTGCAGTCGTGCGTCCGCGTACCGAGCACCCACCTCCGGCAACGACGACACGAGCAGCTTGGTGTACGGGTGCCGGGGGGCGTTCACCACGGTGTCGGCCGATGCCTTCTCGGCGAGCTTGCCGGCATACATCACCAGGATCGTGTCGGCGATCTGGTACACGAGCGAGAGGTCGTGGGTCACGACGATCATCGACCTCACGTAGCCCCGGTCGCGGAACTCCACGAGCATCGACGCCACCGCCCGCTGCGTCGACACGTCGAGCGCGGACGTCACCTCGTCGGCGATCAGCAGCGACGGATCGAGCAACGTCGACACGACCAGCACCATGCGCTGCTTCATGCCGCCCGACAGCTCGAACGGGTACCGCTTGAGCACCCCGGCCGGTAACCCGACGAGCTCGAGCCGCCGCAGCAGTTCGTGGGAGTAGTCCCCGTAACGGAGTCCCCGAGCATCCAGCAGATCGCGGATGAGATGGCCGATGCGCCGGATCGGGTTGAGGGCGCTCATCGCATACTGCGGGACGACGGAGATCTCACCGAAGCGAAAGCGGTTCATCGCCGCGTCGTCGCCGATCGGCAGCTCGACGCCATCGAGCTCGGCACGGCCGCCGATGTACTGCATCCGACCATCCAGGCGGATGAGGCTCTTGCCGAGCGTCGATTTCCCCGAGCCCGACTCGCCGGCGAGCCCCATGATCTCGCCGTCGTCGACGCCGAACGTCACGCCGTCGAGCGCCTTCACCGCGCCCGACGTCGTGCGGTAGTGCACCCGCAGGTCGTCGACGTTCAGGGCCATCGCGGTCCGGTCCTCACTTCTCGCGCAGCTTGGGGTTGAACACCTCGTCGAGGCCGACGTTCATCACGTACGCCGCGCCGACGATGGCGGCGATGCCGGCGCCGGGCGGGACGAACCACCACCACATGCCGAGCGTCTGAGCGCTCCACGACACCGCCTCGTTGAGCATCCAGCCGAGCGACACCGTGTTCGCCGGCCCGAGCCCCAGGAAGTCGAGCGTGGCGGCGAACAGCACGGCGCCACCGAACGAGAGGATGAACACCAGCAGCAGGTACGAGCTCATGTTGGGCGCGATCTCGCGACGCACGATCTGCATCGGGCGCATGCCGGTGAGACGGGCGAGGTCGACGAAGTCGCGCGTTCGCAACGACAACGTCTGGGCGCGCACCGCCCTCGCCACCCACGGCCAGTTGAACAGGCCGATGACCACCGACTGGACGAGCAACGAGTTGATGCCGAGGTAGGCCGAGATCACGATCAGCACGACGAAGACGGGCAGGACCAGCACCACGTTGGTCAGCATGTTGAGCAGCTCGTCGACGAGACCGCCCCGGTATCCGGCGACGAAGCCGATCGCCATGCCGACCAGCGCGCCGATTCCCCCGGCCACCACGCCGACGGCGAAGCTCGCCCGCAGGCCGTTGGCGAACATCACGAAGACGTCCTGACCGAACATCGTCGTGCCGAACCAGTACTCGCCGGACGGGCGTTGGGCGGTCGGCCCGACGAAGTCGCGCGGATCGTCGTCGGTGAACAGCGGCGACACGAGACCGAGCACGAGCAACGAGAGGATCACGAGCGCTCCCCCGAGCACCTTCTTGTTCCTCAACCCGAAATACAAGGTCTCCTTCATTGCGTTCCCCCTTGGAGTCCGGTGCGGGTGCGGGGGTCGACGATCACGTAGGCGATGTCGATGAGGAAGTTGGCGATCAGGACCCCGATCACCACGAAGAGGAGCACGCCCTGGAGGAGGAAGAAGTCCGAGCGCTGGATCGCCTGGAGGATGAGGTAGCCGAGCCCGGGATAGGCGAACACCACCTCGGTCACGATGTTGCCGGCGACGATCACGCCGAGCTGCAGGGCGAGCCCGGTCAGCTGGGGCAGGAGTGAGTTCCTGAAGGCGTATCGACGCACGAGGCGGTTCGGCGCACCGAGGGCGTACAGGTAGTTGGCGTAGTCGGTCTCGAGCTCGTAGATCACCAGGTTGCGCATACCGATCGCCCAGCCGCCGACCAGGACGAGGAACAACGACAAGAAGGGCAGGAACCAGTGCGACAGCACGCTGCCGACGAACATCCACGACCATTGCGGCACGAGCGTCTGGTCGTAGCCGAAGGCGGTCGGGAAGGCGCCCCACACCACGCCGAGCGCCCACGACAGCAGGATCGCCATCCACACGTACGGCGTGGCCGTCAACAGGTACGACAGGGGCAAGACGGTGTTGTCGAGCGAGCGCCGCCGGGCGGCCGCCGCGCCGAGCTTGTTGCCGACGTACCAGCTGAGCAGGATCGCCGGCAGGAGCAGGCCGATGGAGTACGGCAAGGCCGCGGTGATCAGCTCGCCGACCGGCTTCGGGAAGGCGAAGACGCTGATGCCGAAGTTCCCCTGGAACAGCTCGCCCCAGTAGTTGAGGTACTGCCGCCACAACGGGAGGTCGAAGCCGAAGACGCGGTTGTAGTACTCCTCCATGGCACGGAACGACTCGGCCTGCTGCACGCCCCCCTGGCGGGCCACCATCGAGCTGATCGGGTCGCCGGGCATCAGCCGTGGGATCAACCACGACAGCGTGACGGCGACGACGAACGTCACGGCGTAGATCATCGCCTTGCGGCGGAAGTAGCGGCCCACGCGGCTCCTCGGCTTCGGGTCTCGACGTCCGGACGACGATGCGGCGGCCCACGGTCCCCTGACGCGCCGCGCCCGGGGGCGCGACGCGTCGGGGGGGACCGCCGATCGGTCAGCTCACCGGCTCCACCTGGGTGAGCCAGTAGATGGCCCCCTTCTCCCAGAAGTTGCTCCAGGTGGTCGGGAACGGCGCACCGTCACCCGTGGGCCAGTTGGTCCAGTGCTCGTTGCTCACCTGCGACCAGAGGCCGTTGTACCACATCGGAATCGCCGGCATCTCGGTGAGGGCGATCTCCTGGAGTCGCGACAGGGGCTCCTGGATCGCCGGGTCCGTCACCGCCGTGCGGCCGAGCAACTGGGTCAGCTCCCAGGCCTCGTCGTTGGTGTACCGCGCGAAGTTGGCGTTCGACTGCGTGTCCTGCACCGGCAGTCGGAACAGGTAGTCGTAGTACGTCCACGGCGTGTTCTGGAGGTCGTTCCAGTTGTTCATCACGAGATCGAAGTCGCCGCTGTTGCGCCGCTCGTCCACCTCCTGGGACGACGGTGTCTCGGACTCCACCCGGATCCCGGCCTGCGCCGCGCTGTCGGCGATCACCTGGGCCGCCTGGTTCCAATCGGTCCAACCGGCCGGCGTGATGAGGCTCAGCGAGATCGCCTCGCCCTCGGGTGTCTCGACGAACCCGTCACCGTCCGTGTCGACGTAGCCGGCCGCCTCGAGCTCGGCCGCCGCCGCCTCGGGGTCGAACGAGAAGCCGTTGGCGGCGACGACATCGGCGTCGACGAACCGGTCCCACGACGGGAGCAGTCCCGTCGGGTTGGCGGGACGGACGATCCCGCCGTACACGTTCGACGCGATCAGCTCGGTGTCGATCGACCCGGCGAGGGCCCGCCGGAACGCGGCATCGTCGAGCGGCGGCGTGTTCGTGTTGGGGATCAGCATCGCCGTGTTGGCCGAGAGCATGTACGGCTCTTCGGGGTAGAAGGTGGTGATGCCGAAGTCGCCGTTGACGAGCTGCTGGATCCCGGGCAGGAAGTTGTTGCTCATGTCGACGTCACCGCGCGAGATCAGGCCGAGGGCCACCTCGTTGCTGGGATTCACCAGGTCGATGATGTAACGCGGCTTCATCTCGAGGCCGAGGGCCTCGATGCCCCACCAGTCGTCGTTGCGCTCCCAGACCATGCGGGTCTCGGTGGTGCTGTGGTACCGGTAGGCGCCCGAGCCGATCGGATTGTCGCTGTTGGCGTACGTGCCGAGCTCGTCGAGCGGGATGTCGGCCCACAGGTGCTGGGGAACGATCTGGTTGGAGGTGAGGAAGTTGTCCCACTCGCCGGCACGCGGGTCGGAGAACGTGAACACGACCGTGGTGTCGTCCACGGCCTCGACGGACTCGAGGTAGGTCCACACGTTGGTGAACTTGACGGCCTCCTCGTGGCCGAGCTCGAGGGTGAACGCCACGTCGGCCGCCGTGAGCGGCTCCCCGTCCTGCCACGTGAGGCCGGCTCGCAGCTTCAGTTCGTACGTGTCCTCGGCGGTCCATGAACCGCTCTCGGCCAGCCACGGCTCGAGCTCGAGCGTCCACGGGTTGAACAGGAACAAGGTCTCGTAGAGGAGACCGCGTACGCCCATCGCCTGGCCACCGCCCTGCAGCGGGTTCCAGGACGAGGGCGGACCCCATTGGGTGCCGCTGGTGATCAACGACTCGTTGCGAGGGAACTGGCCGTCGGCCGACTGCGGCGACGCCGACGACGCGGTGGTGACACCGCTGATCGTGGTGGCGGCGACGAGCACCGACGCGACGAGGAGGGAGCGGCGCCGGGCCGGGCGCCGGGGAGCGGAAGAAGTGACTGCGGCCGTCCGGCCGCGGATCCGTAGCATGATCTGGTTCTCCTTGGATGCTGGCTGGTTGATTGGTTGGCGATCCGGGAGTCCGGGTCGGGGAGTTGCCGCTCCCCGACCCCCCGAACCGGTGGTCGGCGCCTGTGTGTTGATGTGGTGGTGCGGGATGCTGATGCGGTGTGATGGTGCGGGGCCTCCTACGGTGGATGCCCCGGCCGGTCGGACGACTGCGCGACGATCAGTTCCGGATCGATCACGATGCGCCCCTTGGGCGGCGAGCCGTCGATGCGGGCGACGAGCTCGTCGACGGCAGCGGTGGCGATCTCTCCGAACGGCTGACGCACGGACGTGACGGTGATCTCCACCACGTCGGCGTCGCTGGCCGTGCCGTCGAAGCCGACCACGGCGACGTCGTCGGGCACGGCCAGACCGGCGTGGGTCAGCGCCTTGATCACGCCCAGCGCCATCTCGTCGTTGGCGGCCACCACGCCGTCGGGGCGTTGGCGCCCTCGCATCGTGGCGATGCGCTCGCCCGCCTTGACTCCGCTGACGCGGCCGAAGTCTCCCTCGATGACCAGCCGCTCGTCGAGTCGGACGCGCCGCCGGTCATGCGCAGCGCGGAACCCGGCCAGACGCAGCTGGGCGTCCACCCGTTCGAGCGGTCCGGTGACGGTGGCCAACCGCCGGCACCCCTGGTCGAAGAGGTGCTCGGTGAGCCGCACGCTGGCGAGCTCGTTCTCGACGTCGACGACGTCGACGTCGGTCCGGGTCGGGTGACTCCCGATGAGCACGGTGGGGAGCTCGGCGTTGAGCAGCTCCTCGACCCACCCCTCGCCGGCGGCGACGGCGCTGACGATGACCCCGTCGATCAGCCCGTCGCGCAGGATGTGGCGGACGGCGCGTCCGGGACCCTCACCGTCGAGGATCAGCATCAGCCCCTGGTCGGCCTCGGTGGCCGCCCGGGCGACGGCGTGGATCATCGCCGCGCCGTAGGGATCGACGCGGAGGTCGGCGCTCGGGATCACGAGACCGATCACCGACGACCGGCCGGTCGCCAGGTTGCGGGCTGCCCGGTTGGGGCGATAGCCGAGCGAGGCGGCGAGGTGGGTCACGCGTTCGCGGATCTCGGGGCGTACCCCGGCCCGCTGGTTGAGGGCGCGCGACGCGGACGCCCGTGAGACGCCTGCGAGGCGAGCGAGGTCATCGAGCGTGACCGCGGATCCCCCGTCCGATTGACCTTCTCCCACTGGCACGATCTCCCCCTGCGCGCTTGTGTTGGAAGCGGTTTCACGGTAGACCATGCGCTGACCGGAGGTCAACGGTCCGGTCACTCTTTGCTGTCGACCTGGGGGAACGCGTCGACGCAGCACCGGAAAGGACGATCACGACATGACCTCAGCGAGTACCAGTGCAATCGCTTCCACCCGACCAGGAACTCGCCGCTTCCCGGCCACGTTCCGCTGGGGATCGGCGACGTCGGCCTACCAGATCGAGGGCGCGGTCGCCGCCGACGGGCGCGGGGAGAGCATCTGGGACCGCTTCTGCGCCACGCCCGGCGCGATCGCCGACGGGTCCAGCGGCGCCGAGGCCTGCGACCACTACCGCCGCTGGGCCGACGACATCGCGCTGATGCGCGACCTCGGGCTGCAGGCGTACCGGTTCTCGATCGCGTGGCCGCGGATCGTCCCGGACGGTGTCGGCGCGATCAACCAGCGTGGGCTCGATTTCTACGAACGTCTCGTCGACGGGTTGCTGGCCGCGGGCATCGAGCCGGCGCCGACGCTCTATCACTGGGATCTGCCCCAAGCGCTGCAGGACCGCGGCGGCTGGACCGTGCGGGCGACCGCCGAGGCCTTCGCCGACTACGCCTCCGTGGTGCTCGAACGTCTCGGCGACCGGGTGCCGCGGTGGATGACGCTCAACGAGCCTTTCGTGTCGGCCAACCACGGCTACGTCACGGGCGAGCACGCTCCCGGGATCCGCGACGAGCGGGCCGGCCTGGCCGCGGCGCACCACCTGCTCGTCGGTCACGGGTTGGCGCTGGGACGTATCCGCGACCTGGCCCCCACGGCCCAGGCCGGCATCGTGCTCAACTTCACGCCGGTCGTGCCCGCCAGCGACGAGCCGGCCGACGTCGCGGCAGCCGAGCTCGTCGACGGGGTGGAGAACCGGTGGTACGTCGAGCCGCTCGCCGGCCTCGGCTACCCCGCCGACACCCGGGAGCGGTTGGGCTGGGACGGCGGCGAGATCCTCGACGGCGACCTCGAGCTCATCGCCGGGCGGATCGACGCCCTCGGCGTGAACTTCTACTCGCGCAGCGTCGCCAGCGCCGACCGGGAGGCGACCGACGAACGCGCCGTCCCGCGCACGTCGATGGGCTGGGAGATCCACCCGCCGTCGCTCGGCGGCCTGCTCCGCCGGCTGCACGAGCACTATGGCTTCTCCCGCTACGTGATCACGGAGAACGGCGCGGCGATGCCCGACGAGGAGCGTTCCGACGACGGTCGCGTCGCCGACCACGACCGTATCCGCTACGTCGCCGCCCATCTCGCCGAGGTGCACGACGCCATCGGCGAGGGCATCCCCGTGGAGGGGTACTTCGTCTGGTCGCTGCTCGACAACTTCGAGTGGGCCCACGGGTACGGGCCACGGTTCGGGCTCGTCGAGGTCGAGCCGGGGAGCCTGCGGCGCGTCCCCAAGGCGAGTGCCGAGTGGTACCGCGAGGTGTGTCACACCGGAGTCGTCGCCGACCCCCTCTGATCCCACTCGCCCCGCCGACGAAAATCTGGGGCGGGATCGTGCCATCTCACGATCTGGGGCGGGATCGTGACGGAATTCGTCACGATCCCGCCCCAGGTCCCGGTCAGCGCACGCCGAGGTGGCCGGCCGACCACCACACGGGTGGGGTCGGCGGCGTTGCGACGAGCGCGTCCCGTCCGCCACGGTCGTCGGTACCGCCGAGCACCAGCTCGGCGCGCTCGCCGGGCAGCAGCGTGAGGAGCTGGAGATCGGCCTGCCACCCTGGCGCCACGCGGTCGACCTCGACCACGAGGTCGCGCACGAACGACCGCGCCGTCACCGTGGCGACCGACCGCGTGGGTTCGTCACCGCCCCACGCCACGTCGATCGCCGGCGCCGGGTAACGCAGCTCGCGGTCCGGGCGCCAGAACCACCACGCCCGCTGCGGTCCACCGGCAACGGCGAGCGCCTCGCCGGTCGGGTCGCCGGAGACCGACACCCGCGCGGGCAGTTCCCACGACGCCAGCGACCACGGCCCGACCTCCACCTCCCCCTCGGCGGTCGCCGCCGCGTCGCCCCCGAAGCCGATCCGCGACGCCACCAGGCGGGCCGACCACGGCTCGGCCGTGTCGTTGACGGCGAAGGCGACCAGCCGGTCGCCGCGCGGTTGGATCGTGACCAGCCGCGGCGCATAGGCGTCGCGCAGCGCATACCAGGCTGGCTTGCGGCCCCCGCCCGAGTCGACGACCGCCCAGCTGGTCACCGGCCAGCAGTCGTTGAGCTGCCACCAGATCGTGCCCATGCAGTGACCACGCAGCGCCCGGAAGTGCTCGATGCCTGTGCGCACGGCGCGGGCCTGGTTGAGACGGGTGGCGTACAGCCAGGCGTCGATCCCGTCGGGGACGACGAAGTGATGGGCGAGGCCCCGCTCGAGTTTGCCGTTGCCGTCGGCTGCCTTCTGGTGGTGCAGCATTCCGGGCGAGTCCGGGGTGAGGGGCTCGTCGCTGATCGACCCGCGCAGGGTCGACCACGTGGGCGGCGCCTGCCAACCGAACTCCGCGACGAAGCGGGGCGTGCGGTCGCGATAGCGGCCGTGGTCGAGGCGATTCCACACCTCCCACTCGTGGATGCAGCCGCTGGCGTCGGCGTTGGGGGCGACGGATGTGGTTCCGGAGTACGGACTTCCCGGCCAGTACGGGCGGCCCGGATCGACCTCGGTGACGACCCGCGGCAGGAGTTCGAAGTAGAAGCCGGCGCCCCAGGACCGATCGCCGAGCGTGTCCTGCCACCCCCAGTCGACGTGGCCCCAGAGGTTCTCGTTGTTGCCGTTCCACAGCACGAGGCTCGGGTGCGACATCAGACGCTCGACCTGCTCTCGCGCCTCCGCCTCGACTTCCGTGGCGAGGAGATGTTCGGGGTACGCCGCGCAGGCGAACAGGAAGTCCTGCCACACGAGCAGGCCGACCTCGTCGCAGCGGTCGTAGAAGTCCTCGTGCTCGTAGAGCCCACCGCCCCAGACCCGCACCATGTCGACGTTGGCGGCAACTGCGTCGTCGAGGCGCTCGCGGTAGCGTTCCGCCGTGATGCGACTGGGGAACGGATCATCGGGGATCCAGTTCACTCCCCGGGCGAAGATCGGCTCGCCGTTGACGACGAACGTGAACGCCGCACCGGTGGCGTCCGGCGTCGTGTCGAGCTCGACCGTGCGGAACCCGACACGCCGCGACCACCGCCCCAGGTCCGTGCCGCCGTCGTCACGCAGCCGGATCTCCAGCAGGTATCGCGGCTGGTCGCCGCGGCCGGCCGGCCACCAGCGCCGGACGATGCCACCGTCGAGGCCGACGGAGAAGTCCGTCCCGTCCTCGCCGAGACGGGCAAGGCGCTCGGCGACCACCTCACCGTCGGGGTCGGTGAGCGTCGCAGTCACGGTGAGCGGGCAGGGCCAGCCGGCCCGCTCGACACGGCCGGCGACGTCGATCGTGCCGCGATCGACGGCGTCCACCGTCACGCGCGGTCGCACCGCGGCGAGCCGAGCGGCGTCCCAGGCTTCGACGGCGACCGGCTTCCAGATCCCGGCGGTCGTCAGCCACGGGCCCCAGTCCCAGCCCCAGCTGCACGCCATCTTGCGGACGTAGTTGAAGGGACGCCCGAAGCTCGCTGTCGGCCACTCCCCTTCCCGTGCCCGTGCCGCCTCGGCGTAGCGGGTCGCCGACCGGAACGTCACCGTCAGTTCGTGGTCCCGTTCCGGGTCCAGCAGGGTCCCGACGTCGAAGCGATACGAGCGGTGCATGTTGGCCGTGCGGGCCACCTCGACCCCGTCGACGGCGATCTCGGCCAGCGTGTCGAGCCCCTGGAAGACGAGGTCGATGCGATCCCGACCGACGGGCAGGGTCCCGGCATGGATCATCGTGCGGTACGACCAGTCGGCGTCGGCGACCCACGCGACGTCGAGCTCGTTGCGATCGAGGAAGGGATCGGCGATGACCCCGGCGGCCAGCAGGTCGGTGTGGACGCAACCGGGGACCGTCGCCGGGATGTCGTCGGCCGTCGGGTCGTCGGCCCTCCGAACCGTCCAGCCGTTCCCGAGCCCGATCGACCGCGGTTCCCGTGTGGTGGTCACCCGGCGATCCAATCGGCTGGGCGGCGGCCTGTCAATCGTCGGGCTCGTCCGTCGGGCCGGGCTACGCCGTGAGGTGGACGGCGCGGCGAGGACGGGCGCGGTCTCAGGCCGGCTCGAGCGGGCGGGGCGCGTGGATGCCGGCGAGCGTGGGGTCGACGATGTGGACGAGCTCGACGCGCATGCCGTCGGGGTCGGTGAACCAGACGGCGTGGAACGCTCCGAGGTCCTCGACCGCGCCGTCGGTGGCGCCGCGCTCGACGAGCCGCCGGCGGGCCTGGGCGAATCGTTCGCCGTCGGCCGCGGTGAGGGCGAGGTGATCGAGATGCCCGCGGGCGAACATGTCCGGGATCGCCGCCGCGTGGGGATTGCCCACGAGCTCGGCCGGGTGTAGCCACGAGTGGGGCCCGGTACGGAGAATGGCGTGACGGAACGCCGGGGTGGCCTCCTCGAAGACCACCTCGAGCTCGAACACCTCGCGGTAGAAGGCGACGAACCGGTCGAGGTCCTCGGTGAGGACGGCGATGTGATTGACGCCGGAGATCATCGGCCTGCTCCTCTCGATGGGCGGGGTTCGGCGGACTCGGACGGCGACAGCAGCTGACCGATCGCCGTGGCGACGGCGTCCGCTGCTGTGGTCCCGTCCCACTCCCAGAAGTCGCGGAGCGCCTGCCACACCGGTGCCGTGCCGAGAATCTGCACCACGGCGGCGACCTGGTCGCGACGCTTCGGGTCGAGGTCGGGCCGGGCGTCCACGACGACTGCTCGAGCCGCGGCGCGACGTTCGTCGGCCGCGGCGAGCCGGGCCCGACGGCCGTCCTCGCTGGCCAGCAGCTCGTCGACGACCGGGGACACCGTGTCGAAGCCCGGGAAGACCTGCCGGACCATCGCCGTCATCTCCTCAGCGGTGGTGGGCAGCGAACCGGAGAAGCCGGCCTGCCGGTTGGCCCACGCGTACACCGCAGCCATGAGCGCCTGCCGGTTCGGGAAGTGCCGGTACACGGTGCGCTCAGGCACGCCGGCGGCACGGGCCACGGCGGCGAACGTGACGTCTTCACCGTCGCGGAGCAATGCGGCGACCCCGTCCAGCACCCGTTCGCGAACGACGTCGTGGCGGGCGGTTCGGAGTGAGGACGAGGTCATGACAGTTACACTGTCATTTTGGCAGTCGCACTGTCAAGTACTCCGGTCTGTCAAGGGATGGAACTACTTGCTGTTCGGATTGCCTACCTCTACGGTCGGCACGTGATGATTCGATCCGGAACGCGCACCTGGCTGGTCGCCGCCGCGACGGCCGGCTCCGTCGTCCTCACCGTCCCCTCGTCGGGCACGGCGGGAGCAGCGACCGCGACCGCAACGATGACGTCGTCGACCGGAGCTGCCGACGCCGAACGCATCGTCGTGCTCGGCGAGGAGGACGTACTCGGGGACCTGCTGGCCCTCGGCATCGTTCCGATCGCTGCCACAGCGAGCGTTCCCGACGCCGGGTTCCACGCACTCGATGGCTACGACACGTCGACAATCGAGCCGTTGCCTGTCGATCTGAGCTTCGAGCGCCTTGCCGGGCTCGACCCGGACCTGATCGTCACCCTCCAGTTCTGGCTCGACCAGGTGCCCGACGGCACGCTCGAGTCGGTCGCGCCGGTCGTCGTCGTGCCCGACGGCCTCGACAGTGCGTCGCAGGTCACGTTCCTCGGCGAGCAGTTCCGAGCACGCCGCGAGGCTGCGGCGCTCACCACGGAGTTGAAGCACGCTCAGGCCGAAGCCGCCGCAACACTGGAGGGCGTCGAGGTGACGGTCGCCGCGATCTATCCGGGGCCGACCCCGGCCGTCTTCGTCGACGGTCCGTGGGTGGTCCCTCAGGTGTTGATCGACGCCGGCGGCTCGTCGGACCTCGGAGAGGCGACGCGATGACCGATCGCTCCATCCCTCTGTACGGCACCGTCGTCGAGACGGTGCGGCTGGCTCCCCGCCTCGTCCGGGTCGTCCTCGGCGATCCGGGACTCGGCCCCTACGTCCCGAGCGACTTCACGGACCAGTACGTGAATGCTTTGTTTCTCCCATGTGGAGCTCCGTACACGCCGCCGTTCGACCTCGAGGAGGCCCGCACGCTGCCGGCAGAGGAGCGCCCGCTCGGTCGCCGGTACACGATCCGTTGGTGGGATCCCGAACACCGCCGGCTGGCGATCGACTTCGTCGTCCACGGCGACGTCGGGCGAGCGGGGCGATGGGCGGCCAACGCCCGGCCAGGCGACCGGCTGCAGTTCATCGGCCCCCACGGGTCATATGCGCCGTCGACGACCGCCGACTGGCACCTGCTGGCCGGCGACGAGAGCGCCTTGCCGGCGATCGCCGCCGCGCTGGAGCAGATCCGGTCCGGGGTCCCGGTGTTGGCGTTCCTGGTGGTCGACGCTCCCGGCCACGAGATCGAACTCGACTGCCCGGGCGACCTGCGGGTCGACTGGGTGCACCGCGAGTCGTCGCCCGGCGTCGATGCCGTGGTCGCACCGATCGCGGGGGCGGTGTTTCCCGCTGGCACGCCCGACGTCTTCGTCCACGGCGAGGCTGCCGAGGTGCGCGCCGTCCGCCGCCACCTCCTCACCGAGCGCGGCATCGCGCGCGACGGCACGTCCATCTCGCCCTACTGGCGTCGGGGCATGGACGACGAGGCCTGGCGCGAGGTCAAACGCGAGTGGGTCGCCGAGGTCGCCCGCGACGCTTGACACACGCCTGCGCCTCTCGTCCAGGGGCATCCGACGTCGGCCGAGGACCCCGGTGGGGCGGCGGTCGGCCGCCGCCCCACCCGGACCGATCAGCGGGTGGCCGGCAGCGTGGGCGGCGGCGGCACGCTCGTGCTGGAGGCGACGATCGTCGTCGTCGGGTCGACCACCGTGGTCGATGTCGTGGCCGGCGTCGTGGTGGTAGTGGTCGGGGCGCTGATCAGGATCGTCACCGTTGCCACCTCGAGCGGCGCACCGGCGGGGGCGCGGAATCCGGCACGCCGCAGGGTGGGCGGCTGGATCTGCTCGACGGTGTAGGTGAACGTGTCGACACCGGTGAAGCCGGCGTTCGGCGTGTAGTCGAACGACCCGTCACCGTTGAACGCCAGCGTCCCGTTGGCCGTCGTCGACACGAGCTCGAGCGGGTTCTCACACAGCTCGGGATCGTTGGCCGCCACCCCGGGGGCCGCCACCGCCAGCGGCGTGTCGAGTGCCGTCTCGTAGTCGTCGTCGGCGAGATCGACGATGCACGGCAGGGGCGCCACGTAGATGTTGATCGTGGCCGACACTTCGGTCTCGTCGATCGTGTACGGGATGGTGACGTCGCCGGTGAAGCCGGCCTCGGGAACGAACGAGAACGCGCCTGCTCCCCCGAGGATGAACGTCCCCGAACTGGCCGCCCCGAAGGTCACGCCGTTGCCGCACAGCTCATCGTTGATGAGATAGCCGGAGGCCGGCACGTCGAGCTGCACGTCCTGCGTGGTGAAGTAGAAGTCGTCGACAGCGGAGGGCTCGCAGGGAGGAAGCCGGGGATCGGCGGCACTCGCGCTCGGCGAAGTGGCGACGATGCCTCCGAGCACCACCGCAGCGAGGGCAGCAGGACGCGCGAGACGGGACGGGATGAAGTACATGACTCTCCTGACATTGCAGCCGGAATCGGCGGATGGACCGGTCAACCGCTCGGGGCGCCACGGGACCCACGACCGTGCCGAGCGGCCGCACAGTAGGAGAGCGGTCGGCCTGGATGCGGCGAATTACCGCGCGAGGGCGGCGACCAACCCGGCGGGGTCGTCGACCGCGACGCGGAGCACGGCGAGGCGCACGGGCACGAAGCCGACCTTGGCTCGCACGGGAAGATCCAGCTCGATGCGAACGAGACCCCCCGACGAACCATTGACCAACCACGTGCCACGCCATCCGTGCACGCCCCAGCCGAGCACACGATCGCCGTCCTCGACGGCCGAGCGGATCGACGACACGGGGATCGTCGCCCGGAAGGCCCAACCCATGCGCACCTCGACCGCGTCGGCTCCGACATCGACGTAGCTGACCCGCGGTCCCATCCCGAGCAACGCCATGGCCTTGTTGACTCCAGTGAAGCGAATGGGGAATCGTGCCGTCGACATCGGCCGAGAGGATACGGGCCGCAGATCTCACGAGCACTTGCCCATCATCTGCACATCTGTATATTCTTTCACATGTGCGCCCTGCGAAGCTGGCCCTCGACCTCCCGGTGCTGCTTCCCGACGCGCTCGACGGCCGCGACCGCTGCGTCGAGCGGTTGTCCGACACCCTTCGCGAGGCCAACGGACTCGACGAGGTCCACGTGGTCGCGGCGGCCGACGGCCACCCCGCCCGCCTCTGCCTCCATTACGACCCGGCGGCCACCAGTCTCACCCGGATCCGCACCCTCGCCGAGAGGAGCGGGGCCACGATCACCGATCGCTACCGCCACCTGCTCTGGACCGTCACGGGCATCTCGCACGTCCGCCGGGCGCGCACGGTCGCCGAGACGCTGCGACGAGCCACCGGCGTGATCGAGGCCGACGTGACCCCCGGCCTCGTCCGCCTCGAGTTCGACAGCACCCTCACCGACATCGAGGCCCTGCGCGGCCAGCTCTCCGACCTCGACGTCCAGCTCGCCGACCGCGCCCGCGCCACGACCGACGACGATCCCGGCCACGACGAGCACGGTGACCACGATCATCGGCACGGGCGTCGAGAGCTGTGGTTCGCGATCGCCGCGTCGACGGTGTGGCTGGCGGGATTCCTCCTGGAGCACCTGACCGACGTGGGCGACGACGCCCTCACGGCGCTGTTCGCCATCGCCGGCGTCCTCGGCGGCTGGTTTGCCGTGCGGGAGGCGGCCACCGCCGTGCGCAACGGCCGCTTCGAGATCGACTTCCTCATGCTCGTCGCCGCGGCCGGGGCGGCGTCGATCGGCAGGTGGGAGGAGGGCGCGCTCCTGCTCGCGCTGTTCAGTCTCGGCCACGCCCTCGAAGGAGTCGCCCTCGGCCGGGCGCGCGCCGCCATCGCCGCCCTCGCCGAGCTCACGCCCAGCACCGCGATCGTCCGCCGACTGGGCGCCGAGCACACCGTTGCCGTCGACGACCTCCAGCTCGGCGATCTCGTCGTCGTCCGGCCCCACGCCCGGATCCCGGCCGACGGGTTCGTCGTCGCCGGCACGTCCAGCGTCGATCAATCGGCGCTCACGGGCGAGTCCATTCCGGTGGACAAGCAGCCCGTCGCCGACGTGGAACGGGCCGCCGCCGCGCCCGACGACGTCACGGCGGCGTCGCGGCTCTACTCGGGCACGATGAACGGCTCAGGCCCGCTCGATCTGCAGGTCACGCGCCGAGCCGCCGACTCGACGTTGGCGAAACTCGCCACGTTGGTGCGCGACGCCGAGACGCAGGGCTCGCCGACGCAGCGCTTCACGGACCGGTTCGAGCGGGTCTTCGTCCCGTTCGTCCTCGCCACCGTCGTCGCGGTGCTGTTCGCCGGGCGCGCGCTCGGGTCGTCGTGGACCGACGCGCTGTACCGGTCGATGGCGGTGCTCGTCGCCGCCGGCCCCTGTGCCCTGGCCATCGCCACGCCGAGCGCCGTGCTCGCCGCCGTCGCCCGTGCGGGCCAGCTCGGCGTGCTGGTCAAGGGTGGTGGACCGCTCGAGCATCTCGGAACGCTCCGTGCCGTCGCCTTCGACAAGACGGGCACCCTGACCGAGGGCCGACCCCGTCTCGTCGACGTCGTCGCGGCAGCCGGCATCGACCCCGAGCGCTTGCTCGCCGTCGCCGTCGCCGTCGAGTCCCACAGCGATCATCCACTCGCCGCCGCGGTCCGCCGCGACGGCGGCGCGCGCCTCGGCGGCATCCCGCTCCCCCGCGTCGAGCGCGTCGTGTCGATCACCGGCCGCGGCGTGACGGGCGTCGTCGACGGCGCACCGGCGACCGTCGGCAGCGTCGCCCTGCTCGATGCCCAGGGACACCTCGACGCGGACATCGCCCGCACGGCGTCACAGCTCCAGGCGGACGGCCGCACGATCATCGTCGTCGCCCACGGGAGCCGGACGCTCGGCGTCCTCGGCCTGATGGACACGCCACGTGACGACGCCGCAGCATCGGTCGCCGCACTCGCCGGCGTCGGGATCCACCGGACCGTCATGCTGTCGGGCGACCATCAACGGGTCGCCGACTCGATCGCGCGGTGCGTCGGCATCGACGAGGCGTGGGGCGACCTGATGCCCGAGGACAAGGTGACGGCCATCACCCGGCTGCGGGAGGAGGAGGGCAAGGTGGCGATGGTGGGCGACGGTGTCAACGACGCCCCCGCCCTCGCTCATGCCACCGTCGGGATCGCGATGGGCGCCGCCGGATCCGACATCGCCCTGGAGACGGCGGACATCGCGCTCATGGGCGACGACCTCAGCCGCCTCGCGACGGTGGTCGGGCTGAGCCGTCGGGCCAGCCGTATCATCCGTCAGAACCTCGTGCTCAGCGTCGGCATGGTCGCCTTCCTCGTCCCGGCCACCATCGCCGGCGCCGTCGGCATCGGGCCGGCCGTGGTGTTGCACGAGGGCTCGACGCTGATCGTTGTCGCCAACGCGCTTCGTCTCCTTGCGTTCCGACCACCGGCGTCTCCACTGTCGCCGAGGAGGTCGCCGCGAGCCTGACGCCGGCCGGGCGTCCGGGGCCTCACTCCCGAACGGCTCCTTCGAGCATGCCGCGGATGAAGTGGCGCTGCAGGAAGACGTAGAGCAACACGACCGGGAGGGCGACGATCACCGATCCGGCGGCCAGCAGCGCCGTGCCCTGCGTGTACTGGCCCTGGAAGAACGCCAGGCCGAGCGGCGCCGTCCGCACCGTCCCCTTCGGTGACATGACGAGCGGGATGAGGAACTCGTTCCACGTCCACATGAACACCAGCAACACGAGGGTGAGGATCGCCGGTCTCCCGATGGGCACGAGGATGCGCCACAGGATGCGCATCGAGCCGGCCCCGTCGATGCGCGCGGCGTCGATGAGCGATGGGTTCGCCGTCCGGAAGTACGTGCGCATCCAGTACGTGCCGAAGGCGATCGACATGGCGATCTGCGGCAGCGCCACGCCCCACACGGTGTTGGTGAGGCGGAGCTCCCGCAGATCGAAGTAGAGCGGCACGACGATCGCCTCTGTCGGGACCATGATGCCGAGGAGGAACAGGTAGAAGAGGAACGTCGCGCCCCGGAACCGCATCGTGCCGAGGGCGTAGCCGGCGAGGATCGACACCAACACCGACACCGACACCACGAGGGCCGAGACCACCACCGACGTCACCATGTACCGCCCGAACCGGCCGAGCTCCCATGCTTCGACGAAGTTGTCGGGGTGGATGACGCCGCCCGACCGGCGGGCCTCGGCGTCCCGGGGGCCGAGCGCGTACTTGAAGATCACGCCGACGGGTCCGAGGACGATCAGCGAGAACAGGATCAGCACGACGTAGTTGACCGCGCGCTCGAACGACGACACCCTCATCGCCGATTGCCGATCAGGTTGACGACGGCATTGATCGCGAACACGACGAGCGTCAGGACGATCCCGATGGCCGCCGCACTCCCCACCTCACCGAGCTCGAACGCCCGGCGGTACACCTCGTAGCTCGGCACAGTTGTCGACGTGCCGGGACCACCGCTCGTGGTGACGTAGACGAGATCGAACGTCTTCAGAGCGGCGACGATCGTCAGTGTGAGGGCGACGGTGACCTCGCCGCGCACCGACGGCAAGGTGATCGCGAAGAACTCGCGCACGAACCCGGCGCCGTCGAGACGGGCCGCCTCGTACAGCTCCTTGGGGACCTTGCTCATACCGGCCATCAGCAGCACGGTCACGAGCCCGGTCGACACCCACGTGCCGACGAGGCCGACCGCCGGCAAGGTCCACGTGTAGTCGCCGAGCCACGGTCGGGCGAAACGATCGAGGCCGACGAGGCGGAGCAGCGTGTTCAACGGTCCGTCGGGCGCATAGATCTGGCGCCACGTGACAGCGACCACCACCATGGCGATCACCTGCGGCAGGAAGATGACCGACCGGAAGAACCCGAGGCCTCGCACGTGGGAGCGGGAGAGGAACGCGGCGAGCACGAGGCCGATGACCACCGGCAGGATCGAGAAGAAGAAGATCAGCACGAAGGCGTGGCGGAACGCCTCGTGCAGGCGGTCGTCGTGGAGGATGTCGCGGTAGTTGTCGAGCCCGGCGAACGTGGCGTCGCCGAGGCCATCCCACTCGAAGAACGAGTACCTGGCCGCTCGACCGAGCGGCCACAGCATGAACGCCCCGTACAGCACCAGGGCGGGCGCCACATAGGCGTAGGGGGCGAATCGGAACCGGCGACCGGGGCGGGGCAGGCGCCGCGCGCCCGCCCCGCCCCCGGTCGTCGCAGTCGAATCAGTCATCGCCGGCGATGAACGCCGCGTAGTCCTCCTCGAGGGTCGCCGTGAAGTCCTCGGGTGACGTCCGGCCGTCGATCAGCTCCTGCAGAGCCGCTCCGATCGTCTCGGAGAACGTCGGCGTGGCGTAGTCGAGGTAGGGCAAGAGGCTGCCGTTCTCGGTGACGTCGCCGAACACGCCGAAGACGTCGGCCAACACGCCCGACTCCGGGGCCAGTTCGGCCGTGCGGTTCACCGGGAGGTTGCCCGTCTCCGTGAGCACCTCCATCGCCTCGTCACTCGTGATGAAGTCGATGTACGCGGCGGCGACATCCGGGTTCTCGGCCTCGGACGTGATCGCGAACGGGATGCCGATCCCGCCCGTGGTCGCCGGCGTGCCCGCCGCCGTGTTCGGCAGGAAGAACCCGACGTCGTCACCCATCGCGTCGCCAAGGTCGGCGGCGAGCCACGATCCGCCGATGAGGAAGACGCCGTCGCCCGACGTCAACGACTGCCAGGCGGCGTCGTAGTCGGTGCCGTTGGCGCCCTCGTTGAAGTAGCCCGCCTCAGCCCACCCCTGCAATGCCGCGGCCGCCTCGACGTTCTCGGGGGTCTCCCAGCTCGACCCCGGGTTGCCGAGACCGAGGTTGACGATGTCGGCGGCATCGACGTGGTTGCCCTGCACCGGACCGAACACGTGGAGTGCCGGCCACTGCTCGATGTTGCCGAGCAGCAGGGGCGTCTCGCCGGCCTCGGCGGCTGCCGCGAGGGCCTCGTCGAACGCAGCCCAGTCGGCCGGCAGCTCGAGGCCGAGGTCGGCGAGCTTCTGCTTGGAGTAGAAGACCCCGACCACCTCGCCGACCTGAGCCAGGCCGTAGAGACTGCCGTCACCGAACACCACGGCGTCGTCGCTGTAGGTCGAGTACTGCAGCACCGTCGGCGAGTAGCGGTCGAACCAGCCGAACGCCTCGGCGTAGTCGTCGAGCGGAAGGAGCAGGCCGGCCTCGACGAAGCGGCCCATCATGTTGCGGCCGTTGTTGGCCTGGACCACGTCCGGTGCGTCGGCGTCCGTCAGCGCCAGGCGCAACGTCGTCTCGAGATCCTCGAAGGCCTGGGAGTGCCGCTCGATGGTGACGTTGGGGTAGGCCTCCATGAATGCCGCGTTGAGCTGCTCCATCTGCTCGTTCTGGCCGCCCCGGACCTCCTGGTCCCACACGGTGAGCGTGACCTCGCCGGCGGCGGCGATGTCAGGGACGTCTCCGCCGGCACCGCTCGTGTCGTCGGGCGTGGTCGCGGCGACGATGCCGGACGCCGACGCGGTGAACGCGACGGCGGCGAGCAGCGCGCTGACCCTGGCGGTTCGTTTCATGATGTGCCTTCCTCTCGTGACGGTCGTTGACCGGAACTCCCCGACCGTAGACCCACCGCCCGGCTCGGTACACCTCCCTCGATCGTCTCCTCAGTCGTCGGCACCGGGCAGGTGCCGCCAGAGGGCGGCGAACTGCGGACGAAGGCGCGAGAGCTCGGCCAGGTGGGCCGCGCTGAGCGCGGCCAGTTTGTCCTCCCCCCGGGCGGTCAGCCGCACGCGGACCATCCGGTGGTCCGTCTCGTCGGCGAACCGCTCGACGAATCCGGCACGCTCGGTGCGGTCGACGAGGCCGACGACGCTGTGGTGGCGAAGCAGGAGGTGGTCGGCGAGCTCGCCGATCGACGGCGGCTCGCCGTGTCCCCGGACGGCGAGGAGCAGCTGGTGTTGAGGGGCGGTCAAGCCGACCTCGGTGGCCTGTGATTCGCTCCAGCGGAGGAAGCGCCGCAGCCCGTCGCGGAACTCCAGCAAGCGGACGAAGTCGTCGTCACTGAGGCGGGCCGGGTTCGAGGAAGTCATATCGTACTACGATATTATCGTTCCACGATGGTTCATGGAATGTCGTCGCCCCAGAAGTCGTCGCGTCTGCTGCTGCTCACCGTCCTCGCCGCGGCGCTGGGGATCGCCGGTGGCGGGGCCGCCTGGGTGCTCGTTCATCTCATCCAGTTGATCACCAACGTGGCGCTGTTTCACCGCTTCGACACGGCGGAGCGGTCGATGGCGGGCTTCGACGTCGGGCCCAGTCTGTTTGCCGTGGCGATCGCCGGTGGCCTGCTCGTGAGCCTGCTCGCCAAGTGGGCACCGACGATCCGCGGACATGGGATCCCCGAGGCGATGGAGGTGATCCTCACCAAGCAGAGCAGGATCGCGCCGCGTACCGCGGTGGCCAAGCCGGTCTCGGCCGCGGTGGCCATCGGCACCGGCGCGCCGTTCGGCGCCGAGGGCCCGATCATCGTGACCGGCGGAGCCCTCGGCTCGCTGGTCGGCCAGATCCTTCCGGTCTCGCCCTCCGAGCGCAAGATCCTCCTCGCCGCCGGCGCTGCCGCCGGTATGTCGGCGACGTTCGGCGCTCCACTCGCCGCCGTCGTGCTGGCGATCGAGCTCCTCCTCTTCGAGTTCTCCGTGCGCGCCTTCGTTCCACTCGTGGTCGCCACCTCGATCGCCGGGGCGATGCACTCCGCCCTGTTCGAGGACGGCCCACTGTTCCACGTGCCATCCCACGACGTCGCCGGCCTCGACGTCCTGCCGGCGTTCGTCCTGCTGGGGCTGGCCTGCGGCGTGCTCGCCATCGTCATCAGCCGAGGGCTGTTCCTCGTCGAGGACGGCTACCGGCGTCTGCCGATCTCCGAGTTCTGGCACCCGGCGATCGGCGCCGTCGGCTTCGCCACGGTCGCCCTCTTCGTCCCGCGTGTCCTCGGCGTGGGCTACGACAGCATCGGCGACATCCTCGACGAGCGGCTCGCCCTCGGAACCGTCGCGGCCCTCGGCGCCGGGAAGCTCGTCGCCTGGTGGCTTGCCCTCGGCTCGGGCACGTCTGGCGGCACCCTCGCCCCGGTCCTGATGATCAGTGCCTCCTTCGGCACGGTCGTCGGCTCGGGTATCAACCACGCGCTGCCCGGCCCCGACGTCGCCCTCGGCGCCTTCGCCGTCGTCGCCATGGCCGCCACGTTCGGCGCCGCCACCCAGGCCACGTTCACGGCGATGGTGTTCGTGTTCGAGCTGACCCGCGACTACGACGTGATCCTGCCCCTGATGCTCGCCACCGTCGTCGCCGATCTCGTGTACTCGGCGGTCAACGACGACAGCCTGATGACCGAGAAGCTCCGCCGCCGGGGCCTGCGCATCGGCCGGCACTACGCCGCCGACCCGTTCGCCAGCGCATCGGTGGAGTCGATCATGACCCGCCGGGTCGACACGCTCGACGCCGCGTGCACGGTCGGCGCTGCTCGGGACCGCTTCGCCGGTGGCCGCCACGGCGCCTACCCGGTGCTCGACGGCGGCCGGCTGGTCGGCATCGTGGCTCGCGGCGACCTGCTCGAGCTGGACGCCGACGACAGCGCGCCGCTCATCGACCACACCACGCGCGACGTCGTCACGGCGCGGCCGGGCGATTCGGCGCACGACGCCTTGCGGCTGATGGTGGACGAACACGTCGAGCACGTCCCCGTCGTCGACGACGACCGGCTCGTCGGCATCTGCACCCGCACCGACCTCCTCAAGGTCCGCCGCAGCCAGCTCGACCTGGAGCGGCGACCAGCCCGACCAGCGCGGGCCGGACGCGTGTTTTTCAGCTGACCGCTAGATATACCGGGTGCGTGAGGACACCGCACGCCGATCTCGACACCGCCGAGGCGATCGACACGCTGGTGCGCCGGTTCTACGCCGACGTCGCCGTCGACGACGTGCTCGGCCCGATGTTCAACGACGTCGCCCGCGTCGACTGGTCCGAACACATCCCCAAACTGGCGGCGTTCTGGCGGCGAGCCCTCCTCAGCCGTCCCGGGTACGAGGGCAACCCGTACCGTGTCCACCAGCTCGTCCATGCCAAACGGCCGATGACGCCCGAGCACTTCGTGCGGTGGCTCGAGCTGTTCCACGACGTCGTCGACTCGGGATGGCGTGGCCCACGCGCCGAAGACGCCAAGGACCTCGCCCGCCGCGTCGCCGACGTCCACTGCCGGCAGATCGTCGGCCGTCCCGTGCCGTTCTCGCCGCCTCCGGTACCGGGCCGGGGCGATCCCCTCGACGAGGGCGGAGAGGCCGCGTGCTGGGCGCACCTGTTCCTCGTCGACAGCGAGGGCGAGCCACGATGAGCCCCGATCGCCGACAGCGCGATGGCCGGCTGTCGGAGCAGGCACGGGCGCTCGGCGACCCCACCCGGTTCGCCGTGTTCCGCTACATCGACGAGTCGACGCTGCCGGTGGGCGTCGCCGAGCTGACGCGACACTTCGGGCTCAACCACAACGCGATCCGCCAGCATCTCGCCAAGCTCCGCGACGCCGGGCTCGTCGTCGAGGAGAGCAACGCCCCGAGGGGACCGGGACGTCCGTCGCTCTCGTACCGGCCGACGCCCGGCGCGGCGGAGCGTTGGGAGGGAAACGGCGCCTACCAGCGCCTCGCATCGCTGCTCATCGACGTGCTGGGCGGGGCGAGCATCCACGACGTCGGCTACGCCGCCGGTCGCGAGCTCGCCCGATCACTCTCCGGCGACGTGCCGGCGGCCGATGCCCTCGAAACCATCACCCGCCGCCTCGGCTTCGAGCCGCGTCGCGCCACAGGCGACGGCGACGGCGACGGGGTGACGATCGTGCTCGACCACTGCCCGTTCGCCTCGCTGGCCGAGCACGCCCCGCACGTGGTGTGCGAGCTCCACCGCAGCCTCGCGGCCGGCATCGCCGACGGGACGGCCGCCGACATGGCCGTCACCGGCCTGGAGATCCGGCCGCCCGCCCTCGCCGGGTGCCGCGTCCAGCTCACTGCCGTCTGATCGGTCGGCGCCCGACGCCCCTTCGGTCCGACATCGGCGCGTCTTGCTCAATATTTCGATCGTTGACTAGATTTATTAAGTGACGATCGCAGACCCCCGGTCGACCACCCCGGTCGGCGCCCCCTCCCGTTCCCTGCCGCCCGCTGCTGTCGAGACGGCCCCGCCCGGCACGTGGCGCGGGCGTCCGGTCTCGGGGTGGCGAGCGTGGCTGGTGACCGTCGACCACAAGCGCATCGGGCTGATGTACGGCACCGCGGCCCTGGCCTTCTTCGTGATCGGCGGTGTCGAGGCCCTACTGATCCGGGCCCAACTCGCCGGACCCGACGGGCGGGTCCTGTCCGCCGACCTCTACAACCAGATGTTCACGATGCACGCGACCTCGATGATCTTCCTGTTCGCCATGCCGATGGCCGCGGCGTTCGGCAACTACCTCGTCCCGCTCCAGATCGGGGCACGGGACGTCGCCTTCCCCCGACTCAACGCCTTCAGCTTCTGGTGCTTCCTGTTCGGCGCGCTCGTCACCAACTCGTCGTGGATCCTCGGCGGCGCCGCCGACGGCGGCTGGTTCATGTACGCGCCCAACTCCAGCGTCACGTTCTCACCCAGCCACGGGATCGACCTGTGGGCGATCGGGCTGCAGATCACCGGCATCGCCTCGCTCACCGGGGCGATCAACCTCATCGTGACCGTCCTCAACATGCGCACCAAGGGGATGACGATCATGCGCATGCCGACGTTGACGTGGATGACGATGGTGACGCAGTTCATCCTGCTGTTCGCCATCCCCGTGATCACCGTGGCCCTGTTCCTGCTGACGTTCCAGCGCACGTTCGGCGCCCGGTTCTTCGACGTCGAGGCCGGCGCCGACCCGCTGTTGTGGCAGCACCTGTTCTGGATCTTCGGCCACCCCGAGGTGTACATCCTCATCCTCCCCGCCTTCGGCATCGTCTCGGAGGTCCTGCCGGTGTTCTCGCGCAAGCCGCTGTTCGGCTACCCGTTCGTGGTCCTGTCGGGCGCCGCGATCGGTTTCGCCGGATGGGGCGTGTGGGCCCACCACATGTTCGCCTCAGGCGTCGGCCCCGTGACCGTCGCCGTGTTCTCGGTGTCGAGCATGGCGATCGCGGTGCCGACCGGCGTCAAGATCGTCAACTGGACGCTCACCATGTGGGGCGGCAAGCTGTCGTTCACGACGCCGATGCTCTTCGCCGCGGCGATGATCGTCGAGTTCACCATCGGTGGTCTCTCCGGGGTCACCCACGCCGTCTCGCCGTCGGACACCCAGCAGACCGACACCTACTACATCGTCGCCCACATCCACTACGTCCTGTTCGGCGGTGCCGTCCTCGCGTTCTTCTCCGCCTTCTACTACTGGTGGCCGAAGATCTTCGGCAAGTGCCTCGACGAGCGGCTCGGCAGGTGGAACTTCTGGCTGATGATCGTCGGCATGAACCTGACGTTCGCCCCGATGCACATCATCGGCCTCCAGGGCCAGCCCCGCCGGATGTACGTGTGGACCGAGGCCCGTGCCGGCAGCGGGGTCTTCGACCTCGGCTTCTGGAACCTCGTGGCGAGCATCGGGGCGTTCGTCCTCGCCGCCGGCATCGCCGTGTTCTTCCTCAACGTCGTCCGCACCCACCGCCGGGCGCCACGGGCACCACGCGATCCGTGGGACGCCCGCACGCTCGAGTGGCTCACCGAGTCACCGCCGGCGCCGCACAACTTCGACGTGCTTCCCGAGGTGCACCACCTCGACGAGTTCTTCCACCGCAAGTACGCCGACGTCGGCACCGGCTCGACCCACGACATGCGCCGCGTGGCGACCGCCGACGAGGTCATCGCCGCCGAGGCGCTGCGGCCGCGACAGCCCATCCACCTCCCGTCGCCGTCGTACTGGCCGGTGCTGGTGGCCCTGATGCTCCCGGTGATCGCGTTCGGGGTGATCTTCTTCGTGCCGGCGGCGATCGCCGGGACCGCTGGCGTGGTGATCTGTCTGTTCGGCTGGGCCCTCGAGCCCTCCGTCGAACCCACGCCCCACTGACGTTCGCATCGCCAGCGCGGAAGCCGCATCCGGTCGGCCTCCGTGCCACGCTCCGACTCCGTCGGGGGGTTCGGGGGGCGGTAGCCCCCCCGATGCGGCGGAGTAGTCAGCTTGCTGGCTACCGCCAGCACGGCCGGCTTTGCCGGCCGCCGCCTGCAGCTGAGCGCGGCGAAACCGCTCTTCGCAACTCGACCGCTGCAGCGAGGAGCGAAGCGACGATGCGGAAGCGGTCGAAACTAGACCAGACCTAACGCGACCATGGCGTGGGCGACGCGTTGGAAGCCGGCGATGTTGGCGCCCTTGACGAGGTCGCCGGGCGCTCCGAACTCCTCGGCGGTCTCGTCGCAGAGCTGGTGGATGTTGCGCATGATCTCGGCCAGGCGGGCCTCGGTGTGCTCGAACGTCCACGAGTCGCGCGAGGCGTTCTGCTGCATTTCGAGCGCCGAGGTCGCCACACCGCCGGCGTTGGCCGCCTTGCCCGGCCCGAAGGCCACACCGGCGTCGGCGAACACCCGGATCGCAGCCGGCGTGGTGGGCATGTTGGCGCCCTCGGCGACGGCGACACATCCGTTCTTCACCAGGGCCACGGCGTCGGACTCGTGCAGCTCGTTCTGCGTGGCGCTGGGGACGGCGAGGTCACACGGCACCTCCCAGACCGAGGCGCCGGCGACGAACCGGGCATCGCGCCGCCGCTCGGCGTACTGGCTGATCCGGGCCCGCTCGATTTCCTTCACCTGCTGCAGGAGCTCGAGGTCGATGCCGGCCGGATCGTGCACGTACCCCGACGAGTCCGAGCAGGCGACCACCTTGGCACCGAGCGCGTGGAGCTTCTCGATGGCGTAGATCGCCACGTTGCCCGAACCCGACACGATCGCGGTCCGGCCCTCGATGCCCTCGCCGCGCCGCCTCAGCATCTCGTTGAGGAAGTACACGGCGCCGTACCCGGTGGCCTCGGTACGCACCAGGGCACCGCCCCAGTCGAGTCCCTTGCCCGTGATCACGCCGGATTCGTAGCGGTTGGTGATGCGCTTGTACTGGCCGAACAGGTAACCGATCTCCCGGCCGCCGACGCCGATGTCGCCCGCCGGCACGTCGGTGTACTCGCCGAGGTGGCGGTACAGCTCGGTCATGAAGCTCTGGCAGAAGCGCATGATCTCGCCGTCGGAGCGGCCCTTGGGGTCGAAGTCGGCGCCGCCTTTGCCGCCGCCGATCGGCATGCCGGTGAGGGCGTTCTTGAAGATCTGCTCGAACCCGAGGAACTTGACGATGCCGAGGTTGACCGACGGGTGGAAGCGCAGGCCGCCCTTGTACGGCCCGAGCGCGCTGGAGAACTCGACCCGCATGCCCCGATTGATGTGCACCTCACCGCGGTCGTCGGTCCACGGCACGCGGAAGATGATCTGCCGCTCGGGCTCGCAGATCCGCTGGATGATCTTGTGGTCGGCGAACTCGGGGTGCTTGGCGATGACCGGACCGAGGCAGTCGAGCACCTCACGGGCCGCCTGATGGAACTCGACCTCCGCCGGGTTGCGGGCGATGACCTCGTTGAGGATCAGTTCGATCCGCTCGTCGAGATCGGCGTGGTGGGCAGCCGGCGGGGAGAACGTCGTGGACATCGGGGACCTCATCAATCAACTGGAACAGCGACACGAAGTTGCCGACGAGGCGCGCTCGCCGGCGCACGTGTTCGCGGGCTCGACGACGTTGGCGAGGCACCGACCGTGCAGGGCCGCACTGTAGGGACCACCCTCGGCGCCGCCCAGCGCCGACAGCACTGCTGTTGTGGCGCGACGGCTCAGTCGCGCACGATCCAGTAGAACGACGCCGGATCGGCCCGGAGGTTGCGCCAACCGCTGAGTGGGGCGGTCGTGGCGAGCAGCGAATCTCCCGCCCGCAGCACGGGTGTGTCCTCACCGACGTCGACCTGCACGAGGCCCGACGCGATCGCCACCAGCTCGGTCCCTTTGTGGGCGAACGGCGGGACGCCGCGCTCGTTGGCGTCCAGCGTGACGAAGTAGGCGCGCAGGCCGAGCGCCGGGTCGTCGGCCAACGGGGCGACCCGCGAGTCGGTCCGCACACGGCGGTCGTGCCGGGCCAGTTGGTAGCCGGGTGACACGGTGCCGCTGACGAGACGATCGAGCGACACGCCGAGGCGATCGGAGAGGGTGAGCAGGGTGTCGAGCGACAGCCCGCGGGCGCCCGATTCGGCCTGGGAGACGGCGCTCGGTGTCACGCCGGCGGCGGCGGCGAGCTGGGCCTGGGTCAGGCCGAGATCGCGCCGGGCCGCCGCGAGACCGCGGGCGAGACGACCGCCGGCGACGTTGGGCGACAGGGTGAGTGGGCCCCCTCCCTCGGGCGCGATGTGGTGCACCGAGTCGAGCACCGTCGCCGGCCGCCCCTCGGCCTTGACGACGCGCAGCCGCCCGTCGCGGACGTCGAGGAGGCACTGAGTGACCTGACGCACCCGATCGATGAACGGCGCCCCCAACGTCCGCGGGATCCGCCAGTACGTGATCGCCCCGGCCTGCAGCATGCTCGGGCAGGACCGCACGAAGAAGGCCAGGGCGGCATCGCGTCCCCACCGACGGGCGAGGAGGGCCAGCCCGTCGATGAGGATCGTCCAGCGCCGCCCGTCGTGGAACCGCTGCTCGAGCTCGTCGGCGAGCGGACCGGGCCGGGCGAGACGTCCACCGGGCGAGGCGTCGATGACCTCCACCGTGCCCGGCCACGCGCGACGGAGTTCGGTCCGGCTGACGGCGACGACCAGGGTGGGGGCGGGCGCGGCGGCGACGAACGCCGTCTCGATCGCCGCGTAGGTCTCGTCGCGCTCGCTGACCCACACGACGTTGTCGCCGGCGATCAGTCCGCCGAGCAGCTCGTCGAGGGCGGCGACGCCGGTGGTGGCCACACCACCACGTTAGCGGTGCTAACGAAGCTGCGTCAGACCGTGACGGCAGCCTTGCGGGTGAAGCCGCCGCGGACGGCGTTGTCGACGATCGCCTCGATGATCTCCTCCCAGCGCGGGCGGGGCAGATCGTGGCCCATGTCGGGGAACATCAGCAGTCGTGATCCGGGGATGGCCCGGGCTGTGGCGATGCCGCCGCTCGGCCGGACCAACGGGTCGACGAGCCCGTGGACGACGAGCGTGGGGGCGGTGACGCGGCGCAGGTCGGCCGTGCGGTCGGGGCTGGCGAGGATGGCGAGCAGCTGCCTCGACGTGCCGTCGGAGTCGAAATGGCGGTCCAGCGCCTCTTGGGCCATCGCACGGATTTCGGCCTCGTCGAAGTGCGGTCCCGAGATCAGCCGGAACACCTGGACGGTTCCCTCCACGTAGCCCTCGGGCCCCGTCGGCCGAAGGCGCCGGAACTGGCGCAGCAGGGCGGGCGCCGGTACTCCGTGTCGTCGATCGCCGGTGTTCGACATGATCGAGGTGAGACTGGCCACCTTGCCGGGGTATTGGATGGCCACGGCCTGACTGATCATGCCGCCCATGGACACGCCGACGAGGTGGGCGCGCTCGATGCCGAGGTGGTCGAGCAGGCCGGCGGCATCGTCGGCCATGTCGCTGATGCGGTACGGGGCGTCCGATGTCCGGTGGCGCCGGACGATCGCTCGGGCCAGGCGCGGGATCCCCACGGGGCCGGCGGCGTCGAAGGTGGTCGACAGCCCGATGTCGCGGTTGTCGAAGCGGATGACCCGGAATCCGGCGTCGACCAGGAGATTGACCCAGTCCAACGGCCACGAGATCATCTGCCCGGCAAGTCCCATCTCCAGGAGGAGGGGCTCGCCGTCGCCGTAGATCTCGTACTCGATCCTGATCCCGTTGACGTCGGCAGCAGTCATGCCAAAACGTTACGCGCCGTTACACCGGTCCGCTCCGCGACACGGGCGCTTCTCTCCCCACGCGCGGCTCACCGGATACGGTGGCGGCCGACATGTCGTTCTTCGGCCGCTCCAAGAAACCCAACGAGCTCGCCCGCGTGCGGGCCGAGGTCGCCCGTCTCCACCAGGCCTTCGTCGAGCAGGCAGAAGCCCGCGCCGCCATGCAAGAAGCGCTCGACGCCGCCAAGGCCGACCGGGCTGCGGCCGAGGCCGCCGCCGCGGAGGCCGCCGCCGAAGATCCCGTGGCCACTCTGTACGCCCGAATCGACGGTCTCGCCGAGCAGATCGCCACGCTCGAGGCCAGGCTCACGTCGGTGTCCACCGAGCTGGTCAACCAGCTGAGCGAGCTCGGCAGCGACATCGACGCGCTGCAGAACCGGCCCGACCCCCAACCGCTCGACGACGAGACGATCGAGACGCTGCGCGACACGCAGACCCGTCTCGCCAACGAGCAGGCGAGGTATCAGATCGCCTTCCGCGCCGACCTCGCCCGGCTCGCCGAGCAGGTCCGCAAGGCCCGCTGAGCGGGTCGCCGCGTCACTCGTCGCCCGTCGTCGGCGTTGGCACCGACGATGCCGGGAGCGATGCCGACACCTCGGCGAGCACGTCGTCGGGGAGGTACTGCTGCAGCAGGGCCGTGGCCTCGTCCACCTTATCCTGATAGGCACCCATGTCGGGAAGCGCGGCGTCGGCCTCGTTGAGCAGTTGGAACACGCGGCGGAGCACGTCGTCGGGGACGTCGTCGGGCCCCACCGTCGTCGTCGGCTCGGAGGAAGCGGGCTCCTCATCGGGGTCGATCACGTCGGGCACGGGCTCGCCGAGCTCGCTCTCCTCGTCGGGCGAGCCGATCCGCTCGCCGACGTCGAAGTCGTCACCGAGCGATGGGAACAGCTGGGCGAGGGCGCCGCCGATCGTCTCGGCCATCGCCACCTCGCCGTTGTGGACGATGATGATCTGCTGGTAGCGGACGACCACCGTGGCCGAGTCGGGCTGCTGGCTCGCCACGTAGAACGGCCGGGCCCAGATGAGGCCGTCGGCGACCGGGACCAGCTGCAGGTCGCCGAAGCGCACGCGGTTGGAGCCGCCGGCCTGGACGTTGGTCACCGCCTCGGTGACCTCTTGGTCGGCCTCGACGGTGGTGGCGATGTCGCGCGGCCCGCGGGGCCGCTGGCCTTCGGTGACGTACACCGTCAGGGTCCCATAGCTGTCGACGTCGCTCGAGGCGGTCATGAAGGCGGTCAGTTCGGTGCGGTCGTCCTCGCGAGAGAACGGTACGAACGGACGGAGCAGCACGAAGTCCTCGTCGCCGTCGACACCCCCGCCCTGAACCCCGTCGAAGAGCGTGTAATACGGAATGAACCGGGCGTTCGACGACTCGGTGGCCAGTTCGGCGGAGCCGGCGCTCTGCGCCTCGGCGGTCTCGGCGGCCGTGACCGCGGAGTCGCGCACCGCCCCGCTCGGCGACTGGGCGATCGACCACGCGCCCGTGCGCTCGAAGAAGTCCTCCGCTTCCAACCGGTACTTGGAATACACGTTGGTCTGCACCCGGAAGAGATCCTCCGGGTAGCGCAGGTGCTCGCGCAGCTCGAGGGGCATCTCCTCGCCCGGCGTGAAGAGGTCGGGAAAGGCCGACATCCACGCCCGCACGATCGGGTCCTCGTCGTCCACGACGTAGAGCTGCACGCTGCCGTCGTAGGCGTCCACGACGGCCTTCACGCTGTTGCGGATGTAGTTGGCGTCGCGCGGGATCCCGCTGTCCTCGAGGAGCTGCACGTCACCCCCGACCGCCTCGGCGTACGGATACCGGCTGGTCGACGTGTAGGCGTCGATGACCCATTTCACGCCACCATCCACCTGCACGGGGTAGGGGTCGCCGTCGTAGGTGAGGAAGGGAGCGAGCTTCTCGACCCGGTCGCGCACGTTGCGGTTCCACAGCATCTGCGCGTCGCCACTTCCCACGGCTCCGGAACCGATGAGGTTGTAGTCCATGAACGCCAGGCCGAACGCGGCCTGACGCACCCACGACGAGAGCTCGACCCCAGCCTCGCCCGAATAGCGCTCCTCGTCGGGACCGCAGGCCTGCTCGGTCTCGTCGGTGCCGGCGACGGCCCAGCCGTCGATGCCCGGGCTGAAGTAGATCTGTGGTCGGGTGAGCTCGACGTCGAGGAAGTCGGGGTCGGAGTTGGCGCGCACCCGGCTCGCCGGAGCCATCACGAGGCCGCAGCCGTGGGTGTAGATGAGGTGGCGGCCCTGCCAGCTCTGGTTGGCCGCACCTTGCAGGTCGAGCTCGCGCGCGGCGATGAGGACCTGCTGCAGCTCGCCGTCGCCGTCGATGTCGTAGCGGTCGACGTCGAGGTCGTTGATGCTCAGCCCGGCTTCCTCCCCTTCGGCGCGCTGGAAGCTCGTGCGCGCCTCGGTGGGGTTGAGGAGCCGGACCCGTTGCAGGGGACGCTGATCGGCCTCGATCTCAGCCCCGCTGAGCGACCCGTACTCGACGGCGACGACCTGGATGTCGTTGATACCCATCGCCGCTCGCGTGGCCTCGACGTTGTGTTCGATGTACGGCGCCTCGCGCGATTTCTGGTTGGGCCGCACGACGAGTGACTGGATGACCGCCGGGTAGGCATACCCGCCGACGATGGCCAGCACCATCCAGACCGCCGACGCGACGAGCGGGATGCGCCACGCCTGCGTCTTCAGCGTCGAGAGGTAGAGACCGGCCGTGACGAGGGCGACGACGGCGAGCAGCAGCAGGGCCGGCATCTGGGCGTTGACGACCGAGTAGGTGGGCCCCTGGACGAACCCGCGACGGACGTTGGTGAGTTCGTAGCGGCGGATCCAGTAGTCGGCGCCCTTGAGGGCGGCGATGACCGCGACGAGCACGGCGATGTGCCCCTTCATCGCCTGGCTCAGCGACGGGATCGGCGACGCGAAGACGACGCCGCCGTTGAGGATGTGGGTGATCACCGTGATGACGAGCACGATGATCATGGCGAAGAACCACCAGTCGAGCACGAAGCTCAGGAACGGCAGCTCGAACACGTAGAAGCCGACGTCGGCCCCGAACCGGGCGTCGGGCGTGCCGAACGATTGGCTGTTGCGGTAGAGCAGCCACGACTGCCATTGCGTGGTCGTCGGCAGGGCTATCAACACGGCGACGAGAGCCGCGGCCAGGTACCGGTACAGCCGCAGGCGGCGTCCGAACAGGTCGTGGAAGCGCTCGACGAACGGGTGCACGTTCACCGGAAAGCGCGAGGGGGCGAGCCGGTCGGCGACGAACAGGTTGACGCCGGCGGCGATGGCGAAGGCGACGAAGAAGATGGCGAAGAGGGTGAGGCGGGCCCAGAGCGCCGACCAGAACACGCCCGACTGGCCGATCGCGTCGAACCACAGCTCGTCGATGTAGAAGCGGGCCAGTGCCCGACCGAGCACGACCACCAGGATGAGGAACGCCGCCGCGCCGATCACGGTCCATCGGGTGGCCTTCCGGAGGCGCGTATGACCCCGCGGCCGGCGGGGCAGATCGGACGGTCGCCGCACGGGCGCGAACGCTACAAGCGGAGCCGGTGAAGCGGCGGTCAGCGCTCGGCGAGCACGACGGAACAGCGGCAGCCGGAGTGGGCGGGCGCGGTCACGTGGCCCGTCGGGAAGGCGTCACCGGCGGGAACGGCACCCTGCAGGGTGTTGTCCTCGCACTCCGAGCAGGCGCCGACCGACGGGTCGGCGATCCAGCGAACCGGCGTCCCGGCCGGCACGGCCGCCAGCGCGCCCCGGTTGTACGCGATGCGCAGGAGATCGTCGAGATGGTCGTCGATGTGCTTGGTCTTCCACTCGCGGTAGATGGCCCGGGCGCTCTTGGCCACCGCTTCGTTGTCGCCGGCGCCGCTGGCGATGCGCTCGGCGAGACGTTCGCGCAGGGGGCGGATGAGGTCGTCGCGCAGCGCCTGTCCGGCCGGGGCGAGGACGGTGCCGGCCACGTCACCCGAGCCCAGCGACGCCGATCCGGCCGTGGCCGCGGTCATCAGCTCGGTCGAGATGGCGTCGTAGTAGCGACCGAGATGCGTGACCTCGTCACCGACGAGGGCGTCGAGGGTGGTGATGGGATCGTTGCGCCGCAGGAGGTCGAGGGCGGCGTTCTGCTCGTCGGCGAGCACCCGCTTGACCTTGCGACCGCTGGCCACGATGAGCGGGGTGAGGGCTTCGTCGCGGCGCTCGAAGACGGCGCTGGCGGTCGGTCCGGCGGCGTCGGCGGCGACCGGCACCGTTTCGTCCTGTTGGGCGCGCAGCCGGGCGAACAGGCTGTCGACGTCGGACGCCGTGACGTCGTCGTCGTCGATCTCGTCGGCGCCGGTCACCTCGGCGTCAGGTGTGTCGGCCGTGTCCGTCGCGTCGGCCGTGTCGTCGACGCCGGGCGTGTCGTCGGCCGGGACGGCGGCGACGCGGGCCGCCGGGAACTGCAGGACGGTCGCGTTGCGCCCCACGCCCTCGGCGGAGGCCTTTTCAGCGGGCGCGTCCTCGGCGGCGTTCTCGCTGACGGGGGTGGTCGGCTCGTCGGCAGGCGCTTCCGCGGGTTCGACGGCGTCGGGTGCGACCGCCGCCTGCGCCGGCTCGGCGTGGGCGGCGGCGTCGGTGATCGCCGGACCGCCCTCGGTGGACTCGGCGGGCTCGGTGGCCGCCGAGTCGTCGGCGTCGGCGCCCGTGACGTCTCCTTGCGCCCCCGTGGCAGTCGGCTCCGCCACGATCTCTGCGGTCGAGTCGCCAGACGTGTCCTCGGCGGGTTGTTCGTCGGGGTCGGCCCGGAGACGCAAGGCGTCGTCACTGATCGCCGAGGCATCGGCCAGGCGAGACGCCGGCACCATCATCGGCACCGGGCCGGTGGTGGGCGTGAGGTTCACGTACTCGTCGAATTCGCCGAGCGGGGCCAGTTCGGCGACCACGTCGGCCGCGGCGAGGCGGGCCCGCTCGAACGCCTGCACCAACCGCTCTCGGGCGTGGACGAGGTGGTCGATCTGCTGGCGGGCGAGGTCACGGCGACGGGCCAGTTCGCTGAGCGCCTTCTCCCGGTAGGCGCGCGCCTCCTCGACCATCTCTCGACCCTGCTGCTTGGCACTCTCCAGCTCGGCGGCGGCCTCGTTCTCCGAGTCCTTGCGGCGTCGGGCGACCTCGGTCTCGATGTCCTCCCGCATGCGCTGGGCTTCCTCGCGAGCATCACGCAACAGTCGGTCGGCGGCCTCCTCGGCCTTTGCCCGCGTGGCCGCCGAGCTCTCCCTGGCGGCCTGGAGGATACGCGTGGTCTCCTCGCCGAGGAGGCGGGCCACCGTCTCGTCGTCGAGCTCGACGGGGAGGGCGGCGGCCTGAGGCTCCTGGCGGCGCGCCCTCACTTCCTGCTCGAGATAGCGCTCCCGTTCCTGGGAGCGGGCGAGCTCGGCCGCGACCATCCGGAGGAAGTCGCGAACCTGCTGCTGGTCGAAGCCGCGGCGAGACGTGGGAAAGTTGGCGTCGGCAACCGCCGCCGGTGAAGACGGGTCGGGCCGCGAGAAGGAGATGGCCACGCCAGGCAGCGTAGATGCGTACAACACCCAGATGGTGGCAATGAATCGCGCCGGCCGGGGTTTCCGGCCGGCGTCGCTCGGGCCGGTTCAGCGGACGAGGATCTCGGGCGGATCGCCGCCGAGCTCCTCGAGGGCGGCGATCGCCTCGTCGACGGTGCTCACCGGGATGATCTCGACGTCGTCGCCCGCCACCTCGCGGGCCCGTGCCAGGTCGTCGTCGCTCTGTGTCGCCGGAACGATGAAGTAGTCCAAGCCGGCCTGCCGGACGGCCGAGGCCTTCTGGGCCAGACCGCCGATGGCCCCGACGTTGCCCTGGATCCCGATGCTGCCCGTCACGGCGACGTCGAGGCCGCCGAGCAGATCGCCGCCGGTGAGCTCGTCGAGCAGCGTCAGCGTGAAGGCCAGGCCGGCGCTCGGCCCGCCGATGTCGCCGGTGTCGATCCGCACCTCGAACGGCAGCGACACCGCATCGGTGTCGAACGGGGCGAAGCCGAAGATGACACGGCCGGTCCCGTCCTCGGCTGAGATCAGCTCCACGGCATCGACCTCGACCGACGCGACATCGCCGGTCTGGGCGTCGACGCGGTCGACCACCACGTCGACCGTGTCTCCCGGCTGCTTCCCGTCGAGCACGGCACTGAGATCATCGCGGTCGGCGATCGGCGTGCCGTCGACCTCGGTGATCGTGTCGCCGACCTCGAGCTGGGCCTCACTCGGCACCCACGTCCCGCACGTCTCGTCGTCGATGACCTCGAGACAGTAGAAGTACTCCACCTGCACCGGACCGGGCACGATCTCGGCGTCGAAGCCGGCCCGGCTCAGCGCGACGTACTGGGCCACCTGGCCCGAGGTGCGCATCATCTGGAGCGACACGGTGCGCCGCTGCGTGGGCGTCTGGTCGCCGTACTTGTCGCGCCGGCTGAGCGTCTCGATCTCCGGCCCGCCTCCCCAGAGGAAGTGGCCGAGCACCGACTGAGTGGGCTCTTGGATCGTGACGAAGTACACCCGGCCGTCGGGATCGGTGTCAGCCTCGACGCCCTGCATCCCTGCGGCGTCGAGATCCCCGAAGGACACCCGCTCGGCCACCGGCTGGGCCGCGGCCGGCACCCTGGCGTAGGGCGCGGCGACTTCCACGTACTCGCCCGGGTTGTCGGGGTCAGGATCGAGGTTGGTGGCGACGAGCGACGCCGGCAGGAGGGCCGTGACCACGATCACCACGACGATCAGCCCGGCCAGCACCGCCAGCGGCACGGCCCAGTAGCGGTGTGAGCGCCGCGGGGCGATGACCGCGGTCGCCGCCCAGCCACCGCCGAGCGGGCGTGCCGGTGATCCGGACGCTTCGCCGTCTAGCGTTGGGAACTGCGTGTCGGTCAACGATCTCACCATCCGTGCGGCGCTCGTCGTCGGGCTGGCGCTCGTTGCGCTGCTGCTGACGGGCTGGCGTAAGACTGCCAGGGCGACGCCGAAAACGTCGCGCGGCGGCCAGTCGGGTCCCCGCCAGGTTCCGTTCGCGGTGGTGCGCGAGCCGACCCCGGCCTACACGCCGCCCAATCCGCTCAAACGTCTGTGGTCATTGCTCGCCAGCGGCGGCCTGGCCCTCGTCGTCGGCGCCGTGATCGCCACGTCGCTCGCCTTCGCGGTGTCGCTGATCGTGATCCGCATGACCGATCTGCTGAAGCAGTGAGCGCAAAGCGAGCCCGCCATCGACGCGCCGCCTGACCGGCGGGCCGTCGCCCTGGCCGGACACACCGGCGACGCCCGCACCGCCCGGGCCGGCCTCGTTGCCGACGACCCGTCGGTGCGCGCCGCCGCGCTCGGCGCGCTCGCCCGGCTCGACCTGCTGGACGACGACACGGTGCGCGCGTACCTCACCGACCCCGACGCCGGCGTCCGCCGCCGCGCCGTCACGCTCGCCGCCACCCGGCCCGGTGTCGACCTGATCCCGGCGCTGTCCGACGCCGACGCGTCCGTCGTCGAGGTGGCGGCGTGGGCGTGCGGCGAGCGGGACACGGCGCCCACCGCGGTGGTCGACCGGCTGGTGACCCTCGCCGGCTCGGCCGCTGACCCCCTCGTGCGCGAGGCCAGCGTCGCCGCCTTGGGTGCGCTGGGCTCCGACCGCGGCCTCACCGCCATCCTGGCCGCCACCGAGGACAAGCCGGCCGTGCGGCGACGCGCCGTGCTCGCCCTCGCCCCGTTCCTCGACCCGGAGTACGGGCGCGCCGCCGAGGTCACCGCTGCGCTGCAGCGCGCACTCGCCGACCGCGATTGGCAGGTGCGCCAGGCCGCCGAGGACCTGATCCCTCACGACGAGTGACCGGTCGTCACCCGTCAGTCCGCTGACGCCGCGGCTCGGACACGGTCGAGCAGGCCGGCGAGTTGGCGCAGCTCGGGGTCGGCAAGCGCCCCGTCGATCGCCAGGTTCACCGACGCGAACAGGGCACCGGCGCGTTCTGACGCCTGCCGACCGGCGGCCGTGAGCTCCAGCGTGCGCGAACGCCGGTCGGACCCCTCGACGCGCCGCACCATGCCCTCGGCCTCGAGGCGCTGCACCATCGGCGTGACCGCTGACTCGTTGATCGCCAGCTGGGCGGCGACCCGCCGCTGCAGGACCGGCCCCTGGTCGCCCACGATCGCCAGCACGGCGAGCTGGGACGTCGACAGACCCGTCGGCGCCACCACGGTGTCGGCGAGCTTCTTGAGCACGTGAGCGGTGGTCTGGATCCGGTGATACAGGCGGAGCTCGTGGGCGGACGTCACCGCCGCATCGTACGCGTCCTTCATTTCTGAAGTATTATTGCTTCAGAACTGAAGTCATGAGAGACGTCAAGGAGGACCGATGTCGCACACCGTGGATGCCTGGGCACAGATGCCGACCGAGCGGATGCTGACCGAGCCGTGGCTGGAGCCGCTGCTCCGCTGGACCCGCCAGACGGGCGAGGCACTGGAGGCGACGAGCGACGCCACCGTCGCCGCGATGGATGCGGCCGGCGTCGAGCTCGCGCTCTTGTCGGCTTGGTACGGACCGACCGGGAGCCTGATCAGCAACGAGGAGGTCGCGGCGCAGGTCGAGAGCGCACCGACACGGTTCCGCGGGCTTGCCGGGGTCGACCTCCGGCGGCCGATGGATGCCGTGCGCGCGATCCGCGACGTGGCGACCGACGAACGCTTCGTCGGCGTGCGGATCGTCCCGTGGTTGTGGGAGCTCCCGCCCGATCACCGGTCCTACTACCCCGTGTACACCGCGTGCGTGGACGCCGGCTTCCCGATCTGCACCCAGATCGGCCACACGGGGCCGCTGCGGACGTCGGAGACCGGCCGGCTGATCCCCTACCTCGAGCGGGTGATGCTGGACTTCCCCGAACTCGTCGTCGTCGGCGGCCACGTTGGGGCCCCGTGGATCGACGAGGTGCACACGATGACCGCCAAGTTTCCGAACTTCTACGTCGACACGTCGGCGTACGCCGTCCACCGCCTGCCGCCGGCGTTCGTCCAGCACCTCCACGGCATCGGTCGCCACCGCGTCATGTTCGGGACGAACTGGCCGATGCTCTCGCCACAGCGCTGCCTGGCCGGATTGGCCGAACTCGGCCTCGACGCCGACGGCGAGACGGCCTTCCTCGGCGGTACCGCGCGCGAGGTGTTCGGCCTCAACTGACGGGCGGCGCGGTCAGAGGGCGTAGCGGTAGACGTTGGTCGTGCGCGGCTCGAAGCCGATGCGGGAGTAGAGGCGATTGGCCGCCTCGCGATCGGGACGGCTCGTGAGGTCCACCGACTTGGCGCCGCGCGCCCGAGCCTCCTCGATGGCGGTGCGGCTCAGCAGCTCGCCGATCCCCCGCCGGCTCGCTGCCGAGTCGACAACCACATCGTCGATCCACGCCTTGAGACCGGTGGGGATGCGGTAGAAGGCGAGTGTGAGACTGCCGACGATCTCGCCTCCCAGCCGGGCGACGTAGAGCACCGTATCGGCGCACGACACGATCTGGCTCAGCTCCTCGCGCCCCGGCGGCGGTGACGACCGCGACAGCTGCGGGACCAGTCGGGCAAATGCTGCCAGCAGTTCGTCGTCGACGGCGTCGACGACCTCGATCGTCACGGGGCGGTCGTTGTCGGCCTGTTCGGTCACGTCGTGACGCTACCGCTGGTCAGGCGTATCGTTGAGGTCGATGGAGCACGTCCGCCTGGCGGCCACCCCCAACCTGCGCAACCCCGTGATGCTCTACGCCTTCTCCGGGTGGAACGACGCGGGCGAGGCGGCGTCCACCGCCGTGCGCACGATGGTGTCGCATTGGGGAGCGGCCCCGCTCGGCGAGATCGACCCCGAACCGTTCACCGACTTTGCCACCGTCCGGCCGGGCGTCTACCTCGCGGACGGCCGACGGCGCATCCGCTGGCCCAGCGTGCAGCTCTGGTCGGCATCGCTGCCGGGCGCCGACGCCATCTTCATCCTCGGCCCCGAGCCGGCGCTGCAGTGGCGCCGGTTCTCGCAGCAGATCGTCGGGCTCGCCGAGCACTTCGACGCGTCGATGACGATCAGCCTCGGCGCCCTCCTCGCCGACTATCCGCACACGTACCCGGTGCAGGTCATCGGTACCGCCACCGACGCCGAGCTGGTCGACCGTCACGATCTGCGACGCTCCACCTACGAAGGACCGACGGGAATCGTCGGTGTGCTCGGCGACGCGTTCAGCACCGCCGGTCGCCCTGCCGTGTCGCTGTGGGCCACGGTGCCCGGCTACACCGCGCAGATGCCCTGGCCCAAGGCGTCGGCCGCGCTCGTGAGCGCAGCGTGCGGCATCATCGGCGCCGAGCCGCCCATCGACGCGCTCGGTCCGGCGATCGCCAAGTACGACCAGCGCGTCGCCGGCATGATGGCCGAGAACGAGGACCTCGCCGCCTACGTCACCCGCCTCGAGGTGCTGATGGCCGACGCCACCGAGGACGACCTCGATGACGATGACGACGACGACACCGTCGGCGGCGAGCGGGGCGCCGACGAGCGCGTCGGTGACGAGGCCGACGTCGAGGACCTCGTCGCCGAGGTCGAACGTTTCCTGCAGCAGGGCGGACCCGAGGGCGCCACCGGCGACGACTGACCGCGCTCGGCGGCCAGTCGCCCGTCGACCGGCGACGACTGGTGTCAACTCCTCCAGATCGGTGACCGCACGTCGTCGAACAACGTCGCCGGCCGTTCGCCGGTGATCGCCGCGAACGCCATCGGCGCCCACCAGTCGGCGCCGGCCGTGGCGTCGGGAAGCCGGTCGGCGGCGAACCAGCCGACGTCGGCCGTCTCCAGCGGGTGCCCCTGCAGCGAGCCGCCGACCGCCGTGCAGTGGAACAGCAGCATGTACATGCCGAAGCGGCTGAAGCCACGCCGCTGACCATCGACGACCGAGAGCAGTTGCACCGGCTCGCACTCGATGCCCGTCTCCTCGTGCACCTCCTTCACCGCCACCTCTGCCGGCGAGTAGCCGACGTCGGCCCACCCCGTGGGGAACAGCCAGATCCCCGAATCGGCGCGCTGCACGAGCAGGACCTCGCCGGCGTCGTTGCCGACGATGACCCCGATGGCCACCTTGGGGGTCACGTATCCGGGCACACCGTTGCCGACGGACCGCAGCCACTCCTGGACGTGCTGATCGTGCTCGACTGGTGTCGCCGTGGGGTCGAGCAGGCGATCGACCGCCATCTTGATGTCGGCGGCGACGTGGAGCACCTCCTCGAACCGCTCGCGCTCGTAGAGGTTCTGCGTGAACCCCAGCCCGGTCCGGGCGATCGCAGCCAACGCCTCGCTCCAGCGGACCAGATCTCGGGTCAGGAGGGGCTCGGCGGAATCGGCAGACACGACGTCAAGCTAGTGCCGTGGTCCTCACGGCCGGCGAGGCGCCGGCACGTCACGCTCGCCCCCTTCACGCCCGCCCGTCACCGCCGACGGCGCTGTCGCCTCCTCCGGAGGCCGACGGATCAGTAGGGTGGAGCTGATGCGTCGCCGGCCGGGTTCTCTGCTGCTCGCTCCGGCGGCGGCCGCCGCGCTCGGCCTCGTGTCGTGCGCGGCCGGCCCCGGTTCGGCCAGCGTGACGCCGGCAACGGGAACGCCTGCGAGCGCCCCGACCGAACCAGCGATCGAGCCCCCGGCATCCTCCGACGGCTCGCACGTCGACCGCGACGACGGCGTGTTGCGCATCGGCCTCCTCCTCCCGCAGACCGGCGCCGGCGCCGACATCGGCATTCCCGCCAACAACGCCGCCGAGTTCGCCATCCGGCGCATCAACGACACCACGATGTTCCACGGGGAGCCCGTCGAGCTCGTGAAGGCCGATGAGGGCGCCGACGCCGAGTCCGCGTCTGCGGCCATCGACGAGCTGCTCGCCCAGGGGGTCGACGCCGTGGTCGGGCCGGCCTCGTCGACCGTCGCCGTGCAGGTGCTCGGGCAGCTGACCGAAGCCGGCGTGCTCACGTGCAGCCCGACGGCATCGACGATGATGCTCGACCTCCACCCCGACCGCAACGGGCTGTTCTTCCGCACCATTCCCAGCGAGTCCGGCCAGATGGCCGCGATCGCCTACTCGGCGAACCGCGAGGGTGTGTCCAACGTGGTCGTGCTCTACCGCGACGACGAGTACGGCCAGGGACTCCGCCGCGCCGCCGCCCGCAACCTCGAATCCTGGCGTCTCAACATCACCGACGAGATCCCGCTGTCGACCACCGACACCGAGTTCGACGACGAGATCGCCCGGGTCGCGACCGACTCGCCGGAGAGCACGATCATCGTGCTGTCCGACGGCATCCAGGGCATGCAGGTGATGGACGCCATCGCCCGCAACGTCGAAGTGCTCGGCGGTGACGACCTCCCGCGGGTCATGGTGAACGAGGCGATCACCGCGGCCGATCCGTCGGTGTACGCCTCGTGGCCGCAGGCCCTGATCGACAACTGGGTCCGCTATGCCCCCGTCGCAGGCGTCCCCGCCGCGCCGGCACCCGTCGTCGAGCCCACCCCCACCGGCGCCGACTCGTCGCCGCCGACCACCGAGGCCGATCCCGACGCGACGATCCCCGAAGGTCCGTTCGCCCTCAACACGTTCGACTGCATCAACCTCATCGTGCTCAGCGCGATCACCAAGGACACCGACGATCCGACGCTCATCGCCCAGCAGATGCCACTCACGGCCGATGGCGGCGTGCCGTGCGACACGTTCAATCACTGCATCGCCCGCCTCGATGAAGGCCGCGAGATCGACTACAACGGCGTGAACACCACCAACGTCGTGAAGCCGTTCACCGCCACCGGCGACCCCGGCCGTACGACCGTCATGACGTACGTGATCGATCCCGGGCTGATCGTCGAGGTGACCTACGGGACCGTCACTTCCGGCACCGGCTGAGCCGCACGAACATGTGCGGCGCCCGCTCAGGCGCGGCCGAGCGCTTCGGCGAGATCTGTGAGGTAGCCCACGTAGAACCGGCCGAACTCGCCGTAGAGCGCCGAGGCCTTGTCGAAGCGCATCGTGTACACGACCTCCTTGACCACCTCGGGAGTGACGGCGAACAGCGTGACGCCCCACTCGAAGTCGTCGAGGCCGGTAGACCCCGTGATCAGCTGGGTGACCTTGCCGGCGAACGTGCGGCCGCTCGCCCCGTGCTCGCGCATCATCTCGTTGCGCTCGTCGTACGGCGTGGCGTACCAGTTGGCGGTGTCACCGCGCCGCTTGGTCATCGGGTAGAAGCAGAAGATCGGCTTGCCCTCGGGCGGCAGCGACGGGTAGAGCCGCTCGCGGAGCATGTGTTCGGGCATGCCCTTGGCGTACTCGCTGACCTCGGTGATGCTGACGTAGCTGTCGACGACACGGAGCCCCGCCACCTGCAGGGCGGTCTGGAGGCGGCGCAGCACCGTCCAGTCCGGGTGCAGCGCCATGATCGCCACGTCGCACTTGTGGCCGAGGATCGACGACACCAGCACCTGGGCGTCGGACGACCGGGCGTCCTTGATCGCCGAATCGGCCGCCTCGACATCGACGTCACCCGCGGGGACACAGAACAGGTGGAGGACGCCAAGTCCGGTCTCGACACGCATGCCTCCACCCTATGGGGCACCGCCGGAATGACCGCAAGCTCCCGGCCGCTGGGACTAGGGGGCGTAGACGTTGAAGCCGTCGGCGCGGACGAAACCGGCGAGCACGAGGTTGGCTCGCTGCGCCGCTTCGACGGCCAGGGAGGTCGGGGCACTGACGGCCACGAGCGCCCGGAACCCGCCGGCCCAGGCCTTCTGCACCATCTCGATCGACGCCCGGCCACTCACGAACAGACCGCGCGCCGGTCCGTCGGCGGCGAGCGCCGGCAGGACGCCGTCGAGGAGCAGGCGACCGATCACCTTGTCGACGGCATTGTGGCGACCGACGTCCTCGCGGGTCACCAGCACAGTGCCGTCGGCGTCGAACGCAGCGGCTGCGTGCACCGCCCCCGTCGACGTGAACAGTCCCTGGCCGCCGAGCACCCGATCGGGCATCCTTCCGAGCACGGCGACGTCGATCGACGGACCCTCGGGCAGCGGCGCGAGGCGGCCGGCGAGCTCGTCGAGCTGGTCGCTGCCGCACCAGCCGCAGCTCGACGACGTCGACACGAGGCGAGGGGCGGGGATCGGTGCCCGCCCTCCCGTCTCGACCGTGACGACGTTGAACTCGCTGGCCATCGCCGACCCGTTGGCGCAGTAGCGGACGCCGGTGACCGGGGCGCCGCCGAGCAGGCCCTCGGTGAAGCACCAGCCGACGGCCAGCTCGAAGTCGTTGCCCGGCGTGCGCATGGTGGTGCTCACCACCTCACCGTCGAGCTGGATCGTCATCGGCTCCTCGACGATCAGCTCGTCGGGCCGCCGTCTGGTCCCGTCCGGCGTGACTCGGGTCACGAGCAGGCGTTTCGTCCGCGATCGAGCCACGGCCGCCACGGTACCCGCGGCAATACTGGCGCCAATGGAGATCGCCCGCCTGCTCGACGCCAACGCCCACTACGCCGGGGCACGCGCCCGCGTGCACGAGGCCAGGCCGAGCCGCCAACTCGCCGTCGTCACCTGCATGGACGCACGCATCGACGTGTTCGCCGTGCTCGGCCTGTATCTCGGCGAGGCCCACGTCATCCGCAACGCCGGCGGACGGGTGGACGACGACGTCGTGCGCAGCCTCGCTCTGTCCAGCCACGTGCTCGGCGTGAACACCGTGGTCGTCATGCAGCACACCAAGTGTGGTCTGGCGGGCGTGACCGAGGAGCAGCTCCACGAGCTCACCGGCGCCGACATCGAGTTCCACGCCATCGCCGACCACCACGAGGCACTCGCCGAGGACGTCGAGATCATCCGCTCGTCGCCGTACCTGACGCCGATCAACGTCATCGCCGGCTTCGTGTACGACGTCGAGACGGGGGAGATCACCGAGTCGACGCGGTACGAGCGGATCCCGACGTGATCCGGGGCGCGGTGGCCGCGGCCGTCGCTGCTGCGCTCGTGCCGGTCGGCGCGGGTATCGCTCTCGCCGCCACCGCCACCGCCACCGCCACCGCCACCGCCACCGCTTCACCCGTCTCGACCGCCTCGACCGCCTCCGATGACGTCACGCTCACGTTCGACTGGCCACTCGACTGCGCCGTCGCCGTGACGCAGACGTACGTCGACGCCCAGCTCACGATCGACGTCGACTACGAGGCGACAGCCGACGTACGAGACGGCGTCGTCCTCGTCGAGTTCTCCGACGCCGTGCTCACGGCCACCGACGGCCTCGGCGGTGATCGCGACGCCGAACTGGCGGCGTTCTTCACCAACCCGACCATCGAGGTCGAACGCGACGGCTCACCCGTCGAGGCGGCCGGCTTCGAGCAGTGGTTCGAGAGGTTCGAAGCCAGCGGCGCGACGGGCGACGAGGCGGCCCTCGAGCGGGAGGTGATGCACCGCACGGCGACGATCGTGTGGGACACGTGGGCCGGCCTGTGGGCCGAGCTCGGGTCGGTCGGCGAGGAGCTGCGGTACGAGGACGTGCCGTACCTCGACGAGGGTCTCGACGAGCGGGTCGCCGACCTCGACGTCGTGGCCGATGCGAGTGCTGCCGGCGAGGTCGCCCTGGTCGCCGAGCGATCGGTCGATGACCGCACCGAGACCATCACGGCGACGGGCGACCCGGCGACGCTGGCCCCGTCGTCGGCGGGGTACGAACTGACCGAGGGCGACGATCTCGTCCTGGCCTACGAGTGGGCGTTCGACTGGCCCGACGACTGCGACGGTCCGTCGGTCGCCGACGCCACGTCCACGACGCCACCGCCGACCACGTCGACGGGCCAGGCCGAGCCGGACGGCGAAGGCGGCGTGGACGTCGTCGTGCCGCCGGGATTCGACACCGTCACGTACAACGAGCTGCCACCCGAGGCGCTCGACACCCTGGCGCTGATCGCATCGGACGGGCCCTTCCGGTATCGCCAGGACGGGGCGGTCTTCCAGAACCGCGAAGGCATCCTCCCCGACGAACCCGACGGCTACTACCACGAATACACGGTGGAGACGCCGGGTAGCGACGACCGCGGAGCCCGGCGGATCGTCACGGGCGAAGGAGGCGAGGTGTTCTACACCGACGACCACTACGACTCGTTCCGGGTGGTGGTGCCGTGACCGGCCTGGCCACGTTGCTGACCGGACCCGCCCCGGCCGGCGTCTACCGCCTTCCCGCGGCGTCGAGCGCCGACACGGCGCGGCGGGTCGCCGAGGCGGCCGGGTGGCGCGTCGTCGACGCCGACACGTCGGCCGCCGCCGACCGTCGCGCCGTGTTCGCCGCCCTCAAGACGGCGTTCGGCTTCCCCGACTGGTTCGGCCACAACCTCGACGCCCTCGCCGACAGCCTCGGCGACCTCGACGCCGAACCGGGCACGCTGCTCGTGTGGTCGGGGTCGACCACCTTCGCCCGGTCGGCGCCCGATCAGTTCCGCGCCATCCTCGCTGTCCTGCGCGACCGCGCCAACGACGCCGGCGCCCCCACCCGCCTCCTCACCCTCCTCGCCTGAATCTCGATGCTCAGCTCTCGTTCGTCGCGTTTTCGGGCGCTCCTGTCGCTTCGTGGGTCCTGAACGGTGGAAGTGCCTACGGGGTGTGCCTCTGGAGCGCGCCGGGTCGGCACTTCGGCGGGGCCGTCGCGCCTCTCTCGTCTTCTGCTCGCGGGAGGTCGGTCCGCTTCGCCGGTGACGGCTGCTGCTCCGAAGGTGACGTGATCGACATCAGTGGCCGGGTGCACGCTGGACACCGTCGAGAATCTGGGGCTCGATCGTGCCATTCGGTGATCGAGGGCTGGATCGTGACGAAAACCGTCACGATCCAGCCCCCGAAACATCGACGTGAGCAGTACAGGAGTTGCGGGGCGTCGGTTCAGGCGGCGCGATAGACGCTGACGTGGCGAACGGAACGGGCGTCGAAGGGTTCGCCACGCCAGCCGCCCCACCGCTCGACGAGACGGAGGCCGGCGAGACGGGCCATCAGGTCGAGCTCGCTCGGGGGTGCCAGGCGGCACACGATCGGCCCGAATCGGATCCCTTCGGGCGTCAGCTCGACGTGGTTCTCGTCGAGCAGTTGCGTCACCGGGTCGTAACGGCAGACGTCGAAGACGACCCGGTCGACCCCGACGTGCTCGGCGTCGACGTAGTTGTCCCGGCGCACCCACGCGTCGGGAATGCCGGCCTCGACCACGAACGCGCCGTCGGTCGTCAAGTGGTGCGCCGCGTTCTCGAAGCAGCGCACCTGATCGTCCTGGGTCAGCAGGTTGAAGATCGTGTTGAACACCAGGTACACGAGCGAGTACCGGCCGTCGAGCCGCGTCGTCGACATGTCGCCGACCGTCACGCCGATCGCGTCTCCGCCCGGCTTGGCCCGCAGCCGCTCGATCATCGCCTCGGACACTTCGATCCCGTCCACGGCGATCCCGCCGGCAGCGAGCGGCACGGCGATGCGCCCGGTCCCGACGGCGAACTCGAGAGCCGGCCCGGCGCCGGCGACGCGAACGAGGAAGGCGACGGCGTCGTCCTCATCGCCCCGAAGTCCGTCGTCGTACCGGCTGGCGACGGCCGGCCCGAAGGCCCGGAACGGATCGAATCGCTCCACGCCGTCGAGTCTCATCGCCCGACCCCGCGCGTCACGAGCGCGTTTCGCGGCTCGAACCTGATTGATCGGTCGTCGGCCCGCACGCCAGGCTGGCAGGATGCCGCAGCTGTGGACCGAGGAGCCGCGCCTGGTCGTGACGTACGACGTCGAGTGCGCCGGACGCGTGGACCACGACTTCTATCTCGCCCTCGCCGCCCAGTTGGGCGCGACCGACGTCGTCGACATCGGTTGTGGCACCGGCGTATTCTGCACCGACCTCGCCACCCGCGGGTTCCGGGCGACCGGTGTCGATCCGGCGACGGCGATGGTCGAAGCGGCGCGGCGCCGCCCCGGGGCCGAAAGGGTGACGTGGATCCACGGAACCGCGGCCGACGTGCCGCCGGCGTTGGCTGATCTGGTCGTGATGTCGGGCCACGTCGCCCAGTACTTCGTGACGGACGAGGAGTGGACAGCAACGCTCGCCCAATGCCGGACGATGTTGCGACCCGGCGGCCATCTGGCGTTCGAGAGCCGTGACCCGCGGGCCCGGGAGTGGGAGCGCTGGACACCCGACGACACGCGGCGGACCTACCCGCATCCCGACGGCGGCACGTTCGAGTCGTGGGTCGAGGTCGTCGACGTGTCGGGACCGGGCGATGCGCCCATCGAGACCCACCAGGGTCACACGGTCCTGCCCAGCGGTGAGCACCTGGTGAGCACCGAGACGCTCCGCTTCCGCTCGGCGCCGGAGATCGTCGGGACGCTCGCCGGGGCCGGCCTCGATCTCGTCGAGATGTGGGGCGACTGGCGACGGTCCCCGGTGTCCGATGCGACCGGCGAACTGATCGTGGTCGCCGGCCGCCCGGCGTCGCAGTCGCCGGGCTGAGAAGTTCGGACGACGATGTCGATTCGGGCTTCCCAGTTCGTGGTGGTGATGAGCCGGCAACCGCCGGACTGATCACTCCACCAGGAGGACACCATGCCCGCCACCTACACGTACGACATCTTCTCCACCCTCGACGGGTTCGGGTCCTACGGCCCGGGCGGCGACTGGGGCGGGTACTGGGGCAAGCAAGGCCCCGAACTGCTCGAGCACCGCTACGCGATCTACGGCGAGCCTCAGCGACTGGTCCTCGGGGCCAACACGTACCGGGACTTCGCCCAGATGCTCGCCGAGAGCAGCGAGGATGCCGATGTCCGCGACCCGTGGGTCACCCGCATGCGCCATCTGCCCACGACCGTGGTGTCGACCACCCTGGAAGCACCACTCGACTGGCCCGACGCCACGCTGGTCCGCGGCGATGCGATCGACGTCGTCGCCCAGCTGAAGGCGGAGTCCGACCTGCCGCTGCGCTCGCACGGCAGCGTGTCGATGAACCGCGCGCTCCTCGACGCCGGTCTTGTCGACTTCGTCCAGGTGACCGTGTTCCCCGTCATCTCCGGCCGCGTCGGGACCGTGCCGATCTTTCGCGGTGCCGCCGACTTCGATCTCGACCTGGTCGACAGCCGGACGTTCGACGGTCGCACGCAGGAGCTCACCTACCGTCCGACGCTGCACTGACCCGGCTGCCCGACGACGACCGGCCGGCGTGGTCCGGGACGTGCCGACAGTCGACCGACGCCGTCCCGGCACGCACGGTCCCGGGGCTGTGGGGCAACATGACCGTCATGGTGCCCAGGCCCGACGCCGCTCCCGACGCTTCCGCCACCTCCGCCGCTTCTGCCGCTTCCTCCGCTCCGGCCGGTCCGCCCGGTCCGGCGACGACCGGAGGGTTCGCCGGCTCCGCCGGTTCCCTCCACGAGGCCGTCGCCGAAGTACGACGGCGGTTCGCCGCCCGGCGGCCGCGGAGCGCGGCGCTGCACACCCGGGCGGCGGCCGTGATGCCAGGGGGCAACACCCGCACCGTGCTGTTCCACGAGCCGTTCCCGTTGCGGGTGTCGCACGCGTTCGACGCGAGGATCGTCGACGCCGACGGCATCGAGTACGTCGATCTGCTCGGTGACTACACGGCCGGGCTGCTCGGACACTCGGCCGCGCCGATCCAGGCGGCAATCACCCAGGCCGCGGCGGGCGGGCTGAGCTTCGGAGCCCACGGCCGCCGAGAGGTGGAGCTCGCCGAACTGGTGTGCCGCCGGTTTCCGGCGATCGAGTCGGTGCGGTTCACCAACTCGGGCACCGAGGCCAACCTGATGGCCGTGGCCACGGCGCGGGTCGCCACCGGTCGCAGCGACGTCGTCGTGTTCGACGGCGGCTACCACGGCGGCCTGCTGTCGTTCGGCGGCGGCGGCTCGCCGCTCAACGCGCCGTATCCGTTCCACGTCGCCACCTACAACGACCTCGACAGTGTCACCGCTGTCTTCGCCGAGCACGGCTCGCGGATCGCCGCCGTCCTGGTGGAGCCGATGCTCGGCTCCGGCGGCTGCCTGCCCGCCGCCGCCGGGTTCCTCGACGGACTGCGCCGGCTCACGAGCGGGCACGGCGCCCTCCTCATCGCCGACGAGGTGATGACGTCGCGGCTGTCTCCCACCGGCGCGGCCGACGCCGCCGGGGTGCGCCCGGATCTACTGACGCTCGGCAAGTACGTCGGCGGCGGCATGTCGTTCGGTGCGTTCGGCGGCGCCGCCGACGTGATGGCTCGCTTCGATCCGTCACGGCCCGGGGCGCTGGCGCACGCCGGCACGTTCAACAACAACGTGCTGTCGATGTCTGCCGGCGTCGCAGCACTGACCGAGGTCTACCCGCCCGAGCTGGCCGTCACCCACAACCGACGGGGCGACGAACTGCGTGCCCGCCTCAATGCCGTGTGTGCATCCCGAGAGGTGGCCGTGCACATCACCGGTCAGGGGTCGCTGATGAACGTCCACCCGCTCGCCGGCCCGCTCGCGTCGGTCGCCGCCCTGGCTGCCGCCGACGACCGCCGGCGTGAGCTGCTCTATCTCGACCTGCTCGAGGCGGGCTGCTACATCGCCCGCCGCGGCTTCATCGCCCTCAGCCTGGCCCTCACCGACGCCGACCTCGACCACTTCGTCGCCGCCTTCGACGACGTCCTCACCTCCCGCCGCCCCCTCTTCGCCGAAGTGTGACGTCATGACGCGGAAACCTGCCGTCGGAACTCACACTTCGGCGTCGGGTCCGGCGGGGCGATGAGCGATGAGGCCGGTTGGCGGCCTCATCGCTCATCGCGGCCGGAAATGGGCGAGGCCCCGTGGGCGCCGGCCGGAGCCGGGCCCACGGGGCCTCGTCGGGGGGACTCGGTCGAGTCGCTGGGACTTCCTCGCTTCGCTCAGAAGTCGAGTCGCTGGGGACTTCCTCGCTTCGCTCAGAAGTCGAGTCGCTGGGGACTTCCTCGCTTCGCTCAGAAGTCCATGTCACCGCCGCCGCCGGGCATGGCGGGGGCGGGCTCGGGCTTGTCGGCGACCACGGCCTCGGTGGTCAGGAACAGGGCGGCGATCGACGCTGCGTTCTGCAGGGCCGAGCGGGTGACCTTGGCGGCTTCGATGACGCCGGCCTTCACCAGGTCCTCGTACTCGCCGGTGGCGGCGTTGAGGCCGTTGGCGCCCTTCAGGCTGCGCACCTTGTCGACGATGACGCCACCCTCGAAGCCGGCGTTCTCGGCGATCTGCTTGAGCGGGGCCTCGAGCGCCTTGGCGACGGCGGCCGCACCGGTCGCCTCGTCGCCCTCGAGCTCGGCAACGGCCTTCTGAACGGCGGTCTGGGCACGAAGCAGCGCAACGCCGCCGCCGGGCACGACGCCCTCTTCGATCGCAGCCTTCGCCGTGGAGACGGCGTCCTCGATGCGGTGCTTCTTCTCCTTCAGCTCCACCTCGGTGGCGGCGCCGACCTTGAGCACGGCAACGCCGCCCGACAGCTTGGCGAGACGCTCCTGGAGCTTCTCACGGTCGTAGTCGGAGTCGGTGTTCTCGATCTCGGCCTTGATCTGGTTGATGCGGCCCTTGACGTCGTCGCCGGCGCCGGCACCCTCGACGATGGTGGTCTCGTCCTTGGTGATGATGACGCGCTTGGCCGAACCGAGCAGGTCGAGCGTGACGTTCTCGAGCTTGAGGCCGACTTCCTCGGAGATGACCTGGCCACCGGTGAGGATGGCGATGTCCTGGAGGATGGCCTTGCGGCGGTCGCCGAAGCCGGGGGCCTTGACGGCGACCGACTTGAACGTGCCACGGATCTTGTTGACGACGAGCGTGGCGAGCGCCTCGCCCTCGACGTCCTCGGCGATGATGACGAGCGGGCGACCACCCTGCATCACCTTCTCGAGCACCGGTACGAGGTCACGGACCGACGAGATCTTCGACGAGACGAGGAGGATGTAGGCGTCGTCGAGGCTGGCCTCCATGCGCTCGGTGTCGGTCACGAAGTACGGCGAGATGTAGCCCTTGTCGAAGCGCATACCCTCGACCAGGTCGATCTCGATGCCGAACGTGTTCGACTCCTCGACGGTGATGACGCCGTCCTTGCCGACCTTGTCGATGGCCTCGGCGATCTTGGCGCCGATCTCCGTGTCGGCGGCGGAGATGCCGGCGACCTGGGCGATCTGCTCGGTCTCGTCGACGTCCTTGGCGATCTTGCGGATCGTGTCGACGGCCGTCTCGACACCCTGCTCGATGCCGCGCTTCAGGCCCACCGGGTTGGCGCCGGCGGCGAGGTTGCGAAGGCCCTCGTGGACGAGCGCCCAGGCGAGCACCGTGGCGGTGGTGGTTCCGTCACCGGCGACGTCGTCGGTCTTCTTGGCGACTTCCTTGACCAGCTCGGCGCCGATGCGCTCGTAGGGGTCCTCGAGCTCGATCTCCTTGGCGATCGAGACGCCGTCATTGGTGATCGTGGGGGCGCCCCACTTCTTCTCCAGCACGACGTTGCGGCCCTTGGGCCCGAGCGTGACGCGCACGGCGTCGGCGAGCTTGTTCATGCCCGCTTCCAGCCCCTTGCGAGCCTCGGTGTCGAACGCGATCAGCTTGGCCATCAGTGTCCCTCCATTGGGTTGTTGGCGTCGGACGAGTAGTTAGCACTCAAAGACGGTGAGTGCTAGCACTCTATGCCAGCGAGCGCCAGCGAGCAACGCTGCGGAGCGCCAGCGAGCAACGCTGCGGAGCGCCAGCGAGCAACGCTGCGGAGCGCCAGCGAGCAACGCTGCGGAGCGCCAGCGAACAACGCTGCGGAGCGCCAGCGAACAACGCTGCGGAGCGCCAGCGAACAAAGGCAGCGGAGCGCCAGCGAACAAAGGCAGCGGAGCGCCAGCGAACAAAGGCAGCGGAGCGCCAGCGAGCAGCGGCACCGAGGGTCGAAACCCACCGAGGCCCGGTGCCGTGGACCCCTGGCGACAACACACGTTCTGCAGGAGCCACAAGGCCCTCGCACCGCCTCTTTGCTCCACCAGAAACGGTGCCCCCGCAGCGGGCGCTGGCCGAGCGACCGCGCGGCACACTGGAGGCAGCGTGTTCTGCAGGCGCGAAAGGCCCGTGGTGCAGCCTTCCTGCTCCAGCAGAACGGTGCGGCCGCGGCCCTCAGCCGCCGGCGACGGCGGGGATGATGCTGACGGTCTGGCCGTCGGGCACCACGGTGTCGAGGCCCTGGAGGTAGCGCACGTCGTCGTCGTCGACGAAGACGTTCACGAAGCGGCGCAACGCCCCGTCCTCGAGCAGGCGGTCCTCGAAGCCGGGGTGGGCGGTCTCGAGGGCCTTGACGATCTCGGCCAGCGTGCCGGCCTCGACCTCGACGGTGGACGCACCGCCGGAGATCGGACGCATGGTGGTGGGGATTCGCACGGTGACGGCCATGCCGTCACGCTACCGGTGATTCCCCACCTTGCCGGTCGGGTATCGGCAGCCTCCGTCGACGAAACGGTTCGCAGCCATCCTGTCGCCGGGCGAACAACGGTCGGCTCGCCCGACCAGGCAGTACTGTCGTCGACCGATGCGGGTGCTCGCGGCGCTGGACAAGTTTCGAGGGACGGCAACGGCCGCCGAGGCCACCGCCGCGGTCGGTCAGGCCGGCTGGACGCTGGGCGTCGACGTCGACGAGGTGCCGATGTCCGACGGAGGCGAAGGGATCTTGGAGGTGTTGGGCGGCGCCAACCGCACGAGCCTGGTGACCGGGCCCTCGGGCCAACCCGTCCAGGCCGGGTGGCGCCTCCAGAATCGCCGGGCGGTCATCGAGATGGCCGCAGCGAGCGGGCTCCTGCTCGCGGGCGGCGCCGAGCGCAACGACCCGCTGGCGGCCACGACTCGTGGCACGGGCGAGCTCATCGCCCAAGCCGCCGAGCAGGGCGCCCGCACCATCGTGGTGGGCCTCGGCGGATCGGCCACCACCGACGGCGGCCTCGGCGCCATCGAGGCGATGCACAGCCCGGCCCGCTACAAGTCGATCGACCTGCAGGTGGCCTGCGACGTGCGCACCCGATTCGTCGACGCGGCAGCGGTGTTCGCCCCCCAGAAGGGCGCCACGCCGGCCCAGGTGGCACTGCTCACGGCTCGTCTCAACCAGCTCGCCGAGCGCTACCTGGCCGACTACGGCGTGGATGTGCGTGAGGTCGATGGCACCGGTGCCGCCGGCGGACTCGCCGGGGGCCTGCTGGCGATGGGCGGACGGATCATCGGCGGCTTCGACGTCGTCGCCGACCACTTCGACCTCGACGAGCGCCTCGAGTCGGTCGACGCGGTCGTCACCGGCGAGGGCTATCTCGACGAGCAGAGCCTCGACGGCAAGGTGGTCGGTTCGCTCGCCTCACTCGCGGTCGGCGCCGGGCGACCCGTGGTGGCCGTCGTGGGGGCCGCCGACGACGCGGCCGCCGCCCGGCTCGTCGCGCTCGGGACGGCGGATGCCCCCGTCACCGTCGTGTCGTTGGTGCAGGAGTTCGGTGAACAGCGCGCGTTCGCAGAACCCCAGTGGTGCATCGAGCACGCCGCCGAACAGGCGTTGCGCGCCCTCGCCTAGCCTGCGGGGCCGTCTCGCCGACCCCACCCGCCCGACGATCTGGACACCGATCGTGCCACCGACGGCACGAACCGTGCCCGGCCCGGAGGACTACGCCGCAGTCGTGGTGGTCGGCGCCGGAGTGTTCACCGTTGGCGCCGTGGTGGCCGTGGGCAGGTCCTTGCCGGCCAGGTCCGTCCCGAGCATCACGAACACGGTGGCTGCCCCCGTGCTGTCGTCGCTCGGGAAGGGATCCGGCACCTCCTGTGGAGGGCCGACGCCGAGATCGTTGGCAAGCGCCTGTGCCACGGCCAGCGTCGCCGGATTGCCGGTCCCTGCGTTGTAGTACACGACGGTCGTGTCGATGGCGCCGGCGTTACTGGTGATGCCCTCGCCCTCCATCGTGTACGTGAGCGCAGCCAGCTTCTCCGTCATGTCGCCGGCCACGCCGCCGATCCCGGCGGCGTTGACGACCACCACCGTCGCTCCGGTTCGGGTGACGGCGGCCGTCGTGGGAGGCGCCGCTGTGGTCGGACTACCGGGTGCCTGGGTCACCACGGTGTTGCCCTGGGCGTCGGTGGGCGTGGGGATCGTGATCTCGGTGTCGGGCAGGCCGCCGGCGTTGCCGCCTCCACCGTCGATGGTGCGGAAGATCAAGAACCCCACCACGACGGCCACGACGGCCAAGATGATGGTGAGGGGTGAGCCGACCGGGGAGCCGTTGTCGCCCACCCGGGCGTAGCGGCTGCTGGCGCGTTCGGCCTGCGCCGCACCCACGCCGCCCGGATCGGTTGGATCACTCATTCGCTGACCCCTCGTTGAGAGACGTTGCTCGACGTGCTGAGTGTGCGACGCCGCCGGGCCCGGCGACGCTGGAAGCGACGCACGACCAGCGGGTCGTGCTCCATCGCTCCGGGAAGGTCGAGCACCTGGTTCAGTTCGACATAGTACTCGTCGGTGCTCACGCCGAACCGCGCGCGGATGAGGTCGTCGCGGGGCTCGTCGGACTGCCACCACGTGCGCTCGAAGTCGAGCATCTCCCGCTGCCGATCCGTCAGCCCGCCTTGCGCCCGCTGTTCGTTGCCCGCCTGATCCACGCCGGAGTCCTGGTCCATCCGCCCCAGTCTGACCGACCGAGGCCCGAAATGGTTGGATAGCTGGGTGATTTCGACGCTGCCCGACCGTCCGTTCCTCATCGGCGTCGCCGGCGGCTCGTCGTCGGGCAAGACCACCGTGGCCGAGCGCCTCGCCGAGCTGGCCGGCGCTGATTCGCTGGCCCTTCTCAAGCTCGACTCCTACTACGTCCACCTCGACGTCCCGCTCGAGGAGCGCAGGATGTTCAACTACGACCATCCCGACGCCTTCGACTGGCCGCTGCTCAACGACCACATCGCAGCCCTGGTCGCCGGCGCTCCCGTGCCCGTTCCGGTGTACGACTACGTCGACCACAACCGGTCGACGGAGGTGCGGATCGTGCACCCGGCGAAGATCGTGGTCGTCGAGGGAATCCTCGTGCTCTGGGAACCGGCCCTCCGAGAGCGTTTCGATCTCAAGGTGTTCCTCGACACCGACGCCGACCTGCGCCTCATCCGCCGCATCGAGCGCGACGTCGCCGAGCGGGGCCGCACCGTGGAGAGCGTGATCGAGCAGTACCTGACGACGGTCCGGCCCGCCCACGAGCAGTTCATCGAGCCGTCCAAGCGCTACGCCGACGTGATCATCCCCAAAGGCGGGCTCAACCGGCCGGCTCTGGACGTGCTGCTCGCCCGGGTCCGGGAGCTCGCTGGCGACGACCGTCCGGGCCCGTCACCGGCACATGACGGGTCCGTGACGGCGAGCACACAGAAATCGCGAAATTTCTCGAGGAACCGCGTCACGATCGCCCGGCTGCCCACTCCTGATACATGACGCATGCAACGTTTGGAGCGCGTTGCCGCGCGAGGACGCGGCCGCAGATGGGGCGACGGCGGTTATCACCCCGTCTGCGGCCGGGTCCACCCGACCCACCCATCTGCGGCCGGGTCCGCTCGCTCCGCATCTGCTTGTATCTGGGGATGAGTGAGACGACGTCAGGTGGGCCGTCCGACGGGCCGTCCGGTGGACGACCGAGTGCCCCGACGATCGTCGGGCAGCTGGCTGATGCCGATCGGCGGCGCGTGCTGGCCACGATCGAACTGGGAGCCACCAACCTCGTCGAGGTGACGGCCGCCGCCGACCTTCCCGAGCACCGGGCGGCCAAGGCCCTCGGACGGCTCGTCGACGCCGGCCTCGTGGTGAGTGGCGACGGCGGCCTGACCGTCGCCGGCGAGGTGTTCGCCCTGGCCGCCCGGGAGGCGATCGTCCGGCCGACGGACACCTCACACGATGACCAGCCCGGCGACACCCGCAAGGTGCTGTTGGCCTTCGCCCCGCACGGTCGCCTGGCCACGATCCCGACGGCCCCGGCCAAGCGGCTCGTGGTGCTCGATTGGCTCTGCCAGCAGTTCGAGCCGGGCCGCCGCTACACCGAGCGCGAGGTCACCGAGGCGCTCGACGGCCACGCGGTGGACGCCGTGACCCTGCGCCGCTTCCTCGTCGACGCCGAGTTGCTCGACCGCGACACCACCGGGCAGTACTGGCGCGCCGGCGGATCGACCGTCTGACACCTCGGCCCGGCGCCGCCACCGCCAGCACGAACAGCGCGACGGCAGCACCGGTTACCCGACGGGTAATCGCCGGCCGCTCCCGAGTCGTTCATCGTGGGGCACATGACCACCGACACCCCCACCACCGCAACCGGTACCCCCGTCGTCAGTGCCGCCCAGCAGGCCGCCATCGACGCCTACGTCGCCGCCTGGAACGAAACGGATGCCGCCAAGCGCGCCGCCCTGCTCGAAGACGGCACAGGCGAGGATCTCTGGTACCGGGACCCCATGCTCGAGGCCGACAGCCGCGATGCCTTCGCCGCCGTGCTCGGAGCCGTCCAGCAGCAGCTGCCCGGTCACGTCCTCACCCGCACGAGCGACGTCGACGCCCATCACGACCTGGTGCGCTTCAACTGGGCGCTCGGCGTTCCGGGCGAGGCGCCGACGTTCTCCGGCGTCGACATCGCCAAGTTCGACGGCGACGACAAGCTGCACCGCATCATCGGGTTCGCCGGCGAGAGCGTCGGCGCCTGAGCCGACGGCTGGAAGACTGGCCCCGTGCCCACCACCACCGCTTCGAGCACGGCGACCACATCGAGAACCGGCGGAGTCGGCGAGATGCTTCGGGATTGGCGGGAGGACCGCCGCCGCAGTCAGCTCGACCTCGCCCTCGAGGTCGGCGTCTCGACGAGGCACCTCAGCTTCGTCGAGACCGGCAAGTCCAAGCCGTCACCGGAACTGGTGCTGGCGATCGCCGAACGCCTCGCCGTCCCGCTGCGTGAGCGCAACTCGATGTTGCTCGCTGCTGGTTACGCCCCCCGCTACCAGCACACGCCGTTGGACGGCGAGGCCTTGGCCAGCGTGCGCGGCGCCCTCGACCAGCTCATCCAGGCTCACGATCCGTTCCCCGCCGTCGTCGTCGATCGTCACTGGAACATGGTGATGGCCAACCCCGGCGCCCTCGCCCTCACCGCCGGGGTTGCGCCGGACCTGGCGGAGCCGCCGGTGAACGTGTACCGCATGACGCTGCACCCCGACGGCATGGCCCCGATGATCGAGAACCTCGACGAGTGGGCGCACCACCTCCTCTCGACGCTCGACCGCCAGGTCGCAGCGACGCGGGATCCGGAGCTCCGGGACCTGCTCGACGAGGTGTCGTCGTATCCCAACATCGCCCACATCGACCGGGCGTGGCGGACCCGTTCGTCCGTGCCCACTGTCGTCGTGCCGCTACGCCTGCGGGCACCCGACGGCAAGGGCGGCACCGTCGTGCAGTCGTGGTTCTCGACGAACACGTCGATCGGGACCCCTGCCGACATCACCCTCGACGAGCTCCACATCGAGCTCTTCCACCCCGCCGACGCCGCCACCGCGGCCATGGTCCGCGGCTGAGCCTCGCCCCCGCCCGCAGCGATGCCGCGCGGAGGCCAGGCCCGGTCGGCCCCGCGGCGTCGGCACCACCTCCGTCGGGGGGTGCTTGCGGGGGGATTCCCCCCGCAATGCGGCGATCAGCGCAGCTTGCTGCGCCGCCGCCTCTTTCGACTCGTCGTGCGAGCGAAGCGAGCTCGATCAACCTCGCCGCAGGCGAGCGAGCGAAGGATGCTCGCCGAGGACGAATCGTCAGGCGGGGGTGAGGGAGACGGGGATGCCGTTGAGCACCGAGGTGCCGGTGAGCGGGTCGACCGCCTCGTCGTCGGTGAGGACGTTGGAGTTGACGCCGGCGTGTTCGGCCGCGACGCGCATCTGCGTTCCGGGCACGCCGTGACCCCAGCCGTGGGGCAGGCTGACGACGCCGGGCCGGATGCCCTCGAACAGCTCGACGGGCACCGTGACCTCACCGACCCGGCTCGCCACCACGGCCGGCGCCCCGTCGACGAGACCGAGCGCGGCGGCGTCGTCGGGGTGCACCTGCACCGTGCAGCGCGGCTTGCCCTTCACGAGCACGTTGACGTTGTGCATCCACGAGTTGTTGGACCGCAGGTCCCGCCGGCCGATGAGCAGAAATGGCCGATCCCCAGCACGTTCGCCCGCTTCGGTGGCAGCGGCGAGGGCGCCGTGCATCCGGGAAACGTCGCCGAGGATCTCGGGCGGCGCCAGCTCGATCTTGCCCGACGGCGTGCGGAGCACCTCGGGGAGGCGGGGCTCGAGGGCGCCGAGGTCGATGCCGTGTGGATTGGCCAGCAGATCGTCGAGCGTCAGGTCGTACGGACCCGTGCGCAGCATCAGATCGACGATGCGGGCCGGACCGGTGCGGCCGGCCGCGGCGACGGCGGCGACGACCTCGGGCGCGGCGTGCTTGGCGAGGTTGTCGAACACGAGGTCGTCGAACGTCGCGACGTCGGCATCGGGCCCGGCGCCGGCGGCGATGAGCGCCAGCTTGGCGAGCACCTCCCACTCGTCGGGCTGCACGACGCCGTCGGGACCGACGTCGAGGGGCAGGATCGGCTCGGACCAGTTGGTCACGTTGCGCAGGGCGAGTTGCAGGAGCGCGAGGTCGTAGTGCGGCTTCTGCAGCGCGCTCGGCACGGGCAGGATCACGTCAGCATGACGCGTGGTCTCATTGACGTAGATGTCCACGCTCACCATGAACTCGAGCGTGTCCAGTGCCCGGTCGAGACGATGGCCGACCGGGTTGGAGAGCACGGGGTTGCCGGCGACGGTGAGCATCGCCCGGATCTGCCCCTCACCCGGCGTCTCGATCTCGCCGGCGAGGGCGGCGACCGGCAACTCGCCGAGGGTCTCGGGCAACCCCTTGACCCGGCTCTGGCGACGGTTGATGCGCAGGCCGCGCCCGACCCCGGGCGTGCCGCGCGTGTTGGCCTGCCCGGCGGCCGCCTTGGTGAACATCGCCCCACCCGGCCGGTCGAGGTTGCCGGTGACGACGTTGACGACGTCGATCAGCCAACTGGTGAGGGAGCCGAACGCCTGTGTGGTGGTGCCCATCCGGCCGTAGACGGCGGCGGTCGGCGCTGCGGCCAGCCGGCGGGCGAGGTCGCGGATGGTCGCCGCGTCGATACCTGTGACCGCGGCGACCGACTCGGGGGTGAACGCAGCGACGGCCGCGACCGCCTCGTCGTAGCCCGCCACGTGGTCGACGAGCCGTCCGGGGGCCGCCAGGCCTTCGTCGACGAGGACGCTGACGATCGCGGCCAGGAGGAAGGCGTCGGTGCCGGGCCGGATCGCCAACCACTGCGTCGCCCCCTCGGCGGTGCGGGTGCGGCGGGGATCGACGACGACCACCTCGCCCCCGCGAGCGATGATCGCCTCCAGCCGGCCGGGCCAGTCGGGTGCGGTGGCGAGGCTGCCATTGCTCGCGTACGGGTTGGCGCCGAGCATCAGCAGGAAGTCCGTGCGGTCGATGTCGGGCACGGGCACGGTGAACCCGCCGAACATCAGCCCGGCGGACACCTCTTTGGGCCGCTGGTCGACCGTGCTCGCCGAGTACACGTTGGTCGTCCCGAGCGCCTTGGCCAGGCCCGACGTGTAGAGCATGGCACCGATGCTGTGGGCACTCGGATTGCCGAGGTACAGGGCGACGGCATCGCGACCGTGACGATCGACGACTCCGCGCAGGCCGGCGTCGACGGCGGCGAACGCCTCGGCCCAGCTGACCTCGACGAACTCGCCGCCGCGCTTCACGACCGGCCGGCGCAGCCTGTCGGGGTCCTCGTGCAGGTGCTTGAGCGTCGACCCCTTGGGACAGATGAAACCCTTGCTGTACACGTCGTCGAGGTCCCCGCGTATGCGCTGCACGACCTCACGCGCCCCTGCCGGCCCCGAGCCGGCGGCCTCCTCGCGGCGCAACGTGATCTCCAGACCGCAGCCGGCCTCACAGAGCGGGCAGGTGCGGAACGCCGTGCGTGTCCCCGTCATGCCGTCACCGTACGCCACCACGACGTGAGTTCTCGACACGAACTCTGACCGCGTCCGGAATCCTCCAGCCGCGCCACACTGGTGTGCGTGGCGACGCTGGACGACGTGCGGCCGTTGGGGTCGAGCCTCGAACGCTCCTACGAGGTCTACGTGCGCGACCGGTTGAAGTTCCGGGTGGGCAACATCGTCTACGCGGCGTTCTCGGCCGACGAGACGATCATGGGCTTCGGGTTCCCCAAGGACGAGCGCGACGCGCTCGTCGCCGGCGAGCCGCACAAGTTCCTCCTGCCGCGGACGTCCGACCTGCGGTTCCACTGGGTGCACGCTCGCCTCACCGCGCTCGATCCGGCGGAGGCGCGCGAGCTCGTCGTCGACGCGTGGCGCATGTGCGTGCCGCAGAAGGTGTGGCGCGCGTACGACCTCACCCATCCCGACGGGCCGGGCTGACCTGCACGCCCGGCCGTCACGACCGCCGGCGCCGCGACCGTTGCGAACGGCGGTGGGCGGAGCCGTGACACACTCGCGACCGTGAACGACAACGAGAAGGAAGAGATCGGCCGGCTGGCGGGACTCGGGGCGGGCATGTTGAGCGGGGCACGCATCGGCGCGATCGTCCCGATACCGCTGGTGGGTACATTCGCCGGCGCCGTCATCGGCGGCGTGCTCGGCAGCGAGGTCGGCAAGAAGGTCGGCAAGGCCGTGATCAACGGCGCCACCGAGTTCGTCGACACCATGAAGAACGAGTTCGGTACCCCCGACATCGTCGACACCACGGCCGCCGACTAACCCACGCAGGCTCGGCACGCGGCCTGACGTCGGGATGCGATCGGGGACCCGATCGGTCCGCGCGGCCTCCAGGCACCACCCGTCAGATGTCAGGCGGCGGGGCGGTGGCGGCGACGGGCCACGGCGCGCACGATGGCGCCGGCGGCGACGAGTGCGGCGGCCACCGCGACGATGCCGCCCATGGCCGCGCCGGTCCGCGAGAGCGGGTTCGGAGGGGTGGGGTCGGCCGGGCGGTCCGGTGCGGACGGGCTGGACGGGCCGCCGGGGGCGACGGGAACGATGGCGACCGCGTCGCGTAGGCGGATCTCGAGGGCAACGGAGAACGACCGGCGCTGGGCGTCGTTGCCGGCAGTGGCGTCGAGATGCACCGTGACGGCGACGAGGCGCGACGTACCGGCCGCCATCGGCTCGGCGATGCCGAAGTCCGGCGTGGACCGGGCAGCCGCGAACGTGCGGGACGCGGCCGCCGGGGACGTGCCACCCGCCGATGGGGACACGGCGAGCTCGATGCGCAGCTGAGCGGGGTCGAAGCCCGCCGCGTCGACGGCGGTGGCGGCGACGCGCAACTCGGCGCCGCCGTCGCTGGCGTTGCGGACGTGGAACACCGCCGTCGCCGTGCCACCGGGGACGAGGGACACGGCGTCGTCGAAGAGCGGCTCGTCGAGCCGGTCGGCCCACGACAGTCCGTCGCGGCTGAGCTGGAGCTCACCGGCAGCGGCGACCCGAGCGGGAGCGACGAGGAAGGCCACGAGCACCGCCGCGGCGACGGCGACGGCGAGGGCGCGGCTCACGTCTGCTCCGCCGCACCGGTCGCGCGCCGGCGCCGGTCGAGGGCAGAGCCGCCGACCAACCACGCGGCCCAGGCGATGAGGGCGCCGCCGCCGGCGCGCGTGACGACTCCGCGCTGGTCGAGATCGAGTCGGCTCGTGAGACGGCCGACGACGGGCACGACGTACCAGACCTTGCCGCGCACCTGGATCGGCTGCACCGGTTCGGGGTCGTCCGCCGCGTTGGCGTCGCCCCGGGTGATGAACGTCGTGCCGGCGGCGCTGCGGGCGACGCCGACGACGCGGTGTGTCACGAGCGTCGGATCGCCCGAGCGCGGTTGGTAGGTGATCACGTCGCCGACGCCCAGGGCATCGACGTCGACCGGCCGGACGACGACGAGGGCGCCGGGCGGGATGGCGGGGCGCATCGAGCCGCTGAGCACGGCGAGCGGCGCCGATCCCGACGCCCGCGGCACGACGACGAGGGCGAGCACGAGGAACACGACGAGCGAGAAGGCGGCGAAGACGACGGCAGTGCGCGCCCATCGCAGGAGCGAGCGGGCGGTCATGGCTCGTCACCGCCGGTGACCTCCCCCGCGGCCACCGGCGGAGTCGTCGCCGCCTCGGGCGAGGCTGTCGTGGTCGTCGTCCCGACAGTCGTGGACGCAGCTGTCGTGGTCGGTGCCACCGTCGTTGCCGTCGGGGCCGCGGTCGGCGGCGGAGCGAGCGGGGGCTCCGAGGCAGGCGTCGTGACCGGCGACGGCGACGTGGTGGCCGGCGCCGTGGAGGTCGTCGGCTCCGCCGTCGTGGACGTGGACGTGCTGGTCGACGTGGCCGTCGTGGTCGTCGTGGTCGTCGTGGTGGTCGGCGGGGCCATGCGCGCGCCCGACTCGTACGGGGCACACACTGCGCCCAGGGGAAGGAGGTGATGGACGAGCTGATAGGTGGGCGGCGCCGAGGACTCGTAGGCCCCGTACACGGAGTTGACGTGGATGGTGACCACGTCGCCGCCGAGCAGGAGGTCGAGAAGGTTGGCGATCAGCCCCGTCAGCAGGCCCTGTGTCATCGAGACGCTGTAGTTGCCGCTGCCACCGGAGTTGCCCGCCACCTCGACGAGCAGCTGGGGCTCGTTGTCGTTCCGCTGCAGGTACACCCGGTACCAGGCCGGTTCGGGAGACAGGGCCGGGTCGGGCCGCTGCCAGGTGAGGGTGGACACGGGAACCAATGCGCCGCTCCACGAGCACGACACGTTGCGCGGCGCCGGGATGGTGGGCAGGGCGACGTTGACGGTGGGGCGGACGGTGGTCGACGCGGTGAATCGGGCGGCGACCACGCCGCCCGACAGGAGCGCGGCGACGGCGACGAGGGCGGTGACGACGCGGGACGTCACGGCGCCACGCTCCGGGCCGCGAACGACAGGGTGACCGGGTCGGAGCCGACGGCGAAGGCCGGGTCGGTCACGGCCGGCACGGTCAGCGCCAGGCACAGCACGTCGCTGTCCGTCGCGGGCACGAGGATCCAGTCGACGAACGACTGGCCGATCAGCATGGCGGCGTCACCTGGCGCGGTGGTGAGATGCTGCGCCGGGAGCGTGCCCGGCGCGCACGCGCCGGCCGTCGCCACGGCATAGAAGCGACCGGTCACCGTGGTGCCGACGAGCGCGCCGGTGTGGGTGACGCCGGCGAGGCGGTACTCGAGCGTCGCCGTGCCGCTGTTGGCGAGCGTGATCGCCCTGGTGACGGTGGTGGGCCCTTCCAGCGAGCCGACCACGTCGACGTCGAACGTGACGCTGGGCGACGCGGTGAGCTCGACCGTCGCCGAGCGAAGCTGGCCGGAGGCGGCCGGGCGCGTCTGGCCCCACGCGGCCAGCGCGGTCGTCGCGCCGAGCGCGACGACCACAGCGGCGGCCGTCGCGAAGGCGCGACCCCACCACCTCCGGTGTGGACCGAGCATCGGAGCCCCGGCTACAGCGTCTGGCGGAGATCGAAGGTCACGGTGCTGAGATCGACCGACTGGCCCTGGGCGAGCTGGCCCCAGTCGACCGCACCGTTCTGATCGGGGAAGGCGATCGTCAGCACGACCGGCACCGCAATGGGGGTGTCACTCTGGCTGGAGTTGAACTCGGCGGCAGCGAAGTCGTAGCTGTCGTCACCGTCGCTCGTCCAGCCGGACGGCAGCGGCGTCACGGCCAGGTCGATGTCGAGCGCGGCGACGAGCTCGTCGTCGCCGGAGAGCGCCGTGGCATCGAACGAGAACGTCGCCTCCAGCGTGTCGCCGACGGCGACGATGTTGACGTTCTGGGTGAGCGTGAGGGTGTCGCCCGGCACGACCTGGTACTCGGCAGGGACGATCGCGGTACTTGCCTGGTTGACCCATACGGCGTCGGAGAGGCTGAACGACAGCTCACCGGAGTTGACGGAGCCGCCGTCGACACCTTCGGTCTGGTACCAGACGGCGAACGTGCCTCCTCCGAGGAGCATGGCGAGGCCAGCGGCCCCGACGATCGTGCCCTTGAGGAGGCGGCGGTCGCCTCGGGGCGCGGACGGTTCAGCGGGCAGGGGGGACTGCATGGCGGATTCCCTTCGGAACGGCGGAGTTCGGGTTCCCGGGGCGGCGTGTCCGTCGCCACCTGGTGCCCCGGCGGGGGCACGGTCCACCGTATGGACCGCCACCAGGCTCCGCCGGAGGCGAAGGTCCTTCCGACGCGTGACCAACGGCCGTTCGGCGCTCGTCTGACGGATGGCGGTGCACCGACGTGGCGACGGGCCGACAACGCCTCGTCGATCGCTGACCGGGAGCGGTCATGTGCGACGCCTGGAGAGTGCGCGCACAGGCGCTCCTGAGGCCTGGACGGGCACATCCCGGCGGACGGGCCGGGGGCGTCGGAACTCAGCCGGCGACGAGCGGCGACGGACGGGCGTCTCGCCACGCCCGGGCCAGCCGGTCGGCCCCCTCACGAAGGAGGTCGAGCGGGCGGTCGACGCAGATGCGCAGGTACGGACCGGGCAGGCGTCCGGTCACGCAGATGCTCCCTGGCGCGACGTGGACGCCATGCCGCCGGGCGAGACTGACGAACGGCCCGGAATCGGCGATGGGCAGCTCGGTCCACAGCACCGACCCGCCCTCGGGCCGGCCGATCACCGCCTCGGGCATCGCCTCCGATAGCAGTGCGTGGCCGTACTCCACGGCCTCGACCAGGCGTCGGCGCCGCTCGGCGGCGATGTCGTCGAGATGCGGGAGCAGGCTCAGGGCGATCAACTGGGATGGGGCCGAGGCCCCGAGGTCGATCGACAGTCGGCGGTACATCGTCTGTTCGATCAGCGGCTGCGGCGCGCGGATCCAACCGAGCCGAAGGCCGGCCCAGCACACCTTGCTGAGCGAGCCGATCGACACCACAGGAGCTGAGCGGCATGCGTCGAGGAACGTCTCGGGCCGGCTGACACCAGGGAACGTCAGGGCGGCGAGCGTGTTGTCCTCGATCACCGCGACGTCGTACCGGTCGACGATCTCGGCGAGGGCGCGAACGCGAGCCGGCGGCAGCACCTTGCCCGTCGGATTGTGCGGCCCGACCTGTACGTAGAGGGCGGCCGGGCGCTGCTCGACGATGACCTGTTCGAGCGACTCGGGGAGCATGCCGGCGCTGTCGATGCCGACCGGCGCGGCGCGCAGACCCTGACCGTCGAGGATGTCGAAGATCCCCGGGTAGTTGAGCTGGGCGAGGGCGAGCGGTCGATCGCGCCCGACCAGCGCCGCGATGAGCAGTGACATCGCCTGGTGCGCCCCCGACGTGATGTGGATCTCGTCGGCATCGGTCCGACGCGGCGGGCCCGTGAAGCCGCCCCGTCGATAGAGGTCGGCCACCGCCTCGGCCATCGCCGGCAGACCCATCACGTAGACGCCCGGACCGCCGCCCGACGCCGTGAGGAGGCTCATGTCGATCTCGACGTTGGGAAGATGCGACAGGTCGGGCGGGTTCCCGGTGGCGAGGTCGACGCCCCGGCCCACCGAGAGGTGGTCGGCGACGCGGGTCCCCACGGGCGCCGCCTGCACCGGGCTGGAGACGAACGTGCCACGCCCCTGGGTGGACCTGAGCAGGCCCTCGCCACGCAGTTCGTCGAGCGCCTCCGAGATGGTGGTGCGACTGACGGCGAGCGACTCGGCGAGCTGGCGTTCGGGCGGGAGCCGCCAGCCGGTGGGTAGGACCCCGGATTGGATCGCCCGTCTCAGGGCGTGGGCCAGACGGCGGGGCAGCGTTCCGTGCCCGACGTCGGCCCAGCCGGAAAGCAGCCCGCCGAGGTCGGGCACCGCGACCGCCAACGCGGTGACGTCGCCTGGCGACGGGCGGTCGGGATTGGCCCGCCGATTGGTCTGCGAATCCACCAGCCAATCGTACGCGATTGGCCCGGGCATCGCCAGTCCGCAAGGAGGACGATGGTCGACATGTTCGCTCCCTACTGCCCCACCTGCCGCCGCCGCATGCTGCTCGGCACCCGCCGCATCGTCACCGCCGATCTGCAGGAGGGCAGCCACTTCCGCGTCCTGCTCCGCTGCTTCTGCGACACCGTGGTCCACCACGACAATCCCGTCCCGTCCGTGGCCGACCCCCCGACCACCCGGGTCGCCTGATCCCGGGTCGCGATCGCGCGAGTGTGGGGGCGATGACGACCACGACAGTGCGCTGGGGCATCGCCGCCACCGGCCGGATCGCCGCCTCGTTCGTCGAGGATCTCGCCCTGCTCGACGGCCACGAGGTCGTCGCCGTCGGCTCGCGGACCGCCGCCGGTGCCGAGGCGTTCGGCGAGCGTTGCGGGATCCCCCACCGCCACGGAGCGTACGCCGACCTCGCCACCGACCCCGATGTCGACGTCGTCTACGTCGCATCGCCTCAGGCGGGCCACGCGCCGCACACGCTGCTGTTCCTCGAGGCGGGCAAGCACGTGCTGTGCGAGAAGCCGTTCGCCCTCAACGCCGCCGAGGCGGCAGCGATGATCGACGCGGCCACGAGCCGCGGGCTGTTCGTCATGGAGGCGCTGTGGAGCCGATTCCTGCCGGCCTACGTCGAGTTGCGCCGTCTGCTCGACATCGGCCAGATCGGCACACCGCAGGTCGTCGACTCCGACTTCGGCTTCCGCCTCCCCATCGACCCGGGACATCGGCTCTTCGATCTCGAGCGAGGCGGTGGGGCGTTGCTCGATCTCGGCATCTACCCACTGCAGCTCGCCACGCTCGTCCTGGGCGCCCCGGCGTCGGTGGTCGCCGCCGCGCACCTCGGCGAGACCGGCGTCGACGAATCGACGTTCGCCGTGGTCACCCACGAGGGCGGCGGCCACAGTGTGTCGAAGGCGTCGATCCGCACGCCGTTCGCCGGCCGCGCCCGCATCGCCGGCACCGACGGGGTGATCGAACTGCCGTCGCCGATGCACGTCCCGCGATCGCTGACGCTCACCGTGGGCGACGACGTCCAGCGGATCGAGACGCCGTTCGACGGCAACGGCCTGCGCTTCCAGGCGGTCGAGGTGGCCGCACGGATCGCCGCCGGCGACGTCGAGAGCCCGGTGATGCCGCACGCCGAAACCCTGCGCCTCGCCATGTTGATGGACGAGATCCGCACCACGATCGGCTTGCGGTTCCCGGGCGAATGAAGCGGCTCGGTCCTGCGTTCTTCGGGCGCGACTCCCCGGTGGTCGCGCCCGAGCTGCTCAATAAGCTGTTCCGGTTCGGCGGCTGTTCCGGCCGGATCGTCGAGGTCGAGGCCTACACGTCCGACGACCCCGCCAGCCATACGTTCCGCGGCAAGACCGCGCGCAACGCCGCGATGTTCGGCCCACCGGGTCGCCTCTACGTGTACTTCACGTACGGCATGCACCACTGCGTGAACATCAGCACCGGCCGCGACGGCGACGGCCAGGGCGTGCTCCTGCGCGCCGTGATCCCGGTGGAAGGCATCGAGCTCATGCGGATGCGTCGCGGTCCCGTGCGCGACCGCGATCTCACCAACGGTCCAGGAAAGCTCACCCAGGCGTTCGCCCTCGACCTGTCGCACAACGGCGAGCGGGCCGAGGTCTACGACGACGGCGCGGCGTCAGCCGGACCGACCCTCGTCGGTCCGCGCGTCGGCATCAGCAAGGCCGTGGACTGGCCCCGGCGCTTCCGCATCACCACCTGAGCCCAGCGCACCGCCACCGGTCGTCCACCGCCACCTGTCGAGCTGGCGGTAGTCGGGCTTGAAGCCGTTCTCCACGCCCCACAACACCGCCTGCGACCGGCTCGAGATCTTCAGTGTGCGGTACGCGCTGCGGATGTACGTCTTCGGTGGACTCCCGGGCGCGCCGTGCCGGTGGCCGCCGCGGGCTGGAGCGGAACGGTGCCCATGGCACCGCTCACGCTACAAGTGGTCGGGGCCGGCGGTGCTGCCGCGTCACCGGCCGGCCGACGACGTCAGGGCAGGACGCCCGCGTGGGCCAGCGCCAGACGAAGGAGGCGGTCGTGGCCGCCGGTCATCTGCTCGCGGACCGTCTCGCTCACCGCCTCGGCCGGCGTGAACCACGTGAGGTCGAGCGCCTCCTGCGTCGGCATGCAGTCGCCGGCGACGGGGACGACGTAGGCCAGGCTGACGGCGTGGTGGCGCGGGTCGTGGAAGCCCGACACGGACGGATCGGGGAAGTACTCGACGACGGTGAAGGGCGCCGGATTGGGCGGCACGTCGGGCAACGCCAGTGGACCGAGGTCCTTCTCGAGGTGGCGCAGCAGGGCGTCACGGACGCGTTCGCCGAACAGGACCCGGCCCGTCACCACCATGCGGCTGATCGACCCGTCGGCCGCCACTCGCAGCAGCAGGCCGACCTGGGTCACCTCGCCGCGCCCGTCCACGCGCACCGGGACGGCGTCGATGTAGACGAGCGGGACGTGGGCGCGTACCTGCTCCAGGTCTTCGGGCGAGAGCCATCCGACCGACGTTCTGGTGGTGATGTCGGTGTCGCTCACGAAAGGCGGGATCCGGCCGGCAACATGGCGCCGAGTCTGGCAGATCTCACCCCGTGGAACCGAGAACGGGTCCCGCCCGGGGCTGCCGCTACCGCCCCGACCAGTTCGGCGGGCGCTTCTCGGCGAACGCCCGCGGCCCCTCCTTGGCGTCCTCGGACTGGAAGACCTCGGGGACCAGTTCGGCCTGATGGGCCCAGAACTCTGCCTCGGTGCGGCCCGTGCGGTCGCGGATGAGCCGCTTGCTCATCGCCGTGGACAGCGGCGCGTTGGCGGCGATCCGTTCGGCCAGCTCGACGGCCGTGGCCACCGCCTCCCCCGGCTCGACGAGGCGCGACACCAGGCCGTACTGGTGGGCGACCTCGGCGGTGATCGGGTCACCGGTGAGGGCCATCTCGATGGCGACCGCTTCGGGCACGCGCCCGGGCAGGCGCAGCAGCGCGCCACCGGCGGCGAAGAGACCGACCTTGACCTCGGGGATCCCGAGCTTGACCCCCTTGGCAGCGACGAGGAGATCGCACGTGAGGGCGATCTCGAGGCCGCCGGCGAGGGCGAATCCCTCGACGGCCGCGATGAGCGGCTTGCGTGACCCGTCGGTGAGGAAGTCCCCGAAGCCACGGGGCGGGCCCTCGGCGGCGAAGGCCTTGAGGTCCATGCCCGCCGAGAAGCCGCGGCCGGCACCCGTGAGCACACCGACGCTGAGGCCGTCGTCGGTGTCGAGGTGTTCGATCGCCGCGCTCAGCTGCGTGGCGAGCGCCGTGTTGACTGCGTTCATCGCGTCCGGGCGGTTCAACGTGATGACGAGGACCCGACCTCGGGTCTCGGTGAGCACAGCGGCGTCGTCAGACATGGATCGACAGTACCGAGGCCTCGGCGGCCGCCACGTGTCGGGGTCGTCGCCGAGCGGGCACGCTCGTCGACGGCGCAATACGATCGACCTCGCATGTTCACCGGAATCGTCGAAGAACTCGGAACGGTCGTCAGCATCGACGGCGGCCGCATCCGCATCGGAGCCTCCACCGTGCTCGAAGACGTCGAATTGGGCGCCTCGATCGCCGTCAACGGCTGCTGCCTCACCGTCGTCGAGTGGGACGACGGAGATCCCGCGGCCGGGCGACCGGGCTGGTGGGAGTGCGAGGCGACTGAGGAGACGTTCAGCCGCACGAACCTCGATTCGATCCAACCCGGCGACCGCGTGAACCTCGAACGGCCGGTCCGGTTGTCCGATCGTCTCGGCGGCCACCTGGTCCAGGGCCACGTCGACGGCGTCGGCGAGATCGTCGTGCCGATTCCCGATCTCCAGGTGCGTTGCGATCCCGGGCTGCTGCGCTACGTCGTGGAGAAGGGATCGATCACCGTCGACGGTGTGAGCCTCACCGTGGTCGACGTGCTGTCCGACGGCTTCACCGTCGCCGTGATCCCGCACACCGGGGCGATCACCACGCTGGGGGTCAAGGGGCCCGGCGCGCGCGTCAATCTCGAGGTCGACGTCACCGCCAAGTACGTCGAGCGCCTGCTCTCCTGGAAGGTCGAGTCGCCGCAGCCGGTTGCGGCCTCGTCGTGACGACCCCGGGCGCCTAGTGGTCTGTCGCCGTGCTGGCCGCGACCCTCGACGAGCTGCGCACGGTCGCCGTCGCGGCGGAGGACGCGTCGGGGTACTTCCCGGCGATGTACGCCCGGGTCACCGACCGCATCCGGCGGGCCGCGGCCGACGGCCGGTTCGATGACGGCGACAAGATGATGCGGTTCGCCCGCGCCTTCGCCGACCTCTATCTCCGGCCCCGGCGCGGCGAGGTGGCGCCGCCGGGATGCTGGGAGGCGGCGTGGAGCGTCTCCGGCGACCGGCGGCTGCTGATCGTGCAGCACCTGCTGCTCGGCATGAACGCCCACATCAATCACGACCTGCCCCTGGTGGTGGTGCAACTCGCCGACGAACACGACGGGATCGATCCGTTGCGCGTGGACTTCGACGCCGTCAACGCGGTCCTCTCCGAGACGATGCCCGACGTGCTGGGCGACCTCGGCCGGGTGTCGCGCTGGGTCAACCTGGCGGCGGCGATCGGTGGCGGATCCGCCTTCAACTTCTCGCTGCGCGCGGCACGCACGCAGGCGTGGCGGACGGCGCAGCGCCAGCACCGGCTCGGTGCCGAGGAGCGACGCCGCGACACGGTTGCGCTCGACGAGTTGGTCCGCGTCCTCGCCTACCTGATCACCAAGCCGGCGTGGCCGGCCCGCTGGCTCGTCCCCATCGGGCGCCTGCTCGAGGACGACGACGCTCCTCGGGTGACGAAGAGCCTGCTCGGCCCGCTCGCCTGACGCGACCACGGTCGGCGAGCGCGACCGCGGACCGCTACCTTGTCCCGCCATGCATGTGACCGTGCTGGGGGCCGGATCATGGGGGACGACCATGGCGTCGTTGCTCGCGGCGCGCCATCCGACGCTGCTCTGGGCGCGCAACCCCGACACCGCCGACGAGATCAACGAGGACCACACCAACGCTGGCTACCTGCCCGGGCACACACTCAACCGCAAGCTGACGGCGACGTCCGACCTCGAGAAGGCGGTCAAGCACGCCGAGTTGCTCATCGTCGGCGTGCCGACGTCGGCCGTGCGGTCGACGATGGAGCTGATCGCGCCGTGGGTCCACCCGTGGATCCCCATCGTCAGCCTCTCGAAGGGGCTCGAGCAGAAGACCCTGATGCGCATGACCCAGGTGATCGCCGACGTCCTGCCGGGCCGGCCCGTCGCGGCACTGACCGGTCCGAACATCGCGAGGGAGATCCTGGCCGGCCAGGCGGCCGCGGCGGTGATCGCCACCAAGGACCTCGCCGTCGCCCGGGCGATCCAGAGCGTGCTGACCCGGGGCGTCTTCCGGGTGTACACCAATCACGACGTCATCGGCTGCGAGCTCGGCGGCGCCCTGAAGAACGTCGTCGCCATCGCGTCGGGCATCGCCCAGGGGCTCGGCGTCGGCGACAACACCCGCGCGATGGTGATGACCCGCGGGCTGGCCGAGCTCACACGCCTCGGCGTCGCCATGGGAGGTGAGCTGGCCACGTTCGCTGGGCTCGCCGGCATGGGCGACCTCATCACCACGTGCATCAGCCCGCACAGCCGCAACCGCCACGTGGGCGAACAGCTCGGCCAGGGCCGCAAACTCCCCGACGTCCTCGGCGAGATGAACATGGTCGCCGAGGGCGTCAAGACGGCGACCACCGCCCGGGAACTGGCGAAGCGCTTCGACGTGCCGATGCCGGTGTGCGACCAGATCTACAAGGTCGTCAGCGGCAAGACGAGCGCGGCGCGGGCGTACGCCGGCCTGCTCGTGCGCCCCGGCCACGAGAGCGACCCCGGCTGACCCGACGTCGCGACGCCGGCCACCTTCGCCGCCGTCGGAGCAGGACTACCATCCCGCCGTGGCGTTCGAGACGGTGACCGGCTACTGCTGGCCGCAGTCGGTGGCGGCCCCCGACCGCGTGGCCGTGCACCTCAGCTCGGCCGGGGGCCGGCCCGTCGCCGTCGAGGTGGCGCGGGTGGGGGCCCGCCGCGAGCTCGTGTGGTCGGCCGACGCGGTCCCCGCCGAGTACCACGTGACACCGCCCGACGCCGATCGCAACGGCTGCGATTGGCCCGCCGCGCTCACCATCGACATCCCCGAGGGTTGGCGCTCCGGGTACTACGAGGTCGTCCTGTCGATCGACGCCGACGGGCGACTGCGGCGGAGCCACGCCTTCTTCGTGGTCCGCCCGGCCGCGACGAGCACGGCGCCGATCCTGCTCGCCCTCTCGACGAACACGTGGCACGCATACAACGACTTCGGCGGCCGCAACCTCTACACCGGCGGCACCACGGTCTCGCTGCGGCGACCGATGTCGCCGGGATTCCTGTTCAAGCCCGACGGTGCCGGCCGGCGCGTCACGGTGATCTCGCCGCCCGACCGTTCGATGGCCGCCCACGTCGGCTACCTCCAGCTCAACCACCTGTCGCCGTGGGCCGGTTCGGCGGGGTGGCCGGATTGGGAGGAACCGTTCCTCGCCTGGGCGGAACGGGAGGGCTACGCGATCGACGTCGTCACCAACGCCGACCTCGCCGACCATCCCGAGCTGCTGGACGACGGCCGGTACCGGCTCTACCTGTCGGTCGGCCACGACGAGTACTGGTCGGCGGGGATGCGTGACACGGTGGAACGGTTCATCGCCAACGGCGGCAACGCCGCGTTCCTGTCCGGCAACACGTCGTTCTGGCAGGTCCGCCTCGAACCATCGAACACCGACGAGCCGGCCGACCGGATGGTCGGCTACAAGGGCCGGTTCCGGGACGACCCCGTGTTCGGCACCGACCGGCAGGCGCTGCTCACGGCGATGTGGTCCGACGTCCTCGTCGGGCGACCGGAGAACTCGATGACCGGCGTGAGCTTCACGCGCGGCGGCTATCACCGGATCGGCAAGCGCGTCACCCTCGGCGCCGGCGGCTACACGATGTACCGGCCGGAGCACTGGCTGTTCGACGGCACCGGGCTCGACTACGGCGACGTCCTGGGGAGCGATGCGACCGTCGTCGGGTACGAATGCGACGGTTGCGACTTCACGTTCCGCGACGGCCTCCCGTACCCCACCGGACGAGACGGGACACCGGCGGGGTTCGAGATCCTGGCCCTCGCGCCGGCGGCCCACTTCACCCGCGACACCGCCACCAGGCCGCCGGCCCCGAACGAGCCGAGCGAGCTCGAGTTCATCGCGTCGCGCGTCGACGGCGGTGGCCGCGATCCGGCATCGGTCGCGCGCCTGGCCCATGGCCACGCGGTGTTCGGCACGTACACCTCACCCTCCGGGGGAACGGTCGTGACCACCGGATCGACCGACTGGGCGCACGGCCTCGCCGCCCGTCACCCGATGGTCGAGCAGGTCACCCGCAATCTCCTCGACCGTCTCTCGTCGCGTCCTGACTGAGTCTGCCCGCCGCCGCGTGGCGGGCCGCGCGGTCAGCGAACGCGGTTGACGAGCTCGCCGACGCCGTCGATCACGGTGTGCACGATGTCTCCCGGACGCAGGAAGTTGCCGGTCGGCAGGCCGACGCCCGACGGCGTCCCGGTGAACACCAGATCGCCGGGCCGCAGCGTCAGCTGCGACGAGAGGTACGCCACGAGCGCCGGGACGTCGAAGATCAGGTTGGCGGTGGTGTCGTTCTGTCGCACCTCACCGTTCACCTCGCATCGGATCGCCAGTGCGTCCCGATCGGGGAGCAGGTCGGTCGACACGACGAAGGGACCCGTCGGTCCGTAGGTGTCGTGCGACTTGCCGAGTGTGAACTGCGGCCGCTGGCCGGCGTTCTGCAGCTCGCGATCGGACACGTCCTGGCCGACCATGACGCCGGCGACGACGTCCCACGCCGAGGCGCTGGGTACGTCACGTGCCTCGGCGCCGATGACGAGCACCAGCTCGGCCTCGTAGTCGGTGGTGGCCGACGCCAGCACGATGTCGTCGGTCGGCCCGGCCAGGCAGCTGGCCACCTTGGCGAACACGAGCGGTGCCGGGGGCAGCGCGTGACCGGTCTCGGCCGCGTGGTCGCGGTAGTTCACGCCGATGCCGAGCACGCTGCGAGGAGTCGGGACCGGCGGTCCGAGCACCACATCGGCGAGCCGGTGGTCGGCGGTCGCCGGATCGAGACCTCCGGCCACCTCGTGCAGCGCGTCGGTCGCCGCCAGCGCGGCGACGGCTTCGGGCCCGAGCCGGCCGCCGCTCGCCCGCTCGAGGTCGAAGACCCCGTCACCCTCCACCAGAACCGCCCGACCGTCGACGTTGCCCAACCGGAATCCCATGGCACGAGTCTCCCAGGGCGCGGCCCGCGATCTCATGTCCACCGGACCGCGTCACGGTGGGGAACCCGGCACGGTCATCGGCGCCAGGAGTCGATGCGGCGGTGCTCGACGCGGAAGCCGTGGTCGATCGCCCACAGCACGGCCTGCGTCCGATTGACGGCGTCGATCTTCCGATACAGGTTGCGGATGTGCGACTTCACGGAGTTGATGCTGAGATGCATGAGCCGGGCAATCTCCACGTTGCTGCGCCCCTGTGAGATGAGCGCCAGCACCTCGGACTCGCGCTCGGTGAGCCCTTCGGTGCGCCCGGGCCAGTCGAGCCCCACCACGGGTCCCCGCGCCCGCGGCCGCAGGACGACGGTCTCGCCGGCGTCGACCCGCTCGAGCGCGTCCACCAGCTCGGCCGCCGTGCTCGCCTTGGAGATGTAGCCGGCGGCGCCGCGACGCAGGGCCTCGTCGATCAGGCTCTGATCGACCGCCCACGAATAGACGACCACGTACCTGGCGTGAGGGTTCCGGAGGAGCACCTCGAGGTCGGGCCCGTCGGCCTCGCCCTGGGCGAACGTGTCGTAGAGGGCGACGTCGACGTCGGAGGTGACGCTCGCGTCGACATCGATCTCGACGACCTCGATGCGGTCGCGGTAGTGCTCGAACATCTGGGCGACACCAGCGAGGACGAGCTCGTAGTCGTCGACGAGGGCCACCCTCACGGCGCCGTTGGTGCCCGTTCCCATCGCCCCTTTATAACCACCCGTGGGGGTGATGTATATCCCCCGATGGGGTGGTTCACTCGACAGAGTGTCCGACGACGTGGCGCACGAGCCATTCCCGTCCTGCTCCCCACCTCTCGTACGCCTGGAGATCGAAGGCGACGGTCCGGGCGGCGTGGTGCTGCGCGGCGAGGTGGACGCGTCGACATCGTGGGGGTTGGCCCGGGCGCTGGACGATCCCGACATCGTCCGGCTCGATTGCTCCGGTGTGACGTTCTTCGGCGGTGCCGGCATCCGGGTCCTGCTCGAGGCGGCGCGAGATCGCCGATTGGTCCTGCGCTGCCCGTCCGCGGCCATGATGCGGGTGCTGACCGCTGCCGGCCAGGCCGGCGAGTTCGCGATCGAGCACTGACCCGTCGGCTCATCAGTCGGAGTGCGGTGCTCCCACTCCGAGCTCGCGCTCGAGTCGTTCGAGCCGGGAGGCCACGGCGCCGATGACCGAGGCGAGCTGTTCGACACGCTCGGCCAGGGCGGCGACGTCGATCGCGGGCGGTGGCGGCGAGGCGGGCGACGCGATCGGCGCCGGCGCGGCAGCGCCGTCGCTGTCCGGTCGGCCGGCACGAGCGAACGTCCTCGGAAGGTCGGCGGTCGAGTCGTCGAGCTCGACGCTGTCCAGCGCCGAGACCGCCGACTCGTCGAGCGGCCCCGACAAGAGGGCCACCCAACGGTCCTCGCGCTCGCCCGGCCGGCGCCCGATCCTGGCGGCGAACGGCTCGGGGCTGCGGGCGGCCAGGGTGTCGAGCATCGCTTCGACGCTCGACGTCTCGTCGGCGGGCACCAGGCGCTCGATCCGCGACCGGACGTCGTTGGCGGTCTGCGGGCCACGCAGCGCCAGCGCCGACAGGGTCAAGAGCTCACCCGGTGACAGCCGCCAACGTTCGCCGGCCGTGTGCCGGTAGCGGGTGGTGCGACCGCCGTGTGACGGGTGGACGAAGCGCACGAGGCCCACGGACTTCAGCTCCACGAGCGCGTTCTCCACGGTGCGGTCGTCGTACGACACGACGGGACGGCGGTTGGTCGCCTGATTGCACGCCAGCCGCAGCGCCGTCAGCGTGAGCGGATAGCTGTCGGGGACCGCCGCTTCCTTCTCGATCAACGAGGCCAGCACGCGGATCTGGGGACCGGACAGCTCCATGGCGTCAGTCTGGCGCGGCGGGACCGGTGCATCGGGTCTCCGGCAGCCGACTCGAACCGCGATTGCCCAGCGGGACGTCCGACCATTAGGTTCTCTTAACGTGACGACGCAGGAGACCAAGACGACCGTGACGACCGTGACGACCGTGACGACCGCGACGACCGCGACGACCGACGCTCCATCGATCGCCGACGAATTGGCCGCGGCCGAAGCGTCGATCATCGACCACTTCAACGCCTTCTATCCCGATGCCGTCGCGGTCGTCTGCCGGGCCCACACCGGCCGGGACGACCTCACCGCCACCGCGCTGGCAGGGCTGAGCCTCGAGTCGCTGGCGCTGCGGGCCACGGCGGCCGACGGATCTGTCCACGAGGCGATGGTGCCGTTCTCGCGTCCGGTGGCCACCCTCAACGACCTCCATCCGCTGGCGATCGAGGTGACGACGGCCGCCCGCACGTCGCTCGGCATCACCGAGCTGACGAGCGCCGAGATCGAGGACCAGAAGCTGCACGCCATCCGCACGCACATCACGTCCGTCGTGAGGGTCGAGCAGCTCACCCCGAGCTTCCGGCAGATCACGTTCGGCGGCGGCGATCTGACCTCCTTCCAGCCCGGCGGGCTCGACCAGTTCATCTACGTGCTCGCCCCACCGCCGGGCCGCACCGAGCTGACGATCGACGCCTCGTTCTCGTGGGACGACTACGGCCAGATGCCCGACGACGAGCGTCCGATCGGGGCGTACTACACGCTGCGCCGCTGGCGACCCGACGTCGCCGAGATCGACATGCTGTTCGTGCTGCACGGGGTGGCGGACCGCCACGGCGAGCCGGGTCCGACGGCTCGTTGGGCCGCCAAGGCCGAGCCCGGCGATCCCGTCGCGCTGTGGGGTCCGCGCACCGCCTACGAGCCGCCGGCCGACACGGATTGGCTGCTGCTCGCCGGCGACGAGACCGGGCTGCCGGCCATCAGCGTGATCCTCGAGCACCTTCCCGCGGGCACCCCGGCCCACGTGTTCGTCGAGTTGGGCGACGACGCCGATCGTCTCGCTCTGCCCGAGTCGCCCGACATCCACGTCACGTGGTTGATCCGCGGCGACGCGCCGGCCGGAACGACGACCCTCCTGATCGACGCGGTTCGGGCGCTCGACCTTCCCGACGGCAAGGTCTACGCCTGGGGCGGCGCCGAGTCGCGCACGATGACGCAGATCCGCAAGTACCTCCGCCGCGAGCGCGGCTTCGAGCGCACGCAGGTCTGCATGGTCGGCTACTGGCGTCACGCCTCCACGTCCGACGCCGACGCCTTCGACACCGAGGACGCCTGACCGCGCCCACACCTTCAGCGGCGCGATGAGCGATCGGTCCGCTCGGTGGCCTCATCGCTCATCGCGCCGTGGCAGCCCCGGGTCGCCCGATGCGGTCCTCACGTACGGCAACCCCGACGACCCGGCCGACCCGGCCGACGCCGTCGGGCTGGCGGACTTCTCGGCCGGTGAGTTCCAGCCCCTCGCCTTCACCGCCGAGGCCGTGGCCGCAACGACCGTCAGCTCGGCGACCGTCACCGGCTGACGCCCGTCGTTCTGGTGGAGCAACAACGCTCAGCCACGGCCTTTCGGCTCCACCAGAACCATCGCCGTCGTTCTGGTGGAGCAACAAGGCGCAACCACGGCCTTCTGGCTCCACCAGAACGCACACGGCAGAGCGACAGGTCAGCGGTGCTTGACGGCGACGACGCGCTGGGTGGCGTAGATGCTGCGGTGACTCGAGAACACATAGGCGACGACGCAGCCGATGGCGATCAACGGGATCGCCTCCGCCCCGAACATCTCGGCGCCCATCACGGTGCACGCCAGCGGGGTGTTCGATGCCGCCGCGAAGACCGCCACGAAGCCGACCGCGGCGAGGAGGTGGGGCGGGGCGTCGAGCACGCCCGACAGGCTGGCGCCGAGCGTCGCGCCGATGACGAACAGCGGCGTGACCTCGCCGCCGGGGAAACCGGAGCCGAGCGTGACCGCCGTGAACAGCAGCTTCAGGGCGAACACGTACCCAGCGACCCCGACGCCGGCGAGGGCGTCGTCGGCGAGCGGCAACGACAGGCCGAGGTAGTCGCGCCCGCACAGCGCGGCGAGGGCGACCAGGACGACGCCGCCGAGCGCCGGGCGCAGCGGTGCCCACGTCACGTAGCGCCGGACGACGGCGGCGACGCCGTGGATCGACTCGATGAACGCCACGCTCGCCAGTCCGAAGGCGAGTCCGGCCGCGGCGACCTTGAGCGCGACCACGGCGCCGAGTCCGGTGGCGATCTGCGGTAATGCGGCGTGCTCGTAGCCGAGTCCCGACACGACGAGATCGCCGACGACCGACGCCGTGAGCGCCGGCACCAGCGCTTCGTAGCGGACGCGCCCGACCGCCTGCACCTCCATGGCGAACACGGCGCCGGCGAGCGGCACACCGAACACCGACCCGAAGCCACCGCCGAGGGCGGCGATCAGCAGCAGGCGACGGTCCTCGTCGCGCAGCCGCAGCGTCCGCGACAACAGGTCGGTGAGGCTCCCCGACATCTGCAGCGCCGTCCCCTCGCGTCCGGCCGAGCCACCGAACAGATGCGTCAACCACGTGCCGCCGAGCACGAGCGGGGCCATGCGGCGGGGCACCCACTGCGTGGGCTCGTGGATCTCGTCGAGCAGCAGGGCGTTGCCGCGCACCGCCCGTCCCCCGAACAGGTGGTACAGCAGCCCGATCACCAGGCCGCCCATCGGCAGCAGCCAGACGAGCCACCCGTGGTCGAGCCGGAACTCGGTGACCCGATCGAGCCCTTCGAGGAACACCCACGACGCCAACCCGGCGAGCGCGCCCGACGCTGCTCCGAGCACGATCCAGCGTGCCAGGAACGCCGTGACCGAGGCCTGCTGCCGGAGCGCCGCGGCAACATCGGGGCGGCTCGGCATGGGGCCAGCATGGAGCACAACACCGTCGCCGAGCCAGGCATTCCGACTACCCGGTGGTCGAACATCACGGCGACGACCAGCATCTTCTCGGCGACAATGGAGCCATGAGCGACACGCAACACCTCGGTCCCGCAGGCATCGACATCGGCATCCCCAGCGAGACGCGCAAGGAGATCGCGGACGGTCTGAGCCGGGTCCTCGCCGACACCTACACGCTGTACCTGAAGACGCACAACTACCACTGGAACGTCACCGGCCCGCTGTTCAACACGCTGCACCTGATGTTCGAGACGCAGTACAACGAGCTGTGGCTGGCGGTCGACCTGATCGCCGAGCGCATCCGTTCCCTCGGTGAGTTCGCGCCCGGCTCCTACAGCCAGTTCGGCGGGCTCACCTCCATCACCGAGGCCGACGGTGTCCCCTCCGCCGAGGAGATGATCGCCGACCTCGTCAAGGGCCACGAGACCGTGGCCCGCACGGCCCGGGAGATCTTCCCGACGGTCGACGCCGCCAACGACGAGCCGACGGCCGACCTCCTGACGCAGCGACTCCAGGCGCACGAGAAGACGGCCTGGATGCTCCGCTCGATGCTCGCCTGACTGTGACGCGTCGCCGTCGGTCCGGTGACGTTGAAGGGCCTCGGAGCCCTCCGGTCAAGCGTGGGGGCCGATGCCCTGCGACGTCATGACGACCGGTCGCAGCCGGCCGTCGGGCTCGTAGGAGAGGCGATCGATGCAGACCGACCGGTGGTGGCTGTCGCCGCCGGGCAGCGCGCCGTTGTGGTACAGGAAGTACCACAGCCGCCCTCGAACTCGATGACGCACGGCCGGTTGGTCTCGCAGTTGCCGGCGACCTCGTTGAGGAGTCCGACGAACGTCCACGGCCCACCGGGGTGCCGGCTCATGGCGTAGGCGACGCGCTCGGGATTCCCGTAGCCGTAGCTGAGGTAGTACCAGTCGAGCCGCCGATGGAGGTGCGCTCCCTCCTCGAACTCCGGGAGGTCGACGGCCACGATCGACCCGTCGAGTGACGTCATGTCCTCGCCGAGCACGGCGGAGTAGCACCGCCCGTTGCCCCACACGAGGTGGACGGTTCCGTCGACGACGATCGCCGTCGGATCGAGGTTCGCCTTGGGGTTGTCCGTCGGGGGCAGGTCGGCCCGCGTGACGAGCGGCCGGCCGAGGAGATCGCCGAACGGACCGACCGGCGTCGGCGCCGCGGCGATGCCGATGGCCGAGTCCCCGTGGCGATCCGCCACCGAGACGAACCAGTAGAACGTGCCGGCGAGCTCGAGCATCTTCGATGCGTACGCCTTGCCGCTGGCCCAGGCGAAGTCGTTGGCGCTCAAGGGCACGGGGTGCTCGGTCCATGTGCGGAGATCTGGACTGGAGAAGCACAGCCACTCGTTCATGACGTAGTCGTGCGTCCCAGGCGGAGCCTCGTCGTGTCCCGTGTAGAGGTAGACGTAACCGCCGTGGACGATCGCCGTGGGGTCTGCCGTGAACTTGTGGCGGATGATCGGATTCCCGTCCGGGAGACGATCCGGCCGTCCGTCGACCGCGTCGCTCATGGCCCGTGCCGTACCCACGCGATGGTTGGCGAAGTCGGGGACCCATCCGCCACGGCGGGTGACTCGATGACGCTCACCGCCCAGGCAAACCTGCCGCTGAGTCAGCATTAACACGGAGGAAACAGTGCGCGACGCCCTCACTGACCCCCACTTCGTGCCGTTGACCACGAGGTTCCTGGTCGTCGGCCCGCGCTGTGCCGAGAGCCCAAACCTTCGTAACGCGCCGGAAACACGCCATTCATCACGGTGTGATCGACCATCTCTATGGTCCCGCAGTGCAAGGCGGCCACGGAGTCAGCGACGCCTCTCTCGGCCAGAAACACCAGTGACGTCCCACGTCGTGGGCGTCACAACTCGGGTCCCTGACGCGTTCGCACCCATCCGGTCGGCGGGTCCGGACCCTCTCACCGACACAAGGAGACTCCTATCGTGGATACCGGCGATGCTGCGTGGGTGCTGGTTTCAGCAGCACTCGTGCTCTTCATGACTCCGGGACTAGCCCTCTTCTACGGAGGAATGGACCGCAGCCGCAACGTGCTCAACATGCTGATGATGAACTTCTGGTGCCTGTTGATCATCCCGATCCTCTGGGTGGTCGCCGGCTTCTCGCTGGCCTCGGTGGACAGCAGCCAGATCATCGGCAACTTCGACCTGGCCTTCCTCGACGGGATGAGCATCACCGGTGAGGACGGCGGCGCCGGCCTGCTCACCATGGTCTTCCTCGGCATGTTCGCCGTCATCACGCCTGCCCTGATCTCGGGCGCCGTCGCCGACCGCATGAAGTTCGCCGCCTGGGCGATCTTCGCCCCGGTGTGGATGCTGCTGGTCTTCGTCCCGGTGTTCAAGTGGGTCTACGGCGGCTGGCTCGGCGACCGCGGTTCGCTCGACTTCGCCGGCGGCACCGCCATCCACGTCAACGCCGGCATCGCCGCCCTCGCCGCCGTCCTCGTCCTCGGCCCCCGCAAGGGCTGGCCGCGTGAGGGTCACCGCCCGCACTCGATGCCGCTCGTCATGCTCGGCACCGGCATCCTGTGGTTCGGCTGGTTCGGTTTCAACGCCGGCTCGGCACTCGCGGCCAACGGCCAAGCCGTCCAGGCCTTCCTCAACACGTTCCTCGCCGCGGCTGCCGCCGGTCTCGCCTGGGCGATCGTCGAGCGCATCCGTGACGGACACTTCACCAACCTCGGCGCCGCCTCGGGCATCGTGGCCGGCCTCGTGGCCATCACCCCGGGCGCCGGCTTCGTCGCCGGCATGTCGCCCATCTACATCGGCGCCATCGCCGGCGTGGTGTGCTGCTTCGCCGTCGGCCTGAAGACCAAGCTCGGCTACGACGACGCCCTCGACGTGGTCGGCGTGCACTTCGTCGGCGGCCTCGTCGGCTCGCTGCTCATCGGGTTCTTCGCCGACCCCGACTTCTTCGGCGGCGAGTTCATGGAGGGCCTGTTCTTCGGTGGCGGCCTCGAGCTCCTCGGCGAGCAGGCCCTCGCCAACCTGGCGGCGATCGTCTACTCGTTCATCGTGACCACGATCATCATGCTCGCCCTCAAGGCGACGATCGGCGTGCGGGTCCCGGAAGCTGCCGAGGAATCGGGGCTCGACCTCGCCGAGCACGCCGAGACCGCCTACCACAGCGGTGCCGCTGCGTCAGGATTGCTCGGCGGCGGAGCCGCCTCAGGAGTACATGGTGCCTCCGCTGCTGACCGTCCTGCCTTCGTCACCGGCCACTGAGCCCCAACCAGACTCGAACGGGAGATCCAACGCCATGAAACTGATCACGGCCGTCATCCAACCGGCCAAGCTCGACGACGTCCGTCGCGAGCTCAAGGCCGCCGGGGTGCAGGGCATGACCGTCACCGAGGTGCAGGGGTTCGGCCGCCAGGCCGGCGTCACCGAGGTCTACCGCGGTGCCGAGTACACGCCATCGTTCATCCCCAAGATCAAGGTGGAGTTGCTCGCCGACGCCGCCGACACCGACCGGCTGACCGAACTGATCATCACCACCGCCCGCAGCGGCGCCATCGGCGACGGCAAGGTGTGGTCGGTCGACCTCGACGCCGTCTACCGCATCCGCACCGGCGAGTCGGGAGCCGATGCTCTGATCTGATGCCGCCCCGTGGAAGGGGGTTTGCCGAACCGGTGAACACACGAAGGGCACCCGTCCGACAGCTCGTCGGGCTGGCGCCCTTCGTCGCGTCCGGCGCGAGTTGGCGCTGTCAGATCGTCGGGCGGAGGTGGGCCCAGGGGCTCGCCTGCTCGAGCTGCGACGCAACCCGGATGAGCACGTCCTCGCGTCCGTAGGCGGCAACGAGCTGGATGCCCACCGGCAGGCCGTCGGGGGTGCGGTGGAGCGGCAGGCTGATCGCCGGCAGTCCGCTGACGTTGAAGGCGGTCGTGAACGGGACGAAGCGGCCGACCCGGCGACCGTACGCCTGCGGATCGGCGGGGTCGAACCCCAACTCGCCGAGCTTCGGGGGCGGGTCGCCGAGCGTGGGACTCACGAGCAGATCGAAGCCGTCCGCCCACCATTGCTGCACGCCACGACGGAACACCGCACTGGCGGAGAGGGCGAGGGCGTAGTCGGGCGCCGGGAGGGCACGGCCATTCGTGGCGAGCACCCAGTTGAACGGCTCGACATCGGCCTCGGTGACCGGACGGCCGATCAGCTCCCCGATCCGCACGATGCTGGCACTCATGTTCGTCGCCCACAGGGCGTTGAACCGCCGCGCCGACTCGGGGTCGGCGAGCGGCGCCGGGAACGACTCCTCCACGTGATGACCGAGTGACTCGAGCAGCGCCGCAGCCGCTCGGGCGCCGTTGGTGCACTCGGCGTCGATGTCCACCCCGAGGGGATGATGGTCGAGCAGGCCGATGCGGAGGCGCCCGGGATCGGCACCCAACTCGTCGACGTACGGGCGATCCGGTGGTGGGGCGATCACCGTGTCGCCCACGCCCGGACCGCGGACGGCGTCGAGCATCGCTGCGGTGTCCCGGACGGTGCGGCTGACGCAAAGCTCGACGCTGAGCCCACTCTCGTCGCGGGTCGGGCCGAGCGTGATGCGGCCCTGCGACGGCTTGAGGCCGACGAGCCCGCAGCACGACGCGGGGATGCGGATCGACCCGCCGCCGTCGCTGGCGTGGGCGATCGGCACCATGCCCGCGGCGACGGCCGCCGCCGCGCCGCCGCTCGAACCGCCCGGCGTTCGGGTGACGTCCCAGGGGTTATGCGTCGGACCCCAGGCGGCCGGCTCGGTGGTGGGCACGCTGCCCAGCTCCGGGCTGTTCGTACGCCCGGCCGTCACCAGCCCGGCGTCTCGGAATCGTCCGACGAGTGTGGTGTCGGCATCGGCGACCGGCATCGTCGCCTTCATCGCCGCGTTGCCGTTGCTCATCGGCTGGCCGGCGTACGTGGCCCACAGGTCCTTGAGCAGGAACGGCACACCGGCGAACACGCCGTCGACGCCGCGACCCGACCGCGCGTCGATCGCCGCCGCGGTCTCGCGAGCCTCGTCGAACCACCTGAGCACTACGGCGTTGATCGCCGGATCGGTCGCTTCGATCCGTTCGATCGCCGCCTCGAGCAGCTCGACGGCCGTCACGTCCTTGCGCCGCACGAGCTCGGCCTGTTCGGTGGCGTCGAGCCAACGGGTGTCGTCTGCGAGGTTCCCCATGACGCGAACCGTACGCCGCGGCGAGGACGTCCGTGGGAGCCGGACGGTGTCAGAACCGGCGTTTCACGACGAGCGGAGCGCGGCGCGGAAGGGGATGTCCTTGTCGGGCGCCGGCTCGCGCGGCAGGCCGAGCATGCGCTCGGCGAGGATGTTGCGCTGGATCTCGTCGGTGCCGCCGGCGATCGACTGGGCGGGGACGGAGACGAGCACCTCGGCGATCACGCCGTCGAGCGGGCCATCGGCGCCGCTGAGCGTTCCCGACGCACCGGCGAGCATGGCGTGGACAGCTGCCGCCTGCCGGGCGACGACGCTGCGACCGAGCTTGCCGATCGAGCCCTCAGCGCCGGGCTGCCGTCCCAGCCGCCGGGCGGCCTCCGCCCGGCGCGCGGTCCACTGACCGGTGCTGTGCCACGACAGCAGCCGGGCGATGGACTGCCTCACCACCGGATCGGCCGATCGTCCCGTCGCCCTGGCCCGCTCGACGACCAGGTCGACCCGCCCGGCGCGCTGCGGATACCAGTCATAGGTGGCGAAGTGGGCGTCGGCCTCACGGTGCGCCTCGCTCACCACCCGGCCGGTCGACGACGGCAGCACGGGGCGACCCAGAGTGCCGAACCGGCGCTCGTGGGCGAGCGTCGTGAGGGCGACTCGCCAGCCCTCACCGGGCTCGCCGATCGTCCACGCGGCGGGAATCCGGGCGTCGGTCAGGAACACCTCGTTGAATGACCGGTGATCGTTCATCTGGCGCAGCGGTCGCGCCTCCACGCCGGGCTGTCGCATCGGCAGGGCGAAATACGTCAGCCCGCGATGCTTCGGAGCATCCCAGTCGGTGCGGGCCACGAGCAGGCCGAAGTCGGCGTGATGGGCGCTGGTGGTCCAGACCTTCTGCCCGTTGACGACCCACTCGTCGCCGTCACGGACGGCGGTGGTGGTCAGCCCGGCGAGGTCGGAACCGGCACCGGGTTCGCTGAACAGCTGACACCAGATCTCCTCGCCGGTGACGATCGGCGGGAGGAACCGGGCGCGCACGGCGTCGGAACCGTGGGCGAGGATGGTCGGGGCAGCCAGGCCCACCCCCGAGCCGACCGGGAGACCGACCGCACCGGCACCGGCGATCGCGGCAGCCACCTCGCCGTCGGCCCACGCCGGCAGCTCACGACCGCCCCATCGTCGTGGCCACGACGGCACGGCCCAACCGGAGGCGGCGAGGCGTCGCCGCCACTCGACGAGCGACAGGTCGGGGTCCCACTGCTCGGCGAGCCAGCCGCCGACCTCCGTCACGACTGCTGCCCGAAGCTCTCCCCCGTCACCGGTCCCGCCGCTCACGACGTGAGCCTCGCGCCACTCCCCCTCCCCCGATCCACTCGTGCGCCGCTCATCCGAGTACGGAAGGCCCCGAATCAGGGCCTTCGGTACTCGGGTGAGCTCCCAGACTCGGATGAGAGAGCGTGACGGGGTGGACCGCTACGGTCGGCGCATCGAGACGCCGACGCTGCACATCGACACGACGGGGTCGCCCGACGCGAGGCCGCCGATCGTGTTGACGCATGGCTTCGGTGACACGTCGGCGACGTGGGACTCGCTCGTCCCCCTGCTCGCCGAACGTCATCTCGTCGTCCGCTGGGATCTGCGCGGCCACGGGTGCAGCAGCCCGGCCGATCGTTACCACCCCGACGACGGTGTGGCCGACCTCCGTAGGGTCGTCGACGCAGCCGGCGATCCGGCCGTTCTCGTGGGTCATTCGCTCGGGGGTTTCCTGTCGCTCACCGTCGCCCTGCGTCACCCCGAGTGCGTCCGTGCCCTGGTGCTCATCGCGTCCGGCCCTGGTTACCGCGATGCGGCGGCCCGCCAGCGGTGGAACGACTACGTCGACGGGGTGGCGTCGGGGACCGACACGGCGCCGGGCGCCGCTGGGTTGTGCCATCAGCACGACAGCTGGGTGATCGACCACCTGGCCGAGCTCCGGCCCCCGCTTCTGCAGATCCTCGGCGAGCGGGACGAACGCTTTCGCCCGGGCGTCGACTACGTCGCCCGGGTTCTCCCGGAGAGCCGGCTGATCGTCGTCGCCGGCGCCGGGCACTTTCCCCACGTCCGCTACGCAACGGAGGTCGCCGCGGCCATCGAACGGGTGGTGCCACCGGTGTGAGCCGGGCGCGTCGACCCGGGGGTGCCGACCGCGGGTTGACGTCGGACGTCATCGACACCACGCACGGGCCGGCCCACGCTGGAGGCGTGACCTCCACGTACCCCGCGGCCGCAACGCCGGACTCGCCCCCGGCCACACTCGCGCCGGACAACCGGAGCCCGGCGCTCATGCTCACCGTGCTGCTCACCGGCACGTTCATGGCCAGCCTCGACGTGTCGATCGTCAACGTCGCCGTGCCGCGCATCGGCGACGAGCTCGATGCGTCCGAAGCCGCCCTGCAGTTCGTCGTGTCGGGTTACACCGTGGCCTACGCCGCCCTGCTGATCACCGGTGCGCGGCTGGGCGACGATCGCGGCCACCGGCGGATGTTCACCACCGGGCTGGCGGTGTTCACGGCGACGTCGCTCGTGTGCGGGGTCGTTCCGGGGGTCGAGCTGCTCGTCGTCGCCCGCGTGCTGCAGGGTGCCGCGGCGGCGATGATGGCACCGCAGGTGCTCACGATCGTGCAACGCCGGCTGCCCAGCGAGCGGCAGCCGATGGCCTTCGCCCTGTACGCCAGCGTGATCTCCGGCGCGGTCGTGGCCGGCCAGGTGCTCGGCGGCGTGCTCGTCGACGCCGATCTGTTCGGCTGGTCGTGGCGGACGGTGTTCCTCGTCAACGTGCCGATCGGCGTGGCGGTGCTGTCGGTCGTGCCCCGGTGCGTCCCCGAGACCGACGAGCTCACCCGGCGCCGTCTCGACATCACGGGCGTCGGACTGCTCGCCGCCACGGTGGCGGCGATCATCGTGCCGCTGGTCGTCGGCCGCGAGACCGGCTTCTCGTGGGGCTTGTGGGTCCTGCTCGCCGCTGCCGTGCCCCTCGGCGCGCTGTTCGCCCGTCACGTGAGCGTCCGCCAGGCCGTCACCGGTGACGCCCTCATCGATCTGGCGCTGCTGCGCCGGCCGGCGGTGGCCCTCGGCTTCGGCTCGGTCGTGGCCCAGATGGCGGCCTACGGGGGGATGCTGTTCGCCATCACGTTGCACCTGCAACGCGGTCTCGGCTTCTCCCCCATCAGGTCCGGGCTCTCCCTCGTCACGTTCGCCGTGGCCTTCGCCATCAGCAGCCTCGCCGTGCCGCGCCTGTCGGCGGCCGCTCGGCGGGCGGCACCCGTCGCCGGGCTCGTCGTGACCGCCGCCGGGTTCCTCGTCGCGGCCTGGCTCGCCCGCGAGGGCCACTGGAACATGGCGACGACGGGGCTCGCCTTCGCCGTCGTCGGTGGCGGATTCGGGTGCGGCTACAGCCCGGTCGTCAGCCGGACGGTGGCCACGGTGCCGCGAGCGCGCGCTGCCGACGCCAGCGGCATGTTCACCACGCTCAACCAGCTCGCCTTCGCCATCGGGGTGGCGGCCGTCGGCAGCGTCTACCTCGCCGCCCGGTCCGGGCCCACGGCCGGCGACAGCGGCTCGGCGATGGCGGTGACGTTCGTCGTCGCCGCCGCCCTCATGCTGGTCGCCGCAGGCGCCGCCGCCACTCAGCGCGCCGACTGACCGCCCGGCCCGCCGACCCGCATTCGAGCCACTGATGCGTCGGTCCGTACGCTCGCGCCATGTCCTCCAGTGTGTCCAGCACGATCGCCGACGGCACGGCGACCATCACCCTCGACGACGGCAAGGCCAACGCCCTGCGACCCGAGACGCTGAGCGCGATCCACGCCGCGCTCGACGAGGCCGAGGCGGCGGAGGCCGTGGTGGTGCTGACCGGGCGGGACGGGATCTTCTCGGCCGGCTTCGATCTCGACATCATCCGCGCAGGTGGGGAGGGCACGGCATCGCTGGTGCGCGGCGGCATGGAGCTCGCCCTCCGGCTGCTGTCGTTCCCGGCGCCGGTGGTGGTGGCCTGCAGCGGCCACGCGATGGCGATGGGTTCCTTCCTCCTGCTGGCCGGCGACTACCGCCTCGGCGTCGCCGACAGCGGTCACCGGATCAGCGCCAACGAGGTGGCGATCGGCATGACGATGCCGCGAGCGGCCATCGAGATCTGTCTCCAGCGTTTGACTCCGGCGGGCTACAACCGCGCCATCCTCCTCGCCGACGTGTTCACGGGTGACGGCGCGGTCGCCGCCGGGTTCCTCGACACCACCGTGCCGGCCGGATCACTGGCCGACGCCGCCGCAGAGCGGGCGGCCGCCTTCGCCGGCCTCTCCCGGCGGGCCCACACCGAATCCAAGCTCCGTCTTCGCCAGGCGATGCTCGACCGGCTCGCCGCCGCCATCGAAGCCGACGACGTGTACCTGCGATCGCTCGTCGTGCGATAGACCATTGCCATGGACGTCGCAGAGCGCCTCACCGCCATCGATCCGGCCACCAGAGAGCGGCTGTTCGCCAACCGGGTCACCACCGTCGACGAGCTGCACGAGCTCAACGGCGTGCCCCACCCGCTGATCCTCGAGAAGCACACGACGCAGCTCACGCCTCTGCTCGCCGACTTCATCACGATGTCGCCGCTGTTCTTCCTCGCCACGTCCAACGAGGACGGCTCCACCGACGTCTCGCCGCGGGGCGACCCCGCCGGCCAGGTGAGGATCCTCGACGAGCGCACCATCTTCTTCGCCGACCGCGCCGGCAACCGGCGCCTCGACTCCTTCCGCAACATCGTGTCGCGTCCCTCGGTGGGCCTCGCCTTCCTCGTCCCGCCCGTCGACGAGCTCGTCCGCGTCAACGGCCGCGCGACGATCACCAGGGACGAGGAGTTCCTCGCCGCCATGACGATCCGCGGCCGGACTCCCAAGCTGGGCGTGCTCGTCGAGATCGACGAGGTGTACGGCCACTGCTCGCGAGCCCTGCTCCGCAGCGCGGTGTTCGACCCGGCGACGTGGACCGACCCCGACACCGTGCCGACGCTGAGCGCGATCTACTGCCAACAGAAGAACCTGCCGGCCCCCGACGAGTCGGGCGGCAAGCGGCAGGAGGACTACCGCAACGAACTCGGCTGAACGAGGTGGCGGGTAACAGATGGTGCCAGGCACCATCTGTTACCCGAAGCCGTGGCCCGGCGTCAGTCGAACCAGGGCCCGATGCCACCGATCCGATCGACGCGAATACGTGTCAGCCATCCGGGCGGAGCGTCCGCCGGCGGAAATCCCGAGTCCGGGGCGAGGGTCGCTGCCAGCTCGGCGAGTAACTCGGGCGCTCCACCTTCCTCGATGCGCGCCGTTCCGGCGACCGACAGGTAGTGCTGCATCAGCCCGTCGTTTTCGGCCGACACGACGGTCAGCGCGACCCGACCATCGCGACGGACGTTTCGCACCTTCCGGTGCTCGCCGAAGTGGCCGCAGACCAGCTCATCATCGTCGCCGTCCGATCGGAGGGCGACCCAGACCAGGCTCACTTGAGGACTGCCGTCCTCGTTGAGCGTGACGAGGGTTGCGTTGGCACCGGCACCGATGAGGTCACGCGCAGCGTCGGGAAGTTTCACACCCGTCTTCGACGTCCGCTGACTCCGAGATATTCCCGTGCGTCGGCATCACAGCGGCGGTAACAGATGGGGCCAGGCACCATCTGTTACCGCCCGCGGTCGGAGGCTCGCTCAGAAGCCGGTGCGGAGACGGTGCACCGGCTTCGACGGCAGGATCTCGTGCTCGATGAAGCCGAGCTCCTGCACCTCGAGACGCACCACGTCGCCCGGCTGCAGCCAGCCGCGGAACTTGTCGGGGCCGTCGACGGCGAAGTGCTCGACGAGGCACCCGGTGGGCACGGTGCCCGAGCCGATCACCTCGCCGGGCAACAGGCGCGTGCCTCGCGACGCGTACGAGAGCACCTCGCCCCACGACCAGTCCATCTGGTCCATGAAGCCGTGGCTCACCTTCTCGCCGTTGACGTACCCGGTCATCTCGAGGTGGTACGACGGGCCCGACTTGAACGGTTCGAGCTCGTCGGTGGTCACCAGCATCGGGCCGAGCGTGTTGGCTCCGTCCTTGCCCTTCGAGGGTCCGAGGCTGAGTCGCATCTCGTGGAACTGGAGATCGCGAGCGCTCCAGTCGCAGAAGATCGTGAACCCGGCGATGTGGGACGCCGCCTCGTCGGGATGGAGGTCGCCACCCTCGCGGCCGATCACCGCGCCGACCTCCAGCTCGTAGTCGAACTGCTCGGAGCCGGGCGAGATCGCCACCTTCTCGCGCGGCCCGATCACCCCGGTGGTGTTGGAGAAGTAGAACGCCGGGATCTCCTCCCACGCGGGGTCGATCTCGCCGCCGATCGCCGAGCGGGCGTTGCGGAGGTGGTCGAGGAACGTGAGGCAGTCACGGATCTGGCCGGGACGGATCGGCGGGCCGAGCGCCGCCTCGTCGAACGGCACGACGTCCGTCGGCCGCTCTCTGGCCTGCTGGGCCGCGGCGTCCATCTTCTCGCCGTCGTCGCCGAGCAGGTCGATCACCCGGCTTCCGGCGGCGAGCCCGTGGACGGCCCCGTCGAGGACGAGCCCGGCTCGCTCGTCTCCGTCACCGGATCGGTACATCACCCATCGCATGATTCGCTCCCTTGCTGATTGTGGTCGTGGTTCGAGTTGTCGGTCGAGTTGCTCTTCGAGTTGCTGTTCGAGGCGTGGCTCGGAGTGGTGTTCGAGTCGTGGCCCGGATCGTCGGCGTCGAGCTCGTCCCCGTCGGCGGCAGCCGTGGGTTCGGCGCCGAGGAGGAACTTGCGGATCTTGCCCACCGACGTGCGCGGCAGGTCGTCGACGAAGTGGTACGCCGCGGGGCGCTTGGACGGGGCGAGGCGCTCGGCGACCCACGCGCGGAGCTCGTCGTCGAGCTCGGCCGGCTTCGGCGCGCCCTCCGCGGCCACGACGTAGGCCACCGGCACCTCGTCACGCATCGGGTCGGGGCGTCCGACCACGGCCACATCGCCGACCGCCGGATGCTCCGCGAGGACGTGCTCCACCTCGACCACCGACACGTTCTCGCCGGCGACCTTCAAGACGTCGCTGCGACGGCCGGCGAAGTGGAACATGCCGCGGCCGTCCACGGTGGCCCGGTCACCTGTGTCGAACCAGACGAACCCGTCGGCGGTCTCCTCGACGATCGCCGCGGCGGTGGTGTCGGGGTCGTCGAGGTACTCGGCGAAGACGGTGACGCCGGGGACGCCGCCGACGTGGATAGCCCCCTCCTCGTCGAGGGCGACGGCTGTCCGCGACGGTCCGACGACCCGGACGGCGCAGCCGAGCGTGGGTCGACCGATCGCCGACGGCACGGCGCCGACCAGCGGATTGGACAGGACGGCGGGCACCGTCTCGGTCATGCCGTAGATCTGTCGAGGCGTGCAGCCGAGCAGCTCGGCCGTCCTGGCGTATTGGTCGGCCGACAGGTTCTGGGCGAACCACGCGTTGCGCAGCTTCAGTGGCGCCGTGTCCTCAGGCGTCCGGGCGAGGATCATGCGGATCGGCGCGGCGAAGAGCGATGCGTGGGTGACCTCGTGCCGTCGCGCCTGCTCGACGAACCGTGACGCCGAGAAGGCGCCGATGAGCGCCACGCTGGCCCCGGCCGCGATCGCCGCGGCGAACGAGTAGTACTGCGCGTTGGCATGGAACAGCGGCAGCACCACGAGTTGCCGGTCGAAGCGCGTGAGCGACGACGAGGCGGCCATGACCAGTCCGGCGTAGGCGTAGTTGGCCTGGGTGAGCACGACACCCTTCGGCGCCGACGTGGTCCCCGAGGTGAACATCACGGCGAGCCGGGTCATCGGATCGACCGTTGCCGGCACCGAGACCGGCTCGGCAGTGGCGAGCCGGCCGAGGGTGACATCGCGCTCGTCGACGGCGACGACCTCGGTCGTCACGCCCGGCGCCAGGTCGCACGCGGCGAGGAGGTCGGCCTCGCGCCTTGGCGTCGTGACGGCGACTCGTGGAGTCGTGCGGCGCAGGTGCTCCGCCAACTCGGCGACGCCGGCGCGCGGATCGCTCGGGACGATCCAGGCACCGAGCGCCGAGCAGGCGAGCCACACGGCGACGAACGCCACGGTGTTGGGCAGCACCAGATGCACGGCATCACCGGCGCCGACGCCTCGGGCCGTCAGCCCTCCCGCGACCCGGCGCACGAGCCGGTCCATGTCGCCGTAGGTGAAGTCGCTCACCGCGCCGTCGACGTCCTCGAAGATCAAGAACGGGCGACGGCCGCACTCGTCGACGGCGAGCTGCCACAGCTCGGCGAAGCCCGGTACGGCGGGCGCTCTCGGCGTCATCGGCGATCCCCCATGGCCGGATCCCGGTCCGGCTCGTGTCGTTCCAACATGCTCAGTCCCGACCCTCGTGTGGACTGCCGTCCGAGACAGGGTCTTGAAATCTATAGATTGTCGAATGTACATTGACACAGGGCAACGCATTCGACAAGGGGGAATTGCCATGCGCACACGACGTGTTCGCTGTCTGATCGCGGCCGTAGCCGCCGCCGTCGCCGCGACGGGGTTCGGCACTGCCGGGGCCACCAGTCCACCGGCGGCGTCATCCGACGCCGTCATCCGCTACCAGTGGGGAACGCCGGGCGGGAGCAACTACGACCCGCAGCAGGCCTTCAACCAGTTCGCCAACATCTACCTGTACCCGGCGTACGACCGCCTCACCGAGCTCACGCCCGAGGGCGAGGTCATCCCGATGCTCGCCGAGTCGTGGGAGTTCGCCGAGAACGACACCGTGCTCCGCCTGGTGCTGCGTCAAGGCGTCGTGTTCCACGACGGCGAGCCGTTCAACGCCGAGGCCGTGAAGGCCAACATCGAACGTGGCCAGACGCTGGAGACGTCGGCCGTCAAGCCCGACCTGGCCTCCATCGAGGAGGTCGTCGTGGTCGACGAGCACACCGTCGAGCTCCATCTGTCGTCGCCGGGCTCGTCACTTCCCGCCCTGCTGTCCGACCGGGCCGGGATGATGATCAGCCCCGCCGCGTTCGACAATCCCGACATCGACCTGATGCCGGTCGGCGCCGGCCCCTACCAGGTGGTCGAGCACGTGCCCGGCTCGGTGATCAGCTTCGAGCGCTTCCCCGACTACTGGAACCCGGAGATGCAGACGCTCGGTGGGGTCGAGATCACGATGCAGCTCGACCCCGACGCCCGGCTGCGGGCCGTCGCCGACGGCCAGGCCGACGGGACGACGCTCAACCCCGATCAGTTGTCAGCCGCCGAGGACGCCGGGCTCACCGTGCAGACCCGTGAATCGGCCGGAGCGTTCCTGCTGTTCCTGAACATGGCGAGCCCGGGGCTCGACACGCTCGAGGTGCGCCAGGCGATCAGCATGGCGATCGATCGGCAGGGTCTCGCCGACGCCCTCCACGCCGGGCTCTGCACGCCGACGAACCAGATCTTCCCGTCGAGCTACTGGGCGGCCAGCCCGGACGTGGTGACCGACAGCTTCGACGTGGAGGCCGCCCGTGCCCTGCTCGAAGAGGCCGGGTACGGCGACGGACTCGCGCTGAGCGCCGTCGTGGTCAACGTGCCGTTCTACGTGGCCCAGCTCGAGGCGCTCCAGGCGATGCTCGGCGAGATCGGCATCGACCTCGAGGTGACGGCCCTCGAGCCCACCGAGCTGCTGTCCCGGTTCAGCACCGGCGACGCCGACATGTACTTCACCCAGTACCCGGGCAGCGTCGACCCAGCCAAGACGGTCGCGTCGATCTTCGCCGCCCAAGCCGCGCTGAACCCCGGCCACTACAGCAACGCCGATGTCGACGCCCTGGCCCTCGAGGGCCTGTCAATCGTGGCCCAGGAGGAGCGGGCCCCGATCTACCAGGAGCTGTCCGCGGCCGCGGCCGCCGATTACTTCCACATCCCGATCTGCAGCCCGCAGGGCGTCTTCGTCCTCACCGATGCCGTGGGCAACTTCACACCCACGCTGAGCGGATCGGTCGATTTTCGTGGGGTGACCCTGGCGGGGTCGTGACGGATGCTCCGACTGACCCTGCGCCGGCTCGCCGCGCTGATCCCACTCCTGTTCATCGTCACGGTGGTCGTGTGGGGTCTCCTGCTGCTCATTCCGGGGGATCCGGCCCAGTCGCTGGTGGGCGACTCGGCCACCCCCGAGCAGCTCGCCGCGGTGCGTGAGGAGTTGGGCCTGAACGACCCCGCCTACGAGCGGTACGGCCGCTGGTTGGGCGGGGTCGTCCGGGGTGATCTGGGCACCTCGCTGTTCACGAGCTACCAGGTGACCGACGCGATCACCGACCGCCTGCCCGTCACGCTGTCGCTGGTCGCCTGCTCGTTCGTGCTGGCGACCATCCTCGGTATGACGGCGGGCGTGGTCGCCGCCACCCACCGCGGCCGGTGGCTCGACCGGCTGCTGACCGTGGGCACGTCGGTGGGCGTGGCCGTTCCCAACTTCTGGCTCGGTCTCGTCCTCGTCACCTTCTTCGCCATGAAGCTCGACCTCTTCCCGGCCGGCGACTACGTCGGACTGACCGAATCGCCGCTCGGTTGGCTGCACCACATCACCCTGCCGGCGGTCACGCTGGCGTTGGCCGCCGCGGCCGAGATCGCCCGCCAGATGCGCGCCAGCATGGTCGACGTCCTCGAGCGCGACTACGTGCGGACCCACCGCGCCCGGGGCATGCCCGAACGAGCCGTCGTCGGCCGGTACGCCTTGAAGAACGCGGCGATGCCCGTGGTCACGGTCGCCGGCCTCCAGGTCGCCCGCCTCTTCGGCCTGTCGACGATCATCGAACAGATCTTCAACATGCAGGGCGTCGGCCAGCTCGCCGTCGACAGCGTCTTCAAGCGCGACGTGCCGATGATCCAGGGGGTCGTCCTCACGATCACCGTCGTGGTCGTGCTCACGAACCTCGTCGTCGATGTGTCGTACGGCCTGCTCAACCCCAAGGTTCGAGAATCGTGACGGCGGTCGCCATCGCGGCCACGCCGGCGCGCGGCGAGAGCCCGGCGCGGCGGTTCGTCCGCCGATTCCGGCACGATCGCGCCGCGATGACCGCCAGCGTCGTCCTGCTGGTCATCGTGGTGTGCGCCGTCGCCGCTCCCCTCCTGGCCCCGTACGACCCCGACGCGCAGTCCTTGACCGACCGGCTGCAGGCCTTCAACGGCGATCACTGGCTGGGCACGGACGACCTCGGTCGCGATGTGCTGTCCCGGCTGCTGTTCGCCTCCAGGGTCTCGCTGATCGCCGCCGTCCAGGCCACCGCCGTCGGCGTGGTGCTCGGCGTGCCGACCGGCCTCGTCGCCGGCTACGCCCGGGGCGTGATCGACAACGTGCTCGGCCGCATCGCCGACGCGATGATGTCGATCCCCGCCCTGCTTCTCGCCCTGGCCATCGTCGGCGTGCTCGAGCCCAACCTCACCAGCGCGATGATCGCGATCGGCATCGTGTACGCCCCACGCCTGTTCCGCATCACGCGGTCGGCCGCGCTGTCGGTCCGCGAGGAGACGTTCGTCGAGGCGGCGTGCAGCGTCGGGGCGGGGCCGTGGCGCATCGTCACCGGCCACGTGCTGCCCAACGTGCTCTCGCCGCTGATCGTCCAGGTGTCGCTCTCGATGGGCTTCGCCATCCTCTTCGAGGCCAGCATCAGCTTCCTCGGCCTCGGCGTGCAGCCCCCCGATGCGTCGTGGGGTTCGATGCTGGGTCGCTCGACACGCTTCTTCGAGCAGAGCCCGCATCTCGTCGTCGTGCCGGGCGTGATGATCCTCGTCACCGTCCTCGCCTTCAACGTGATCGGCGACGGCATCCGCGACTCGCTCGGCACGGAGGTGCGGCGCGGATGAGTGCCGACGACGCCCGGACCACCCCTCCCACCGCCGACAGCGTCACCGTCGGGCGGTCGCCGCTGTTGTCGGTCGAGCACCTCGAGGTTCGCTTCGCCACCGAGTACGGCGTCGTCCCCGTCGTCGAAGACGTGTCGTTTCACGTCGAGCCGGGCGAGATCGTCGGACTCGTCGGCGAGTCGGGGTGCGGCAAGTCGGTGACCTCGCTCGCCATCATGCGGCTGATCCCGTCGCCGCCCGGCCGCATCACCGCCGGCCGGATCGTCTTCGAGGGCCGCGACCTCCTCACCCTGACCGAGCACGAGATGCAATCGGTGCGCGGTGACCGGATGGCGATGGTGTTCCAGGAGCCGATGACCAGCCTCGACCCGGCGTTCAAGGTCGGCGAGCAGATCGCCTCGACCTACCGCCGCCATTGCGGCGGCACGAAACGAGCGGCCTGGGAGCGAGCGGTCGAGGTGCTCGACCTCGTCGGCATCCCCGGCGCGCGGGCGCGGGCAGGCGACTACCCGCACACGTTCTCGGGAGGCATGCGCCAGCGGGTGATGATCGCCATGGCCCTCTCGTGCGGGCCGTCGCTGCTGATCGCCGACGAGCCGACCACGGCGCTGGACGTGACCATCCAGGCGCAGGTGCTCGATCTCCTGCGCGACCTCCAGTCGCGCCTCGGCATGGCCGTCGTCTTCGTCACCCACGACCTCGGTGTGGTGTCGGAGATGTGCGACCGGGTCGTCGTCATGTACGCCGGGCAGGTGGTCGAGTCGGCGCCCACGCGCGAGCTGTTCGACGATCCGGCGCACCCCTACACCCACGGCCTGCTCGACTGCCTGCCGTCCGAGCACATCGGCGAGCGCCTGCGCCCGATCCCGGGTTTCGTGCCGCCGGCGGGTCAGATGCCGGCGGGATGTCGATTCCACCCGCGGTGCCCGCACGCGCAGCCCGGTCGTTGCGACACCGACGCCGTCGTCCTCGGTCCGGCCGGACCCGGGCGCCTCGCCCGATGTGTCCGCATCGGCGAACTCGTCCGCGAGGAGGCCGCCTCGCCGCTCGTCACGGACGGGGCGGTGCGATGACCGTCACCCTCGAGGCCTCCGGCCTGGTCAAGTCGTTCATCGCCCGCCGGGACGTGCTCGGTCGCCCGACCCGGCGGGTCGCAGCCGTCGCCGACGTCTCGCTCGCGGTCGGTGCGGGTGAGACCCTCGGTCTGGTCGGCGAGTCGGGCTCGGGCAAGTCGACGGTGGGCCGGCTGGTCGCCCAGCTCATCTCCGCCGATGCCGGGACCGTTCAGCTCGCCGGCCGCGACCTCGGTGCGCTGCGCGGCAGGCAGCTGAGGCAGGCCCGGCGCGACGTGCAGGTGGTCTTCCAGGATCCGTTCGCGTCACTCGATCCGTCGTGGATCGTCGGCAACATCGTCACCGAGGGGCTGCGGGCCCAGCGCCTCGTCGCCCGCGGCGATCGCGAGGAGCGGGCGGTGGAGCTGCTCGAGCTCGTCGGGCTGCGGGCCGACCACGTCCGCCGATATCCCTACGAGTTCTCGGGCGGGCAGCGTCAGCGCATCGCCATCGCCCGGGCGCTCGCCCTCGAGCCCAAGGTGTTGATCTGCGACGAGGCGGTGTCAGCGCTCGACGTGTCCACCCAGGCAGCGATCCTCGTCACGCTCGAGGACCTGCAGGACCGCCTCGGGCTCAGCTACCTGTTCATCTCGCACGACCTCGGAGTCGTCCGCCACGTCAGCGACCGCATCGCCGTGATGTATCTCGGCCGCATCGTCGAGACCGGGCCCGCCGCCGAGATCTACGACGATCCGCGGCACCCCTACACCCAGGCCCTGCTGTCGGCGATCCCTCAGGTGCGTACGGCGCGGCGCGAGCGCATCGCCCTGTCCGGCGACCTTCCTGACCCGAGCGACCCGCCCACCGGCTGCGCCTTCCACACCCGCTGCCCGGTCGTCATCGAACGCTGCCGGACCGAGCGCCCCGCCCTCGGTCCCGTCGCCGGTTCGCCGGGACGGGTGGCGGCGTGCCACCTCGTCGCCGACCACAGCAGTCCGCCCCCCACCGACCTCGACCATCCCACCGATCCCACCGTCTATCTCGGCCCGGTCCCGAACCGGGCCAAGGAGGAGCCATGTCCGACCACCACGCCGCCCACGCCGCCCACGTCAGTGTGCCCGCCGGGCCCGACACCAACGGCCACGTGCTGACCGACCAGCATCTCGCCCACCTGCACCCCGGCACCATCTACAAGAAGGGCCTCCACGAGGTCGGGGACGGGTGCTTCGCATGGCTCGAACCCGACGGCAGCTGGGGCTGGAGCAACGCCGGTCTCATCACCGGCGACGGCGTGTCGATCCTCGTCGACACGCTCTTCGACGTGCCACTCACCCGCAACATGCTCGACGGCATGGCGTCGATCACGTCGACCAAGCCGATCTCCACGGTGTTCAACACGCACTCGAACGGCGACCACTGGTTCGGCAACCAATTGCTCGCCGATCGCGAGATCATCGCCTCGGCCAAGGCCGCGGCCGAGATGCCCGAGGCCGGACCGGAGCGCCTCGTCGCCTTGCGCGAGCTGCCCGGACCAACGGGCGACTTCGCACGCGAGATCTTCGGCCCGTTCGACTGGACCGACTGCACGCCGGCGCTGCCGACGCGGACGTTCGACAAACAGCTCGATCTGCAGATCGGCGGCGTCGACGTCGTGCTCTACGAGCTCGGGCCGGCCCACACCAATGGCGACACCGTCGCGTGGGTCCCGTCGACCAAGACGTTGTATGCCGGCGACCTGCTCTTCATCGGCGGTACCCCGATCATCTGGGCCGGCCCACTCTCCAACTGGGTGGCGGCGTGCGACTTCATGCTGTCGCTCGAGCCCGAGTTCGTGGTGCCCGGGCACGGCCCCGTGACTGACGCCGGCGGCATCCAGGTCGTGCGTGACTACCTCACGTACGTCGACACGGAGAGTCGCAAGCGCTTCGAGGCCGGCATGAGCGCCGAGGAGGCGATCCAGGACATCGATCTCGGCGACTTCGGCCTGCTGGCCGAGCACGGCCGCATCGCCCAGAACGTGCTCTCGGTGTTCTACGAGCTCGACCCGGAGACGCGCCGCCGCGACGTGCTCGAGGTGTTCGCCGAGATCGGCCGCCTCGAGGGCTTCACCGGCTGACCATCAACGCCGCCGCCGGGTCCCGAGATAGTGCCAGGCACTATCTCGGGACTCCTCGCATGGAGTCAGCTCAGTTCTGGCCGTCGGGGCCGAGCAGCCGCTGCAGGTCCCGCTTGAGCACTTTGCCGAGCGTGTTGCGGGGGAGCTCGTCGATGACGACGAGACGCTTGGGCACCTTGTAGTCGGCGAGCCGCTCGGCGGCCCAGGCCAGCAACTCGTCAGGGGTCGCGTCGTCGCCGGGCTGCAGCACGACGAAGGCGACGATCTCCTCGTCGCCGGCGGCATTGGCCGCCCCGACGACCGACGCGTCGAGCACCGACACGTGCTCGTAGAGCACCCGCTCGATCTCCGGCGCCGACACGTTGTCGACGCCCGGCTTGATCAGTTCCACGGCTCGTCCGAGGAAGCGGAAGCTGCCGTCGGGCTCCTGCACCATGCGATCGCCGGTGCGCAGCCACCCGTCGCGGAGCACGAGGGCCGTCTCCTCGGGACGGCGGTAGTACCCCGCCATGAGCGTCCGGCCCGGCTCCCCCTGGACGACCAGCTCGCCGTCCACGCCGGGCGCGACGTCACGGCCGGCCCGATCGACGAGCTTCACCGTGGCCCACAGCGCCGCCCGGCCGAGCACGTCGGCGTCGCGCGGCCCGTACGGAGCGTCGGCGATCGTCGGGGCGATCGTCTCGGTGAGGCCGTACACCTGCACCGCCGGAGCGTCGAAGCGCGCTTCGATCTGCTCCCGTTCGACGGACGTGAGGTGCTGGGCGAACAGGAACAAACGCAGCGTCGACGGCGCGGCGTGCGCGGGTGGGTCGACCGACAGGAGGCTGCGGGCATGGACGGCGAACAGGCTCGAGAGCGTCGCACCGGTCGCATCGACGGCGGCGTCCCACGAGCCCGGGTCGAACCGGTCGAGCAGGGCGACCGAGGCCTGCGACGAGATGGCCGACATCAGCGAGTAGCCGAGAGCGTTGAGGTGGAACAGCGGCAGCGACACGAGCCACCGGTCGTCGGGGCGCAGCCGCACGTGGGCGGCGACCGCTTCACCGGAGAACAGCAGATTGCGATTGGAGAGCATCACGCCCTTGGGCCAGCCCGTCGTCCCGGACGTGTAGAGCACGGCGGCGAGGTCGCCGTCGCGCCCGTCATGGTCGGGGGCACTGGCCGGCTCGGCGTCGCGCAGATCCTCGAGGCGGCCGACGCCCTCGGGCGCGGTCGCCGCCCCGACGCTGATCACGTGGACGATCTCGGGAGCCATCTCGCGGGCGGCGAGCACGACGTCCACACCGATATCACCGACGATGCTCACAGCGCACTCGGCGTGCGACGCGATGTAGGCGACGTCGTCGGTCGTGGACGCCGGGCTGGTGGGCACGAGCACCCCGCCGAGCCGGTTGACGGCGAAGAGGCAGGCCACGAACTCGATGGAGTTCGCCAGCTGCACGTGCACCGCCGAGCCCGACCCGACACCCAGACCGGCCAGCGCCGCCGCCGTGCGATCGACCAGCGAGTCGACAGCGGCGTAGCTCCAGTGCGCTCCCCCACCCGCCACGTCGACCACGAACGTCGCGTCGCCGGCGACGGCGGCAACCTCCCGGAGCCGCTGCGAGATCGTCACCGCCATCATCCCCCCTCCAGATGCGCATACCCCTCGGCGAACAACTCGATCTCGGCTCGGACAGCAGCCGCAGCCGGCTTGGCCTTCCCGCCCGTCGCCGCCGCCGCCAGACGACCGATCAGGTCGGCGAGATGCTCCCGGTCGAGACTCTCGAGCGTCGCTGCCCGGTACCTGGCGTGCTGATCACGCACGGACGTGGCGTAGCGGCGCAGCCGGACTGAGTCGCAGGTGCTGGTGAGCGTGGCGTAGAAGGCGCGGTAGGCGTTCTCGCTGACCGCGACGACGTGGCGGCGCGCGCCGAGGGCGGCGGTCAGGTCGGCTGCCGACGATGCCACCGCCGCGACCCACGTGTCCGACGGGTGCTCGAGCGCATGGACGACGCACGCCGGCTCGAGCAGCACGCGCAGCTCGGTGAGCTCGCGGCTGTCCGTCGCCGACAGCTCGGCGACCCGGGCGCCGCGCTGCGGGATGAACTCGACGAGGCCCTCTCCGGCGAAGCGATGGAGCGCTTCGCGCAGCGGCGTGGGGCTCACCTGGAAGCGCTCGGAGAGCTGCGCCGTCAGCAAGCGCTCGCCCGGTGCCAGCTCCCCGTTGAGCAATGCCGTGCGCAGTTGCTCCTCGACCCATTCGATACGGCTGATCGGACCGTCGGCGATGACTGCCTCCTGCGGACGCGCCACCCGGACGGCGGCGGCGATTTGACAATCTATCTGTTTCGCCCGAGGGGCCGCGTGGAAGACAGACGGCAGGGGACGTCGACGATCGTTACCCTGCGGGCGTGGCCAACCCCCCGATCGCGACGACGGACGTCGTCCTTCGCAACGTCGCCGACCTCATCGAGTGTCCGCTGTGGGACGAACGCTCCGGACGAGTCGTGTTCGTCGACTGCCTGGGCGCCCGCGTTCTCGACGTCGATCCCGCCGATCCGGCGTCGCTCAGGGTCCGCTACGACGACCTGGGGCCGGACGGCACCATCGTCGGGTTCGCCGGGTTGGCCGCCGACGACGGGCTCGTCGTCGGCTCCACCGGCGGCGTGTACCAGGTCGCTCCCGACGGCCAGATCACGCAGTTGGCCGATCCTCCCCCCGGCGCGCCCGACGACGTGCGCTTCAACGACGGCCGCGTCGACAGGCACGGACGTCTGTGGGCGGGCACGACCACGGCCGACCGGCGCCCGGGCGCCGGTCTGCTGGCACGGCTCGAGCCCGATGACGGCGACGGCTGGCGTTGGCACCCGGTGGTGCCGGGCGCCGCCCTGTCGAACGGCCTCGACTGGAGCGACGACGGCCGGACGTTGTACTACGCCGATTCGATGGCCACGCTCGTCACCCGCTACCGGTTGGACGATGCCGGCCGCGACGTCATCGAGTCCGAGCCGTTCCTGTCGTACGACCTGCCGATCGGACCCGACGGCCTCGTCGTCGACGCCGAGGGGTTCGTGTGGGTCGCGGTGTGGGGGGCCGGCGAGGTGAGGCGCTACGACCCCGACGGCGAACTGGAGCGCGTGGTCGTGGTCCCGACGGCCAACGTCACCAGCTGCTGCTTCGGCGGGGCCGACCTCGACCTCCTCTTCATCACGTCCGAGGGACCCGTCGCCGACCAGGCCGCCGGTGGGCACCACGAGCTGGGCGGCTCGCTCTTCGTCACCCAGCCCGGCGTCCGCGGCCGCCTGTCGCACCGGTTCGCATGAGCACCTCCCCCGCCACCACGTTCGCCGGACTCACGTCCGCCGAGGTCGCCGCTCGCGTCGCCGACGGGCGCGTCAACGCCGTCCCGAAGGCGCCGGTACGGACACTCGGCGAGATCGTCAGGGCAAACGTCTTCACGTGGGTGAACGCCATCGTGGGCGTACTGTTCGTGCTGCTGCTCGTGGTGGGTCGCCCCGCCGACGGCCTGTTCGTCGGCGTCATCGTCTCCAACAGCGCGATCGGGATCTTCCAGGAACTCCGGGCTCGGCGCACGCTCGAAGCGCTCGCCGTGCTCAACGCCCCGAAGGCCCACGTCCGCCGGGACGGCACCGACCACGAGATCGCCCTCGGCGACATCGTCGCCGACGACCTGCTGCTGCTGTCGACCGGTGACCAGGTCCCCGTCGACGGCGAGGTACTCGACAGCACCGGGCTCGAGCTCGACGAGTCGCTGCTCACCGGCGAGGCCGACCCGGTGACGAAGGGGGTGGGCGACGAGGCACTGTCGGGCAGCTTCGTCGTCGCCGGCAGCGGCATCATGCGGGCGACGAAGATCGGCGCGGCCTCCTACGCCAGCTCGCTCGCCGAGGAGGCCCGCCGGTTCCAGATGGCGTCGAGCGGCCTGCGGGCCGACGTCGACCGCGTCCTGCGCTGGCAGATCGTCATCATCCCGCCCGTCGCGATCCTCCTGCTGATCCGCCAGCTCGACCTTCACGACGACTGGCGCGACGCGGTCACGGACATGGTCGCCGCGGCCGTGTCGATGGTGCCGGCCGGTCTCGCCCTGCTGATCTCGATCGCCTTCATCGTCGGAGTGCTCGAGCTGGCGCGGCGCAAGGCGCTCGCCAAGGAGCTGGCGTCGGTCGAGCTGCTTGCCCGAGTCGACACGCTGTGCCTCGACAAGACGGGCACGATCACGACTGGCGAGATCTCCTTCGCCGACGCCGAGACGGTCGGCGACGTCGACGGCGAGTGGCTGCAGTCGGCGCTCACCACCCTCGTGTCGTCGGATCCCAATCCCAACCCGACGCTGCAGGCGATCGCCGCCGGCAACGACGGGGCGCCACCCTGGACCGTGGCGGCCACGGTGCCGTTCTCGTCGGCCCGCAAATGGGCGGCCATCCGCGTCGACGGTGAAGGATCGATCTATCTCGGTGCGCCGGAGATGGTGCTCGCCGGCGTCGACCTCGACGGTGACGGAGATCCCGACGGGTTGGTCGACCGCACCAACGCGCTCGTCAGCGTCTCGGCGGAAGAGGGCAAGCGGGTCCTCGTCGTGGCCCGGAGCGACGAGTGGGATGACGACCGCCTCCCCGGTCACGTTCGGCCTGCCGGCGTGGTGCGGCTGGAGGACACCGTCCGCCCCGACGCCCACGAGATCCTGTCCTACTTCGGCGAGCAGGGCGTCACGTTGAAGGTGATCTCGGGCGACAACCCGCGGACGGTCGCCGCCGTCGCGGCGCGGGCCGGCGTGCCCGGTGCCGACCACTGGATCGACGCCCGCGAGCTGCCGACCGACAACGAGGAGCTCGCCGATGCCCTCGAGCAGCACGCCGTCTTCGGACGCGTCGGTCCGCACCAGAAGCGGGCCATGGTGAAGGCGATGCAGTCGCGGGGACACACCGTGGCGATGACGGGCGACGGCGTCAACGATGTCCTCGCCCTCAAGGACTCCGACACGGGTATCGCCATGGGATCAGGATCGGCGGCCAGCCGCGCCGTCGCCCAGCTCGTGCTGCTCGACAACAAGTTCTCCACGCTGCCGGTCGCCCTCGCTCAAGGCCGCCGAGTGATCAACAACATCGAGCGCGTCGCCAACCTGTTCCTCACCAAGACGGCGTACGCCCTCACCCTCACGCTGCTGGTCGGGATCCGCGGCGTACCGTTCCCGTTCCTGCCGCGCCAGCAGACGCTCATCGACACGTTCAGCATCGGCGTGCCCGGGTTCGTGCTCGCCCTCGCCGCCAACACCGACCCGATCCGCCCCGGCCTGCTCCGCCGGGTCCTCTTGTTCGCGATCCCCGCCGGGATCGTCGCCGGCACCGCCTCGTTCACGTTGTACGACGTCGTGCTCGACCGCAGCGGCACCACCCTCGACCAGGCCCGCACGGCGTCGACGCTCACGCTGCTCGGGATCTCCCTGGTGGTCCTCGTGCTCGCCAGCCGCCCCCTGGCGGTCTGGAAGGTCGTCCTCGCCGGCGGGATGTTGGCGTCCTACGCGGCCATCACGGCGATCGGCCCGCTGCGTCGCTACTTCCGGTTGGACGTGCCGGACGAGGGCATCGTGCGTTGGTGGATCGCCCTGGCGATCGTGATCGGTGGTGCGGGGGTGGTAGCGGTGCGGCTGATCACCGATCGGCTCGACGACCACCGGACCGCTAGCGCGTCGCGGGCGACGTGATCAGGCTCATCGCCTCGGCGCGGGAGCGGGCGTCATCGCGGAAGAGGCCGCGGACGGCCGACGTCACCGTGAGCGCACCGGGCTTGTGCACGCCACGGATCGACATGCACAGGTGCTCGGCCTCGAGCACCACGATGACACCCGTGGGTGCCAACGCCTCCTCCATCGCCGTCGCGATCTGCGTCGTGAGACGCTCCTGTACCTGAAGTCGCCTGGCGAAGCCGTCGACGAGCCGGGCCAGCTTCGACAGGCCGGTCACCCGCCCGGTCGGTCCGGGGATGTAGCCGAGATGGGCGCGACCGATGAACGGCAGGAGATGGTGCTCGCACATCGACGAGAAGGCGATGTCGCGAACGATGACGATCTCGTCGTGGTCGGCCTCGAACGTCGTCTCGAGGTGCATCGCCGGGTCCTCGCGCATACCGGCCGTGACCTCGGCATACATGCGGGCCACGCGACCCGGGGTGGCGAGCAGCCCGTCGCGGCTCGGGTCCTCACCGATCGCGGCCAAGAGCTCACGGACGGCGGCCTCGATTCGGTCGTGATCGGCAGAGACGACGTCGGTCATCGGGTCAGCTTGACGGGCGCCCGCCGGCGGCGGCAAACGCAGCGTCCAGCGCGGCCGCCATGCGGAGGGCCTGGATCTGGGTGACCACGTCGTGGACGCGCACGATGGCCGCGGCCCGGCGGGCCGCCTCGACGTGGACGATCGCCGAGCCGACGTCGCGATCAGCTGCCGCCGCCGCCCCGGTGATCGCACCGACGAACCGCTTGCGGGATGCTCCGATGAGCACCGGGCCGTCCACGTCGAGAGGAAGGGCGGCGAGGATGGCGAGGTTGTGCCGCTGACCCTTCCCGAATCCGATGCCGGGATCGGCGATCACCGAGGGGATGCCGGCGGCCCGGGCCATGGCGATGCGATCGGAGAGCCAGGCGGTCACCTCGGCCACGACGTCGCCGTACTCGGGCTCGTCGCCGAGCGCCACGGGGATCCCGCGGTGATGCACGACGACGACGGGGACTCCGGCACGCGAGCACACCCCGGCCATGTCGGGGTCGTCGAGGCCGCTCACGTCGTTGACGAGATGGGCGCCGGCGGCCGTCGCCGCCTCGGCGACCACGGCGTGGCGCGTGTCGACGCTGATCAGCGCGGGCAGTGACTCCTCGCGTAACGCCGAGATCACCGGCAGGACCCGGGAGAGCTCGACCTCGGGATCGACCGGATCGGCGCCGGGCCGGGTCGACTCGCCGCCCACGTCCACGATCGCCGCGCCGGCGGCGACCATCTCCCCGGCGTGCTCGACCGCCGAGGTCGCATCGGCGAAGCGGCCGCCGTCGCTGAAGGAATCGGGCGTGACGTTGACGATGCCCATCACCGCCGTACGGTTCCATCGCCACACGCTGCCGCCGTCGACGCCGCGGCCGCCGGGCAGCCGCTTGGCGCTGTGCAGCTCCCACGTCATCGGTTGCGGAGGGTACTCGGGGAACAACGGAGGCAGCTCTGTGGTTGAGTGTGACCGATGAGTATCTCAGGTGACTACGAACCGAGCCCGACCGACTGGGTCCGCCAGCAGGTGGACAAGATCGCCGAGACCGGCGACACGGGCTCGGTCGACATCCGCGGACGGGCCGTCGTGCTGCTGTCGATGATCGGGGGCAAGTCGGGCAAGCTCCGCAAGGTGCCGTTGATGCGGGTCGAGCACGACGGCGTGTACGCCGCCGTCGCCAGCCTCGGCGGCGCACCGCAGCACCCGGTCTGGTACTACAACCTGCTCGCCAACCCGGACATCGACCTTCAGGACGGGACGACCACCACCCCACGCCGAGCCCGTCTGGTGACCGACGAAGCGGAACGGGCCGTGTGGTGGGAGCGGGCCGTCGAGGCCTACCCCGACTACGCCGACTACCAGACCAAGACCGAACGCGTCATCCCGATCTTCGTCCTCGAGCCCCGTTGATCAACCGTGGTGGGTGACATGCTGGAGTGATGGGCGACCAGTCGAGCACCGACCAACAGAAAGACGTCCTGCGCCGGTACCTCCAGGCCGGCCGGGACGCGCTGCTGAGCAAGCTCGACGGGGTGAGCGAGTACGACGCTCGCCGGCCCGTCGTGCCCACCGGGACCAACCTCCTCGGCCTCGTCAAGCACGTCGCCAGCGTCGAGTCGGGCTACCTCGGCGACACGTTCGGGCGGCCGTCGGGCGAAACGCTGCCCTGGTTCGACGACGACGCCGAGCCCAACGCCGACATGTGGGCGACGGTCGACGAGTCGCTCGACGACATCGTCAGCCTGTACCGGCGTGTGTGGGCGCATTCCGACGCGACGATCGCCGCCCTCGAACTCGACGCCCCCGGTCACGTTCCGTGGTGGGGCGATCGCAGCGAGGTCACGCTCCAGCAGATCCTCGTCCACATGACCGTCGAGACGCACCGTCACGCCGGCCACGCCGACATCGTGCGGGAGCTGATCGACGGCACGGCCGGCCTGCGCGCGCCGAACGACAACCTGCCCGGCGAAGACGCGGCCTGGTGGGCGGACTATCGTCAGCGCGTCCAGCAGGCCGCCGACCACTTCCGCTGAGTGCGTCGAACCCTACGAGAGGTACGCCGACTCGAGCAGTGACCGGTCGTCCCCCAACTGGCCGGCATCACCGTCCAAGACCACGCGACCGCGGACGAGAACGACCGCACGATCGGCGATCTCGAGGGCCGCGGCGACGTGCTGCTCGACCAGGAGGACGCCGATACCCAGTTCGTCAGTGATACGCCGCACGATCGGGAGGATGGCGTCGACGACGACGGGCGCCAGACCCATGCTCAACTCGTCGATCAGCACGACGCGTGGCCCGCTGACGATCTGGCCGGCGAGCGCGAGCATCTGCTGCTCACCGCCCGACAGCAGGCCGGCGCGACGGGTGAGCAGGCCTCGCAGCGCGGGGAACAACTCGAGGACCGAGGCGATGGCGACCTTGCTGCCACGGCGATGGCGCAAGCGGAGATTGTCCCCCACCGTGAGCTGGGGGAAGAGACCGCGGTCTTGTGGTAGCAGCGACAGACCCCGGCGCGCCAACACGTGGCTCGGCCGTCCGACCGCCGGCTCACCGAGTACGTCGATCTCCCCGGCGATCGCGGGCACCGCTCCGGCGATCGTCATCAGCGTCGTCGTCTTGCCGGCGCCGTTCGGACCGAGCAGTGCGACGACCTCCCCGGCGCCGACGGTGAGGTCGAGGCCGCGCACGACCGCGACGCCTGCGTAGCCGGCGACGAGTCCGCGCACCGAGATCACCGGGTCGGTCACGAGCCGGCCACCGCCGCCACTCGGGCGTCGCCACCACCGAGGTATGCCTCGACGACCCGCGAAGACGAGCGGATCTCGGTCGGAGGACCAGATGCGATCATCTTGCCGAAGTCGAGCACGTACACGCGATCGCACACGTCGAGAACGAGGCTCATGTCGTGATCGACGAGGAGGATGGCGGGCCCGGTTGCGGCGATGTCGCGTAGACGATCGCCCAGTTCGGCGCTCTCCGCGGTGTCCAACCCGGCCGCCGGTTCGTCGAGGAGCAGGACCGCCGGATCGGCGGCGAGAGCGCGAGCCACGCCGACCAGCTTCTGCTGCCCGAGCGACAGCTCGAGCGGCCGGCGTGTCGCGGCGTGGGACAGACCCAGCTGGGCCAGGACTCGATCCTCGTGGCGCACCTCTGATCGGCGGCGCGGGAACAGCACACCGAGGGCGAGGTGCTTCCAGTCGGCTCGCTCGCCGGCGACCTGCAGGTTCTCGATCACGTCGAGGTCGTCGAAGAGCTCGACGGACTGCCACGTGCGGATGAGCCCGGCCGCCGCCCGGCGGTGCGGCGGCAGGGCGGAGATGTCCCGACCGCGGAGCCTCACGGCACCGCCGGCGGGCACGAACCCGGTGACGGCATCGATGAAGGTGGTCTTGCCGGCGCCGTTGGGACCGATCAGGCCGACGATCTCACCGGCGTGGACGGTGAGATCCACACGATCCACGGCGACGACGCCGCCATAGGTGACGCTGAGCGAGGCGACGTCGAAGACGACGCACCCGACCTCACGTCGAGACGGCACCGGGAGCGCTCGGGCGGCCGACGCCGACATCGCGGGGACCGCGACGACCGGCTCGAGCGGACTTTCGGAGACCGGGCGACCATGTCGCGTCACCCGGCGCAGGGCGTCGGCGGTCGCCTGGGCGATTCCGACGGGATTGAAGATCGCCGTCGTCACGAGGCCGATGCCACCGAGCAGTGAGTAGGTCTCGACAGAGAGATCGAACCACCGGTCGAGCACCACGAACGTGACGCCGAGCGGAACGAACAGACCGGCGAGGACTGCGCCACCGACGCTCGTGATGCCGCCGAGGTAGGCGAAGGCCAGCACCGAGATGCCGACGGTGGCGGTGAACGAGTCGGCAGACAACTGGTTGCGGCTGTACCCGAGGAGCGCGCCACCGAGTCCGGCGAGGAACGACGCGATGCTGAACGCCAGCACCTTGGTCCGGGCGACGTCGACCCCGGCGGCTGCCGCAGCTCGTTCGTTGGAACGCACGGCGAGGAACCGTCGTCCGATCCCGCTACGCGTCAGATTCCCGACGAGCCAGCACGCGGCGAGCAGCACCACGAGAACCATGACGCCGAACTGGAGACGGGCCACATTGGTGCCCGATCGGACGGACAGGTCGAGACCGAGCAGCGTCGGGCCGTCGACGCGGTTGCCGTGAGCCGTCGTGATCGAGGGGTTGCGGAACACGAACTGCTCGATGGCCACGGCCATGGCCAAGGTGACGACGGCGAGCTGGGCGCCCCGGATCCGCAGCGCCGGGAGCCCGACGACCGCACCGAGCGCGCCTGCGGCGAGGGCGGCCGCCAACGGCGCCACCGGGAAGGGGAGAGACGGTCCGACCTTGGCGAGCACGAAGCCCCCGGTGCCGGCGAAGGCGGCCTGGGCGAGCGAGATCTGACCGACGAGTCCGGTCAGCACGACCAGCGACAGGGCGATGACCGCGAAGATCATGCTCGTCACCACACCGAAGCGGTAGCCGCCACTCGTCACGACCAGGCCGACTGCGCCCGTGATGGCCACCGCGAGCAACGTACCGAACGGGCGTGATCCGCGGCGACGCACCTCGGGGAGGGGATCGGCGGGAGCCGAACCGCGCAACGGGACCCGGTGCCCGACGGCGAACAGTGCGGCGACCACGATCAGGAACGGCAGGGCGTCGACCGCGCCGCTGCGCCCCCACCCTGGCCACCATGAACGCGTCGTCCAGAACTGCAGGACCGACTGCACGGCACCGATCGACAGCCCGGCCACCGCCGTCACCCAGAGTCTGCTGAACCGCCCGATCAGAGCCGCGGCGAGAGCGGGGACCACCGCCAGACCGAACTGCGACGGCGTGAGGATCGTGGTCGGGCTGACGAGTACCGCCAGGAAGCCCACCACGGACGACGCCACGATCCAGGCCGTCGCCGCCAGGCGGCGCGGCGAGTACCCGGCGAGGCCGACCGCGTGCTCGCTGTGCGCACCGGCACGGATCGCCAGGCCGATACGAGTCCGGAAGAGGAGCGTCAAGACCGCGGCGACGGCCAGCACCCCCGCGGCCAGCCAGAGGCGGTCGCGCGGCACCGCCTGGCCGGCGATCCGCACTGCCTCGGCCGGCACGATCGGCTCGACCCTGCGCGCGTTCGACGAGAAGTGGAGTACCACGAGCGCCTGGATCGTCAGCATCAGCCCCACGGAGCCGACGACCTTCGCCAGCACCGGGGCGCGGCGAAGCGGATCGAACACCAGGACGTGGGCGAGTGCTCCGATGAGCGCGGCGACAGCGACCGCCAGCACGAGTGCTGGAATGGTCGGGACGGCGTCCCCGAGCGACACGCGCTCGGGGACGATGACCACGGGAAGCACGAGGTCACCGGTCCGGCGCAACTCGTCGTACTCGTACGCCGCGAACGCGCCCATCGCCCCGGCGGCGAAGTTCACGACGCCACTGCCCTGATAGCCGACAACGATGCCGAGAGCGATCGCCGCGTAGAGGACACCAGAGCCGAGCCCGATCGCCGCGAAGAGCAACACCTGATCCATGAGCCCTCAGATCCCCGTCCGAGTGACCACGGTGGTCAGCCCTCCGGCAGGTACGGCGTGATGTCGATCATGCCGTCGCTGTGCAGGGTGATGGCTCCCTCACTCACCGTGTACACGACCACATCGCGACTGCAGGCCGTCTCACCCGGCCACGCCGGCGTCGTGCAGTCGATCGACCCACCCATGAAGCGGTCGACCTTCGCCGACGCGAAGGCCGCAGCCACGCTCGCCGCGTCGATGTCACCGTCGATCGTCGACAGGATCGAGTGCACGTCGATACCGACGCCGAACCACCCCTGGGCGTTGAAACCATTGGTGACGATCTCGTCCACTCCAGCAGCAGCCATCGCCTCGAGGTAGATCGCCAACTCGTCGCCCGCTCGCCCGCCGATGTCGCCGACCAGAGACGGGGCGAACAGGTCGGCGGTCATGAGCACGCCGTCGGCCGCCTCCGGACCGAGCGTTTCGATGAATTCGGTGCACTGCGAGGCGTACACGAGCCCGTCGTACCCCGCGGCTCGGAGGGCGTCGATCATGGCGATGCAGTCGGGATCGGCCAGCCCGGTGGACCCCACTGCCTGTGGGTCGTCGGAGAGGGCCGCGGCGACCACCGCCGACCAGTCGGCCGCTCCGGGCGCGAAGTAGACCGCGTTCACGTCGACCCCGATGCTCTCGGCGACCGGCTCGATGACGTCGCTGACGAAGTCGTGGGAACTGGGGATGTCGTTGAAGAACAGCGTGGCCCGCTCGGCGCCTTCGTCCTTGAACGTGCTCAACGCGGCGATTGCGAAGGCCTGGAGAGCGCCGCCCGTGAAGTACGAATGGCCGATGTCGATCTGCTGTTGCGGCCCGAACGCGTTCTTGCCGGTTTCGACGATGCCGGCGTCGGTGAGGATCGGCAGTGCCGCGTCGGCACCGGCGTCGACACCCTGCACGGCGAGCACGACCGATTCCTCGACGAATCGGTTGGCGCAGTTGATCGACGACTCGGGCGAGCCATCGGTGTTGCAGACGACGACCTCGATCGGCCGACCGCCCACGCCGCCGAGCTGGTCGTTCACGTACTGCACGGCTGCCTCGAAGCCCAGCCGCAACTCTGGAAGCGACACGGCCCCACCCTCCATGTTGTGGAAGCCGATCTTCACCGCCGGGGGCGGCGACGCGATGGTGTGACCGGAGGCCGCCATCGCCGCGGCGGCCAAGACGGCCGAGGCGACGGCGACGTGGCAAGGCCCCGACCATCCTGGATGCGCTCGATGATTCATGACTGATCCCCTCTCGTCGGGACCGCGCCCGACGTTGCCGGCCGTGGTGGAATGGTCTGGACCAGCAGGCGCTCGTCCATCTGCTGGCGGATCTCTCGACGGAGTCCCTCCCGGCCGTATCCGGAGGTCCCCCATCCGCCGAACGGCATCGGATCGACGCGCCAGCTGTTGACGTCGTTGACGATCACGCTGCCGACGTGCGCCGCCGAGTACAGGCGCCGCACGAGTGTGAGATCGCTGGTGAACAGGCCGACCTGAAGCCCGGATCCGGGCCGGTCGGCCTCGGCGATCGCCTCGTCGAAGTCGTCGTAGCGTTCGACGGTGACGACGGGGGCGAACACCTCCTCGCACGCGACCTGCATGGTCGTGTCGGTTCCCGTGAGGACGGTCGCCGGGAACAGCGTTCCGCGAACCGGTCCACCGACCAGGAGTTCCGCCCCCGCCGCGACGGCGTCCGCCACCCAGCGCTCGGCACGAGACGCGGCCGCCGCGTTGATCATCGGCCCGAGTGTGGTGCGCCGGTCGCGGGGGTCGCCGAGCACGTGAGTGCGGACCTGGCCGACGAGGGCCGACAGAAACGTGTCGGCCACGTCGCGGTGCACGAGGATGCGCTGGACCGAGGCGCACACCTGCCCGGCGAGCAGGAAGCCACCGATCGAACAACGCGCCGCGGCATGGGCGACGTCGGCGTCGCGGTGGACGATCGTCGCCCCGTTGCCTCCGAGCTCGAGCAGCAGCCGCTTCGAGGTGAGCACCGCGCGTGACGCCAGCTGCCACCCGACGCCGGTCGAGCCGGTGAACTGGAACGTCTTGATGCGGCGATCGGTGACGAGGCGATCCGCGACGTCGTCGCCACACGGCAGCACGCTGACCGCAGCAGCCGGTAGCCGGTGGTCGTCGAGGGAGGCCACGGTGAGCCGTCCGAGCGAGAGAGCGCTGAGCGGTGTCGCCGGGGCCGGCTTCACGATGATCGGATTGCCGGCGGCGATCGCCGCGCCGATCTTGTGGGCCACCAGGTTCAACGGCGAGTTGAAGGGTGTGATCGCGGCGACCGGACCGAGCGGGAACCAGCGGGCCTCGGCCCACCGCCCCTCACCTCCCGCCACGGCGTCGATCGGCTCCACCGTCCCGCCGATCCGAGTCGCCTCTTCTGCGGCGAGCCGCATCGTCGTGGCGGCGCGCCGTACTTCCACCTCCGCCTCGGTGATCGGCTTGCCCGTCTCCAGCGTCACTCCGGCAGCGAGATCGACGGCGTCGCGTTCGATGGCCTCGGCGACGGCACGCAGCACGTCGGCCCGTTCGAACGGCGCCGCGGCCGACAGCGGCCCCGCCGCGGCCGCCGCGCCTGCGATGGCGGAGTTCATCTGGGCAGCCGAGGCTGCGCCGACAGTGGCCACCACCGTCGAGTCGTATGGAAACGTCACGTCGAACGTCCCTGCCGTTCCGAGCGTGTCCTGCCCGGCGACGACCAGCGCCACCGACCCGCCGACCTCGACGCTCGAGACACGTCGAACGGTCGGCGCCGATCCGGCGTCTGGTGCGGCTCGATCCATGTCCTGCATCTCCGCTCAGACCCCGAGCAGCCGCTCGGGGAGGTCGTCGTACCACCGCAGCGTTGCCGCGTCGGGGGCGTACGCGACTCCGGACGAGTCGTCGAACACCATCGTCGGACACGTCGCGTCGACCATCGGCCAGGTCAATGACGGTCCCGAGGGATCGCCGTCAGAGACGAACCGCACCCAGGCGGCGTGCATCACGTCGGCGAGCTGCTGAGGAGCATCGACACCGGCGAGCAGGGCGGAGGTGTCGTCGTCGAGCAAGTCGAAGACGTACGGCAGCTCGGTGGCGTGTCCCGCTCCGATCGTTCCACCGAACGCGCTCGACCGGCGAGCGTGTCGGTACAGCCACGCCCGGCCGCCCACCGCGGCCTGGGCGGCCGCGAGGCGGATCGCCGGCACGCGATACTGCCGGTCGGTCTGGATCGCCGCGACGAGGCTCGTCGGATCGGCGCCAGCCGTCTCGGCGTACAGCGCGCGAGCCGCCGAGGCGTGGTCCCCGAACACCGCCCCGTACAGGGCCGCGACGACGTCCTCGTCGACGGTGAAGAACTCGCTGGCGGCGCCGAGGTGCAAGCGGTACTCCTCGGCGCAGTAACCGACGAGGAGAGGGATGTCGGCGACGCGTCCCCGGCGGACCGCGTCGATGGGCAGGTCGGGAACGACGTCGCCGCCGACGACCGGCTGGAACGGGATCGTCCACGGTCGATCGATCACCGGCCCCCAGCGCTCGCGGTCGCTCGACGTGGCCACCTCCGCCGCCACCTCGCCCTGCACCTGGAGCACACGGTCGACCGGTACGGCGCGAAGGGCGTCGAGGCCTTGACCGACTCCGAGCCGTCGCCGGACCTCGGCCGCCACATGAGCTGCGGCCGATCCCGCGAGGCCGTTGTGCCCGGCGCCGCTCTGGAGGATCGCACCCCGAAAGAGGCCGCGGGCACCGGGAGCGGCGAGCAGGGCGGCGACCGACATCGCCCCCGACGACTCCCCGGCGATCGTGACCCGCGCCGGGTCCCCGCCGAACGCTGCGATGTTGTCCGACACCCACCTCAGGGCCGCGATCTGATCGAGCGTGCCGTAGTTCCCCGAGCCCGGCGTGTCGTCGCCGACGTGGAGGAATCCCTCGGCGCCGAGGCGGTAGTTGATGGTGACGCACACGACGCCGTCACGGGCGAAGCGAGAGCCGTCGTAGAGGTCCTCGTTGCCCGAGCCGACCTGGAATCCGCCACCGTGAATCCACACCAGGACCGGCAGTGACGCTCCCGCGTCCGGCGTCCACACATTGAGGTTGAGGCAGTCGCCGCCCTGCGCACCGCGAGGCTGGAAGACGCGATCGAGCGGCGCCGGTACCGGGTTCTGGGGAACAACGACCCCAAGGGCCGAGGCGTCGCGGACGCCGGACCACGGCGCCGGGGGGACCGGGCTCGCGAAGCGGCCGGCTCCGACGGGCGCGGCGGCGAACGGAACGCCGTAGAAGGCATGGACCCCGGAGCAGCCGGCGCGCCGCGTCGGCGTTCCACGGAGGGCTCCACCACTGGTCGTCACCCTCACAGCGGGGCCACCAATCCGAGGCCGAGGACGCGCTCCAGGTGCGCCATCGTCGCGAGCGCCCCGGCTTCGTCGAAGTGGGGCGCGACCACCTGGATGCCGATCGGCAGGCCCTCGGCGCTGAAGCCGGCACACACGGTGCCGGCAGGGTGGCGCGACATGTTGAAGAGGCCAGGGAACCGGGTCCAGTACGGGTCCGGCGTGCCGTTGACCGTTCCGTCGGCTCCGATGCGAGGGGTCAGACCCGCGTTGACAGGGCAGAGGAGTATCGGGACGCGGGCGAAGACCTCGGCGAGCGAGGCGTTGACGTGGTAGCAGGCGTCGAGCGTCCGGGCGTGCTCGACCGCGGTGACGTCCTTGCCCAACGTGATCAGGGTTCTCAGGGTCGGGTCGATCTCATCCCACTCGGGCGTTCCCTCGTGATGCCCGAGCACCTTGCGACGCGACACCGTCCAGATGCGGAAGAAGTCGAGCGACGGGTCCTCCGCGAAGGGGCCGTCGACCTCGATCACGTCACAGCCTGCGGCGGCCAGCGCCGCGACGGCAGACTCGCACACCTTCATCACCTCGGCGTCGACCTCGGCGAACCCGAGGTCGGGCGACCATCCGACCCGGGGCGGCGCAGGCGCTGTGACGACGTGGTCGTGCCACGACGTCGCCTGGCGTGGCAGGGAGAACGGGTCGCACGGATGGGGACCCGCGACCGTGTCGAGGACGTAGGCCACGTCGGCCGCACGGCAGGCCATCGGACCATCCACGGTCATCAGCCCGGTACCGGGGGCCGCCGGGCCGGGGATCGGCACACGCCCCTGCTGTGGCTTGAGCGCCGAGAGCCCGCACAGGGCGGCCGGGATGCGGATCGATCCGCCGCCGTCCGACCCGGTCGCGAGGGGGACGATCCCACTGGCGATCGCCGCCGCCGAGCCACCCGACGACCCGCCGGCGCTGTGGTCGAGCGACCAGGGGTTTCGGGTCGGGCCGAACACGCGGTTGTCCGTCACCGCCTTGTGCCCGTACTCCGGCGCGTTCGTCTTTCCGATGACGACGCACCCAGCGGCGCGGAGGCGGGCGACCTGCAGGCTGTCGGCCGTGGCGGGGGGCGCGTCGGCCTCCAGCGCCGACCCGTGGGTCGTGCGGAACCCGGCAGCGTCCTCGAGATCCTTCACCCCGATCGGGATCCCGGCGAGCGGACCGACGTGGTCGCCGCGTACGAGTCGCTCGTCGATGGTGCGCGCCTCGGCGAGTGCTCGGTCGCCGTCCCAGTCGACGAACGCGTTCACCTGGGAGTTCACCTCCTCGAGCCGCCGGAGCGCGTGTTCCACCAGATCGGCCGCCGCCAGCTCGCGCCGCCGGATCAGCCGACTGAGGTCGGCCAGCCGTATGTCACGAACGTCCATCCTGAGCCCTCCTGATTCTTCCGATCACCCCGGGACGAGCGGACCGATCTCGCCGGGACGAGGCCCCGTCACACGATCGCCCCGGTACTGATTGACCCATATTGGTACCATGAGTGGACGCGCCGATGTGCGTGCCACCTCCATGACTGCGCCGATCGATCAGCCACCCCCGCCCCGTCTCGGACCGCCCTCCGAACAGCTGACGCCCCGTCAGCGCGAGGTTCTCGACGACCTCGAGGCGATCATCGTCGCCGAGGGCTTCGCTCACCTGACGGTCGGCGAGCTGGCGCGCCGCCTGCGTTGCTCGCGCCGAACGCTCTACGAGCTGGCGCCGACGAAGGACGACCTGGTGCTGCTGGTGATCGACCGCCGCCTGCGGCGGACGGGAGCGATCGCGCGTGAGCACATGGCGGCTGCCGACGATCCGGGAGACAAGATCGACGCCTACCTCATCCGTTCGGGTCTCCGGCCGACGTCGCTGCGGTTCGCCGACGACGTGGCAGCCCACCCCGCAGCCCACCGACTGTTCGGCGATCACTACCACTTCGCGATCACGATGCTCGCCGACGTGCTGCGCGCCGGCATGGCGACCGGCCGCGTCCGTCCCGTCGATCCGCTGGTCGTGGGCGAGATCATCGACGCCGCGCTGGAACGTCTCGCTCGGCCCGACGTGCTGCGCGCGACCGGCCGCAGCTTCTTCGACCTCGCCGAGGACCTCAGCGCGCTCGTTCGGTACGGCCTGTTGCTCGAACCGGCATCCGACGACGATCGTTGACGGAGTCACACCAGCTGGATCCTCGTCCGGGCGACGACGTACACCTCGCCGACGCGTTCACGGTCCGTCGCTTCCAGATCGATCGCCGTGAGGCGGTCCGGCGATTCGCCACCGGACTCCGTGAAGCGGATCGTTGCGCCGTCGACCGCCACGTGTCCATCGCGTCCGACGCCGACTCCGGCGATACCTGCGATTCGCTCGGCCACCCGGCGCGCGTTCCGAGCGGCGATCTCGACGCCGACGATGCCGCCCACCACCTGCTCGCGGCGGTGGAGATGCCACGCCTCACCCGCGTACGGCCAGGCCTGTGGCGGCTGGGGATGCTCCAGGGTGAAGAAGGTGCCGCCCGTGTCGCCTGGGTGAAGATGACGCGCCGACGCCGACGCGCCGTTGAGCGAGCGGTCATCGAACGCGTACACCGTTCGCACGTCGGCTGCCGCGGCTCGCTCGGCAGCGGCCGGGAGATCATCGACCTGGATGCAGACCATGTAGCCGGCGTCGCCCCCCTGGGCGAGGAGGAAGCGAGCCGCTGGCGCCGAGTCGACGACTGGCTCGCACACCTCGATGAAGGTGTCCCCGACAGCGAGGACGGCGTTGCGGAGCCCGAACTCCTCGGCGAAGTCGTCTCGCTGGGTCACGGCCACCCCGAGAAGGTCCGTCAGCCGGCGTTCGACCGCGTCGAGATCCGACGTGCACAGCACGACGTGACGCACGCGAGTCTTCGAGACGGTCATCCTGCAGCCTCGATCACGACGGGCGGCGCGGTGGAGAATCGCTCGAGGATGTCACGATCGAGCTCCACACCGAGCCCGGGCTGCTCCGTCAGCTGGAGCCATCCCTTCTCCACGTGCGGGCGCCGGCTGAAGAGGTGAGCCCAGAGCGGATCCCGGTCGCTGTTCGGGAACACCTCCTGGACATGGCCGTTGGGGGCCGCGGCGAGAAGATGCCCGTGGAGCTGCGGATCGTGGTGTGGGGCCATGAGCACGCCGTGGGCCGAGGCGTGTGCAGCCACCTTCAACCAGTCGGTCACGCCGCCGGCGCGCGTGCAGTCGAACTGGAGGATGCGGATGCCGCCGTGTTCGACGAGGTCGCGACAGGACCACCGATGGAGCTCCTGCTCGCCACTGGCGATGGGAATCGTGGTCGACGTTGCGACCTGCGCCGTCCCGTGGACCGGGTCGAACCAGGCGACCGGTTCCTCGAGCCAACGGATGTCGAACGCCTCGAACGCCTTGGCCGCGGCGATCCCACCGGGCACGTCGTAGGCGGAATTGGCGTCGAGCATCAGCCCGACGTCCGGAAGCGCATCACGGACGGCCGCGACCCGGCGGATGTCGTCGTCCAAGGCGACGCCTCCGACCTTCATCTTCACGGCGTCGTACCCTTGGCCGGCGTACTCGGTCATCTCCTCCACGAGCAGATCGATGGCCGGTTCGCCGTCCGGGCCGTAGTAGCCGCCGCTTGCGTAGGCGGCGACCGACGGCTCGGTTCCTCCCAGGTACCGATACAGCGGCTGCCCGGCGGCCTGGGCCTTGAGATCCCACAACGCGATGTCGACGCCGGCGAGGGCCGCCATCAACTGGGGCTTGACGCCGGCCCCGAAGTGCGGTTGGCCGTCGCTGGCGGCGAACACGGCCGACCCTCTGCTGTACGTCAGGCGGAAGATCTGCTCCCAGATCGCCTCGGTGGCCGCTGGGTCGGAGCCGATCAACATCGGTCCGACGCAGTCCCGCAGGAGGCCGATGATCTGATCCTGAGGCCGTCCGTGAATCTGGCCGATGCCGACGAGCCCGTCGTCCGTCGTGACCTCGACGAGCACCTCGGCGGCCCGGGTGTACGGCTCGAGCGACATCCAGTACGAGCGGCACAGCGGGACGGAGATCGCATGGACGCGAATCTCGGCGATCGAACGGGTCACGAACGGTCCTCCTTGGAAACGTTTCTTGGATACGTTTCCAAGACCGTACAGTGCACGACCGCGCCGGCGCAAGCCGTACGCCGAATTCACCCACCGAGATCCAGGAGACGACGAGCGATGCGAACGACCGTGCGCGACGTGGCCCGCGAAGCCGGAGTCGCCATCTCGTCGGTGTCCCGCGTGTTGAGCGGCCATCCCAATGTGCGCGAGGAGTTGCGCCAGCGTGTTCTGGAAGCAGCCGACCGGCTCGGTTACCGCACCAACCTCATCGCACGGAGCTTCCGCACCGACACGACTCGCTCGATCGGGTTCATCGTCGGCGACATCTCCAACCCGCTCATGGCCGAGATCGCCCTCGGAGCGGAACGGGTGCTGGCGGCGAACGGCTATGCGACACTGCTCACGAACTCCGAGGGCGATCCGAACCTGGACGCCCACAACGTGGGGATCTTCGAGCAGCGACGGGTCGACGGCGTGCTGCTGTCGCTCGCCAGCGAACGGCACGCTCGCACCCTGGCTGCGCTGCGGGCGCTCGACGTGCCACGGGTGGTCATCGATCGGCGTCTCCCGCCCGACCTCGCCGCCAGCGCGGTGTGGTCCGACCATGCCGTCGGCGTGCGCGCCGCAGTCGACGATCTCGTCTCGTGCGGCCACCACCGGATCGCCCTGGTCGTCGGCAACCCGATGCGGCCGTCCCGCGAGCGGCAACGAGCGTTCGAGAAGGCCGCCGCTGCGCACGACCTCGGTGACGGCGCGGTCGTCGTCGGCGGCTCGATGACGATCGCCCACGGCGAGGCGGCGGCTGACGACCTCCTCACCGCACACGATCCTCCGACGGCGATCATCCTCGGCGGCAACCAGCTCCTCGTCGGTGCGTTGAGGTCGATGCGTCGGCACCGGATCTCGGTCGGCACCGACGTGTCACTCGTGACGTGTGACGACCTCCCTCTCGCCGAGCTTCACGACCCTCCGATCGCGGTGATCACCCGCGATCTCGGGGCCCTCGGACGCACCGCGGCCGAGCTTCTCGTCGAGCGCCTGGGCGGGGGCGCAGCGCGCACCATCACGCTGCCGACCGATTACGTCCACCGGCCCAGCGTCGTGCCACGTCGCACCGGGGGCCGGTAGACCCAGGACCGTCGGCTCAGTCGGCGACCCGCACGAGGCGCTTGCCGACGTTGGAGCCCGCGAGCAACCCGATCAGGGCACCCGGTGCGGACGCCAGTCCCTCGACGATGTCCTCGACGGCGACCAGCGAGCCGTCGTCCAGCCATCGCCGGAGGGCGGCGTTCGCCTCGTCGAACCGGTGGGCGTAGTCGAAGACGATGAAACCTTCCATCCGGAGGCGCTTCGTCACCAGCAGACCGGGCACGCCGGCCGGACCCGGGTCGGGAGTCTCCTTGTCATATTGCGAGGCGGCCCCGCAGCAGACGATTCGGCCGCGCAGGTTCATCGCACGGAGCATCGTGGCGAGGATCGGCCCTCCGACGTTGTCGAAGTACACGTCGGCCCCGTCGGGGCAGGCGGTCCTCAGGGCGGATCGGAGGTCGGACGCGTGACGGTTGACGAAGCCGTCGAAGCCCAGGCGCTCGACGAGCAGTGCCCCCTTGTCGTCCGACCCGACGATCCCGATGATCCGGGCGCCGGCGATCCGCGCCAACTGTCCGACGAGCGACCCGGTTGCCCCGGCGGCCGCCGAGACCACGACCGTCTCCCCTGGCCGGAGTGCGCCGACGTCGAACAATCCGAAGTAGGCCGTGTGGCCCGTCACGTCGAGGACGCTGAGGTGGCGCGTGATCGGCACGGCGTCATCGACGGGGCGAACGGCCGAGCCCGGCAACGTCGCGTACCGCTGCCAACCGGAATCGCACCGCACGATCGTGCCGGCCGGCACGTGGTCCGCACGGCTCACCACCACTTCGGCGACGGCGGCACCGGGGATGACGTCCCCCACCTCCAGGCGCTCCCGGTAGGTCCGACCCTGCATCCACGTACGCGCAGCAGCGTCGATGGAGAGCCACCACGTCCGGCAGACGACGTCGCCGTCATGCGGCGGTGTGGTCGCCACGTCCTCGATCATGAAGTGATGGTCGGCGAGGGGACCCACCGGACGTTCGGCGAGGATGACGCGCTGGTTGTCAGGCGCTGCGAACCGCATGTCTGGAAACGTTACCAACGAGGTCGTCACGCCATCCAGCCGAACCGCGGCACGGCTCGCCTGGACGGAAGACCGACCTTCCCACCTCTCAGGAGAGCAGGGCCGTTTCGCCAACTCCGGGCGTTACCCTCCCGGCCCGTGAAGACGCCCCACTCCTTGTTCGCTGCGGCCGCGTGCGCGGCGGGAATCGTCGTCGGATCGTCCAGTGTCGGAGCCATTGCGCCGCCGACCAACCCGCCGCCGGCACCGCCGTCCACCGTTGCTCCCTCTGTCGCTCCCGCAACCACGGCGGCCCCGCCGACGACCGCTGCGCCCACCACGACGGCTGCGCCGACCACGACGGCTGCGCCCACCACGACGCTGCCGCCCATTCCCCCCGGTGTCTTCAACCCGGACTGTGCCCGGGTCGTGCAGCCCGGCGATTCGATCAGCCTGCTCAGCGACATCGTCGGCGCCGGGATGCGCGACCTCCAGGCCGAGAACTCCATCGGCGACGGCCACACGCTCCAGCCCGGCGACGTGCTCGACGTGTGCGTCGCCAACGGCGTCAACGACCTCAACGGAGCCAGCCGCCTCCGTCCCCCCACCACGCTGATCCCCGATGCCGACCCGGCCGGGATCATGGCCCAGCAGCAGAAGCTCAACGATCTCTTCGGCCCGTTCGGAATGAAGCCGCTGTCCGTCGACGGCATCTCCGGGCGACTCACGCGTCAACAGCTCTGCGCGGCCCGGGTTTTCCTCGGCCTGCCCATCAGCCGCAGCGACATGGCGATCGGCAGCGAGGAGGAGGCCAAGCTGCTGGCGATGACGTCGGTGCCCGTCCCTCCGGGCGCGCCGAGTGGCAGCAACCGCTGGATCCTGCTCGACATGACGTGCCAGGTCCTGATCGCCGGCGAAGGATCATCCGGGGTGCGATTCGTCTTCCCGACCTCGACCGGGCAGGACGGCTTCGAGACGCGCGTCGTCAGCACCGCCCGGGCCTTCCGGTTCGACCCGGCGATCGACAACGGCGGCTGGCACGACAGCTCGGAGTTCCCGTCGGCATACGACAACCCGTTGAACGGCAACATGTACAAGCCGATCTACTTCAGCAACGGCCAGGCCATCCACGGCGCCAACAACGTGCCGCCCGAGCCGGCCAGCAAGGGATGCGCGCGGCTGCCGGTCGACTCCCACGACGAGCTCGTGGCCTGGCTCGGCCTCAGCGGCGCCACCGGCCCGGTGTGGTCAGAGGGCACGATCGGCCTCACCGTCACCACGCAGGGGGGCTTCCTCCCCGACCCGTGACCGGGTCGGCGCGCCCGACCGATGATCCTGGGACGCGCGCGGGCGCGCTAAACCTCATGCCGTGGAGGCGCAGCCGGCGAGCGAGGTCCGATCACCGCTGAGCGCCGTCCTCCCCGGCCTCCCCGGCCTCGCCGTGCTCCGGGAGTACCGAATCGGCTGGCTGCGCAGCGACCTCGTGGCGGGCCTGACCGTGGGCGCGATGCTCATACCGCAGTGCATGGCCTACGCCGAGCTGGCGGGGCTCCCGCCGCAGTTCGGGTTCTACGCCGTCATCGCCGCGCTGGTCGTCTACGCCCTCCTCGGCACCAGCCGCCACCTCGGCGTCGGGCCCGAACCGGGCACGGCGATCCTCGCTGCCACCGGCGTCGGGGCGATCGCCGGCGGCGACACCGATCGCTACGTCGAGCTGATGGCCGCCCTCGCCATCGTCGTCGCGGCGATCTGCATCGTCGCCGGGGTTGCCCGCCTCGGCTTCCTCGCCTCGGCGCTGTCCAAGCCGGTGCTGGTCGGCTACATCACCGGCGTCGGGCTGACACTGCTCAGCAGCCAGCTCGCCGCCTTCACCGGCGTCGACATCACCAGCGGCTCGTTCTTCCCCCGGTTCCGCGACCTGCTGACCAACCTCGACGAGGTGCACGCCGGTACGTTGCTGCTCGGCGCCGGGACGCTCGCCGCGATCCTCGCCCTCAAGCGGAGGGCGCCTCGCGTGCCCGGCGCCCTGGCCGGCGTCGTCGCCGCCACCGCCATCGTCATGGCGTTCGGCTTGGACGAGCACGGCATCGCCGTGATCGGCGCGATCCCCGGCGGCCTGCCCGTCCCCCGCTGGCCCACCGTCTCGTCCGACGACCTGGTCGAGCTGCTGCCGGTCGCAGCCGGTGTCGCGCTCGTCGGCTACAGCGACAACGTGCTCACGGCCCGCTCCGTGGCCGCCCGCCACGGCTACCGCATCGATGCCAACCAGGAGCTGTTCGCGCTCGGGATGATCAACCTCGCCGCTGGCGTCTCGCGAGGGTTCCCGGTGTCCTCCAGCGCCAGCCGCACCGCCGTGCCGGCCTCGCTCGGCAGCAAGACCCAGCTCGTGTCGATCGTGGCATCGGCATTCGTCGTGGCGAGTCTGCTGACGCTGCGCCCGCTGCTGGCGGAGATCCCTCGTGCCGCGCTCGCCGCCGTGATCGTCTCGGCGGCGATCGCCATCATCGACCTCCCCGGCTATCTCGCGCTCTGGACGGTGAGCCGTATCGAGTTCGCGCTGGCCGTCGTCACGGCCCTCGGCGTGATCGTGTTCGACGTCCTCGTCGGGGTGCTCGTCGCCGTGTCGCTGTCGATCCTCGTCGCCCTCCATCGGATCGCCCGCCCGCACGACGCCGTGCTCGGCGACTATCCCGGCCTCGACGGCTGGGTGGATGCCCGGGCCTATCCCGACGCGGTCCCCGAACCGGGCTTGCTCGTCTACCGCTTCGATGCCCCGCTGTTCTTCGTCAACGCCGAGCACTTCCGCGAACGGGTCGAGGAGGCCGTCGCCAGCAACCCTGGCGACGAGGATTGGCTGGTCCTGGACTTCGAGGGCGTCGGGGCGATCGACGCAACGGCGGTCGACGTGCTCGCAGAGTTCCTCCAGCGCGTGGCGAGCATGGGAGTGCGGGTGATCGCCGTGGCCCGCGCCAACGAAGGGGTGCTCGACCGGCTCCAGCGTGGCGGTCTCACCGAGCCGGCCGGTGTCCTTCGGGTCTTCCCGACGATCAACAGCGCCGTTCACGCCTATCGACGGCGGGATGAGTGACGGTCCTCCGCCGAGCCCCCGGTCGTCGGGACGCCCGTCGGACCGAACCCGCCGGTCTGTCAGCCGCCGACGGTGGCTTGGCGTTGCGGCAGGTCGGCGTACTCCTCGCGGAGCTGGCGCTTGGCGATCTTGCCGCTGGCCATGCGCGGCAGCGGTGACGCCGACCGCACCACGTAGCGCGGCACCTTGAACACGGCGAGCTCGGCGGCGGCCTTGTCGCGGACGGCTTGTTCGTCGAAGCCGGAATCGGAGTAGACGATGGCCGCCGGCGTCTCACCCCACTGCTGGTCCTGGACGGCGATGACGGCGACCTCGCTGACCCCGGGAACCGAGCCGATCACGGCCTCGACCTCGCTCGGCGAGACGTTGAAGCCGCCCGAGATGATGAGGTCCTTGAGCCGGTCGACGTAACGCAGGTACCCGCGTTCGTCGATGATGCCGATGTCGCCCGAGTGCAACCAGCCATCGACGATGGCCGCCGCGGTGGCCTCCTCGTTGTTCCAGTAGCGAGCCATCATCGCCGGGCCTCGCATGACGATCTCCCCTTGCTCGCCGGGGTCGCAGAACGTCCCGTCCGGGCGCATCGTGCGCACCTCGGTGAAGATCGATCCGTCGCCGCACAGCTCGGGGTGGGCCAGGGCATCGGCCGGACGCGGCACGGTGCCGCACCCTCCGACCTCGGTCATGCCGTACATGTGGCGCAGGGCGACGCCGACGCGGTGGAAGGCGGCGAGCAGCTCGTCCGACACGCGGGCCCCGCCGACCTGGGCGACGACGAGGTGCGAAAGATCGTGATCGGCGAAGTCGGGCAGCGCGGCGATGCGCTCGTAGATCACCGGGACGCCGTTGGTGTGGCTGATGCGGTGACGCACCATCAAGTCGAGGGCGGCGGCGGGGTCGAAGTCGCGCATGATCACCGTCTTGCCGCCCCGCGCCATCATGTGGCTGAGAGCGTGGACGATGCCGGCCACGCTGAACAGCGGCAACATGAACAGCATGTTCGTGGCTTCCGGCGGGGTCGGGTCCTTGAGGATCAGCTCGAACAGCCCGGCCAGCACCGTCTCGTTGGTGTAGACGAGCCCCTTCGGCTGGCCGGTCGTTCCGCTGGTGTAGGCGAGGATGACCGGCTCACGAGGGTCGACGTCGATGTCGACGGCAACCGGATCGCCGTGCTGCCGGGCCCGGATCCAAGAGGTCGGCACGACCGGGATGTCGATGCCGCGCGCGGCGAGCTCGGCGAACTTGACCGCTTCGGTCTCGTCGGCGACGACGGCCGCCGGCGTGCAGTCCCGAGCGAGGTACTCGACCTCGCTCACCGTGTACCTGAAGTTCACGGGCGTGACGATGGCGCCGGCCTTCATCACCCCGATCGCCGCGACACACCACTCGAGCGAGTTGTACCCGGCGATCGCCACGACGTCACCGATGGAGATGCCGTGCTCGTCGATGAGCCCACGAGCGACACGATCCGACCACGCACCGAGGTCGCGATACGTGAGCTCGGTGCCCTCGACGTCGAGGGCGACGCGGTCGGGCAGCGCACGCGTCCACCAGTCCAGCGCGTCGGTGATCAGTTCGGCCATCTGTCCTCCTCGGCAGGCGAGTTCGTCGAGCCGGTTCCCCCCGGACCCCGAATATTCTAGGGACGTTAGTCTATTCGTCGGAGTCGGACAAGCCCCCGCTCCGACAACTCGTGCGGCACCTCCGGTAGAGTCGCGCCGCGATGGGTCGACCAGCGGTGATCACGAAGGAGCGCGTCGCCGAGGTCACCTTACGACTGATCGACGAGGAAGGCCTCGACGCGGTGAGCATCGAGCGCATCGGATCCGAGCTCGGAGTCCGGGGCCCGTCGCTGTACCACCACTTCGCCGACAAGGCCGCGATCCTCACCGAGGTCGCCCGGCTCGTGCTCGGCGATCTCGACATGGATCGCCCCGGCGACGATTGGCAGCAGTGGCTGGTCGACACGTCGTTGATCTTGTATCGGCGCGTGCTCGAGCACCCGCAAGCTGCGGTCATCCTGATGCAGTTCATGCCCGACGCGTCGGCGGTGCCCGGCTTCGGCCGCGCCGCGCACTTGCTCACCAAGGCCGGGGTCGACCCGTCCGTGCAGGTCCTGCTGATGGAGGGCTGCGAGAAGCTGATTTGGGGCTGGGCCCTGCAGCGAGCGATGGCGGCGTCGCACGAGGATCGGCGCATCAGGTCGGCGTCGGTCGAGCTGCGCTGGCCGGAGCTCTCGACTGCCGTCCGGGAGAGTCGCTGGAGCGACGAAGCGATGGTCGAAGCGTCGCTTCGGGCGTTCATGCAGGGCGTCATCGACGGCCGGGCCGGAAACCCTGGCGAGCCGCGCAAGACGCGGTCGTCCCGGACCAAGGCCGTCAAGCGGCCGGCCCGCCCGGCGGCGACGCAGCGCGCTCGATCCTGATCGGCGCCGGCCCGCCGAGCCACGCGGCGACGTCCTCACCCGACACGTACGCCGCCTCCGTCGAAGTCAGGTAGGCGACGACCGACGCCACCGCCTCGGGCGGCACCGACGGCCAGGTCGACTCCATGTGGGCGATCGCCCCCTCACCCGCCTCCCGCGTCATGTCGGTCGCCACATAGCCGGGGACCACGGTGTTGACCGTGATGCCGCGACGGGCGGTCTCGATGGCAAGTGCCCTCGTGAGCCCGACGAGACCGGCCTTCGCCGCGGCGTAGGCGCCCGTCCCGGGCGAGATCGACCGACCGCCGCCGGGACTCCCGAGGAAGACGATGCGACCCCAGCCCCGTTCGTACATGGCAGGCAGGGCTGCGTGCGCGCAGTAGAAGGCCCCGCTGAGATTGACGGCGATGCACCGGTCCCAGTCGACAGGATCGAGCTTGATGACTGCGCCGAGCACCGAGAGTCCGGCGTTGTTCACCACGATCGTCGGCGGACCGAGGCGCTCGGCGGCCGCGCCGAACATCGCGTCGACCGCCTGCTGATCGGCGACGTCGGCCTGGACGGCGATCGCCCGGCCACCGGCCGACTCGATCTCCTCGACGAGGGAGTCGGCGGCGGCGGCGCTCCTCGCATAGTTGATCACCACGGGGTGCCCCTCGGCCGCGAGACGACGGCAGATCGCCACCCCGATCCCGCGGGCCCCTCCCGTGACCAGCGCTACCTCACGTCGACGGTCCACACGTCCTCCACATCGTCAAGGGCCGGGCGCGGCGGCTCGCCGTTGACGCCGACCGATCGATCTCAGTAATCTAGTGTTATTCGGAAACGCCGTCCCACCCGGACGTCGTCGTGGGGAACGAGAAGCGGAGGAATCGATGAGCGACGTGACGCTGGAGAAGCCGTACACCCTGACGGCGCCCCGGGAGATGGTCTCGGCGCTCCTCACCCACCTGCGCAACGGCACCACCGACCAATGCGCCGACGTGATGCACCTCGAGCCGGCGATCTTCACCGACCCCGAGATCGCCCGCCGTGAACGGGCCGGGGTCTTCGGGCAGGTGCCGTTCATCGCCGCCCACCGGTCCGAACTGCCCAAGCCTCACGACTTCATCACCAAGCGTCTGCCACGCAACGAGGCGATCATCATCCGCCTGGGTGACGGCTCGGTCCGCACGTTCGTCAACATGTGCCGGCATCGCGGGGCGACGCTCGTCGCCGAGGAGTCGGGCCACTGCCGGGTGTTCAGCTGCGCGTACCACGGATGGTCCTACGACCTCGAGGGCAGCCTGCGCAACCTGACGTACGCCGACTCCTTCGGCGACGTCGACGTCGCGAAGCTGGGTCTCGTCCAACTCCCCTGCGAGGAGCGCCACGGGTTCATCTGGGTGGTCGACGATCCCGATGCCACGATCGACGTGGCCGCCCACCTCGGCCCCGAGCACGACGGGTTCCTCGCCTCGTACGGCATCGAGGGCCTCGAGTGCTATGAGCACGGCGTGTTCGACGAACCGACCAACTGGAAGATCATGCACGATGCCTTCCTCGACGGCTATCACATCAAGTTCGCCCACCCGAACTCGGCCGGCAAGCTGATCCACACGAACACCTACGTCGTGGAGGACTACGGCAGTCACGCCCGCTTCATCTCGCCGCGCAAGTCGCTCGACGCGTGGCTCGAGCGGGACCCGGAGGCGGGCGAGTCGATGGTGGAACACGTGATGCTCACCCACTTCATCGGCCCCAACACGACGCTGCTCCAGCTCCCCGACAACTTCCAGGTGCTCAACTTCTACCCGATCTCCGACGACCCCGGCCGATCTCGCATGGAGATGCGGCTGCTCGTGCCGCCTCGCGAACGCACCGGGCTCGATGAGGAGGCGTGGCGCAAGAAGTGGGACAAGAACTGGTACATCCTCCAGACCGTGCTCGCCGGCGAAGACTTCCCGATCCTGCGCGGGATCCAGCAGGCCTACGGGAGCGCGGCGAAGTCGCCGACCATCCTCGGCCGCAACGAGCTGCTCAACCAGGCGTTCCACCGCGAGGTGGCCAAGCTCCGCGACTCCGTCTCCTGAACGGCGCCGCCGACGGATGGACGCGGGGGCTGCCCATCGTCGGCGGCGCCCGTCAGAGCGTGGCGGCCGAACCGAACAGCGCCGACGACACCAGCGGGGCGCCCGGCCCACCAGCGAGCAACGACAGCTCGGCTCCGGGCACCGGGTTCGGTGAGCCGCCGATGATCTGACGGACCGCTTCGGCCGCGCCGGCCATGCCGTGGACGAACCCCTCGGCGAGATTGCCCCCTGCGGTGTTGATCGGCAGCGAGCCGGTGGGCGTGATGAGGTTGTCGAACGTGAGCACCTTGGCCGCCGTCTCGAGCGTGCAGAAGCCGTGGTCGATCAGCGAGGCGACGGCCGGTCCGGTGAAGTTCTCGTACACCTGCACCACGTCGACGTCGTCGGGCCCGTAGCCGGATTCCGCCCAGAGCCGACGCGCCACGGACTCGAATCCGGCCGACCAGTAGGGCTCGCCGCTCTCCTCCACCTCGCCACCCCACCGGGCCGCCGCGCCGTGAGGCGCCGCGAGCACGTACGCCGGGCGCGCGACCAGATCGGCCGCTCGCTCGGCCGACGTGATGATCAGGGCGATCGCCCCGTCGTTCTCACGCGAGCAGTCGAACAGGTGGAGCGGTTCGGACACCCATCGGGACTGTTCGTAGAGGTCGTTGTCGAACTCCACGTGCCTCCCGAACGCGCGCGGATTGGTGCGTGCGTGATGGTACGACGCTGCGGCGACGGCGTACATCGTCGAACGCGGCACGCCCTCGGCCAACAGGCGTTGCGTCCGCAGGGCACAGATCTGAGCCGGTGACTGAATCCCGTTGACGAGGTACTGCAGGCTGAAGTGCCCCTTCGACACGTCGTCGCGCAGGCGCCCGCCGTCGCGCTCGGCGAGACCACGGACGAAGGCGATCGTCTCGGCCTGTCCGGCGATGATCGCGCTGGCCGCCATCCCGACCGCGGCGGCGATACCTCCACCGCCGCCCTCCCACACCATCGACGACCACCGCAGCTCCCTGCTGCCGAGTGCCGCCATCATCCGTGGACCGGCGTTGCGATCCGATCCGTAGGACACGAAGCCGTCCACGTCACGGGGGTCGAGGCCCGCCTGCCGGCATGCCTCGACCACCGCAGCCACGCAGAGGCCTCGCTCGCCGACCGGTGCGGTACCGCGCCGGTACATCGGCGTGTTGCCGACGCCGACGACGGCGGTCGCGCCGCGGAACCTCGAGGCCGGCCCGGCGGGACGCGGGGAGGTGTCGGTGCTGGGTGCGTTCATCGAGTGGTCTCCTCGTCGGACAGAGATGCGGGCTGCGGTCGGGGTTCGACGTCGGACAACACGGCGAGCGTGCCGCTCAGGTACGAGCGGACGGAGCGCTCGAGTGTCTGGCGGCCGTCGCGCCAGCGGTCACGGCGCCGTGCCTCGCCCAGTTCGGGCCACTGCTCGGCCGGATCGGCGAAGGGGTCGACGTCGCTCGTCGCGAGAACGGCCCGATACAGGGTGAACCCCCACGCCAGGTGTTGGACGCCTTCCATGAGCTGCATGTGGATCGCCGGATCGACCCCCGCTTCCGTCAGCAGCTGCGCGCCGCGCCCGAAACCCACCAGGACCGCCCGCGGGGAGAGGTGCTCCATCAGCAGGGACGCCGCGTGGGGATGGGCCATCACCCGGTCGTGGAAGGCCAAGGCGTTGTCGACGAGCCAGGCTTCCCAGTCGGTCTCGGGGCGCAGGACGTCCAGATCGCCGATCACACGGCGAGCGACGGCGGCGAGGATCGCCGACTTGTCGGGATAGTGGTAGTAGAGCGACGGGCCGCGCACGCCGACCTCCCGGGCGATCCGCTCGAGGCTGAGGCCGGCGACGCCTTCGTCGTCGAGGATCGCCAGGGCGGCGTCGATGACACCTTCCTTGGAGATGTGCTGACGGCGTCCCATCGGTACGGGCGGTCAACCGGCCGGGGCCCCGCGTGCCCAGGTGAGCGACGGGAGCCCATACGTTCGATCGGACGGGGCGAGGATCTGGCCGCGGACCGGCTCACCGACCACCAGTTCGTCGGCGCTGTCGCCGGCGTAGACGCCGAGGACGCGCACGTTCCCCGCCGCTGGCAGCTCGACGAGCACGACGACGTAGGGCAGGTCCGCGGCCCGGACGGCCACGAACGGGTACCACGTGCGGGTCCACGAGTACACGACGCCGACCGGCTCGACGTCGCGCCAGGCGAGTTCGGCATGGAGACAGCCGGGGCATGACGGCTGCGCCGGCCACACCCAGCGGTCGCATTCGGGGCACTGCGGCAGCCGGACGGCGCCGTCACCGAGGCCGCTCCAGAACTGCGCGTCGACGCCGGTCGCGGCCAACTGGCGAGCCGCCTCGGGGGTCATTCCGTGCCGCCCTTTGCGTGATGTCCGCTCGACGCGGGGATCCGTTCGTCGCCGCCGCTCGCGGCGAACAGCCCGTCGCGGGCGACGACGGCGCGCAGCTCGTCGGCGGTGCCGGCGATGTGGATCCGGCCGGTCTCCATGATGACGCCCCGGCTGGCGACCGCGAGGGCGAGCGAGGCGTTCTGCTCGACGACGAGCACGGCGACCTCGAACAGCTCGCGGACGCGCCGGAGCACGCCGGGAAGCTCGTTGACCACGATCGGCGCGAGGCCGAGGGACGGCTCGTCGAGCAACAGCAGCCGCGGGCGGGACATCAGCCCGCGGGCGATCGCCAGCATCTGCTGCTGGCCGCCGCTCATCGCCTTGCCGAGATGACGCCGCCGCTCACCGAGGATGGGGAAGATGTCGTACATCAGGGCGATGTCCTGCTCGATAGCCGCCTTGCCCGAGCGGGAGTGGGCGCCGATGCGGAGGTTGTCCTCGATCGTCATCGCCTGGAAGATGTGCCGGCCTTCCGGCACCAGGGAGATGCCGGCGGCGACGGCGCAGCGTTCGCCGCGCCCGCTGATGCGGTCCCCATCCAGGGTGATCGTGCCGGTGCGGGGCGCGACCGCGCCGGCGATCGCTTTGAGCAGCGTGGACTTGCCGGCCCCGTTGGGACCCATGACGCACACCGACTCGCCGGCCGCGACCGTCAGGTCGATGCCGTGCAGCACATGGGCGTCGCCGTAGTAGACGTGCAGGTCAGTGAGCGCCAACAAGCGAGCCTCCTAGATACGCCTCGATCACGCCCGGGTCGCGCCGGACCTCGGCCGGGGTGCCGGTGGCGATCACCGACCCGGTGTTGAGGACGACGGCGCGCTCGCACAGGGCCGCGATGAACGGCATGTCGTGCTCGATCACCACGAGCGTCACACCGAGCGCACTGAGGCGTTCGAGCATCTCGAGCAGCTCGTGCGTCTCGCGCTCGTTGAGGCCGGCGGCCGGCTCGTCGAGCATCAGCAGTCGCGGGTTCAGCGCCACCGCGATGGCGATGCCGAGCCGCCGGCGGTTGCCGTAGGGAAGCGACTTCGCCGGGGACGCCGCCTGACCGGACAGCCCGGCGAGATCGAGCAGGCTGGGGACGTCGGCCGGCAGTTCCGTCGCCGCCCCGGCCCGGCGGATCAGCGGCAGCTCGAGGTTCTGCTCGACCCGCAGGCCGGGGAAGACGGCGTCGTGCTGGAACGTGCGGACGAGACCGCGGCGAGCGGTCTGCTCCATCGTCAGCCTGGTGATGTCGGCATCGAGGAATCGCACCGAACCGCCCGTCGGGCGCATCGCCCCGGACACCGCGTTGAACAGCGTCGTCTTACCCGAACCGTTGGGACCGATCAGCGCCAGACGCTCGCCTTCGCTCACGTCGAGGTCGACGTCCTGGAGCGCCCGCACCTGTCCGAAGGACTTGGACAGGCCACGCACCGTGAGCATCACGAGCCCCGCCTGGTGAGCTTGCGCCATCCCGCTTCGATGCCGCCGAGGATGCCGGTCGGCAGGACGATGACCATCACGCACAGCGCCGCGCCGTAGGCGATGAGCACCCTGTTGGGGTCGAGCTTGATGATCTCGGGCAGGTAGTACGCCACGGCGGCGCCGACGACCGGGCCGAGAATCGACTGACGACCGCCGATCACGACGATGAGGATGAGCGTGATCGCCTGGTTGACGCCGAACCCGTGGATGTCGATGTGGGACAGGTAGAAGGCGTAGAACACGCCGGCGATACCTGCGAGGGAGGCTCCGATGGCGAGGCTGAAGATCTTCAGCCACGTGGTCTCGATGCCGATCGAGCGCGCCAGCTCCTCGTTCTCGCGGATGGACACGAACAGCTTGCCGAGGTCCGACCCGCGCAACCAGACGACGCCGAGCGCCATCACGGCCACCACGCCGAGACAGAGGTAGAAGACGCTCGTGCGGCTCGCGAACTCGACGCCGAAGATGTCGATCTGCTTGGGGATCGACATGCCGCTCCCACCGCGGCCCGCCGTCACACTCCAGTTGTTGGCGACCACGGTGACCGCCTCGGCGATGACGAACGTGACGATGACGAAGTAGTGGCCCTTCGTGCGCAGGATCGGCATGGCCATCAGGGCGCCGGCGGCGAACGAGAACACGATCGCCAGACCCAGGCAGCCGAGGAACGGCCAGTCCCAGTACTTGACGAAGATGCCGGTGGTGAAGGCACCGACACCCCAGGCGGTGACGATGGCGACGGTCATCTGGCCGGCGAACGCATAGGGGACGAACAGTCCGTACGCGGCCATCGTCCAGATGAGGCAGATCACCGCGAGGTGGACGTGACGGTTCGACAGCCCCACATGGGGCAGCAGCGTGAGCACCGCCATCGTCACGAGCACGGGGACATAGGCGCGCATGCGACCGACGCGTTTCGCAGACGCCGGAGACGGCGTCGCGGTTTCGGCTCCACGTGCCGGGGCGGTGAGCCTCGTGCCCGACACGGTCGTGTCAGACATGTGCGCCCTCCGAGCCCTTGAACAGACCGGACGGCCGGACGAGCATGATGAGGATCACCAGCACGTAGCCGAAGAAGTCGGTCCACCGCGACGAGATGTAGGCACCGCCGAACGTCTCGGCGAGACCGACGGCAAGGGCGGCGAGGGCGGCTCCCTCGACGCTGCCGAGACCGCCGATGAGTGAGACGACGAACGCCTTGACGACGAATCCGGCACCGAGCGTGACGGTCGCGCCGAACAGGCTCAGCAGGAGGGCTCCGGCGGCGCCGGCCAGGGCCCCGCCGACGAGGAACACCCCCATGATCAAGACCTTGGTGTTGACACCCATCAGCGCCGTCGTCTGCGGGTCCTCGGCGTAGGCCCGCGTCGCCCGACCGACCCTGGTACGGCGCAGCACCAGCATCAGGGCCACCGTCAGCATGGCCGCGACGGCGACCACGACGAGGCGTTGGTAGCTGATCTGCACCCCGCCGACCTCGAGCACGCCGTCGATGGGCACGTCGATGCGATGGAGCGAGTCGCCGTAGCGCTCGACCATCAGGCCCTCGATGACGAAGATCAGGCCGAGCGACAGGATGAAGCCGTTGATCGGATTGGCCGCGGTGAACCGGAAGCCGCCGCGCTCCATGGCCAGGCTCGCCCCACCACCCACCGATGCGGCGATGAGCACGGCGAGGAAGAACGGGATGCCGGAGCTGACGGCCGACCAGGCGGCGAAGGCGCCGACGGTCACGAGCTGGCCGTGGGCGAAGTTGATCAGGTTGGTCAGTCCGTAGACGAGCGTGACCCCGATCGCGATCAGCGCGTACACGCTGCCGTTGACGAGGCCGTTCGCCAGCTGCTGCAAGAAGGTCTGCATGGTCGGGTCTCTCGATCTCCGGAGACGCCGGGGTCGTGGCCGGGCGGGCGCTGCCCGGCCACGATCCCTGGCGACGGTCAGCTCTCGGGCTTGTCGAGCGTCTCGCAGGTCGGGACGCCGGCCTCGACCTTGCAGTAGTCGGCGGTGATCTGGGCGATGTTGAACTCGTTGTAGGAGATCGGTCCCATCGTCGGGCCGTCGAACTCGATCGCGTTGATCGCCGCGGCGATCGCCTCGGTGTCGTCGACCGACCCGGCGTCCTGGAGCGCCTGGACGAGCAGGAAGACGTAGTCGTAGAAGTACAGGGCGCCGCCTTCGTCGACGGAGATCTCCTCACCGAGGACGTTCACCACGTCGTCGAGGTAGGCGAGCTGGCCGTCACGGGGAGCGACGAGCGTGCCGTCCTCCAGCGCCTCCATGATGCCCGGCATGCTCACCACGACCCACGGCTGTTCGATCGGCTCACCGATCGCCGTGCTCGTCGCCGGTCGCAGCGAGCCACCCCATGACATGAACGCGGGGGCCGCGCCGAGCTCGATGGCCTGCTTGGCGATGTTGGCATTGGCCGTCGACGTGCAGCACACGAACACCACCTCGGGCTCGGCATCCTTGACCGTCGTGAGGATCGAGGCGAAGTCCGTCTCGTCGGCCGGGTAGACCTCCTCGGCGACGAGCTCGAGACCGAGCTCCTCGGCGGCCGTGGCGAAGTTCGGGCCCATGAAGGTCCCGATGCCACCGTCGTCGTAGATGGCCGCGACCCGCGTGGCGTCCGGGTAGCCGCGCTCCAGGGCAGCGGCCATGTAGGCGGCGATCGTCGCCTGGTCACCACTGGTGTTGAACAGCGTGGGAGCTCCCCCGTCGAGCAGCATCGGCACGAGGGCGGTCGAACCGGAGAACATGATGGCGCCGCGCGGCACCGCGTACTCGGCCACGGCGGGGGCGGTGACGCTGGTGACGGGTCCGAGGATGATGTTCACGCCCTCGTCCTCGAGCAGCTGGGTGGCCGATGCCGTGGCGACAGCGGGGTCGCTGCGGTCGTCGAGCATGACCAGCTCGAGCTCGTACGTGGTGTCGCCGACGGTGAAGCCGCCCGCCGCGTTGATCTGCTGGACGGCGAGCTCGACGGCGTGGACGCCCCCTTCGGAGAAGGGAGCCACGGTGCCCGAGAGCGAGAAGATCGCGCCGATCTTCAGCGTCTCGGCCTCCGCCGATGCGTGGCCGATGCCGGCCGTCGCGGCCGCCAGCGACACGGCTGCCACCGCCGCGGCACCGAGCAACCGATGGCCCACCCGACGGCGACGAGGCCGCGTCGAACCAGAAGCGCGAGTCATGAGAGTCCCCCTGTGAGGTCGTTGAACCGTGAATGTCGCCCGGGAGAGCGGTTCCCCCGAACATCGTCAAGGCGAGTATTCTAGGGTCGTTAGACATTGTCAAGAAGAAACCTAGGGTCGTGAGAAAAAGGGGGCACCATGAGGTTCGGACTGCTGTCGGATGCCCACGGGAACCACGCCGCCCTACGCCACGCGGCGAGCTGGCTCAGCGATCGGGTGGACGACCTGATCTTCGCCGGCGACGCCTTCTCCGACCACCGGTTCTCCAACGAGACCGTCACGACACTGCGCGAACTCGGCGCCACGTACGTGCTCGGCAATCACGAGCGTTCCCTGCTCTCGCCCGCCGGAGCCCGGGCGCGGGCCGCCGAGCACGTCGAACCCGACCTGCTGGCGTGGGTCGCCGAACGTCCGAGTCGTGCCGAGGTCCTTGGCGACCGGGTGCGCATCCTGGTGGTCCATGCCAGTCCGTGGCCGCCGCTCGACCAGTACCTCAGCCCGTCAGCTGCCTCGCTCGGTCCGGCGGCCGATCTCGACGCCGACGTGCTCGTGGTCGGCCACGCTCATCAGCCCTTCGCCACGCAGATGGGCACGACTCTCGTCGTCAACCCGGGCTCCGTCGGGCGGGCGGACGCGCCCGGCCTCGGCGATCTCCTCACGTTCGCCGTGCTCGACACCACGGGCTCCGGGGACGGCCGTCCGGCGGTGACCCATTACGCGTTCGTCGGACCCGACGGCGAGATCAGTCGACTGGACGAACGCTGACCGCCACGCCGGTCATGTGCTGCTGATTCGACAGCGCTTCGAAGCTGTCGGGACCGTGCGGCATCAAGACGTTGACGTTCACCCCTGGCTTCTCCCGCGCGAGCCGCAGCCCGGGCTGCACGCCCCAGCCGTGCTCCATCGACACGACGCCGGGTCGAACCGCGTCATCGAGCTCGACCGTGACCTCGAGCTCACCCCATGCCGATGCGACCACCGCCCGAGTCCTCTCGGCGAGCCCCCGCTCGGCGGCATCGACGGGGTGCATGGCGAGCCGGTTCTCGGTCCGGTCGCCCCGCTTCATGCCCGGCACGTTGGCGTACCAGGAGTTGTGCATCCGGGAGTCCCGCCGGCTGATCAACCGCAGCTGATCAGGCGGTTCGGCGACCATCGCGGCGAAGATCTCAGCACAACGGCCGAGCGCCGGGCCGAACGCCTCGGGGCAGCAGTCCACCTTGCCGTCGGGGGTCTGGATGCGCTCGGACAGGAACCGGCCGTACTCGAGCCGCTTGCCGAGCGGGAGACCACGGGGGCTGGCCAGGAGCTCCTGGCGGGTGATGCCACCGCCGCTCAGCATGTGGTCGAGCCGCGCCCACTTCGCCTCCTCCGGATCGTCCTCGTCCAAGAGCGACTTCACACCGAGCTCCTGCGCCAGGCGGGCGTAGATCCACCACTCCTCGCGGCGCTCGTGCTGCGGCTCGGCCACCGGAGGGGTGAACTGCACCCACGGGTGGAGCTGCATCGTGTTGCCGGACACGCCGAGGTCGCCGCGTTCGAACTGATCGGTGGCCGGCAGCAGCCAGTCGGCGTACTCGGACGTGGCGTTGGGGTAGATGTCGACGACGACCAGCAGCTCGAGCGCCTCGAACGCCTTGCGCAGCACCTCCTCGCCGGGCAGCGACAGCAGCGGGTTGCCGCTCGTGACGAACAGGGCGCGGACCGGCTCGTCGGCGTCGAGGATGTAGTGCGGAAGCAGCCCGCCAGGGATCTCCCCCGCTCGCATCCGTCCGAAGTCACCGTCGACGAACCCGGCCGCGTAGTCGCTTCGGCCCTTGGCGCCCATGTCGTAGTAGCCGGGGGCGAAGACGTTGCCGCCGGGGCGGTCGAGGTTGCCGGTGACGAACGCGAGCATGTGGACGAGCCAGTACGCCAGCGTGCCCTGGCGTCCCTGGTTGACCCCGGTGGACATGTGCACCGCGGCCGACGGCGCCGCGGCGAAGTCCCGAGCGAGGGCGGCGATGTCGGGCGCCGCCACCCCACAGATCTCGGCGACGCGCTCGGGCGGGTAGTCGGCGATGCACTCGCGGAGCTCGGCGACGTGCTTGCCATGGGACTGCGCGACGCGGTCGAACCCGACGCTGCGGTCGATCTCGTGGAGCATGGCGGCCAGCAGGTACACGTCGGTGTCGGGCCGGATCTGGATCGTCGGACCAGTGCGCTCGTCGGAGGACTCGGTGATGCGCGGGTTCACGAACACGACCCGGCCGCCACGGGCGGCGACCTCCATCAGCCGCTTGTACGGCGCCGGCAGCGACACGAAGCTGGCCTTCGAGGCCCGCCAGTTCGATCCGATCAGCAACAGGAAGTCGGTGTGGTCGACATCGGGGATGGGCTGCAGGTAGCTCGACCCGAACACCGCGTTGCTGCCGGCGTACTTGTTGACGCAGTCCTGCGTGCCGGCGTTGAAGTAGCGCCGCACGCCGAGGCGTCGCAGGGCGTCGGGCACCCCGGTCCCGAGGAGGCTGTTGAAGCCCGATGGGTTCCCGGCATACGTGGCGACTGCGTCGGGGCCGAAGCGATCGACGATCTCACGGACCTTGGCCGCGACGGCCGAGATCGACTCGTCCCACGTCCGTCGGACGAGCTCGCCGTTCACCCGCTGGTAGGGGTGGTCGAGGCGGTCGGGATCGTTGTGGATCTCCGCGCCCGCCAGCCCCTTCGGGCAGGCAAAGCCCTGCGTCACCGGGTGATCACGATCGGGTTCGAGCTTCACCAGCCGGCCCTCCTCGACGGTCGCGATCAGACCGCACGCCGGCTCACACACCCGGCAGAACGTCTCGCGTCGAACGGTGGCTGTCTCCGACATGTTTCCGTCTCCCCTTCCGGCGAACGGCACGTACCCTAGCATCACTAGATAACTGTCGAGTCCGGCGTGACGTAGTTGGACGAGCCATCGACTGGTCGTTAGGGTTGCCGAACATGCGATTCGGACGACTCACACTCATCGCTGCCCTGCTCGGCGCCGCAGCGTGGACGACTCCCGTTGCCGCCTCGGCGCCGCCCACCGACGGCACGGCGGCCGACGCGACGGCAGCGGACTCGTTCACGCCCGTGACGATCGAGCATCGGTACGGCTCCACCGAGATCAGCGAACGCCCGGAGCGCATCGTCTCGCTCGACGGCCAGTGGACCGACACCCTCGTCGCCCTCGGCGCGCTGCCCGTCGGATACCTCGCCGACACCTACTACGACGGCGACGTCTACCCGTGGCTCGGCGACTCGCTCGCCGACAGCGCCCGTCTCGAGTTCACCGATTCGATCTCCTACGAGCAGGTCGCCGCGCTCGAGCCGGATCTCATCGTCATCTCGTGGCGAGCCGAGGATGAGGGGATGTACGACAGCCTGGCTGCGATCGCGCCGACGATCACGTCGCTCTCCGACGCTGTCGTCGACCCGTGGCAGGACATCACCGCCGCCGCCGGTCAGATCCTCGGCGAGGAGGAGCACGCGGCCCAGCTCATCGACGAGGTCGAGCAGCAGATCGCCGGTGTCGCCACCGAGCTCCCCGGCCTCGCCGGCAAGACCTTCGCCTTCGCCAACTACCTGCCGGGCGATCAGATCTATGTCCTCACCGATCCGGCCGACGGGGCGATCGCCTTTTTCCTGGCGCTCGGGCTCGAGCTCCCCGAGAGTCTGGTGGGCGGCGAGGCGCCGGCCGGCGGCCGCTACGAGATCAGCTTCGAGCAGATCAGCCTGCTCGACTCCGACGTGCTGATCATGCTCACCAACGGCGCCGACACCTCCGACATCACGGGGTTCGACCAGCTGCCCGCTGTGCAGGACGACGCCTACATCCTGCTCGACTACGCCGGGGCGACGGCGCTGAACGTGCCCAGCGCACTGTCGCTGTCGTACGGCATCGACGCCGTCATGCCCGCCCTGGAGGCCGCTGCGTCGTGATCAGGCGGCGGCGTCGTCACGCATGACGCCGCCGCTCGTCACATCGACGTTGAGCAGGAGGGCGAAACGGCCGCCGAGCGATTCGAGCCACCACGAGTCGCCGTAGCGCACGGCATCGAACACCAGCGTGACCTCATCACCTGCGGCCGTGGTGCGGACGGCGACGGCGAGCGACTCGTCGGCGCCGAGCACGGCGTTGCGCTCGTCACGCTGTTTGACATCGGGCCCCGTGTAGAGCTCGGCGGCATCGGCGTCGATGTCCTCGAGGGCCACGAACTCGAAGTCGGCCAGTCCGGCCAGCGAGCCGGACGACATCGCGGCCGAGAGCGACTCCGTGAACTCGGCGGCGTCGTCCACCATCTGGCCTTGCGTGCGGTCGAGCTCGGGGTTGAGCAGGGCGAAGTACTGGTTGAGGATCTGGTTGACGACGGTGGCCCGGCGCTGCTCGACGTTGAACGCCGTGTTCAGCGGATCCCCCGACGGCAGCGGGATGCCGATCCCGTACGACTGGTAGAACCGCTGCCACTCGATGGCGGCCTCGAAGTCGTAGTGCTCGACGAACGTCTCGACGGCGAACGCGGCCGTGGCGCCGGCGAGGTCACCTGCGGCCAAGGCCGACAGGTACTCCGTGACGGCGTCCTCCGCCGACGCGGATCCGGGGCCTTCAGCCGTGGGGCCGGCGACGGCGGCGGCGGGCGGCACGTCGGTCGACGCCGAGACGGAGGCGACACCGAGGCCCGTGGCCAATCCGGTAGCGACGAGGACGGAGAGTGTGGCGATGGCGCGGGATCGTGGCATGGGAACGTTCGTAGCACTCGAGTCCCGGAGTTTCCACCGTGAAACGTTCGATCCTCTGCCATATTGACCGATCGGTTACTTTGCCCGTATGCCCGTCCACGGCGTCGAGCTGATCGCCAATCTTCCCGCCACCGCCGATCCCGCCGGCTTCGCCCGCATGGCCGAGGACGCCGGGTTCGACGGCGTGGCGTGCTCCGACCACTACTGGATGAGCGCCGCGTACCCGCATCTGTGGGTGGCGCTGGCCACGATGGCTGCGACGACGAGCCGGGTGAGCGTGCTGCCGTCGTTCGCCAACAACCTGCTCCGGTCGCCGTTCGAGTTCGTCCAGGCGAGCGTCACGCTCCACGGTGCTGCGGGCGGCCGCTACGAGGCCGGGCTCGGCGCCGGCTGGACCGAGCAGGAGCTCGTGGCGACGGGCCAGCGCTACCCCAGCGGACCCGACCGGGCCCGGCGGTACCGCGAAGCGCTCCTGATCGTCCGGGAGCTCCTCACGACCGGGGCCTGCTCCTTCCGCGGCGACCACTACACGTTCGACACTCCTGAGCTCCCGCCGCTCCGGCACCCCGAGATCCCCCTGGTGGCGTCTGTCGGCGGACCGTGGACGATCCGTCACATCACACCGATCGTCGACCGCGTCGAGCTCAAGTTCGGCCGCACGACGCGTGGCGGGCAGCTCGACATGGCGGCTCTGGCGAGCGTCACCATCGATGAGCTCGCGGCCATGGTCGCCGCGGTCCGCGAGGTGCGACCTGACATCGACATCGGGCTGTTCCTCATGATCGCTGCGGGCGACGGCCCGCAGGTCGACGCCGTCGCCGGGCGCTTCGGCTCGAACCTGGTGGGGCGCTTCGCCGGCGAGCCACGCAAGGTGATCGACAACGTCGTCGCCCTGTCCGAGATCGGCATCGGGCGTGTGCAGCTCACGGAGCTGGCGCCGGGATCACTGGCCAACGTGGCCGCAATCCTGCAGGACATCGGCCATGACTGATCGAACGGTCCACCCCGACCGGCTCGACGTGGCCGAGACCGTGTACCGCTACGCCGTCGGCATCGACACCCGTGACTGGATCCTCTACCGCTCGATCTTCGCCGCCGACGTGGAGATCGACTTCGAGTCGTACAACGGAGTCGCCGCGGCCACGATGCCGGCCGACGCCTGGGTCCAGAATCTCGTGCCCGTGTTCACAGGGCTGTCCGCCACGCAGCACGCGATGTCGAACCCGATCACGACAGTCGCCGCGGACGCCGCCACGTGCCGGATGTACATCCAAGCCCACCACGTGCTCGATGCCGACGACCCCGACTCGTGGTTCACGCTCGGCGGCTACTACGACGACCGCCTGGTGCGCGATCCCGGCGCTCCCGCGGGATGGGTGCTCACCGCTGTCCGCCTGACCGTGTTGTGGCGCCGGGGCGACCCCGGGATCATGCCGATCGCTCGACAGCGCGGTCTCGACGCACGCTGAGCGCGCCGTCGCTCCGACCGGTCGGCCTGACATCGACGTCGTCTACGGTCGCAGCGTGTCTCCCCGGCAGATCGTCCGCCCCGACGACGACGAGCTGATCGCGCCCGACGCACCGAACTGGTTCAAGCGGGCGGTGTCGACGCCGTCGAGCGACCACTTCGTCACGTCCGGCGGCGTGGCGATCCACTACCTGGCGTGGGGCGAGCCGGGGCGACGGGGCCTCGTCTTCGTCCACGGCGGTGCGGCCCATGCCCACTGGTGGGCCCACATCGCCTCGCGGTTCGCGTCCACTCACCGCGTGGTCGCCGTCGACCTGTCCGGCCACGGTGACAGCGACTTCCGCGAGGACGGCTACACACTCGAGCGATTCGCGGCCGAGGTGATGGCGGCGGCCTCGGACGCCGGCATCGACGGTCCGCCGGTCGTCATCGGGCACTCCTTCGGTGGGTTCGTCACCACCGTCACCGCCGCCCTACACGCCGACGATGTCGCCGGCGCGATCGTGTGCGATTCACCGATCACTGAACCCGATCCGGAGGTCGGCTCACACCGCTCGCGCCGAGCGTTCGGCAAGGTCCGGGTCTACTCGACCCGGGAGGAGGCGCTCGCCCGATTCCATCCCGAGCCCCGGCAGAAGAACGAGCTCACGTACGTCCTCCGTTACATCGGTCCGTGGTCGTTGCGGCAGGTGGCGGGCGGTTGGAGCTGGAAGTTCGACCACCGGATCTTCGAGGGCTTCGAGAACGGCACGCGTGCACTCGCCCTGCCGTACCTCAGCGAGGTCCGCTGCCGGTACGCCCTACTGCGCTCCGAGCACGGTCTGGTCACACCCGACATCGGCCAGGCGATGTACGAGAAGCTCGGTCGGGTCGCCCCGGTGATCGAGATTCCGCAGGCCGGCCACCACGCGATGCTCGACGAACCGCTGGTGCTGCTCACGGCGATCCGGACGTTGCTCGCCGACTGGGATCACTCGACGCCGCAGGTGCGGTGACCTGGTTCTCCGTGTCGCCCGTCACACATACTGACTGATAGGTTTGGCGTCCATGGCTGATGTTGCTGTGATCGCTCGAGTACCCGCCGCCCCCGGCCAGCGGGCGGAGCTGGCCAAGGCGCTGCAGATGGCGCTCGACAACGTCGAGCAGGAGGCGGGGACCCGCTACTACCTGCTCCACGAAGCTCGCGACGACGAGGACACCTTGTGGATGTACGAGATGTACGAGACGCAGGCCGACCTCGAGTCGCACATGGGGTCGTCGTGGTTCGCCGAGCTCGGCCCGGCGATCGCGCCGTTCCTCGGCGGGCGGCCCGAGCTGACGTTCCTCAAGCCGCTCGGCGGCAAGGGCGCATAGCGACGGACGGTCCGGCCGATGACGTTCGTCTCCGACCCGTCGTTCCACACGCTGCACGTCACCCGGATCCGGGGCCGGGCGCCGATCGATTCGGTGCGCGCCGCCACCGGGCGCCACGATGCGCTGCAGTTGCTCCAACAGCTCGCGGCGGTGGGCCACGTCGAGTACCACACCGGTCGAGCCGCCGGCTGGGGCGCGACCCCGCACGGGCGCGAGGCCCACGCGGCCCTGCTCGCCGCCGAGCGCGCCGCGGCCGCCGCGGACGCCCATGTGCGCCAGGCATACGACGCCTTCGTCGCCGTCAACCACGAGCTGATCGCCGCGTGCAGTGCGCACCAGATGCGTGACGACGGCACGCTGAACGACCATCGTGACAAGGCGTACGAGGCGAAGGTCCTCGACCGCCTCGACGCGGTGCACGAGCAGGCGCGGCCGATCTGCGCCGCGCTGTCGTCGGCGATGGGGCGGTTCGGCAACTACGGCACGCGGCTCGGGCGGGCGCTCGACGGCGTTCGCGCCGGAGCGCACGAGTGGTTCACCAGCCTCGTCATCGACAGCTATCACACCGTGTGGTTCGAGCTCCACGAGGATCTCCTGCAGACCCTCGGCCTCGACCGCGCCACCGAGACCGCCGACCACTGACGCGCCGCCCGCCTGACGGGATGTGCCAGGCACATCCCGTCAGATCGAGACGCGGCGACACTCCTGTGCTGCTCTCGTCGCGATTTCGGGCGCTCGTGTCGCGTTCGTGGGTTCTGAACGGTGGAAGTGCGTACGGGGTGGGCCTCCGGGAGCGCGCTGGGTCGGCACTTCGACCGGGGCCGTCGCGCCTCGCCGCAGGTCGGTCCACTTCGCCGGTGACGGCTGCTGCTCCGACGGCGAGGTGATCGACGTCAGTGGCCGGGTGGACGCTGGACGACGTCGAGAATCTGGGGCTCGATCGTGCCATTCGGTGATCCAGGGCTGGATCGATACGAAAACCGTCACGATCCAGCCCCCGAAACATCCCCGACGAGCCGCGCCGACCTCGAGACCCCGCAGGCGGTGACGCAGAGTGCGGCAACCGCAACCGGCGACCCAAACCGCCCCGTCTCACCGACAAGCTGCCGGCGCCCGACGACCGACGTCGGCACTCCAGCCTCAGGAGCAGACAATCGTGCCGCAGCACAGCGATTCCTGTACTGCTGAGGTTGCAGAAACGCAACGAGAGACGGCTGAGAATCAGGATTGGGGAACGCGAGCCTTGTACGGCGGAGGGAGGAGGCCGCGTTCGTCGCGGACGTCGAACTCGACGCCGAGGTCCTCGATCCACTGGATCGAGCCGGACCTCGCCATCAGGTCGGGGGCAGTGACGAGGGCGCCGATGGCGCGACCGACGCCGAGCGGCGTCTGGGCGTCGTCGAGGTTGGAGCCCCGCTCGTCGGCCCACGCCCTGATGAACTCGGTGGCCACGCTGCCGGGGTAGACGGTGCAGCAGGCGATGCCCTTCGGCTCGAGCTCGATCGCCATGTCGGCACCGAGCCGGTCGAGGCCGGCCTTGCCCGCTCCGTAGGACGCGCTGAAGTGGTACGACTGCCCGCCCGGCGAGGACACGTTGACGATCGCCCCTCCCGGACCGGCGGCGAACAGCAACGGCGCGGCGTGCCACGACGCCACGTAGTGGGCGCGCAAACCGATCCCCACCTGGTCGTCCCAGATCGACACGGGATGGTCCCAGAAGCCGCCACCCCAAGCAGGGGGGTCGGGGATCTTGTAGACGTTGTTCACCAGCACGTCGAGGCGCCCGTGGTCGGCGGCGACGCGTGTGAAGAGGGCGGCGATCTGCTCGTCGTCGCCGTGGTCGGTGGCAACCGGGATGCCGGCGCCGCCGGCCTCGGTGACCAGCCGTGCCGACGTGTCGATCGTCAGCTCGCCGTCGCCGGTCGAGCGCCCGGTGACGTACACGGTGGCGCCGAGCTCGCCGAGGGCGATCGCCGTGCCGCGGCCGATGCCGCGGCTCGATCCGGTGACCACGGCGACCTTGCCGGCCAGCGGCCGGGTGGTCTCGTCTGACGTCGTCATTGCACTGCCTCCTGGGCGGGGGTGAACTCCAGATCCAGCGACGTGAGGCCGCGGAGCATGAAGCTGGGGAAGTACTCGAAGCGGTTCGACGCCGGCAGCGTGATCGTGTCGAGGCGGCGCGAGAGCTCCTCGAGCGCGACCTTGCCTTCGAGCCGGGACAGGGCGGCGCCGAGACAGAAGTGCACGCCCTTGCCGAACGCCAGATGTTCCTTGAGGTTGGCCCGGTCGGGATCGAACGCGTCGGGATCGTCGTAGAGCGACTCGTCCCGGTTGGCCGAGCAGTATGCCACGACGAGCCGCGACCCGGCAGGAATGTCGACGCCTCCGAGCGTGACGTCGCGGGTGACGATGCGGAACATCCCCTGGGTCGGGGTGGACAGCCGCAGCGTCTCCTCGACGACCGCCTCCACCCGGGACGGGTCAGCCTTGACGCGGCGCCATTCCTCGGGGTGCTCGGCGAGCAGACGGATCATCTCCGTCAGCATCTTCGTCGTCGTCTCGTTGCCGGCGACGAGCAGCTGCTGGAGGATGCTCAGCATCTCGGGCATGTCGAGCCCGCGTTCGTCGGTGACGCCGTCAGCGCTCCCCGCCCCGCCGTCGTCGGCGGCGACGCGGGCGTTGAGCAGATTGGTGAGCAGGTCGTCCTGGGGCTCGCGGCGTCGTTGTTCCAACTGGTCGGCGAAGTAGCGCTGGAAGTCGTTGACCCCCCGCTCGGCCTCGATGCGCCCGTCGATGTCGAGGGCCGTGCCGATCCCGGCGATCGAGTCGTCGGACCACTTCTTGAAGTCGGCGAGCCGCTCGTCGGGCACGTTCAGCGCGGTCGCGATCACGCGCACGGGGAGGGGGACGGCGAAGTCCGTCACGAACTCGATGCGCCCGCGCCCGATCCACGAATCGATGAGCATGCATGTGATCGACCTGATCGCCGGCTCGAGCGCGGCGATCGCCTTCGGCGTGAAGGCCTTGGTGACCAGTCGCCGGTAACGGGTGTGGTCGGGCGGGTCGGCGGTGAGCATCGTCGGCACCCGCGGGTAGCCCTCGGCCATCACCCCGGCCATCCGCAGCCGCTCGTCCTCGGGCAGGGGCATCGACGTCTGGCCGAACTGGTTGGAGTACGTCACCGGGTCGCGGACCACCTCGAGCACGAGGTCGTGCCGGGTCACCATGAACATGCCGAGCCCCAGCACCTCGTGCACGGGCGCCTTGGCCCGCATCGCCGCGTAGTGCGGGAAGGGACACTGCAGTGTGGCCGGATCGAAGGGGTTGAACGAGCGCAGGTCGACGGTCGCGCCGGTGGTCATCGTGATCTCCAAGGGTGCGGAACGGACGTGGGTGGCCTCGTCATCGTCATCGGCCGGCGAGACGCTCGACCACGGGGGCGAACGACGCGGCGACCGCCGAGCCGACGGTGACGTAGTTGATGCCGAACTCGGCGCGGCGCTGCTCGAGCTGCTCGCAGATCGCGTCCACCGACCCGATCAGGGCGTGGGGATGGCGTCCGAGCTCGTCCGCCTCGAGGCCCAGCATCGGCGCCATGTTGGCGAGGGTCGCCGCCCGGTCGTCGGTGACGACGGTGAAGTAGCCACCGATCTCGATCTCCAGGTCGTCGAAACGCTCGCCGGCGCCGGCCCGTATCCAGTCGATCTTGCGCTTCGTCTCGGCCGCCGTGCTCGACCCGACACCCGCCGGGCCTATCTTGCCCGACGAGTTGTCGAAGTTGAGGCTGACGATGTCGGCCTCAGCACCGGCGAGCCCGAGCACGCGACGCGCTCCCCCACCGATCATCAGGGGCGGCCGGCCGGCCGGGGGCTTCGGGACCCCCTCGAAGCCGACGGCATGGACGTATTCGCCGGTCACGTCGACGATGCCCTCGTCGAAGCAGGCCCGCAGGACGGCGATCGTCTCGACGAGACGATCGATGCGCACGCCGGGCGGGTCGAACGGCACGCCCATCGCCTCGTACTCGCCACCGAGCCATCCGGCGCCGATGCCGATCTCGAGCCGTCCGCCTGCGAAGAAGTCGATCGTCGCCAGCTCCTTGGCGAGGATCACCGGGTTCCGATAGTCGGCGCAGAGCACACGGCATCCCACGCGGATGGTCTCGGTCGCCTCGGCGGCGACCGTCATCGCCGGGATGGCGGCGACCACTTGGACCGGGTGGTTGGTGGCGGCGAGCGCCGGCCCCGGCCCGATCACGTGATCGGCGAGGTGGAAGGCCGAGTAGCCGAGGGCCTCCGCTCGCTGCGCCTGTTCACGCCAGTCGGCGGCCGACATCGCGGTGTAGCTCTGCACACCGAAACGGAACGGCTTCATTTCGGAACCTCCAAGATGGTGACGGTGCCGTGGTCGGCGTCGACCGACACGAGGGCACCGTCGGGAATGCGCTCGGTGGCACCGGTGGCCGAGACCACGCAAGGCAGGCCGAGCTCGCGGCTGACGATGATGGCGTGACTGATCTGGCCACCGACGTCGACGACGACGGCGCCGACGGCCATGAACAGCGGCGTCCACGCCGGATCGGTGAGCGGGGCGACGAGCACGTCGCCGGGCCCGAGATCACCGGGCGCCGAGGGATCGGTGATCACGCGGGCACGGCCCGTGAACGTGCCGGGTGAACCCGAGACACCGTGGAGCACGTCGCCCACGGCGGCCGGCACGGCATCGGACTCGCCTCGGCGGGCCCACGACGTCAGCGGCGGCACGACGCCGTCGCGGATGAAGAAGGGTGGCACGAGGTCCCACAGCTCGCGCCACGCCCGGTAGCGGTCGGCGACGGTGTCCGTGAATGACGCCGGGTCGGCGACGAACTGCTCGACCTCGGTGTCGAGGAGCATGAACACGTGCTTGGGGTCGAGCAGGTGACCGGCCTCGAAGTGCCGGCGCCCGAGTTCGCGGAACACCATGCGCCCTTCGTGCACGACGCGGATGATGTTCGTCTTGGTCCGCTCCCGCGCCGCCAGCTGGTGCGCCGCCACGAGGGCGGCTTCGAACTGGCCGGCCAGCTCCTCGCCCAGCGGGGAGACCTTGGCCCGCACCTCGGCGGCGGTCGCCTCACGCTCGGCGGCCAGACGCGCGTGGCGAGCCCGTGGCGACTCGCCGTCGTCCTGGAAGCGGATCCGGTCGAGGGCGGCGAGGACGATCTCCGGCCGGGTCTCCCAGGTCTCCGAGCTGATCTCCCACTCGTTCGGACCCCGTGACCCGTACTCGCCGATGAACTGACCGAAGTGCTCGAGGAAGTCGCCGGCCGCCGCATCGTCGGACCCCGCGAGGCGCTCGAGGAGGCCGTCGACGCCCTCGTCGAAGGCGGCGGTCAGCACGGGCGACTCCCGCACCCTGCGGGAGAGGTCCCAGAGGACGTAACCCGGCTCGGCCGAGTCGACGTCACCGATGCCGGCGACGAGCTTCATCGGGATGGTCGGGTCGCCGATGGCGGCACCGACGGCGGCGAGGATTCCCGGCCCGATCGCCGAGCTGCTCGAGGTGACGGTGTGGCTCTCGAACAGCTTCTGCAGCATCGGTTGAGTGGACCGGGCGTGGATCACCAGCTCCTCGTCGGTCAGCGTCGTCAGGTCCGGGCGCCGCTTCCGCAGCGAGATCGTCTCCTCACGCTCGTCGTCCCACTCCGGCCACGACGTTGTGGTCATCACCCAGCCCAGGTGCTCGGCCATCTTGGCGGTGAGGTCGGGGCGCTCGTCGAGCGGGTGGGGGACGTGGGGAGGGACGTCGGGATGGTCGCCGAAGAACGCCACGTCGAGCTGCTCGACGGTGACGACAGGGCTCCGCACACCCTGCATGCGCACGTTCGAGAGGTTGATGTACATGTAGCCGCCGAAGAAGCCGACCGCTTCGGGCAGCTCGGGATCGAACTCGTCCAGGTCGCATGCCCCGACCCGTACATACCCGTCCCGCCAGCCGGGCACGATGCCGTGGTCCCAGGTGAACTGCTGACCGAGCGGCGAGGCCGGGGTGGGGAGCACCTCGCCGGAGTTCGCTCTCGTGAAATGATTCCACCGTCCGGTCGTCGGCCAATCCGTGATCCAGCGGTCTTCCATCGGTCCCCCTTGCCAATCCGTACGGGTGCGAGCGTCATCCCCAAGCGACCCGTCCGCTCCGAGTGACCCGTAAAACTAACTGATGGATTAGTATGTTGTCACGGTCGCCGGGGGCTGGCGCCGTGACGAGGAGGACGCGCAGGGATGATTCCGGAGACTCGACCGAACGACTGGGACGAGATCGTCGCCAGGCTGCTCGTGCACCTCGATGCGGGGACGACGGACTCGGCGGACGGCGTTCACGCCGTCGACGTGAGCGACTACCTCGATGCCGATCGGTGGGCTCGCGAAATGGATCGCATCTTCCGCCACTCGCCGGTGGTCGTCGCCCTCACGGCCCACCTTCCCGAACCCGGCTCGTACCGGTCGATCGACCTGGCCGGGATCCCCGTGCTGTCGGTGCGCCAGGCCGACGGGAGCGTCCGGGCGTTCATCAACGCCTGCCGTCACCGTGGCGCCCAGATCGTCGCCCACGGCACCGGCAAGGCCCGCCGGTTCACCTGCCCGTACCACGCGTGGAGCTACGACGGCAGCGGTGCCCTGCTCGGCGTGGCCGGTCGTCCCACGTTCGGCGACATCGCCGACAACCATCAGCAGCTCACCGAGCTGCCGTGCGCCGAGCGTTCCGGGTTCGTCTTCGCCGTGCTCGACCCCGCCGTCTCGTTCGACGTCGACGAGTGGCTCGCCGGGTACGGCCCGATCCTCGACGCCCTCGGGCTCGACGACGTCGAGCTGCTCGACGAGCGCGAGCTCATCGGCCCCAACTGGAAGGTCGCCTACGACGGGTACGTCGACGGCTACCACCTCGACATCCTCCACAAGGACACCCTCGGCAAGGACGTGATGGGCAACATCATGACGTGCGACGCCTGGGGACCGCACCAGCGCGTGGCCTTCGCCCGGCGCAACCTCCACGAGCTGCGCGACATCCCGCGTGAGGAGTGGCAACCGGGTGGCCACATGGGCCTCGTGCACACCGTGTTCCCCCACGTCTCGGTCGCCGGCAACGGCGGCACGGGCATGATGGTGAGCCAGCTGATCCCGGGCCCGACGCCCGATCGCTCGCGCACGATCCAGACGCACGTCGTCACTCGCAACGCCACCGAGGAGGAGCGGGCAGCGACGGCGCAGCGCGCCGACTTCCTCGAGTGGGTGGTCAACGAGGAGGACTACAAGACCGGGCTCGGCATCCAGGCGGCCCTGGCCTCGGGCGCCAACACCGAGTTCCTGTTCGGCCGCAACGAGCCGGGGAACCAGCGGTTCCATCAATGGGTCGACCGCCTGCTCGCCGAGCCGTTCGCCACCTCCCTCGCCCCACCCCGCCGCAACCTCGCCGCCGCAGACTGAGTTTCGTCCTCGGCGAGCTTCGTCGCTTCGCTCCTCGCTCGCCTGCGGCGAGGTTTGGTTGAGCTCGCTGCGCTCGCACGAAGAGCTGGCTGAGATGGTGCCAGGCACTATCTCACCGCGCCAGCTTCGTCGGCGCGGGATGAGTTGCGGTCGCCCCCGGTTCAACGCGCGGACGCCGAAGGGGGAGGTTCGGAGGGGGATTCCCCCTCCGATGCGGCGACCAGCGGAGCTTGCTCCGCCGCCGCCTCTTTCGGTTCTTCAGCGCGAGCGAAGCGAGCTCGTATCAACTCGCCGCAGGCGGCGAGCGAAGCGATGCCGCCGAGGACGAAACATCAACTCGCCGCAGGCGGCGAGGAGCGAAGCGACGATGCCGCCGAGGACGAAACCAGAGCGGCGGCCGATTCCTCCTCGTCGTCGAGGGCCACGTCGCCGAGATAGCTCGACTCGAGCAGGTCGCGGTTGGCTGACAACTCGGCGGCGGTGCCCTCCATGACCAGAGAGCCGTGGTTGAGCACGTAGGCGCGGTCGGCCACCTCGAGGGCCATGTGGACGTGCTGCTCGACGATGAGCACGCCGCACCCGGTCTCGTCGGCGATGCGGCGTACGATGGGCAGCAATCGCTCGACGATGATCGGCGCCAGGCCGAGGCTCATCTCGTCGACGAGGAGGCACTTGGGCTGCGAGACGAGGGCCCGCGCCATCGCCAGCATCTGCTGCTCGCCGCCCGACAGCAGACCGGCGGCCCGACCACCGAGCGGGGCGAGTGCCGGCAACAGCTCCATCGCCCGGTCGTAGGCCCGCTTGCGCGAGGCCCGGTCCCCGTGCAGGCCGAGACGAATGTTCTCGTCCACGGTGAGGTCGAAGAACAGCGACCGGTCCTCGGCGACGTGGGCGAGTCCCCGCCGGGCGACACGGTACGGCGCGAGGCCGGCGATCGACTGGCCGATCACCTCGACGGTGCCCTCGATCGGTTCGAGCAGTGCCGACATCGTCAGCAGCGTTGTGGTCTTGCCCGCCCCGTTGGGGCCGAGCAATGCCACCACCTCGCCGGCGTCGATGTGGAGATCGAGGTCGCGCACGACGGGGATGCCGTCGTACCCGGCGTGCAGGCCCTTGACGTCGATCAGTCGTTCAGACATCGCCACCCTCCTGGGCGTCCGGCGCAGCAGCCGGCGTCAGCGCCGCCACGAGATTGGTGCCTTCCTTCGCCTGCGCCTCGCCGGCCGTCTCGCCGAGGTAGGCCCCGATCACCGCCGGGTTGCGGCGGATCTGCGCCGGTGTCCCCTCGGCGATGATCTTGCCGAAGTCGAGCACGTAGATGTAGTCGCACACGTTGAGCACGAGACCCATGTCGTGGTCGATGAGGAAGATCGACGTGCCGTCGTCGAGGAAGTGACGCAGGTGGACACCGAGCTTCCGGCTCTCGGCAGTGTCGAGGCCGGCCGCCGGTTCGTCGAGCAGCAGCAGCTTCGGCGACGCGGCGAGCGCTCGGGCGACGCCGACGAGCTTGCGTTGACCGTGCGACAGGTCGCTCGGCAGGCGGTGGGAGTACTCCACCAGGTCGAGCGCGGCCAACGCCCGATCGACCTGATCGGCCCAGGCCGATCGTCCCCGGTGCAGCCTGACGATGTCGAGCAGGAACGAGTACCAGCGCGGCCGTTCGGCGGCGACGAGCAGGTTGTCCCGCACGGTCAGATCCTCGAAGAGCTCCAGCGACTGGAACGTGCGGGTCAGCCCGAGGCTCGCCCGCTGGTCGGCCGACAGGTCGTTCACCTGGGCCCCGTCGAACTCGATCGATCCGCTCGACACCGAGGTGAACCCCGTGATGGCGTCGATGAACGTGGTCTTGCCGGCGCCGTTGGGGCCGATGAGGCCGACCAGCCGGCCCGGCTCGACGACGATGCTGACCTGGTCGTTGGCGGCCAGGCCGCCGTAACGGACGGTGAGATCGTGGGTCTCGAGCAGCGCCATGTCAGGCCACCTCCAGTGTCCGCACCGACTTGTCCGCCGAGTCCACCGCTGGTGGATGCGCCGGCTCGCCGCGCCGGGCACGGATGATCTGCATCACGATCGAACGGATGAACAGGGCGAGGAATGCCCCGAGCAGCGGCATCCAGAACTTGCTGTAGCTGTCGACGCGGGCCGGCCACACGAGATAGCCGAGCCCGGCGCCCACCAGGGCAACCGGGCCGAGCCGTTTGCCGACCGCGGCCCACTCGGCCGCTCGTGCCCTGACGAGCCATCGACCGAAGTGCTGGAAGATGCTCTGGAAGAACGGGGCGATGCCCTCGGGATGGATGATCGCCGTGAACACGAGGCTGGCTCCGCCCACGACGGCGGTGTACCGCTCCAGGTTGGCGCCGTGGAAGAAGTAGTTGCTCACCACGGTGACGAGCCCAGCCGGAGCCAGCAGGCCGCCGATGATCGCCCCGTTGATCGACGTGATGCCGCCGAGGTAGGCGAAGGCGAGGAACACGATGCTCGACTGGTACACGAAGTTCGCCGACGAGACGTCGTTCTGCTTGAAGCCGAGCATCACCCCGCCGATGCCGGCGAGCCCGGCGGCGATGGCGAACGCCAGCAGCTTCGTCCGCGACACGTTGATGCCCGCTGCTGCGGCCGCCCGCTCGTTCGCCCGGACGGCCAGGAAGCGGCGGCCGGTGCCGTTGCGGCGCAGGTTGGCCACGGCGAGGATGCAGAGCACGAGGACGACGAGGAGGAAGATCGTGAACGCCGGGCGGTCGAGCTGCCCCTTGTCACCCGTCGAGGCCAGCTTGAGACCGAACAGCGACGCCGGGTGCACCTTGGCCGGCGCACCGGCACTGAGATCGGTCAACGACTCGTTCTCGAGGTAGAGCGTCTGCAGCGAGATCGCGAACGCCAGCGTCACCACCGCCAGCTGGACGCCGCGTATTCGCACCGCCGGCAAGCCGAGGAGCACCCCGACCACGATCGCCGCCACCACGCCGAGTGGGGCGGCGAGGAACCACGGCAGCCCGGGCCCGGACACCGGGAACGGGTTGGTGCTCGTGGTCGAGCCGTCGGCCATCATCCGCGCCATGAAGAAGGCGGCGACGCCGGCCAGCGACATCTGGGCGAGCGAGATCTGCCCCACGTACCCGGTCACCACGACCATCGACAGCATGATGATGCTGGCGACCAGCGACGTGGTCAGGGCGAGGGCGAACACGGTCCGCGAGCCGGCGTCCTGGAACATGAACGCAGCGGCGACGACCACCGTTCCCCACACGAGCACGTGCGGCAGGATGCGGACCGGGCGCGGCGACAGCGGCAGGCGCTTCTCCTCCACGGTGCCGCGGACCGGCAGGCTCTTGCCCCGGATGAAGAGCACGGCGACGATGACGAGCAGCGGCAGGACCTCGCGGATACCGGTGCGGAAGAACGACGGGAACCAACTCTTCGACGACCAGAACTGGAGCAGCCCCTGGACCGCCCCGAGGAGCAGGCCGGCGACGGTGGCCACGGTGATCGACCGGAGCCCGCCGAGGAGGGCGGCGCCGAGGGCACCGACGACGAGGGCGCTGAGGCCGATCGGCGTGAGCGAGCCCTGCAGCGGTCCGGCGATGACGGCCGAGAAGACGCCGATCACGGCAGCGATGACCCAGTTGACCGCGGCGAGCATCTGCGGTGAGTAGCCGAGGAGCACGGCACCCTTTTCGTTGCCGGCCGCGGCGCGGGTGGCCAGCCCGAAGCGGGTGAAACGGAACAGGGCGGCGAGCCCGAGACCGATCGCCAGCGAGATCCCGGCGGCAATGAGCGTGTTCTCCGGGACAGCCGAGCCGAGGCCGAGGAAGTTGCGGATCGGCTTCTGCGGGATGATGCTCTGGGGCTGCCGGCCGGTGCCGCCGAAGTTGAGCTGGGCGACGCCCTGCACGTAGAGCAGCACGCCTACCGATCCGATGACCTTGCCGAGCGGAGCGGCGTTGCGCAGCGGGCGGAACACCAGGAAGTGGACGAGGAGTCCGATCATCGCCCCCATCGCCAGGGCGAGGAGCAGGCTGAGCCAGACGTTCACCCCGTCGTCGGAGAGCTTGATGGCGACGGGGACGTTGAGCCACTTCGTCGGCAGGAAGTCCACCCAGGGCAGCCGCAGGTAGCCGTTCCGCCGCGCCTCGTCGAACGTGAACACCCCGTACATCGCCATCGCGCCCTGGGCGAAGTTGATGACGCCCGAGCCGCGATACACGACCACGAGACCGGCGCCGAGGGTGGCGTAGATCGATCCCAGGCCGAGGCCGAGGATCAGGAACAGGATGGCTTGGTTCATTCGTGGCTCCCCCTGGCGAGTGCGGTCGTGGCCCTGTCAGCTGCCGGCGTTGCCGCCGGTCCGATCCGGCGCGCCGCCGCCGCGGCGCACCGGACCGTCAATCGGATGGATCAGCCCGGCCCTGGACGCAACTCGGTTCCGGCGACCAGGTCGATGCCCGAGAACGTCGGCCGCACGGGCACGAAGGTCTCGCCGTCCCACTGGTTGGCCGTCACCAGGGCGTTGCAGACCGCGACGTACGGCTCGGGCGCCTGGGCGCACGAGAGGGGTGTGGAGCCGAAGGCGTGCGTGTTGTCGGTGGCCGCCAGGGCCGCCTCGTACGACTCGGGCGTGAGCTCCTCGCCGCTTGCGGCCAGCGTGCTGGCGACGGACCACAACGTGATCATCGACGTGAAGCCGGTCGCCCCGAAGCCCTTGGTGATGTCGGCTTCGGGCATCTCGTAGCGGGCGGCGGCGCCCTGGTACGTCTCGGCCTCGAGACGGGCCAGCGGGTCCTCGAGCGTCGCCGGATCGACGATCACCGAGTTGCCCGATCCGATGAAGTACACGCCTTCGGCGAGCGGGCCGGCAGCCTCCATCGCCTCGAAGTCGGTGCACGCTCCGGACAGCACGAGCGGGATGTCCTGGGGCGTCCAGCCGAGGCGGCCGAGTCCGTCGACGAGGTTCCAGCAGTCGGCGCCCTGTCCCGAGAACAGGATGGCATCCGGCTCGAAGCCGAGGATCTCGGTGACCATCGGCGTGACGTCGGGCGTGGCCGGCTTGATCGGCACGCCGAGGTACTCGAGGTCGGGGATCGATCCGGCCCGCTCGCTGGAGCCTTCGATCGTCCCGTTGAGCACGTCGAGCGGCTTGGCCTCGAGGTCGTAGAAGCACACGACGCCAGGGGGTGTGTCCGCCCACGGCACGCCGATCCGTGTCGCTCCGAGGTCGGTCGTGGCGAACTCCACCAGACCCGTGTGCACGCCGAGGCAGCCACCGCCGCCACCGATGGCGTACGTCCCGGGCGAGGTGAAGTCGGCGATGGTGACCGGCGACATCACGACGGCGGGAACGCCGGCCGCCTCGAAGATCGGCAGGTGGTTGCCGAAGAAGTTGATCGTCGACGCGACCAGGAACGGCGACTTCGTCAGCAGTTCGTTGGCACAGCGCTGCGAGTCGTCCGGCGAGATCGCCGTGCGGCACACCTCGAGCTGGATCGGGCGACCGGGCACCCCGTTCTGGATGTCGGAGCCCCACCCGCCGAGCTCGGCGTTGATGAAGTCGACGGCCGCCTGGGCCGCCGTCGAGAACTCGGGAAAGCTGCCGTTGGGATCACCCTCGGGGTTCTGCAACCCGATGACGATCGGCTCGCCCTCCGCCGCCAAGGGGCTCTCGGTGGCGCACTGCAGATCCGACATCATCCGCCCGGCACCGGTGCCGTGCGCTTCGTCGAGGCTGGCGTCGATCTCCGGACATCCCGCCGAACCGCCGGCTCCGCCCGTGCCGTCCGGTGGAGAGGTCGCGCCGGCCGTCTGGCCCGCAGCGACCACCATCGTGCCGGCGATCATCACCGCCCGCACACGGCGTGACGTCTTGCTCGAAGCTGATCTCATCGATTCCCCCTGTCTGGACTACTCGTTGCAGTCTCCCCGAGTGTGGCAGCGTACTAACTGATCAGTCAATTTGTCCGAGTGAGACCGGCTAATGCGAGCAGTGGCCCGGGACCACCGACGGTCCCGGGCCACGACGATCACGGCCCGGGCCGCAGTTCGGTGCCGGCGATGAGGTCGGCGCCCGAGAAGTGCTCCCGCACCGGAACGAGGCTCTCGCCGTCCCATTGGGCAACCGTCGACAGCGTGTTGCACACGGCCACGTACGGCGGCGGGGCCGCCGCGCACGACAGCGGCGTGGACCCGAACATGTGGTCATTCTCCGTGGCGCCGACGTAGGTCGCGAAGGACTCGGCCGTGAGCTCCTCGCCGCCCTGCACCACGCGGCTGGCCAGCTCCCAGACACCGATCATGCTGTTGAAGTTGCTCACACCGAAGCCCTTGAACATGTCGGTCTCGGAGAGGCCGTACTCCAGCGCCTTGGTCTGGAACGTCTCGGCCTCGAAGCGCTCCCGCGGATCCTCGATCGTGTCTGGCGGGTTCGTCACCGAGCCTCCCGCCGTGACGAAGTAGATGCCGTTGGCCAGATCGCCGGCAGCCCTCATGGCGTCGAAGTCGATGCAGGCGCCGGACAGGACCAGCGGGATGGCGTCGGGGGTCCAGCCGAGCCGGCCGAGCCCGTCGACCAGGTTCCAGCAGTCGGCACCCTGCGCCGAGAAGATGATCGCGTCGGGCTCGAACCCGAGGATCTCGGTCACCTGGGGCGTCACGTCGGGCGTGGCCGGCTTGATCGGCACGCCGAGGTACTCGAGGTCGGGCAGCGTCCCGGCGCGCTCCGAATCTCCGGGCACGGCGCCGGAGAGCACGTCGAGCGGCTTGGCCTCGAGGTCGTAGTAGCACACCACGCCTGGGGGCGTGTCGGCCCACGGCACGCCGACGCGCAGGGCGCCGAGATCGCTCGTCGCGTATTCGACCAGCGCCGTGTGCTGCCCGAGGCAACCACCGCCACCGGCGATGGCGTAGGCGGACGGCGACGTGAAGTCGGCGATCGTCACCGGTGACGTGATCACCGCCGGGATCCCGGCTGCCTCGAAGATCGGCAGGTGGTTCCCGAAGAAGTTGATCGTCGACACGATGAGCTCGGGGCTCTTGGCGACCAGTTCGTTGGCGCACCGCTGCGAATCGTCCGGCGAGATCGCCGTGCGACAGATCTCGAGCTGGATCGGCCGTCCCGGCACCCCGTTCTGGATGTCGGCGCCCCAGCCGCCGAGCTCGGCGTTGATGTAGTCGACCGCGGCCTGAGCGGCGAGCGACGACTCCGGGAAGCTGCCGTTGGGATCACCCTCAGGGTTCTGGAAGCCGATGATGACCGGATCGCCCTCGGCGGCGAGCGGGCTGTCGAGCGTGCACTGGATGTCGGACATGAACCGCCCGGCGCCGAGGCCGCCGGCCTCGTCGAGCGTCGCGTCGATCTCCGGACAGGCACCGGTCGCGGTGGTCGCCGGCCGCGCCGCGCCGCCGATCGCCGGCACGCCGGCCACGACCGCTGCGGCGGCGATGCCGAGTGCGGTGCGCCGCAGCACCGATCCCCTGATTCCTCGAACCATGACGTGATCCCCCTTCGTGTCGCATGCCCGGTTGCCGGGCGATGTCCCCCAAGCCGACGCACCCGGGACGACGCGTAGGAAGAGGTGGGCACGCCCGCCCACGTTCGCTCCGGCGCTCGTGAGACCCCCCGGCCTCAGGTGCTTCCCGCAGTTTGCCAGGAACCAACTGACCGGTCAATTAGCTTCGTCGCGGCCGGATCACGCCGGGTGTTGACTCCAGTACGGGGCCCGCAGCCGGCGCTTGTTGAGCTTGCCCATCGTGTTGCGCCCGAGGTCGTCGACCAGCTCGATCGTCCGCGGGCACTTGTAGTGGCTGAGCCGCTCGCGGCAGAACGCCACCAGCTCCGCCGGGTCCGGAGGCGACGCCGGATCGGCCGGGACGACGAGACCGCGCAGCTCCTCCCCCATCTCGGCGTGGGGCACGCCGATGCAGGCGACGTCGGCAACGCCGGCGTGTTGGAGGAGCACCTTCTCGGCCTCGGCGGGATAGATGTTGGCGCCGCCCGACACGACCATGTCGGAGAAGCGGTCGGTGATGTACACGAAGCCCTCGTCGTCCACGTAGCCGATCTCACCCAGCGTGAAGACACCTTCTGCGATGTGCGCGGCCGCCGTCTTCTCGGGATCGTTCGGGTAGACCACACCGCGCCCGGTCAGGTCACGGAAGTAGAGCCGGCCCTCGGTTCCCGCCGGAACCTCGCGATCGTCGTCGTCGAGCACCAGCACCTCGAACGGCGGCAGCGGCCTACCCACCGAACCGGGATGGCCCAGCCAGTCGACGCTGTTGATGCTGCACGTCGTCCCCACCTCGCTGGCACCGTAGGCGTCGACGAAGATCGGCCCCCACCAGTCGATCATCGCCCGCTTCACGTCGACCGGGCACGATGCGCCGGTGTGGGCGACGTATTGCATCGACGACACGTCGTAACGCCCCCGGACGTCGTCGGGGAGGGCGAGCAGGCGGACGAAGTGCGTGGGCACCATCACCGCGCTCTCCGTGCGGTGCTCCTCGATGGTCGCCAGCGTCCGCTCGGCGTCGAAACGCCCGAGGATCACCGACGGCACGCCGGCGACGAGCAGACGCATGCCCGAGAGCGGCCCGGTGTGGTACATCGGTCCGACCACGAGATGGGTGCCGTAGCGGGCGAAGGCGTTGCCGCGCAGCGCCTCGAGATGCTCGGCGACGGTTCCGCCGCCGGCGAACATCGTCGGTGGCAGCTCGGTCCCCTTCGGAACGCCAGTCGTGCCCGACGTGTACAGCAGGTTCGGGAGCGGCGCGATGCCGTCGTCGGGCTCGTCGTCGGGCGCCGCGGCGAGCCACTCGGACCACGGGATCGTGCCGGCCACGGCGGCATCGAGGCCCCACGCCACGACCGTGTCGACGCCGGCGGCGCGGGCCGCAGCGAGTCCACGCTCGACGGTCTCGGGACCCACGAAGAGCACCCTCGTCTCGGAATCCCGCAGGATGTATGCCGTCTCGTCGGCGGTGAGGTGGAAGTTGACGGGAACCGTGGACGCCCCTCCGATCAAGCCGCCGAGATGGGCGAGCGCTGTCTCGCTGGCGTTCTCGGCGAACACGGCGACGCGCCGCCGCGGCCCGAGGTCGACGGCACCGAGGCCATTGGCGACGCGGTCCAGCACGGCGCCGACCTGCGCCCAGGTCATCGACCCGCTCGGGTCGGTCAGGGCGAACTCGTCGGGTCGCTCCTCGGCGAGCCGGGACGCGAAGGCCGGCACGCCGACCTCAGGCGCCTCGGGCCGCGAGCCCGTCGGCGGTGTTGGAGAACTCGGCGCTCAGGTCGGGCGGTCCGATGTAGTGCACCTGCAGGCGGCGGCGGGAGAAGCGCCAGCCGTCCGCCGTGCGGACGTAACCGTCCTCGTAGTGGGCGAGGAGGATCTCGTTGGCGCCGGTCGCCCGCCGGAAGCGCTCGTCGATGTACCAGCGGCCCGTGGCCGTGCCGTCGTCGTCACCAACCTCGACATCGCCGTTGTGGACCATCTGCACGACGGCAGCCATGCCGGCCATCGCCGACGTCCACAGCCCGACGATCGCGGCGCGGCCTTCCACCTGTCGGCCCGGACCGAGCTCCCAGGTCGCGTCGGTCGCCCAGCAGGATCCCCAACGGTCGGCGTCGCGATGCACGACTGCGTCGGCGTATCGGTGCACGAGACGGGAGATCGCCACGAAGTCGTCGGCGGGGACCGGCGTCGCCATCGCCGTCACCGCGTCCCCAGCGAGGCGGCGGGCGCACCCGCGTCGTGGTAGTCGACCTCCCGCATCACCCGGCCGTCGACGATGCGCAGCCAGCTCATCCCGTCACTCTTCCAGCGGCGGCCGATGTTGTCGGCACCGAAGCGGGCCGCGGTCGCCTCGGTGACGGACGCGCTCATCACCCACGTGAGAGCGACGCCGTCGCTACTCATCCAGAACTGGTCGGGGACGAGCGTGAGGTCGGGAAAGCGTTCGAGACCGTAGGCGAAGAACTCGCGGATGGCCGGCCAGCCTTCGTGGGTGCCACCGACGATGTCGTGGAGCACGGCGTCCTCGTGGAGATAGGCGGCAGGCGCGTCGGCGTCGCCACTGCTCCATGCGGCGAACAGGTCGGTGGCGAGCTGGATGGCTCGCTGATCGTCGGTGCCGTCAGGCATGGGATCTCCCTTGGTGTCGGTCCCCTTCGGGGACGCGTGATGGCGGGCTGGGCCGGCTGCCGACGATGTCGACGAGCCGGCGGAGGAACACCTGGTGGAGGGCGGTGCCGATGATCGCCATGTTCGGCGTCGGGTTGCGCCCGTTCTCGAACAGCGCGAGGCACGTCCGGTTGGCGCACGCCCCCTTGAAGAGGTTGAACGCTTCCCAGTACCGCCACCGCTCGGGCTCCAGATCGACGCCGGCGTGCTCGGCGAAGAGGGCGAGCCATCGCTCGGACGGCATCGTGCGGGCGCCGCGCATCGTCAGGCAGAACGACCAATCCTCGGCCGGGTCGCCGAGGTGGCAGAACTCGAAGTCGGTGAGGACCACCTCCGGCCGACCGGCGCCGCGGTCGACACGGACGAAGTTCCCCGGCCCGGCGTCTCCGTGCACGACTGACAGCCGCTCCAGTGGCGGGGCGTTTCGGGTGAGCCACGCCGCCGCCTCCTCCAAGAGCGGGATCGGCTCGCCGGTCGCCGCGCGGTACGTCGCCCGCCACCGCTCCACCTGGGCGGGCGTCGCATCGTCGGGCCGATCGGGCACGAGGTCGAAGCCGAAGTCGTGATCGGTGCCGAGCGTGTGGAGTCCGTGCAGGGTCGCGACGAACGATGCCGCCGTCTCGTCGTCGACCCGGCGCTCGTCGCTCCCATCGAGCGCTGTCCCAGCCCGCTCCGCGAGGTCCTCCATCACGAAGAACGGCCGGCCGGTGACCGTTCCGGTGGGCTCGTCGGCGACGATCGCGGCGACCGGTGCGCCCCGGGCTCGCAGCGCCGCCATGACGCGCGCCTCCTCGGCGCCCGACGTGCCGAACACGCCGCCCTGTTCCATGCGCACCACGGCGCGCCGACCGTCGTCGAACTGGAGCCGCAGCATCGCCCGTGAGTGCCCGGTGCCGATCCGCTCGATGCGTGCGGGCGGCCGGTACCCGAGCGTCTCGGCGCACCACTCCACCAACGCGTCATGCATCGGGGAATCGTCCTCGGAAGGCATCGAGCAAGCACATCGTCTCGGCCAGCTCGTCGTCGAGCTGGGCCACGAGCACCGCGCGGACGGTGTCGCGCCGCCGCGCCGCCGCCTCATCACCCCCATCGGCGGCGACGAGCAGCTCGGCCGCTCGCTCGTAGGGGGACGCGTCGACGACGTCGTCGACGCCGAGCGCGGCGGCGAGCTCGGCACGGCGCCGCGGCTCGGGATCGTCACCCCTCTGCTCGGCGTACCGCAGGAGCCCGGCGAGCTGGGCGATCGTGGTGCGGGCCCAGTCGTCGGCCCCGGCCTCGTGGACGGCACGGAGCGTGGGGACCACGCTTGCGGCGATCGCCTCGTCGGTGCAGCGGCCGATCATCGCAGGGTGGCGGCGGCCGCCGCCTCGGCGTCGAAGTCCCACGTCGCCCGCCACACCGGGTCGCTCAGCGGCCCGTCGAGCTCGGCCCACCCCTGGGCGAGGAACCACTCGTAGGTGTCGGCGTGGCCGGTCCGCAGGTCGCGGTGGGTCCCGGGGCCGAGCAGACGATCGAGACGTGCGGTGCCGAGCACGGCGTGGTGCCGCCGGTCGAAGAGGTGCCCGTAGAGGCCGGGCGGCAGGCCATCGAGCGCGGCGTCGGGCACGTCGACGATGTCCGGTTGGGCGCCGACGACGGCGGCCAGGGTGTCGACGTAGCGCCGCGTCGTCACCGCTTCGGCCGTGACGTTGACGATCTCGCCGCGGGCGGCCTCCACCGCGGCGAGGCCGATCATCGAGTGGCAGAGGTCGTCGACGTGCCCGTACGACGCCGTGACCAGGCCGCCGTGCGGCAGCAGGATCGGACGCCCCTGGACGAGGCGCAGGAACATCGGCGTCTCCATGTCGAAGATGTTGTTGCGCGGCCCGTAGATGGCCGCCGGCCGCACGATCGTGATCGGGAACCCGGTGCGTTCGTGCCGGGTCAGCATCGCCCGCTCGGCGACCGCCTTGAAGCCGCCGTAGGTGCGCGGGCCACTGTCGTCCGTGGGGAGGTCCTCGGTCCACGGAACGATGCCCACGAGTGACTGGTCGTACGCCATGATCGAGCTGACGTACACGTAGCTCTCGGTCGTGCCGTCGACGAGGTCGAGCAGCCCGTCGATGTCGCCACCACCGGCCACCATGACGAAACCGGAGACGTCGTACACGGCGTCCCAGGCCCGGCCGGCGAGGGGGGCCCGCATCGAGTCGGGATCGGTCCGGTCGGCGACGATCCGTTGCACCTCAGGCGGGAGGTCGGTGCCGGTGCGGCCCCGGTTGAGCACGGCGACCTCCTCGCCGGCCGCCAGCAGAGCGTCCACGAGGCGCCGTCCGACGAACACCGAGCCGCCGAGCACGAGCGAGCTCACGACCTCACCCCCGGATACGGACCGAGCACCACGCACTCGAGATGACCGGTCCCCGTGTCGGTGGGATCGTCGAGATTGGTGCAACGACCCCATGCCTCGGCGTAGTGGCGGCGATCGAGGCGGACACCCTTGGGCTCGTCGATGACGATCCCGCGATCGATCGACCACGTCTCGTGCTCCTCGTGAAAGTCGCCGCGGTAGACGCCGCGGCCGAGTCCGTCGTCGAAGCCGGCGAAGTAGCCGCCGCCCTGGAGATACACGGGGTACGAGATCGGCTCGACGGCGTATCGCTCGACGACGCCGTCGGGGCGCGTGAGGTGCACCTCGCCGCGCTCGAGCCGCGGGATCGCCCGGCCGTCGTCGCCGGTGCGCCAGACGACGTCGTGATGCACGTCGGTGTAGGCGAACGGTTGGCGCTCGTCCCCGTAGGGGTACATGCACTGACTCTCGAACTTGGTCGGCCGGCCCTCGCCGCCGGGATGGTGGAACTGCCAGAACACGGCGCGGTCGGGAAGCCGGAACACGCACCACTGGCGCAAGCCGGGAGGGGCCGGGGCCTCCAGCGGCGGGGCGATGGCGGCGGCACGCGGACCGCCGGTGTGGTTGCCGATTCCCCACGAATGATCCCGCACCCCGGTCCATCCCTCCACCTCGACCCGCTCGCCGCCCGCCTCGAACCAGCCGTGCACGAGCGAGCACTGGTCGTAGTTCGACCGATCGCTCGCGAGCCGGCCGTTGACGAACACCTGCACGTGGTCCTCGTTGTACGGCGGGCACCACCCGTCGAACGTCAGGTCGTAGGCCAGGCCGCTCGCATTGCGGTCGCAGCTCACCCGGATCGTGCGGAGACCCTCGACGATCTCGACGCTCACCGGGCCGCAGTCGAGGTCGTCGATCCGCGGCCGGAGGCGACGGGACCACCGGGCGTTGAACTGCCGGCCGAAACCCTCGCCGTCCCCCGTCGAGACGCACGTGAACGCGTCGAGCACGTCGTTGTTCGGGTGCAGCCGGAAGCCGGAGAACCACGCCCAGCGTCCTGTGTCCTCGCCGGTGGTGAAGTAGTAGCCGTCACTCCAGTGGGGGGAGCCGTCGACGACCACGTCGAACGTCTGACCCAGCTGGTGGCGTGGCAGCTCGTCGAGCCTGGTGAGGCGGCGGGGCACGGCTCTGTACCATACTGAGCGATCAATATGTCCATGACACCGGAACTCGATCAGCGCAGCCTCGCCGACCTGTTCTCACTCTCAGGACGGGTCGCCGTCGTCACCGGGGGCGCCAGGGGGATCGGGGCGGCCACCGTCAAGCGGCTGGTCGAGGCCGGCGCCACGGTCTACGCCGCCGACCTCGACGAGGGGGCCGCCCGTCAGCTCGCCGACGCGTTCGACGGTTCGGTGACGGGGGCACCGGTCGACATCGCCGACAGCGCGTCGCTGGCATCGCTCGCCGACCGGGCGGTCGCCGAGCATGGCCGGCTCGACATCTGGGTGAACAACGCAGGCATCTACCCGACCACCGGACCGGCCATCGACGCCGCCGACGACTTCGTCGACCGCCTGCTCACGGTCAACGTGCGCGGCACGTTCGCCGGAGCTCGAGAGGCGGCGCGCCGGATGACCACGGGCGGCGTCATCGTCAACGTCGTCTCCACGACCGGGTTCCGGGCCGCCCCGGGCATCAGCGCCTACGTGACGTCGAAGCACGCCGTCGTGGGTCTCACCAAGAACCTTGCCCTCGAGTTCGCGCCGCTCGGCATCCGCGTCGTCGGCGTCGCTCCGGGGGTGATCGACACGCCTGGTGTCCAGGCCCAGCTCGCCCCGCTCAAGGCGGCCGGGCTCGATGTCGAGGCGACGATGACCCGCACACTGCTCGGCCGGGCCGGTCAGCCCGACGACGTGGCCAGGGTGATCACGTTCCTCTCCTCCGATCTCGCCGCGTGGGTCACCGGCGAGATCGTCGCCGTCGACGCCGGAAGCCTCGCGGGGTGATGTCATGGACAAGGAACTGATCGACCGTCTCCGCGAGGAGATGCGCTACGAGTTCGCGCGGACCGGTCCGCCCGAGGGCTTCCCGGCGTTCCACGACATCCCCGCCGAGCGCTACACGAGCGACGAGTTCTACGAGCTCGAACGCGAACACCTCTGGCGCAGGGTCTGGGTGCTCGCCGGACGCCAGGAGGAGCTCCCGAACCCCGGCGACTACCGCACGTTCGACGACCTCGGCATCCCGGTGCTGCTCGTGCGGGGCAAGGACGGCGAGCTGCGGGCCTTCTACAACACGTGCCAGCACCGCGGCGCGCCGGTGGTGCGAGCCGAGTGCGGCACCGCGCGGACGCTGCGCTGTCAGTACCACTCCTGGACCTACGACATCACCGACGGCGAGCTGATCGCGGTCCCCGACGAGCGCGACTTCGTCGGGCTCGACCGCACCCAGCGTTGCCTACCGCAACTGCGTTGCGAGGTCTGGGACGGCTGGGTGTTCGTCAACCAGGATCCCGACGCTCCCCCGCTCCTCGACTGGCTGGCACCGATCCCCGAACAACTCGCCGAGCTCGACGGCCCTCGGCTGCGGACCGTCGCCCGCCGGAGCGAGGTGGTGCCGTGCAACTGGAAGGTGACCGCCGAGGCGTTCCTCGAGGTCTACCACTTCCGCCACATCCACCAGCGCGACGGCGACAGCCACCTCGACAACCGTGGCGCGACGATGGGGCTGCTGCCCAACGGGGCGTCGCGGATGATCACGCCGTTCTCGCGCCGCTCGTGGCAGGCCGCCGGGATGAGCGACTGGGACGACTGGCGCCATCTCGTCACGCCGGGGTTCGACGACATCGAGACGGTGAGCGACATCGTGCGCTGCACGAGCTCGGCGTACTCGATCTTCCCCAACCTGATCACGCCGATCGCCGCCTACGGCTTCCCGTTCATCCTGTTCTGGCCGATAGACCGGCGCACGACGCGGATCGAGTGGATCCACTACGCACCGATCGAATTCGACCCCGCCGACGGCTTGCCGCCCCACTGGGGGCGGCGCATGGAGGCGTTCGACCAGATCATGGGCGAGGACTTCGCCAACATGGCGCCGATGCAACGCTCGCTCGAGTCGCCGGCGTTCCGCGGCGTGCCGATCAACTACCAGGAACGGCGCATCTGGCACTTCAACGAGCAGGTCGACCGCATGATCGGCGTGGAGCGGGTCCCGGAACGGTTGCGGATGGCGCCGCTCATGGCGCCCTACGTCGGCGACTGACGATGCCCGCAGCCTCACCGTCACGGTTGGCGCCAGGGACCAACCGTCACGCGGCCCACTGGTTGGTGGGGTCAGCGGCCCGAGCGCATCACGGCGGGGTTGCCGGTCCCCCACAAGATCGTCAGGGCCCGGTGGGCGATGCGCCACCCGCCATCGGTGCGGACGAGCTGGTCGTCGTATTTGCCGCCGACGAGATAGGTGTCGGTCCCGAGCACGTGCTGCGCCTGGAGGTAGCACCGGCACGTCGCCGTGTCGCCGTCGACGCGCACCTGATGGGTGGCGACCAGATGCTGGCTGCTGTCGAGGTGCTCGAGGGCCGTGCGGACCCGCTCCTTGATCGCCTCGCGCCCCTCCAGCGCCCACACCAGGTCGGCGGTCGCGTCGGGCAGGAAGACCTCGTCGAGGTCGTCCCACGACCTCGTGTCGAGCGCCCACGAGTAGGTGGCGGTGAGGTCGATGATCTGCTGGTGGTCGGTCACGGTGTCCCCGATCGTGTCGTGTGTGCTGTTGGTGTCGGTCATGGTCTGAGCCTCCGAGCGGGCAGCGTCGTACGGTGCTGACGCCACGCCGGTCCGGGTCGGCGGCGGGTCCTCTCGGAAACCCGGTGCAGATCGCCTATGGCGTCGTCGACGTGCGTGCCGCGGCGGCTCGTCGAGCAGCCGCCACCGGGGCCGGGCCGTTCGTCGTGGCCGACCACATCGGGGTCACCTCGTCGCGCGTCCACGGCCACCCCGCACCGTTCGACCACTCGTCGGCCTACGGCCAGTGGGGGCCGTTGATGGTCGAGCTCGTCGAGGAGCACACCCCGCCGATCGTGGCCCCGGGCAACGTGCACCACGTGGCGTTCATGGTCGAGTCGCTTCCGGCGGCGATGTCGTGGTGTGTCGATCAGGGGTGGCCCGAGGCGTTGTGGGCGGCGACGGCGACCGGCCAGGAGTTCGCGTTCATGGACGCCCGTGCCGACCTCGGTCATCTCGTCGAGCTGTACGAGCCGTCCGATCGCCTGGTGGCCTTCTACGCCACCGTCGCCGCCCTCGCCGACGCCTGGGACGGCTCCCACCCCGTCCGCTGACCCGAATCCTCGATTCTCAGGCGTCATTGGTCGCGAAATCGGGCTCTCCTGTCGCGTTCGTGGGTTCTGAACGGTGCAAGTGCGTCCGGGGTGGGCCTCCGGAGCGCGCTGGGTTGGCACTTCGTCCTGGGCCGTCGCGCCTCTCTCGTCTTCTGCTGGCCGCAGGTCGGTCCGCTTCGCCGGTGACGGCTGCTGCTCCGACGGCGAGGTGATCGACGTCGGTGGCCGGGCGGAAGGTGGACACCGTCGAGAATCTGGGGCTCGATCGTGCCATTCGGTGATCGGGGGCGGGATCGTGACGAAAACCGTCACGATCCCGCCCCCGAAACATCCCCTACGAGCCGCGCCGGCGTCGAGACCCCGAGGTATGTGACGGAGAGTGCGGCAACCGCAACCGGCGACCCAAACCGCCCGTCGCACCGACAAGGTGCCGGCGACCGACGACGGCACCCCAGCCTCACGAGCAGACCATCGTCCCGAAGCCAAGCGAACACACCCGTACCCGACCCACAGGCCCGACAGGAGCGCCCGAAAACGCGACGTATGACGCCTGAGAATCATCTTCAGAGGGTCGCGAGGTCGGAGTCGGGGATCCAGCTGCCGTGGAAGCCGTAAGGCACCCGGCGCGGGAGGTGGACGGTGGCGACGGGGTCGGCAGCAGGGTCGGTGGCATCGAGGATGACGAGGTCGGAGGCGCCGCGCACGTCGTCGTACACGATGCCCATCGCCCAGCCGGCGTCTTCGCCGCTGGTGTCGTCCTCGGGGACGAACACGAACTCGCCGGGGTGCGCCGAGGGTCCGAGATCGAACGTGTCCGACCGCCCGCTGTCGAGGTCGTACTTCACCACCACGCCGGCTTCCTCGAGGACGCTGACCTCGTCGCCGCTGGCCCGTGACCGGCGCGGGGCGATCGCCCAGCCGTAGCGATGGCGCAAGCCGACGAGGCGCTCGTCGACGCGCGGGAACGCGTGCTGTACGTCGTCGAGCGGCTCCTCGCGCACCGAGCCGGTGTCGAGGTCGAACGTCCACCGGTGCAGCAACGACGGCGTGAAATCGTCCATCGAGCCACGCCACATCGTCTCGTGACGGCCGACGTCGCACGTGACCGTCGTCCCGTCGCTGTAGGCGTTGAAGGGGTGGAACACGTAGCAGGGGTCGACGTCGAACCAGCGGACGTCGACGTCGGTGCCGAACCGCGGGACGATGCCGATGCGGGCGCCGGCGTCGTCGTCCCAGCCGATCGGCGGCTCCCCGCGCATCGCCTTCTCGAGGTCGAACACCACGGGCAGGTCCATGAAGATCGCGTGGTCACGCGTGATCATGAAGTCGTGCATCATCACCGGTCGCGGGATGGTGATCGGGGAGGAATGGACGAGGGCCCCGGCGGCGTCGAGCACGTGGTACGTGAGATACGGCCCGAGCACGCCGTAGCCGAAGAAGTGCAGTTCGCCGGTCTCTGGGCAGAGCTTGGGGTGGGCGGTGAACGCCGTCGTGAGCGCTCCGCCGAAGTCGTCGCAGCCGACGGTGTCGAGCTCGGGTGACAGCTCGTACGGAAGATGTCCCTCCTCCAGCGCCCAGATGCGCCCGGCGTGGGCGAGCACGTGGGTGTTCGCCGCGCTCGCCGTCGGGTCCATCATCGTCGCCGGGTCGGTGGCGTCGAGCGACTGCTCGAACTTCGTCGTGCGGACCCACCGGTTGCGGTACCACGACGCCCGGCCGCCCTCCAGGCGGATGCCGTGCACCATGCCGTCGCCGAAGAACCAATGGCCGACGTCGCCGACCGGGTTGGACCCGTTGCGGAGGTACCGGCCGGCGAGCGAGGGTGGGATCGAGCCGGTCACCTCCAGGTCGGTGACGGTGAGCTCGTCCTCCACCGGCGCGAAGTTGCCGGACAGGAACCACGGTGTGCGTGTCTCGGTCATGACGTCCCCCTGTGTCGTGTCGACGTGTTGTTCCCACCGCCGTCGCGGCGCCGGAGCACCGGCGGATCGACGCCAGGACGGTATCTCTCGTGGGCCCGGCGCCAGGTCGCGAACGTCCCGAGGATGTGTGGCGGATCACCGTGGATCTCGGTGAACCCACCCGTCACCTCGCGGGTGTCGAAGTAGGCGGCGTCGACGTCGTCGGCGTGCAGCCGGCAGGCCGGCTCGAATCCGAGGGCGACGAGGCGGTCGTACTCGGCCTCGAAGTCGTGGACGAGCATGGCGACGTGGTGGTAGCCCTCCTCGCCGGCGGCGTACATGTCCCGATAGATCGACGGGGTGTCGTCGTGCTGGACGATGAACTGGATCATCGTGTCGCCGAGGTAGCCGAAGGCGTACGAGACGTCGGCCTCGTGCGACGTGCCGCGGTAGTCGAACGTGTCGGTGCGATGGTGTTCGGTCACGGCGAACGGTCCGGCGCCGAACAGGGTCGTCCAGCGGGCGATGGCGACGTCGAGATCGTTGACCAGGTAGGCGACCTGGAACCAGCCGGCGGTACGGAGGTCGCTCATGCGGCGAACCTTTCTGCGAGTGGGGCCCAGTCGTCGAGGACCGGCAGCACGACATCGGCGTCCGCGTACGGCAAGGTGAGCACGGCTCGGTTGACGCCTTCGGCAGCGAGCTGTTCGAGGCCGGCCACGTCGGTCGTCGCGCCGAACACGCTGATCGTGATCGACGCCGGATCGCGCCCGGCCGCCTCGGCGGCCGCCCACAGCGGGGCGGCGCGCTCGATGATCGACGGCCGGGCCGAGATCGGCATCCAGCCGTCGCCGTACTCGGCGATCGCGCCGAACAGCTTGGGCCCCCAGGAGCCGCCGAGATGGATCGGGGGGTGGGGCCGCTGCACGGGCTTGGGGAGCGCCCACGCCGGCTCGATGTGCACGTGCTCGCCGGAGAACGAGGCCTCGTCCTGCGTCCAGAGCGCCTGCATCGCCAGCACCTTCTCCCGCACCATCTCGCGGCGTCGGGGCCACGGGTAGCCGTGGTTCTCCTGCTCCTCGCGATTCCAGCCGAAACCGATGCCGAACTCGACCCGCCCACCGGTGAGGTGGTCGAGCGACGCCACCTGCTTGGCGGTCCAGATCGGATCCCGCTGACCGAGCAGCGTGACGCTCGTACCGAGGCGGAGCGTGGTCGTCACCGCTCCCGCCATCGCCAGGGCGTTGAACTGGTCGTGCATCCGCCAGTAGTCGTCGGGCAGCGGCGCCCCGTCGAGCGACCCCGGCCACGGCGAGCGCCGGCTGGCCGGGATGTGGCTGTGCTCGGGATACCACAGGGACTCGAAACCGCGGGCCTCGACCTCGCGCGCGAGGCGGGCCGGGTGGATCGTCCGGTCGAGGCACAAGGAGGTGATCCCGATGCGCACGGTGCTCCCGTCCAGCGCGTCCGGTCCCGCGAAGCGCCGCTCAGCCCAGCTCGCCGCCGGCGAACCAGCGGCTGAACATCGGCTCCACCGCGCTCCACACCAACTCGACGAGCAGCCCGCTGGGCGGCTGCACGTAGGTGAAGACGCCGTAGCCGTCCTCCGGTGCCTGTTGGGCCAGCTGCAGCGTCCACCCGGCCGCGAGAAGATGCTCGGTCTCGCCGCGGACGTCGTCGCTCCACAGCCCGACGTGGTGGATCCCGGGATGCTCGCGCCCGTCCCAGATCGACCCGGGCGGCCCTTCGAGCAGTTCGATGTGCTGGGCCTCTCCGGCCGAGTACGTGAAGCGCAGCGGGAGTGTGGTGGTCCCTGTGCCGGGCAGCCACACCGTCTGCTCACGTTCCTGGGGCGTGCACCACTCGACGCCGAGCGCCGGGCCGAGCTCGGCCATCGCCGCGTCGAGATCGGGGACGCGGACCCCCTGGTGGTAGCAACGGCCGTAGTCGATCCCCATCGGACCCCCTCGTAGCAATGGCGTATCGGTGGCGAAGATGCCGGAGACGCGCGCGCCGGCCGGCGCGACGTCAGCGGCTGAGAATGGTGACGCCTGAGATGCCCGGAGCGCCGTAGACGTGCGTGTAGGCGACCCGCGGATTACCCGGCACCTGACGGTCGCCGGCGTCCCCACGCAGCTGGAGGACGTTCTCGTAGACCTGCCGCAGGCCGGACGCGCCGATCGGCTCGCCGTTGGCGAGGCAGCCACCGTCGGTGTTGACCGGGAAGCGGCCGCCGATCTCGGTGTCGCCGGCCTGGATCATCGCCTCCTGCTCGCCGTGTTCGCAGAAGCCGTTCTCGGCCATGTGCATCACCTCGGCCCCCGCCTCGGTGTCCTGCAGCTGGGCGAGGTCGATGTCCTCGGGCCCGATGCCGGCCATCTCGAACGCCGCCGTCGACGCGTCGACGGTGGGTCCGGCGTTGTGCTCGAGGGCGATCGACGGGGCGAGCACCTCGAAGCTGCCGAAGCGCCGCGAGCGGACCACGGCCGACTTCAGGAAGATCGGGCGGTCGGTGTACCTGTGGGCCTGGTCGGCGCGGGCGAGGACGACCGCCACGCCGCCCTCGCCCGGCGAGCAGAACATGTACTGGGTGAGCGGGTACGACAGCATCGCCGAGTCGAGGATCTCCTCCTCGGACAGCGGCTTGCGGCGCCACGCCATCGGGTTCAGCGATCCGTTGCGGAACGCCTTGGCCGACACCTTGGCCAGCGTCGACTGGCTGATGCCGTACTCGTGCATGTAGCGGTTGATCTTCATGCCGAAGAACTGCGTGGTGAGCGCCAGTCCGGACGCCCCGTACCAGTCACCCAGGCCCGAGCCCCGCGTGTTGACCCGGAACGCGCCCCGCTCGTGCTTGTCGAAGCCGATGGCGATGCCGACGTCGAACACGCCCGACTTGATCGTGTTGTAGGCACCGAACAGCGCCGAGCCGCCGGTGGCGCAGCCGTTGGCGACGTTGATGAACATCAGCCCGGTGAGGCCGAGGTGCGACACCATCGTGTCGGCGTTGCCGGCCGCGGCCGATCCACCGTACGCGAACTGCATGTCCTCCCAGCCGACCCCGGCGTCGGCGAGGGCCCGGCGCACGGCGATCGTCCCCTGCTCCATGCCGGTCACGCCATCGTGACGCCCGAACTCGTGCATCCCGATCCCCACGATCGCAACGTCATCACTCATTGCGTTCCCTACAGGCGAGTCGCCGAGGCTCAGTGGCCACGCAGGCCGCGCGCACGGCCGCTCGAACTTCGGGACGCTCGCTTCGCTCGCTGAACTCCGGACAGTTCATGACGTGACCTCCTCGGGGGTGGGTGGCGCGACCGGCGCGAAGGCGAACGTCACGATCTCGTTGCCCTCCTCGTCGGTGCCGATCGGGTCGAGCACGAGCTCCATCTCCATCCCGACGCTCAGCTGGCTGGGGTCGGCAACGGTGAGCCGGGACTCCACCTTCACCTGTCCAGGCAGCTCGACGTAGCCCACGCCGAACGGGCGGAACGTCGCCGGGTCGTCGTTGCCGATGAACGGCGGCGACTTGGGCGGGAAGCCCTGGATCGTCCACGTCCACAACGTGCCGCGCGGCGACAGTTCGACGGTCTCGGTGTCGGACCCGGTGCACTTCGGGCAGCCGCCCTGCGCCGGGAACATGTGGTTGCCGCAGGTAGTGCACCGGCTGCCGAGGAGCCGGGGCTCGTCGCTCGGCCACGTGAAGATGCCCTCGGCCACGGGCACTCGGGTTGCCATGCCGAGAAACTAACTGATCGGTCAATTCGGCGGCAAGGCGGACGCGTGCAGCGCGGCACGCATACCGTCGGCGATGCGCCGCACGTGGGGCGCGGGATCGGCCCACCCTGCCGCGCTGCACACCTCGAGCGACCACGACACCGTCGAGCCGGCCTCCCGCAGCGCGCCGACGAAGCCGGCGACGTCGAACTCGCCGTCGCCCGGAGCCAGCCGGTTCCGGAGGCAGTCGGTGTAGTAATCGGGATCGACCGGTCGCCGCGGACCATCGCTCATCTGCACGCCCATGATGAGCTCGGCGGGCAGGTCGCGGATCGCCCCGAGATCGTTGGCCCCGCGCTCGTGGTGCCAGATGTCCACGCACACACCGCCGTTGGGCCGATCGGCCGCTTCGACGATCGCCCGGGCGTCGCCGACGGTGACCACGTCGGTGAACGGGAGGAACTCCAGGCCGACGACCAACCCGTGATCGGCCGCACGGTCGCACAGGGCGCCGAACGCCCGCCCGGCGTCGGCGACGGAACGACCCGACGGCCCGATGCACTGGAGGTAGCGGCTACCGAACTCGTCGGCCATCCGCCACGCGATGGCCTCGACCTCCGCCGCGGCGCCCCCTCCGGCCCCGTCGGCGCCGAGGCCCGGGACCACCTCGATCTCGGCGAGGACGAGTTCGTGCTCGTCGAGCAACTCCCGGAGACGCCCCGGTGCATCGCCGGACTCCTCCAGGGCTCGATAGTGCCCGGTGTAGAGGCCGATGCCGGCGAAGCCGTTGGCGGCGGCGAGGCGGATGCGCTCGTCGATCGGGTGTTGGCGGCCGAGGCTGAAGTGGCTCAGCACGAGATCGTCGGGGCCCAACTGATAAGCACTGCGCCGGACCATTCCGGGAGTTTCACACAGGGGGCAAGATGGCGGGGCGGTTGGACGGCAAGGTCGCGGTCGTGACGGGCGGGGCCAGCGGGATCGGCGAGGGAACCGTGCGCCGGTTCGTCGAGGAAGGCGCGTCGGTGGTCGTCGGCGACATCCAGGACGGGCCGGGTGAGGCGCTCGTCGCCGGGCTCGGAGCGGCGACGCGCTTCGTGCACACCGATGTGACGTCGGAAGACGACATCGCCGCCCTCGTCGACACGGCCGCGTCCGAGTTCGGACGGCTCGACGTGATGTTCAACAACGCCGGGATCCTCGGCGTGATCGGCCCGATCGCCGAGACCCCGACCGACGGATGGGACCACACCGTCGCCGTGCTGATGCGGAGCGTGTTCCTCGGCATCAAGCACGCCGCCAGGGTGATGGAGCCCCAGGGCTCGGGCGCGATCATCTCCACGTCGAGCACGGCGGGCATCCTCGGCGGTCTCGGGCCGCACTGCTACACGGCGTGCAAGCACGCCGTGATCGGTCTCACCAAGTCCGCCGCCTCCGAGCTGGCGGCCAGCGGCATCCGCGTCAACGCCATCTCGCCGGGCAGCACGGTGACGGCGATGACATCGCAGGTGATCACCGGCGACCACACCGCCACCGAGCGAACCACCGAGGCGATCGCCGCCGGGTCGGCCCTGGGCAAGGCGGGGCTGCCGATCGACATCGCCAACGCCGCGCTGTTCCTCGCCAGCGACGAGTCCGGCTACGTCACGGGCCACACGCTCGTGGTCGACGCCGGCCAGACCACGATGGCCGGAATCGCCCGCTTCCACAAGCAGGCGTCCGGGGTGGTCTACGAGGCCGGCCGCCGGAGCTGAGCCGACGGAGAGTCGTCCGTCCGTCAGGCGTCGATGCCGAGCGCGGCCAGGGCGGCGGCGCGCGCCGCGCGATAGTCGCTCTTCCCCGTCGGGCTGCGCTGGAGCACGTCGACGCGCACGATGTGACGCGGCGCCTTGTAGCCGGCGAGCCGATCGTGCACGTGGGCGACGAGATCGGAATCGGTGACGGCGGCATCGGGATCGAGTTGCACCACCGCCGTGACGGCATCGCCGAACGTGCTGTCGGGGACACCGACGACGTTGCAGTCGACCACGGCCGGATGGGTCTTCAGCGTCTCTTCGACCTCCTCGGGGTAGACCTTCTCGCCCCCGGTGTTGATGCACACCGAGCCCCGGCCGACGAACGTGACGGTGCCGTCGGAGGCGACGGTGGCGTAGTCGCCGGGGATCACGTAGCGCTCGCCGTCGATCTCGCGGAACACCGACGCGGTCTTCGCCGGGTCGTTGAAGTAGCCGATCGGTCCAGAGCCTCGGTAGGCGAGTACGCCGATCCGGCCGTCGCCCGGCGGGATGATCGAGCCGTCGTCGTCGAGGAGCACCGCCCGCTCGGCGATCGTGAACTGCGCCGTCGCCGCCGGTTCCTGGCCGGGAAGGGTCACGCTGGTCGCGAACGGCCCACCCTCGCTGGCTCCGAGCATGTCGAGCAGCACCATCTGGCCGCGCCGGCGGAGCGCCGCCTTGGTCTCGGCACCCCACGTGATGCCGGCACTCGAGATCATCCGCACGCTCGACAGGTCGACCGGATCGCCCGCCGCGTCACGCTCGTCGAGTTCGGCCACCATCGGCCGGGCGAACGAGTCGCCGACGATGGCGATGTCGGTGACGCCCTCGGACTCCACGAGCTGCCACAGCTCGCGGGCGTCGAATCGGCGCGAGGTGAGCAGCACGACCGACCCGCCGCGGAGAAGCGCCGCCATGGCGAGGAACAGTGCGGTGCCGTGGATGAGCGGCGGCGCCGAGAGCATCACCGGAGACGCACCGGAGCCGCGGAGCGCGGCCGCCGCCTCGGCGACGCCCTCCGCCGTCTCCGGCGTCGGCAGTCCGGCCGCCGCGTAGGCGGGGAACGACAGCGTCTGGAACAGGTCGCCGTGCCGCCACACGACCCCTTTCGGGTAGCCGGTGGTGCCGCCCGTGTACAGGATCAGGTGATCGTCGCCGCTCCGCTCGATCGGCTCGGCCGGCTCCGTTCCGGCGACGAGTCCGGCGTAGCGCTCGGCGTGGCCCAGCACGCCGGGCAGGTCCCCGTCGCCGACGGCGACGAGGCGCGCCGGAAGACCACCGGTGCTCGCCAGCTCGGCGATCACACCGGCCAGCTCGGTGTCGAAGACGAGGACCTCGGCCGCCGAGTCGGACAGGACGTGGCGCACCTCGTCGCCGCGGTAGCGGTAGTTGACGTTGATCGGCACCACCCGCGCCTTGAACGCCCCGACCGCCAGCTCGATGTACTCGGGGACGTTGAACAGGTACAGCGCGACCCGCGCCCCGGGTTCGAGGCGCCAGGATCGGAAGACTGCTGCCAGGCGTGCGGTCGTCTCGTCGAACTCGCCCCAGGTGATGCGCCGATCGCCGTGGACGATCGCCTCGGCCGACGGATCCAGCGCGGCGATCGCCTCGTAGAGGTCCGCCCAGTTCGGATGCAGTGCCATGCCCCATATTGACCGATCGGTTGGGCGGTTCTGAACGGGAGCGGCCGACATCGGACGCGCCCGGATCCGGACGATCCCGCCCGCGGCTACGCCGCCGCCGCGGCGGCGGCCCGACCGGCGAGGTAGCCGAACACCATGCCCGGCCCGAGCGTCCCGCCACCGCCGCCGTATGTCATGCCCATCGCCGACGCCATCACGTTGCCGGCGGCGTAGAGGCCACGGATCGGCGCCCCGTCGACGTCGAGGACTTGCGCGCTCGCATCGGTCCGCGGCCCACCCTTCGTGCCGAGGGCGCCGGGCCGCACACGGACGGCGTGGAACGGCGCCGTGTCGATCGGGCCGAGCGTCGCCTGGGGCGTCCCCTTGAAGGCCGGATCGCCCCACCAGTTGTCGTGAGCGCTGGCCCCGCGGCCGAAGTCGGGGTCGCACCCTGCCGCCGAGAACTCGTTCCACCGCCGCACGGTCGTGTCGAGCGCCCCGTCGGGCATGCCCAAGCGGCGGCCGAGCTCGGCCAGCGTGTCGGCGGACTCGGCGCCGAACGGGACGCCGCCTCCCGGACGGACGTTGGCGAAGCCGTACCGATCGAGGTGCTCCTGGTCGAACACCAACCAGGCCGGGAGGTTGGCGTAGTCGAACGTGGTCGGGTCGAAATCGTGGAACGCGGCGCCCGACGCGTTGTAGTTGGCCGCTTCGTTGCTGAATCGGCGTCCCTGCCGGTTCACCATGATCAGCCGGGGCCGGGTCCGCTGGCTCATGATCAGGTACGGGAACGTCGTCTCCGGCTCGTCGGGGTCGGGCACGTCGACGGTCGGCACCCACCACGCCTCGCGCATGTTGCCGAGGGCGGCCCCGACACGCATCGCCATGCGCAAGCCGTCGCCCGTGTTCGTCGGCACCGACACCGCGCGCTCGAGCGGCCCGCGCAGGAACGCCTTGACGAGATCGTCGGCCCATTCGAACCCGCCGGTCGCCAGCACGACGCCGCCCCGGGCGCCGAGATCGCGCGGCCCGGCCGGCCCCTCGACCCGGACCCCGACGACGTCGTCGCCCTCGGTGATCAGGCGCGTGGCCCGCGTGGCGACGACCGGCTCGACGCCGCGGTCGAGACACCCGCGCAGCAGGCGCCCGACCAGGCTCTGGCCGAGTCCGCGCTCGTCGTGCTCCCGGCGGCGCTGCATCTCGGCCGGGGGCACCGGCGTCAAGGTCGGCGAGCCGAGCGGGGTCTCACCCATCCGCAGGTGGGTCTCGGGCATCTGCCGGCCGACCGTGACCTGGTCGGCCCACGGACCGAGCTCATCGAACGGGTAGAGCAGGCACTCGAGCGAGCGGCCGCCGTGCGGCCTTCCGCCCGGGTGCTCGGGGTGGTAGTCGGGGAACCCGACACACGGGGTGAACTCGACGGGCGTGTCCGCCTCGAGCCAGGACACCATCTCCGGGCCGGTGTCGACGTAGGCGGCGGCGAGGGCCGGGTCGATCATGCCGTGGGACAGCGAATCGAGGTAACGCAGGGCCTCCTCGCGACTGTCGTCGGCACCGATCGCCTCCATGTGCGGATTGCAGGGGATCCACACCATCCCGCCCGACCACGCTGACGCGCCGCCGACGCGGTCGGACTTCTCGAACAGGCCCACGGAAGCTCCGGCGTGGGCCGCCGCGAGCGCCGCCGTGAGTCCCGCTGCGCCGGTGCCCAACACGATCACGTCGAACGTCGCTGCCACGCGCGCCTCGTCCATTCCGCTGCCTCCGTCCGTCAGGATCGCAGATGGGGGTCGACCAGCACCTTCACGTGATCCGTCGCCCCGCCGGCGAGCTCGGCCAGGACGCCCCCGAGCGCGTCGAGTCCCACGGTGCCCGTGTGGAGCGGCTCGGTGACGATGCGACCGTCGGCGATCATCCCCATCGCCATGACGAACTCCTCGTGGAAGTAGGCGAGCGCCGTGGTGAACACGATCTCCTTGATCAGCCACGTGTGCGGGCTGATCGTCGCGTCGCCGTCGGCGAGCCCGATGAGGCAGACCGAGCCGCCGCGCCGGGTGAGATCGACCGCTGCCTGGATCGCCGACGGACGCCCGACGCACTCGTACACGATGTCGGCGCCGAGCCCGCGGGTTCGCTCGGCGATCAGGTCGCTCGCAGCCGCGCCGGGGCCGACGACCTCGGACGCCCCGAGCGAGGCGGCGAGCGCGGCGCGACCCGAATTCGGTTCGACGACGATGACGCGACCGGCGCCAGCGGCACGCACCCATTGCAGCGTTGCCAGGCCGATCGGGCCGGCGCCCTGGACCACCGCCGTGTCGCCGAGGCGCAGCCGGCTCGACCGCACCGCATGGAAGGCGACGGTGAACGGCTCGACCTGCGCGGCCTGCAGGTCGGTCAATCCGGGATCGGTCGGCACGACCTTCGTCGCGGCCACGGCGAGCCGCGGGGCGAATCCGCCGTGGGGTGGCGAGGCTGCGTCGCGCCCGATCGCCGACAGGAAGGCCGTCTGGCACCGTTCGGCCTGGCCGGCGCGGCAGGCCACGCACGCGCCGCACGCCGGCGCGGTGGCGACGACGACGCGCTGGCCCTCGCTCAGGGACCTCACGCCCGGGCCGATCGCCGAGAGCGTTCCGGTCCATTCGTGACCGCAGATCGCCGGGTTGTACGGCTGACCGGACTGGAAGGCGTGGACGTCGGTGCCGCAGATGCCGCAGTAGGCGATGTCGACCACGACGCCCCCCTCGACCGGCACCGGGTCGGGGAACTCGCGAAGCTCGAGCGTCTGCGTCCCGGTGATGAGACCGGCGCGGATCATCCGTCGCTCCTCACGCCGGGAAGCCGGCGACCGGTCGCCGGTCCTCGCCGTAGACCGGGCTCTCGGCGTCGATGCGGAGCTTGCGGCTCACCGCCGAAGCCAGGCCGGCGCCGTTGAGCATCTCGCGCATCCGGTGATAGTTCGGATGATCGAAGTGGGCGCGGAGCGTCGCCTCGTCGGCCCACAGCTCGTATACCTGGATCAGGTCGGCCTCGACGGGATCGGCGGCGAAGCAGTACACCAGGCAGCCGGCCTCCTCGTCACGGGTGGCCTGCTGCACGGGCGCCGTGGCGGCGACCAGCGCGTCACGACCCGACGGGTCGGCGACGCGGATCGCCGCTTCGACGACGATCACCCGCCGTCCTTGATCCGCTCGTCCATCTGGGCGTGGTAGTGGGCGAGCTTGCACTCGCGCTCGGAGAGGATGTGCCGGGTGTATCCCGACGACCGCTTGGTGCGGGCGAGCTGGTCGTAGATCGAGATGTCCTCGCCCACCACCACCTTGAGCGCCTCCCAGTGGGCCATCGTGGACTTGAGGTACTTGGCGTACTCGGGGTCGTCGTGATCGCCGGGGTAGATGATCTCCCAGCAGAGGAACTTCGTCCGGTCGACGTCGATCGGGATCGGGTTGAAGACCTGGATGTGCGGCGGGTTGCAGTTGAACACCGTGTTGGGGAACACGACGTAGTGACAGATCGCGTACTTGTGGTGGTCCCAGTTCTCCGCCAGCCGGTCGAGCGTGTCGGTTCGCGGGACGAAGCACATGTAGTTCTGCCCGACGATGTGGAACGAGGTCTGGCGGAACGTCTTGCTGGCCTCGGCCCCCACGTGATGCAGCTGCGTCACGTGATACACCTCGTTGAAGCCGTCGACGATCGCTTTGTAGCTGACCGGCACGTCGTACTCGACGATCTCGTGGAGCACCATGCCCTCCATGTCGAAGCGGCCGAGGTCGGCGGCGATCTCTGGTCCGATCCAATCGAGCAGCGCCGGTGCCCGTTCCGGCCCATCGAGATTGATCCACACCCAACCGCCCCACTCGTCGACGGCGACGGCCGGGGCTCGCACCCCGGCGAGGTGCGACTCGTCGAAGTCCTCGCGCTCGGGGACGCCGACCAGCTTCCCGGTCGTGTCGTACACCCATCCGTGATACGGACACGTGAAGCGGCGGGCGCCGCACCCGGTGAGCTCGCCGACGAGCGCGGGGCCGCGGTGCTGGCACACGTTGTGGAAGGCCGACAGCGAGCCGTCGGGTTGCCGGCTGATCACCACCGTTTCGCCGTGGCCCTCGAACGTGATCCAGTCGCCGGGGTTCGGCACCTGCTCCCGGCGCCCGGCGAGGATCCAGCTGCGTCCGAGCACCCGCTCGCGCTCGAGCTCGAATCGGACGGGGTCGGTGTAGACGTCGCGAGACATCGTGCTCGCCCCGTACTCCGGCACCTGCCGGACCGTCGGTCCGAGGCGGACCGGAACATCCCCCCGTGTCGGCACGTGAACCATGACTGCGACCCCCCTGGTCTTCGTCCCGACCGCGTCGGCCGGTCGCTCCCCCACGAGCGGGATACTGGACAGTTGATATATATCAGCTGACATATCTCCGGTCAACGCCTTGCTACCCTCGGCGGCATGCCCAAGGTGGTGGACGTCGACCAGCGCCGCGGCGAGATCGTCGACGCGACGATGCGCCTGATCGCGCGGGGCGGGCTCGGGGCGGCGACGATGCGCGACATCGCCGCCGAAGCCGGATGGACGACGGGCGTCGTCAACCACTACTTCGCCGACAAGCGGGAACTGTTGCGCCAGACGCTCCAGCAGTCGATCCGGCGGAGGGTGGCATCCCGAAGCCACACCGAGGACACGCCACCCGCGCAGCGGCTGCGCGACGAGCTCGCCGCCGCCCTCCCGCTGGACGAGGAAGGGCGGATGCACTGGCTGGTGACCGCGGCGTTCCTGTCGCAGGCGGCGGGCGACGCCGAGCTGGCCACCGTGCAACGGGATGCCTACCGGGCGTTCCGCGCCAACGTCGCCGCCCTGGTCGAGGCGACCGACGGGGTCGACGCCGCCACCGCCCGCGAGCGTGCCGAGCAGCTCATCGCGTCGATCGACGGGGTGGCGATGCAGGCGATGTTCGATCCGGAGTCGTGGCCGCCGCAGCGTCAGCTCGCCCTGCTCGACGCCGCGCTCGGCGCCGATTGAGCGGCGCGGCACCCACTCAACCGTTGACGCCGGGAGACCGCGCCCACATCAGCGCGCCGTCGAAGCTCAAGGTGTAGTCGGGTGTGAACTCGATGATCACGCGGTGCGGCGAATCGAGGAAGTTGCGGAACACCTCGGCCGCCGCCGGGTCGGGCCGCAGGTAGCTGGCGAACTCCGGATAGAACCAGTCCTTGGTCTCCCGGTCGTCGTGGATGACGCAGGACCCCTTGTAGCTGACGGTCTTGGCCGGCCCCATCGACGATCCGGTGCTGTTGATGCAGACGGCGGCCCGCGGGAACCGGCGCAGCGCGCTGATCCGCGCCCGGCGCTCCGCCGCGGTCAGCCACAGCTTCCCGTCCTTGGGCAGGTACGCCATGATCACGCCGAACGCCTCGCCATCGCGGTTGGTCCACATGAAGGTGCACTCCTTGGCGGTGGCGACGAGCTGCTGCTCGAGCTCCGCGGAGAGGCCGCACTCGGTCAGGTCCTCGTAGTCCTCGTGATCCGCCATGTCGTCTCCTTCGATGCAAGCAAGCGAGCGCCAGCGAGCGAGCGTCCACACGCGGCCTGCGTGGCCGGGGAACGCAATTGTGGCACGTCTGGACGGAAACTAATCAACCGGTCAATACTGTGACGATGACCGCCACCGAGACCGGGGCCCGCTCGCCCGGCATCACCTATCAGCAGCTGCTGGACGGCGACACTCACCCGGTTCCGGATGTGCTGCGGCTCGAGTCGCCGCGCTTCCTCGGTGACCACGACGTCCCTCGCACGCGCTACACGTCGCGGTCGTACCACCGGCTGGAGGTGGAGCGGCTCTGGCGACGCGTCTGGCAGTTCGCGTGCCGCGAGGAGCACATCCCCGAACCCGGCGATCACATCGTCTACGAGATCGCCGAGCTGTCGTTCATCGTGATGCGGACCACGGACGGCTCGATCAAGGCGTTCCCGAACGCCTGCCTCCACCGCGGCCGCCGCCTCAAGGATCACGAAGGGCACTGCTCGGAGATCCGCTGCGCGTTCCACGGCTTCGCCTGGACCCTCGACGGGGCGCTCGCCGACGTGCCCGCGGGCTGGGACTTCCCACACGTGGAGAGCCGCGCCGACGGTTTCCGTCTTCCCGAATGCCGCGTCGGCACCTGGGCCGGGTTCGTATTCGTCAACCCCGATCCCGACGCCGCCCCGTTCGAGGAGTTCATCAGCGGGCTCGCCGAACACTTCGACATCTGGGATCTCGGCAACCGCTACGTCGAGGCCCACGTGGCCAAGGTGATCGAGGCCAACTGGAAGATCGCCCAGGAGGCGTTCTGCGAGGCGTTCCACGTCAACGCCACGCACCCGCAGATCCTCCCCTACCTCGGCGACACCAACTCGCAGGTCGACGTGTGGGACAACTTCGCGCGGGTCATCACGCCGGGCGGCACCCCGAGCCCACTGCTCGGCTGGGAGCCGTCGCAGGACGAGATGATGCGGGCGATGCTCGACATCCGCGTCGACCAGGATCTCCCGGTGTCGCTGTCCGACGGCCAGACGGCTCGCGCTGCCGGCGCCGCGGCGGCGCGTGAGCGGTGGCGGCCGATCGTCGGTGACGCCGTCGACGGGATGAGCGACGCCGAGATGATGGACAGCCTCGACTACACGCTCTTCCCGAACTTTCATCCGTGGGGGGCGTTCAACCGCATCGTGTACCGGTTCCGCCCCAACGGCGACGATCACCGCAGCTCGATCATGGAGGTGTTCTTCCTGTCGCCGTTCACCGGGGAGCGCCCGGCGCCGGCGCCGATGCACGTGCTCGGCGTCGACGAGCCGTGGACCAACGCCGCCGAGCTCGGCATGCTGGCCAAGGTGTTCGATCAGGACACGTTCAACATGTGCAACGTGCAGCGCGGGCTCGAGGCGACGTTCAAGCCGGGCATCACGCTGGCCAACTACCAAGAGTCGAAGGTGCGCTGGTTGCACGAGATGCTCACCGAGTGGGTCGGCGAGGACGCCGACGAGATCGCCGCGCTGACACCGGTGGAGGTGCGCAGGTGAACGGCATCGTGCACCCGTTCACCAAGGCGCTCTACGAGCAGGACGGCGAGGGCCACATCCGCGTCACCGACGGGGATCGCCAGGGGGTCTTCACCATCACCGGTCGCTGGCTCAGCGGCGATCTGCGCGAGTGCGACCCCCAGCTGTGTGGCTGGGTCGGCGGCCCGCAGATCGGCAATCACCGCGTGACCCCGGCGCCCGCCCACACGACGGGCCGGTGAGGGCGGTGGGCGACCGTCCCGTCGACACGCTGGTCGTCACGGGGGGCCACCCGTTCGAGGCCGAGCCCTTCTTCGCCGTCTTCGACTCGCTCGACTCGATCACCTGGACATCGGCCACCGAACCCGGCGACGGCCACGACGTCGTCGTGTTCTACGACATGCCGGGGCTGCGGTTCACTCGCGGTGATCCACCGGTCGAGGTCGTCGAGCCGACGCCCGATCAGCGCGCGGCGATCGCACGACTCTGCGAGCGCGGGACCGGCCTCGTCTTCCTCCACCACGCCGTGGCCGGCTGGCCGGCGTGGCCGGCCTACGCCGAGCTCGTCGGCGGACGGTTCCACTACCAACCGGCCACGTTGTGCGGGACGGAGTACCCAGACAGCGGCTACCGGTTCGACGTCGAGCACACCGTCGAGGTGCTCGACCCGGCCCATCCGGTCTGCGCCGGGCTCGGACCGTCGTTCTCGCTCACCGACGAGCTCTACTGCGCTCCGGTGTTCGAGGACCGCGTCGTCCCGTTGATGCGGACGTCGTTCCCCACCGGTGACCCGGCGCAGTTCTTCTCCGCCGACCAGGCGATCCGTGGCGTCCGCAACCGCAACGACGGCTGGTCGCACCCTCCGGGGTCGAACCTCGTCGCGTGGGCGAAGGCCGCGGGACGCAGCCCGGTCGTCTACCTCCAGTTCGGTGACGGTCCCGTCACGTACGCCGATCCGTCGTATCGGCGGGCGCTCGCCAACGCCATCGCGTGGGTGGCGTCCCCCGACGCCCGCGAGTGGGCGGCGGCACGACACGAGGAGGTTCCGAGATGACCGGTGTCGGCCTCTGCCTGCCCCAGCTCGGCGACGGGTTGTCACCGACGCTGCTTCGCGAGTTCTGCCACCGGGCCGAGGAGCACGGCTTCACCAGCCTGTGGGTGCAGGACCACTTCATGTGGCCCCTCCAGCCCCGGCGTGGCTACGCGGGGCGTCCCGACGCGCCGATCCCCCGCCAGTACCAGAGCGTCCTCTCCCCGACCGAGCTGCTCGCCGCGGTCGCCGGTTGGACGTCGGCCGCGCGCGTCGGCACATCGATCCTCGTGGCCGGCAACCACTGGCCGGCCCAGCTCGCCGGACGGCTGGCCACGATCGACGTGTTGTCGGGCGGCCGCCTGTCGGTCGGGCTGGGCGTCGGCTGGTCCGACGAGGAGCACGAGGCCTCTGGCACCGACATCGCCACCCGCGGTAAGCGGATGGACGACTTCGTGCCCGCTTTGCTCGCCTGCTGGGGTGACGATCCGGTCAGCTTCGACAGCCCCTCGTTCACACTCAGCGAGTGCGTGGTGCGGCCGAAGCCGGTGCAGCAGCCCCGCCCGCCGCTGCTGTCGGGCATGTGGAGCCCGGCCGGCCTGGAGCGCACCCGGCTGCTCTTCGACGGCTGGAACCCGGCCGGCCTCACGGTGGACGCCGCCGCCGTGGCGTTGGGGACGATGAACGCCGACCGTCCCGTCGGGATGGCCCCGCTGACGATGCACCACCGCAGCTTCGTGCAGTTCCCGCACGCGCCGACACCGACCGACGATCCCGTCGAGCGGCTGTGCGCCGAAGCGGCTGCGGCCGCGGTTCAGGGCTTCGACGACTTCATCATCGAACACAACTTCTGGTCCGGCGTCGCCGACCCGGCGGGCTGGCTGGACGTGCCCGCCACCTTCGCCCCCGTCGTCGCCGCCGCGAGATAGTGCCGCGAGGGTGTGCGGAGAGGTTCTTCGTGAACCCTGGACGCGTGACGGATGGTGCCAGGCACCTCCCGTAACGGCAGCGACATACACCTCTCCGCGCGGCTCCCAGGCACATCCCGTCAGGGACCTCAGGCGGTCGTGCGGGACTCGATCCACTCGGCGGTCGCCGCGCGCATCTTGGCCCCGTCGTAGCCGATGCGCTCGGTCGGCTCGACGCGAAGGATCACGCGCCGCGGCGAGTCGAGGAACGACTGGAAGGCCTTCGCCCGGGCCGGATCGTCGGGATTGATCGCCCGGGAGAGCTCCGGGTAGAACCAGTCCTTGGTCTCCTGGTCGTCGTGGAGCGTGCACGTGCCCTTCCACGTGACCGTCTTGTTCCGCGGCAACGGCGACCCGGTGGACGTCACGACGACGCACACACGCGGATCGCGGCGGACGGCCGAGATCCGGGCCCGCTGCGACGACGCCGTCAGCCAGAAGCAGCCCTTGCGCCAGACGTACGACATGATCACGCCGACCGGCCAGCCCTCCTTGTTCGACCAGATGAACGTGCACTCGTTGTGGGCGAGCAGCAGCTGCTCCTCGACGTCGTCGTCGAGGCCGTACACGGTGACGTCCTCGTAGTTCTCGGGATGGTCGGTCATGACGGTGTCCTTTCGGGGGGAAGAAACTGGCCGGTCGAGGCCGTGATGCCGCCGTCCACCGGGACGACGGCGCCGGTGACGAAACTGGCGTCCGGAGACAGCAGGAAGGCGATGACGGCGGCGACCTCCTCGGGGCGGCCCCAGCGCTGCAGCGGCACGTGGCGGCGCAGCGCCTCCTTGCGTTCGGGGAACCGCTCGACGTGGGCGGTCATGCCGGTCTCGGTGGGACCGGGGCAGACGGCGTTGACGGTGATGGCGTCGGCGGCGAGGTCGATGGCCGCGCCGCGTACGAGGTTGATCACCGCCGCCTTGGAGGCGTTGTAGGCCCACATCCCCGGGTCGGCGCCGATGCCCGACGTCGACGCCGTGGCCACGATGCGGCCGCCGCCAGCGGCGCGCAGCGCGGGCACGGCGGCGCGGATGCCGAGCAGCACACCGCGGAGATTGACCTCCACGGTGCGGTCGAAGTCGGCCAGCGGCATCTCGACGAGATCGCCGCGGCTCGGCACACCGGCGTTCAACGCCACCGCGTCGAGGCGGCCGAAGCAATCGACGGCGGTGGCGACCGCTGCGCCGTTGTCCGACTCGCTGGCCACGTCGCCGGTGAGACCGATGACGCGGTCGTCGCCGTCGGCCCACTCCGGTGCCACCAGGTCGACGGCGACCACGCGGGCACCGCCGGCGACGAGCTGCTGGGCGAGCGCTCGACCGATGCCCGACGCGGCGCCGGTCACCACGGCGACCCGTCCCTCGTGACCGCTCACGACGGCACCGCCGGTGGAGCTCAAGAGTCGTCCTCGCCAGCGAGCGAGCGAGCGCCGGCGAGCGAGCGGTCGGCCGCGGCCTGCGTGGCCGGGGAACGCTGCAACTCGGCCTGCGTGGCCGGGGAACGCTGCAGATCGGCGAGGACGTCACGCCGGCGGATCTTCCCTGACATGGTCTTGGGCAACTCGTCGGCGAAGAGCACCCGTTTGGGCACCTTGTAAGCGGCCAGCCCCCGGCGCGCCTCGGCGAGCACGGCGTCCGCGGTCAGCTCGGGTGACCCGGCGATGACGGCCACCACCTCCTCGCCCCACGTGTCGTGGGGTACGCCGACGACGGCCACCTCACGCACCCCGTCCACTCCGAACAGCACGCTCTCCACCTCGGCGGGGTACACGTTGAGGCCTCCCGAGATGATCAGGTCCTTCTTGCGGTCGACGATCGTGAAGTACCCCTCGTCGTCGCGGGAGGCCAGGTCGCCCGTGTGCAACCAGCCGTCGACGAGCGTTCGGGCCGTCTCGTCGGGATCGTTCCAGTACCCGGCGAAGACCACGGGCCCGCGCAGCACGAGTTCGCCCACCTCGCCGGGAGCGCACTCGCCGCCGGAATCGTCGACCACCTTGCCCTCCGAGTAGAGGAGGCTGACGCCGCACGAGCCGAGCTTGCGCTCGATGTCCTCCGGCGGCAGGTAGAGACCGAGACCGTTGCCCTCCGTCAGGGCGTAGGCCTGGGCGAACGGAACACCGCGCGCCTGCCACGCCTCGATCAACGGCAGGGGCACCGGGGCGGCACCGATGAACCCGAGCCGGAGCGACGAGAGATCGGTGTCGGCGAACCGGGGGTGATCGAGCATCGCCTTCCACATCGTCGGCACGCCGGCGACGAACGGGATGCGGTAACGCTCGATGGCGGCGAGCGTCCGCCCGGGGTCGAAGGCCCGCTCGAGCACCATCGTGACGCCGCAGTGGACGGCGGGCATCGTCGCCGACATCGTGCCGCCGGTGAAGGCGAGCGGGAAGTGGCAGATGTGCACGTCGCCGGGAGCGTGGCGCACCTGGATCGCCCACTGGATGGTGCAGAACAAGATGTTGCCGTGCGTGGTGACCGCCCCCTTGGGCCGGCCCGTGGTGCCCGACGTGTAGAGGATGACGGCGGGGTCGTCGAGACCGACGTCGACCGCCACGGGCTCGGGCCGGGGACCGTCGGTGACGGCGGCCGGTGGGTCGGCGGCACTCAGCCAGTGCTCGACGGGCAGGTTCGGCGCCACCTCGTCGACGACGGCGGCGAAGTCGCCGTCCGTGACGACGACCCTGGCGCCGGAATGATCGAGCGAGTAGGTGACCTCTCGCGGGCTCAGGAAGTGGTTGACGGGCACGACGATCGCACCCAGGCGGGTTGCGGCGAAGAAGACGTAGAGGAACTCGGGCCGGTTGTGCATGTACAGACCGACGCGGTCACCGCGCTCGACCCCGCACGACCGGAGTGCATGGGCCCAGCGGTCCACCCGCTCGTCGTACTCCCGCCATGTCGTCGTCTCGTCGTCGAACACGATGGCCGGCGCATCCGGCCTCAGCCGTGCCCAGTTGGCGACCCAGCTGGCGATTCCCCCGAACATGTCGACTCCTTTCGTCGGTACGGTCGTCAGTAGGGCATCGTCCCGCCGTCGACCGGGAACAGGCAGCCGGTCATGTTCCGGGCCGCGTCGCTGGCGAGGAACGCGGCGACGGCGCCCACCTCGGCGGCCGTGTTGAGCCGCTTCAGCGCCGACTCCTGCGCGAACAGGTCGAGCAGCGCCTCGTAGGAGTCGAGGCCCATCGCCGTCGCCGACGCCGGGCCGGTCGCCTGCACGATGTCGGTCTCGACGAGCCCGGGCAGGATGGCGTTGATCGTGATGCCGAGCGTCCCCACCTCGTGGGCGGCCGCCTTCACCAGACCGTTGACGGCGTGCTTGGTGGCCACGTAGCCGGGGAGGCCCGGCTTGCCGAGCTTCCCCTCCACCGACGAGGTGACGAGGATGCGCCCGCTGCCCCGCGGGATCATGTGCTGCAACGCCCGGCGCATCCCCCAGAAGACGTGGTTGAGGTTCCAGTCGACCTCGAGGGTCCACTCCTCGTCCGTCATCAGGTGGACCGGCGCAGTCGCCGCGACGCCACCCGAGTTGAGGACGCAGATGTCGAGCTGGCCGTAGCGCTCGATGGTGTGGTCGACCAACGCTTCGACATCGGCCTGCTTGGCGGCATCTCCGGCGAAGAAGCTCGCCCGGTCACCAGCGCCCATCTCGTCGAGACAGCGCTGCCCCTTCTCTGCGTCGCGCCCGTTGACAACGACGGATGCGCCACGGCCCAGCAAGGCCTCGGCGATCCCGCGCCCGATGCTGCGCGTCCCTCCCGTGATGCACGCCACCCGACCCTCGAGCGATGCCGCCGTGTTCCCCATCTGTCCCCCTCTGTCGTTCTGTCGTTGTGCTGCGAAGCCGGGCGCCGGATCAGTACGGCGACGTGCCGCCGTCGATGGAGATCGCCGAGCCGGTGATGCCGGCACCGGCCTCCGAAGCCAGCAGGAGCGCCACGGCGCCGACGTCGGCGACGTCGTTGAGCCGCTTGATCGCCGACTCCCTGGCGAACCACTGGAGGAACTCGGCGTACGTCAAGCCCATCGCCTCGGCCGCAGCCGGGCCGGCCTCGGTCATCATGTCCGTCTCGATGCCGCCCGGGCACAGCACGTTGACCGTGATCCCGAGCGGGCCGACCTCCTGCGCCGCCGACTTGGTGAGCCCGTTGACGGCGTGCTTCGCCGACACGTACGGGCTGATCACCGGCTTGCCGACCTTGCCCTCGAGGGAGCCGACCGAGATGATCCGGCCCGATCCCTGGGGGATCATGTACTTGAACGCCCGGCGCATCACCCAGAACGTGTGCCAGAAGATCCACGTCATCGCGAGGTTCATCGCCTCGTCGGTGGTCTCGGCCACAGGTGCGAACCCCGAACTGCCGCCGGCGTTCGGTACGGCGATGTCGAGCCGCCCGTAGCGCTCGACGGTGCCGTCGACGATCGCCTCGCAGTCCTCGCGCTTGCACACGTCGCCAGCGATGAAGTACAGCCGCTCGCCGGCGTCGAGCTCGTCGATGGTCGCCCGCGCCTTCGCCGGGTCACGCCCGTTGATGACGACGCTCGCCCCCTCCGCCAAGAACGCTTCGGCGATGCCTCGCCCGATGCCGCGTGTGCCACCCGTGATGCACGCGACCTGCCCCTCCAGAATCCCCATGGCCGCAGAACATATCGCGCGATAGGAGGGTTCCGTATCACGCGATATGTTCCGCCCCATGCAGCCAGAGATCGGACAGCTCCTCGCCCTCGACGGTCGCAAGGCGCTCGTGACCGGCGGGGCCACCGGGATCGGCGAGGCGATCGCCACGGTCCTGGCTGCCGCCGGTGCCGATGTCACCATCGGCGACCGCGACGTCGACGGTGCCGAGCGGGTCGCCGCGGCGATCGGCGGCGCCGGCGTCGCCATGGACGTGACCGATCCCGCGTCCGTGGAAGCGGCCACGGCGTCCGTCGGCGGCATCGATCTGCTCGTGAACAACGCCGGCACGTACCTCGAGGCCGGCAGCATCCTCGATCAGACCGCCGAGTCCTGGCAGCGCTCGATCGACGTCAACCTGGCCGGGGTGTTCCACTGCTCGAAGGCCGCCGCCACCGCCATGGTGACCGCCGGGCGCCCGGGCGCGATCGTCAACATCGCGTCGGTCGACGGCATCCTGCCGTGCCTCGGCACCGGCTACGACTCGGCCAAGGCGGGCGTCATCCAGTTCACCCGTTCACTCGCCGTCGACCTCGCGCCGCACGGCATCCGCGTCAACGGCGTCGCGCCGGGGAACGTGCCGGTGCCCACGCTGGCGAAGATCCGCTCCGGCGAGCTGCCACCGCTGTGGCCGGCCGACTCGTCGCCGTCGGGGCTGATGGGCCCGATGATGCGTCAGCGCAGCGCCAACATCCCCCTCGGTCGCCCGGGCCGACCCGAAGAGATCGCCCACGCCGTGTTGTTCCTCGCATCGGCGGCGGCCAACTACGTCACCGGCCACACGCTCACCGTCGACGGTGGCTGGACCCTCGTCTGAGCCGGCACCGGCGGGCCGCTCAGGCCCGCTTGATCAGGTTGCCCTCGATGAGCATCTTGATCGCCTCGATCGCCGCCAGGTGGGTGTCGGGATCGTCGGAGACGGCGTCGACCAGACCGATCAGCATCACGCGGATGAGCGCCACCATCCGCAGCCGGTCGCGCTTGCGGACCTCTCCGGTCTTGATGCCGAGGTCGACCAGGCTTTCGAAGAACATCTCCCTGCGCCGCGTCGATCCCTTGAACACGTCGCGAAGCTCGGGGTTGCGCCGAACGTCGATACGGACCGCACCGAGGAAGCGGGCCAGGCTGGGGTCGGTGTTGTTCAACTCGTGCGAGGTGTCGAGCACCCGCTCGATGCCGCCGACGAACGTCTCGGCATCGGCGACCTGTTGCTCGAAGCGGTCGTAGACGACGCGCTGCGCCTCCTCGTTGACCGCCTTGTAGAGGTCGAACTTCGAGTCGAAGTAGTGGTAGATCGCGCCGGTCGTGACACCGGCGTTGTGGGCCAGATGCTTGTTGGTCGTGGCCTCGTAGCCGAGCTCGGAGAACGTGGTTCGGGCATGGGTGAGGATCCGTTCGCGGGTCGCACCCGACCGTGACGCCGGAGGGCGCCCGAGCTTGCGAGGGGGAGTCTTTCGCGCGGCGCTGGCTCGGGTCACCCGATCAGTATGCCCCGTCAAGCCCACTGACCACGGGAGTCTGGACTCCGGCTTCCGAAACCTACCGATCAGTCAATTAGGCTGGCCGACGATGAGTGCTGCTCCCGATCTCGACGAGTTCTTGGCGGAGGCGACGGCGTTCCTCGACGAGCATGCCGAACGCCGCTCCTCCGGCGAGCATGACGACGAGATGGTCTGGGGCAAGGGCGAGTTCGACGTGTCGGTGTTCCACGCCCTGTCGGAGAACGACGAGCGGGCGCTGCTGCAACGAGCCCAGGACTGGACGCAGACGAAGGCCGAGCGCGGGTATCACGCCATCGACTGGCCCACCGAGCTCGGCGGACTCGGCCTGCCGAGCGCCTACGCCCGCGCCTACGGCCGTCTCGAGCGCGGCTACCAGACGCCCGCGGGGCACGAGACCCACAGCGTGACGACGCGCCTGATCGCTCCGACGGTCCGCGTGTTCGGCACCGACGAGCAGCGCGCCGACCTCGTGCCGCGGTTCCTCACCGCCCGAGAGCTCTGTTGCCAGCTCTTCTCCGAGCCAGGCGCCGGTTCCGACCTCGCCGGGCTGTCCTGCCGGGCCGAACGGGACGGCGACGAGTGGGTCATCAACGGGCAGAAGGTCTGGAGCTCCGGTGCGCAGTTCTCCCGTTGGGGCGAGCTGATCGCCCGGCACGACCCCGACGTGGTGAAGCACAAGGGGATGACGGCGTTCGTCATCCCGATGGACCTCCCCGGGACGACGATCCGCCCCATCAAGCAGATGAGCGGAGGGTCGTCGTTCAACGAGGTGTTCTTCGACGACGTGCGGGTGCCCGACTCGATGCGCCTCGGCGACGTGGGCGACGGCTGGAAGGTCGCCCTCACCACGCTCGGCTTCGAGCGCGACCACTCCGACAGCGCCGGCGGCGGGGGCGGCCGGGTCGGCGGATCATGGCGGCAGCTGCTCGCCACGGCCCGGGCGGTCGGCGTGAACGCCGATCCGGTCGTGCGCCAGCGTCTCGCCAGGGTGTACGCGGATCACCGCATCGAGCAGTTCGTCAGCCGGCGATCGGCCGACCTCCGCCGCGCCGGGCAGCCGGCGGGTCCGGAAGGCTCGCTCGGCAAGCTGCTGTGGACCAACGGCATGAACGGCATGTCCGACGCCATCAGCGCCGTGCTCGGCGCCGCCCTCGTGGCCGACACCGGCGCGTGGGGAACCTACGAGTGGGGCGCCCACGTCCTCGGTGCGCCGGGGTACCGCATCGCCGGCGGCTCGGACGAGGTGCAGCGCAACATCATCGGCGAGCGCGTGCTCGGCCTCCCCGCCGAGCCTCGCGTCGACAAGGACGCCGCCTGGCGCGACGTCCCCCGCTGAGTCCGTCAGCTGACGGTTGGTGCCAGGCACCAACCGTCAGGTGCAGGACACACTGGACACGACCAGAACTCGACACATCGATCTCGACACATCAACTCAGGGGGAACACACCATGGATCTCGGTCTCAACGGCAAGCGCGTGCTCGTCACCGGCGCCACCAAGGGGCTCGGCCGGGCCATCGCCGAGACGTTTCTCGACGAGGGCGCATCGGTCGCCATCTGCGCCCGCACCGCCGCCGACGTCGACGCCGCCGTCGCCGATCTCTCCGGTCGCGGCACGGCGATCGGCTCGACCGTCGACGCCGGAGACGCGGCCGCGGTGCGCGCCTGGGTCGCCGACGCCGCCGCCCAGCTCGGGGGCATCGACGTGTTCGTGCACAACACCTCGGGCAAGCCGGCACGCAAGCTCGACGACTGGATCAACAACTTCAACGTCGACCTGATGTCGCTCGTGCACGCCGTCGACGCGGCGGGCGAGGCGCTGGCCGACGGGGGCGGCGCCGTGATCAGCATCGGCACCACGGCGACCGCCGAGCACTTCGCGTCGGGCTCGGGCAGCTACAGCGCCTTCAAGTCGGCGGTCACCAACTGGACGCTCGGGCAGGCCCAAGTGCTCGGCGCCAAGGGCGTCCGTTGCAACGTGGTGTCCCCCGGCCCGATCTTCATCGAAGGCGGCGACTGGGACATGATCAAGCAGCACATGGGCGACTTCTTCGCGGCGACCCAGAAGGGTCACCCCGGCGGCGAGCTGGGGCGGGCCCAGGACGTGGCCGACGCCGTCGTCTTCCTGGCCAGCGACCGGGCGCGCCACATCAACGGCGCCAACCTGACGGTCGACGGTGGCTTCCTGAAGCGCGTCGACTTCTGACCCCGCCCCGATGACCAGCTCAGCGACCGGGTCCCGGATCGACGTCACGCTCGTCGCCGGCGGCAAGTACCACGACATCGACTTCGCCCGTCGGCAGCTCCTCGATCTGCTCGCCGAACACGACGAGTTCCGCGTCCGCGTGCAGCCCGACTACGAGGATGCCGGGGCGATCGCGGCCGGCACGATCCTCGTGAGCTACACCTGTGACGTGCGGCCGAGCGATCAGGCCCAGCAAACGATCCGTTCCTGGGTGGAGGCCGGCGGTCGCTGGGTGGCCCTGCACGGCACGAACGCGGCCCTCGATCTCGGCACGCCGAAGGGCGTCGACGCGCCGCGAGTGTTCCCGCTGTGGGCCGACACGCTCGGCAGCCAGTTCATCGCCCATCCGACGATCCAGCCGTACCGCGTCGGCGTCACCGATCCCGACCACTGGCTCGTCGCCGGCATCGAGCCGTTCGACACCGACGACGAGCTGTACCTGTCGGAGTACGCCGCTCGGGACGACCTCGAGGTCCTCCTGCACACGACGTTCCAGGGCGAGGCCGCAGGGTTCGTCGAGTCCGACTGGACGGCGACGGAGCCGGTGCACCCGGTGATGTACCTGCGACCGCTCGGCGAGGGCGCCGTGCTCTACAACACGCTCGGCCACTGCCGCGGGCACTACGACATGGTGCCGGTGCTCGACTACTACCCGAGAGTGGAGCGGTGCTCATGGGAGCAGCCGGCGTATCACGAACTGTTGCGGCGATCGCTGCGTTGGGCACGCGGCGACACCACGCCAACGGACCCGCCCGGAGAAAGGCCCGACCGATGACCGACATCAGTACCGACGCCCACCAGCTCACCGCTGAGGTGCTCGCCGACCTCCACCGCCGCATGGTGCGCATCCGTCTCTTCGAGGAGGCCGCCGGGCGTCTGGCCGAGGCGGCGAAGCTGCCCGGGTTCCTCCATCTCTACGTGGGCGAGGAGGCGGTCGCCGCCGGCGTCTGTGCCGCGCTCACCGACGCCGACCAGATCACGTCGACCCACCGCGGACACGGCCACCTGGTCGCCAAGGGCGGCGACTTCAACCGCATGATGGCCGAGCTGATGGGCAAGGCCACCGGCTACTGCAACGGCAAGGGCGGGTCGATGCACATCAGCGACCTCGACCTCGGCATGCTCGGCGCCAACGGCATCGTCGGCGCCGGCTCGCCGATCGCCGTCGGCGCGGCGTTCCGCAACAAGTACCGTGGCAACGGCGAGGTGGCGGTGGCGTTCTTCGGCGACGGGGCGACGAACATCGGGGCGTTCCACGAGGCGGCCAACATGGCGTGCGCGCTGCACCTGCCGATCGTGTTCGCCTGCGAGAACAACGAGTACGGCGAGTTCACGCCTCGCGACAAGACGATGGCGATCACCGACATCGTCGACCGGGCCGCCGGCTACGGCATGCCCGGCGTCATCGTCGACGGTATGGACGTGGTCGCCGTGCACGAGGCGGCGCTCGAAGCCGTCGCTCGCGCCCGCCAGGGTGGCGGGCCGTCCCTGATCGAGGCCAAGACCTACCGCTTCTACAACCACCACGGTGTGCAGAACCTCGGGCTCAAGTACCGCACCGACGACGAGGTGGCCGAGTGGAAGCTGCGCGACCCGATCTTCACGTTCGAGCAGCGGTTGATCGACAACGGCCAGGCGACCGCCGACCGGTTCGAGGCGGTGTGGGCCGAGCTGCGGGGCGACATCGAGCGGGCGATCGCCTTCGCCGAGGACAGCCCCCTCCCTGAACCCGACCAGATGATGGCCGACATCTACACCAGCTACGAGGAGTCGTGAGCGAAGCGAGCGACTGCCGCCCGCGCGAGCGCCAGCGAGCCGGCGCGGCGATGGGGCGCGAGCGAAGCGAGCGGGGGCGCAGCCCCCGGAAGGAGGAGTCGTGAGCGAAGCGAGCGACTGCCGCCCGCGCGAGCGCCAGCGAGCCGGCGCGGCGATGGGGCGCGAGCGAAGCGAGCGGGGGCGCAGCCCCCGGAAGGAGGAGTCGTGAGTACGGCGACCGACACCAGCACCGATCCAGCGGTCGCGACCGAGCGCTCGATCTCGTACGTCGCGGCGTTCAACGAGGCCGTCCGCCAGGCGATGGAGGACGACCCGGACGTGTTCGTGGCCGGCGAGGACGTCGGCGCGTTCGGCGGCGTGTTCGGCACGTTCGGCGGCCTGCAGAAGCAGTTCGGGCCCGACCGTGTGGTCGACACGCCCATCAGCGAGCAGGCGATCATCGGCCTCGGTGTCGGGGCGTCGGTGACGGGTCTGCGGCCGATCGTCGACCTGATGTTCATGGACTTCATGTGCGTCGCCCTCGACCAGATCGTGAACCAGGCGGCCAAGCTGAAGTACATGTTCGGCGGCAAGGCCACGCTGCCCCTGACGATCACGATGACCGGTGGCGCCGGCCTCTCGGCTGCCGCCCAGCACAGCCAGAGCCTCGAGGCGATCCTCTGCCACATCCCCGGCCTCAAGGTGATCTACCCCTCCAATCCCTACGACATGAAGGGTCTGATGCGCTCCTGCATCAGGGAGGACAACCCGACCGTGATGGTGAAGCACAAGCGCCTTCTCGGCATGACCGGCAACGTCCCCGAGGAGCGCTACGAGATCCCGATCGGCCGGGCCCACGTGGCCCGCCCGGGCCGCGACGTCACCGTGGTCGCCTACGGCCGGATGGCCAACGAAGCGCTGACGGCAGCGGACACCCTGGCCGCCGAGGACATCTCGGTCGAGGTGATCGACCCGCGCACCCTGCAGCCGCTGGACATCGACACGATCGTCGAGTCGACCCGCCGCACCAATCGGGTCGTGGTCGTGCACGAGGCGGTGCGATTCGCCGGGCTGGGCGCCGAGATCGCCGCCCAGATCCAGGAGGCGGCGTTCGATCACCTCGACGCCCCGGTCGCCCGCATCGGCGCGCCGTTCTCGCCCGTCCCGTTCAGCCCGGCGCTCGAGCAGCACTACGTGCCCAGCGCGGCGACCATCGCCGACGGCGTGCGCGCCGTGCTCGCCCGACCCGGCGCCTGACACACCCGTCGACACGTCGTGAGCACCGTCGGGATCGTCGTCAACCCGCTGGCCGGCAAGGACATCCGCCGGCTGGTCGGCAACGCCAGTCCCGTGTCGGACTCCACCAAGGTCGGGATGGTGCGGCGGGCGATCGCCGGCGCCCATCACGGCGGCGCCCGGCGCGTCCTCGTGGCCGACGACCACCATGGCCTCGGCCGCCGCGCCCTGGCGGGCCTCGAACTCGGGGGCACGGAGGTGCTCGTCTTCGGCGAGGCGTTGTCGGGCGACCGGCTCGACACCGTCGCCGCGGCCGCCCATCTCGCCAAGCAGGACGCCGGCGCGGTCGTCGTGTTCGGCGGCGACGGCACCAGCCGCGACGTCGTCAGCGGTTGGCACGACGTCCCGCTCGTGCCGGTGTCGACGGGGACCAACAACGTCTTCCCGGTGGCATGGGACGCCGCTGCAGCGGGTACGGCGGCCGGTCTCGTGGCGACGGGCGCCGTCGGGCTCGCCGATGTCTCCCGGCGGGCCAAGCGGGTACTGGTGCACCTCACCTCGGCCGGCCGGCCCGATGTGCACGACGTCGCCGTGGTCGATGCCGCCCTCGTCGCCGATCGCTTCGTCGGCAGCCGGGCGGTGTGGCACCCGTCGACGATCCGGCGGGTGGTCGCCGCCGTGGCCACCCCGACGGCGAGCGGCTTGTCGAGCCTGGCCGGGCAGATCGAGCCGGTCGGTCGCTGGGAACCGGCGGGGGCGACCGTCGACCTCGGTCCCGGCGGGCGAACGGTCCGGCTCCCGCTCATCCCCGGCTCCTATGCGAGCGTGGCCGTGGCCACCAGCCGTCGTCTGGCGCTGGGCGAACCGGTGCACTGGACCGGGCCCGGCGTGATCGCCCTCGACGGCGAGCGGTCGCTGGTCCTGCTCGCCGGTGACCGGGCCACGGTCACGGTGGTGGGTGACGGTCCCCATGTGATCGACGTCGAGGCGGCGATGCTCGCCGGCGTCGACGCTCGTTCGTTCGACATCCCCGGCGGCCGACGCGGCCCGGCCCCAGACCATCAGGAGGAACCCGGTGGCGATTGACTTCACGATGCCCAAGCTCGGCTTGACCATGGAGGAGGGCACCATTCTCGAGTGGCTCGTGCCCGACGGCAGCGAGGTCGTCGACGGGGCTCCGGTGCTGGTCATCCAGACCGACAAGGTGGAGACCGAGGTCAACGTCATCGGCAGCGGCCGGCTCGTCCAGGTCGCTGCGATCGGTGACACGCTCGCGTGCGGCGACGTGGTCGGCCGCCTGCTCGCCGACGGCGAGACGGCGTCTGGATCCGATGCCGGCCCGGCTCCGTCTTCAGCGGCCCCGGCTCCCGTGACGGCACCGGCGCCGTCCCCGGCGTCGCTCAACGGGCAGCATCCTGCCGATCCCGCCGGCGACACGCGGCGCTTCGTGTCGCCGAACGCCCGCCGGGTGGCGGCCGAGCTCGGCGTCGACATCGCCGCCGTCCGCGGCACCGGCCCGGGCGGCCGGGTCGTGTCCGAGGACGTGGAGGAGTTCGCCACCCGCTCCCCCGAGCCGGCCCCGGTTCCCGCCGCGACCGCACCGACGACTGCAGTGGCGCCTTCATCGTCCGGGCCGACCGGTTCGTCCCGTCCGTTCGGGGGCGGTTCGACGGTCGCCGCGACCTTCGCCGCCCGCAGCCTCGCCGACCTGCTCGGCATCGCCGAGGTCGCCGCCGACCCGCGCGACGGCCGCGTGTCCCGCGACGACGTCGCCCGCCACGTCCGCCAGCTGCTCGCGCAGCGATCTGCCGCACCGGCGACACCGTCGTCCGCCGCGGCCGAGCCGTCGCAGACTCCGACCCACGTCGAGCCGATGCGCGGCATCCGCGGCACCATCGCCCGCCGCATGCACCAGTCGCTGCAGGAGATGGCCCAGCTGACGCTCACGACCGATGCCGATGTCGACGCCGTGTTGGCCGACCGGGCTCGGCGCAAGAAGCGCGCCGCCAAGCAGGCCAAGAAGCACGAGGGCACGGGCAAGGAGGTCGCGCCGGTCCCCGGCATCACGGACTACGTGATCGCCGCCGCGGCCAGGGCGCTGCGCGACCACCCCCACGTCAACGCCCAGATCACCCCCGACGGCGTCGCCTACCTGCCGGGCATCCACGTGGGGTTGGCCGTCGCGCTGCCCGGCGGTCTGGTCGTGCCGGTCGTCCGCAACGCCGATGAGCTGTCGCTCGCCGACCTGACCGCCGAGACCACACGCCTGGCGACGGCCGCCCGCGCCGGCAAGCTGGCGCTCGACGATCTCGAGGGCGGCACGTTCTCGGTCACCGCGCTCGGCATGTTCGGGGTCGACGCCTTCACGCCGGTGATCAACCCGCCCAACGTGGCCATCCTCGGCGTCGGGCGCATCCGCGAGGAGCTCGTCCCGACGTCGTCGGGCCCGGCCACGGTGCATCGCGCAACGCTGAGCCTGACGTGGGATCACCGGGCCTTCGACGGCGTCCCGGCGGCCGAGTTCGCCCAGGCCGTCGTCGCCAACCTCGCCGACCTCGACGACTGACCGTCGACCTTCTGGGCGCGAATCGTGCCGATCCCGCTTCTGGGCGCGATCCGTGACGCTGAGCGTCGCAGAACGCGCCCAGATCGTCGTTCGTCGTCGCTCACACCTCGCCGAGCAGATCGGTCACGCGGCGGTCGAGCAGGCCGATGAACCGCCGGTTGCTCGCCAGCTCGGGCCGCAGGGCGGTCGAGACGCACGCGCCGAGGGCGTCGACGAGGAACAGCTCGGCCGTGCCGGACGCGCCCAGATCGGCTCGCACCAGTCCCTCGTCACGCCACCGACGGATCATCGCCGCGATCATCCGGGCGTACTGCGTACTGTAGTCGGCGAGGAGCGCCCGCACCTCGGGGTTGCGAGCAGCGGCGTGGTGGATCTCGGCGATCAGGGCGCGCAGCTTGTGCTGCGCCGGGGCGAGCAGCCAGGCCAACCACTCGTGGAGGTAGCCCGGGGTCACCTCGGATTCCGCCCGGGATCGCGGGTCGACGGCGTCGAGCGTCGAGGACACGACATCGAGCAGCAGCTCGGGCTTGCCCGAGAAGTGGCTGTACACCGCGCCGGTCGTCACCCCGGCGGCCGAGGCGATGTCCACCAGGCTCGAGCCGTCGAACCCCCGGCTGGCGAAGGCATCGGCGGCGGCGCGGAGGATCAGGTCCTTGGTGGTGGGCGATCCCGGCGGTCGCGCATCCTTGCGCGGCCGTCCCCGGCGGCGTGGGGTGTTCGCCGCCCCGCCGTCGCGCGCTGCAGTCTCACCCCGCGGGCGTGACGGCGACACGCAACTCCTTGATGCCGTGCAGCACGTAGCTGGGCTCGTACTCGAGGCGGGCGAGGTCGACACCACCGGCCGGTCGCAGATCGGCGAGTCGCTCGAGCAGCACTTCGATGGCGATGCGGCCCTCCGCCCGAGCCAGCGCAGACCCGACGCAGAAGTGCTCACCGTGGCCGAACGAGAGGTGACTCATCAGGCCGGGGCGGTCGGGGTCGACGCAGTCCGGCGCGGCGAAACGCTCGGCGTCACGGTTGCCTGCGGCGTACATCAGCAGCAAGTGCTCACCGGCCTTGATCGGGACACCGCCCACCTCGGTGTCGGTGGTGGCCGTGCGGTAGAGCCCTTGCACCGGAGGCTCGAGGCGCAGCACCTCCTCGACGAACGCAGGAATGCCGGACGGGTCCTGGCGCAGCGACGCCGCGCGGTCGGGCTGTTCCAGCAGGATCCGCACGGCCGAGGCGATCAGCTTGGTCGTCGTCTCGTTGCCGGCGACGAGGAACTGGCTGAGCATCCCGAGGATCTCGTCGTCGGTCAGGGGCACCTCGTCGATCTCCGCCTCGACGAGATCGGAGATGAGGTCCTGGCGCGGCTCGGCGCGGCGCTCGGCGACGCGTTCACCGAAGTAGAGGAAGAACTCCCGCTGCGACAACAGCAGTGAGCGGGTCTGCTCCCTCGACATCGAGTGGTTTCCGATCAGGCCCGTGAGATCGTCGGACCACCGCTTGAACTTCGGCAGGTCGTCGTCGGCGACCCCGAGGCACTCGGCGATGATCGTCAGCGGGAGGGGCACCGCATATCCGCTCACGATCTCGGCCTCCCCCTCGGCGACGAACGCGTCGACGAGCTCGTGGGCGACCTCGCGTATGCGGGGCTCGAGCACCTTCACCTTCGGCGGCGTGAAGGCTCGGTTGACGAGTCGCCGTTGGCGCCCGTGCTCGGGCGGGTTGGCGTTGATGAGCACTCGCGTGCCGGCGCTGGGTCGGGCGCCGGCACCCAGCTCGGGCTCGTCGGTGAGCAGGGCCATCACACCCTCGAGCTGCTGCCGGGCCAACACCGGTCCGGTCGGCACGAGGGAGCTGAACGTGTGCGGATCCCGGGCGACTTGAACGATGTCGGCGTACCTGGTGACGAGCCAACACTCGATGTCGGGCACGAACACGACCGGCCGTTCGGCACGGGCCCGCTCGAAGTGCGGATACGGACAGCGCAGCGCCTCGGGCTCCAGGCCGAACACCGACCCGAGCTCCTCGACGACACCGCGGTTCACGGCGTTGGTGACATCCCCCATGGACACGTGTGCCACCCAACCACGTTCCGACCTGAAACACAATGCCAATTATGTTTCTGCACGCTCGTCACCGTGAACGCGCCAGCGGCACCGGTCCGACGTCGCCGTCGAACCGGTGCCTGCTGCTGCGGCCGCCCACGTGCTGCGGCCAGGGGTCAGGAGCGGGACCCCGTGAATGGGTGGGTGAATGGGGGGCGGATGGTGGGTGGATGGTGGCTCAGAGGAAACTCTCGACCTCGGCGTAGAAGTCGCCGGGGTTCACCTTCACCGAGTCGGTGCCGGTGCCGCCGTAGAAGGCGTCGTAGCCGGAGCTGCCGTACATCGTGTCGTTGCCGGCGCCACCGGCGGCCCAGACCTCCCGGTCGTTGGGGTTGAGGAGGGTGTCGTGACCGTCCTGCAGGTAGACGTAGACCCACCCGCCGCCGAAGCCGGCGCGGATCGTGTCGTTGCCGCCGCCGGCGTAGACCGTGATGTTCGCGAACTGGCCGATCTTGATGGTGTCGGCGCAGTCGGTGCCGTAGAGCGTCTGGCCGTTCTGGCTGGCCTCGATGGTCTTGCCGACGCAACCGAGGCGGTCACCTGCATTGGCGATGCCGGGGAGCACGGCCGAGGCCGATCCGGCGGCGAGGGCTCCGAGGAGAGCGAGACGGACGATGGGGCGCTTGGTGTTCATGACGGGGGCTTCTCCGGTGATCGTTCGCAGCGGCGCTGCGTGGTTGTTGTTGACCACCTCATCGTGAAGGAATCCGTCTCGGGGGTCGTCAGGGACCCCACCCTGAGATTTCGCCGACCCCGACCCCGACCCTGACCCCGAGACGACCCCGACCCCGTGACGACCCTGGTGCCAGGCCGGTTCCGGGCGGCACCAGGATCAGCCAGACGTCGCCGGCCGGCGCCCCGAACCGGGGTCGACCGGCACGCCGAAGCGGATGCGATTGTGAGCGTGGGCCAGGTGCTGCAGCGAGAACGCCGAACGCAGGGCCGTCCACTGCCCCTGCGCCTCGAGCGTTTGGTTGACACTCTCCTTGGCCAACTTGAGGGCGAAGCTGGGGCGGGTGGCGATGCGTCGAGCGAGGCGCAGCGTCTCCTCCCGCAGCTGATCGGCCGGCACCACCCGGTTGACCATGCCGAGCTGCAGCGCGTCCTGGGCACTGACGTAGTCGCCGGTGAACAGCAGCTCCTTGGCCTTGCGCGCCCCGAACTCCCAGGGGTGGGCGAAGTACTCCACGCCGTTGACCCCCATGCCGACGACCGGATCGGAGAAGGACGCGTCGTCGGCGGCGAGGATCACGTCGGCGATCCACAGCAACATCAGGCCGCCGGCGATCGTCTTGCCCTGGGCGGCGGCGATGACCGGCTTGGGGATGTTGCGCCACCGCCAGCACATCTGGAAGTAGACCTCCTCCTCGAAGGCCATCTGCCCCTCCTGCCCCTCGCGGGAGAAGCCGCCGTGCGTCGAGACGAGGTCGAACTGCCGATGGCTCTCGCGATCGCGCATGTCGTGGCCGCTGCAGAAGTGGGGCCCGCCGGCCCGCAGCACGATCACCTTGACGTCGGTGCGGCGGGCGGCATCGTCGAACGCCGCGTTGAGCTCGTACGTCATCCGCTTGTTCTGGGCGTTGCGTGCCTCGGGGCGGTCGAGTGTGATGACCGCCACCCCCTCGTCGCCTGGCTCGAGCACCTCGTAGTGCAACGTGGTCGGCTCGCCCGGCTTCGAAGGGTCGCTCACGCCGGATATGATAATTGATCAGTCAGTTAGTTATTCGGTCGAGAGGGCGTACAGCGCTCCGCCGACGTGTGAGGGAGGTTCGGTGCGCACGATCAAGCATCCGCTGTCGGGGGCCGTGTACGACCTGACCGAAGACGGCACGATCCGCGTCGTGACCCGCGACGGGCGAACCGGGCTGTTCGACCGCAACGGTGTCTGGTTGTCGGGTGAGGCCCGCCACGCCGACCCCCACCTCTGCGTCTGGATCGGGGGCAAGGAGCTCCCCAATCGCTTCCAGCAAGCCGCCAGCGCGCTCAAGGGCGAGACCGCGGAACACACCCTCCAGGAGCTGCCGCAATGAGCATCGACATCCGACCCGCCGACAACGCCCCGGGCTCGGCCCGTTCACCGGGTGCCAGCTATCAGGATCTGCTCGACAGCGACAGCCGCCCGGAGAACGTCCCTGCCGTCCTGCGGTGGCAGAGCAACGAACACCTCGGGAGCGCCGACATCCCCCGGCGCCGTTACGTCGATCGCGACTTCCACCAGCTGGAGAAGGAGCGGTTGTGGTCGAAGGTCTGGCAGATGGCCTGCCGCGAGGAGGACATCCCGGACGTCGGAGACACCCTCGTGTACGACATCTGTGACCTGTCGTTCCTCATCGTCCGATCGGCTCCCGACGAGATCAAGGCGTTCTACAACGCCTGCCTCCACCGGGGTCGTCAGCTCAAGGAGACCGACGGAAACAACTTCGAGCTGCGCTGCGCATTCCACGGCTACTGCTGGAACCTCGACGGTTCGCTGAAGCAGATCCCGTGCGAGTGGGACTTCCCGCACGTCGACGCCGACGAGTGGACGCTGCCCCAGGCCCGCGTCGGCACGTGGGGCGGGTTCGTGTTCATCAACCCCGACCCAGCGGCCGAGCCGTTCGAGTCGTTCCTCGGCGACTTCCCCGAGCACTGGACGAAGTGGCCGCTCGAGCAGCGCTACAAGTCGGCCCACGTCGCCAAGATCTTCCCCACCAATTGGAAGGTCGTGCAGGAAGCCTTCATGGAGGCCTTCCACGTGGTCGCCACCCATCCGCAGCTGCTCGCCGGCATCGGCGACGCCAACAGCCAGTACGACTGGCACGGCAACTACTCACGGGCGATCACGCCGAACGGCACCCCGAGCCCGCACCTCAGCTTCCAGCCGACGCAGCAGGAGATGTTCGACGCGATGAGCGATCGCCGGCTCGACGAGGATCCATTCGTGGTCATCGCCGACGGCGAGACGGCCCGTTCGACCGCCGGGGCCGGCGGCCGCTTCCGGATGGCGGAGGTCCTCGGGGCGAGGGCCGACGAGCTGTCCGACGCCGAGCTCTCCGACTCGATCTACTACACGCTGTTCCCCAACCTGCACCCGTGGGGCGCCTACAACCGCATCACCTACCGGTTCCGACCCTACGGCGATCGCCACGACATGTCGATCATGGAGTGCATGTACCTCGACCCGTGGCCGGAGGGGACCGAGAAGCCGCCGGCCGCGCCGATCCACTGGCTCGGTGTCGACGACGACTGGACCGACGCACCCGAGCTCGGCATGCTCGCCCGGGTCTTCAACCAGGACTCGTTCAACCTGCCCAAGGTGCAACGCGGCCTCGCCTCACTGCGCAAGGACATCACCCTGGCCAACTACCAGGAAACCAAGATCCGCCACTTCCACCACCTGCTCTCGCAGTACGTCGGCGAGTAGCGGCCGGACGGGAGCTTCCGAGATAGTGCCAGGCACTATCTCGGAAGCCGTCAGCGGTGTCGGGCAACGGGGCGGATGGCGACGGGAATGGCGCTCATCACGGGAAGTCCGGTGATCGGGTCGTAGGCGCTGGCGTTGTCGGACAGGCGGCCGGTGGTGTCGCCGAGCACGCACGGCTCGGGCGGCGGGCCGGCCGCGCCGGGCAGGTCGCCCCACGCGTGGGCCATCGACACCGCGCCCGGTCGCATGTCGGGAGCCGCCCGCACGACGGTGCGCACGGTCGCCCGCGGCGACACGACGTCGACGAGATCGCCGTCGGCCACCCCCCACTTCTCGAGGTCGCTGGGATGCGCGTGGGCGAACGACGTGCCCTCGCGCGCCCGCAGTCGCTCGATCTCGCGGCCACTCGAGTTGAACACGCCCTTCAGGCGCCGTGACGTGAGGCGGGCGGTGTGCACCTCGGGGTCGTAGCCCTCCAGACCGCCGTACGGGTCGGCATCGCGGCGAACCGCCGCCAACTCGTCGGCCAGCCCGTCGGGAACGACCCGGAACCTGTCGCGGGCGTCCTCGTCCGGCGGCAGCACGGTCAGGGTCAGCTCCTCACGGAGCGACCCGCCCCGACCGGAACGCAGCTCGTCCCACGGCACCCGGCTCGCCGGGTAGCAGCGTTCGAGCACCTCGTCGGCCGACGGGCGCTCCTCCGGGCCGAGGTTCCCACCCGGCAGCTCGAGGGTGAGACCGAGCCGCCGGGCCAACTCGACGTAGAGCCCCGCTTCGTCCACCATGCCCGAGGGTGGCGTGAGCACCGATGGCGTGTACATCACGTAGGGGTCCTCGAACCAGCGGTCGACGTTGGTCGGCACGTCGGGACGTTCCAGCGACAGGAGCGACGGCACCACGTAGTCGGCGAGACGGGCGGTGGCCGACACCCGGATGTCGAGGGCGACATGGAGATCGAGGGACTCGAGCGCCTCGACCGTCCGGCCCTGATCGGGCCAGGCGAGGACCGGGTTTCCGCCGACGGTGAGCAGGGCCCGGACCCGACCCGGACCGGGCTCGAGGATCTCGTCGGGAAGGGCCGCGGTGGGCGGCTGACCGAGGATGCTGTGCAGACCTCGCACGCGGGCGGCCGGACCGCTGGTGAGCAGCTCCGGTCGCGGTGCTCGCACCTGGGCCTTGACCGGCACGGCCGCGCCGGTGAGGCCGAGCACACCCGTCGGGCTCTGCACCTGCTCCCCTGCGCGGGGGAAGCGGCCGCAGACGACGTTGAACACGCCGAGCAGATGCTCGACGAGCGTTCCGTGGGGCGCCATGTTGGGACCGGTGCCGCACGTGGCCGACCCTCGACCGGCGCCGGCGAACAACCGAGCGGCGGCCACGACGTCGTCGGCCGGCACCCCGGTGCGTTCGGCGACGTGATCGATGTCGAAGGTGCTCACCGCAGCGTGCAGTTCGCCGAGCCCGTCGACCCACCGGTCGCAGAACTCGGCATCGATCAGCCCCTCGTCGAGGATCACCCGCAGCATCCCGGCCAGCAGCGTGGGGTCCTCGCCGGGTCGGACCTGGAGGTGGAGGTCGGCCATGGCGGCCGTCTCCGTGCGGCGGGGGTCGATGACGATGAGGCGCAACCCGCGGCGCTTGGCCGCGCGCAACGAGGCGAGGGGGTTGACGAACGTGGGACCGCCGGGCAGGCCGAGCATCGACACCACGACGTTGGTGCCGACCACGAGCGACACGTCGGCCGTCGACCACGGCTGCGGCCCCGCCGCCCACGTGCCGAGCCGCAACGGGGTCACGAGCTTCGCCGGCTGATCGATGGTGATCGACGTGTACATCGACGGCGAACCGATGGCGGCGTGGAAGGCCCGGGCCACCGGATGGGCCGCGGCGTTCTGGAACGTGGCCGTGCCGCAGTAGCTGGCGACGGCGCGACCGTCACCGTCGGCGAGGACGGCGGCGAGCCGCTCGGCGATCTCGTCGAGGGCGACGTCGGTGGGGATCTCGTCGAACCCACCGCCCGGCCGACGGCGCAGCGCGGTGCGCAGCCGCTCGGGATGGTGGTGCTGATCACCGAGGTGGCGGCCCTTGATGCACGTGTAACCGCCGAAGAGCGGATCGGCCAGATCGCCTCGAACCGCACCGACCCGTTCGGCGCCGTCGAGCACCTCGACCTCCACCTCGATCGGGCACGCCGCGTGGCAGAAGCGACAGAAGCTGCGGGCCGTGGTGCTGCTGGTGGTGGTGGTGGTGGCGGCGGTGTCAGACGTGGTGGTCATCGCGTCAGCCCTCGCCCACGAGCGCAGTGGTGCCGACCAGGGCGTCGATCTGGCTGGCCACGAGTCGCCGGAACGCCGGATCGGCGAGCACCTCCGGTCGCAGCGAACCGCTGACGCACAACCCGCTCGCCGTGCTCAAGAACAGCTGGGCGACGACGGTGGGCGACCGATCGGCCGCCACGAGGCCGCGAGCCTGCCACCGCTCGACCAGCTCGGCGATCCGACGGGCGTAGCTGCGGGCGTAGTCGAGCAGCAACGTGCGCACCTCGGGATCGCGGGCGCCCGCCTGATTGATCTCGATGATCAACGAGCGCAGCTGTGATCGACCGGGCTCGAGGAGCCAGTCGATCCAGGCGCGCAACGCGTGCGGATCGGCGTCGGGCTCGATGCGACGGAGGGGATCGACGGCGTCGAGGGTGGAGGCCACGACGTCGAGGAGGAGCTCCGGTTTGCCACGGAAGTGGCGGTAGACGGCGCCGGTGGTGACCCCGGCCGCACTGGCGATGTCGACCAGGCTGGCCCCGTCGAACCCCCGACCGGCGAACGTCTCGGCGGCGGCGGCGAGGATCAGCTGCTTCGTCGTCGGAGCGCCGTCGGGCCGAGCATCCTTGCGCGGGCGGCCGCGCCGTCTCGGCGGCGACGACGCGACCGCCCCGCTCATCAGCGCCCCACGAGCGCCGGGGTCGGGAGCACCGTGCGGTCCATCTCCTCGGGCTCGACGCCGAGCGAGACGAGCACCTTGGACATGCCGAGGAAGAGCGCCAGCGCCATCGTCAGCTCGACGATCTCGGCAGGCGAGAAGCGAGCCCGCATGTCGGCGAGCAGGGCGTCGTCGGGGCGCCCGGCGTCGACGAGGAATCGATCGGTGAATCGCAGCACCAGCTTCTGGTCGGCTGACAGTGTCGAGGACTCGTAGCCGTCGGCGATCTGCTCGACCTGTGATTCGTCGAGCCCGTCGGCGAGTGCCCCGTCGAAGCGGACGTTCTTGCAGAAGCCGCAGTCGGTGACGCGGGCGTTGCGCATGCGGGCCGTCTCCTTGAGCGACTGCGGCACGATGCCCTCGGTCCACATCGTGGCGTAGAGCCGGTGGAAGGCCTCGGCCAGCTCCGGCCGGTGGGCCAGCAGCGTGCGGAGGTTGGCCGGCGCCCCGACGACGGCGGATGGCACTCGAGGAATGGTGGACACGTAGCGGCTCCCGTGGTCGATGGTTCAGGCGATGTCGTGCTCGGCGTCGTCGACCGCCAGCGCGAGGCGAAGACGACCGAACCCGTCGAACTGGCCGAGGGCGACGGTGAAGGCGACGAACTCGGCGTCGGACATGCCCTCGCGAACCCGATCGGCCTGGGCGTCCGTGATGCCGTGCACGTCGATGACGTACTGCTCGGCGTAGGCGATGCAGCGCCGCTGGTGATCGGTGAAGCAGTCGGCCGACGGGTACCGCGGCAACGCCTCGACCATCTCTTCGGTCAGCCCGGCGGCCACCGCCGCCGGCGTGCGGCGGGCGGCGTCGCCGCGGTCGCCATGGAGCGCAGCGATGCGGAGGCGGCACAGCTCGAGCACCACGGGATCGCTGCCGACCCACGCCTCGGCGAGGAACGGCTGCAGCAGGTCGTCCAGGCCGGGCCGCAGCCGCGTCACCCGCTGCAACGACCCGAACGACGATTCCGACGCGCCCGCCTCGGCGACGGCCCCCAGCCAGCTCATGCCGCGACCGTAGGAACCGAGCACACAAAAGTCAATAGTCATTATCATTTGCCCGGTATGTCGTTGTCATGAACCTCGTCGTGACCCGGGTCGGGGCACGATCGACTCGGCCGTGCGCAACTCGGGTAGAAGTCGGTATGCCCTACGTAGAGAGCGGCGAGTTCAATCGGGATACCGCGTACATCACCGACCGGATCACCGTCGACGGTCGAGACGGCTGGCCGGTGGAGGTCGGCCGCTACCGGCTCGTGGTGAGCCGGGCCTGTCCCTGGGCCAATCGGGCGATCATCGTGCGCCGCCTCGTCGGCCTCGAAGACGCGCTGTCGATGGGTGTCTGCGGCCCGACGCACGACGAGCGTTCGTGGACGTTCGACCTCGACCCGGACGGCCGCGACCCGGTGCTCGGCATCGAACGTCTGCAGGAGGCGTACCTCAACCGCTTCCCGGACTATCCCAAGGGCATCACCGTGCCCGCCATCGTCGAGATCGACTCCGTCCGGGTCGTGACGAACGACTTCGCACAGCTGACCCTCGACCTGTCGACGCAGTGGCGAGCCCTGCACCGTGAGGGCGCTCCCGACCTCTACCCGGACGATCGGCGTGACGAGATCGACGACGTGATGGCGTGGATCTATCGGGACGTCAACAACGGTGTGTACCAGTGCGGCTTCGCCGGCTCGCAGGAGGCGTACGAGTCCTCGTACCACCGCCTCTTCGACGCTCTCGACCGGCTCAGTGAACGACTCGCGCGTCAGCGCTACCTCGTCGGCGACACGATCACCGAAGCCGACGTTCGGCTCTTCACCACGCTGGTCCGGTTCGATCCGGTGTACCACGGGCACTTCAAGTGCAACCGCGCCAAGCTCACCGAGATGCCGGTGCTGTGGGCCTACGCCCGCGACCTGTTCCAGACCCCCGGCTTCGGCGACACGATCGACTTCGACCAGATCAAGCAGCACTACTACGAGGTCCACCGCGACATCAACCCCACGGGCATCGTCCCGCTCGGTCCCGATCTGGCCGGCTGGTCGACCGCCCATCACCGTGACCAGCTCGGTGGGCGGCCCTTCGGGGACGGGACGCCGCCGGAGGTGTCGCCCGACGGTGCCGTCTGACAGTTGGGTCGCGGCGACCGACGCGTAGCTTCCGGTCATGGCCGATCCCGTACTGCTCGTCGACGACCCCGCTCCCAAGGTCCGCCGCCTCACCCTCAACCGACCGGAGAAGCGCAACGCGCTGAACGACGACCTCCGCGGCTCGCTGTTCGAGGAACTGCGCAAGGCCGACCGCGACTCGGAGATCTCGGCGATCGTCATCCGTGGCGTCGGCCCCTGCTTCAGCGCCGGCTACGACCTCGGCGCCGGCGGCAACCACGACGTCGAGCGGTCGATCGCTCAGGTGGACGGATGGTGGTCACGCCACGTCGTCAACAACTGGTTCGAGATGTGGGACATGGCGACGCCGATCATCGCCCAGGTACACGGTTACTGCCTGGCCGGTGGCACGGAGCTGGCGACGGCCTGCGATCTCGTCTATGTCGCCGAGGACGCCCAGATCGGGTACCCACCGGTGCGCCTGATGTCGCCGCCCGACATGCAGTGGCAGACGTGGCTGCTCGGCCTGCGCCACGGCATGGAGGCGCTCCTCACCGGCGATTCGATGACCGGCGTCGAGGCAGCCCAGCGCGGCTTCGCAAACCGCGCCCATCCCGCCGACGAGCTCGACGGCGCCGTCCTGGCGATCGCCGAACGCATCGCCAAGGTTCCCCTCGACCTGCTCGCCCTCAACAAGCGGTCGGCGCACCGGGCGATGGAGGCCATGGGGATCCGCAACGGCATCCGCAACGGCGCCGACATCCAGGCGATGGGGTTCCACCAGCCGGCGTCGAGGGAGTACCTCAAGTCCTTCGCGACCAAGGGTGTGAGCGACGCGCTCAGCGACCGTGACCGGCAGTTCGGCGACTACCGGGAGTCATCGGCCTCGGACTGACGGCATCGCAGAAGCGGACTGCCCGGCGCGGCGGGTCCGGCAGGGGACGAGCTCCCTACCATCGCTAGGTTTGATCGCTGGATCCACCCCCTGGACTCGGAGGTCACATGAAGTATCTGGCTGGCGTCGACGGCGCCACGATCGCCGCCGATCACTGCGGTGACCTCGACGATCCGGCGGTGCTCCTCTTCCACGGTGGTGGCCAGACGCGCCACGCGTGGGGCGGCGCGTTGGAGGCGCTGGCCGCCGCCGGCTGGAACGCCTGGAGCTTCGACCTGCGCGGCCACGGCGACAGCAGCTGGAGCGACGACGGCCAGTACACGATCGAACGCTTCGCCGGCGACGTGGCCGCGGTCGCCGGACAGTTCGACCGGCCGAGCATCGTCGGTGCGTCACTCGGCGGGATCGCGTCGCTCGCGGCCGTCGGTGAGGGACTGGCGCCCGACGTCCACTCCCTCGTCCTCGTCGACATCACCCCGTCGTTCGAGGCCGACGGCGCTCGCCGCGTCCACGACTTCATGACTCAAGGGATCAACGGCTTCGCCAGCCTCGACGATGTGGCCGACGCCGTCGCCGCCTACCTCCCCCAGCGCCCCCGCCCACGCGATCCCGACGGCCTGCGCAAGAACCTCCGCCAGGGCGACGACGGCCGCTGGTACTGGCACTGGGATCCCAACTTCCTCCAACTCGGCGACTCGATGGAAGAGCGGCACCCCTTCGGCTCCGACGAGCGGATGTTCGCCGCGGCGCGAGCCGTCGAGATCCCGACGCTCCTCGTGCGCGGCGCCCTGAGCGACGTCGTGACCGCCGACGGCGCGGCGGCGTTCACCACGTTCATCCCCCACGCCGAGGTGGCCGAGGTGGGCGGCGCCGGCCACATGGTCGCCGGCGACCGCAACGACGATTTCAACGCCGCCATCCTCGACTTCCTCGACCGCCACCGCCCCTGACCCGCTCCACCGCGTGGTCCAGATCCAGCTCGAGTCGCCGCGAAGTACCTGGTAGCTGGGTCGTCGCCGGGTCAGGTATCTCTGTGACACTCCTTCTTTAGGGTGGGTGTATGGCGGTGATGGACGATCCGACGGCGGCTGGGGAGGCTGTCGATGATCCGATGGCGGTGGCTGTCGGTGCGGTGTTGTCGGTCGCCTCTGATGTCGCTGAGCGTGACGGCCACGCCGTCGATGTGATCGATCTGTTCAGCACGTTCCACGAACCCCCCGACCCGGTACGCGGCCCACTCGCCGGCCCTGTCGACACGTTCCTCGCCACCGTCCGCGAGCAGGTCGACGCTCTGACGGGCACGGCCCGTGATCGTGTGCTCGGCGCCGTGTTGGGCGACCTCGCCCGGGTCGCTCGTGGGGTCGAGGCAGCCACCGTCGCAGTCGCCGCCGACGCCGACCAACGCAGCCTCCATGTGTTGGACGGACACCGAACGGTGAAGAACTGGCTCATCGCCTCGATCCGGGAACCCGGTCTCGACGCCTTGCGCCAGGCGCAGGCGATCGAGTTGTTCCGCGAGGCACCGCACCTGGAGGTTTTGCTGTCGGAGGGTCGCATCGGGATCGCTCAGGTCCGCCAGTTGGCCCGCCTGCACGCCCACCCGCGGGTCGGCCGCTACGTGATGCCGGTGCTCGATCAGTTGGTCGATTGGGCGGTGTTCGACGACTACGACCTGTTCTGCGAGAGGCTCCGCGAGTTCGAACGACTCGTCGACCTCGACGGCCCCGACCACGACGCCGACCACGCCGACCGCGCCCGACGACTCCGCATGTCCACGGTCGGGGAGACGACGTACCTGTCGGGGCAGATGACCAACGCTCAAGCCGCCGCCATCAAAGCCGTGCTCGACGCTTACGCCCAGTCCGAATATCTGGCCGACTGCGAGCACGCCACAACCGTCCACGGCGACGGCTACAGCCAGTCACAGCTGGCCCGCACGGCCGGGCAGCGGCGGATGGATGCCTTGTCGGCGATCTGCGAAGCCGCCGCCGGTGCGCCGTTGGACGGCCATGGCATCGATGTGTGCGTCAACGTCGTGATCGACCGCGACACGTT
>NZ_QKYK01000060.1 GCF_003426815.1 Desertimonas flava
GTCGCCGGGCCGTACTGGGTGAGTTGTTCCAGGAGCTGAACGCGCAGCGGATGGGCGAGGCCGGGCAGCGACGCCGCATCGAGCGTGCGCCGGGCGATCTCAGCCATCGCTCACTCCGGTGCCTCCGCGACGTCCGGTCGTCACGTCAGCCGTTGGTGCGCTCGACGAGGCGGGCGGCACGGGTGGTGAGCAGCATCGCCCGGCGGCGCAGCCTGGTGGCCTTGCGTTCGCGGCGGGCGGCGGCCCGGCGTCGGTCCTCCTCGCGCCGGGCGAGGAGATCGCGGTGCCGCTCCGCCGGGATGGCGGGGTGGAAGATCGGGTTCATGCGATCACTGTACGACTGCAAAGAGTCCTTTGCAAGCGATATTTTGCAATGGATGCTTTGCAGCGATTGCTTTGCGGCTGCTAGACCCGCAGGCCCAGGGCGCGGGCGATGATCAGCCGCTGCACCTCGCTGGTCCCCTCGCCGATCTCGAGGATCTTGGCGTCGCGGTAATGCCGGGAGACGACGGTCTCGTCCATGAACCCGTAGCCGCCGAAGATCTGCGTCGCCGCCCGCGTGGCGTCGATCGCCGCCTCGGTGGCGAAGAGCTTGGCCATCGCCGCCTCCTCTTTGAACGGCTTGCCGTGGTCACACAGCCACGCGGCGTGGTAGGTGAGCCGCCGCGCCGCCGCCAGGGCGGTCTGCATGTCCGAGCACTTGAACGCCACCGCCTGGTTGGACCCGATCGGGCGGCCGAACGTGTGGCGCTCGTTGGCGTAGGCGACGGAGTCGTCGAGACAGCGCTGGATCACGCCCACGGCCAGGGCGGCGATGGCGATGCGGCCCTCGTCGAGGATCTCGAGGAACTGGGCGAACCCGCGCCCCTGCTCCCCCAGCAGGTTGCCGGCCGGCACGCGACACTCCACGAACGTCAGCCCGTGCGTGTCGGAGGCGTGCCAGCCCATCTTGCGGTAGGGCGGCTGCACCTCGAACCCGGCCGTACCCGCGGGAACGATGATGGCCGAGATCTCCCCGGGACCGGTGAGGGCGGTGACGGTCACCAGGGAGGTGATCGGCGTGCCCGAGTTGGTGATGAAGGCCTTCTCGCCGTCGATCACCCATTCGTCAGCCGCCTCGTCGAGCCGGGCCCGGGTCCGGGTTCCTCCGGCATCGCTGCCGGCGTCGGGCTCGGTGAGCCCGAACGCGCCGAGCGCCCGCCCGGCGCAGAGGTCGGGCAACCATCGCTGCTGCTGCTCAGCGGTCCCGAACTTGAAGATCGGATTCGCACCCAGACCCACTCCCGCCTCGAGCGTGATCGCCATCGATTGATCGACTCTGGCCAACTCCTCGATGGCGATGCACACACCGGTGAAGTCGCCCCCACCTCCTCCCACCGATTCGGGGAACGGGATGCCGAACAGCCCGAGGTCGCCCATCTTGCGCACGACATCGACGGGGAACTCGTGCGTGCGGTCCCACTCCTCCGCAGACGGCTCGATCTCGGCGGTCGCGAACTCGCGCACCAGGGAGCGCAGCGCTTCGTGTTCGTCACTCAGTTCGGGGTGGACCGACGGCATAGAGCCGCGACCGTAGCGTCGTGGCCCTCGGACTTCGTTCGCCGGACGACACCGCCCGGCGAACGGCCCGATGGGTTCAGGGACCGGTCGAGGCCGGTTCGGTGGAGGACGACGCGTCCGTCGAGGGCGGCTCGGTCGACACCGGGGCCGTGGTGCTCGACGGCGGCGGCGAACTGCTCGTCGTCGTGGACGTCGTGGACGTCGTGCTCGTCGTGGAGGTCGACGTCGTCGGGCTCTCGGGTGCCACGGTCGTCGTGGTGGTTGCGACGACCGTGGTGGTCGTCGCAGGCGCCGTGGTCGTCGGCGCGTCCGCCTCGACCGCCGACGACGCAGTGGCCATCCGGGCGCTAGCCGGGGCGACAGGCCGGACCGCTGCGGCAGGACTCGGTGCGCCCCAGCCGACGGCGTTGCGGGCCATCACGCGGAAGTGGTACGTGACGCCCGGGGTGAGCCCGTTGAGCACCAGCGTGCGCGTGGTCGGGCTGAACAGGGTGCCGCCCGTCGCCCAGGTCCGTCCGCCGTCGGCAGATCGCTGGTAGGCGTAGCCGGTGATCGTCGAACCGCCATTGGAGATGGGCGTGGTCCAGTCCAAGCGGACCTGGCCGGTCGAAAGGGCCGTCGCCCGGAACGTCGGCGGCGCCGACGGAGCCATGGCCCGCACCCTGACGGCCACTGCGGCCGACAGCGGTCCCCAACCGGCGGAGTTTCGTGCGCGCAGCCGATAGTGGTACGTCGCACCCGGCTTGAGGCCGCTGAGCACGATCGAACGGGTCGACGCGCTGAACGTCGAACCCGCCGTCGACCACGTCCGCCCGCCATCGGCCGACCGTTGGTAGTTGTAGCCGGTGATCGCCGCGCCGCCGCTGGACGCCGGCGCCGCCCACGTGAGACGCACCTGTCCGGCCGCAGGGGAACTGGCCGCGAGCGACTGGGGTGCCGACGGAGCGCTGATCGCCGGTGCGCTCGGCCGGGCGTAGATCGCGACGACGATCGTACGCGGGCCCTGTCCGGCGAAGTTGGAGGTCGACGCCGAGCCGAAGCCCACCTGGGTGAACGTGGACGACAACATGTTGGCCCGGTGCCCGCTGCTGTTCATCCAGGCCCCGACCACCGCCGCCGGCGACGGGTCGTTCGAGGACATGTAGAGGTTCTCGCCCCACGCGTTCCAGCCGTAACCGACCTGGGTGAGCACCGTCCCCGGACTGCTCCCGTTGGGGCGCCGATGGGCGAAGTAGCCGTTGGCCACCATCTCCTGAGCCCGGATCTGCGCTGCCCGGTTGAGCGCCGTCGTGAGCGTCAGACCGGCCACCCCGGCCGAGGCCCGGTAGCTGTTGGTGACGTCGCGAAGCGACGCCGACGGCGGCAGCTCGGGCGCCAGGGCGAACTCCGGCGCGGGGGCGGTCTCGGGCGACGCGGCCGCGGCCGCGGCGAGCGGACTGGCCAGCGCGCCGGCGAGCGCCACCACAGCCGCCAGCGAGCGGCGGGCCGCGGCCCGACGCAATATTACGAACATATGACGGACCCTACTCGGGGTCACATCGTCTTGCCACCCGAACGCCATTCCGCCGATTGGGCCCGCGGGCTGCGGCTCCGTTGGCCCCGGCGACGAGACGGGCCGACGTCGGCGACGGGCTCCCACTTGAAGGTCCTGCTGGCGAGCACGATGCCGCCGATGCCCCACGCGGCGACCACGGCCAGCCGTCCCCACTGGAACGCCGGGGCGTCGACCGACGGGTTCAACGCCGCCTGCATCGACGTCACGAACGGGCGCAACGGGAACACGTCCGCGACGAGCGACATCCACCGCGGGCGCTCCTCGATGGCCACGAACACGTCGGAGATGAACCCGAGCGGCAGGACGATGGCGTTGGCCACCGCGGGGGCGGCATCGGGATTGCGCACCAACCCGGCAACGGCCACTCCGAGCGCCGAGAACGCGGCGACGGCGATGACGAACGTCACCAGGGCGGCCGGGAGCTTGGCCGGGTCGATCTCGGTGCCGTACGCCACGACGCCGAGGAGCACCATCACCACGGCGGCGACGAAGGCGAGGACGATGCCCGAGCCGACGAACCCTCCGAGGTACACCCAGCGAGGCAGCGGCGAGCCCCGCCAGCGCTTCATGATCCCGTCCTGCCGGCGATACGGGATCATGTTCACGAGGTTGGTGAACGTGCCCGACACGACCGTGAGCGCCGTCAGCGAGGCCACGTAGAACTGAGTGAGCGGCCAGCTGCCATCGCCGGTGTCGATGTCGGCCGAGCCGAACAGGGCGTTGAAGAGCACGAGCATCATCAACGGCAGCACGACCGTGAAGAAGAGGGCGACCGGGATGCGCCGCAGAACCGTCAGCTGGGCTCGGACCTGCACGCCGAGCAGTCGGAGCGCCGACGGGAAGGCCGAGGGCGCCCTGAGGTTCAGCGCGTCAGCCATCGGATGCCTCGGCATCGACCAGGCGCAAGAACGTGTCCTCCAGTGACGGCGGGGCGACCGACAGCGCCGCGAGCTCCACCGCGCAGCCGACGGCCCATGATGTGAGGGCGTGCACGGTGACAGTCGGGGTATCGGTGGCGACTTCCACGCGGCCGTCGCCGGCGACCCTCGGGACGCATCCGTCGAGGCGGGGAAGATCACCGAGCCCGACCCCGGGCGGCAGCTCGAAGCGCACCATCGTCGAGCCCGAGGCGGCGACCAACTCGCCGGGCGTCCCCTCGGCGACCAGCTTCCCCCCGAGGATCACCCCGACCCGGCCGGCCAGCGCCTCGACCTCGTCGAGATAGTGAGAGGTGAGCAGGACCGTCGTGCCGTCGGCGCACAGCGAACGCACGAGATCCCACGCGCCGCGGCGGGCAGCAGGATCGAAGCCCGTGGTCGGCTCGTCGAGGAAGAGCAGGTCGGGGTAGCCAGCGATGCCGACGGCGAGATCGAGGCGACGCTGCTGGCCGCCCGACAGCGTCTCGACGCGCTGTCCGGCGGCTTCCTCGAGGCCCACCAGTTCGAGGCTGTCGGCGACGGGACGGGCCCGCCGATACGGGCTGCGGTAGAGGGAGAGCGTCTCGGCGACGGTGAGCTTGCCCTCGAACCGCGACGACTGGAGGACGATCCCGATGCGGTCGCGGAACTCCCTGGCGCTGGCGCCGGCGCGCCCGGAGGAGGCGCAGACGGCGGGGTCGACCCCGAGCACGGCGACGTCGCCGGCAGAACGTTCGCGGTGGCCTTCGAGAATCTCGATCGTCGTCGACTTGCCGGCGCCGTTGGGGCCGAGCAGGCCGTAGACCTCGCCCGGCTCGACGTGGAAGCTGAGGCCGTCGACGGCCCGCCGCGCGCCGTAGTCCTTGACGAGGTCGCGGACGACGATCGCCGCCGTCACGGGCGCGGCCCGATGATCTGTTGCAGCCCCTGGTTGCGCATATGGTCGGCGCTCGGCCCGAAGTAGCCGTGCAGCGCCGCAGCCAGTTGCCCGCGCTCGGCGTCGTCCACGGCGAGCTCGGCGACCGCCTCGTCGACCGCCCGGGTCATGTGGGTCAGCCAGTGGTCGCGCTCGCGCTCGCCGATGACGAACGGCATGTGGCGCATGCGCAGCCGCGGATGCCCGCGCTCGTCGGAGTAGGTGGTCGGGCCGCCCCAGTACTGCTGCAGGAACAACGCCAGGCGGTGGCGCGCACCGCGATAGTCGGGGTACTCGGGATAGAGCGGCGCCAGCACCTCGTCGGCGGCGACGCCGTCGTAGAAGATCTCGACGAGGCGCTCGAAGAACGCCCCACCGCCGACGCGTTCGTACAGCGTCCGCTGTTCGGGGTCCGTCACCCGAGCCACGGTATCGACGAGGGAGTCGACCCGGCGTCCGCCGTACGCTGCGGCCATGGCATCGAAATCAGAGAACGGTTGGCTGGACGCGGCGATCGTCGAGTACGTGGCCGCCCGCGCCGCGCAGCCCGACGGCGTGTTGCAGGACCTGCGCGACGAGACGGCGCAGGCCCTCGGTCGGGCTGCCGTGATGCAGGTGAGTGCCGACCAGGGCGCACTCCTCACGCTGTTGACCGGGTTGACGGGTGCCACCTTCGCCGTCGAGGTCGGCACGTTCACCGGCTACTCGTCGATCAGCATCGCACGCGGGCTCCGGCCCGAGGGGCGGCTGCTCTGCTGCGACGTGAGCGAGGAGTACACGGCGAGCGCCCGGGCGGCGTGGGACCGGGCGGGTCTCGCCGACCGCATCGAGCTGCGCATCGGACCCGCCGCCGACACGCTGCGGTCGCTGCCGGAGACCGAGCACATCGACGTCGCCTTCATCGACGCCGACAAACCGGGCTACGCCACGTACTGGGACGAACTGGTCCCCCGTGTCCGTCAGGGCGGGCTGCTGATGGTGGACAACACGCTGTGGTCGGGCTCCGTCGCCGACCCGTCGGTCGACGACGAGACCACCCAGACGATCCGCGCGTTCAACGACAAGGTCGCCGCCGACGAGCGCACGCTGAGCTACATCCTCCCGATCGCCGACGGCCTCACCGTCGCCCGCAAACTCTGAGGATCTATACGTCCAAGAATCGGCTGGCGGCGATGCCGGCGCCGATGGCCCCGGCGAGCATGCCGATGATCACCAGCCAGATCATCCGCGACAGGGCGAATCCGGAATCGACGTACATCGACACGAACGCGCTGTCGCTCGGGAAGTCCTTGAGGCCGGCGGTCCAGCGGTTGTTGATGATCGCCAGGCCACCGCACGCGACCAGGGACCCCAGGAGCCCCTGGATCAGTCCCTCGAGCATGAACGGGACGCGGATGAACCAGTCGGTGGCCCCGACGAGCTTCATCACCTCGATCTCGCGGCGCCGGGCGTACATCGCCGTGCGGATCGTGTTCCAGATCAAGAGGATGGCGGCGATCAGGAGCACGACGGAGAGGATGAGGGTGTACAGGCTGACGAAGCTCTCGAGCTTGGAGATGACGTTGAGCTGATCCTCGGCGAAGACGACGCGCGCCACGCTCGGCAAGGTCTGCCAGCTGGCCGACAGCGACCGGAGCTCGTCGATGTCGCTCGCATCGGTGGGGATCACCTGGTACTGCGTCCCGACGTTCGACTCGTTGATGAGCTGCCTGGTCTGGGGGTCCTCCTTGAAGAGGACGTCCGCCTGCTCCAGCGAGCAGGCGACATCACAGAAGGTGTAGCTCTCGATCACAGCCGGGACCTGCTCGTCGAGGGCAGCCTTGATCTCGGCCTGCTGGTCGGCGTCGGCATCGGGCCGGACGAACACGATGACCTCGACGTCCTCCTGCCACTGGACCAACAGGTTGTCGAAGCCGCGCTGGATGAACAGGGTGAGCCCGAAGATCAACAGGGCGACGGCGGCGGTGATGATGGCGGCGACGGTGAGCGTGACGTTGCGCCGGAAACTGGCCCACGTCTCGCGCAGGATGTAGCTGAGGCGGCCGACGATCATCGCGGAAGGCTCACTCGTGTCAACCGGGGGCTGCGCCCCCCGACCCCATCACCGTCCGGCTCGCTGGCGCTCGCTCGGCCGGACTCGCTCGCTGCGCTCACTCGTACACACCGCGGGCCTGGTCGCGGACGATCACGCCGCGATCGAGCTGGATGACGCGCTTGCGCATCGAGTTGACGATGCGCTGGTCGTGCGTGGCCATGAGCACCGTCGTGCCGATCTGGTTGATGCGGTCGAGGAGGCGCATGATGCCCTCCCCCGTGGCCGGGTCGAGGTTTCCCGTCGGCTCGTCGGCGAGGAGGATCAGCGGCCGGTTGACGAACGCCCGGGCCACCGAGACACGCTGCTGCTCACCACCCGACAGCTGGTGAGGGAAGCGCTCCTCCTTGCCAGCGAGGCCGACCAGATCGAGGACTGCGGGCACCTGCTGGCGGATGATGTGCTTGGGCTTGCCGATCACCTCTTGGGCGAAGGCCACGTTCTCGAACACCGTCTTGTTGAGGAGCAGCTTGTAGTCCTGGAAGACGTTGCCGATGTTGCGGCGCAGCTGGGGCACCCGGCTGGACGGCATGTCGACGATGTTGCGACCGGCCACGTACACCGCGCCCGCCTCGGGACGTTCCTGACGGTTGAGCAGGCGGAGCAGCGTGCTCTTGCCCGATCCCGACGGCCCGACCATGAAGACGAACTCACCCTTGGCCACGTCGAAGCTGGCGTCGTGGAGGGCCGCTTCCTCGCTGGTCCCGTAGATCTTGGTGACGTTTTCGAGTCGAATCATTTACGTTCCTGTTGCGAAAGCGGGGTCAGGCTAGCAGCATCAGGCCGTTTCGTTGGCGCGCCGCCAACGCAGATACGCCTCCATGAAGCCGTCGATGTCGCCGTCGAGGACCCCGCTGACGTTGCCCGACTCGTACTCCGTACGCAGGTCCTTCACCATCTGGTAGGGCTGCATCACGTAGCTGCGGATCTGGCTGCCCCAGCCGACCTGGGCCTGCTTGCCGGCGATGGCGTCGAGCTCGGCGGCGTGCTCCTCTTCGATCTTCGCCGCCACCATCGCCCGCAGCCGGTTCATCGCCTTCTCCCGGTTCTGCAGCTGGCTGCGCTCCTCCTGCGAGCTCGCCACCATGCCCGTGGGCTCGTGGATCAGGCGCACCGCCGACGAGGTCTTGTTGATGTGCTGACCACCGGCGCCCGAGGCACGGAACACCTCCATGCGGATGTCGGCGTCGACGAGCTCGACGTCGGGGGCGTCCATCACCGGCCACACCTGAACGGCCGCGAAGCTCGTCTGGCGCCGGCCTTGGTTGTCGAACGGGCTGATGCGGACCAGGCGATGGGTGCCGCGCTCGCTGGTCATCAAGCCGTAGGCGTAGCGGCCCGACAGCGTGAACTCGGCGGAGAGGATGCCGGCCTCGGTGCCCTCGGACACGCCGTTCACCTCGAACGACAGGCCGCGGCGCTCCGCCCATCGCTCGTACATCCGCAGGAGCATCTCGCTCCAGTCCTGAGCGTCGACCCCGCCGTCTTTGGCGTTGATCTGGACGATCGCATCGGCCTCGTCGTGCGGGCCGGTGAACAGGCTGCGCAGATCGAGCTGGTCGAGGCCCCGCGTCACCGTGGCGATGCCGGCCTCGATGTCGGGCTCCTGCGACTCGTCGTCCACCTCACGCGCCAGCTCGTGGAGCACCTCGACGTCGGACAGGGCCTCGGCCAGCCCGTCGTAGGTGGCCAGATCGTCGCGGACGTTGGCGTACTCGGCGTTGACCGCCTTGGCGGCCTCCTGGTCGTCCCAGAGGTCGGGCCGGCCCATCTCGGCCTCGAGCTCGACCAGCCGCGAGCGCGACTCGTCCACCTTGAGGTACCCGGCTGCCTCGCCGAGCCGTTTGGTGAGCTCGCGGATGTCGTCAGTGAAGTCACGCATAGGGCGTCACCAGGCTACGGACACGAGCGAGCGCCCCGGCACCCTCCCGGGCCGGGAGATGCGTTTACTGACCGTGGCAGAGCTTGAACTTCTTGCCCGAACCGCACGGGCACGGGGCATTGCGCGGGGTCTTGGCCCACTCGTCCTTGACGACAGTCTCCTGCTTGGGCTGCGCCGGTGCCTGCTGCGCTCCCCCACCGGCCGCCCGGCGGGCGGCCCGCCCGGCGGGAGCGGCCGGCGCCTCGGCCGGCGACGCGCCCGCGGCAGCCT
>NZ_QKYK01000061.1 GCF_003426815.1 Desertimonas flava
CCTTCATCGACAGCACCTCTCCGGCCATGAGGCATCCTCGCCCCAGACCACCTCAGGTGTTACCGATGCTGCGCGACATCCATGTGTCACCGATGTCCCGAGATCGGACAGTGACGGTCACCGTCACGGAACGCACCCAGAACCTCGTCATTCATCGGGGGCGGACGGCGAGGGATGCCGGGTCGGGTCCGCTGAGCGGGGGGAGGCGCCACCCGACGGACGCCGTGGCCGCTCCGTCGTCCCGGCTCGGTGTAGCGGTGAGCTCCAGGGTGTGCGGCGTCTCGACGAGGCGGATGGACGCGCGGAACTCGCCGTCGCGCCACCCGGCGCTCGCTGCTGTCGGCAACACGCCGGCACCGACGGCGAGGAGGCCGTCTGTCCATGAGCCCGCTCCGGCGGCGATGGTCACGTCGTCACCGTCGACGGTGAACGTCACGTCGAAGCCGGACGTCGTCCGGCCGACGATGATCCGCGAGTAGCCCTGCGGGAGCTCGGAGCCGGGCCCGAGGTCGGCCGCGAACCGATCGGGGCCGGAGCGGTCGTCGGCGACGGGCGGGAACGCCAGCGCCGCGAGCCGGACCGCGAGCATCTCGTCGGCAGCGGCCGAGCCGGGCCGGTCGATCGCCGGCAGCACGTGCTGCCACAGCAGGTCGAGGGGCACCTGCATGTCCTCGACCTCGCTGTTGATCACGATCGCAACGTCCTGCTCGGGCAGGACGATGCCGTACTGGCCGAAGGCACCGTCGGCGCGGTACCCGTGACGGGCCTTCCAGTAAGAGAACCCGTAGCCCTGCTCCCAGTCCGACACGTCGTTGGGTGCCACCGGAAGGAATGGTCGTGTCGCCCGGTCGAACCATCCGGACGACACGATCGCCTCGCCGCGCCGGCCGCGCTCGAGCCACAACTGGGTGAGCGCCATCAGGTCGACCGGTCGCAAGTGGCATCCGGTGAAGCCCAGCTCGAACCCCTCGGGGCACCGATGCCACAACACCTCGCCGATGCCGAGCGGACCGAACACGCGCTCACGGAGGACGTCGAGGAGGTGGCGTCCGGTGACGTGGGCGACGATGCGCGACAGGACATACGTGGCGACCTGGTTGTAACAGAACGTGGTGCCTGGCTCGGCGTCGGGTCCGGTGGCGAGCGCGGCGGCGAGGAAGCCCGTCATCGTCGCGCCCGGTCCGGTGGTGAGGCCCATCACGGCCGTCCACGCGTCCTCGGTGTGACCCACCGTCATCGACAGGCAATGCTGCACCTGCACGCCGGTCCAGTGGGGATCGACGTCGAGCCCGGCGACGGGCAGCACGTCGAGGACCGGCGTCTCGAGCGTCAGCTCGCCGCGGTCGACGAGTGTGGCGACGGCGGTTGCCGTCACCGACTTCGACAGCGAATAGCCGAGGTGGATCCGCTGCAGGTCGTAGGGCGCCCATGCTCCCGCCGCGACGATCCGGCCGTGCCGGGCGATCTGCAGGCTGTGCAGCTCGATCCCCGTGTCGGCGAGTCCGCCGAGAAAGGCGTCGATGCCGGTCGCGTCGATGCCCTCGGCGCTGGGAGTGGACGTCGGCATGCTCATCGCGGCGACGCTAGCCAGCGCCCCGATGCCGGCGCGACGTGTCCGGCAGCGGGGCCGTGACTCCAGACCCTCGCCGGCGGTCAGACGGTCGTCGTCATCGAGCCGACGGCCGCGCCGAGCCGCCGGGCCGCCTCGTGCAGGCCATCGGCATCGACGGTGGTGAAGCACAGCCGCATCGTCCCGTCGTCGACGGCGTCGTGCCGGAATGCCGAGCCGGGGACGAAGGCGACCCCCGCATCGATGGCGGTCGCCAGCAGCCGCTCGGCGGCGAGGCCGGGATGCCGCGGACGCACCCACAGGAACATCCCGCCGTCCACAGGGGAGAGCTGGAAGTGCTCACCACACGCCTCCCGGAGCGCCTGAACGAGTACGCCCGCGCGCGCCGAGTACGACTCGACGAGTGCGGCGACGTGGGCGTCGAACCATGCCCCGTCGGCCAGCAGCGCCCGCACCAGATGCTGGTTGAGCACGGCGGTGTGCAGGTCGGTCGCCTGCTTGGCCACGACGATCGGGCGGACGAGCCAGTCGGGCGCGGCGAGCCATCCGACACGCAGCCCTGGCGAGATCACCTTGGACGCCGTCCCGAGGGTCACGGCACGTTCAGTGAACGCCCGCACCGGGGGAGCGGTCGTGCCCCGGAAGCGCAGGGCGCCGTAGGGGTCGTCCTCGACGACCACGAAGCCGAACTGGTCGGCCAGGCCGGCGAGGTGGCGACGTCGGCTGTCGGCGAGCGTCGCTCCGGTCGGGTTGGCGAAGTCGGTCACGACGTACACGAGCTTCGGTCGAAGGCCGGCCGCCAGCCGGTCGGCGAGCAGATCGGTGCGGAGGCCGTCGTGGTCGCCGGCGATCGAGACGACCGTCGGCGCGCACCACTGCAGGGCGCCGAGGGCACCGAGGTAGGTCGGCTGCTCGACGACGACGACGTCACCGGGGTCGAGCAGGACCCGCGCGACGAGGTCGAGGGCCTGCTGCGAGCCGGTCGTGATGACGACCCCTTCGGGCGCGGTTCCGTTGCCGAGGCGATCGGCCACGGTCGCGCGCAGTGCCGCGATGCCCTCCGTCGGGCCGTACTGCAGGGCGGCCGGTCCTTCGGCAGCGAGCACGTCCGCCGTCGCCGCGGCGATGCGGTCGACCGGCAGCAGTTCGGGTGCGGGAAGACCACCGGCCAGCGAGAGGATGTCGGGGCGCTCGGTGAGCCGGAGCAGATCGCGGATCGCCGACGAGCGGACGGTGCGCGAGCGGGTCGAGAGCGCGACGGGCGTCATCGCTCCAGTGAACGCCGCGCCCACCATCCCGCCCAGTCAGCAGCCACACCGGTACCGAGGGCACCCCCCGGGGCGGCGGAGCGGCTCGTCGCCCTCCCGACGCCGGGATACCGTCGTCGTCGTGGAGGACCGACACGTGGACGAGCGGCCATCCCGCTTCCACCTCGCCATCCCGGTGGACGACCTCGCCGCGGCGACCGCCTTCTACGGCGGCGTCCTCGGCTGCTCGCCCGGGAGGGCCGCGGACAACTGGGCCGACTGGAACCTCTACGGTCACCAGCTCGTCACCCACGAGGTCCCAGGCGGCCGGACCGACCGGGTCGCCGGCCACAGCGACGTCGACGACCACCGGGTCCCGGTGCCCCACTTCGGCGTGCTCGTCTCGGTCGACCAGTTCCACGAGCTGGCCGGGCGCCTGGCCGCCGCCGGGACCACCTTCGTCATCGAGCCGTACCTGCGGTTCTCCGGCCGGCCCGGTGAGCAGTGGACGATGTTCCTCCTCGATCCCGCCGGCAACGCGATCGAGTTCAAGGCGTTCGCCGACGACGCCGACGTGTTCGCCACCTGATCGCGCCGGCCCCACGCGGCCTGCTCGGTAACTCTGTGACAGCCCCTCTTCATGATGGGGGCATGATCCTCTCCACACGCTGTGCCGGCTGCAGTCGCCGGGGCCCGGTCCTGTGCCGGACGTGCCGGTTCGCCCTCGTCGCCCGTCCGATGATCGACGCCCCCGCCGGCGTCGTCGTGGCGAGCGCGTTCACGGGACGTGTGCGAGACGTACTGCTCGGCTTCAAGTACCAGAATCGTCGGGCGGTCGCTGCCCACGTCGCCGGCATCCTCGTCCAACGGCTCAGCGCCGCCGGCGCGCTCGACGAGGGACCGGACGTCGTGACGTGGGCGCCAACCAGCGCGTCACGCCGTCGCCAGCGGGGGTTCGACCAGGCCGAGCTGATCGCCCGCGCCGTCGCCGCCCGTCTCGATCTGCCGTGCCGCCGTCTGCTGGAACGGGAGGGCGCCTCCGGCGTGCAGACCGGGCGCGGCCGGCGGGCCCGTGTCGACCCGTCCACCCGACCTCGTTTCCGCGCTCATCCCCGCACCCGCGGGCGGATCCTCGTCATCGACGACGTCGTCACCACCGGGGCCACCCTGGAGTCGGCGGGACGGACCCTGCTCGGCGCCGGAGCCATCAGCGTGGTCAAGGCGGCGGTCGCCGCCACGCCCGGTTCGCTCCAGCCCGCTCGGCGCGTGGCGTAGGCCGGTGCGCGGTCCTCGAGCGCAGGCGCCGTCGCCGCTCGCCGGCAGGTCACTAGTATCGCCGTCCGTACCACCAGCCGACCGGGTCGGCCGACTACGAGCACGTACGACATGACGAAGTGGAGATCCGCGATGCGTGGACACCCTGCGTCGCCGCTGCCCGCGGCCGCGCCAACCCCCCAACCTTCGGGCGGCCACCGCTCGCCCGTCGCGCGGATCGCCGGGGTGGTCGCCGCGGTGAGCATCTCGCTGTTCGGCGCCACGTTGGCGGCGACCGGAGCGTCGGCCGGCCGTCCCGAGTCGGCTCCGCCCACCACCGACGTGCGCGTCAGCGCCACCGACACCATCCCCGACGACACCAGCGGAGACGTCGACGCACCCGACGGTTCGGTTGCCGACGACTCCACCCCGGCCGGCGACGGTGAGCCGATCCCGCCCGACGGCCTCGGCGACGACGCCAACCTCGACGCCCTGGCGGACGACTGCTTCGGCGGCGACCTGCTGGCCTGCGACCTGCTCTTCCTCGCGGCCCCGGTCGACTCGGCCTACGAGGAGTACGGCGACACCTGCGGCGGCCGGCAGCCCGCCGGCACCGAGGACTACTGCGCGTTGGGCACCGACGGCACCGGCACGACGAACGGCGGCGACGGCCAGCCGGTCCCGCCCGGCGACCTGGGCGACGACCCCCTTCTCGACGAGTTGGCGGCGAATTGCTACGCGGGCGACATGCAGGCCTGCGACGACCTCTACTGGGAGTCGCCGCTCGACTCGGCGTACGAGGACTACGGCAACACGTGTGGTGGCCGGGTGCCCGACGGGGCGATGACGTGCACCGATCTCGCCGATCCGGTGCCGGGCACCGGCGACGTGCCGGTCGACACGGGCGACGTGCCGGTCGACACCGGCGAACCGCCGATCCACACCGTGCCGACCAACGGCGAGATCCCCGCTCCGACGGTGGAGCCCACCGGGCTCGGGACCGACCCCCAGCTCGATGCCCTCGCCCAGGCCTGCTACGACGGCGACATGACGTCGTGCGACGACCTCTACAACGCGAGCGCCTCGGGCAGCGCCTACGAGGAGTACGGCGACACCTGCGCCGGTCGCCAGCCCACGGGCACCGGTCGCTACTGCGTCAGCTCCTTCCCCGGCGGCAGCGTCGACACCACCCCGGTGAGCACCGCCGAGGTGCCGGCCACCACGGTGTTCGTCCCGCCGCCGCCCACGACGACGGGCTCGGGACCGTCGCTCCCGCCGCTGCCGAGCCTCCCCGTGACCACGCTGCCGGCCGTGTCGGTTCCCCCCACCGCATCGGCTGCGCCCACCGTGCCGCCGCTGCCCACCGTCGGTCCACCGACGGTCGTTCCAGGGGCCACCACCGTTCCGGATCCCACCCCCGCCACCGTCCCGGACCCCACGCCGACCACCGTCGCCCCCGGGACGGTGCCGCCGGCGACCCTCGAACCGACGGGCCTCGGCACCGATCCGATGCTCGACAGCCTGGCGCAGAGCTGTTTCGACGGTGACATGGAGGCCTGCGATCAGTTGTGGCGTGACTCCGAACCCGGCAGCGCGTACCGGGACTACGGCGACAGCTGCGCCGGTCGGCAGGAGCTCGACACCGCCCAGTGGTGCGTCGTGTCGTTCCCCGGTACGTCTGGCCCGCCCACCACCGTGGTGTCCGAGCTGCCCACCACCACCCCGACGGCGCCCACGGTCGCGCCGGGCACCGGCACGGTCCCGGGAACCGCGACGGCGCAGCTCCCAGCCGCCACGCTCGAGCCGACCGGACTCGGTACCGACGCGGCGCTCGACGCCCTCGCTCAGGCGTGCTACGCCGGCGACATGGAGTCGTGCGACCGCCTGTTCGACGACGCCCCGTTCAACTCCCCCTACCAGCAGTACGGCGACACCTGCGCCGGTCGGCAGCCGACCGGAACGTTCCTGTACTGCGTCGCCGCCTTCCCGGTCCCCAAGTAGCCCGAAACGGTCCAAGATGCCGGAAACGCCCGGGAGGCGTGCCGCGCGGCACGCCTCCCGGGCCTGGCGGTAGCATCGAAACCCGCATGAGCATCCTCGATCGCATCCTGCGGGCCGGTGAAGGCAAGAAGATCAAGGCACTGCAAGCGATGGTGCCGGAGATCAACTCGCTGGAAGGCTCGCTCCAGAAGCTCACGGACGAAGAGCTGCGGGCCAAGACGTCTGCGTTCCGTGAGCGCCTCGCCAACGGCGCCGATCTCGACGACATCGCCGTCGAGGCGTTCGCAGTCGTGCGCGAGGCGGCGCAGCGCACCATCGGCCAGCGCCACTACGACGTCCAGCTGATGGGCGGGGCGGCCCTGCACTTCGGGTGGGTCGCCGAGATGAAGACCGGCGAGGGCAAGACGCTGGTGTCCACGCTGCCCGCCTACCTCAACGGCCTCGGTGGCAAGGGTGTCCACCTCGTCACGGTCAACGACTATCTCGCCCGGCGCGACTCCGAGTGGATGGGCCAGATCCACCGCTTCTTGGGCCTCGAGGTCGGCCTGATCATCCCCGGCTTCAAGTCGACGCCCGCCGAGAAGCGCGCCCAGTACGCCGCCGACATCACCTACGGCACCAACAACGAGATGGGCTTCGACTATCTCCGCGACAACATGGCCGGAAAGCTGGTCGACAAGACACAGCGGGGTCACAACTACTGCATCGTCGACGAGGTCGACTCGATCCTCATCGACGAGGCCCGCACCCCGCTCATCATCTCCGGCCGCGTCGCCGACGCCGCCAAGCTGTACTACCGCTTCGCCTCCATCGTCCGCTCGCTGAAGCGCGACGAGGACTACGAGGTCGAAGAGGACAAGCGGGCGGTGATCCCGTTGGAGCCGGGCATCGAGAAGGTCGAGGCCGCGCTCGGCATCGAGAACCTCTACGACGAGGTGCAGCGCAACCTCGTCCACCAGATGCAGGTGGCCCTGAAGGCCAAGGAGCTGTACAAGCGCGACAAGGACTACATCGTCACCGGCGGTGAGGTGAAGATCGTCGACGAGTTCACCGGTCGCATCCTCGAGGGCCGGCGCTGGTCGGAAGGCATCCACCAGGCGGTCGAGGCCAAAGAAGGCGTGAAGATCAAAGAGGAGAACCAGACCCTCGCGACGATCACGCTGCAGAACTACTTCCGCATGTACGACAAGCTCGCCGGCATGACCGGTACGGCCCAGACCGAGGCCGCCGAGCTGGCCAACACGTACGAGCTCGGCGTGGTGCCGATCCCGACCAACCGCCCCATTCGCCGCCTCGACCAGGCCGACCTGATCTACAAGGGCGAGGGCGGCAAGTTCGATGCCGTCGCCAAGGACATCGCCGAGCGCCACGAGGCCGGCCAGCCGGTGCTCGTCGGCACGGTGAGCGTGGAGAAGTCCGAGTACCTGTCCCGCCAACTCAAGCAGATGGGCATCCCGCACTCGGTGCTGAATGCCAAGCAGCACACCGCCGAGGCCCAGATCGTCGCCCAGGCCGGGCGCCTCGGTGCGGTCACGGTGGCCACCAACATGGCCGGCCGCGGCGTCGACATCATCCTCGGCGGCAACCCGGAGATCATGGCGCGCAACGAGGTGCTGAAGGAGGGCCACCCCGACGAGGTGATGGTCGACGAGTTCGCCCTGCCGCTCCCGCTCGATCAGATGCCCGACGACTTCCGCGAGGCCCGGGCCAAGGCGATGGCCCGCTACGACGAACTCCTCGTCGAGTTCAAACGCGAGTGCGCCGCCGAGGGTGAGAAGGTCCGCGAGCTCGGTGGCCTCTACGTGATCGGCTCCGAGCGCCACGAATCCCGCCGCATCGACAACCAGCTGCGCGGCCGGTCGGGCCGCCAGGGCGACCCCGGCGAGAGCCGCTTCTACCTCAGCCTCGACGACGAGCTGATGCGCCTGTTCGCCACCGGCGCCCTCAGCTACGTGATGAACCGGGCCCTGCCCGACGACGAGGCGATCGAGGCGAAGATGGTCACCAAGGCCATCGAACGGGCCCAGACCACCGTCGAGACCCGCAACGCCGAGATCCGCAAGAACGTCCTCAAGTACGACGAGGTGATGAACGAGCAGCGCAAGGTCATCTACGCGCGCCGCGATCAGATCCTCGAGGGCGTCGACCTCAAGTCGGCGGCCATGGAGTACCTCGACGATGCCGTCGACGCCCTGCTCGACACCTACTGCGCCAGCCCCGCCGAGGACGAGTGGGACCTCGAGGGCCTGGCCAAGGACCTGAAGACGTTCTGGCCGACGGAGATCACCGAGGAGCAGCTGTCCGGCGCCCGCAACACCAAGCAGATCTCCGAGATGGTGCTGGCCGACGCGACCGCCCACTACGAGAAGCGCGAGCAGGAGCTCACGCCCAAGGTGATGCGCGAGGTCGAGCGGCAGGTGATGCTGCGCATCATTGATCAGCGCTGGCGTGAGCACCTCGAGGAGATGGACTACCTCAAGGAGGGCATCAACCTCCGGGCGATGGGCCAGAAGGATCCGCTCACCGAGTGGCAGCGTGAAGGCTTCGAGATGTTCGGCGGGATGATGAAGGGCATCGCCCAGGACTTCGTCCGCTACGTCATGCACGTCCAGGTCGTTCAGCAGCCGGCTCCCGGCGCGGCGGCACCGGCGCAGCCCGCGGCGGCGAGCTCGGCGGGTCCCGCGGCTGCTCCGACTCCGGCTCCCCCTGCAGCTCCGGCACCTGCGGCGGTCGCCGAGCCGGCCCCGGCGGTCACCAACCTCACCACGTCGTCGTCCGACAACGCGCCGGCGTCGGCCTTCGCCGAGGCTGCCGCGGGCGCGTCGCCGGCCGAGG
>NZ_QKYK01000062.1 GCF_003426815.1 Desertimonas flava
GCCCGTGGCGGCGCAGGCGCCGGGGCGACGGCGGGCGCAGCGGCGCCACGCGGCGGCTGGTGGGACGGGTCACAGGAAGCTCGGGGCGTCGGGGTCGGGGGCTGGCGTGTGCCCGTTGCGCCGGGCGATCGACGGGTGGGCGGCCCGGCTGACCACCGTCCGCGTCGGGACGGGGACGCGCCGCACCTCGGTGGTCGAGGGCCGGGAGACGGGCGCGGTCACGTCGGACGGCGCAGGCGGCGACGGCGTGGTGGCGACGGACGTGCGCAGCAGCGGCGCAGGTGGCGGCACGACAGCCGGCTCGGGGCCACGGCGACGGGGGCGGACGGCGAGCGATCCGTCTGGCCGCGGGGCGCGGCGCGCAGCGTGCGTGAGCTCGGCCCGCTCCAGCACCTGCTCCACCGTGAGGTCGAGACGTTCCAGAGCCGACGGCCCGTCGCGGCGGGTCGTGCCGCGGGCGATGCGCTCGTGCACCGACTCGACCACCGACCGTCCGAGCGGATGGAAGAGCTCGGGCCGCTCGGAGCGGGCGACGGCGATGCGCGCCGCGGCCATCTCCATCTGTACCCGCCACGACGGCTCGTACAGCGACCACAGCTGCTCGATCTCGGCCTCGCGCATCCGGTAGTCGCCTTCGACCGACGCGAGGCGGCGATCGGCCCGGTGCAGCCGCCACTGGGCGAACCGCGAGCGGCGGGCGAGGTCGTCGCGCTCGTCGAGCGCTTTGTCGGCCCACTTGTACTCCACGAAGAAGGCGCCCACCAGGGCGGCCCCGGAGAACGCCGGCACGGCGAGCCAGAACCAGCCCGGTACCGATCCGAGCGCGTTGACCCGCAGCGCGGCGCCGGCGATGAGCAGGACGACCGAGCCGGCCAGCGCCGGCAGGCCGGCCTGCCACCACACCCGCCGCGCACGAGGCAGGTCGTCGACGAGGGAGTCGGGGTCGTCGACGCGGCGGTCGCTGGCGCCGTGCAGGGCCTTGAGCTGCTCGGCGGCGAACATCGCCGCCATCACCATGCCGATCGACAGCAGCGACAAGAGGTACGAGTCGATGATCGCCGGCCACTCGTCGGACGTGTCGAAGGCGACCTCCACGGCGGCGCGGTAGGCGACGACGTCGACTGCGGCGAGCACCAGGACGATCAGGATGCGGGCCCACCGCGGCATGTGGCGGCCGTGATCGCGCATGTCCCGGTTCGCCTGTTCGGCGCGGCGCAACCGCTGGTCGACTTCGTAGGCGTGGTCGGCCTGGTGCAGCTGGCGCACCTTGCGGCGCTCCAGCGTCGGCGCCCGCTTGGCCAGCCGCCGCATCCGCTTGCTCAGCGAGTGGTTGTAGGAGTGCTCGATCGTGCGCTGGGACGAGTGGCCCTCGGCGACCTCGGCGTCCTCGGCCGGCGTGAAGACCGCCGGCGGGTCGTCCGACGGCACGAGCTGGCCGAGCACAGCCGGGTCGGCCACGTACGTGCGCCCGGCGAGGCGTCGCCCCCGCCGCCGCTGGCTGAATCCGCTCATCCGGCGGTTGGCGTACTGGAACATCGGATCACCTTCTCGTTGCGCTCGCGGAATGGGGAGACCGGGTCATGGTCAGTCGTCGTCGACGCTGTCGGGCCAGATGTCGGGTGGGAGGTTGGGGTCGACGCTGCACGTGGCGCCCGTGGCGCTGCACAGCGCAGTGTTGAGCTCGATGAGGAACGTCACGGCGTCGGCGCTGAGGTCGGTGTCGGTCCGGCCGATGCCGCCGATGACGACGTCGATGCCGTCGGCCGACGGGAGCTGACCCGCCGACGTGCACGCCTCGAGGAGACGGTCGACGAGACCCGGTTCGTCGACGTTGACCTCTTCCGGGAGCGCCGCGCAGCCCGTGGTCGGGATGCCGTCGGTGTGGATGAGCAGGACGCGGGGCTGGTCGGCGTCGGCCGGGCCGAGCCGGTCGATGCCGGCGCGGATGGCGCTGGTCGGATCGCTCGACTCGTAGCCGGCGGCGAGCGTGGTCAGCGTCTCGGCGAGGCCCTCGACGAGGTCGGGTCGGTTGCGCTCGCGGGTCCGGGCGTTGTTGCCGTCGGGGACGAACACGGCGCCGTCGAGGCACGGTGAGAAGCGGACCTCGGCGTCGGATCCGCCGAAGCTGCCGACCGAGACGGTGAGCTCGCGGTCGGTCGTGGTGGCATCGAGTGTGCGGACCAGGTCGTCGACGCGACGCTCCTGGTCGGCGCTCGACACGGTGCCGTCGACGAGGACCACCAGCGCGCCGTCCGCCTCGTCGGCGTCGGCGTCGCCGAGCGGCAGGTCGCAGTCGGATCCGGCCGATGTGGTGGGTCGTTCGCCGGAGGCGCCGCCGTGGGCGGCGGGGGCGGCACTGCCCGGACCCGCCCCCGCCGGACCGGTCGTCATCACGGTCGCCACTCCGGCGAGTGTGATGACGGCGAGTACGTTCGTCGTCGCGTTCCGGGAAGCCGCCACGGGGACTCCAATCTGGGTCTCGGTCCTGGGTTCGGGTCGTTCCCATCCGGTCCCGCCCGCCTGTCGAAGTCGTGCACTCGTGTTACGAATGCATGACGGCGGACCGTAGACCTGGCGTCCGGTGAGCGGGCCGCGGCGGGCCCCGAATCACTCTTTCGGACTGGTCCTTTCGGCCGACATCGCGGCAGGGACACAGGCCGGCAGGACGGCATCGAGCGAGGCCAGCGCCGCCTCGAACGAGGCCGTGGCCAGTGGGCGGAGGTCGGCGAGGCCGGGGGCCAGGTCGGCGAGCGTGAGTTCCGCACGTATCACGTGGATCCGTTCGTCGGGCACACCGATGCTGGTCAACCAGGCGCGAAGGTAGGGCGCCTGGAAGTCCCAGGCGGCCCGCGGCGTGCCCGGGCCGTATCCGCCTCCCGATGCGGCGACCACGACGACGTTCGTCCCGGCCAACAGCGCGGAGCCGTCGGCGGCGCGGTACACGCCCGGGAACGTGATGCGGTCGATCCAGCCCTTGAGCGCGGCCGGCACCGAGAAGTTGTACATCGGGCAGCCGAGCAGCACGGTGTCCGCGTCCACCAGCTCGTCGACGAGAGCGCGCGTGACGCGCCAGTCGGCGCGCTCGTCCTCGCTCTCGAGTAATGCATCGACGCCCAGCCGTCCGATCGGCGGGTGCTGTTCGACGCGGCGCCCGATGGCGCAGAACTCCGTCGTCAACGCCGGCACCGGATCGGCGGCCAGATCGCGATATCGATGTGTGCCCGTCGGGTTGGCGTCCAACCACGCCGCGGCGAACCTGGCGCTCAAGGCCCTGGTGATCGATTCGCCCGAGCGGTTGGCACTGGCGTCGAGGTGGAGCAATGTGTTCATCGTGGTCCTTGCTGTGTCCTGGCGCGCACAGCACGCCAGATCGTGTCGTTGCGGTCACCTGGCACCGCGCCAGGTCGTCATTCATCACGACGACCGCCGCGCACGAAAGGGGACCGAGCAGATGACCGACGAGACGCCGGCCACCGGAGGGATCAGCCCGTCTGAACGGGACGCAATGTTCCGGCGGGCGCGACCGCAGCTCCGCAGCCTCGCCCATCGCCTGCTCGGCTCCGCGGCCGATGCCGACGACATGCTGCAGGAGGCATGGATCCGTCTCGACCGCTCCGACATCGACACGATCGACAACGTCGACGCCTGGTTGCGCACGGTCGTCACCCGCCTGTGTCTCGACGAGCTGCGCTCTCGGCGGCGGCGACCGGTTGCGGCCGAGCCGCCGGCTGAGGCTGCCACCGCAGGGGAGAGCGTCGCCCCTGAGGAGACAGCCATCGTGGCCGACTCCGTCACGAGGGCGATGCTCGTCGTGCTCGATCGGCTCGAGCCCGACGAGCGCATCGCGTTCGTCCTGCACGACCTCTTCGCCGTGCCGTTCGCGGACATCGGCCCCATCGTCGACAGGTCGCCGGCGACCACGAAGAAGCTCGCCAGCCGGGCCCGGTCGAAGGTGCGGGGCGGTCCCGCCGGGCGCGCCGCAGCCGACCACCGCTCTCGCGCCGTCGTCGAGCGGTTCCTGTCGGCCGCCGGACGCGGCGACCTCGCCGGCGTGGTGGCTGTCCTCGCTCCCGACGTGGTGCGGCGCAGCGATGTCCAGGCGTTGCCGCCCGGTGCCGCGGCCCTCGTTCGCGGCGCCGACGCAGTCGCCAGGGGAACCGTGGCGCTTGCCGGCCGGTCCGAGATCGCCGAGGTCGTGCTCGTCGACGGCTCGATCGGGGCGATCGTCGCACCGGCCGGCCGGCTGTGGATCGCCCTGCGTTTCGAGGTGGTCGAGGACCGCATCGCCGCTTACGACGTCATCGCCGACCCGGCCCGCCTGGCGGCCCTCGAGCTCCGGGTCCTCGACCCGTGAGGTTCTCTAGTGCCGCGACCGGGAACGTTTGCCTGGTTCACGGCGAGCTGGGGACGTCGCTGGCAAGGCGCGGCGACGAAGTGCCTGCCTTGCCCAACCACGAGGAGCCGGAACGCAGCCAGCGGCGTCATCCAGCCGCCGTGGCCTCCAAAGGTTTCCGGTCGCGGCACGAGCGCGTGTGCCGGGCGATCACTGCCTCGGCGGCCGCGCGCGCCCGATCGAGCGCCGATGGATCCCCGAAGAGCTGCAGATCGTGGTTGGCCTTCAGCAGCACGGCGTGCAGTTCATAGGCGACCTGGTCGGGATCCGTGTCCGCCGCCAGCTCGCCGAGGCGGATCGCCAGCGCTGCCTGGCGCCGGACCAGGTCCTCACCGCCGCGGATCGCCGCGGCGAGCGCCTCGCGCACCGGGCCGTGCCGGCCGTCGAGCTCGCTGGCGCCGGCGATGAAGGGGCAGCCACCGCGGAACGTGGGCAGGTAGTCGATCCAGCGGGCGAGGAGGGTGCGCAGTTGGGGGAGGCCGTCGGGTTCGGCGCTCGCCGGCCGCAACACGGTGGTCGTCCAGACCGTCGTGGCGGCGTCGAGGACGGCCAGCTGCAGCGTCTCCTTCGACCCGAACAGCGTCTGGAGGGCCGGTTTGCCCACCCCCGTGGAGGCGGCGACCGAGCCGAAGGTCAGCCCGTCGAACCCGTCGACCGACGCCAGGGCGACGGCCTGCTCGGCGATCGCGGCACGGCGGGCATCACCGGCTTTCGTCATACGGGGAATCGTAACTCTAGATACGGCCACCTGCTAAAATACATACAAACGTATGCTACTCTCGTCTGTGTTCCCCGCCCGGAAAGGCCGATCGATGACACCAGAGCCCGTCACCGCCTACCTCGACGGCGGCATCATGAGCACGCCGCTGGAGCCCGGGCCGCTGCTCGACGGCGCCCCGCTCGCGACGCTCGACGTCGAGCACGTCTTCGACCTTCGCGTCGACCTGGAGGATCCGCTCGTCTTCCCGACCGCCGGCGGCACGCGCCTGACGTACATCGTGCGCCATGGCGCGCTCGACGGACCACGAGTCCGCGGCGAACTCCTCGGCGGCGGCGGTGACTGGGTGGTGCTCGGCGCCGACGGGGTCGGCCGCATGGACGTGCGCGCCACGATCCGCACCGACGATGGCGTGCTGATCCACTACGCCAGCCGGGGCGTCGCCAAGCTGCCCGCCACCGGTCGTGACACCGTCGCCGCCGGCGGCCGCATCCCCTACGAGTCGAGCTACATCCGCTCCACGCCGCGCCTCGAGACCACCGACGAGCGCTACGCCTGGCTGGCCGGACTCGTGCTCGTCGCCGTCAGCGAGTTCTCCGCCGGTCACATCGACCACCGCGTCTACGGCGTCCGCTGAGCGCTGGGGCTCAGAGGAGGATCTGCATCACGGCGACGTCGAGCCAACGGCCGAACTTGCGGCCGACCTGGAGCTCGATGCCGACGAGCTGGAACCCGCACTTGGCGTGGAGCGCCCGCGACGCCGTGCCCGACGCCTCGATGCGTGCCATCACCGAATGGAACCCGGACTCGCGGGCGATCTCGACGAGCCGGCTGAGCAGGAGCGTGCCGATCCCGCGGCCGCCGGCGGAGCGGTCGACGTAGACCGAGTCCTCGACCGTCGTGCTGTACGCCGCCCGATCCTTGTACGCGGAGAGGGCACCGAAGCCGACGATCCGGTCGCCGTCGGTGGCGACGATCGCCGAGAAGGCGCCGGAGCGGGCGGCGAGCCAGCGCTGCTGGTCCTCGAGCGAGCGGGGGACCAGGTCGAACGTGCTGGTCTGACCCGTCACCTCGGCGTTGTAGATCCTGCGGATCGCCTCCGCGTCGGCGACCACGGCGGGTCGGATGGTGATGGTGCCGGCCGACGTGGTGCTCGAGGTTCCTGATGGGTTGGCCTGCTCCGTCGACACGCTGCAGAACGTACCGGAGGCGCGAGCGAAGCGAGCGCCGCCGTTCGTGCGAGCGCTAGCGAGCCGGGCGGCGATGGGGCGCGAGCGGAGCGAGCGGGGGCGCAGCCCCCGGGGAGGAGGCGCGAGCGAAGCGAGCGCCGCCGTTCGTGCGAGCGCTAGCGAGCCGGGCGGCGATGGGGCGCGAGCGGAGCGAGCGGGGGCGCAGCCCCCGGGAAGGAGGCGCGAGCGAAGCGCGGCGTGGATTGGGCCGACCGACCGCTATCCTGGTCGACTGGCTCGGGCCGGGAGTACCTGGCACGCGCCCACGAGAACGCCCTCTTAGCTCAGTCGGCAGAGCATTTCCATGGTAAGGAAAAGGTCGTGGGTTCGATTCCCACAGAGGGCTCCAGCGAGCCGCATACAGCTCGCTTGGTGCACCGCTCCCGAATTCGGTGGCGAGGCGCCCGACCATGCGCCCCGGACCGCCGCAACGCATCCGGAACGTAGGGCCACACGCCAGGCGGCGTAGCTCAGTCGGTCAGAGCATCCGGCTCATAATCGGAAGGTCATCGGTTCGATCCCGATCGCCGCTACCACTCCCATTCAGCAATCTCGAGGAAAAGGCAACAGCAACATGAGCAAGGCGAAGTTCGAGCGCACGAAGCCGCATGTGAACATCGGCACGATGGGTCACATCGACCACGGCAAGACGACGTTGACTGCGGCGATTTCGAAGACGTTGGCGGATCGTGGGTTGGCGGAGTATCAGCCGTTTGATTCGATCGACAAGGCGCCGGAGGAGAAGGCGCGTGGTATCACGATCTCGATTGCTCATATCGAGTACGAGACGGAGAACCGGCATTATGCGCATGTGGATATGCCTGGTCATGCTGACTACATCAAGAACATGATCACTGGTGCGGCGCAGGTCGACGGTGCGATTTTGGTGGTGGCGGCGACGGATGGTCCGATGCCGCAGACCCGTGAGCATGTGTTGTTGGCTCGTCAGGTGGGTGTGCCGTCGATCATCGTGGCGTTGAACAAGGCGGACATGGTCGATGACGAGGAGTTGTTGGATCTGGTCGAGCTCGAGGTGCGTGAGC
>NZ_QKYK01000063.1 GCF_003426815.1 Desertimonas flava
GCACGGCGCCGCGACACCAAGCTCCAGAGCCATGGCAACGCCAGTGACGATGGCCTACCCGACCGATCAGGCCGACCGGCCGGCAACCACCATTATGAACACCCAGCAAGCTCCGCTGATCGCCGCATCGAGGGGGGAATCCCCCCTCGAGCACCCCCCGACGGAGTCGGCGGCGGGTCGCGGTGTGCGACCGCGAGCGGAGCGTGAGGCCGGTGCGTCGGGGCAGGGGGAGGTTTGGAGGGGCGCAGCCCCTCCAATGGGGGTTCGGGGGCCTTGCCCCCGTCCGTCGGCCGATCCGGCTCTGCCGGTCGGCCGACAACAGCTGGGCGCGGCGCAGCCGCTCCTCAGAGCCCCTCGGCTGAAGCGGCGAGCGAAGCGAAGCCGGCTTCAGCCGAACCTGACGGCGATGTCGGCGAGCAGCTCGTTCTCGTCGTCGGTGGCCTCGCCGTCACCGGCGGTGATCTGGCGGGCGGCGGAGAAGAGCGCCTTGCGCAGGATCCGCGACGTGATGCGCTCGTCGACGTCGTCGAGAAGCTCGGTGATCGCCCCGTCACGATGCGCTTGCCGGGCCCGGGCGACGGCGGGCCCGAGGTACTGCTCGAACGAGAAGGCGGCCCCGCGCCAGTCCTCGGTGAGCTCGCGGAGCACGTTCAGCTCGTCGTCTCCGAGGTGGGAGTCGGCGAGCATCACGAGGGCGAGCAGCTCGAGCGCGGCCATGTGCTCGCGGTCGGCCGTGGCGTGCACGGCGACGCCCCGGTACAGCTCCTTGAGACGCTCTTCCATCAGCACCGACGTTAGTTCGTTGGCTCGCCAGGGGCCGTATCAACTCAGGGTCGTCGGGCCACAGCGACGCGGTCGCGTCCGGCGAGGTCGGGGCGCACATCCACGTCGCGGTACCCCGCCTGCCGCAACAGCCCGGCGACGGCGTCACCTTGATCGGCGCCGATCTCCAGCACGAGCCAACCCCCGGGTCGCAGGGTCACCGGTGCGGTCGCGGCGATCTCACGGATGTCGTCGAGGCCGTCGGGCCCCGCGAAGAGCGCCGCGTGCGGCTCCCAGCGGGTCACCGACTCGTCGATCAGCGGCGAGTCGGTCGCGACGTACGGCGGGTTCGCCACCACCAGGTCGGCGACGACGCCGTCGGGAAGGGCGTCGAACCAGCGGCCGGGTTCGGCGATGCGCACGTTGGCGGCGCGGCGCCCGATGCCCGCCAGGTTGGCTCGCGCCACGTCGAGCGCACCGTCGCTGGCCTCGGTGAGCCAGACCGTTACTCCGTCGGCGGGCAGTTCGTATGCGAGGGACAGCCCGATCGCCCCCGAGCCGGTGCCGAGATCGACGACCGTGATCGGTGGCGGCAGCGAGCGGGCGAGCTCGAGCGCCACGCCGGCGACCACCTCGGTCTCGGGTCGCGGAATGAGCACCCTCGGATCGACAGCCAGGTCGAGGTGGCGGAAACCCCACCGACCGAGCACGTAGGCCAGAGGCTCCCCCGCTTCATGGCGGGCGAGCATGGCGTCGAGATGGGCGACCATCCGGTCGGTCGGGATCTCCGCCGCGATGGCGTTGAGGTCGTCCGTGCCGCTGGCCACCTGGCACAGCCACCGCGCTGCGGGATCCTCGCCGACCCGCCGGCGAGTGTCGGCCAGCAGGTCCCGCCACGTCAGGGCTCCCGACTCGGCCATCACCCGGCGTCGTCGGCCAGCTGGCGGGAGCGTTCGTCTGCGGCGAGCGCGGCCACGACGTCGTCGAGGTCCCCGGCGAGCACGTCGGACAGGCGGTAGATCGTGAACCCGATGCGGTGATCGGTGAGCCGATTCTCCTTGTAGTTGTACGTGCGGATCTTCTCACCGCGCCCGCCGCCGCCGACCTGACTCCTGCGTTCCGCCGACAGCTCGGCGTTGCGCTCGCGTTCGGCGATCTCGAGCAGTCGTGAGCGCAGCACCGTCATCGCCCGCAGCCGGTTCTGCAGCTGGCTGCGCTCGTCCTGCATCGACACGACGACCCCGGTGGGCAGATGGGTGATGCGCACGGCCGAGTCGGTGGTGTTCACGCTCTGGCCGCCGGGGCCGCTCGAACGGAAGACGTCGATCTGAAGGTCCTTGTCGTCGATCTGCACGTCCACCTCGTCGGCCTCGGGCAGGACGAGCACCGTCGCCGAGGAGGTGTGGATCCGTCCCTGGCTCTCCGTGGCGGGCACCCGCTGGACGCGATGGCCGCCCCCCTCGTACTTGAACCGCGGCCACGCATGCTCGCCCGACACCATCATCGTCACCTCGTTGAGGCCGCCGAGGTCGCTGTGGTCGGCGTCGAGCGTCTCCACCTTCAGGCCGTGCCGACCGGCGTAGGCGACGTACATCTCGTAGAGGTCGCGAGCCCACAGGTTGGCTTCCTCGCCGCCCTCGGCGCCGCGGATCTCGACGATGACGTTGCGACCGACATGGGGATCGGGCGGGATCATCAGGACGGCCAGCTCGTCGGCAAGCGAGGCGAGGGCCTCCTCCGTGGTCGCCAACTCCTCCTCGAGGAGCGCCCGCTCGTCCCCGTCCGTCTCGGCGATCAGCTCTCGGGCCGCGTCGGCGTCGGCCTGCAGCGCCCGCTGCCGGCGAGCGGCGTCGACGACCGGAGTGAGCTCGTGGTAGCGCATCGTCACCCTGCGCAGCTCGCCCGGATCGGACGCGACCTCAGGGTCGGCGAGGCGCGCCTCGAGGTCGGCGTGCTCGGACTCGAGCGCGGTGATGCGGGCGGCGAAACGGTCGGCGGGAGAAGACATGACGGCTGTTCGAGGCTACTCGTCGCGGCGTCGCACCGAGCCCACCGGACTCGTTCTCGACGTCCCGAAACTTGAGTTGTGATGACTCAAGTTTCCTGTATCGTTGTGAGTGCACCGAGCTTAGGTACGCAACTCAAGTCCGCCTTCACCATCAACGATCACCCGCCCGAGGAGAACCCGCCCATGCTCGTCACCTACCCCACCCGCAGCCCCTTCGCCGCCCGCCGTTCATTCGACCGTGCGTTCGATCGGGCCTTCGCCCAGCTGGCCACGCTGTCCGCGCCGCGACCGGTCCCCTCCTTCGGGCCCACCATCGCCGGCTCGTGGACCGACGACGCCTATGAGTTCACCGTCGACCTCCCCGGCGTTCCCGCCGAGAACGTGGCCGTGTCCGTGACGGGCCGCACGGTCACCCTCGACGTCACCACCGCCGCCGCCACCGGGTCGAGCTCGTGGACCCGTTCGGTCAGGCTGCCCCAGACGCTCGATCCCGAGCAGGTCTCCGCCCGCTACGTCGACGGCCGCCTCACCGTGACCGTCGGCCGGACCGCGCAGCCGCCGGCGCCCGAGGCCCGTCGCATCGCCCTCGACACCACGCCGGTGCAGCCGGCCCTCGAGGCCGCCACGACGGAGCCAGCCGCGACGCCCGAGCCGGCTCAGGCCGCCGAGAACGGCGAGGGCACCAGCGTCACCGGCTGACGCAGACATCCGGCGATCTGCCGGGTCGCCGTGACGAGATCACGTGACGGGGCCACCACCAGCAGATCGACCAAGGACCCATCCCCCGAGCCGATGCCCGGTTCGCCCGCCAGGGCGAGCCGGGCATCGGCCGCGTACGGGATCACGTCGAGATCGATCCCGACACTCGTGACGACGATCACCGACGAGCCGTCTCGACGGCGCCCGGTCGCCGCGCACGGGGTCGGGTCCTTGAGGTTCGGCCTGGCCACCGGGGGCTCGGCGGCCTCGAGCGATTCGAGGCCGATCGCCGCCGGGTCCTCCTCGAGCTGCCAGCGCAGGAAACGCTCGGCGCCGAGCCGGTTGAGCGGATGGGCCGGAACGGCGACGTCGCGCACGGCGGTGACCGTCGCCACCACCTCGGCCAGCGCGTCGCGGGTCGGCCGGTCGCCGTGGATCATGGCGAAGGCCTCGCGATCGTGGGCGCCCACGCCCACCTCGAGCCGGACCGCCCGGTCGTCGCCGTCGACCACGCGGCAGACCTCGAGCCCGCGCACGTCCCCGGTCACCGCCCCGTGCTCGAGCAACAGCCGCGCCCCGCCGGCCTCGATGTCGCCGACGAGCTCGAGATGACGCGGGTCGACCGGCAGGCGGAGCCCAGCCGGTTCGGCCACGGCGGCCACCAGCGACGTACCGTCGACGCTCCAGACGCGGATCGGCAGGACGAACTCACCCGCTCGGCGGGCGAGCACGCCGGTACCCCGCTCGGCGACGACGTTCAGTTCCTCCACGTCGTTGCGCAGGGCCCAGACGATCGCCGCGCCGAGACCGCGACCGTCGTCGGTGGTCTCGTCGATGAGCACCCAGGCGGCTCCTCCGCCGACCGCCGCGGCGCCGAGGCCGAACGGGCGCGGCTCCAGATCGGTCCGCTGCGCGTGGGCGCGCAGGAGGGCCTGGAGCTTCAGTGAAAGCAGATGAGCCCGGCGCTCGCGCGCCGGGCCATCGTCGGAGGGGGCAGCGGCGGGGCCGCTGCGGTCAGCTTCCAGCGCGCTGCTTGCGCTCGCCGTAGCGCTTGTTGAAGCGCTCGACGCGGCCGCCGGAGTCCACCAGCTTCTGCTTGCCGGTGAAGAACGGGTGGCACTCGTTGCAGAGTTCGATGCTGAGCGACCCCGGCTTGGTGGAACGCGTCGTGAACGTGTTGCCACACGAGCAGGCGACCGTGGTCTCGGCGTAGGTGGGGTGCGTATCGGTCTTCATGACATCTCCCGAAAGAAAGGACGATCCAGTGTACCGGGCGACTGGCGGCATCGATCTCGGCACCGTTGCCCGCGAGATCGCTGCCCACTACATCGACGGCTGCTTGGCGATCTCGTTGAGGAATTCGGCGTTGGTGCGGAACGTCTTGAGCCGGTCGATGAGCAGCTCGAGGCCCGGGGCGGCGTTGCCGTCGGCGGCGAGCCCGCTCAGCACGCGGCGCAGCTTCCACACCATCTGCAGCTGCTTGCGGTCGAAGAGCAACTCCTCGTGGCGCGTGCTCGAGGCGTCGACGTCGATGGCGGGGTAGACGCGGCGTTCGGCCAGACGGCGGTCGAGGCGCAGCTCCATGTTGCCCGTGCCCTTGAACTCCTCGAAGATCGCTTCGTCCATGCGGCTGTTGGTGTCGACCAGTGCCGTGGCGAGGATGGTGAGCGAGCCGCCCTCCTCGACGTTGCGGGCGGCGCCGAAGAACTTCTTCGGCGGGTACAGCGCCCCGGCGTCGATGCCGCCCGACAGGATGCGCCCGCTGGCCGGCGCCGCGAGGTTGTACGCCCGCGACAGTCGTGTGATGCCGTCGAGGATCACCACGACGTCCTCGCCGGCCTCGACGAGCCGCTTGGCCTTCTCGATCGTCAGCTCGGCGACGTGGGTGTGCTCGTCGCTCGGCCGGTCGAACGTGGAGGCGATGACCTCGCCGCGAACGGTCCGCTTGATGTCGGTCACTTCCTCGGGCCGCTCGTCGATGAGCAGCACGATGAGCTTCACCTCGGGGTTGTTCTGCTCGATCGACTTGGCGATCGTCTTCATGATCGTCGTCTTGCCCGCCTTCGGCGGCGACACGATGATGCCGCGCTGGCCCTTGCCGATGGGCGACACGAGGTCGATAATGCGGGCCGTCATGTTGGTGGGATCGGACGGATCCTCGAGCCGCAGGTTCTCATCGGGGAAGAGCGCGGTGAGGTCCTCGAACCGCGGCCGACGCCTGGCCGCCTCGGGGTCCCCACCGTTGACGGTGAGCACCTCGAGCAGCGCCGGGTTCTTCTCGTTGCGGCCGGCCGGACGGCTGGTCCCGGTGATGTGGTCGCCCTTGCGCAGGCCGTACTGCCGGGCCAGCTTGACGGGGATGTAGGCGTCATCGCGGCTCGGCAGGTACCCCTTCACCCGAAGGAAGCCGTAGCCCTCGTCGCGCATGTCGAGGTACCCCGACACGGGCACCGGCTCGTTGCCGGTCGGCTGGGGCTCGTCGGTGGACTCCTCGACGGCTGTGTCGTCGCCCTGCGGACCGTCGGCGTTCTTGTTGCCCTTGCGACGGCGCCGACGACGGCGGTTGCGGCTCTCGCCCTCGCCCTCGCCTGACGTACCCCCGGCACCCTGTTGCATGGCACCCGGCTGCATGGTGCCCGGCTGCATGGTGCCCGGCTGCGTGCTCGCCGGTTGCGCGGCACCCGACTGGGCGGGGCTCTGGCCGTTCGGCCGCGGGCCGTCCTGCGAGGCCGCCGGTGCGACCTGGCCGTTCGACGCCGCGGGGGTGTCGACCGGCTCGCCGTCGCCGACGAGGTCGATCTCCCACTCGGCCAGCGGCTCACCGTCGGGGCCGACCACCACGCCGGCCTCGGGCGCGGCGGTCGCCGTTGCGGCCGCAGCGGCGGGCGCCGGCTCGGCGGCGGCCTCATCGGGAGCGTCCGCGGGGGCGGCGTCGCTGGTGCCGTTGCCACCCG
>NZ_QKYK01000064.1 GCF_003426815.1 Desertimonas flava
AGCCGAGGACGAGCATCGCCGCAGGCGAGCGAGGGAGCGCAGCGACCGATGCGAGCCGAGGACGAGCATCGCCGCAGGCGAGCGAGGGAGCGCAGCGACCGATGCGAGCCGAGGACGAAACGTCAGCCGTACATGCGGCGGCGCTGGCGGCGGCCGCGGCGGTCCTCGAGCCAGAGGCGGCCGACGAGCCCGAAGGCCTCGCGGACGATGCCGCGGGAGAGCTTCGACTCCCCGGCCCCACGATCGTGGAACCGGATCGGGAACTCGACGACCTTGCCGCCCGCCCGCACGACGCGGTGCGTCATCTCGATCTGGAAGCCGTAGCCGTCGGCGGTGACCGACTGGTAGTCGATGCGCCGCAGGGTGTCGGCGCGGTAGGCCCGGTAGCCGGCGGTGGCGTCGTTCACGGCGAGGCCGAGCAGGCCGGCCGCGTAGCGGTTGCCCCACCGTGAGAGCCAACGCCGCCCGAACGGCCAGTTCTCGGTGGCCCCACCGGGGACGTAGCGGCTGCCGATCGCCAGGTCGGCGCCGTGCTCGACGTTGGCCAGCAGCGCGGCGAGGTCGGCGGGATCGTGGGAGAGATCGGCATCGATCTGCACCACGACGTCGGCTCCTTTTTCGAGCGCCCAGGCGAAGCCATCCCGGTACGCCGAGCCGAGCCCCAGCTTGCCGGGCCGTTCGAGCAGCTCGACCGCCCCCAACTCGTCGCCGATCTTGCGCACGAGCTCGGCCGTTCCGTCCGTGCTCGCGTCGTCCACGACCAAGACCTCCAGGCCGGGCTCGGCATCGCGCAGCCGCCGCAGCAGGCACTCGATGTTGAGCACCTCGTTGTACGTCGGAACGACGGCGACGGCACGCACGGGGGCCGAATCTAGACGGCGGCCTATCCTCCTCTGACGTGGCCTCCTCCGGACGTCCTCTCCCGCTCTCCGCGTTGCCCGCCCCCGCCGCCCGGGCTGCGGCGTTCGCGGCGATCCTCATCGCCGGGCTCGCCGGCGGGCTGATCGGCTACAGCCTCGTTCGCATCCAGTGCGACGGGGACTGCGGGCTGCCGCTCGGCATCGGCATCCTCGTCGGGGCAGTGGCGTCGGCCGCGGGAATGAGCGTGGTGGCCGTCCTGGTGCTCCGCGCCGTCGGCGAGTGGCGCGAGATCCAGGAACGAGAGGATTCCCGATGACCATCGCAGGTGACCTCCGCGAGCTCGCCTGCCGGCTCGCCGTCGACGCCGGCACGATGGCTGCCGAGGGGCGCCGGGCCGACATCGAGTCGGACGGCGGTCGCCTCGCGTTCGGTGCCTCCACGAAGTCCAGCGCCACCGACGTGGTCACCCGCCACGACCGAGCGGCCGAGGCGGTCATCCTCGACGGCCTCATCGCCGCCCGACCCGACGATGCCGTGATCGGCGAGGAGGGCACCAACCGCGCCGGCACCTCGGGGGTGTCGTGGTACATCGACCCGATCGACGGCACGTCGAACTTCTTCTACGGGCTGCCGATGTGGTCGACCTCGGTCGCCGCCGTCGACGCCGAGGGCGGCCTCGCCGGCGCGGTGTACATCCCGGCGACGGCAGAACTCTTCTCGGCCGCCCGCGGTGAAGGCGCCACCCGCAACGACGTCGCCATCGCCGCCAGCGCCGAGACCGACATCTCGCTCGCCCTCGTCGCCACCGGGTTCGGCTACTCCGCCGACGCTCGGCGCCGGCAGGCCGGCATGGTCAACATGATCGCCCCGCACATCCGCGACATCCGGCGCATGGGGTCGGCCGCCATCGACCTGGCCTACACCGCCGCCGGCTTCCTCGACGCCTACTGGGAGGAAGGGCTGAACATGTGGGACATGGCCGCCGGAGAGCTGATCGCCCGCGAGGCCGGGTGCCGCAGCGGGAACTTCGCCGGCGGCGCGCCGACCCCCGCCCAATTGCTGGTGGCCGGCCCCGGCGTGTACGACGCGATGGTCTGGCTCCTCAGCGGCGCCGGCTGACCACGGTGTCCACCGTCGGCCCGTAGTTTCCGGCATGATGGTCGCATTATGGGAACCCGCATCCTGGCCGTCGAAGACGACGAGCGAATCCGCGAAGCCGTGAAGCTGGCCCTCGAGGACGAGGGATGGACGGTCGAGGGTGTCGCGTCGGGCGAGGCGGCGATCGAGGCGTTCGATCGGCACCCTGTCGACGTCGTCCTCATCGACATCATGTTGCCCGGCATCGACGGCTTCGAGCTGTGCCGCACGCTGCGGCGCAACAGTGATGTCCCGATCGTGATGGTCACCGCCCGCAACGACACCCACGACATCGTCGCCGGCCTCGAGGCCGGCGCCGACGACTACATGACCAAGCCGTTCATGTCGAAGGAGCTGTCGGCCCGCATCCGCGCCTTGCTGCGGCGCATCCGGCCCGCCCAGCTCGGCCACGAGCGGCTCGTCTTCGGCGACCTCGAGCTGATCCCCGAGGAGGGCAAGGTCATCCAGAACGGTGAGGAGGTCCACCTCACCAAGACGGAGTTCCGCCTGCTGTGCGAGCTGGCGTTGAACCGCGGCAAGGTGTTCAGCCGGGAGGAGCTCCTCGACCGCGTGTGGGAGTACGACTACTTCGGCGACGGTCGGCTCGTCGACGTCCACATCCGCCGCCTGCGGACCAAGGTCGAGGCCGACCCGGCCAACCCTCGGCACGTCGTCACCGTCCGCGGTCTCGGCTACCGGCTGCAATAGGACCGATGTCCGAGGCCGCTGCGTCTGCCATCGCCGCCGGCCGCCGCGACGGCCCATCCGGGAGCGATCGATTCATCGCCGCTCCGCCACCGCCCGACAGCAGCAGCGCCACGCCGCGGCCGCGCCGCTTCTCGTTCCGGCGCCGACCCCTCGGGCTGCGACGGCGCATACTGCTCATCTTCACGCTCGGTGCCCTCGGGCTCGCCACGTTCCTCGCCTTCACCACGTACGGACTCGTGCGATCCAACGTGGTGTCGCAGCGGGAGAACGACGCCCTCCACCGGGCCTACGGCGCGGCCGGCGTCGCCGAGGCCAGCGTGCGCACCGGCCTCGCCGCCACCGCCGAGGCGCTGGGCAGCCGCGGCATCAGCTCCTACGCAATCTCCTACGACAACCTGGAGTCCGCGTCGGAGGGGTTCAGCATCGAGGACGTGCCGGAGTCGCTGCGCAACCGGGTGCTCGTCGAGGGCCGCGACGCGATGATGAACACCGAGTTCGATGGTGAGATCGGGATCACCGTCGGCATCGCCTTCGCCGACACCCGTGGCGGCTACTTCCAATTCTTCACGCTCGACGACGCCAACGACACGCTCGCCAACGTCGCGCTGTCGCTCTTCCTCGCCGCCACGATCACCACCGGTCTCGGCGTGCTCGTCGGCGTGCTGGCCGCCCGCCGCGCCGTGCGTCCCGTCGCCGATGCCTCCGAGGCCGCCAAGGCCATCGCCGGCGGCCGCCTCGACACCCGCCTCACCCCCACCGAGGACCCCGACCTGGGCGTGCTCGCCCAATCCTTCAACGACATGGCCGCGGCGCTGCAGAACCGGGTGGAACGCGACGCTCGCTTCGCGTCCGACGTGAGCCACGAGCTGCGCTCGCCGCTGATGACGCTCTCGGCATCGGTCGAGGTGATGGAGACCCGCCGCGACGAGATGCCCGAGCGGGCCCAGGCTGCGCTCGATCTGCTGGTCAGCGATGTCGCGCGCTTCCGCGGTCTGGTCGAAGACCTCCTCGAGATCAGCCGCTTCGACGCCGGAGCCATCCGGCTTCATCTCGAGGATCTCCAGGCCAGCCAGTTCGTGCGCAACGCCGTCGCCGTCTCGTCGGCGCCCACGCTCACGATCACGTGCACGCCGCGGGCGGAGCGCGCCATCATCGCCGGCGACCGGCGGCGCCTCGCCCGCGTCATCGCCAACCTCATCGACAACGCGCTCGCCTACGGGTCGGGCGAGCCCGAGATCAGTCTCGAGGACGCCAACGCCCCCGACGAGGCGCTCACACATCTGCGGATCGCCGTCGCCGACCACGGACCCGGCGTGCCGGTCGAGGAGCGGGCGCTGATCTTCGAGCGGTTCGCGCGTGGCGGAAGCGCCGGCCGGCGCAGCGGCAGCGAGGGTGCCGGTCTCGGCCTCGCCCTGGTCGACGAGCACGTGCGGCTCCACGACGGGCGGGTGTGGGTGGAGGACCGCACCGACGGAGAGCCTGGCGCGAGGTTCGTGATCGAACTGCCCGCCCGCGAGCCGATCGACCACGTCGTCGTCGACGACGACGATCACTACGATCCCGGCCTCGACGACAGCGGTCCGGCCATCGAGTCCCGGCCGCATCCCGACGAGGAGGTGACGCCGTGAGACCCCGCCACGTCGGCCTGGCGGCTGCGCTCGCCGTCGTCGCCGCGGGATGCGCGATCGACAAGGACAGCGCGCCCCGCAACGTGCCCGACGATCGGCGCGAGGAGCTGCGGGCGCCGCCGCAGCAACTGGCGCCCGGCGGTTCGAGCGGCGACGACCGCATCTTCCTCGTCGTGAGCGACACCGGGCGGTTGCGCACGTCGCAGCGCGAGACGGACGGGAGCCCACAGGAGCTCATGGAGAGCCTGTTCGAGGGAGCGACCGCCGAGGACCAGGACAACGGGCTGCGCAGCGTGCTCGACCCGTTCGAGTTCCGGTCGGCGACCGTGCAGGACAACGTGGTGACCGTCGACGTCGACGTGGATCCCCGCGTGCTCTCGGGGAGCGAACTTCGGCTCGCCGTCGCGCAGATCGTGTACACGGCGAGCCAGCTCCTGCCAGACGCCACTGCGGAGGTCGTCATCAAGCTCGATGGCGGCAACTCCGAGTGGCCCGACGGCGCCGGCAATCAGACCGGCGAGCCGCTCACGATCTTCGACTTCTACCCGCTCGCTGAGTCGGCGCAGCCGGCCTACCCGAGCCGACCCAGCCGGGCACCGGCGCCGACCACGACCACCACCAGTTCGGTGCCGCCGTCCACTCCGTCGTCGCCGCCGGCGTCGGACGCTGCCGACTCCACCGACGCCGCATGAGCCGCCGGACGATCAGGGCGGCAGGACACCGTCAGGCGAAGAAGACCTCGGCCACGTCGTGGTACAGCCGCATGTCGAGCGGCTTCGTGCGGCCGACCGCCTGCTCCATCGGGGCCGGAACGATGTCGGTACCGCGCAGCACCACCATCTGACCCCAGCCGCCCTCGTGGACGAGGTCGATGGCGGCGACGCCGAACCGCGTCGACAGCACACGGTCGAACGCCGTCGGCGTGCCGCCTCGCTGCACGTGGCCGAGCAGCACCACCCGGGTCTCGAAGCCGGTGCGCTCGCCGACCTCGCGGGCGATGACGTCGGCGATGCCCCCGAGGCGGACGTGGCCGAACTTGTCGTAGACCTTCTCGTCGACGTCGAGCGTGCCCGGGATCGGCTCGGCACCCTCGGCGACCACGACGATCGACGCATAGCGTCCCTTGTCGTGGCGGCGGTTGAGGTGCGCGCACACCTTGTCGATGTCGAACGGGATCTCGGGGATGAGCACGACGCTTGCTCCGCCGGCGATGCCGGCGTAGGCGGCGATCCACCCGCTGTGGCGCCCCATCACCTCGACCACCATCACCCGGTCGTGACTCTCGGCGGTGGTGTGCAGACGGTCGATCGCCTCGGTGGCGATCTCGACCGCCGTGTGGAACCCGAACGTCATGTCGGTGCCGACGATGTCGTTGTCGATCGTCTTGGGCACCCCGACGATGGGCAGGCTCTCCTCGGTGGCCAGGCGATGGGCGACGCTCAGCGAGCCGTTGCCACCGATGACGATCAGGGCATCGAGGCCGAGATCGGCGAACGTCTCGTGCACCTGGCCGACACCGTCGGGATGATCGAACGGGCTCCCCCGCCGGGTGCCGAGGACGGTGCCGCCCCGCGGCAGCGTCCCCCGCATGAAGTCGACGTTGAGCGGCATCGTGCGCCGCTCGCGCACTCCGTCCCAGGCGTCGAGGAAACCGATGATCTCGTCACCGTGAAACCGCTCGCCCTTGCGCACCACGGCGCGCAGGACGGCATTCAGTCCCGGGCAGTCACCACCTCCGGTCAGCACTCCGACGCGCACACCGCGAGGCTAGTGGTCTGTCACCGGATTGATCAGGATGTCTCGCTTGCTGGATCTCGCCGTTGGCTGCGTTGCTCGTCCTCGAAAGACCGGGCGTATTCCTTCGTCCTCGCGCCTTGCCAGCGACGAG
>NZ_QKYK01000065.1 GCF_003426815.1 Desertimonas flava
AGCGAACACCTTCATCGACAGCACCTCTCCGGCCATGAGGCATCCTCGCCCCAGACCACCTCAGGTGTTACCGATGCTGCGCGACATCCATGTGTCACCGATGTCCCGAGATCGGACAACGACGCTCAGCGTCACGCAACGTGCCCAGAAGCTGGGATCCGGCCAAATGAGGCGTGCGCCGGAGGCGACTAAGGCAACGCCCGATGCGCCCGCGCCGGCGTTCCGTCACGATCGATCCGACAGGTACCAGCGGTGGCAAGGGAGAGATCGATGGACGATCGTGGCGGCACGCCGTTGCGAGCAGAACGTGGCGGCCCGACCGAGGTGTGCTCGGTGGAGGTGTGCTCGATCGAGGTGGGCTCGATCTTCGACCTGCTCGGACCGATCGCCGGCGCGCGCCTGCTCGAGGTGGGCGGCGGCGCCGGCCTCCATCTCAGCGAGGCCGCGTCGCGAGGCGCCATCACCTGGGGTGTCGACCCGTCGGCCGACGTGCTCCGTGCGGCCCGAAGCGAGGCACCCGACGCCGACCTCCGGCTCGGCAGCCCGTCGAGCCTGCCGTTCGACAGCGCCAGCTTCGACATCGTCTGTGCGTTCGGCGAGATCGGGGCGGCGCTCACCGAACTGATCCGGGTCTGCCGACCGGGGGGCCGGCTGGCCCTCGCCGGCTCCTCGTTCCGCTGCCTCTGCGGGAGCGACGCCACAGGCCTCGATCGTCACGGAACGCCCGATTATCCGGCGACGCTGCTCACGGGGGTCGCGATACTGGTGCGGTGATGCGGAGGGTGACGTCCCCCGTGCTCGTGGGTCGCCGCGACGAGATCGACGAGCTGCTGTCCGCCGTCACCGCCGCGCCACCGCACGGAGGCCTGTTGCTCGTCGAAGGGGAGGCCGGCATCGGCAAGTCGCGCCTGGTCGGCGAGCTCAGCGCCCGCGCCACGGACGCCGGAGCCGTCGTGCTGACCGGTGCCTGCCTGCCGTTCGCCGACGCCGTCCCCTACGCCGCCCTCGCCCCGATCGTCGCCTTGCTCGGCGAGGGCAATGACGAGGGCGACCGCGCACCGCCCGGTGACACCGGCGATCGTCTGCGGTTCTTCGGCTGGTTCGCCGACCGTCTCAACCGTCTCGCCACCGCGCAGCCCGTCGTCGTGATCGTCGAGGATCTCCACTGGGCCGACGAGTCCACCGGCGATCTCCTGCTGTACGTCTCCAACGCTGTGCAGGCCTCGCCGGTCACGATCGTCGCCACGAGGCGCCCGGTCGGCCCCGAGCGCTCGAGCGGCCTGGCCGTCGCCCTGGGCGAGCTCGTGCGATCAGGCCGGGTCCGCCACCTCGTCCTCGCCCCGCTCGGCGACGACGAGGTGTCCGACCTGATCGAGCGCATCCTCGGCATCGAGCCGTCGGCCGGGCTCGTCGCCAGGGTGACCGAGCGCGCCGACGGCAACCCGTTCTTCGTCGAGGAGTTGGTGGCCGCCGGCGGCGGTGACGACCTGCCGACGACGGTGGGCGACGTCATCCTCCAGCGCGTGGCCCGCGTCGACCCCCCGACGCGCGAGCTCCTCCGCGTGGCCGCCGTCATCGGCCGCCGCACCAGCTACGCCCTCCTCCGCGAGGTGGCCGGGACCGACGGGCTGGCCACCGACGCCGCCCTCCGTGACGCCGTCGGGCACCAGCTGCTGGTGGCCACGGGCGACCGGTACGCCTTCCGCCACGCTCTCGGCCACGAGGCGGTGTACGGCGACCTCCTCCCCGGCGAGCGCGCCGCGCTGCACGAGCGCGTGGCCGAGGTCCTCAGCGAACGACCCGAGCTCGCCCTCGGCGGTCCCTCGGCGATGGCCGCCGGCGAGCTGGCCCATCACTGGCACGCCGCCGGCCGCCTTCCCGAGTCGCTGACCACCTCGGTGGCCGCGGCGCGGGCGGCCGACGCGGCCAACGCGCCGGTCGAGGCCCAGGTGCACTACCGCCGGGCGATCGAGCTGTGGTCGCGGGTCCCCGGCGCAGCGGCCATGGCCGGCATCGAGCGCGCCGACCTCCTCGAGCGGGCCGCCGAATCGGCCTCCCTCGCCGGCAGCAACCACGGCGCCGTCCAGCTCGTCGACCTGCTCCTCGCCGAACTCGGTCCCGACCTCGATCCGGACCGTCTGGCGCGCATCACGAATCGCCGCTCGCTCTACCGCTGGCATGCCGGCGACGTCGCCTCAGCAGGGTGGGGGCCCCTGTCGGGTGGGACCGACGGCGACTCGGCGATGACGCTGGCCGCCGCCGCCCGTCAGTGTGGGCTCGCCCACCAGGCCGCCCTCGACCTCCACTACCTCGACGGTCTCGCCCTCGCCCGTGACGCCGTCGTGGCCGCCGGCGCGGCGGGTGGCATCGCCGAGATGAGCTACGCCCTGCACGTGCTGGGATCGATCGAGGCCCACATCGGGCGCTACGACGACGGCATCGCCCACCTGCACCGGTCGCTCGAGCTGGCCCGCGAGGGCGGAGACCCGCAGCGTGTGGGCGCGACGTGGCACAACCTCGTCGAGGCATACGTGTTCGCCGGGCGCAACACCGAGGCGGTGGACCTGGCGCAGGGCGCGCTCGACGAGCTCGAGCGGCTCGGTCTGTCCCGGACCTACGTGGTGATGACGTCCGGGCAGCTGACCTTCGCCCTCGTCGCCCTCGGTCGCTGGGCGGACGCCGAGCGGTGCAGCACCACCGCCCTCGCCGGCGAGGTGCACCCGTACTTCGCCCTGCCACTGCGGTACGGACGAGTCAGCCTCCTCACCCGCCGCGGCCAGTTCGCCGAGGCGGCGGCGGTGCTGGCCGAGCTGGTCGGCACGTTCGGGCACTACCCCTTTATGGCCGGCGTCTGCGCCGCCTGGCAGGCCGAGATCGCCATCTGGCAGCGCGACTGGACCGCGGCGCGGGCGGCCCTCGAGCGGGCCGACGCCGTGACCGCGGCCTGCGACGAGGTGATGCTCGAGCTGCGGCTCGCCGCCCTCGCCGCCCGGCTCGAAGCCGACGCCTGGGAGTGGAGCGGCGCGGGTGCGACCGCTCGCGACGTCGAGAGCGTGCGCCGACGGGTCGCCGAGCGCGTCGATCGTGCCGCCGCGTTCCTCGACCGCATCGAGGCGACGGCCGAGTGCTGCTCGTTGCCACTGCGGTCGCTACTGGCGATCGCCAGGGCCGAGCAGTCCCGGCTGGCCGCGCCGGCCGACGGCAGCGGTTGGGATCGCGTCGCCGCCTCGGCCGGCCCCGACGCCTACCTGCGCGCCTACGCCCGCTGGCGCTCGGCCGAGGCGGCGATGGCCGACAACGTCCGTCAGGGGCGGAGCCGGGCCGACGCCGCGCTCCAGGAGGCCGCTCGGCTCGCCGGCGAGCTGGGCGCGGCACCGCTCGCAGCAGCCGTCGCCGACCTCGCCCGCCGGGCCCGGGTGGCGATCGATCAGGCGAGCGTCAACCGCGTCGACCGCGTCGACGGAGCCGACGAGACGGTGGTCGAGGGCGCCGTCGACGAGCTCGCCGGACTCGGGCTGACGGCCCGCGAGGTCGAGGTGCTCCGGCTGCTGGGCGACGGGCTGTCGAACCGGGAGATCGGCGACGCCCTGTTCATCAGCGCCAAGACGGCCAGCGTGCACGTGACCCACATCCTGCAGAAGCTCAACGTGTCGACGCGCGTGCAGGCCGCCGTGGCGGCCAGCCGGCTCGCTCCGGTCGACGCCGCCACGCCGAACTGACCGCGACGGCCGCTCCGGTCCGCTCCGGTCCGCTCCGGTCCGCTCCGAGGGTGGGTCGCGTCGGTGAGGGCGAGGCATCGAATAAGGCATTGCCGGATGTGTCCCGGATGGCTCACGGCGCACCGTGGACCCGTGACCTGCCGCACCCTGGCGGGCCGACCACGAGGAGAGTCCCATGTTCATCCGCACCCGTTCCGCCACCCGCCACCCGCTCCGTCGCCTCGGCATCGCCGCCACCGTGGGGGCGACCGCCACGGTGGTCGTCGTTGCCGCCGCGGCCGGCGCCGGAGCCGCTGGTCCACCGTCGTACGAGCCCCCGCTCCCGCCGACCGACCAGTTCCAGCCCTCAGGTGACGACGACGATGCGCCGCCGCCGACGATCTCGATCCCACCCAACATCAGCACCCCCGTCATCCCCCTCCCCGGCGACGACGACGGGCCCGACTACACCGGCCCCGTCATCCCGCTACCCGGCGGCGACGGTCCGGTCTTCACCGGACCCCTCATCCCGCTTCCCGGCGGGGACGAGCCGGACGACACGGGGCCGACCCTGCCGCCCACCGATGACACGACCGCGCCCACCGACCCCGCTCCTGGCCCCGGCGCCACCGATCCCGCCGATCCGGCTCCGGAAACCTCGGCTCCGTTGGGAACGGCGGCTCCGTCGGGCGACGTGTCCCCGTTCCTCCAGATCACGTCGGCCAGCGTCGACTGTGCCGGTGTCCTGCACGTCACCTACGAGACGGGTGCCGTCCCCGAGCCGTCGCCGGAAGGTGAGCACGTGGTGATGTTCAGCCGGAGCAGCGACCCGACAGCCGTCGTCGCCCATCGCATCGCTCCCCGACCGATCAACAGCGTGTTCACGGTGGACATGCAGTCGGCGGCACCAGGCGGCTACCGCGTGTACGTCGTGGCTGACTTCGAGCCGGCCAACCTCGACGGCGTCCTGCTCGCCGACGAGGCCGACGCCGCGGCGCCCGTCGATTGCCCGGCGGCGCCGACCACCACCGGCCTGCCGCCCGGACCGACCAGCGTGGCCCCGACCTCGGGCTGATCGCGGCCGCCGACGACGACTCCTGGTGCTCGAGGGCGGACTGCCGGCACTCGACGGAGCGGTTCGGGTGTGCCAACGTGACAGTTCGATGACATGACCGCCCCCGTCGGTCGAACTACCGTGGTCGTGCCGGGGCGGCGGCGTGGCACCCGCCGCCCGCTCCATTCCCGGCAGTCCGCACCGCAGCCCTCCGCAGCAAGGAGTCATCAGATGACGCACGATCCCCGAAGTGCCGCCCGACGCCATCGACTCCGCCATGTCGCCTGCAGCGGGCTGGTCGCCCTGGCTCTCGGTGCCGGTCTCGCCGCCTGCGGCGGCGATGACGACGACGCCGCCGATGCCACCACTGCGGAGGGGCCAGTCGCCACGCTCACCGGCGACAGCGCCTCGCCGGGCAGCGGCCCGGACGCCGCGCCGACCACGGCGGGCGCCACCACCACTGCGGCCGGAGCCGCCACCACGGCCGCCGGAGGCGCCACGACCGCTGCGGGCGCGG
>NZ_QKYK01000066.1 GCF_003426815.1 Desertimonas flava
TGGGTGGCAGGAGAAGGTGATGGAGCTGATGGCTGCTGCTGACAGTTTCATTCCGGAGCCGCAGCGTGAGTTGGACAAGCCGTTCTTGATGCCGATCGAGGATGTGTTCACGATCACGGGTCGTGGCACGGTGGTGACGGGCAAGGTGGAGCAGGGGATCATTCACACGGGTGACGAGATCGAGATCGTCGGGTTGCGTGATACGCAGAAGACGACGTGTACGGGTGTGGAGATGTTCCGCAAGCTGCTCGATGAGGGTCAGGCGGGTGACAACATCGGTGCGCTTCTTCGTGGCACGAAGAAGGAGGATGTGGAGCGTGGGCAGGTGTTGTGCAAGCCCGGCAGCATCACGCCGCACACGAACTTCGAGGGTCAGGTGTATGTGTTGACGTCGTCGGAGGGTGGGCGTCACAAGCCGTTCTTCAACAATTATCGGCCGCAGTTCTTCTTCCGCACGACGGATGTGACGGGCACGATCGAGTTGCCGGAGGGCACCGAGATGGTGATGCCTGGTGACAACGTGACGATGACGGTCGAGCTGGGTAAGCCGATCGCCATGGACGAGGGCTTGCGTTTCGCCATCCGTGAGGGTGGCCGCACCGTCGGCGCCGGCCGCGTCACCAAGATCCTCAAGTAGGACCCACGGGGGCTCCGCCCCCGTGAACCCCCGAAGACGAAGGTAGAAGGACCACAGCGATGGCCAAGAGTGACAAGCGGGTGAAGATCACCCTCGAATGCACCGAGTGCAAGCGGCGCAACTACATCACGATGAAGTCGAAGATCAACGACCGTGAGCGCCTCGAGATGAACAAGTACTGCGCCCACGAGCGCAAGCACACCGTCCACAAGGAAACCCGGTAACCACCGGGGCCGGGTCGTCACGGTAACGTGGACGGCCCACCGAGGGCAGTAGCTCAGCTGGCCAGAGCATCGGTCTCCAAAACCGACGGTCGGGGGTTCGAATCCCTCCTGCCCTGCCCCTCTCAACGGTCGGCCGCCAGGCCGCCATCAGCACGAACCGAAGTCCAATGTCACTTGACGATCTGAACCGCGAGCAGAAGCGGTCGCTGCGCCGTATGGGTGCCCTCGACGAGCAGGGCAAGCCGACCCGCGCCCAGCGCACGGCCACCGCCAAGAACGCTCGCACCACGCCCCCGCAGTACCTGCGTGAGGTGCGCGACGAGATGCGCAAGGTGGCCTGGCCCACCCGCGACGAGGTCGTCCGGTACTCCATCGTGGTCGTGTGCACCGTCATCGTGTACGCCGCCCTGGTGAGCGGACTCGACTTCGGCTTCGGCTTCCTGTCGGAATGGCTGTACGGATGAGCGACGACACGATGAACGACACCTTCGATGCCGCCGACGACGTGGCCGACACCGACGACGACGTGATCGTCGAGGAGGCCCCGCTCGAAGAGCCCGTCGCCGAGACCGACGGGGACGCCGAGATCGAGAACGCCTACGACGGCAGCCGGGTCACCGAGTCGGCCGAGGAGGACGCCATCGAGGTGGTGCCCGCCGACTACCTCGAAGCTGACGAGGAGGCCGACGAGGCCGCCGCCGACGGCTACGACGTGCCCACCGACGACGACGGCCAGCCGCTCGTCATCGACGCCACCAGCGACGGCGAAGCCGCCGACGGCGAGACCGGCGACACCGAGACCGCCGCCGTCGACACGACCCCCGTCGACGACCCGTGGACCCGTCCCGGGTCGTGGTACGTGGTGCACACCCAGTCGGGCTACGAGAAGAAGGTCACCGCCAACCTGCATGCTCGCATCCAGAGCATGAACATGGAGGACAAGATCTTCGAGGTCGTCATCCCGATGGAGGACGTCGTCGAGTTCAAGAACGGGCGTAAGCAGACGGTGCAGCGCAAGGTATTCCCCGGCTACCTGCTGGTGCGTTGCCGCATGGACGACGAGTCCTGGTACTGCATCCGCAACACGCCCGGTGTCACCGGATTCGTCGGTCAGAGCCGCCAGGGCCAGAAGCCCACTCCGCTCACTCGGCGTGAGGTGCAGACGTTCCTGGTCGCCAAGGGCGACGGCGCCGAGACCACGCCGCGGGCCAAGCCTCGCCTCGAGTACGAGGTGGGCGAGAGCGTTCGCGTGAAGGAAGGTCCGTTCGCCGACTTCTCCGGCGAGATCGCCGAGATCAATGCCGACCACATGAAGCTGAAGGTCCTCGTCAACATCTTCGGGCGCGAGACGCTCGTCGAGATGGACTTCAGCCAGGTCGCCAAACTGTGATCGTCGCCAACCAGTAGCGCACGAGACGAAGAACCCGAAACGACAGGCGCCGGGCGCCGAAGCGAAACCACAGGCGCCGGGCGCCGAAGCGAAACCACAGGCGCCGGGCGCCGAAGCGAAACCACAGGCGCCGGGCGCCGAAGCGAAACCACAGGCGCCGGGCGCCGAAGCGAAAGTAGATACGAGTCATGGCCAAGAAGAAGGTTGCGGCGATCGTCAAGATCCAGATCCCCGCGGGCAAGGCGAGCCCGGCACCGCCCGTCGGTACCGCGCTCGGCCCGCACGGTGTGGCGATCATGGACTTCGTCAAGGCGTACAACGCCGCCACGGAGTCGCAGGTCGGCACGATCGTGCCCGTCGAGATCACCGTGTTCGAGGACCGCACGTTCTCGTTCGTCCTCAAGACGCCGCCGACGCCGGTGCTGCTCCGTGAGAAGGCGGGGCTCGAAAAGGCGTCCACCGAGCCGGGCCGCTCCAAGGCGGGGTCGGTCACCGAGGCGCAGGTCGCTGAGATCGCCGAGATCAAGATGCCCGACCTCAACGCCTACGACCTCGAAGCGGCCAAGCAGCAGGTCCGCGGCACCGCCCGTTCGATGGGTATCGAGGTCGTCGGCTGACGACGACGTCACCGCCTCACGGTTGGTGCCAGGCGCCATCCGTGAGGGCACCGCACACCACGTCTGGTCCGTCCGGGAGCACCTCGCCCGGGGGACGTCACCACTGAGGGAGATCCGATCCGGCCGAGGAGGCCGGACGATTGAAGGGAATCGAGACATGGCAGGCAAGAAGTTCACCGACTCCTTGAAGCGGTTCGACCGGGACCACTTCTACACCCCGACCGAGGCCCTGGAGTTGGCCAAGAGCACGTCGAAGGCGACGTTCGACGAGAGCATCGACGTGTCGGTGCGCCTCGGCGTCGACCCCCGCAAGGCCGACCAGATGGTGCGTGGCACCGTGGCTCTGCCGTCGGGCACCGGCAAGGATGTGCGGGTCGCCGTGTTCGCCGCCGGCGCTGCGGCGCAGGAGGCCCGTGACGCCGGGGCCGACCTCGTCGGCGCCGACGACCTCGCCGCTCAGGTCGAGGCCGGCAAGTTCGACTTCGACATCGCCATCGCCACGCCCGACATGATGCCGCTCGTCGGCCGTCTCGGCCGGGCCCTCGGCCCCCGCGGCCTGATGCCCAACCCCAAGACCGGCACCGTCACCACCGACGTCGGCCGTGCGGTCGGCGAGTTCAAGGGCGGCAAGGTCGAGTACCGGACCGACCGCTACGGCAACGTCCACGTGCCGCTCGGCAAGGCCAGCTTCGAGCCGGCCGCCCTCGAGGCCAACTTCCGCGCCGTGCTCGACGAGCTCAACCGGGCCAAGCCGGCATCCGCGAAGGGCCGCTACCTGAAGAAGATCACCGTGTCGTCGACGATGGGTCCCGGCATCCACATCGACACCAACCGCCTGCGCCCCGACACCGCAGCCGCGGAGTAGTCACCACGACGTCGAAACGGGCCGGTGTGCGCACGAGGTGCGCACACCGGCCCGTTTCGCGTTCCGGCACCGTCAGCGGGCGAGCAGCAGGGGGCAGTGGGCGTGATGCACGAGGTGCTGGCTGACCGAGCCGAGCAGCATTCCCTTGAATCCGCCGAGGCCGCGCGCCCCGACGACGAGCATGCGGGCGCCCTGGGACGCGTGGACCAGGGCCGGGGCCGGGTGGTCGTTGACGACGGTGACCACGACGTCAGCCGGGCGGTCGTCGCCGAGCACCTCGTCGACGATCTGTGACGCCCGGGCGCGGGCCTTGTCCTCGCCGTACTCGGGGTCGAACGTCGGGCCCGGCTGGTCGAGGAAGTTCCACGCATGGACGACCTCGAGGGTGGCCGAGTGGGCGGTGGCCTCTTCGGCCGCCAGGCGGAGGGCCTGCTTGCTCTGCTCGGAGCCGTCGACGCCGACGACGACGGGACCGGTGGCTGACACGGTGCTCATGGCCGGGACGGTACCGCTGCCCGTGAGCCATCACATCCGTGGCTTCGCCGGTGCACCGGAACATCGGCGATCGATGTGCAGGATCGTTCCACTCAGTCTCATTACACTAGACTCAATGGAATCGGACGGCCACCCGGGCCGGCCATTCGAGCGACGTCGGCTGGGGGGACGATGCCCAGAATTCGAGTCAATTGGCTGCCGCGGACGCTCGAGACGACGCGTGCCGTCGCTGCGGCCACAGAGCGCTGTGGACTCGACGGGCTCGGGGTGTGCGACTCGCCGTCGGGCATCGACGTCTACGTCGCCATCGCGGCCGCCGTGGACGTCACCGAGCACATCGCCATCGGGTCCAACGTGACCAACCCGACCACCAGGACGCCCGCTGTCCACGCCGCGGCGGTACGCGGGCTCGCCGAGCTCGGCCCCGGGCGGATCTTCGCTGGATTCGGCACCGGGGACTCGGCCGTGCGAGGCGAGCGGGGCAAGCCGGCGACGTTGGCCCAACTGGAGGCCGCCCTGGCCCGGGTCCGCGCCGATGCGCCGGCCGGCGTGCCGCTGAACGTCGCCGCCGGCGGGCCCCGGGGAGCCGCCCTCGCCGGCCGCGTCG
>NZ_QKYK01000067.1 GCF_003426815.1 Desertimonas flava
CCGGCCCCCGGCCCCCGGCCCCCGGCCCCCGGCCCCCGGCCCCCGGCCCCCGGCCCCGTCGACCTACCTCGGCGAAACTCCGCTCTGCGAGAACAGCAGGTGAGCACGACGTGACCTGGTAGGTGAGCAGTCCAACGGTTCACGCTCGTCGCATCAGCCGTCGATCCCGGCGGTCGACCACACCGAGGAGTGATCATGTTCCGTTCCGACCTACCCGACGTCCCCATCGGTGGGGCGACCATCGTCGACATCCTTCGAGCCGCCTGCGAACACCACGCCGACCGAGCCGCGATCATCGATGATGGTTCCGGCACCACGACCACCTACGCGCAGCTCGGCCGAGCGGTCGACCGGTTCGCCGCGTGGCTGGCCGACCACGACTGCGGTCGCAACGACGTGGTCGCGGTGTGGGCGCCGAACTCGTCGGGGTGGGCCGGCGCCGCGTTCGGGGCGATGGCCGCCGGCTGCGGCGTCACCGGTCTGAGCCCGCTCGCCACCGACGAGGAGGCGCGCCGGCACCTGGTCGACTGCGACGCCAAGGTCCTCGTGGCCTTCAGCCCGTTCGCCGCCCGGGCGCACTCGATGGTCGGCCGGACGAACGTCGAGCATGTCGTCGCCTTCGGACCCGGGCCGGTGCCCGCAGGTGTCGCGCCGATCGACGACGTCATGGCCGACACCGGGGCGTCGGTCGATCTCGACGTGGTGCGCGAGGACGACCTGGCGCTGTTGCCGTACTCGAGCGGCACGACCGGAATGCCCAAAGGGGTCGAGCTCACCCACGGCTCACTGGTCAGCACTCTGCGACAAACCGCTGCGGTGATCGAGCCCACCGCAGACGACGTCTTCCTGGCGGTCGCGCCGTTCCCCCACATCATGGGCGCGGTGTTGACGCTGCTGCTACCGCTCAGCGCCGGCGCGACCGTCCTTGCGATGCCACGGTACAACGGTGACACGTTCACCGAGTCGTGCGTTCGCCATGGCGTCACCTGCTACATCGTCGCACCGCCGATGGCACCGCTGTTCGTCGTCCACCCACAGCTCGACCCGGCCAATCTGCCCGGCGTCCGATTCATCTGCTTCGGTGGAGCCCCGTTGCCCGCCGACCACGAAGACGCCATCGCCGCCCGCTACCCCGGCGTGCTCGTCGGCCAGGGTTGGGGCATGACCGAGCTCGGCGTCGCAGCCACGAGCCCCAGGTTCGACGGCCGACGCCGCCCCGGATCGGTCGGACGCTTGCTCCCCGACACCGAGCTCCGCGTCGTCGACCCGGACACAGGCGCCGATCTCGACATCGACACCGTCGGCGAGCTTTGGGTGCGCGGACCGCAGGTCATGCGCGGGTACCGGAACCGCCCCGAGGAAACCGCCACGATCCTCACCGAGGACGGCTGGATCCGCACCGGCGACCTCGGCTCGATCGATGCCGACGGCTTCGTGTTCATCGTCGATCGGATCAAGGACCTGATCAAGGTCAAGGGCTATCAGGTCGCTCCGGCCGAGCTCGAGGCTGTCCTCGTTTCGCACCCGCAGGTCCGAGACGCGGCTGTCGTCCGAGCCGAACGCGACAGCCGTGAGGTGCCGATCGGGTTCGTGGTGGCCGATCCCGATGCCGACCTCGACGTGCTCCGCTCGTGGTTCGCCGAGCAGGTCGCTCCGTACAAGGTGGTCCACGAGCTCCATCGCGTCGACGCTCTCCCACGCAACCCCTCGGGCAAGCTGCTCCGTCGCGAGCTTCAGGACGCCGCATCCCTTCCCGTCGGCACATGAGCTGCGCGTCGTCGGCGGTCGTGATCGTGTGGGCGACGGCGATCTGCCCCAGATCGAAGCCGTGCCCGGGGCGGGGATCGAACCCGCATGGTGTTGCCACCAGGGGGGTTTAAGCCCCCCGCGTCTGCCAGTTTCGCCACCCGGGCGGCGAGGTGATGGTCGGGAACGCTACTGCCCGGCCTCAGGAGAATCCGCTCGGCGCGTGAGGGCCGATCGCCAGCTGTTCGAGGACGCCGAGGCCGGTGCGGTCGCCCCACGTGGCCCGCATCACCTGTTGCACGTGGAGGTTGCGGAACTCGGCGTTGTCGAGGTCTCCGGCGGCGAAGGCCTCACCGTCGACGACGAGCTCGTCGTGCCAGCGGCCGTGGGTGAAGCGCGGATGGATGTAGCCGACGCCGCTCATGCGGAACGTCAGGAGCGGTTCGAGCTCGATCGACTCGTCGCCATGGCCACGGTCGAACGTCAGGGTGGCGCCGTCCGACCGGCGGAGTCCCGACGCCCACCGGATGTCGTGACGGATCCCCGAGAAGCGGGCCACCTCGGCGGCCGGCCCGGTGACCGGCTCGCCGGCGGCGATCACGGGGATCACCGCGCCGACCTCCGACCACGGGACGCCGGCACCGTCCTCGAACACCATGTAGTGGAACGCCACGTCGTCGAAGTTGATCGGCGCCCAGAGGAAGAAGAGCTGGCCGGCCGATGCGACCGGGGCCATCGGCGCCGGATCGCCGACCGGTCGGACGCCCCACGAGCGGTCCTTGGTGCCGCGCACGGCATCGTCCGCGCCGATCTCGATGGTCGTCGACCCCGATCGGATCGTGCCCTCCCAGCTGCCGAGCTGCGTCGCCCGGGTCACGTCGAACTGCAGGCGGGGGCCGTTCCAGCGGATCTGGCGCGGCTCCTCGAAGACGGGAGTGCGGGCGCGGTAGACGAGGTCGGCCTCGAGATCGTGCTCGGGCGCGTCGATGACGAGCCGGTTGACGCGCATCGGCTCGACGATCTCCACGCGGATCGGACCGACGGCCGTCTGCGTCCGGTCGATCGGCGCCCGGCCGGACGCGAACACCGATCGCTGCACGTCCTCGGCGACCACGCTGAACGCGGCGTCGATCACGCCCCGGTTCGGGTACAGCCCCATCGCCAGGGCGAAGAAGCAGTCGTCCCGGTAGCCGTTGAACCAGAAGCGGTCGTAGAAGTCGGGGTGGGCGTCCCCGGCCCGGGCGAGGGGGAGCGACGTCTGGTGGATGGGGTAGTCGTCGAACGGGGTCAGCACCCGGCCATCCTGGCCGATCGTTCCGGCCTCGCTCCGAGCGGACGACGGCGGTCGGGCTCGTCGAGGCTACGAGGACCTGCGCCCGACCAGGTAGGGGGAGGGATCCGTGGCCGGGCGCAGGCGAACGGTGACGCGGACGTGGCGGTCGCGGTCGGGACGACGGGGGGCGTGGCAGCGGCCACCCCCCGGGGCTCGCGTCATGGGGCCATCATGACACACGGCTGGCGACGACGTGCGGCCCCCGCCCCGGCCCGGGGAACTGTGTGACACCCCCTCTCTATGATCGGGGTACCGGCTCGGGCTTTCGTGTCGAAGCTGTGGCCTTCGGGGTCGTGGCCGAGCGGGATCGGCGATTTTGCGTCGCCCTGCGCACTCGCAGACTCGAGGAGGTCCACGACATGTGGCACCCGATGTGTTCGTCGAGCGGTGGCGGCGTTGTTGCCACCTGCTCGCCACCACTGGTTCATCCACCACCCGACGATGTTCCACCCGATGACGTCGCCCCCGATGACGTTGCGCTGGCTGCGCTGCAGCACGCGCTCGATGTGATCACGGGCATGCGGCCGGCGTCCACGACCACCATCCAGATCGCCCAGGTGGCCCTGTTGGAACGCATCGTCAACGCCAGCGCCGGGCTGCGGGCCGAAGTCTCGGTGCAGTTCGCCGAAGCGACGCTCGCCGAGCAGCGCGACGCCGGCGTCGGTGCCCGGTTCCTGGGCCGCGGGATCGCCGACGAGCTGGGTCTCGCGCGGGGGATCTCACCGCAGCACGCCGCGTCGGACATGCGCCTGGCCCGCCAGCTCGACGGTCGCTTCCCGATGCTCGCCACGATCCTGCGAAGCGGCGACGTGTCCGAACGGGCAGCCCATGTCGTGGCCCGCGAGTGCGAGCACCTCAGCGACGAACTGGCCCGCCACGTCGATGCCCGATTGAGCCCTCAGTTGCCGGGGCTGGGCATCGGCAAGGTCGAGACCGCCGCGCGGTTCCTCGCCATCGAGCTCGACGAGCGCGGCTACCTCGAACGCCACAGCGCCGCCGTCGAGCAGCGCTGCCTGACGATGCGGCCGGTCGCCGACGGGATGGTCCGCCTGTCGGGTCTCGTGCCGATGCGCGACGGGGTGCGGGCGTTCGGTGCTCTCGACCGGGCGGCCCGCAACGCACGCAGCGAGGGCGACGGCCGCAACCTCGACCAGCTGCGCGCCGACCTCTTCGTCGAACTGCTCACCGGCCGAGGCGCGCCCTCGCCCGACACCGAACTCCGGGTGACGATCCCTGGAGAGTCATTGTTCGCACACGGCTCCACACCCGGAATCATCGACGGGTACGGACCCGTGCCCGCCGCCTGGGTCCGCGAGCTCCTCGAGTCCTTCGCCTCCGGCGACGGCGGGTCAGCGGCGGTGTGGCTGCGGCGGGTGTTCACCGATCCGGCCGACGACACCGTGGTCGCCGTCGACACGCACCGACGCCGGTTCCACCCCGTGGTCGCCCGATGG
>NZ_QKYK01000068.1 GCF_003426815.1 Desertimonas flava
ACGCCCTGAATCGCCCTGGGTTTGATGGAGGCTCGGGTTATTGGTTTCCAACCCCGTGCGGGGCGGCTTGTTGGGCAGCGTAGTGGGCTGCTTCGAACTCGGCCGGCGACGCGAAGCCGCAGTGGCTGTGGAGGCGTTCCTCGTTGAACCAGTGCACCCATGACAGGGTGGCGAGCTCGAGCTCGTCGACGTCGTTCCAGGGTCGTGGGGCGTCGGGCCCGTAGACACACTCGGTCTTGTAGAGCCCGTTGGTCGTCTCAGCCAGCGCGTTGTCGTAGCTGTCAGCGACGGTGCCGATCGATGGTCGGGCACCGATCTCGTCGAGCCGTTCAGTGAATCTCACCGACGTAAATTGCGACCCCGCATCCGAGTGGGCAACGAGACCGACGAGACGGCGGCCACCGCGGCAGCGGCGGGCCATCTCCAAGGCGTCGAGGACCATGTCGGTGCGCATGTTCGACGCGACGCGCCAGCCGACGATGCGGCGGGAGAACGCGTCGACGATGAAACAGACATAGGCCATCCCGGTCCGTGTTGCCACGTAGGTCAGATCGGTGACCCACAACGCGTCAGGCCGATCCGCTGTGAAGTTGCGGTTCACGAGATCCGGCGCCCTCACGGCGTCGGGATCGGGTCGGGTGGTGAACACTTTGCGCCGCTGCCGGCTCACACCCTCGATCTGCATCCGGCGCATCAGCCGGGCGACTTGATCACGGCCGACGTCGTGACCGGCCTTGCGCGCCGCGATCCACAGCTTGTGAGCGCCGTAGACCTTGCGGTTGGCGACCCACAACACCATCAGCGCCTGCATCATCACGACATCACGGACAGCCCGCGGCGACGGCGCGGTCTGACGGCGCTTCGCGGCGTAGTAGGTGCTCGGAGCGATCTGCAACGCCCTGCAGATCGGCTCGACTCCGAGCTCACGATGCTCGTCGATGAACCCGACGACCACATCTACGGGCGGTCGAGCTCCGCCTGGGCGAAATACGCGGAGGCCTTCCGCAAGATCTCGTTCGCCCGCTTGAGCTCACGGTTCTCCTGCTCCAACCGGCGGATCCGCTCAGCATCGTCGCTGCTCAACCCCGCCCGGTCACCGGCGTCGATGTCGGCCTGGTTCACCCAGTTCCGCAACGATTCCGTACCGATCCCGAGCTGATCAGCGACCCGCTTGACGGTTCCGTGATCGCTGCCGAGCTCCTTGCGCAACTGGCGCACCGCCCGCACCGCCCGTTCCTTCTCCGCCTCGCTGTAACGACGCGCGTTCGGCTTCCCCGAAGGGCCCTCAATCGGCATGACTCCATCCTCGTTTCCAAGATCAGGAGCCTCCAACCAACCCAGGGCGATTCACCCGCTTCGATCCCGAAACCGGCGCCCGCGTCCGCGCCGCCATCGACCAAGAGATCGACCGGCTCTACCGAGCCAAACGCGACGACCCCACCGACACCCGCACCCACCAACAAGTCGTCGCCGACGCCATCGCCAACCTCATCACCGGCACCCGCACCAACGACCAACACGCCACCGACCTCGTCGTCCTCATCGACCTCCAAACGCTGCTCGATCACGACCCCGCAAAGCCGGCCACCGAGACGACCCCAGACACCACGCCCACCACGGCCACCGGAGCCAACACATCGGCCACCACGACATCGGCCACCACGACAGCTGCGACCACGACATCGGCGACCACGACAGCGGCGCCAACCGCGGCCGCCGCGACGACGGCTACGACGGCAGCGAACCCGGGACGTTGCTGCGAAACCTCCGACGGCACACCCCTGCCCGTCGAAACGATCCGCCGGC
>NZ_QKYK01000069.1 GCF_003426815.1 Desertimonas flava
CAGGCTGTTGCGGTTTGTGGTCGCTCGGGTGTGGGCGATCGTGGGCGCGGCGGTCGTGTTGGTGACTTGTGTCGGTCGTGGCTGGCGGTGTCCGGGGTGGGAGTCTTGCCGTGTCGTTGTTGCCCGTGTGCTGGGTTCTATGTGGGAGGCAGGCCGACGGTTGAGAGCTTGAGCAGGTTGTGCGTGGTTGCGATCAGTCGCCACTCGGCGGTGACAGCGACGAGTCCCCGATGCATGAATCGCTGGATCTGGCGGTTGTGTTTGATATCGCCGAAGACGGGCTCAACGGTGTGTTGTCGTTGCTTGTAGAGCGCTGTTCCCTCGGGTGTGCGGAGCCGGTGTTCCATCGCTTCAGCCGGCGTGGCATCCGGCGGTGGTGGCCCGCTGGTTGCTCCGCGTTCTTTGAGTTGTTGGCGCAGCTTGTAGCTCTTGGTCGTCGCGATGAGTCGACGTGGTCCTCGGGTGGTGGCGTTCTTGTCGCTCCAGTAGCCGGCATCGAACAGCATCATCCCGATCCGACGACGCTCGCCGATCTTGTTCAGGTTCGTTCGGGTCATCTTCATCATCGGCCGGCACTGCGTCGAGTCGCTGCCGATGTTGGTGACGGTGGCGGCGAGCACGACGCCGTGTTGATTCACCGCGGCCTGAGCGTTGTATCCCTGGACCCAGCCACCCTTCGCGGTCGGCATGACTCGACTGTCGGGATCGGTGGTGTTCGCCCGGTCCACCTTGTCGCTCGTTGCCGTCTCCGATGAGGCCTTGGCTGCCTGTTCGGCACGGATCTTGTCCAGTCGCCGTAACGCCCGTTTGACCTCGTGATCGTCGCCACGTGGAGCGAACCCGCTCGGCCGCCGCCCCCGAGCCCGCGCACGAGCCTCGGCTTCGGCACGGCGTTTCGCCGCTCGCCGCCGGTAGTACTCGACGCGGGCCTCGGCGTGAGCGACCGGGTCGTCATCTTTGGAGGGCGGCGGGAACCCGTGCCCGTCACGGACCGCCCGACGGATCACCGCGCGACGCATGGAATCGTTGGCCTCGCGTCGTTTCCGTTTCGCTTTCAACTGCTCGAGCGCCGCGTCCAACCGTCGCCGCCGATCCTGCCGAGTGGCCAGGTCCTTGGGCAGTTCATCGCCGCGACGATCGCCGAACTCGGCGTCTTCGGCGGTGTCGACAGCGTTGGCCTCGGCCATCATCGCCGCCACCTCAGCGTTGATGTGCTCTTCGCTGCGGCTGGCCTTGATCGATGCATCCGCCGCGATCTTCGTGCCATCCACCGCGACGACACCGACGGTGGTCAAGCCCGCCTGCTTGCACAACAGCAACACCTCGACGAACAACGCCTCGGCGTGTTCTTGATGCACCTGACGGAACCGGGCGATCGTCGTGTGGTCCGGCGCGTCGTTGGCGCAGATCACCCGATAGGCGACATCCACCTCACAGAGCCGTTCGATCTTCCTGCTGGAACGCTGACCGGTGCAATACGCATACAGCAGCAACGCCAGCAACATGTCCGGGTCGTACGCCCGCCGGCCAACCCCATCATTCGGGTGCCGCTCATGCAACCGCGACGTGTCGATCCGTTCAACGACATCGACGATCAGCCACACCAGATGGTCCTCGGGCAACCACTCCCGCACATCCGGCGGCAACAGAAACAACTGATCACGATCCACCCGCCGATACCCGAACGCCATCACCCGATCATGCCCAACCACACTAAACCCGAGCGCGATAGTCAACAATCAAACCGCAACAGCCTG
>NZ_QKYK01000007.1 GCF_003426815.1 Desertimonas flava
TCAGCACCATCAACCGGCGAACCCGATCAGGAACACGACTCCGTGCCATCACCAACACCTCCAAGGCTCAAGGTGTTGCACTCACCGCTGGCGGGCAGGCTGGCACCATCTGTTACCGCCGCCACCGCCTACGGCGGCGGCTCCGTGGTGGCGAGGGTCAGCAGGCGCACGAGCTCGCGGCGCTCGGCAGCATCGAGCGCGTGGAGCGTGCGGTCCTCGGCGGCGGCGATTCGCGGCAGGACCTCGGCCACGAGCCGGGAGCCGGCCGTGGTGATCGTGGTGGCGAGCTGCCGGCCGCCTTCGGGCAGCGGAGACCGGAGGACCAGCCCGGCGGCCTCGAGGGAGCGGACCACCTTGTGCATCGCCTGGGGCGTGACCAGCGAGCGCCGGGCGAGCCTGGCGTTGGAGAGGCCGGGACGATTCGCCAGCACGGAGAGCGCGGTGAACTCGGTGAGGCTCACGCCGGTGTCAGCGAGGACCGCTTCGAGCTGGGTGCGGATGAGTCGATCGGTCCGACCGATGAGGTAGCTCGCCGTCTGTTCGCCCATCGGGCCACTCTGACAGACAGTCGCCGCCTGGGCCCATATATTCACCCGGTTGACATACCAACCTGGTGTGCCTACCGTTGAGCCGATGGGGGAACCAGGGCGCCTGAGCGCGCACGTCATGGTCGACATCCGCCCGCCGGTGGCCGTCGTGATGCTCGACCGGCCGGCCAAGCGCAACGCCCTCGACATGGAGACCGTGCTCGCCCTCGGATCGTTCTTCGGCGATCCGCCCGACGGCGTCGCCGCCGCCGTCCTCACGTCGTCGGGACCGCACTTCAGCGCCGGCCTCGACCTGTCCGAGCTCACCGAGACCTCGGTGTTCGAGGGCGTGCTGCACAGCCGCAGCTGGCACCGCCCGTTCGACGCCATCCAGTTCGGCAAGATCCCCGTCGTGTCCGCGCTCTGTGGTGCGGTGATCGGCGGCGGCCTCGAGCTGGCCTTGGCCACGCACATCCGCGTCGCCGAGCCGTCGGCCTTCTACGCCCTGCCCGAGGGCAGCCGCGGCATCTTCGTCGGCGGCGGGGCGTCGGTGCGACTGCCCCGGCTGATCGGTGTCCACCGGATGATGGACATGATGCTGACCGGACGGGTGCTCGACGCCACCGAGGGCCACGACCTCGGGATCTCGCAGTACCTCGCCACGGACGGCGGCGGCCTCGACCGGGCCATCGAGCTGGCCACCCGCATCGCCGAGAACTCACCCGTCACCAACTACGCAGTCCTCCAAGCGCTGCCCCGAATCGCGGACATGGGTGCCCAGGAGGGACTGTTCGTCGAGTCGCTGATGGCGGCCGTGAGCCAGGGATCCGACGAGGCCAAGGCGCTGCTGCGTGAGTTCCTCGCCGGCCGCGCCAGCAAGGTGGCAGCAACGACCACGACCCCTGGGGCGACGCCGTGACGGTGACCGACGGCGAGGTGCTGTACCGGCCCGGCCCCGACGTGCGTCGCACGTCGCGCATCGGCCGCTACATGGACTGGCTGGCGACCGAACGCGGCATCGAGGCAGAGGACTACGCCGCCCTGTGGCGATGGTCGGTCGCCGACATCGACGCCTTCTGGCGATCGATCTGGGACTACTTCGGTGCCCGATCGACCACGCCGGTCGGCCCGACGCTCGGCCGGCGGGAGATGCCGGGTGCCGAGTGGTTCCCCGGCACCCGCCTCAACTACGCGGGCGAGTTCCTGCGCGCAGTCGACGGCCGCGAGGACGACGTGGCCGTCATCGGCGTCTCCCAGACACGCGACACGGTGACCTACACGAACGCCGGGCTCGTCGACCTCATCGGCCGCATCCGTGCCGGCCTCGTGCGGTCGGGCGTGCAACACGGCGACCGGGTCGTCGCCTACATGCCCAACCTCCCCGAGACGGTTGCCGCGTTCCTGGCCACGGCGAGCCTCGGCGCGATCTGGGCGTCGGCGGCACCCGAGTTCGGCCCGCAGGCCGTCATCGACCGTTTCGGCCAGCTCGAGCCCACGGTGCTGCTCACCGTCGACGGCTACCGCTACGGCGACCGCGACATCGACGTCCGCGAACGCGTCGCCGCCGTCCGGGCGGCGATCCCGTCGCTGCGCCACACGGTCGCCCTGCCGTACAACGGTCGCGTCGTCGACGGCGCCGAGCCATGGGAGGAGTTCACACGCGAAGCGACGGCGATCGACGCCGTGCCGGTCGCCTTCGACCACCCGCTGTGCGTGCTGTTCTCCTCGGGTACGACCGGCCTGCCCAAGGCGATCGTCCACGGCCACGGCGGCATCACGCTCGAGGCCTACAAGAACCACGCCCTCAGCTGGGACCTCGGACCCGGCAGCCGATTGATGTGGTTCACGACGACGGCGTGGATGATGTGGAACGCGCTCGTGTCGGCGCTGCTGACCGGCGCGTCGATCGTGTGCATCGACGGCAACCCGATGGCCCCCGATCTCGACACGCAGTGGCGCATCGCCGAGCAGACGCGACCGACGATGATGGGCCTCGGTCCGGCGTTCATCATGAACTGCGCCAAGCAGGGCTCGACCCCGGCGAAGGACTACGACCTGAGCTCGCTGCGCCTGCTCGCGGCCGCCGGCTCGCCACTGCCGGCGGAAGGCTTCGTGTGGGCCCACGAGCAGTTCGGCGACCGCGCCCCGCTGTACGTCGGCAGCGGGGGCACCGACGTGTGCACCGGTCTCCTCCAGGGTTACCCGATCGTTCCCGTCTACGCCGGCGAGATCTCGGCCAAGTGCCTCGGCGTCGCGGCGTACGCGTTCGACGAGCGGGGCAACTCGGTCGTCGGCGAGCTCGGCGAGCTCGTCATCACCGAACCGATGCCGTCGATGCCCGTGCGCTTCTGGGGCGACGACGCCGACATGTCCCGCTACCGGGCGACCTACTTCGAGCACTACCCCGGCGTCATGCGCTTCGGCGACTGGGTCCGCTTCACCGACCACGACACGAGCGTTGTCACCGGCCGCTCCGACGCCACGCTCAACCGCGGCGGCGTCCGCATCGGCACGGCCGAGATCTACCGCATCGTCGAGCAATTGCCCGAGATCGCCGACAGCCTGGTCGTGCACCTCGAGGATCCGTCCGGCGGGATGGGAGAGTTGGTGCTGCTCGTGCAGACCGACCACGCCGACGGCCATCGGGTCGACGACGAGCTCGCCCGGACGATCCGCACCGCCCTGCGTGACGACCTGTCACCGCGGCACGTGCCCGACACCATCGTCGCCGTCGCCGGCGTGCCCCGGAACCTGACCGGCAAGAAGCTCGAGCTGCCGGTCAAGAAGATCCTCCAGGGCGCCGACATCGCCACCGTGGTGTCACGCCAGGCGATGGCCAACCCCGACGTGCTCGACGACTGCCTCGCGGCCGTGCAGGGGCGCTGATGTCCGACCGATGGCATCCGCGCGATGAGCGCCAGGGCCACGTGGCGGCCTCATCGCTCATCGCCCGCCGCGGCGTCCCGGACGCGATGAGCGACCGGGCCGGCTGGCGGCCTCATCGCTCATCGCACGACGAACGCGGGCCACGCTGATGGCGCACGTCGCCATCGTCGGGACGGGGGTGATCGGCGCCAGCTGGGCGGCGCTGTTCGCCGCCCACGGCCACGAGGTACGGGCCACCGACCCGCGGCCGGACGCCGCCGGTGCGCTGCGGGCGGCCATCGATCGCTGCTGGCCGTCGCTGGAACGGCAGGGGCTGGTCGCCGACGGCGCGTCGCCCGATCTCGTCGGCATGGCGGCGAGCCTCGCCGATGCCGTCGACGGCGCGGCGTTCGTGCAGGAGAGTGCGCCGGAGCGTCTCGACCTCAAGCTCGATCTCTACCGCCAGATCGACGCGGCCGCCGGAGGCGACGTGGTGATCGCCTCGAGCTCGTCGGGGTTGATGCCCACCGAGCTGCAGCGCGCGTGTGCACACCACCCCGAGCGGGTGCTCGTCGGCCATCCGTTCAACCCGCCGCACCTCGTTCCCCTCGTGGAGGTCGTGGGTGGTGCGGCGACGTCGGACGCGGTGATCGGCGACGCGATGGACCGGTACTCGTCGATCGGCAAGTCGCCGATCCACATCCGCGCCGAGCTTCCCGGCCACGTGACCAACCGCCTCCAGGCGGCGCTGTGGCGTGAGGCCTACTGGCTCGTCGAGCAGGGCGTCGTGTCGGTGGCCGAGATCGACCGGGCGATCGCCTCGGGTCCCGGACTGCGCTGGGCGCTGCTCGGGCCGTTCGCCACGCAGCACCTGTCGGGTGGTGACGGCGGCATCGCCCACGTCGTCGAGCACCTCGGCCCCCCGATGGTCGAGTGGTGGGAGACGATGCGCACCCCGGCGTGGACCCCCGAGCTCAAGGCCGCAGTCGTCGCCGGCGTCGAGGCCGAGCTGGCCGGGATCGACGAGGCGGCGATGACCGACGACCGCGACCGGCTGCTGGAACAGCTCATCGTCGCCAAGGCTGCGGCAGCCCACCTGCCCGAGGAGCGGCGTCGATGAGCTGGGACCTCGATGCCCTCGTCGCCATCGACACGCACGTCCACGTCGAGCAGGACGCCCACGGATGTTGCGCGCTCGATCAGGAGCTGCTCGACGCATCGGCCGCCTACTTCAAGGGCACCGACAACCGCACGCCGACCGTCGACGACCTCGCCGCCTACTACCGCGACCGGCGCATCGGCGCCGTCGTGTTCACCGTCGACGCAACGACCGCCCTCGGCCACCCGGCGCTGTCGAGCCTCGAGATCATCGAGCGCTGCGCCGACCACGCCGACATCCTCGTGCCGTTCGCCTCGGTCGATCCCCTCGCCGACGACGCCGCGGCACGAACCCGCGCCCTCGTCGCCGCCGGCGCCAAAGGCTTCAAGTTCCATCCCAGCCTGCAGGCCTTCGAACCCAACGACGTGCGCTACTACCCGATCTACGAGGCGATCGCCGAGGCCGGGCTGCCGACGGTGTTCCACACCGGCCAGACGGGCATCGGCGCCGGGCTGCCCGGCGGTCGTGGGATCAAGCTGCGCTACAGCGATCCGATGCTCCTCGACGACATCGCCGCAGACCTCCCGTCGCTCACCATCGTCCTCGCCCACCCGTCGGTGCCCTGGCAGGACGCGGCGATCTCCATGGCGACCCACAAGTCCAACGTCTACATCGACCTGTCCGGCTGGCTGCCGAAGTACTTCCCGGCGCAGTTGGTGCGGGCGATCAACGGGCCGCTGCGCCAGAAGGTGCTGTTCGGCTCGGACTATCCGGTGATCTCGCCCGACCGCTGGATGGCGAGCTTCGCCGACCTCGAGATCAAGGACGAGGTCCGCCCGCTCGTCATGAAGGCCAACGCCATCAGGATGCTCGGCCTCACCGGGTAGCGCCCCTGCCGGTTGTGTTCACTCCCCGCACCTGCTGCGGGCACCGCTCACCGCACACCGCCCGGCCCCGCCGGCTGTGTTCGCCATCCGCCCCTGCTCCGGGCAACGCTCACCGCACACCTCCCCGCCCCGCCGGCTGTGTTCACCACCCGCACCAGCTGCGGGCAACGCTCACCGCACACCTCCCGGCCCCGCCGGCTGTGTTCACCACCCGCACCAGCTGCGGGCAACGCTCACCGCACACCTCCCGACCCCGCCGGCTGTGTTCACTCCCCGCACATGCTGCGGGCAACGCTCACCACAACCTCCCCGCCCCGGCCGGCCGTCTTCACCACCCGCACCGGCTGCGGCCAACGCTCACCACACACCCCGTCCCGGTGCGGGCTGTGTTCACGACCCGCAGCAGTTGCGGGCTGTGTTCACCTCCGGCAGGGCGGTCAGTCCTCGAACGGCAGGCCGGCGTACTGCTCGGCCATCGCCGCTTGGGCGTTGGGCGACGAGGCCAGGTAGTCGAGCTCGGCCTCCTGGGCCCGCAGGTCGAAGTCGGTCTGGTCGGGAAACCGGTGCAGCAGCGTCGTCAGCCACCACGAGAATCGCACCGCCCCCCACACCCGGCGCAGGGCCATGTCGGAGTAGCCGTCGAGATAGTGGTCGTCGCCGTCGGCGTAGTGGGCGGCGAAGCCACGGGCGAGGTAGTACACGTCCGACACGGCGAGGTTGAGACCCTTGGCGCCGGTCGGCGGCACGATGTGGGCGGCGTCGCCGGCGAGGAATAGGTTGCCGTAGCGCATCGGCTCGGCGACGAAGCTGCGCAGCGGGGCGATCGACTTCTCGATCGACGGCCCGGTCACCACGCCGGCGGCCACGGAGGGCCCGAGTCGGGTGAGCAGCTCGGGCCAGAAGCGATCGTCGGGCCAGTCGTCGACCGAGTCGGTCAGCGGGCACTGCACGTAGTAGCGGCTGAGCATCGGGTTGCGCCGCGAGGCGAGGGCGAAGCCGCGCTCGTGATGAGCGTAGACCACGTCCTCCAGCGGCGGCGTCTCGGACAGGATCCCCAGCCAGCCGAACGGATACTCCTTCTCGTACGTCCGCAGCACCGACGCCGGGACGGTGAGACGGGAGACGCCGTGGAAGCCGTCGCAGCCGACGACGAAGTCGGCCTCGACGCGCTGGCGTTCACCATCACGACTGAACGTGACCGACGGTCGGGCCGAGGTGACGTCGTGCAGCTCGACATCGGACGCCTCGAAGAAGATCTCGGCGCCGCGCCGATCGGCGGCGAGGTACAGGTCCTCCTGGATCATCGTCTGGCCGTACGACATGAAGTTCGAACCGACGTACTTGTGGATGTCGATCGTCAGCACATCGCGCCCGCCCCAGGCGATCGCCGGCCCCCCGTGGACGTGCCCCTCCCGGTCCATCCGCTCGCCGAGACCGAGCCGGCGCAGGTACTCGACCGTGCCCCACTCGAGCACGCCGGCGCGGACCCGCCCGAGCACGTGGTCGCGACTCGCCCGCTCGACGACCACCGACGCGATTCCCGCCTGATGGAGCGCGTGCGACAAGAGTGTCCCCGCCGGGCCCGCTCCGATGATGACGACGTCGGTGGCGAGCGACACAGCAATGGTCTACAAGATTGTTGACAATCGAGCAAGGGCAGCGCCATCATGCTTCGAGCATGATCGTCGACTGCCACGGCCACTTCACCACGGCGCCGGCGCAGCTCGGCGCCTATCGCGACGCCCAGAAGGCGGCGCTGGCAGCCGATCCCGACCACGTCGGCACGCGCGGGTCGTTGTCGATCTCCGACGACGAGCTGGTGGCCGCGCTCGAGCCGAACCAGCTGCGGCTGCAGCGCGAGCGGGGCATCGACGTCACGCTGTTCTCGCCTCGCGCCTCGTGGATGGGCCACCACATCGGCAACGAGCACACCAGCCGCTTCTGGACCGAGCACTGCAACGACCTCATCCGCAGGGTGTGCGACCTCTACCCCGACCAGTTCGTGCCGGTCTGCCAACTCCCCCAGTCCCCCGGTGCCGGCGTCGCCTCGTCGGTGCGCGAGCTGCGGCGGTGCGTCGAGGAGATGGGGTTCGTCGGGTGCAACGTCAACCCCGACCCGTCGGGTGGGCTGTGGAACGGCCCGCCGCTGTTCGACCGGGAGTGGTGGCCGCTGTACGAGGCGCTGTGTGAGCTCGACGTGCCGGCGATGATCCACGTCAGCGCGGCCTGCAACCCGCACTTCCACACCACCGGGTCGCACTACCTCGGCGCCGACACCACGGCGTTCATGCAGGCGCTCACGTCGGGACTCTTCCGCGACTTCCCGACGATGCGTTGGGTGATCCCCCACGGTGGCGGCGCCGTGCCGTACCACTGGGGACGGTTCAAGGGCATGGCCGAGGAGAACCTCGACGCCGGCTGGTCGTCGCTCGGCGACCTCATGGAGAACGTCTTCTTCGACACCTGCGTGTACCACCAGGCGGGCGTCGACCTGCTCGTCGACGTCGTCCCGACGCGCAACATCCTGTTCGCGTCTGAGATGGTCGGCGCGGTCAAGGGCACCGACCCCGACACCGGCGAGTTCTACGACGACACCAAGCGCTACATCGACCGCGCCGCGCTGTCGGACGAGCAGCGCAGCGACATCTTCGAAGGCAACGTGCGTCGCGTCTACCCCCGCCTGCAGCTGCCGGCGCCGACCGAGGGAGCCCAGCTGCCGTGAACCGCCACGTCGTCGTCCGCACGATCGAACGCGCCGACCCGTCGGTGATCGACGAGCTCGGCGAAGCGGGCACGGCGACCGTGCACGAGGCGATCGGGCGGCGGGGCTACGTCGGCCCTCACATCACCCCCATTCAGCGCGACACCCGGATCGCCGGGTCGGCGATCACCGTGCTCAGCCACCCCGGCGACAACATCATGATCCACGCCGCCGTCGAGGTGTGCCAGCCCGGCGACGTCCTCGTGGTGGTCAACACCGCGCCGTCGACGCACGGGATGTTCGGCGAGCTGCTCGCCACGTCGCTCGCCGCCCGCGGCGTGCGCGGCCTCGTGATCGACGCCGGCGTGCGCGACACGAGGGAGCTGCGGGCGATGGGCTTTCCGGTGTGGGCACAACACGTGTCGTGCCAGGGCACGGTGAAGGCCACGCCCGGCTCGGTCAACGTGCCCGTCGTGCTCGGCGGCGTGACGGTGGGTCCCGGCGACGTGGTGTGTGCCGACGACGACGGCGTGGTCGTCGTCCCCGTGCCGGAGGCGGCGTGGGCGCTCGACCAGACGCGGGCGCGCCTCGCCAAGGAGGCGGCGACGAGGCAGCGGCTGGCCGCCGGCGAGCTCGGCGTCGACATCTACGGCCTGCGGGCCAAGCTCACCGAGCTCGGCGTCGAGTACATCGACTGACCGCACCGCACCCGTTGCGATGAGCCTGGCCAGCGGTATGCGCCGCCAAAACTCATCGCGGCGGCCGCGACCAGGCGGTCGGCCAGCGTCAGTGGTGCTCGGCCCAGGAGCGGAGCACGTCTTGCACGGAGAGCAGGTGGCCGTGCATCGCCTCGGCCGCCGCGTCGCCGTCGCCGCGGATGATCGCGTCGACGATGGCCGCGTGCTGCGGGAGCGAGTCGGACGCCCGCCCGGGCATCGTGGCCAAGCGGAACTGGTGGTGGGCGCCGCGATTGCGCAGGATCCCCACCAACTCGGCGGCCGTCTCGTGGCGACTGATCTCGCGAATGCGCCGGTGCAGCACGCGGTTGAGCTCCGAGTACGCCGTCTGGCGATTGCCGGCCACCGCCGCGCGCATCTCGGTCACGATCCCGGCCAACTCCTCGCGCTCGGCGTCGGTCGCCCGCTCGGCCGCCCGCCGGGCGAGCAGCGACTCCAGCGCGCCGCGCGCCTCGGCGATCTCGATGGCCTCGGCGAGCGAGATGCGCCGCACCGTGGCACCACGATTGGTCTCGTGGGCGACCAGCCCCTCGGCGCTGAGCTCGACGATCGCCGAGCGGATCGCCGCCCGCCCGACGCGGTAGCGCTCGGCCAGCTGCAGCTCGATGAGCCGCTCGCCGGGCGGGAACTCACCGTTCAGGATGTCGTTGCGCAGGGCGTCGCTGACGGCGGCCATATTGTCAACAATCCTACTCCCGGGCTACAACGGACGAATGGCCCGCTACGCGATCAAGACGCCACCCCACCACATCACGTGGACCGAACTGCTCGATCTGTGGCGCTGCGCCGATCAGCTCGAAGTGTTCGAGTCGGCGTGGGTGTGGGATCACTTCTATCCGCTCGCCGAACCGTGGGACGGACCCAACCTCGAGGGTTGGACGATCCTCGGCGCGCTGGCCCAGGCGACGTCGCGCCTGCGCATCGGTTCGATGGTCAACGGCATGCATCACCGGCACCCTGCGGTCACCGCCAACATGGCGGCGACGCTCGATCACATCTCCGGTGGCCGGTTCGCGCTCGGCATGGGTGCGGGGTGGAACTTCATGGAGTCGGACGCCTACGGCATCCCGCTCGGCACGCTTCGCGAGCGGTCCGATCGCTTCGAGGAGGGCATCGAGGTGATCGCCTCGATGCTCAGCCAGAAGGAGACGACGTTCACCGGCACCTGGTTCCAGCTCGAGAAGGCGTGGTGCGAACCGCGGCCCGTACAGGAGCACATCCCGATCGTCGTCGGCGGCAAGGGCAAGCGGCGCACGCTGCGCACGGCGGCGCGCTTCGCCGACCAGTGGGACATGACGTTCCCCACCGACCCCGACGACTGGCTGTCCCACGACGCCGAGCTGCGCCGCCATTGCGACGACGTCGGCCGCGACCAGTCCACCATCACCCGCTCGATCCACCTCGCCTTCGCCTCCGGCGACGATCCGTCGGCCCTCCGTGACCACGCCGCCCCGTTCTTCGAATCCGGCGTCGACGTCGTCATCTGGTCGGCACGCGACACCGTCGCCCCCTTCGCCGTCGAAGCCCTCGCCAACGCCCTCACCTGACACCGACGCGTAACGGATGGTGCCTGGCACCATCCGTTACCACCGCGCCGGCGATGCGTGAGCGGAGACGACGGATACCTGCATGGAGCGCTCACCGTTCGGCGAACGCCCGCCTCATCGGCGACCGTCGCCATGCGAAGTGTGAGCCGAGAGAGCAGAATCCTGGCGCCATGGCTCACAGTTCGCCGCCACGTCCGACGCGTCACGGATGGTGCCCGCAAGCGCGCCGCGACGCACGGACGCGTAACGGATGGTGCCTGGCACCATCCGTTACCACAGCGCCGGCGATGCGTGAGCGGAGACGACGGATACCTGCCGTCTGAGCTCACCGTTCGCCGCCGTGTCAGGCAAAGTCGTAGAGGCGTTCGGGGTTGGTGACGAGAACCTGCCTGCGGAGGGTCTCGTCGGGGATGAAGTCGACGAGCAGATCGACGAGGTCGCCGTCGTCGGGCATGTGGCGCACGTTGGGGTGCGGCCAGTCGGTGCCCCACAGCACGCGATCGGGTGCGGCGGCGACGAGCGCCCGGGCGAACGGCACGACGTCGTCGTAGGGCGGCGGTCCGTCGGCGGTGAGCCGCTCGGCGCCGGAGATCTTCACCCACGCCCGGTCGTCACGCATCAGCTCGAGCAGCGCCTGGAACGGCGCCTGGTCGAGACCACCGGCTGTCGGGACCCGCGCCATGTGGTCGATCACGTACGGGCACGGCATGCGGTCGAGCAGCTCGGCGTGCTCGGGCAGGTCCTTGGCGTCGAAGTGCAACACGATGTGCCAGCCGAACGGCTGCACGCGGTGGACGAGATGCCAGAACGTGTCGAGGTCGGGCGCCCCGCCGAGGTGGGCGACGAAGTTGAAGCGGGTGCCGCGCACGCCGGCGTCGTGCAGGGCGGCGAGGTCGGCGTCGGTGAACGAGTCGTCGATCATCGCCACCCCGGCGTAGCGGCCGGCGCCGCGTCGCAGCGCGTCGACCATCGCCGCGTTGTCGGTGCCGTGACACGACGCCTGCACGAACACCGCTCGCGACAGACCGAGGCGCTCCTGCAGCCGCTCGAAGTCGTCGATGCCCGAGTCGGGCGGGGTGTACGCCCGGTCGGCGGCGAACGGGAAGCGCGCGGCGGGCCCGAAGATGTGGCAGTGGGCGTCGGTGGCGCCGGCCGGCGGCGTCCACCGGGTAGGCGCGTGCGGATCCGGGTGCGGTCCGGGGATCGCCTTGGGCTCGCCCGCGCTCATGACTCGGTGTCTCTGTACTCGGTGGGGAACACGGTGCCGTCCATCAGCTTGCGGGCGGTGCGGACGATGCCGGCGCGGCGGACGACAGGGCTGGGGCCCGACGCATCGACGTCGATCGTCGCGGTCAGCGAGCCGCTCGGGTGCTCGCACACGAGCGTCCCGCCGGAGCCCGCTCCCGGCCGGGTGACCGACGCCGCCGGCGTACCGGGCAGGAGCGCCGCCGTCGCCACCGACACGGCGCCGAACACGCCGATCGCCTCGTGGCATCGGTGCGGGATGAACGTGCGCGTCGACACGTCGCCGCCTGCCGTCGGTGGCGACACCATCGTGAGCTTCGGCACCGTCGTGTCGGCGACGTCACCGAGGTGCATCAGGTGCCCGGCTCGGAGCCGGATCGACTCGAGGCGGCCGCGCAGGGCGGCGTCGGCCTCGAGCTCGGCCGGGGACTCCGTGCCGGCGATGCCGAGATCGCTCGCCCGCATCACGACGACCGGCATGCCGTTGTCGATCAGCGTCACCTCGACGCCGTCGATCACGTCGACCGCGTTCCCCGTCGGCAGCAGGGCGCCGCACGTCCCGCCGGCGACGTCCTCGAAGTCGATGCGCACCGGCGCCGCCGTGCCGGGCACGCCGTCGATCGCCGTGCCGCCGCGGTACTCCGGGCGGCCGTCGCGCACCTCGACCGTCACCGTCGCCACCGAATCGGTGTTCACCATGTACACCCGCACCGCGGCCTCGGTCCCACCGGGCGCCTCGATGAGGCCGCGCTCGATGGCGAACGGCGCCGTGGCGGCGAGCAGGTTGCCGCAGTTCTGGCGGTCGCTCACGGTGGGCTGGTCGACTCCGACCTGGAGGAAGTGGTAGTCGATGTCGATGCCGTCGCGGGCGCTGGCCCCCACGACGGCGACCTTGCTGGTGAGCGGCGTCGCCCCGCCGACGCCGTCGATCTGGCGGACGTCGGGTGATCCCATCACGCGGAGCAACACGCTGTCTCGTGAGGCCTCGTCGGCGGGAAGGTCGTCGGCGACGAAGAAGGCGCCCTTCGACGTGCCTCCGCGCATCAGCATGCAGCGGATGCCGTTCATCGCGCTCCCCCGTGCCGGGTCACCCAGTCGACGAGCAGCGCCGCGACCACGTCGGGCTGCTCGACGGTGACAAAGTGCCCGGCGCCCTCGACCACCTCGAGCACCGCGCCGGGGATCCGGCGGGCGATGTCCTCGTGCTGGTCGACGGGACTCCACTCGTCCTGTCGACCGACGACGACCAGCGTCGGCACGGTGATGGTGCCGAGCAGCGAGGTGACGTCGGGACGCCGGAGCAAGGCGGTGATCTGCCGGGCGTGACGGGCCCGATCGGAGCGGCCGACCATCTCGCGCAGCGGGGCCATCAACGACTCGTCGCCGCGGCGGTCGGGATGCACCATCGGCGGCAGCCAGGCGTCGGTGAGCGCGCCCATGCCCTCGGCCGCGAGGTCGAGCATCGCCTGGCGTCCTTCGCACTCACCGGGTGCCACGGGGTGGACGCCCGTGGAGAGCAGCACCAGGGTCCTCACGCGCTCGGGCGCCAGCCGCCACACCTCGAGCGCGACGCGGCCGCCCATCGAGTGGCCGAGCACGTGGACTGGCTCGTCGTCCGCGCTCACCACGTGCAGTGCGGCGCGGGCCATGCCACTCAGGTCGTCGTGATCACTGCCGTCGGCGACCACCACGTCGGCGAGCCCGTCCAGCGCGGCGACCTGGCACCGCCACACGTACTCGTCGGAGAGCAGCCCGGGGATCGCCAGCACGCGCCGGCGGCTCATCCCCACACGTCACCGGCGACGTCGACCACCAGCCGGAGCTTGGCCCACTGGTCGGCCTCGGTGATCTCGTTGCCCTCGACCGTGCTCGAGAATCCGCACTGCGGGCTGAGGCACATCTGGTCGAGATCGACGTAGGCGGCGGCCTCGTCGATGCGCGCCTTGAGCTCGTCGGGGTCCTCGAGCTCGGGGGTCTTCGACGTGACGAGCCCGAGGACGAGCGTCTTGTCGGCGGGGAAGAACCGCAGCGGGGCGAAATCGCCCGACCGCTCGTCGTCGTACTCGAGGAAGTAGGCGTCGACGTCGATCTCGTTGAACAGCACCTCGGCGACCGCCTCGTAGCTGCCGCTGGCGAAGTGCTTGCTGCGGAAGTTCCCCCGGCACAGGTGGATGCCCACCGTCAGGTCGTCGGGGCGGCCGGCGAGGGCGTGGTTGATCAGCGCCGCGTAGGTGCGCGGCAGTTCGTCGGGATCGTCGCCGCGGTCGACGGCACCCTGCCGCATCACCGGATCGCACAGGTAGGCGAGGTTGGTGTCGTCGAGCTGCAAATAGCGACAACCGGCGGCGTAGAGCGCGTCGATCTCGTCGCGGTAGCACTGGGCCAGGTCGTCGAAGAAGCCGTCGAGGTCGGGATACGACTCGATGTCGATGCCGCCGCGGCCGCCGCGGAAGTGCACCATCGTCGGCGAGGGGATCGACACCTTCGGCGTCTGCGACGTGTGGGCGGCGAGGAAGCGGTAGTCGTCGACCTGGATCGGATGGCGGTGCTGCAGCTTGCCGGTGACGGTGATCTTCGGCGGCGCCTGGTGCACGGTCTCGCCGGCGTCGGAGCTGGCGGGGATCATGCCGCTGACCGTGACGCCGTCGAGCTGCTCCAGGAAATCCAGGTGGAACCACGCCCGCCGGAACTCACCGTCGGTGATGCTGCGCATCCCCGTGGCCTCGAGGTCGACGATCATCGCGGCGATCGCCTCGTCCTCCACGCCACGCAGTTCGGCGGCGTCGATCTCGCCGGCCGCCCACCGCCGGCGGGCCTCGAGCACCGCCGGCGGACGCAGCAGGCTGCCGACGTGGTCGGCACGGAACGGTGGGCTGAGTCGTGACATCGATTCCCTCTCGTGGCTCGACGGGTCGGTCGGCCGAAGTTGTCTACAAGATTGTGGACAATCGTTCGGCGCTTGTCTAGGGTGACTTTCTGACAGCGTCTGGCGCTCGCCGTCTGGGGGCCAACCGGCCGTCACAGAGACACAGGGGGAACCATGATCAGATCGCGCAGGGGCTTCGTGCTGCTCACCGCTGCACTGCTCACCGCCGTCACCGCGGCCGGCACGGCGGCGGCCACGACGGCACCGCCCACCGACACCGAACCCGCCGGCACGGAAGCGGCTGGCACCGAGTCCGCCGGGTCCGAAGCTCCCGCTCCCGAGATCGGCGAGCTCGAACAGACCGACCTGACGATCGGCCTCATCCCGATCGCCGACGTCGCACCGGTCTTCATCGGCCTCGAACGCGGCATCTTCGAGGACTACGGCCTCAACGTCACCACCGAGTTCGCCGCCGGCGGTGCCGCCGCCATCCCGGCGCTGCAGTCCGGCGACATCGACCTCGCCTTCGGTGGCTACCCGACGGGCATCGCCGCCGTCCAGGCCGGGCTGCCGATCCTCATCTCGTCCGAGGCCGTCCGTTCGGGAGACCTGTTCGCCGGCCTCTACTCGATGCCCGATTCGGGGATCGAGGAGCCCGCCGACCTCGCCGGCGCGACGATCGCCGTCAACACGCTCGACAACATCGTGCAGATGGCGGTCGAGGCCCACCTCGTCGACGCCGGCCTCTCCCTCGACGACGTGACGCTCGTCGAGATCGGCTTCCCCGACATGGTGGCGGCGCTCGAGACCGGCAACGTCGACGTCATCGCCGTCGTCGAGCCGTTCGGCACGATCGCCCGCCAGACGCTCGACGCCAACCTCATCGTCGACATGTTCTCGGCCCGCCTCGAGAACTTCCCGGTCGCCGGCTGGTTCGTCACGTCCGACTGGGCGGCCGAGAACCCCAACACGCTCGCCGCCTTCAACGCCGCCTTCGCCGAGGCGACCGACATCGCCGTCAACGAGGAGGGCGCGCTGGCCGCCATCGTGCAGACCTACACGAACGCCACGCCCGAGCTCGCCGCGGCGCTCAACTACCCGAACATGGTGGCCGGCCTCGACGTCGAGTACCTCCAGATCGTGTCCGACTTCATGTTCGAGCAGGGGCTGATCGAGGAGGAGGTGTCGGTCGCCGACATGATCATCGACAACCCGCCGCCGAGCTCGGTCACCGACGGTGCCTCCGACGGCACAGCTGCCGACACGATGGCCGCCGACACGATGGCCGCCGACACACCGGCGAGCACGGTCGCCGGCTGACGCCGGTGAGTCGGGAATGACGTCACGCCGGCCGCTCCGCATCCCCGGATCGTGGGTCCGCGGAGCGGTCGGCGTGATCGTGCTGTTCGTCGCCCTCGAGCTGCTGACGCGGGCCGAGCTGGTGACGCCCGACTACCTGCCGCCGGCATCGGAGATCATCCGCGAGACGGTGTCGCTGCTCGGCCGCAGCGAGTTCTGGTCGGCGTTCTGGGCCACGATGCAGGCCTGCCTGATCGGTCTCGGCATCGCCACGCTGGTGGCGGTGCCGGTCGGGCTCGTGCTCGGCCTGTCCACGTGGGCGTACAAGGCGGCGATCACCATCGTCGAGCTGCTGCGGCCGATCCCGTCGGTCGCCCTGATTCCCTTGGCGATCCTCGTGTGGGGCCGCGGCACCGAGATGAAGGTGGCCCTCGTCGTCTACGCGTGCGTGTGGCCGATCCTGTTCAACACGATCTACGGCACGCACCACGTCGACTCGGTCGGCGCCGACACGGCGCGCGTGTTCGGCATGGGGTGGGTGAAGACGCTCGGCCGGGTCCACCTGCCGGCCGCCTCGCCGTTCATCTTCACTGGCATCCGCATCGCCGCGTCGGTCGCCCTGATTCTCGCCGTCAGCACCGAGATCGTCGCCGGCGGCGCCAACGGCCTCGGCATCCAGCTCGAGCTCGCTCGCAGCTTCGGCGACCTCAAGCTGTCCTACGCGTTCACCATCGTCACCGGGTTGATCGGCCTGGCGATGCATCTCCTGTTCGGGGCGATCGAGCGTTGGCGCTTCGCCTGGACCGCGCAGGCGGCGACGACATGAGCGGAGCCGGGACCCGGCCCGCAGGGTGGCTCCGCACCCACGCCACCGACGTGCTCGTCCGGCTCGCCGCGCTCGGCGCGCTGTTGGCGTTCTGGTGGTGGGCGACGGCCCGGGCCGATTCGCTGTTCTTCCCCACGCCCGACACGGTGTTCGAATCGGTGTGGAACGACTGGCTGAAGAACTTCGGCGAGTCGTGGAGCGAGAACTTCGGGCCGAGCCTCAAGCGCCTGCTGCTCGGCTTCGGTCTGGCCGCCGCCGGGTCGGTGGCGATCGGTGTGGCCATCGGACGGTCCCGCCGCTTCGGCGAGTACGTCGAACCGATCGTCCACTTCGTGCGGGCCGTACCACCGCCGGCGTTCCTGCCGCTGTTCATCATCCTGCTCGGCATCGAGGACGTGCAGAAGGTGGTGCTGATCGCCGTCGGCGTGTTCCCGCCGATCCTCCTCAACACGATCGACGGCGTGCGTGCGATCGATCCCCAGCAGTTCGAGACGGCCGCGGTGCTGCAGATCGGCTGGCGCCGCCGCATCACCCACGTGATCCTGCCCGCAGCCGCGCCGAAGATCTTCGCCGGCCTGCGCATCTCGATGTCGATCGCCGTGATCTTGATGGTGATCTCCGAGCTCTTCGCTGCGACCGATGGACTGGGGTTCCGAATCCTGCAATCGTCGCGGCAGTACCGCTACGTCGAGCTCTGGGCGGGCATCGTCGTGCTCGGCCTGGTGGGCACGTTGCTCAACGGACTGCTGGTCGCCGTCGAACGACGGGTGCTGAGATGGAGCAACGTGTGAGCCTCGAGTTCTCCGAGACGAAAGACGACATGGCCACCCCGATCGCCAACGACCATCCCGAGCCGCTCGCGCCGGCCCTGCTCGAGGTGGCCGACGTCCACCATCTGTACGGGCGCGGCACGAAGGACGAGTACACCGCGCTGAACGGCATCTCCTTCTCCGTCCGCGCGGGCGAGTTCGTCTCCATCGTCGGGCCGTCGGGCTGCGGCAAGACGACGCTCCTGCGCTGCGTCTCGGGTCTCATGCGGCCGTCGTCGGGCACGATCGCTGTGAACGGCGAGGTGATCTCGTCGGTCCCGCACGACCTCACGCTCGTCTTCCAGGACTACAGCCGCTCGCTGTATCCGTGGCTGCGGGTGGCGGCGAACGTCGACTTCCCGCTGCGCGACGCCGGCCTGCCGCGCGACGAGCGTTCGGCTCGCGTCGCCCAGGCGCTCGCCGACGTCGGGCTCACCGGCCACGAGCGCAAGTACCCGCGCCAGCTGTCGGGTGGGATGCAGCAGCGCGTGGCCATCGCCCGGGCGCTCGCCTACCGGCCGTCGATGCTGCTGATGGACGAGCCGTACGCGTCGGTCGACGCGCAGACCCGTGCCTCGCTCGAGGACATGCTCCTCGACGTCTGGGCCCGGCGGAACAAGACGGTGCTGTTCGTCACCCACGACATCGACGAGAGCGTGTACCTCGCCGATCGGGTGCTGGTCCTCTCGGCCGGGCCCTCGCGGGTGATCGCCGACATCGCCGTCGACATCCCCCGGCCCCGCGACCAGATCGACACCAAGGCCACGCCCGAGTTCGTCGAGCTCCGCGCCGAGGTGGCCCGGCTGATCCGCGACGCCGGGACCGCGCCACGGTGACCGGTGGGCGATCGTCCGATGTCGGTGTCGACACCAACGCCGACGTCGCAGCGGTCACGGCACGGCGAACGCGGCCTGATCGCCTTCCTCGGCGCGCTCGCCGGGTTGAGCGCGATGGGCATCGACGTGGTGCTGCCGGGCCTGAGCGACATCCGCGTCGCCTACGACCTGCCCGAGGACTCGACGCGGCTGTCGCTGATCGTCACGATCTACCTCTTCGGGCTGGGCACCGGCCAGATCTTCTACGGGCCGCTCGCCGACCGCTTCGGCCGCAAGCCGGCGGTGACGGCGGGGCTCGGACTGTTCGCCCTCGGCGCGGTCGGTTCGGCGCTGGCACCGAGCGTGACGGTGATGGTGATCTGTCGCTTCGTGATGGGCCTGGGCGCCGCGTCGCCACGGGCGATGAGCCTGACGATCGCCCGCGACCGGTTCTCGGGCGACGCCATGACCCGGGTCGTGTCGCTCGTGATGCTGTTCTTCCAGCTGTCGCCGGCGGTGGCCCCGCTGCTCGGCGAAGGGCTGCTGGCGATCGGGCCGTGGCAGGGAATCTTCGTGTTCGCCGCCGGGATCGCCGTGGCGATCGCGCTGTGGACGACCACGGTGGCCGAAACGCTCACCGACGACCGCCGGCTGCCGCTCACGTTCGCCCGCACGGCGCAGAGCGGCCGGACGATCCTGGCCTCTCGCTGGGCGCTCGGTCACGGGCTCGTGCTGATGTTCGAGTTCACGGCGTTCTACGTGTACCTCAGCTCGTCCGAGCTGATCTTCGACGACGTGTTCGACCGCGAGCATCTGTTCGCCGTGTGCTTCGCGCTCGGCGCGGTCATCCAGGCGGCCGTCAACCTCGGCATGTCCCGCCTCGCCCCGCGCTACGGCACGGCGAGGCTGATCGGCGGCGTGGTCGGGTCGTACGTGGTGCTCGGTGGGGTGTTCTTCGCCGTCACCGTGCGCGCCGACGGGCATCCCAACTTCTGGGTCTGGCTGGCGTTGCTGTGGCTGCTCAACGCCCTCCACGCCCTCGTGCTGACGATGGCCAACAGCCTCGCCATGCAGCCGCTGGCGGCCCTCGCCGGCACGGGATCGGGCCTGATCGGCACGATGTCGATGATGGGCGCGGCGATCATGTCGTCGTTGGTGGCCGCCACCATCGACGGGTCGGCGACGCCGATGGCCGCCGCCTATCTCGGCTTCGGCACGCTCGCCGGGCTCAGCCTGTGGTGGGCGCGTGGCGGCAGCCCGGTGGCGGTCAGATGAGTCCCGCCCCGCGTCTCCACGATGGCCTGGGAGGCGCCGACCGATCGGAGGGATCGGCATGATCGACAAGCCGTACACGGACATCCCCGGCACCACGGTGTTCGACGCCGACCGGTCCCGCCAGGGGTACTGGCTCAACCAGTTCTGCATGTCGCTGATGCAGGTGGTCAACCGCGAGCGGTTCAAGGCCGACGAGCGGGCCTACCTCGACGAGTGGCCGATGACCGAGGAGCAGAAGCAGGCCGTGCTCGACCGGGACATGAACCGCATGATCGGCCTCGGCGGCAACATCTACTTCCTCGCCAAGATCGGCGCCACCGACGGGTTGAGCTTCCAGCAGATGGCCGGGTCGATGACCGGCATGAGCGAGGAGGAGTACCGGGCGATGATGGTGGCCGGAGGGCGGCCGATCGAGGGCAATCGCTACACCAGCGAGTGGGGCGACTGATGGCGCGGATCTCGGCGTCGGTGTACACGTCGCACGTCCCGGCGATCGGCGCCGCCCTCGACCAGGGCAGGACGGGCGAGCCGTACTGGCAGCCGCTGTTCGCCGGCTACGAACCGTCGCAGACGTGGATGCGCGAGCACACGCCCGACGTCGTGTTCCTCGTGTTCAACGATCACGCCACCGCCTTCAGCCTCGAGATCATCCCGACGTTCGCCATCGGCCTCGCGCCGTCGTTCGCCGTCGCCGACGAGGGTTGGGGGCGCCGGCCCGTGCCCGACGTCGTCGGCCACCCCGAGCTCGCCGCCCACATCGCCCAGTCCGTCATCGAGCAGGACTTCGATCTCACGCTCGTCAACAAGATGGACGTCGACCACGGCCTCACCGTGCCGCTCTCGCTCCTGTTCGGCCAGCCCGACGCCTGGCCGTGCCCGGTGATCCCCTTCGCCGTCAACGTCGTGCAGTACCCGCCGCCGTCGGGACGGCGGTGCCTCGCGCTCGGCAAGGCCATCCGCCGGGCGATCGAGTCGTACGACGAGCCGCTCAACGTGCAGATCTGGGGCACCGGCGGGATGAGCCACCAGCTTCAGGGCCCGCGCGCCGGGTTGATCAACTCGGCCTTCGACCACGCCTTCATGGACCAGCTGATCGATGATCCCGAAGCGCTTGCTGCCAAGCCGCACATCGAGTACCTCCGCGAAGCGGGCTCGGAGGGCATCGAGCTGGTGATGTGGCTGATCGCCCGCGGCGCCATGGCCGACCTCGCCGGCGGTGCACCGCCGTCGGTCGAGCACCGCTTCTACCATGTGCCGGCGAGCAACACGGCCGTCGGCCATCTCGTCCTCGCGGAGGCTTCATGACCATCAACGTCGCGCTGGCCGGTGCCGGGGCCTTCGGCATCAAGCACCTCGACGCCATCGCGCAGATCGACGGTGCCCGCGTCGTGTCCGTCGTCGGCCGCACCCTCGAGCCGACACGCGACGTCGCCGAGCGCTACGGCATCGACCACGTCACCACCGACCTTGCCGAGAGCCTGGCCCGCGACGACGTCGACGCCGTCGTGCTCGCCACGCCCACGCAGCTGCACGCCGAGCAGGCGACCGCCTGCCTCGAGGCGGGCAAGCACGTCGAGGTCGAGATCCCCCTCTGCGACTCCCTCGCCGACGGCCGCCGCGTGGCCGAGACCCAGGAACGCACCGGGCTCGTGGCGATGGTTGGCCACACCCGGCGCTTCAACCCGAGCCACCAGTGGATCCATCGCCGGGTCAGCGACGGCGAGTTCGCCATCCAGCAGATGGACGTGCAGACGTACTTCTTCCGCCGCACCAACACCAATGCGCTCGGCCAGCCGCGCAGCTGGACCGACCACCTGCTGTGGCACCACGCCGCCCACACCGTCGACCTGTTCGCCTACCAGACGCAGAGCCCGATCGTCGACGCCCACGCGATGCAGGGTCCGATCCATCCCGAGCTGGGCATCGCCATGGACATGTCGATCCAGCTGCGCGCCGAGACGGGGGCGATCTGCACGCTGTCGCTGTCGTTCAACAACGACGGGCCGTTCGGCACGTTCTTCCGCTATATCGGCGACACCGGCACCTATGTCGCCCGCTACGACGACCTCGTCGACGGGCGGGACGAGCCGATCGACGTGTCGGGCGTCGACGTCTCCACCAACGGCATCGAGCTGCAGGACCGCGAGTTCTTCGCGGCGATCACCGAGGGACGCGAGCCGAACAGCAGCGTCGCCCAGGTGCTCCCGTGCTACGAGGTGCTCGACCGTCTCGAGCGCCAGCTCGCCGGCTGACGCGGCCGGCAACCTCTCGGTCGACGACGACCGGACATTCTCAGGACTCCCGCAGCCGTACGAATGACTGCTGCTGCCTTAGATATGCATGATAATCTAAAGTTGATGTTTGAGAGAGTCCTGCGACTTCCAGGCGCGGGAGAGAACTCGTTCTTCTTGTGGGGTCCGCGACAAACCGGCAAGTCGACGTTGTTGCGGGGCGCCTATCCGCAGGCCCATTGGGTCGACCTCCTCAAGGCCGACGAATACCGGCGCTACGTGGAACGACCGGAGCGGCTCCGCCAGGAGCTGGCGGCCCGGCCGGCAGACCACGTCGTGATCGACGAGGTGCAGAAGGTTCCCCAACTCCTCGATGAGGTGCACTGGCTCATCGAGAACAGCGGCACGACATTCGCGCTCTGTGGCTCCAGCGCTCGCAAGGTCCGGCGCGGAGGCGCCAACCTCTTGGGCGGCCGGGCGATCACCCTCGAGCTGCACGGCCTGACGGCGCATGAGCTCGCCGGCGACTTCGACCTCGACCGCATGCTCAATCACGGGACACTGCCGCATCTCAACGGGTCGGATCGACCGCGTCGGCGTCTCGAGGCCTACGTCGCCACGTACCTGCGCGAAGAGATCGCGGCGGAGGCGCTGGTGCGCAACGTGCCGGCGTTCTCGACCTTTCTCAACGTCGCCGGGCTCTGCGACGCCGAGCTCGTCAACTTCTCCAACGTCGCCCGGGAATGCGGCGTGTCGGGCCCGACCGTCAAGGCGTACTTCGACATCCTCGTCGACACCTTGGTCGGGCGTTTCCTGCCCGGGTACACGAAGCGACCGAAGCGCCGGGTCATCGCCGCGCCGAAGTTCTACTTCGCAGATGTCGGCGTCGCCGGCCATCTCGCCCGTCGGGGCACGGTCCAACGCGGCGGCGAGCTCTACGGCAAGGCGTTCGAGAACTGGCTCTTCCACGAGCTGACGGCCTGGAGCGCCTACACCGACCAGTACGCCACCCTCTCGTATTGGCGGTTGCCGAGTGGCATCGAGGTCGACTTCGTCGTCGACGACCTTCGGCTCGCCGTCGACGCAAAAGCGACCGAGCGGGTCACCAACACGCACTTGCGTGGACTCCGCGAGCTCTCCCGCGATCACCCCGAGACCGGACAGCGAGTGATCGTCTGCCTCGAGCCGCGCCCTCGGCGCACCGACGACGGGATCCTCGTCATGCCACCTGCCGATTTCTGCGCCGCGCTCTACGCCGGCGAGTTCCAGTAGCGCGTCGAGCTGGCGCGTGACCCTCGAGCGGCGCGAGTGTCGGGGCCGTCACACGACGGCGTTGCGGAGGAGGAACACCCGCCCATGAGCACCACGTCCACCATCCCGGCAGTCCTCGAGTCCTGCGACCCGCGGTTCGATCGCTACGGGGGCGACAGCGTCGTCGAGAAGATCCATCTCGGGTGCCGGTGGGCCGAAGGTCCGGTCTACGTGCCGGCGGGGCGCTACGTGCTCGTCAACGACATCCCCAACGACCGCACGCTCCGTTGGGACGAACGCACCGGCGACGTCACGGTGGTGCGCGAGCCGGCGGGGTACGCCAACGGTCAGACGCTCGACCGCATCGGCCGGCTGGTCGTCTGCCAGCAAGGGCCTCGGTGCGTCAGCCGCCTCGAGCACGACGGCTCGTGGACGGTGTTGACCAGCGAGCACGAGGGCCGCCGCCTGAACAGTCCCAACGACGCCGTGGTGCGCAGCGACGACAGCATCTGGTTCACCGACCCGTCGTACGGGATCGACACCGTGTACGAAGGCCACCCTGCCCCGAGCGAGCTCGACGGCTGCCACGTCTACCGCCTCGATCCGGCGACCGGGGACCTCGCCGTCGTGGCCGACGACTTCGAGCGGCCCAACGGTCTCGCCTTCTCCGCCGACGAGTCCACCCTCTATGTCGCCGACACGCGGCGCAACCACATCCGTCGCCTCGCCGTGACCGGCGACGACCTCGCCACCGGCGAGGTGATGTACACCAACGACTCCGGTGTGCTCGACGGCATCCGCCTCGACGCTCTCGGCCGCATCTGGGCCGCCACTGGCGACGGCGTGCACTGCATCGATCCCGACGGCACGCTCCTCGGCAAGCTCGTGCTGCCCGAGCCGGTCTCGAACCTGGTGTTCGGCGGACTCAAGCGCAATCGCCTGTTCGTCACGGCCACCACGTCGCTGTACTCCATCATGCTCAACGTCGCCGGCGCGCCGCCCGTGTGGGCGACGCCCGCTCCCCGGACCGATACTGCGATTCGACGATCGACGAGCGCGTCGCCACCCGCCGTGTGACGTGACGGCGGTGTCGCTCCGCCCGAGCCGTTCAGATGACGGCCACTGCAATGCTCTCGTTCATAGAGCAAATGCGCTCGCTCATTCAGAGCAGACACCGCTCGTGCCCCCGGCGTTCCAGTACGGTCACCGACCGGGGCGACCCGATGCCGAACGCTGAAGGAGTGAGATGACGATCTTCGAGGACCTGCGGTCGAGCCACGAGGTGCAGCGCTCGTTGACCCGAAAGATGACGCACGGTCGGGCGTCGGCCGACAACCGGCGGGCAGCGTTCCTCGCCCTGGCCAAGGAGCTCGACGCCCACGCGACCGCCGAGGAGCGGCACCTCTACGTCCCGCTGCTCCTCGACGACGCCGGACTGTCCGTCAGCCGGCACGCGCTGGCCGATCACCACAAGGCCGAGGAGCTGGTGGAACAGCTGCGCGGCGTCGACCCGACGACCGAGACGTTCGCCGAGCTCGCCAGCCAGCTGTCGGAAGAGGTGCGGGACCACCTCGACGAGGAAGAGCACGGCACGTTTCAGCTCGCCGGCAAGCTCCTGTCGAAGTCCCGGCAGAAGCAGCTGGCCCTCGAGTACCGGGCCGAGTACGTCAAGCGAGGCGGCGTCGCCCAGTTCTGACGCGGGTCGGACGCCACGCTCAGCCGTCGGTGCCACCGGGCTGAACTGCCGCCCGCACGTGGGGTCGGGAGGCGTCGACGGTGCCCTTGAACGCGTACGGATCCTCACCGGACACGACCACGATGTCGCGGTAGTCCCAGCGGCCGGCGTGGACGTCGGGGGGCGGCGGACCCCACGGCAGCATCGAGTGGGCGTTCATGTAGTGGTTGACGAGTGCACGGCGCATGCCGGCCCGACCCGTGTTGGGCAGGGAGCGATGCAGCAGATGCCCGTCGAACAGCAACACGTCGCCGGCGGCGAGCTCGACGGGGACGGCGTCGGCGTCGGCGTGGGGGAAGCCGTAGGCCTCGACCGACTGGTCGAAGCGTTCGTCGTGATGCTCGCCGGCGGGGTAGATCACGCCGGGCGCGTGCGAGCCGGGCAGGACCCACAGACAGCCGTTGTCGATCGACGCGTCGTCGAGGGCGATCCACGCAGCCGTCAGTGAGCGGTCCCGCGTCGGGATGAAGTACTCGTCCTGGTGCCACGCCTGCCCGGGCTTGCCCTCGCCCTTGGTGAAGAACATCGACTGCATCGCCTTGACGTCGGGGCCGATCAGCGTGTTGAGCACCTCGACGATGCGCGGATGCGCCAGCGCCTCGTGCATCACCGGCGACAGCTTGTGCGGGAAGTGGATGCACGCGTACCGACGAATCACCTCGCCGTCGGGCTCCCCAGGGTCGGCCGGCGCGAGGCCTTCGACCGGGCCGAGCTCGCCCCGCACGATGCGCGTCCCCTCGTCGAGGAGAGCGTCGACCTCGTCACGGGTCAGCACGCCGGGCATGATGACGAAGCCGTCGCGTCGGTAGTCGGCCGCCCGGTCGGAGCCGGCGTCGGCCGAGGTGGGCCGCACGTTCGCCGGAGACTGAGTGGGCGCGGTCGATGTGGTCACCATCTGACTAGGATCCCGCGAGATCGGCCGCACTACCAGAGACCAGACACACGAAAACCTGGATGATCTTGACATCGGCCGGGTCACCGTCAACGTGCGTCCGGCCCTGTTCACGTATCCGCCGGGCGCCACCTTCGGGCCGCGCACGCTGCGCGACTTCGAGTTTGTCTGGGTCGTGCGAGGCCGCGCCGAGTGGCAGCACCTCGACCTCGACGAGCGAGTGACGCTCGAGCCGGGGGTACTGCTGCTGGCCCGGCCAGGTATGCGTGACCACCTGCGCTGGATCGCCGACGAGCCGACGATCCACGGGTACGTCCACTTCGACCTCACACCGCGACCGGACAGCGACGGTTGGCCGTCGGTGAGGCGTCATGCCATCGCCCCGAGTCCTCTGCCGGCCCTGCTCGACTACCTCGTCTGGTTGGCGGCGACCCCGGGGGCCACGCCGGACGAGGTCGAACGGACCGTGGCCACCGTGCTGCGCATCTTCGTCGCCGGCTCGCTACCCGACCTCGCCCCGCCCGCGGAGCCCGAGCCGCTCGCCACGGCACTCGACCACGTGCGGAACGAATGGTCGCGCCGGGTCCGGGCGATCTCGCTCGGCGAGCTGGCGGACGTCGCCGGTGTCAGCGCCGAGCACCTCACCCGGCTGTGCAAGCGCCACGCCGGCGTCAGCCTCGCCACCGCCCTCGAACTGGCTCGCCTCGACGTCGCCGACGAGCTCTTGCTCCGCACCAACCTCACGGTGACGGAGATCGCCCGAACCTGCGGCTACGACGACCCCCTTTACTTCTCCCGGCGCTTCCGTCACCACTACGGCCACTCGCCCCGTGCCCATCGACAGCGCGGCGGACGAACCTCGCCCGTCGACGCTGCCGGCCTCCGCACCTTCGCCGACCGCGTCCGACCCGTGCGCCACCCCGCCGGTCGGTAGCGGCCCGCGGCGTGGCCCGCTCGGTCAGGCGCGCGCGGCCGTGAGGTGGAACGCCGGCTTCGACAGCTCGGGGACGACGAGGACCTTCGGGTCGTTGCCGACGTGCCGGGCCGCCTCGGCGAGGGCGGCATCGACGGACGGCACGGGGATGGCGCCCATGCCGCGGGCGTAGCCCGGCGACGTGGCACCGGCGACGTAGACGGCGGCGGCGAGCTCGCGGGCGAGACCGCCCATGTAGACCATCGAGAACGGGTGGAACGGGTGGTAGCCGTGGTGGAACCGGTAGAGGTAGACCCACTCGGGGTCGGTCGCCACCTCGTCCTCGAAGCGCACCATGTCCGACGGGCGGTCGACGGTCTGCAGCAGGTCGTAGACGGCCCGGTAGCACGGGAACTCGTGCTCGTTGAACCAGCCGTCGCACACGGAGGTGGCGATCACCACGGGGTTGGGCCGCAGCGCCCGCTTCGCCCGAGCCAGCGAGGCCCCGATCGCCTGCGCCAGCAGGATCGGGTTGGAGCCCATGCCGTTGCCGTAGTGAAAGCTGCGCGGCATGCCGATCATCAGCACGTCGGCAGGGTCGCCGGGCACGGTCATCTCGGTGCGGGCGCCGGCCAGCGGCCACGTCGCCTGCTCGACGTCGGGGATCCGCCCGGCGGCCACGCCGAGCTGGCGGGAGCGGCTGTCGAGCACGGCGTCGATCGTGAAGAACGGGCGCGGCATCGCCGACTCGATCCGCTGGCCGATCGCCCGCAGCTGGTCGCGGAAGTGGCTGTCGGTCGAGATCGGCACGAAGTCGTCGCGGTACATGCTGCGCGGGCTGTGGTGGCAGCGGATCGAGCGCCAGGTCGTGAGCCCGGTCGCCGGCATCTTGTAGCCGCCGCTGAACCCCCCGTACGGGTTGCCGGCGGCGTGGCTGATCAGCACGGTGAGGTCGCTCTCGACGACCCGCCGGTTGACCTCGACCACGTCGCCGCACTCGGAGTCGTCGAGGGCGACGATGCCGTCGGGGTCCTCGGCGTCGTGGTTGACGACGTTGGCGGCGGGCAGGCGGGCGAGCGTCTCGGCGCCGAGGTACGACTCCAGCTCGTCGCGCCGGTTCTTGCGGTGCAGGCCGATCGCGCACACCACGTTGATGTCGGCAGCTCTCACGCCGGCCGCTTCGAGCTGGTCGAGGACGATCGGCAGCGTCACCCGGCGGTGCGCCGTGGCGTGGGCGCCGCCCTTCACCCGGTCGGGTACGGCGATCGTCACCGTCGACCCCGGACCGACGAGACCGGCGATCGGCTCGCAGCCGAGCGGTGCCCCGATCGCGGCGCGGGTGGCGGCGACCGGATCGTCGAGCGGAGGCGGCTCGACGTGGCCGAGCTCGGGGCCGACGACGACCGCGGTGTCGGGCAGGTCGACGTTCACGTGGCCGTCGCCGTACTCGAGGCGCACTGGCTTGCTCATCTCGTTCGTCTCCTCGGGTTCGGTCGATGCCGGCGGGCTGCGCGCGACCGGTCGGTTGCGGCCTGCCGATCGGTGCTGTCATGCTCGGCCGTCGGCACGAAGGGAGCAGCTGTGGAGCAGATCGCGGTGATCGGTGTGGGACGGATGGGATCGGCGGCGGTGCGGGCGCTCGCCGCCGCGGGCCACCGCGTGCGGTGCTTCGACGTGTCGGCCGAGGCGATGACCGCCCTCGCCGACTTCGCGTCGCCGAGCGGGTCGGTCGCCGAGGCAGCGGCCGACGCCGACCTCGTGCTGCTGTCGCTGCGCGGCCCCGACGACGTGGCCGAGGTGACCGCCACCTTGCGCGACTCGATGCGGGACGGCTCGATCGTCGCCGACCTCAGCACCGTCGACCCCGAGACCTCTCGTGCCGCGGCGGCGACGCTCGCCGCGGCCGGCGTGGCGTACCTCGACGCGCCGGTGCTCGGCCGGCCGGAGCGAGCGGGTGTGTGGACGATCCCCTGTGGCGGTGACGCCGACGCCGTGCGCCGCGCCGCCGGAGTCCTCGAGGGCACGATCGCCCAGCGCGTCGTGCACGTCGGGGCGTCGGGCAGCGCGAGCGTGCTGAAGCTGATGAACAACCTGATGCTCGGCGCGATCAACGGCATCACCGCCGAGGCGCTCGCCGTGTGCAGCGCGGCGGGGCTCGACCCCGGCGTCTTCGTCGACGTCGTCGCCGACTCCGGAGCGGCCTCGGTGAGCCCGATGTTCCGCGACATCGCCCCGCGCATCGTCGACGGCGACTTCACGCCGACGTTCACCGTCGGGCTGATGCACAAGGACAACCGGCTCGCCGTGGAGGTGGCCGAGCGGGCCGGCGTGCCGCTCGTGGTCGGCCGCGCCGTCGACGAGCTCAACCGCCGGGCCCTCGACGACCACCGCGACGAGGACTCGTGCGCCGTCGTCAAGCTGTTCGAGGCGGCGACTGGGATGCCGGCGCGCCGCCAGGCCTGACGAGCGCGATCGCCGACCGAGCCGGCAGGCGCCGTCATCGTCGGCCCTGACCCGGAACGGGCAGCTCGACGGCGGGCCGGCGCGGGTCCTCCTCCCACGGCACGACGTCGGCCGTCTCGACCATCCAGCGCAGCACGGTGTCACGCAGCTCGGCCTCGACCTCGGCGACGTCGGGGTCGCCGGCGCGGTTGACGAGCTCACCGGGATCGCCGACGCGGTCGTACAACTCGGGCGGCTCGTAGAGGCGCCACACGTACGCCCACTCGGCGGTGCGCACGGCGACCGCCTTGCCGGCGATCAACGGATCCTCGTGCTGCATGCCGGCCTTGATGTCGTAGGGCCACGGCGCCCGCTCGAGCAGCGGCTCCTCCTCGATCGTGAAGCCGGCCTCGGCGAACGTGTGCGTGCGGTGCGCCGCATCCTCGTCGGCCAGCAACGGCAGCAGGCTGCGACCGAAGTGCGTGTGCCGCAGCTCCAGATCGGCCAGCTCGGCGACGGTGGGCACGAGGTCGACCATCTCGACGAGGGGGTCGCGCCGCTCCCCCTCCGGCACGCCGGGTCCGGCGAGCAGCAGCGGCGTCCGCAGCAGGCACTCGTGGAGGCCCGACGTCCACTTCTCGATCAGGCCGTAGTCGCCGAGGTACTCGCCGTGGTCGCTGAAGAAGGCGACGACCGTCGACCCGCCGGCGCCTGACGCGTCGAGCGCCCGCACGATGCGGCCCACGTGGGCGTCGAGCCGCGACACCATGCCGGCGTAGGTGGCACCGATCTCCCGCCAGCCGCCGGGGTCGACGCGCTCGAGCCCGAAGCGGTCGCGTAGCGCCTGCATGTACAGCGGCTCGTACCCGGTCGGTCGCGGCCGTGGCTCGGGCATCGACGCGCGGTCGTGCAGCGAGAACCACGGCTCCTCCACGCCGAACGGCGGGTGCGGGAAGAACAACGGCACGTACAGCACCCACGGCTCGCGCGGCGGCTCGGTCAGCCACGTCTCGACGGTGCGCACGGCCGCCTCGTCGACGTGGAGCACGCCGGTGGGGTCGGTGCGACCCGTGTAGTAGGTGCGTGGCTCCCCGTCCTGCGGTGTGCCCCACTGCGTCGGCGTCGGCCGTTCGAGGTACCCGTACTCGTCGCAGCTCACCTCGGTGGTGCCCGGGGCGAACGTGTCGCCGCGCTCGCCGACGTGGGTGACGTGGTAGCCGCCCTCCTTGAGGGCCCGCAGGAGGTTGGGCTCGTCCGGGCGCAGCAGGTGGTACAGGCTCCGGTGGCCGCGCACGTGTGGGTACCAGCCGGTGAGGAACGACACCCGGCTCGGCGAGCACACGCTGTGCTGCACGAAGGCGCTGGTGAACGTCGTCCCGCGGGCGGCGAGGGCGTCGAGCTCGGGCGTCCGGGCGTCGATGCGGCCGAACGCGCCGAGGGCGTCGGCGCGCAGCTGGTCGGCCACGACGATGACGAAGTTCGGGCGGCTCACTTTGCCGCCTTCCGCCGCCGGGTGCCGGTCGTCTTCAGGCTGATCGTCGTGGCCAGCTGGCCGAAGTACGTCTCGTACCGGGCGACGAGCTGGCCCGGCTGCGGGTCGAGCAGCCACTGGATCAGGGCGCCGTCCATGAACGCCACGATCTGCGAGGCGATCGCCGCGCAGTCGACCGACCGGTCGATGTCGCCGCGCTCGCGCGCCGTCTCGAGGATCTTCTGGGTGCGGTCACGGACGATGCGGTAGCGGTCCTGCAGGTACTCGTGACCGACGTTGTTCGGCGTGATGCTCTCGCCGATCAGCACGACGAACAGCTGGGCGAGGCCGATCTCGCGCTCGTTGGCCCTGGCGACCTCCGGGTAGTGGCTCCACAGGTCGGTGATGTCGGCCCGGTCGAAGTACGGCTGGAGGATCGCCCGGTCGCGCCGGTCGCGCTCGGCCATCACGGCGAGCAGGAGATTGGCCTTCGAGCCGAAATGGTGGAGCACCCCGGCGTGGGTCATCCCCGCCCGCTCGGCGACCTCGGCCAGGCCGGTCCCGCGCGAGCCCTTGGTCGCCCACAGCTCGATCGCCGCGTCGAGGATCTCCTGACGCCGTGCCTGCTTCAGTCTCGCCCGTCGTTCCTGGGTGCTCTCGACGCTCACGGTGCTCCTCGATGCCGCTGTCGGTGTCGGTGTCGGTGTCGGCGCGTTGCGGTCCCTCCTGCGGTGGTGGGGCACCTCCTCCGCGGCACCCGCCCCCTTGACCTCACTTTCAGAACCCTAATACGCTTACAGGTCTGAAAGTGAATGGGGGAAGTGTGCGAATCGGTGAGGACGAGCGAGTGAGCGAGCTGCTGCGCGAGCGGCGGATCGCGCTGAGCTCGGGCGCCGACACCTGGCACACCGTCGACGTCCCCGAGCTCGGGCTGCCGGCGCTGCGCGTCAGCGACGGACCCAACGGCGTCCGCGGCCACATCTACGACGGCGATCCGTCGGTGTGCTTCCCGTCGGCCAGCACGCTCGCCGCGACCTGGGACGTCGAGCTCGTCCGCGACGTCGGCCGGGCGCTGGCCGCCGAGTGCCGCCGCAAAGGCGCCGGGCTCCTGCTCGCGCCGACGGTCAACCTCCCGCGCTCGCCGCTCGGCGGCCGCAACTTCGAGATGTTCTCGGAGGACCCGCACCTCACCAGCCGCCTCGCCGTCGCCTACATCGCCGGGCTCCAGCGCAACGGCGTCGGCGCGTGCGTCAAGCACTTCGTCGGCAACGAGTCCGAGCGCGATCGCCACGTCGTCTCCTCCGACATCGACGAGCGCACGCTGCGCGAGACGTACCTGCGCCCGTTCGAGGCGGCGGTGCGCGAGGCCGGCGTCTGGGCGGTGATGACCGCCTACAACCGGCTCAACGGCATCCCGACGTCGGACCACGCCTGGCTGATCGGCACGATCCTGCGCGGCGAATGGGGCTTCGACGGCCTGGTGATGTCGGACTGGGGCGGCACCCGCTCGACCGTCGCTGCACTGCGGGCCGGACTCGATCTGGAGATGCCCGGCCCGCCACGACGCCGCGGCCCGCTGCTGGTGCAGGCGGTGGAGCAGGGCGAGCTGACCGACGACGACCTCACCGCGGCGGCCGCCAACGTCGTGCGCCTGATCGAACGGGCCACGAACGCCGAGCCGCCCGACGACGCCCCGTCGGACGACGAGATCGACGACATGCTCCATCGCGCCGCGGTCGAGAGCCTCGTCCTCCTGCGCAACGAGGGCGTGCTGCCGCTCCCGCAGGGCCTGCGCGTCGCGGTGATCGGCCCCAACGCCGACCCCGGTGAGATCCAGGGCGGTGGCAGCGCCCGGGTCACGCCGATCAGGCAGATCTCGCCGCTCGCCGGCCTCGCCGACCACCCGGCGACGACATCGGTGGTGTACGAGCCGGGCTGCCGCATCGGCAAGCACTGCACCCCGCTCGCTGCGCCGCGCATCCGCTACGGCGAGGTGGACGGCGCCTGCCTCGAGCTGTTCGACCGTCTCGGCTGCGCCGGCGAGCCCGTCGCCGTTCGCCACGTGCGCTCGATGTCGCAGCACTTCTACGGCACGGTGCCCGGGTTGGTGGACGCCAGCCGCTTCTCGGCCCGGCTCACGGCGACGTTCCGTGCCGAGCACGACGGCGTGCACCGCCTGGGTCTCGCCAGCGCCGGCTCGGCCCGCGTGCTCGTCGACGGGCAGGAGGTCGTGGCGACGAGCTCGACGGACGGTGCCGGCGTCACGCTGTACGGCTGGGGCAGCGCCGAGTCGGTCGTCGATCTCGCTCTCGAGACGGACCGCACCGTCGAGCTGGTCGTCGAGTTCGACCGCGACACCGACTCCCCGCTCGGTGGGATGCTCGTCGGCCTCACGCCCCCCGACCCCGCCGACCTGTTCGAGCGGGCGGTCGCGGCCGCGGCGGCCGCCGACGCCGCCGTCGTGGTCGTCGGACTCGACGGGTTCTGGGAGACCGAGGGCCGCGACCGCGACATGTTCGAGCTGCCGGGACGTCAGGACGAGCTGGTGCGCGCCGTCGCCGCCCGCAACCCGCGCACCGTCGTCGTCGTCAACGCCGGCTCGCCGGTGGCGATGCCGTGGGCCGACGACGCCCCGGCGATCCTCCACGCCGGCTACCCCGGCGAGCTGTTCGGACGCGGCGTGGCCGGCGTGATCTTCGGCGACGCGTCGCCGTCGGGCAAGCTCGCCGTCACGTGGCCGGCCCGCCTCGCCGACGGCGCCGCCCATACAGACCATTCGGCCGGCCCGGCCGAGGGCGAACCCGACGACGGCCCACACGTCGTGTACGACGAGGGCGTCCACCTCGGGCACCGCCACTTCGACCGGCACGGCATCGAGCCGCTGTTCGCGTTCGGCCACGGCCTCGGCTACACGACCTTCGCCTACGGCGAACCAACCGTCGCCGCTTCCGGGCCCGGCACGGTCGTGATCGAGCTGCCCGTCGCCAACACCGGCGACCGCGCCGGCGTCGAGGTCGTGCAGCTCTACGCGTCGTGGCCGGAGAGCGACGCCGATCGCCCCGTGCGCCAGCTCCAGGGATTCGCCCGCGTCGAGGTCGGGCCGGGAGCGACGGCGACCGCCTCGTTCACGCTGCGCGCCGACGAGCTCGCCCGCTGGGACCCCGACGGCCACCGGTGGGTGGTCGACGACGGTCCGATCACCGTCACGTTCGGCGCGTCGAGCCGCGACCTGCGCACGTCCGTCACTGTCGCCGTCGACGGCGCATCCGTCTCCAACCAGAGCAAAGTCACCACACAGGGGGAACCACAATGACCAGATCACGTCATCCGTTCCGGCGCGCCGCCGTGCTCGCCGCACTCGCCGTCGCGACGTCGGCGCTCGGGGGCTACGCCGCCTCGGCGTCGGCGCCCGACGAACCGGCCGCCGAGGCGGTCGAGCCGCAGGGCACCGTCCGCGTCGCCACGCTCGTCGACCGCCAGACGTTCGACCCGCACATGTCGGAGATCGGCAACTTCCTGCAGTACCTGCAGCCGGCCTACGACACGCTGATGCGCATGACCGCCGACGGCGAGATCGTGCCGATGCTCGCCACCTCGTGGGAGTACGTCGACGACACCAACACGCTGCTGGAGCTGAAGCTCCGCGACGACGTCACGTTCAGCGACGGCGAGGCGTTCGACGCCGACGTCGTCAAGGCGAACATCGAGCGCGGCCTCCAGTCGACCGGTCCCCGCGCCGCGCTGATCGGCTCGATCGAGTCGGTCACCGTCGTCGACCCGACGACGGTGCAGATCCAACTGTCGGCGCCCGACCCGATGCTGCTCATGGAGCTGACGTCGGTGATGGCGATGATGATCAGCCCGGCCGCCCTCGACAACGAGGACCTCGACCTCGTGCCGGTCGGCTCGGGCCCGTACCTCTACGACGAGGGCGCCTCGACACCCGGCGACAAGTACGTGTTCAACGTCAACCCGGACTACTGGGATCCCTCGATCCCGCGCGCCGAGCGCCTCGAGCTGACCGTCATGACCGACGCCGAGGCCCGCCTCAACGCGGTGATCGCCGGCCAGGTCGACATGGCTCCGGCCACCGCCGAGCAGGCGGCGCCGGCCGAGTCGGCCGGACTCGACGTGCTCACCGAGCTCGTCGGCTGGGTCGGGTTCTCGCTCGCCGACCGCGACGGCACCGCCGTCCCGGAGCTCGCCGACGTGCGCGTGCGCCAGGCGATGAACCACGCCGTCGACCGCGACGCGATCCTCGAGACGCTGGGTCTCGGTCTCGGCGAGACGACGACGCAGATCTTCCCGCCCGGGTCGCCGGCGATCACCGACGAGGTCAACCAGATGTACCCGTACGACCCCGAGCTCGCCCGCGAGCTGATGGCCGAGGCGGGCGTCGAGAGCTTCACGATCCCCGTCACCACCAACGCCCGCCGCCAGACGTATGTCGAGGCGGTCGCCGGGTACCTGTCGGAGATCGGCATCACCCTCGACATCGAGCTGATCGACGCCGGGTTCATCGAGACGTGGCTCGACGGCAACCACCCGATGCCGAACGTCATCTTCGGCGGCCGTCACCCGTTCGAGATGACGAAGCTGTTCCTGCTCGAGGACTCGTCGTTCAACCCGTACCACACCGCCGACGAGACGATCGCCACCCTCTTCGAGGAGGCGGTCGCCGCGCCGGACGAGGACGCCATGTTCGAGAAGTTCATCGAGATCAACCAGCACGTCACCGAGCAGGCGTGGTTCCTCGTGACCCACTTCGAGTCGATCGTCTACCTCGTCGGGCCCAACGTGTCAGGCGTCGAGACGTACCCGAACCAGGCCGTCCCGTCGATCTACGGCTGGTCCGCCGAGTCGTGACGCCGGCAGCTCGCGCCGGGGTGTCGCCTCACGGTTGGTGCCTGGCGCCAACCGTGAGGTGCACGCCTCGGCGCGGGCTCGGCACGCCTCGAGCAGTTCTGAGGAGCTGAAGCATGCTGCGACTCGTCGTGCGGAGGCTGCTCACCACGATCCCGCTGCTGATCGTCGTGTCGCTCGGCGTGTTCGTGCTGCTCCAGTTCGTGCCCGGCGACCCGGCGTTCACGATCGCCGGCGAGACCGCCTCGCTCGAACAGGTGGAACGGATCCGCGAGCAGCTGGGCCTCAACGAACCGCTCACCGGGCGCTACCTCAGCTGGCTCGGCGACGCCGTGCGCGGGGATCTCGGCACCTCGCTCTTCTCCAGCCAACCCGTGTCGGAGGCCGTGCTCGACCGCCTGCCGGCGACGCTGTCGCTCACCTTCGTCTCGCTGCTCGTCGCCCTGATCCTCGGCATCACCGCCGGCGACATCGCCGCCGTCCGCCCCGGCGGCCTGCTCGACCGCACCGTGACGACGCTGGCGTCGATCGGCCTGTCGGTCCCCAACTTCTGGCTCGGTCTCCTCCTCGTCACGGCGTTCGCCCGCTGGGTGCACTGGCTGCCGCCGACCGGCTACGTGGCCCTCACCGAGAGCCCCGTCGACTGGATCCGCTCGCTCATCCTCCCGGCCATCGCCCTCGGCTCGTCGGCGAGCGCCGCCATCGCTCGCCAGACGCGCAGCGCCCTCGTCGAGGTGCTCCAGCGCGACTACATCACCGCCGCCCTCGCCCGCGGCATGAGCTTCAAGCGGGTGTTGCTCAAGCACGGCCAGAAGAACGCCGCCATCCCCCTGCTCACCGTGATCGGTCTGCAGGCCGTCGCCCTCCTCGGCGGCAGCGTCGTGATCGAGCAGGTCTTCGCGATCCAGGGCATCGGGTCGCTGGCGATCACTGCGGTGTCACGCCGCGACCTGTCGATGATCCAGGGCATCGTCGTGCTCTCAGCCGTGGTGGTCGTGGCCGTCAACCTCGTGATCGACCTGCTCTACGGCTGGGTCAACCCGAAGGCGAGGGCCCGATGACGGTCGCCGTCGAGCCGGCCCCCACGTCGACGCCGACCCCGACGCCGGACTCGCCCGCAGCCGGGCGGTCCGTGCGGTGGCGCCGCATGTGGCGCCGGCCGACGACGGCGATCCCGCTCGCCTTCCTCGTCCTCCTCGTCCTCGCCGCCGTGCTCGCCCCTCTGCTGACGTCGTACGACCCGATCAAGAACGACCTCTCCAACGCCTTCTCGTCGCCGACCGGCGACCACTGGCTGGGCACCGACGAGCTCGGCCGCGATGTGATGTCGCGCCTGTTGCACGGGGCGCGGGTGTCGCTCCTCGCGTCGGCACTCGCCGTCGGCGTGGCCGTCGTCCTCGGCTTCCCGCTCGGCCTCATGGCCGGCCTGCGGGGCGGACGCCTCGAGCGCTGGACGATGGGCATCACCGACGGGCTGATGTCGATGCCCGGGCTCATCGTGATCATCGCCGTCGTCGCCGTGTTCGGCAACAGCCTCGTCGCCGCCATGCTCACGCTGGGCGTGCTGCTCAGCCCCGGCATCCTGCGCATCGTGCGCGCCGTGAGCGTCGACGTGCGCCACGAGCTGTACGTCGACGCCGCCCGCACGCTCGGCCTGCCGACACGCACGATCGCCCGCCGCCACGTGCTGCCCCACGTGTTCCCGGCGCTGATCGTGCAGATCTCGCTCACCATGGGCATCGCCCTGCTCGCCGAGGCCGGGCTCAGCTTCCTCGGCGTGGGCATCCAGCCGCCGCGGCCGAGCTGGGGCGGCATGCTGTCCAAGGCGAGCAGCTACGTGCACCGCCAGCCGTTCCTCGTCCTGCCGCCCGGCCTCGCCATCAGCGCCGTCGTGCTCACCCTCAACGTGCTCGGCGACGGCATCCGCGACCAGCTCGGGGCCGGCCTCCGGCGCCCGCCCCGCCCCGGCCGCGCCGCCCGACCGAACACCCCGGCCCCGTCCGCCGGTAGCGACACGGCGATCGTCGACGTCGCCGGCCTGACGATCTCCTTCCTCGATGCCGGAGGCGAGACCCTCGACGTGGTGACCGACGTGTCGTTCCAACTCGAGCGCGGCGAGGTGGTCGGCCTCGTCGGAGAGTCCGGCTGCGGCAAGACGATCACCGCCATGTCGCTGCTCGGACTGGTCCCGGCACCGGGACGCGCCACCGGTTCGATCCGCATCGACGGGCGACAGATCGTCGGCGCCCCCGAACGGGAGCTCAAGCGGGTGCGCGGCGGCGTCGTCGGGCTGGTGTTCCAGGACCCCGTGAGCAGCCTCGACCCCGCGTTCACGATCGGTGACCAGATCGCCGAGGCGATCGAACTGCACACCGACCTGTCCCGCCGCGACGTGCGACGGCGCGTCGTCGAGCTGCTCGAGCAGGTCGGCATCCCCGACGCCGAGCGGCGTGCCGGCGCCTACCCCCACGAGTTCTCGGGCGGCATGGCCCAGCGGGTGATGATCGCCGCCGCCCTCGCCGCCGACCCGCAGGTGCTGATCGCCGACGAGCCGACGACCGCGCTCGACGTGACCGTCCAGGCCGACATCCTCGAGCTGCTGCGCCGCCTCCAGGTCGAGCGCCAGCTGACGATCCTGCTCGTCACCCACGACCTTGGCGTGGTGGCCGACCTGTGCCAGCGGGCGATCGTGATGTACGCCGGAGAGATCGCCGAGCACGCCACGGTCGACGACCTCTTCGCCTCGCCGCAGCACCCGTACACGAAGGCGCTGCTGGCCTCGCTGCCCGAGGAGGGCGGCCGCGGCCGATTGGGCACGATCGCCGGCACGGTGCCGGCGCCCGATCGGCGCCCGCCCGGGTGCCGCTTCGCGCCGCGCTGCGCCTTCGCCATGCCCGAGTGCTCCGCCGGGCCGATCGAGCTGCGCCGGAAGGACGACCGGGCCGCTCGCTGCATCCTCGTGCCGGGCACCGAGGTGGACCGGTGAGCGAGCCGCTGCTGACGATCGACGACCTCGTCGTCGAGTTCACCGGACCACGGCGCATGTTCGTCGGCCCGCGCCCGGTGTTCCGCGCCGTCGACGGCGTGTCGCTGACGATCGACCGCGGCGAGACGCTCGGTTTGGTCGGCGAGTCCGGCTCGGGCAAGACGACCACGGGGCGCGCCGTGCTCGGCCTCGTGACGCCGACGTCGGGCCGCATCGACTTCGAGGGCCACGACATCGCCGGCATCGCGCCGACCGACCGGGGGCGGATCATCCGCAACCTCCAGGTCGTCTTCCAGAACCCGTACTCGTCGCTGAACCCGGCGCTCACGGTGCGGACGATCCTCGACGAGGCGGTCTCGGTCGCCGCGGACGGGCCCGACGGCCGCGACGCGGAGAGGCTGCTCGAGCTCGTCGGCCTCGACCGCACCCACGCCGACCGCTACCCGCACCAGTTCTCCGGCGGGCAGCGCCAGCGCATCGCCATCGCCCGCGCCTTGGCCGTCAACCCCCGCCTCGTCGTGTGCGACGAGCCGGTGAGCGCCCTCGACGTCTCGACTCGGGGGCAGATCATCAATCTCCTCGAGGACCTCCGCGAGGAGTTCGCCATGGCGTACCTCTTCATCGCCCACGACCTGACGATCGTGCGCCACCTCAGTCACCGCATCGCCGTGATGTTCCGCGGGCAGCTGATGGAGGTCGGCGACGCCGACGCCGTCGCCAGCGAGCCGGCGCACCCCTACACCCGGTCGCTGGTCGCCGCCGTGCCTGTCCCCGACCCCGCGCGGCAGCGCCAGCGCCGCACGGAGCGCGCCCGGCTGATCGCCTCCGGGCCGGCCGGTGCGGTCGGCCCGGGCGGGTGCCCGTTCCGCGGCCGCTGCCCGCAGGCCCACGACACGTGCGAGACCGTCCGTCCGGTGATGCGCCCTGCCCCCCACGGTGGCACGGTGGCCTGCCACCTGTACCCCGCCGAGGAAGGCGCGACCGACCGATGACACCGGTGCTCGACCAGTCCCAGATCGACCGCTTCCACCGCGACGGCTTCACCGTCGTCGACCGGCTGGTGCCCGACGACGCGCTGCCGGTCCTGCGCGCCGCCTACGACGAGCTGATCGACGGTGGCGGAGCGCCCGGCGACCGGCTGCTCGGCGGCCTCACGCGCCAGGTGATGCGCCCGGCCGACACGCACCCCGTCTTCGCCGACAACCCGGCGTTCCGGCTCGGCGTGCAGATCGCCCGACAGCTGGTCGGCGGACCGGTCCGGCGCGAGTTCGACATGCTGATCTTCAAGCAGCCGGGACATCCGCACGAGACGCCCTGGCACCAGGACGCGTCGTACTCCGAGCTGCCGTTCGCGCCCGCCGGCGCCGCCGTGCCCCTCGGCGCGCTGCAGTTCTGGGTGGCGCTCGACGACGTCGACACCGAGAACGGCTGCATGCACTTCGTTCCCGGGCGGCAGCACACGCTGTTGCAGCACCACGTGGCCTCCGGCGATCCCGACGACCCCGGACGCCTGCTCGCCCTCGACGACCCGGCGGCGCAGCTCGACCTGTCCACCGCCGTCGCCGCACCACTCCGAGCCGGCGGCTGCACGATCCACTCCTACGGCACGCCTCACTACACGCCGCCCAACCGCTCGGCGACACGTCCCCGGCGGGCCTACATCTTCAACCTCGCGCCGGCCGACTGAACGCCCGCGAGCTCGTGTTCCGGGAGATCGGTCGCCGCCGCCGTGGACGGGCGTTCGCGTCATCCAGCAGCGACCATCCGGGCGCTGTGGGATGACATGAACGCAGCCACGGGCGTCGGCGCCGGGCGTGGCTGCGGCCGGTCACGATGCCATGCTGAGCCCGTGACCATCGAACACCTGCGCCTCGTCATCGACGATGCCGTACTCACCACCCCTTGCTGCATCGAGGGGGCGGCGCGATGACGTCGGACGAGATCGTCGTGTTCTGGCGGCCCGGGTGCATCTTTTGCGCATCGCTGCTCAGCCAGCTCGATGCTCGAGCCGTCCCTCATCGCCGCGTGAACATCTGGGAGGACCCATCAGCGGCGGCCCAAGTCCGCGCGGCCGCCGGCGGCAACGAGACCGTTCCCACCGTCGCAGTGGGCTCGGTGATGCTCGTCAACCCCGACGTCCACACCCTCTTGTCGGTCGCCGCCCAACACGTTCCGTCGGCCGTACCCGCCGGCTACGAACCCCCGCAATCGGACCCCCTCTCGCGTTGGACGAGCGACAGGCTCGGCGGCACAACGACAGAGTGACGCGGTCTGCCACTGACCAACACGACGCGCCCGGCACCGTGCACCGAGTCGACGACAGCGAGATCTCCGACGGCATCAACCGGCGCGACCCCGAACGTCACCCAGCGGCGAAACCCCACCCGCAGTGACTCGACGGGCCGCCTCGGCCGGTCAGCGCGATGAGCGGGAGGGTCGCTCAGCGGGCCGATCGCTCATCGCGGTCACCAACCGCTCCATGCGCATCAGCAACGCCGCCGACGGCATGACCTTGCCGGTCGCATACGTTGACAAGCGCGACGCCGACGTGCCCAGCTGTGCGGCGAACCGCGCAGCCGTCAATCCCGATGCGCCGATCAGTTCGCTGATCCTCGCGGCGACGGCGGCGCGATCAGCGTCCTCCGCGGCCGCCCGAGAGTTCGACACGGCGCGCCGTAGCAGCTCGGCGACGCCCGATCGATCTGCGTCGCGGAGATAGTCGTCGACGGAGCGGGCGACGTCGCCCCACGGGTCGCGTCGGATCGCCGCGACGATCCGCGACCACTCGTGCACCGAGCCCCGCTCGATTGCGGTCACGAGCGCTTCGTACGGCCACGTCTCGACCGGGTCAGCCGGGTCGGCGTCGACGTTACGGACAGCGAGTGACGTCGAGCCGCTGCTGAGCGGCAGACTGGTCCGATGAGAATGACCGCGAGGCGCGGGCATGGTGGAGGGCGGGTGGTGACTCTGGCCATGGCCGCATTGGCGCTGACTCTCACGCCACTTGGCGATGACGACGGCCCGACGGCGACCTCCGAGGCGGTGACGGTGGTTCGACCGTTCGCCGAGGTGCAGGCGGGCGAGTTCGTGTTCGAGGCCGACCCGACGAACCCCGAGCGGGCGATCTTCCACGTCACCACCACCGAGCCGATGATCTGCGCCATCGTGTGGGGCCCGACCGAAGAGCTCGGCAACTTCAACAACAGCCTGTCGATGAACGGCACCGGCATCGTCGACCACGACGTCGCCCTGCCGGGCGCCGTCGCCGGAACCACCTACTACTTCGTCGTCGAGGGCTTCACCGCTGACGGCACCATCTACCGGTCCGACATGGACACGTTCACCATCCCTGAAGCAGCGGACGCAGCACCAGCCGACACCGCCGCCGAGCGCGGGCCCAACCTCTCACTCGAGGGCACCGTGGTCGACGTCAGCTCGGAGTTCAGCGACAGCTACGCAGCGACCAACGCCATCGACGATTCGGGACTCACCGAGTGGTCGAGCGCCGGCGACGGCGACGACGCCTTCATCACGATCGAGCTCGCCGAACCCCGCGAGGTCGCCGGCGTCGAGTTCATCACCCGGTCGATGCTCGACGGAACCGCCATCACCGAGACGTTCACGGTCACGGTCGATGACGGCGAGACGTTCGGACCATTCCCCGCCGCCACCGCGGCGGAACCCAACGTCGCCCCGATCGACGCCACCGGCCAGACGTTCCGCTTCGACGTCGACACCTCCACCGGCGGCAACGTCGGCGCCGTCGAGGTACGGATCCTCGCCGCCCCCTGACGGCGGACGTTCGGTACCAGAGCGGCAGTATACGCTGTGCCAAATAGGCACTCGACCACGTACCAAAACGGTAGAGTCGTGCTCGGTGGTGACCACACCGACATACCTGGAGCGCTTCGCTGATCGCCGACTCGCCGAATTGCTCGCAGCCTTTCCCGCAGTGATGCTGAACGGGCCGAGGGCGGCGGGAAAGACCACGACAGCGAGACGGCATGCGGTCGAGGTCGTGCGCCTGGATCAACCGGCCCAGGCCGGAGCGTTTCGGGCCGACCCCGACGCGGCGCTGCGAGACCGACCCGAGCCGATCCTGCTCGACGAGTGGCAGGAGGTACCCGGTGTACTGGGCGCGGTCAAACGATCCGTCGACGACGACCCGCGCCCCGGACGCTTCATCCTCACCGGCAGTGTGCGCGCCGAGGTGGAGGCGGACCTCTGGCCGGGCACTGGTCGGCTCATCCGGCTGCGGATGTACGGACTGACCGAGCGGGAGCTCCACGCCAGCGGACCGCGGAGTGACCAACCGACGTTTCTCGACCGCCTGCTTCGCACCGACCCGGCCGAGTTTGCCAGACCGCCAGTACCGCTGGACCTTCGCGACTACGTCTCGCTTGCCGTCCGCGGGGCGTTTCCCGCCGTGGCCATCAACCCTCAACGTTCGACGTTCGAGTGGATCGACAGCTACGTCGAACAGCTCATCACACGTGACAGTCGCCAGATCGCCCGGCTCGACGAACTCAAGCTCGACCGGTACTTCGAGGTCCTGGCCGCGAGCTCCGCCGGCCTCCCCGAACACAAGACCCTCTACGACGCGGCGGGAATCAATCGCCGAACGGCCGACACCTACGACGCGCTCCTCGAGGCGCTCTACATCACCGAGCGCGTGCCGGCGTGGTCCGGCAACCAGCTGTCGACACTGACCCACACGCCCAAGCGCTATGTCATCGACAGCGCGCTGATGGCTGCTGCGCTGGACGCGTCGGCCGAGACCGTCATCGCCGACGACGACTTGCTCGGAAGAACACTCGACACCTTTGTTGCCGCGCAGCTGCGCAGCGAAGTCGCCGCGTTCGAAGGCCGGACTCGGGTGCTCCACGCCCGCACGAAGGGCGGCCGCGAGGAGGTCGATCTCGTCATCGAACGTGCGGGGCGCAGGGTCTTCGGACTGGAGATCAAGGCGACGGCATCCCCAACCAGATCCGATGCGAAGCACCTCCTGTGGCTTCGCGAGAAGATCGGCGACCGCTTCGCGGCGGGCGCAGTGCTCCACACCGGGCCGGACGCGTTCGAACTCGCCGATCGAGTGCTCGCCGTTCCGATCTCGGCGTTCTGGAGCTGATCGCGAAAGCTGGCAACGCTTCCGCCGCGACCACTTCGGAGCATTGCGCTCCGGCGGTCAGAACGTCACGCGACCGGAGCCGCTCACCTCGCCGTGGGGCGTGGCGACGGTGACTGGACCCGTGCTCTGGAGCCAGCCGTGGCCGCCGCCCTCGAGCGAGAACGTCGAACTGGTGAAGCGGTCGTCGGCCGAGCCGACCCGTAGCGACCCGGCCGCCGTCGGCTCCACGCCGAGCAGGCGGAGATACGTGAGCAGCACCTGAGCGTGGGCGTGCAGGTTCGTCACGGGGAAGCTCTGCATCGCCACGTGCGACGACGGCCAGGCCCATGTGGCGCCGGGTCGAGACGATTCGGGCGTGTTGTAGGAGTCGGGTCCCGAGATGGTTCCTTCCCAGATATCGGGGTACGCCTTGCTGTGAGCGTGCAGGGTCATCCGGTCGAGCTCGTCCCACGCCAGGTCCGGGGCGACGTCGCGCGCCGCCCACGCCAGTGTCATGTTGATCGAGTACCAGATGCCACCGGACGTTCCCTGGCCCGGTAGACGCTCGGCCGGCACCTTGATCGGTCGCGGCCCGCGGAGGCGGCATCCCACCGGCGAGTCGTCGCGCATGGTGGCGTCGATCGTCGCCAGCAGCTGCTCGGCCTGGTCCTCGGTCGCCGCACCGCAGAGGATCGCCCACGGCTGCACCTCGAGCCAGCAGTCGTCGGCACCGATAACCGCGCCGGGTCCGAGGGCACGGTGGAACCAGCGGCCGTTCCACTCCCCGGCGACGAGGTCGCGCCAGTCGTCGGCGCGGCGGTCGGCGTCGTCGGCCAGGGCGAGCATCGTCGAAGCGTCGCCCTCGGCAGCGGACGCGATTCGGCGCAGGCAGCCGGCGAATCGCGGCAGCACCCACGCCGCCATCGCAGAGTTGAGGACTGACTCGCCCTCGTTCATCATCACGTCGCGCGGGAGCGGCGACAGCGTGAGGGCCGAGTCGTTCCAATCGGCGTTGAGGATGCGGATGTGGCCGTGAGCTCCGACCCCGACCACGTCGATCAGGTGCCGGTACTGCCGCGAGAGGTGGTCGACGAGGGGCGCCGGCTCGGCATCGCACGAGGGATGGAACGGGAGCGCCTCGGTGAAGGCGGCGACGTCGCCCGTCGCCGCGAGGTATTCGCTCGCCAGCCACATCGACCACAGGGCCTGATCCGACGGCCGGTAGCGCAGCGTCATGCGCTGCTTCTGCGCGTCGAGGGCGTAGGGCAGCTCGCCGTCCGGCGTGGCCCACGAGCACGTGTTGCGCAGCACGGACAGGGCGAGGTCGGGCTCGCTGTACACGAGGGGCAGGGCGTGTTGCAGCGGATCACGTGCCGCGCCGTTGAAGCCGAGCCGGAAGCTGTACGCAGACGCCTGATCGAGCGTGTGGTTGCCGAGCACCTTGTCCGTGCACGCGCCACCCGTCAGCATCGCCGCGTGCCACGGGACCTCGCGCTGCAGGGCGGCAACTCGACCGGAGGATGCGACCGGCAGCCGAGCCCGCAGTGCGTCGAGCGACCGCACCCACTCCGCCTCCGGGTCGGTCGGCGGCGGAGCCTCTTCCTCGCGACCGATGGCGAACCACAACGTCCGTGACTCGCCGGCGGCGAGATCGAGCTCCACGCGCGGCTCCCCGCCGTCGATCCGCGTCAGCGGCTGATAGGACACCAACGACAGCTGCGGCGCGCCGGTGTCGTCGACGAAACGCACGCGATCGCCGGCGGCGACCGAGCGGATCGATTCGACGGAGTCGCCGGTCTGCTCGCTGCGATCGCCGAAGAACGGCGCCACCGCGCTCCGACGCACCGTCCACTCCTCGGCGACCGTCAGCACCGCGGCACGACTGGTTGCCACCGTGACGCGCACGACCAGCCACGGCAGATCGCCATCGGGAGCGAATGTCGACCGTTCGATGTCGATCCCGTCGCACGTGCCGCGGACCGTGAACCACGTCGGTCCCCACGTGCGGGTGGGCGGTTCGGCGGACCATGCGTCGGGCCAGCGCGACAGGTCGGTCGCCCACGAACCGCCGCCGGTGTCGACGGTGGTCACGCCGGTGCCGAGGGCGCCGGTGAGCCACTGGAACGAGGTGGCCGTGTCCCAGATGGCGAGCGTGCCGTGGTTGTCGGCGATGGCCTGGAAGCGCCGGTTGCCGAACGCCGCCCAGTGACGATTGGTCGTCGGCTCGATCACCGGATCCCACGTGCACACGGGATCGGTCGGGCTGACCGTCTCGTGGAACACCGGGAGTCCGTCGACGACCCCCCATTCACCGAAGCTGCTCACCTGGTCTGACATCGGCCCTACCGTAGCTTGTCTTGACATCTTGTCCGGCGCTCGGCGTCGGCCAGATCCGACGGCGCCGCGCCGAGCGTGCGGTGCACCACCCGACTGAAGTACAGCGGATCCCGGTAGCCGACCGCCCGCGCCACCTGAGCGATCGACATGTCGGTCGACCGGAGCAACTGCACAGCGAGGGCGAGGCGCTCGTCGCGCAGCGCGGCCATCGGCGTGGTCCCGATCCGCCGACGGAACTGATGGGCGAAGTGCGAGGGCGACATCGCCGCCACGGCGGCCAGCGAGGCCACGGTGTGCGGCGCCGCCGGATCGCTGGCGATCGCCCGTCGCGCGGCGAGGATGCCGTCGGCGTCCGATCGCTCGCCGGTCGTCCGACCGGCACGCACGGCGACGAGCACGACCTCCTCGATCGCGTTGAGCAGGAGATCCGCGGACTCGGGGCCGCCGGCGCGGACGCGCTCGGTGCCGTCGGCCGACGGATCGTCCAGACGAGTGAGCGGCTCGACGAGTGAGACGGCGTCGGGGCGGGCATCCCTCGACGCTCGGTCGAACGCCGCCGTCACCCGTGCCCGGTCCTCGAGACCGGCGATGTGCATCCGGAACAGGCCGCGGCCGAGCTCGAACGTTCGCAGCAGGGGCGGCCACGCCGGGTGGGCATGGAAGTGGGCCCACAGGAAGTCCCATCGGTCGCCAGCGGTCCGGTACCGCTGGTTCACATCGGGGGCGAGCACCACCAGATCGCCAGGACCGGAGACCGTCTGCACGTCGTCGTGGGCCAGTTCGCCGGCACCGTTCATCGTCCAGGTCAACAGCCAGCTGCGGGCGCCGCCGCGACGGACGATCTGGTAGCGACGGTTCATGTCGGAGCGACCGACGACCACGACGTGGTGGCCGGGGTCGGAGGCTCCCGCAGCATCGTCCATGTGCTTCACGGTCTGCTCCATGTCGGAGCAAAGCCCGCATCCGTACCGTCGACGACATGACCGAATGCAGTGACTCGATGCTCGACCGCGACGATCAGGTGGCGTTCGAGCGTGACGGCTTCGTCGTCAAGCGACGGCTCCTGTCCGCCGGCCAGATCGAGGCGCTGACACGGACGCTGGCCGACGACGACGCCCTGCGACGGCGCGCCGTCGCCCGAGAGGACGGGCGCGGCGGGGCGGCCGAGCTGTCGATCTGGAACGATCCCGGCGACGACCCGTTCGGCGCCGTGGCTCGCTCGGCGAGCATCGTCGGCGCCGCCCGCGAGTTGCTCGGCGGCGAGGTCTACCACTACCACTCGAAACTGAGCGTCAAGCGACCTCACACCAGCGGCGAGTGGGTCTGGCATCAGGACTACGGCTACTGGTACGGCAACGGATGCCTGCTGCCCGAGATGCTCACCGTGGCCATCCCGCTCACGCCGATGTCGTCGGCCAACGGTTGCCTGCAGCTGCTGACCGGAAGCCACCGCTGCGGTCGGATCGATCATGGTCGGGTCGGCGACCAGCACGGCGCCGACCCCGATCGGGTTGCCGAGATCGAACGGCGCTGCCCGCGCGCCTCGTTCGAGGCCGAGCCGGGCGACGTGTTGTTCTTCCACTGCAACGTGCTGCACACGTCGGCCGGCAACACGTCTGACGCAGAACGGCAGCTCCTGCTGATCGCCTACAACACGCGCCGCAACGATCCCGTGTGGGCCCATCACCACCCCGGGTACTCGCCGATCGACGTCCTGCCCGACGGCGAGATCGAGGCCCGGGCCGGCGTGGTGCTCGGCGAGCGCCGCGTGTTCGTGCAGCGCGCAGCCGCGGCGACGTGATCCACGAGCAGGTCCGACGACGGGGCACGACAGGGCGCGGTCAGTGACACGCGGCCCACAGCGCCGCCCCGATCACCCCCGCCCACGGGCCGAGCCGGGCGGGCACGATGTCGAAGTCTGCCGGGTCGGCGAGCGTCAACCGCTTGGCGACCTCCGCCCGCAGCGGCACGAACAGCGCGTCGCCAGCCGCCGCCACGCCGCCACCGACCACCACGCGGTCGGGTCGCACGACGTTGACGATGTCGACGATCGCCCGGGCGAAGCGGTCGCAGACCAGCGCGATGGTCTCGGCGGCGCGCCGGTCGCCGGCCGCGGCTGCGGCGAACGCCTCCTCGGCCGTCGGGCGACCCGCCGATGCGGCGATGCGGGGAGCGGCGGCGAACGCCTCGAGGCATCCCCGCCCGCCGCAGCCACAGCCGGGACCATCGGGGTCGACCACGCAGTGGCCGAGCTCACCGGCGCGGCCGTGCGGGCCGAACAGGAGCCGGCCGTCGATCATCAGGCCGCCGCCGACACCGGTGCCCAACACGTAGGCGGCAACGGTTCGGCAGTGCTCGGCCGCCCCCATCGTCGCCTCGGCCAGCGTGAACGCCCTGGCGTCGTTGATGATGCTCACGGGCCGATCGAGCCCGGCGGCGAGCCGGCTGACCAGCGGGACACCCCTCCACGCGCCGGGAAGGTTGGGCACGAACTCGATCGTGCCCAAGTCGGCGTCGAAGAGGCCGGGCACACCGACACCCACGCCGTCAAGCGGGCCGTGGGCGGCGTCGAGCTCGCGTCCCGTGGCGACCAGATCGGCCACGACGTGCTCGGGACCTCGCTCCGCGGCCGTGTCGCGCCGGCTGGTGAAGATCGTCTCGGCATGGCCGCCGTCGCCGACATGAAGCACGGCGGCTTTGACGTGCGTCCCGCCGAGATCGAGCCCGAGCCAGCGCCCGGTGCGGATCGTGCGAGCGGCCGGCTCGCTCGACGGAGTGGGCGGTCGCATCAGCGGGCGGACCGGCGGGGCACGAACGTTCGCCGCTCGCCCATCACGACCCCGCTCCGGGCCATGATGTCGCTGTCGGGGAGCACGTCGATCGGCGTGTACGCGGCATGGTGGTGAGGTCGTGTCGGGTCGTTCGACTTCGTGTTGTAGGCGACCAGCAGCAGCTCGCGCGATCGGTCGGTGTCGTTGCCGGCCGAGGTGTGCAGCACGTTGCAGTGGAAGAACATCACGTCGCCGGGTTCGGATTCGAACGCGACCTTCTCGAAGCGGGCCTCGATCTCGGCGACGCGTTCGGGATCGGCACCGTGCTGGTCACCGACCCTCGCGTGGTCGACACGCCCGCAACGGTGACTGCCGCGCAGCAGCTCGAGACATCCGTTGTCCCGCGACATCGGCGAGAGCGGCACGGCGACGGTGAGCATGTCGGGCGTCAGGCACCCATTCTCGTACCAGTAGCCGTAGTCCTGGTGCCACACCCACATCCCCGCCGAGCGCGGCCGCTTGCTGTTGAGCTTCGAGTGGTAGTGGTACACCTCGTCGCCGAGCAGCTGCGTCACGGCCCCGACCAGGCGGTCCGACCGGGCCAGGGCGCCGAACGAGTCGTCGCCGGGCTCGTTCCACACCGACAGCTCGACGGCACCGCCGTCGCCGTCGAGGCGAGGCATCGCCCGCTCGTGGAGGGCGGCATCGCGCTCGAGGGTGCCGACGAGGGCGGCGACCTGCTCCGCCGACAGGAACCCGCGGCGGACGAGGAACCCGTCGCGGTGGAAGGCGTCGACGTCGATCTCGGACAGCACGTCCGATGCGATCGGCGTCATCGGGCCCACCCACCAGGTCGGCGACTCGGGGACCGCCTGCTGGCGCGACGGACGAGTCCTGTACTGTTCGACGCGCCGTGACCAGCCAGCCGAGCGCCGCACCGTCCTCGCCGCCGACCACCGAGGTGGTCACCGGGATCGCCGCTGACTACCTGCACACTGCTCACGCCATCCTCGACCGCGTCGGCCAGTCGCAAGGCGCGGCGATCGAGGCGGCTGCCCAGACGTGCGCAGCGGCCATCGCCGACGATCACCTCGTGCACGTGTTCGGCTCCGGGCACTCGCGGATGCTCATCGAGGAGACGTGGCCGCGCTACGGATCCTTCCCGGGGTTCCATCCGATCGTCGAGCTGTCGTTGACCAACTACCACCAGGTGAGCGGATCGAACGGCCAGCGGCAGGCGATGTTCCTCGAGAACGTCCCCGGTCTGGCCGAGCAGATCGCCCGGAACTTCCGGTTCGACCCCGCCGACGTCCTGCTGGCCATCTCGTCGGGAGGCACCAGCGTGGTGACCGTCGAGATGGCCGAGATCGCCGCCGCCCAGGGCTTGACGGTCGTCGCCCTCACGAGCGTGGCGCACTCGCGCCGCGCCGCGGCCCGGACGCCGTCGGGACGGAAGTTGTTCGAGGTGGCGGACATCGTGATCGACACCTGCACGCCGGTCGGCGATGCCGCCGTGCGCGTCCCCGGGCTCGACGAGCCGGTCGCGCCCGCGTCGACGGTGGCCGGCGCGGCGATCGTCAACGCGGTCAAGGCTCGCATCGCCGAGCTGCTCGTGGCCGGCGGAATGACGCCTCGCGTGCTGACGAGCGCCGTCCTGGTCGGCGAGGAGCGCTCGGCCGCCGCCTTCGACGCGGCGTACGACGAGCACGCCCGGCGAGTGGCCGGCGCCCATCAGCCGCACTGACCGCACTGACCGCGGACTCACGAGTCGCCTCCGCTGAGGCGGAAGTTGAAGATGTAGGCGCGTCGCTGGTGACCGGACCGGTTGGGACCGGTGAAGTGTGGCGTGCCGTAGGCGTGGGCGGTGGCGTCGCCGGGCCGCAACGCCGGGGTGACCGCCGCCGACAGGTCGAGCGACTCGTCGGGGTCGACGATGGCCAGCAGCCGGCCGTTGTCGGTCGGATCACCCGCGGCCACGTGGTGGGCGAGCATCGGGCCTCGATGGCGTCCGGCGATGAACTGCATCCCTCCCCCGTTTGCGTCGACGTCGTCGAGTGCGAGCCAGAACTGGACGTTGCGCATCGTCAGCGGCGTGCCGACGGGGGCGAAGGGCTCGGCCGAGTACGACATGTCCTGGTGCCACGGCGTGGTGTGGGGGTGACCGGCGGGCTTGTCGATCAGCATGTCGAAGTAGAACTCGACGTCGCCGCCGAGGAGGGCGGCGGCGATCGGCCGGGTCCGTTGCAGCGCAGCGTTGGACGCGAACGTCTCGTGGGCGAGGTGCGGCAGCATCACCTGTCTCGTCAGCCCGCCGAGCAGGCGGTCACCGTGGTGCCGGCCGTCGGCGAGGACATCGTCGTAGGCGCCGCGGAGCTCGTCCACGGTGGCCGCGTCGGCGAGCTCGGGGATGACCACGAAGCCGTCGTCCCGGAACGCGGCGACGAAGGCGTCAGCCGGCGAGGTCATCGATCACGTCCTGGAGGATGGCGTCGGCGAAGGCGTAGAGCCGTTCGGCCTCGAGCCAGCGATCGGTCTCTTCGGTCGGGCTGCCGTCGGGTCCCGGCACGAGCTTGCCGTAGTTGGTGTGAGGCGGCAGGAGCTCAGCGATGAACGGGATCACGTCGGGTGCGTCGTCGCTGCCGACGACGGCCTCGAACATCGCCCGCCACAGCGCGGCGAAGTGGTCGACGAACGGGGGGCGTTCGTCGCCCGTCGGGAGCGGGACCTGCGCCGAACCGTTCGTCGCAGTCCGACCGTGCACGATCCTCGTGCGGGCAAGCACCGGGGCGAGCCGCGGCACCTTCCAGTCGAAGCCGCCGTAGGTCATCTCGCAGCCGAGATACCAGTGGGCGAGGTCGGCGGTGACGCCGATCGACGGTGCGTCGGCGAGCAGGGCGAGGGTGCGCGCCGGGTCCTGGGTGACCGTCGCCCGATGGGTTTCGACGGTGAACAGCGTGGGCGATCCCGACGTGAGCTCGACGAACGTGGCGATCAGCTGGCGAGCCTCGGCGTCGGTCTCGAACCCGGTGCCGAGATGCGTCGACACCGCGGAGACGCCGGCGTCCTCCCAGCGCGTGACGTAGTCGCGCAGGGCGGCGGCGTCGTCGGCGCGACCGATGCCGAACGTGTCGAGGCCGGCCTCCCGCGCCGGCGGCACCTGCTCGGGCGAGAACACCTGGATCCCCACGTATCCGCCGCTGGCGACGGCCGCGAACGTGGCCGGCCCGACATCGCCGACCGGACCCTTCGACCACTCGGGCAACATCCACACCGTCCCGAGCGAGATGCATCGGCTGAGACGGATCACGCCGGCACGTGCTCACCGTGTCGGACGACCGGTGCCCCGTCGAACACGTTGACCCCTGGCGGAACGTGGTCGGCGATGCCCGCGGTGCCGTAGTGGCACACGAACGCGGCGCGCAGCTCGGTCGACTCGTTGTCCGTCGACGAGTGGATCACGTGGCTGTCGAAGAGCAGCAGGTCGCCGGGATCCATGAGCATCGGGACGGCCGTCGACATGTCCCGATCGACGATCTTGGTGTAGGCCTGCGTGGCGTGCGGCCGATCGTCCGGCACGTGCTCGTAGATCGCCTCCTGATGCGTTCCGGGCACGACCCAGAGGCAGCCGTTCTCCAGCGTCGCCCGCGTGACGGCGAGCCACACGCCCACCTGGTGGCTCGCCTCGAACGGGAAGTAGTAGGAGTCCTGGTGCCACGGCTGGCCGTACGCCTCGGGGGCCTTGAAGATGAACTGGCTGAGGAACACGTCGACGTCGGGCCCGATGATCGTCGTGAGGATCTCGAGCAGACGGTCGTCGTGGGCGAAGCGATCGAAGGGCCGGCGCCGGTGGAGCTTGAAGAGCTTGGCGACGAAGTCCTCGGGGTTGCTCGCGTCGGCGGCCGGATTGCCTTCGGCGATCACGTACTTGGTGTCGTCGTCGGCGCGGCTGAGTTCGACCGCGGCCTCGAGCTGCTCACGGCACGTCGCGGCGTCGGCGAACCCCCGGATGACGGTGTACCCGTTGGCGGCGTAGTCGGCGGCGATGTCACTCACGCGCCGCTCGCGATCGCCACCGGACGAGGAGGGCGGGGTCGTGGTGTCGGGCATCGGCTGGGCTCCTCACGTGGACCGGCAGTGGCGTCGCCGCGCGATCGGTGCGGCACGATTGTCGCGGTCATCGGGCAACATGTCAAGACAACCTGACCAGTCACTTGCCCAGTCGCTGGGCGAGGCGCGCCCGTCGCGCCTGCTCGAGCTGAGCGACGACGGTCGGCGGGGCGACCGGCGGCGCGGGCGGGGCCGGCCACACCACCGGAGTGAGGTCGCCGGCGATGGGCTCGCCGGGCGCGATGCCGTCGATGTCGACCGACGGATGGCCGAGGCCTTCCTTGCGGTGCACGCCGTCCGCCGTGAAGATCACGGTGTGGACGCGGCGGGTCCGCCCGGTGCTGTTGCCCGAGGCACGGTGCGCCGTCAGGCCATGGTGGAAGGCCACCGAGCCACGCGGCACCTCCAGCGTCACCGCGTCCACCCCGTCGAGGGCCGGATGGTGCCCGATGTCGTCGGGATCCGTGTCGCCGAAGATGTTCACGAAGAGGTCGAGGCCGAGGCGGTGGGATCCGGGCCAGTACGACATCGCCCCCGCCTCGCTCGTCGAGCCGTCGAGGGGGATCCACGCCGTCACCTGATCGGGCTCGGCGATCGGCCAGTACGGATGGTCCTGATGGGGGTCGGTCGGGCGGCCGCCGGGCTCCTTGAACAGCGCCTGGTCGTGCCAGATCCGCACGCGCTCTGCGCCGAGCAACGCCGCGGCGGTGGCGGCGAGGCGGGGATGCGCCGTCCACGGCGCGACGTCCGGGTAGCGCGCCCACAGGTAGAGGCACTGCTGGAACGACTGCTCGTAGCGCGACTTCTCGGCGAGGGCGCGGGTGTCCTCCCGCATGTCGGCTTCGACGGCGGCGGCGACCGCAGCCGTCATGGCGTCCATCTCGGCGTCGGTGAACACGTCGTCGACGACCACGAAGCCGTCGCGCCGGAAGCGCTCCACGATCGCTGGGTCGAGCACTCGGTCGTCGGTCATCGCCACCGTCCTCCTTCGGTCACGCATCGGTGGGCCGGATTCATCGCGCCGTCCATCCGCCGTCGCACGTCAGCACGGCGCCGGTGACGAACGGCGCGGTCGCCACGTACATCACGGCGCCGGCCACGTCGGCGGGCGTGCCGAGCGTTCCGGTGAGCGGCTGCAGCTCGCCGAGGCGCTCGCGGATCGCCGGATCGGCGCCTGCCCGCGCGCTCATCGGCGTGTCGATCAGTCCCGGGCACACGACGTTCACCCGGATGCGATCGGGCGCATAGGTGACGGCCATCGACCGGGTGAGGGCGATCACCGCACCCTTGGCGGCGGCGTAGGCGTGCGTGGTGAAGTCGCGGTCGCCGCCGAGCCCGAGCACCGACGACACGTTGACGATCGCCCCGCCGCCGGCGGCCGAGAGCAGAGGGACGGCCGCGCGGCAGACGTGGAACGTCGAGTCGAGGTTGGCTCCGAGCGTCCAGCGCCATCCCTCGTCGGAGACGAGATGGACGGGTCCGTCGCCGTGGGAGCGTCCCGACGCGCCCGCCGCGTTCACCACGACGTCGACTCCCCCGAGCTCGTCGGCGGCTTGCGCGACGGCCGCTGCGGCCGCGGCGGCGTCGGCGAGGTCGGCCGGGGCGACGCAGGCGACGGGTCCCGCCGGGTCGGCGACCCGAACGTCGATTCCGCGCACATCGGCGCCGGCGTCGGCGAACGCCTCGGCCACGGCGCCGCCGATCCCGCCGAGGGCTCCGGTGACGATGACCCGTCGCGGGATCGGACCGTCGGCGGTCATCCGAGTGGCCGACCTGTCATGTCATGCTGACCAATGGTCGCCAACCGAGCGCGGCTCGTCCTACACTCCGGATCACGATGAGCGCGCGTCGCCGACCGCTGAGACGACACAACGAACTGCCTCTCTACCTGCAGATCCGCGACGACATCATGGCGCGGATCGACGGCGGCGAGCTGGCCCCGGGTGGCCGGCTGGAGTCCGAGCCCGAGCTCGCCCGCCTCTACGGCGTGGGGCGCCCGACCGTGCGGCAAGCGATCGACGTGTTGCGGCGCGAGGGGCTGGTGGCGACGCGACGCGGTTCGGGCACGTTCGTGGCGGCCGGTCACCGGCGCGTCAGCCTGCTCGGCTTCGACGGCTTGACCCCGTCGCTGCGCGCCCAGGGCATCGAGCCGATCGACACGGTCGTGCGCTCGGCGTACGAGCCGCCCCCGTTCAGCACGCTGACGGTGAGCGATCCGGAGTGGTGGATCGTCGAGCGGGTGCGGACGCTGTCGGGTGCCGAGTCCCGGCCGCTGTGCGTGGAGACCGATGCGTTCAATCTCGAGTGGTGTCCCGACGCGGCCGAGCTGTTCGAGCAGTCGGGCTCGGCGTCGGTCGTCCTCGACGAGGGCTACGGGTACGCCACGGCCTACTGCGACGTCGCCACCCGGGCCGAGCGGGCGGCCGCCGTCGGCGTGTCCGAGCAGCTGCAGGTCGACGACGACGCGCCGGTGCTGGTGATGGAACGGCTCAACTGGACCGCGGCCAATCAGCCCATCCACGCCGTGCGCTTCGTGGTCGCCACCGACCACGTGCCGGTGGTCGAGCGCTTCACCAACCCGCGCATCCGCAGCTCGTCCTGAGGGCCGGGTCACTCGCCCACCACCTCGGCGACCGGGGCGATGTCGTCCAGCTCGCCGAGCTCGACGACCGTCGCCGGCAGCTTGCGGTCCTCCCGCTCGGTGCCGTGCATCAGCGCCGCGCCGTCGGGGCCGAACACGTGGATCGACCGCCGGTCGACATGCCATGTCGTCATCGTGCCCGGTGTGGGGATGGCGTCGGGACCGACGCGGGCGAGCACCCGGTCGTTGCGATCGCCGAGGCGGACGATCGCCTCGTGCCCGAGGCGCTCCACGAGGTCGACGACGCGCTGGAACGTCACCGAGTCGTCGCCACCCGGTCCGGCGTGCACCGACTCGGGCCGGAACCCGACGACCACGTCGGTCGGCAACTCGGCGCGATCACCAGCCGTGCGGTCCGCCCAGGAAAGGTCGCCGGCGGTGAACACGCGTGCATTACCGTCGTCGCTCACCGTGGCGGGGACGAAGTTCATGCGCGGGCTGCCCACGAAGGCGGCGACGAACTGGTTGGCCGGACGGCTGTAGATCTCGTCGGGCGGCCCGCTCTGTTGGATCACGCCGTCGTGCATGACGATGACGCGCTGACCCATCGTCATCGCCTCGACCTGGTCGTGGGTGACGTAGATGACCGTGGCCGAGGTGTCGCGATGGAACTGGATCAGGTCTTCGCGCACCTGCACGCGCAGCGCGGCGTCGAGGTTCGAGAGCGGCTCGTCCATCAGGTACACCTGCGGCGAGCGCATCATCGCCCGCCCGAGCGCCACGCGTTGGCGCTGGCCGCCCGACAGTTGGGCCGGCTTGCGGCCGAGCAGGTTGGCGATCTGCAGCGACTCGGCGACGGTGCGGACGCGTGCGTCGATCTCCGCCTTCGTGCCCTCGCGACGGGCGCGCATGCCGTAGGACAGGTTCTTGGCGACCGTCATGTGCGGGTAGAGGGCGTAGTCCTGGAAGACCATCGCCACGTCGCGCTGGCCCGGGTGGACCCGGCCGACGTCACGGCCGCCGATGGAGATCGACCCCGACGTCGGCGTCTCGATGCCGGCCACGATCCGCAGCAGCGTCGACTTGCCGCAGCCCGACGGGCCGACGATGACGACGAACTCACCGTCGGGAATGGCGAGGTCGAGCTCCTCGAGCACGCTGGTCTCCCCGAACGACTTGGAGATCCCGGTCAGTAGGACGTCGGCCATGCCAGTCTCATCATCCCTTCAGGCTGCCCATCGACAGGCCGCGCACGTAGTACCGCTGCATCGAGGCGAACAGGATCAGCGGCGGCACGAGGCTGATCAGCGAGCCGGCCATCACCAGTCGGTAGCTGACGCCGATCTCCGTCTGGAAGCTCGACAGGGCGACCGGGAGCGTCCACAGGTTGGGGTCGTTCGACACCCGCAGCGGCCACAGCAGGTTGTCCCATTGCGCCACGAAGACGATGAGGAACAGCGTCAGCAGCGCCGGCCGCAGCAGGGGCACGGCGATCGTGAAGAAGATGCGCATCTCGCTGGCCCCGTCGATGCGGGCGGCGTGGAGCACGCTGTCGGGGATGCCACTGGCGAACTGGCGGATGAGGAACACGCCGAAGCCCGACAACAACAGCGGCACGATGAGGCCGAGGTACGTCGAGGTGAACCCGGCGTTCTGCACCATGGCGTAGATGGGGATGACGGTGACGACGGGCGACAGCGCCAGCGTGGCGACGACCACGGTGAACAGCAGCCGCCGGCCGGGGAACTGCATCTTGGCCAGCGCGTAGCCGGCGCTGCCGGCGAGCAAGCACTCGCCGAGTCCGGCGATCGTGCTGACGATCACGCTGTTGAGGATGTAGCGGATGAACCGCGGCCGGTGCATCACCTCGGAGATGTTGGAGAAGAGCGCGAACTCCTCGAACCACAGCGTGTCGAGCAGACCGTCGTGGCCCTGCGACGCGATGACCACGAGGTAGAGCAGCGGCACCAGCATCAGCAGGCCGAGCACGCCGATCACCACTCGCGTCAGGACGCGCCCCGAGCGCTGCAGCCGCGATGACGTCATCTCGGCGACGACCGGTCCGCCCCTCATCGCTCGCCCCTCGCGAACACCCGGAACTGCGCGACCGACAGGAGGAGCAGGATGACGAACAGGATGACCGAGGCGGCTGACGCCAGCCCGACGTCGGTGTAGCCGAAGGCGTTGCGGTACACGTACATCGGCAGCGTCAGCGTGGCGACGCCCGGCCCACCGCCGCGCGTGAGGAGGAATGCCGGCACGAACGACTGCATGGCGGCGACGCTGGCGATGACGACGACGAAGGCGAGCGGCTTGCGCATCATCGGCAGGGTGACTTGGAAGAACGTCCGCAGCGGACGGGAGCCGTCGAGGGCAGCGGCCTCGTAGACGTTCTGCGGCAGCGTCTGCAGCCCGGCAATGAGCAGCAGCATGTACAGCCCGAGGTTCTTCCAGATCACCATCACGATCAGCGCCCGCATGGCCCAGTCGGGGTCGTTGAGCCAGCTGTGGCCGTCGATACCGATCCAGCCGAGCATCTTGTTGGCCAACCCGTTGGGGGCGTAGATGCCCTGCCAGAGGAACGAGGCGGCGACGAGCGGGACGATCGCCGGGATGAACACCATCGTGCGCAGCACCGTCGACGTCCGCCCCGGCCGCGCCAGCGGCACCGCCAGCGCGAGGGCGAGGACGATCGTCGGGATGATCGTGCCCAGGGCGAACAGCAGCGTCACCCGCAGCGAGTGGGTGAAGTCGGGGTCGCTGAACAGGAAGCGGTAGTTGTCGAGCCCGGTCCACTCGGGCGACTTCACGAAGTCGTAGTCGGTGAAGCTGTAGTAGCCCGCCGACAGGAACGGGTAGATCCAGAAGACCGCGAAGTAGATCGCCGCCGGGAGGCTCAAGACGAGCCCCCAGCGGCGCTGGGCGGTCTCGACGGCGCCGCGCGTGCTCAGCGCAACGCCCTCCGCATCGCCTGGTCGAAGGCCTCGGCGACCTGCTCCCCCGTTCCTCCACCGGTCACGGCCGTGCCGATCTGGTTGGTGAGCTCGGTCATCACGTTGGCGAACTTCGGCGTCTGCACCGGGTACGTCGACATGTCGACCTGCTCCACGAGCAACTGGTTGCCCGGGTTGGCTGTGGCGGCGGGTGACGTGTCCCATCCCTCGTACGGTGTGGCCACGCCGGCGTCGGTGAAGAAGCGGTCGGCCTGTTCGGGCTGGGTGAGGAAGTCGGCGAAGTGCCCGGCCAGCAGCGGGTCGTCGGCGTTGTTGGTGACGCCCCAACCCCAGCTGTAGGCCGCGGTGACGTCGGCCGTGTTGTCGGTCCACGTCGGGATCGTCGCGACGCCCAGCGTCCCTGCGTCGTAGGACAGGGCGTCCTCGGTGCGGGCGGCGATGCTCGGGCCGGTGAACGATCCGCTGATCAACATCGACGCCGTGCCCCCGGCGAAGGCGTCGAGCACCGACGGCGCCACGAGGTCGAACGAGGCGATGTTGTGCGTGTTCGACATGTCGACGTAGTAGTTCAACGCCTGGATCCCGGCGTCGCTGGAGAGGTTGCCCTCGGTGCCGTCCTCGTTGAGGATCGTCCCGCCGAGCTGGCTGACGAGCGTGTCGACCTCGAGGTACACCCAGATCGGCGTCGTGTACCACCACAGGTACCCGGCGCGAGTGACGGTGTCGCCGTCGCGCTGACTCAGCGCCTCGCCGGCCTCGATGACCTCTTCCCACGTGGTCGGCGGGGCATCGGGGTCGAGCCCCGCCTCGCTGAAGTGCTCCTTGTTGTAGAAGAGCATGAGGTTCTGGTAGTCGACGGGCAGCGCGTACAGCGTGTCCTCGAACGAGACCCCGGGAAGCACGGCTCCCGGGAAGCGACTGAGGATCGCATCGGCTCCCTCGCCGAGTGCCGCACCGTCCATCGGCACCAGCAGACCCTTGTCGGCCCAGTCGGCCAGCGACCAGCTCGGCAGCTTGACGAGATCGGGACCGTCGTCGGCCGCCGTCGACGTCAGCGCCTTGGTCTCGAAGTCGGCGTACGGGATCGCCAGCAGGTTGACGGTGACGTCCGGGTTGGCCGACTGGTACTCGGCGATCAACGTCTCGAGCAACGCGTTGGTCGGCGGCGACTCGTGCACCCACACGTCGAGCGAGCCCGACGGCGTGTAGCCCGACGGCGTCGACCACGGCCGGCGGCGTGGCGACAGCGCACGGGCAGCCCCGGCCGGGCCACCGGCAAGCACGGAGGCCGAGGCACCGAGCGCCAGGCCCCCGAGGAACGTACGTCGAGCGATTCGGTTCGGATCAGCGCCAGCCATGGTTCCCCCTGTTGTGTCGCGCCAGACAATGCGTCGCAGTGTTCCATCAAACCGGAGAAGATGTCAAGACAAGATGTCAGGCGCCCTCCGGGCCGCCCGCGCCACAATCCCCGGCGGCCTCGTCGCTAGGTTCGGCCTATGACGAGCCCGTCGCTCGTCACACATGGGCGGCCCGGCCGGCGGCCGCGACGGCGGCCGGCCGCGGGCGCGGTCTCGGTACCTCACCGGGGAATTGGGGCGGGCCGTGCCTCAATCCCCCCGGTGCCACGGCGGCCAAAGGGTGGCCTCGGGGTACGCTCGCTGATCCAGCTGTCGTGCGGCGAGTGGAGCGGTCGGTGTCTGACGTCGCCATCGGCAGGGTGCAATCGGGGAGGGAATATGAAACGAAGGTGGCGTGCACGCTCGATAGTCATCGCCTTAGCGGTGTTGGTCGGCTATCAGCCCACTGTCCAGGCTTTGGCGGCGGAGGATAGCGACCACGACGGACCGGCCGACGACGATCCCCGCACTGACGCCGAGTGGGCCGCCGACCAAGCCGCTGCGGAAACGATGGTGCTCACGCTCGCCGACTTCCCTCCAGGCTGGGAGTCGACGCCGGTCGAAGAGTCCGAGCCCGACGATCGTCTTGACGAGCAACTTGCCGAGTGCCTCGGCGTCGACGTCTCGGAACTGGCCCCGAGCAACCCCGACGCTCAGTCTCCTGACTTTGCATCATCCACCGGCGAGGTGGTTTCGTCGACGGTCGCATTCGCACCGACCGTTGCAGACGCGACGGCTGCGCTCGCCGTGCGCCGTCAGGAGGGCGCAACAGAGTGCTACGCAGCGGCCATTCGGATGCTGCTCGTGGAGAACCTTGCCAACCCCGACGACGGCGAGGAGTTGCCCGACGACGTTGACATCGGCGAGCCGACCGTCAACGAGATGTCATTTGAGGCGCTCGGCGACGAAACCCTCGCCGTCCGGATCACGGTTCCCTTCGAGGTCGACGGCTTGAGCGCCGACTATTACTTCGATGTCGTCAACGTGCGTGTCGGACGCGTCGGGGTGACGACCGGATTCCAGTCCGTGCTCACACCGTTCGACATTGACGAGGCGGCCCGCCTGACAGGGATCGTGGTCGATCGCGTCGAAGCGGGCGCGACGTGATCGCGCTTACCCAGGTCCGCTCCAAGCACGCCACGGCAGCGAGCCGCCGACAGTGCGCAGACCTCGTCGCCACGAACGCAACGTAGAGGTATGACGGTGCACGACGATCCTTCAGATGGTGCGACGACCGAGGTCGCGGCGATCTGCGACGCTCTGCAGGCCAACCCGCTCTTCCACCTATCGCTCAACTCGAAGGAACTGTTCCACTCGAACCTGCTCGCCTGGCTGTTCGAGACTCACCCCGCAGCGGCCGCGGAGGCTCTGGCCGGGCTGGTGCCGGCCGGCCCGGTGACCGAGCCACGAGTGCAACGTGAGAAGAACCACCTCGACCTCGCCGTCGAACTCCCCGGTCGCGCTCCGTTCGTCATCGAGAACAAGGTGTTCTCCCCACCTGACGAAGAGCAACTCGACAGGTACACCTCGGGCGCCCTCGCGGGGCTCGTCGACCCGACGCTCATCCTGCTGAGCCTCGGCTCTCCGGACTGGCCAAGTGGCACGCACACAACCCGCGGCGACGATCCTCACGAGTGGAAGTTCGTCTCGTATCTCGACCTCGCCGGTGCCCTGGCGCGAGTCCCACACGCGATCGGCGGTTTCGATGGCGAGCTCGTTCGCTACTACGTGACGTTCATTCGAGACCTGCACCGTCTCGCGTCGACCGTCGGTGAGGTGTCCGGCGACGAGCCGGTCGCGCTGTACGGCGAGTCCGGCCGCCTTCTCCGTTCGATCCGCATGCACGATGCGATCAGCAAGCTCCGAGCCCGATCAGCGATCGCCTCTGCCCGTGCGCACAGCCGCGCCCTGCTGGGCGATCTCCCGATCAGGTGGGAGGCCCTCTACACGAACGCTGCGCCGTTGAACGCTGCGTTCCTCGACAAGGGCGATGGCGATTGGCTCGGCTGGCAGTACCAGGGCGGGCAATGGCGCGTCGTCGTGATCACCAATCGCTTCTACGGCACCGATCCGGACGATCGAGCGAGTCGCCACGCGTACGTCGCCGACCGCTATGCGAAGTGGTTCGACTTCGAGCCGCTTCTCGAACTCACCGGTCGGCCGATCGATGACGTTCCGAGGACCGAAGCCGAGGGCGAATATCTCGGCTACAACCCCGACTTCGTGTACCGCTACCGCCAGGCCCACGATCTGACGCTCAACGAGTTGACGGCACTCTCCCACCACTACCTCGTCGCTGCGGCGCGGTGGGAGCTCCCGACGGACTCCGACAGACCAGCGCATGTCATTGGAACGGTCGGCGCCACGCCACAGTCGCCCGAGGCCGACAAACCTCGGGACGGACAGCCTGCGACTGATGTCGACGCCGCCCTGGCGCAGTGGGGCGGCTACGACGGGTTCACCGAGGGGCGTGCCCTGACGCATCGTGTAATCGAGCTGCTGGAGTCCCATCTCGGGCCACTGACCGAGTGCTGGGTCCCGCCGTCGTCGGCCTACGTCGGCTTCCGGTTCGAACGGTTGAGGTCGATGGCAATGGCCGCCAACTGGGGCTACCTGTGGATCACGAACCCAGCGGTGGAGCTGATGCGAAGTGACGGGCTGGACCCGCTGGAGGTCTTCCAGGAGGCGCGGCTGCCGACGGACCCCACCTGGAACGACGGCCTCAGCGTCTGGACGACGCGAGGACTTCGCGATCGGACCGCTCGGCAGCGGAACCCACGCCCGGCCGGCCGGAAGTGCGGCGACCCAGCCTGCATGGGTGCTCACATCCCGCAGCCGACCGAGGAGTGCGAATACTGCGGTGGAGCCCTCCAGGATGCCGACGACGACCGCTCGTGACATCCGCTCAGACAGGGATCACGACATCAGACCGCTCGGTTGCTGACACGTGCCGTGTACCACCGGTCACACTCTGCGACCTCGGCCGGACTCCCGGCCCGTGGTGAACGGGCCTGAGGGCAATCCCCGGAGCCGATGACGGCCGGCATGACGGCCGAGGGCCTCCAGCCCGCCACCTCGACATCGATGACGAACTTCCTCACAGGCCCCATCACGATGTGCGACGGAGGAAGGTGCCGTCATGCGAGTTGAGAAGTGGAAGCGATGGCTGAGGGAAATCGAGTTGGACGTAATCGCGCTGCATCACGATCGGGTGCTGTGGCGTACGCTCGACGCCGCACTGAGCCGTCGCGACGAGTCAGAGTTCTTCCGCCGCCACTACATGCGGCTCTACGTGGCGTCGGCCGCGATGTGCGTACGCCGTCTGGTCTTCTCAGGCACCGACTCGAAGTCGATCTCGCTCGTGCGCCTACTCCGCGAGCTTGCAGATGATCCCGGCCACCTCACTGCCGCCCGCCACCGCCAGCTGTTCGAGGATGTCGCGATGGGGCCCGACTACGGCGAGAAGCGCTTCGAGGCCGAATGGGGTGACGGCCACGGGCATCTCGCTGTCGACCGAGTCGAGTCGGATCTCGCGTCCCTCGAACGCCTGGCCGAGGCTGTAAAGCTGGTCGCCGACCGCACGATCGCTCACCTCGATCGACGCGGCATCGGCGACGAACGGCCCACGTTCGCCCAGCTCGACGCGGCCATCGACGAGATCGGCCGGATCTTCGTCAAGTACCACGAGCTCATCGACGGGTCATCGATCGTCCACTTGGAGCCAGTCGTGCAGGGCGACTGGAAGGCACCGTTCCGGGCGGCAGTCTTCGGTGCGGACGAGTGACGGGCCGCGTTGACGGTTGCGCTGCCGATCCGCCCTACAGTGGCGTCGTCGTGAGCGGTCGAGAGCTGGTGGGCTGAGGGAGTGGAACCTCCGTTGTGGAGCGAAGGGGCGTCGCCGTGGCCGCACGAGCGCGAGGCGTTGGCGTTCGTTCGCACGCGACTGCCCGACTTCGAACCGTATCGGGCGTGGTCCAACGTCGAGTTCATCGCCGAGGACGGCAGTGTCAACGAGGTCGACCTGCTGGCGATCACCCCACGTGGCTTCCTCCTCGTCGAGATCAAGTCGTTCCCCGGCGTGCTCACGGGCGACGGCCAACGTTGGCGTCACCGCTGGCCAGACGGGGGGGAACGATTCCTCGATCACCCGCTGATCCTGGCCAACACGAAGGCGAAGCGGCTGAAGTCGCTGCTCTCCCGACAGCGGCCGTTCGCCAAGGAACGCGTCCCGTTCGTAACGGCGCTCGTGTTCCTGTCGTCGGCTGACCTCGAGTGCAACCTCCACAACGTCGGCCGGACGGGCGTCGCCGTGCGCGACGCCGACCCGGGCGCGCCGCCTCCTGTCGATCGGGGGTTTGGCGTCTTGCCTGGCATCATCCAGGCGCTCAAGGATCCGTCGGCCGCCGGGCTTCGGGCTGGCGCGATCAACAAGCCGATGTCCAAGCGGATCGCTGAGGCCATCGAGCAAGCCGGCATCAAGCCGGCGAATCGGGGGCGCACGGCGGGCGACTGGGAACTGCGCGATCTGCTCGACGAGGGGCCGGGTTGGCAGGACTTCGATGCCCGGCGTCCCAAGCTGGGCGCCACTCGCCGAGCGCGCGTCTACCTCGCTGGGGCAGCTACCACAGCGGACGAGGAGGCTCGGCTGCGCCGCGAGGCCGAGCGCGAGTTCAAGCTGCTCGAACAGCTCGATCATCAGCACATCGCCGGCGCGCGGGACTTCGTCCAGGCCGATCGCGGGCCCGCTGTGCTCTTCGACCGCGTCGAGGGCGAGCAGCGGCTCGACTTGTGGGCGCCCGAGCACGTGCGAAGTCTCCCCCTCGACGCGCGAGTCGCCCTGATCCGTCAGGTTGCCGAAGCGCTCGCCTACGCACACTCGCGACGGATCACGCATCGCTTGCTCACCGCCCGCAGCATCCTCGTCCGCCCCAGCGGCACGGCGTTCGACGAGCCGATGCTGCTCGTCGGCCATTGGCAGGCCGGCGCTCGCGAGCTGGCGACGCACCTCACGACCCACGACACGACCGCGACCGAGCTGGGTGGCGAGCTCGCCGAACGCCTGGTCAGCGACGAGCAGATCTATCTGGCCCCCGAGACGTTCACGGCCGATGACCCTGACCCGGTGGCGCTCGACGTCTTCTCACTCGGCTCGCTCGCCCACCTGCTCCTCACGGGCTCGCCTCCGGCCGCCGATGTCGCCGCGCGCGACGCGGCGCTCGCCGACCACGGCGGACTCGCCATCGACGCCGCGATCGACGGCCTGCCCGACGAGCTGCGCATGTTCGTCTCGGTCGCCACCGACCCCCAGCCCGCCAACCGCGCTCCCGTGAGCGAGCTGTTGTCGTTGCTCGACGACACGCTGGAGACGCTCACGGCGCCCGACGACGTCGAGGAAGTCGACGAGGACGACCGCGGCACCGACCCTGTCGCCGCCAACAAGGGCGACCGGCTCGAGGGCGGCTGGGAAGTCAAGCAGCGGCTGGGCTCCGGCTCGACCGCCGTCGCCCTGTTGTGTGAGCGGCCGGGGAGCACCGAGCCCGAGGTGCTCAAGGTCGCCAAGGACGAGGACTTCGCCGAGCGGCTCCGCGACGAGGCGCGAGCGCTCGAGCGCCTCCACCACCCTGGCATCGTGAAGGTTCACGCCGTCGAGCGCATCGGCGGCCGGACCACGCTGCGCATGGAGCCCGCCGGTGACCCCGACGGCGTCGCCGGCCTCACGCTCGCCGACCGCCTCAACGCTCAGGGCCGGATCGGTCTCGACCTCCTCGAGCGCTTCGGCGAGGACCTGCTCGACGCTGTCGACTACCTCGGCACGATGGGGGTCGCCCATCGCGACATCAAGCCCGACAACCTGGGCGTGCGGCCCCGGCGTGGCGATCGCAGTCTGCACCTCGTGCTGTTCGACTTCTCGCTGACCCAGACGCCCGACACCAGCATCGGCGCCGGCACGCGCGGCTATCTCGACCCGTTTCTCGCCGAGCGGCCGGGCAAACGGTGGGATCCCGCCGCCGAGCGCTACGCAGCCGCGGTCACGCTGTACGAGATGGCCACCGGCACTCGCCCGCGCTGGGGTGACGGCCGCACCGATCCGCTCCAGCTCGCCGACGAGGTTCCCCACGTCGACCCCGAGCTCTTCGACCCGTCGGTGCGGGAGCGGCTCGTCGCCTTCTTCGAGCGTTCGCTGCACCGCAGACCCGGGCATCGATACGACACCGCCGGCGACATGCGCAAGGCGTGGCGGGCCGCCTTCGCCGACGCCGCTCGCGGCGTCACGTCCGCCGATGCGACCGGTGCCGACCCCGAAACGCTGGCCCACCTCACCGCTGCCGCGACACCGTCGACACCCGTCGCCGAGCTGGGCCTGTCGGGCATCGCACTCAGTGTTCTCGACCAGCGCGGCATCGGCACGGTCGACCAGCTCCTCTCCATGTCGGCACTCGACTGGAACCGGGCGACCGGCGTCGGACTTCGCGTGCGGCGCGAGGTGCTCGAGGTCACCGGCCTGCTCCGGAGTCACGTCGAGGTCGAGCCCGATGCGTCGGACGCCAACGCCAGCATCGACCGCATCGCCGGGACGCTTGTGCCCAAGCCGACCACACCCCAGGCCGTCGCCGACGGACCTCGCCTCACGTACCTGCTCGGGCTCGGCGCGCCCGATCAACTCGAACGTGACGCGTCCAGTTCGCCCTGGCCCAGCGCCGCCGAAGTACGAGCACTGTTCGAACTGGATCGCGAGGCCTTCGACGAACTGCTCCGTCGGGCGCGCGAGCGCTGGGCGCGAGAGAAGCTGCTCACGCCCGTGCGCAACGACATCGGCGCGCTGCTCGAACGCTCGGGCGGCGTGCTTCCCGGTGACGAGATCGCCGAAGCACTGCTGGCTCGCCGCGGGTCGACCGCCACCGGCGCCGACCGCCTGGCTCGGGCCCGTGCGGTCGTGCGGGCCGCCCTGGAGACGGAGTCCGAGCGCAAGCAGCGCTTCACGTGGCGCCGCCTCGGCGGTGGCTCGGTGGTCGTCGCCTTGCGAACCGACGAGCTCGTCGCCGAGGAGCTGGCCGACTACGCCGGGAGCCTCGGCGCACTTGCCGACCAGCTGGCCGCAAGCGAACCACTCCCCACGCCCACCGCCGTGCTCGACCGGCTCCGCGCCGTTCCCCCGCCGGCTGGCCTGGCCGCGCTTCCTGATGCCCGACTCGCCCGACTGGCGGGGGCCGCGTCGGCAACGGCCGCGGTGTCGAGCCGCTTCGAGATCTACACACGCGGGCTCGCCCCCGAACGGGCCCTGCGTCTCGCCCGGGCCGCGCTCCTGGGAGCCGGGACGCTCAGCGAGGACGAGGTCCGCTCTCGGGTGCGTACGCGTCTGCCCGAGGCAGCACCCCTTCCGCCGCGACCCGAGCTCGACCGACTGCTCCTCGACGTGCTCGGACTGGAATGGTTCGACGGCGGCGCGGCCGCCGGCGGTGCGACGCTGCCGCCGGGCTATCGCATCCCACCGCCTTCGGCTGCGGTGGCGTCGACGGCGTTCGGCCACTCCGGTCTCCGGCACCGCACCGGAACCGTCGCCACCGCGCCCGACGAAGCCCGCGCTGCTGCCGAGGCGGCCGACGATCGCCTCGCCCGGCACGCCGAACACGGCGGCTACCTGGTGCTCACCGTCGCTCCGCGCCTACAACGGCGGGCGATCGAACAACTCGACCACTACGACCCCACCATCGTCGATCTCGACCGCTGGCTCGTCGACTCCCTTCGCGCCACGGCTGAGGCGAAACGAGTGGGATGGGCGGCGGTCGACGCCGCCGACGCAGGTGGGCCCGACGGCCCACGATGGACCAATCTCACGCTGCTCGTGCGCGACGCTCTGGCGCCGTTGACCGACCAGCTGCTCGCCGAGCACGAGCACGTGCTCTTGACGCATCCGGGGCTGCTCGGACGCTACGACCAGCTCGGCGTGCTCGACGTGCTTCGCGAACGGCTGCGCCGACCGGCGGCGGAGCAGCGGCTGCGGACGATGTGGGTGCTCGTCGCCACGACCGACCCGGACGCGCCGCCCACCGTCGACGGCCGGGCCGTGCCGATCACCACGCTGGCTGAACACATGTCGCTGCCGACGCCGTGGCTGGAGAATCTGCATCGCACCGAGCCGGTCGGTGCCGGGGAGGGACGATGATCGACAGTGGCCGCCTGCTCGCCGACACGCGATCGCTCGTGCGAGCGCTCGTCGACGACCTGCGCACCAACGCTGACGCCGAAACGGTCAAGGAGGAGTACGCCGCGGCGAAGGCCGCCGGTCGCACGGCACTCCCGCAGCCACAGTGGGCCGAGGGGCTCTACGCCCAGGTCGCCGTGTCGTGGGTGCTCGGCGTCGTGTTCGTGCGCTTCTGCGAGGACAACGGACTCGTCGCCGACGCCCTGATCTCCGGTCCTGGCAACCGCCGCCAGCTCGCCCGCGATCAGCGGGCGGCCTACCTCCATGATCACCCGGCGCAGGACGACCGCGACTGGCTGCGTCACGTGTTCAGCCACTACCGCGAACTGCCGGCGACGGGCGACGTGTTCGGCGATCACAACCCGCTGTGGCTCCTCGAGCCATCTGCCGACGGCGCCCGCGAACTGCTCGGCCTGTTCCAACGCATCGATCCCGACACCGGTGAGATCACCCACGACTTCACCGACCCTGCGTGGTCGACCCGCTTCCTCGGCGACCTCTACCAGGACCTCTCCGACCACGCCAAGAAGCAGTTCGCCCTGCTCCAGACGCCCGAGTTCGTGGAGGAGTTCATCCTCGACCGCACCCTCGAACCGGCCATCGCCACCTTCGGTCTCGCCGACACGACCCTGATCGACCCCACCTGCGGCTCGGGCCACTTCCTCCTCGGCGCCTTCCACCGCCTCGTCGCCAGGTGGGCCGACGCCGAACCGTCCACCAACCCACGCGAGCGCGTGCGCCGTGCACTCGCCGCCGTCGCCGGCGTCGACGTCAACCCCTTCGCCGTGGCCATCGCCCGCTTCCGTCTCCTCGTCGCCGCCATGAAAGCCGCTGGCGACCAGCGTCTCAGGGACGCGCCGACCTACCCCCTCAACGTCGCCGTCGGCGACTCCCTCCTCCACGGCGCCACCACCGGTGAACTCGATGTCCACAACGAGATCTCTGCCGCTCGCCACGGCTACGCCACCGAAGACCTCGAACTGGCGAGCGATCTGCTCTCGCAGGAGTACGCGGCGGTCGTCGGCAACCCGCCCTACATCGTCGCCCAGGACCCGGCGCTCAACCAGCTCTACCGCACCCGCTACAAGTCGTGCCGCGGCAAGTACTCGCTCGGCATCCCGTTCACCGAGCGCTTCTGGCAGCTCGCTCGCTCGTCACCCACAGATCGCGAACGGGCCGGCTACATCGGCCTGATCACGACCAACGCGTTCATGAAGCGCGAGTCGGGCAAGAACCTCATCGAGAAGTGGCTGCCCCAGCATGACCTCACCCACATGATCGACACGAGCGGCGCCTACATCCCAGGCCACGGCACGCCGACGGTCATTCTCTTCGGCCGCAGTCGATCGCCCGTGAGCGCTGACATCCGTGCGGTCCTCGGCATTCGCGGCGAGCCGTCCACGCCAGCCGAACCGGCCAAAGGATTGGTGTGGACGAGCATCACCGAGCAGCTCGACCAAACCGGGAGCCAGACCGAGTTCGTCAGCGTCGTCGACATGGAACGCCAACGTCTCCACCACCACCCCTGGAGCATCGGCGGCGGCGGCGCTGCCGAATTGAAGGAGCGGCTGGATGGGGCTGGTGCCGCGAAGCTCGGAACCCGTGCTGACAGTATCGGCATCACCTCGTTTACTTTGGAAGACGATGCGTTTCTGCTCGACGCACGAGGTGCCGCCAGAGATGGCGTGAGCCCGACCCGCCCCATGGTCGAAGGTGAGCGAATTCGTGACTGGGGTCTCGGAGCCTGCGCGCTAGCTACTTTCCCGTACGACGCAGACTTGCGGCCAATCGGTGACGCTCTTGCTCCTCCGACGGCTAGGCACCTCTGGCCTCGAAAGACTTTGCTCGAGAACAACAAGATGTTCGGTGGCGTCACCAAGGTCGACTCTGGTCTGCACTGGACCGAGTTCGGCCGGTTGACCACCGGAAAGTTGCGCACGCCGTTGTCGATTGCGTTTGCGTTTGTGGCGACGCACAACCACTTTGTGCTCGATCGTGGCGGGAAGGTGTTCAACCGTTCGGCGCCGGTGATCAAGCTGCCCGAGGGGGCGTCGGAGGCGGCGCACCTCGAGCTGCTCGGCGTGCTCAACAGTTCGACGGCCTGCTTCTGGATGAAGCAGGTCTTCCATAACAAGGGCAGCACGGTCGATACACAGGGCGCACGACAGACGACTGACGCATTCGAGAACTTCTACGAGTTCGACGGCACCAAACTGCAAGCTTTTCCACTCCCACGGTCGCTTCCACTCCACACGGCCGCGGCACTCGATCACGACGCCCAGAAGCTGAGCGCAGCCAGTCCGGCGACGGTCGCACGCGATGAGGTGCCGACGCCCGCCCGGCTGGCGGACGCCGGCGAGCAGTACCACCACACGCTCGCTCGAATGATCGGGTTGCAGGAGCAGCTCGATTGGGAGGTGTACCGGCTCTACGGGCTCGTCGACGACGACCTCACGTTGCCCGGTGGTGAGCCTCCGCTGGCGCTCGGCGAGCGGGCCTTTGAGATCGTGTTGGCCCGCAAGGTGGCTGCGGGCGAGGAGTCGACGACGTGGTTCGCCCGCCACCGCTCGACGCCGATCACCGAGCTTCCTGCCCACTGGTCGCCGGAGTACCGGGCGCTCGTCGAGCGTCGCATCGCGGTGATCGAGTCGAACCCCGAGATCGCCCTGATCGAGCGGCCGGAGTACAAGCGGCGGTGGAACACGGTGCCGTGGGAGGAGCAGCAGGCCGCGGCGCTCAAGGACTGGCTGCTCGACCGGTTGGAGTCGGCCGAGTACTGGTCGTCGGGGCAGGTGCTCTCGACGGCGCAGCTCGCCGACCGGGTGCGCAGTGACGGCGACTTCATGACCGTGGCCCGGTTGTTTGCGGGCCGTGACGACGTCGACGTCGGGCCGCTCGTCGCCGAGCTCGTCAAGGCCGAGGCGGTTCCATATCTCGCTGCGTTGCGCCACACCGAGTCGGGGTTGCGAAAGCGGGCCGAATGGGAACACACCTGGGCGTTGCAGCGACGCGAGGACGCCGGCGAGGACGTCGGTGACATCCCGGTGCCGCCGAAGTACACCAAGGCGGACTTCACGGGCGTGGCGTGGACTCATCGCGGCAAGCTCGACGTGCCCAAGGAGCGCTTCGTGTCGTATCCCGGTGCCGAGCGCACCAACGACCCGTCGCTTGTCGTCGGCTGGGCGGGCTGGGATCACCTGCAGCGTGCTCGCGCCTTGGCGACGCACTACCTCGCGGCCAAGGGTGCCGGCCGCGACGCCGAGCAGCTCACGCCGTTGCTCGCCGGCCTGGCCGAGCTGGTGCCCTGGCTGCTCCAGTGGTACGACGAGCCGAACGCCGACCCAGCCCTCGACCGCCCCGGCAGCCAGATCAAGGCCCTCGTCGACAGCGAGCTGCGCACGCTCCAGCTCACCGCGACCGATCTCCTGGCGTGGCGTCCGGCCGCTCCTGCTCGCGGCCGGCGCCGGTCGACATGATGCGCTCTCGGCTCCAAGCGGGCCAGCACGCCGAGTTGACAGTACTTATCCCGGGAGAGATAAGACGCATAAGCCGCAGTAAGGTCCGTTGAGATGGATGAGCTCGACAACCCCTACCGGCCGGGCGCCGGGACCCGTCCGCCGGCGCTGATCGGCCGCGACGGTTTGATCGACGGCTTCGGTGTGACCGTGCGGAGAGCGCTCGACGGCCGACCCGGCAAGAGCTACATGCCGATCGGGCTGCGAGGTGTGGGCAAGACCGTGCTGCTCAACCGGTTCACCGAGATCGCCACCCACGAAGGCATGCAGGTCGCCTACATCGAGGCGCCCGAAACGGGCGACTTCCGGACGTTGCTCGCGAGCCGGCTGCGCAAAATCCTCTTGGAGCTCAGCGCGGGAGGGCCAGCGAGGCGTTCGATCACGAAGGCGCTGCGCGCGCTGCGGTCGTTCACCTACCAGCTTCCCGACGGCAGCTCGATCGCGGTGAACGTCGATCCCCTCGTGGGAACGGCAGACTCCGGAATCCTGTCCGAGGACCTCACCGATCTGCTGGTCGCCGTGGGCGACGCCGTCGCCGAAGCTGGCAGCGGGGCACTTCTCGCCATCGACGAGGTGCAGTACCTCAGCGGCGACGAGCTGGCCGGACTCATCACCGCGATCCACCGCACGAGTCAACTCGACCTGCCGGTGGTGCTCGTCGGTGCCGGCCTTCCCCAGCTGCCGGGCCTGGCCGGCGACGCCAAGTCATACGCGGAGCGGCTCTTCGACTTTCCGGCGATCGGGTCGCTCAGCGCCGACGACGCCGCGGCCGCCGTGCAGATCCCCGCCAACGAGCTCGACGTGGAGTTCGCCGACGGCGCCATCGAAGCGATCATCGCCGAGTCGCACGGCTACCCATACTTCCTCCAGGAGTGGGGCTACCACGTGTGGAACCTCGCCGTCGGCACCCCGATCACACGCGACGACGTGCTCGCGGCGAAGCCGTCGGTCATCGACCAGCTCGATCGCAACTTCTTCCTCGTCCGCCTCGACCGTCTGACGCCCAAGGAAAAGGACTACCTGCGGGCCATGGCGCAGCTCGGCCCCGGACCCCACCGTTCGGGCGACGTCGCCGCGCGCCTCGGCGTCCGCGTCGAGTCGGTCGCCCCCCGCCGCTCGGGATTGATCGCCAAGGGGATGATCTACAGTCCAGCCCACGGAGACACCGCCTTCACAGTGCCGCTCTTCGACGAGTTCTTGACGAGGACCCTGCCATGACGCTGATCCGCGAGCTCATCGACATCCCCGAACGGGTCCACAAGTCCGACTTCGTCATCAGCTTGCGCTCGGCGATCGAAGACCCCGACCGCACGATCGCCGACTACGTGGTCACCGACCAACTCGTCGAGTCGTTCGACAAAGCGCTGTCGCTCGTCACCACGGCCACGGCCGAGACGAAGAGCAAGAGCAGCTACCTGCACGCCAGCTTCGGTGCGGGCAAGTCGGCGTTCATGGCCGTCCTGCACCTGCTCCTGCAGGGGCACCCGGCCGCACGCGCCAAGCCCGAACTGGCCCCGCTCGTCGCCAAGTACGCGCCTCGTGTCGAGGGACGCACGTTCCTCCTCGTGCCCTACCAGGCGATCGGGTCCAACTCGCTCGAACAGATCGTCCTCGGCGGCTACGTGGAGTACGTCCGCGAGCTGCACCCCGAGGCCGTCCTCCCGGCGGTCTACGTCGCCGACGGCATCCTTGCCGACGCCGTCGTCAAGCGCGCCGACCTCGGCGACGACGCCTTCTTCCGCGTGCTCTCGGCCGGCGCCGGCGACGACGAGTGGGGCGACTATGGCGCCGGCTGGGATGCCGCCCGGTTCGAGGCAGCCCTCGACGCCGCCCCCGGCTCCTCCGAGCGCGACGCGCTCGTCGGCGCCCTCCTGGCCACGCACTACCGCCCGGTTCCCGGTCAGGCGGCCGCATCGGGCGAGGGGTTCGTGCCGATCGACGACGGGCTGGAGGCGATCAGCCGCCACGCCAAGAGCCTCGGCTACGACACCGTGGTCATGTTTCTCGACGAACTCGTGCTGTGGCTGGCCTCGCGCATGGGCGACGTCGCCTTCGTCAGTCGCGAGGGCGCCAAGTTCGTCAAGCTCGTCGAGGGTGATGACGCCCAGCGGCCGGCACCGATCGTGGGCATCATCGCCCGCCAGCGAGCGTTGCGGGAACTTGTCGGCGACAACGTGCCCGGTCTGCAGTCCGACGTGGCGGCCGAGGTGCTGCGCCATTCGGAGGGGCGCTTCGACACGATCACGCTGGAAGACCGCAACCTCCCCGAGATCGCGTCGAAGCGCTTGCTGCGGCCTCGGTCGACGGCCGCGGAGCAACAGCTCGACGACACGTTCGCGGCGCTGCGTCAGCAGCTCGACGAGCGCGGAGAGCGCGACGTCCTGCTCACCGATAGCGGCGATCTCATTGCCTTCCGCAAGCTGTACCCGTTCTCACCGGCGCTCGTCGACGCGCTCGTCGCCCTGTCCAGCGCCATGCAACGAGAGCGCACCGCCCTCAAGGTGATGCTGCAGCTACTCGTCGACAACCGCGACCGTCTCGAGGTCGGCCAGCTCATCCCCCTCGGTGACCTCTTCGACGCCATCAACTCCGGTGACGAACCACTCACCGAGGTGATGCGGGCGCAGTTCGCCCAGGCCCGGCGGCTGTGGACCCAGCGCTTCGAGCCGATGCTCCTGCGCAACCACGATCTCCGTGCCGACGAGGTCGACGGGCTCGCTGCGACCCACGGGTTCGTCACCGACAGCCGGCTGGTCAAGTCGTTGTTGATCGCAGCTCTCGTGCCCGAAGTCGGGCCACTGCGCAACCTCACCGTCAGCCGACTGACCGCACTCAACGCGGGCATCGTCCGGGCGTTCATCCCCGGCACCGAACGCCAGCAAGTTCTCGACAAGCTGCGCGCCTGGCAGTCAGAGGTCGGCGAGCTGCGTCTCGACGGTGACGAGCAGGATCCCACCGTGACCGTGGTGCTCCAGGGCATCGACACCGCGCCGATCCTCGATGCCGCGAAAGCCGTCGACAGTCCCGGCGAGCGCGCGCGCCGTGTCCGCGAGTTGCTCTCCGAGGCGCTCGCGGTCAAGGGGGCCGATCAGCTCGAGCCCTACTTCGAGGTTGAGTGGCGCGGGTTCGTGCGGCGTGTCGACGTGCTGTTCGCCAACGTGCGTGACACATCCGACGTCCCCGACGAAGTACTGCGAGCCGGACAGCACCCGAAGCTCATCGTCGACTTTCCGTGGGATGACGGCTACGGGCCGGCCGACGACCGCGCCCGCGTCGACGACTACCGGCGCGAACGACCGCCCGAGTGGACGGCGGTGTGGCTGCCGAACTTCTTCACCGATCAGACGTCGCAACTCCTCGGCAAGCTCGTTCGCCTCGACCACGTGCTGCGCGGCGACAACTTCGATCGTTTGGCCGGCCACCTCAGCGCCAGCGACCGCCCGCTCGCGCGGAGCCAACTGGCCAACGAGCAGAACGCCGTGCGCAGCCGCCTGCTCAGCATCATCGACCAGGCCTATGGGGTTGCGCCCACCCAGGCCGGCACCGTCGACGAGCAACTGACGACCGGCGAGCACATCTACTCGCTCGACGCCGGCCTGGCGATCCGACCCCCGGCCGCCACCAGCCTGCGGGGATGGGCCGAGGAGATTTCCGACCGACTCTTCGAACACCGCTTCCCCAAGCACCCGAAGTTCACCGAGAAGGTGAGTGGGGCTGACCTGCGCAACACGTACGCCCAGATGGTCGCCGCCTTCGGGGAGCCGGGCGGACGCTTGGAGAACGTCGATGCCGCGATGCGCCGCGTGCTCACGCGGGTCGCCGGCCCGCTCGACCTCGGGACGATGTACGCCGCCCACTTCGTCGCCGATCCACAGCCGTGGATCGACCTCATCGATCGGCGACGAGCCGAGACGTCGACCCTCACGCCGACGGTGGCGACCGTACGAGCCTGGCTCGACGGCGCCGAGACCCCGTCCGACCGACGCGGCCTGAACTGGGACACCGCCGATCTCGTGCTGCTGTGCTACGCCGCCAAGACGGACCGCTCGCTCGTCGACGGTGGGCGCCCGGTCACCAAGCCACAGATCGGCCAGCTCCGTCCCGAGTGGGAACTGCACCAACAACAGCTCCCGACCGATGGCGTGTGGACCGCGGCGCTGGCGCGAGCCCGCGACTTGGGCATCGTCCCGGCAGCGACCCTGCGCACCGCCACGGCCGCCGCCGACCTCAACGACCGGATCCTGCGCGACCTCATCGCCGAGCACGGCCCCGCCGTCCACGAGCTGCCGACCCTTCTGCTGACGCTGTCGCCGCTCGCCGACGTCGAAGGCAGCGCCCGGCTCGCCACGGCAAGAGCCGCCGAACGACTCGTTGCCGACGTGACCCGACACCCGGAACAGGCGATCGAACTGCTCGCCGACCTGGCCGTGCCGGGCACCGTCGCCGCACTGGGCACGTCGATCAAGCAGGCGGCGGCGGTCGGCGCGGCGCTTCGAGGCTACAACGTCGACCTCGTTCGCCAGGCCACGACGCTCGACGGCGACCTCGCGTCAGACGCTGCCGCGTTGCAGGCCCGCATCGCCACCGCCATCACCGCCGAGGAGCTCACCACCGGACTCGTCGAGGCGTTGCGGCAGGCGCAGGCGGCAGCCACCGACCTCATCCGTCGACGCCTCGTCGGCGCGGCAACGGAGCGTTCGCCGTCGCCCGCTCCCACCAGTGCCACGACCTCGACGCCTCCGGCGCCCCCGGTGGGTGAAACGGCCGATCAACGACGCGTGCGCGTCCGGAGCGAGGTCGAGGCCGAACTGACCCGGCAGGCGACTCGCCTGCGCGACGAGACGGGCCAGGCACTGACGTGGACGATCACCGACTCCCCCCCGAACGGCGATGACGCCTGACGTCCAGCAGATCCAGGCGCTGGCAGCGACCGTCTCGCCCGACAGTGTCGCCCTGGCCGTCCGCGCCGAGCCGACGTGGACGGGGCCGGAGATCATCGACACGGGCCGGCGGCCGATCCGGGTGAAGGCCTGCGCCTCACCGCTCGCCGTTCGCGCCGCGGTCGCCGACGCCGAGTCGGCCGGCAGTGGCGAACTGCTGGCGGTGATCACGCCCTGCGGCGACCACGAGCTCGGACACGACCTGCTCGCCCGGCTGGCCAAGCACCGCGTCCTTCCTGTCGACCCGTTCGCGGCAGTCCTCGGACTCTTTCGCGCCGAGGTGCTCGATCCGGCACTCGCACGCGAGGACCGCTGGCTCGTCGACGAGCTGATCTCCGTCGCGCCGCCTGGCGGCTGGCCGTTCGACGGGCTCGTCGGCGGAGTACTCGATCGGGACACGGCCTGGGAGGTGTGGCACGAGGCGCGCTTTGGTGGCCTCGCGCAGCCCGAGACGCTCGACGACGTGCTGGTCGCGGCGGCCACGCCGATGATCGGATCGGCGCTCGCAGGGCTACCCGTGGAGCAACGACAGAAGGTCGCCGCTCGCTGGGCGGGCGGCGTGGCGCCAACGGATGTGCTCGTCGAGCTGGCTGCGACCGGCCGCAGCACCGACGTCATCGCCCTCGGCTTCGTCGCTGGCGCGTTGCACGCCGCAACCACCGACCCCGGCCTGGCTCGCCAGCAGCGAGACGCTCGAATCCGATTCGAGCCGCTGCTCGGGCGCGACCGACTCGCGGCCGCGTCGGCGGCGGCCTGGGCGAAGGCGGCAACGGCGTACGTCGGCGACGACGAGACGCGACTGGCATTCTGCGACCGAGCACAGGCGTTGCTGGATGAGCACGCCGCAGGTGATCTGGCCGTGCTCTCCGACGCTCTGCCGGCAGGATTCGACCTCCGCCTCGGACGCGTCGCCGCGGCGGTCGCCGCGGACGACGCGGTCGCTGCGACGGAAGGGTTGGAGTGGCTGTCGGGCCACCGTCTCGGTTCGACGCGGCGCCGGCGGACGTTGACAGCAGCCGCGGCCGTTCGGGCGGTTCGTCGCGGGCAGCGAAGTCGTAGCGGTTCTCGATTTGCCGATCTCGCTCGCGACTACACCGTCGACGGCGCATGGGTCGACGAGGTGCGACGACTCCTCGCCGACGGCGACCAGCTCGCCACCGTGGCGACGGCGTACGAACGGGTCTGCCGCCGCCTCGACGACGAACGCCGGGCGGGCGACATGGCGTTTGCCACGGCGTTGGAAGCGTGGGCCCGCATCGAACCGGTCGCCAGCGACGATGTCGTGCCCGTGGAGAGAATCCTCGATGAGATCGTGGCTCCCGTCGCTCGCGACGCACCCGTCCTGCTCATCGTCTCCGACGGCACCAGCCTTGCCGTGGCCAACGAGCTGCTGCGCGAGCTGCGCAACGAGCAGTGGCTGCTCGCCGCCCCCGCCGATCGAACGGCGTGGCCGACGGGCGTCGCCATGCTGCCGACGATCACCGAAGTCAGCCGCGCCTCGCTGCTCTCGGGCCGACGCGTCGACGGGGCCCAGCAGGTCGAGCGCGATGGGTTCACCCGCCACGCCGCACTGCGGGCGGCATCGCCGGCCACCCGACCGCCGGTTCTGTTCCACAAGGGTCAGCTCGTGGGGGCGAGCGGATGGACGCTCGCCGAGGACGTGCAGCGCCAGATCGCCGATCCCGAACAGCGCATCGTCGGCGTGGTCCTCAACGCCGTCGACGACCATCTCAGTCGCGGCCAGCAGCTTCAGATCGAGTGGGGGCTCGAGACGTTTCGTCCGCTCGGGGCGCTCCTCGACGCCGCCCACGAAGGCGGGCGGGTCGTCATCATGACGGCCGATCACGGCCACGTCATCCATGGCGCAGGAGCGGTCTCACGGCCGGCGGGGGCGGGCCAGGGCGAACGGTGGCGGACCTCGCCGCCGGCTCCCGCAGACGACGAGCTCGAGTTCACGGGGCCGAGAGTCCTCAAGGGCGGCCGGGTCGTCCTGCCCGTCGACGAGCGCGTCCGCTACGGAGGCCACAAGCACGGCTACCACGGCGGAGCGACCCCCCAAGAGGTGCTCGTGCCGATTGCCGTGCTGGCCCGAACGCTCCCCGACGGGTGGCACTACCTTCCCGTCCGAGCCCCAGATTGGTGGACCGGCACGAGCGATTCGCCCGACGCTCCCCCGCCATCCGCGGTGCCGGTACCGTCCCGGTCGGACAGCGCCGCGCCGACCTTGTTCGAGGAAGCCAGTCCCAGCACCCCCGCGGACGCCCCTCGAACGTGGCTCGATGTGCTCGTGTCGTCGTCCGCGTTCACCTCTCGCGTCGACGGGATGAAGCCTCGTCCGATGCCGACCGAGCGGATCGCCAGATACCTCGCCGCCATCGTCACCAACGGGGGATCGATCCCCCTCGAAGTGTTGGCCCGAATCGTCAACGAGCCGCGCGACCAGCTGCGGATGGCGTTGACGCTCGTCCAGCGGCTCGTCAACATCGACGGCGCCGAAGTCCTCGCTGTCCGTGCCGACGGATCCGTTCAGACCGTCGTGCTCAACGCGGCACTGCTCGCCACCCAGTTCGGGGTCGACGGTCCGTGATCTCTCCGCACCGCCGGCGAGAGATCATCGACGCCCTCCGCCGGGGGACCGTGCCCCAGCAGGGCTTGGACGCCCTCGCCGTGGGGACCGAGCGCTACGCCACGGCGATCGGCGACGAGCTGGACGGCGTGGCCGCCGGCGGTGCCGGCTTCAAGGCGGTTCGGGGAGAGTGGGGCTCGGGCAAGACGTTCACCGTTCGATGGATCGCCGAGTTGGCGCGGTCACGAGGATTCGCGACCGCCGAGGTGCAGATCAGCGAAGGCGAAACCCCGCTGCACCACCTCGAGACCGTGTACCGCCGGCTCTGCGAGCGGCTGACGACGTCCGACTCGCCGAGCGGTACGGCGCTGCAGACGGTCGTCGACTCGTGGTTCTATGCCCTCCACGACGACGTCGTGTCGTCGGGCTCGGTCGCGACGGACGACTCCGCCTCGCTGCTCGACGCGAGCACGACGCTGGCCGAGCAGCGCCTCGGCGACGTCGCCCGACGGGCGCCCGCCCTGGCCGCAGTGTTGCGCGCCTACCGTCAAGCGCTCGCCGACAACCGCGTCGCCGACGCCCAGGGCCTGCTCGCGTGGCTCGGCGGCCAACCGCACGTCGCCGCGTCCATCAAGCGCACCGCCGGCATACGCGGGGACCTCGACCACGACGGCGCCCTGGCCTTCCTCGGCGGCCTGCTCACCATCCTCCGCGGCGCCGGCTACAGCGGCCTCGTCCTCGTGCTCGACGAGGTGGAGACGTTGCAGCGGGTCCGGCGCGACACCCGTGACCGCGCCCTCAACGCGATGCGGCAGCTGATCGACGAGGTCGACCAGGGACGGTTCCCTGGCCTCTACCTCATGATCACCGGAACGCCGGCGTTCTTCGACGGTCCGCAGGGCGCGTCCCGGTTGCCGCCCCTGGCTCAGCGCCTGCACACCGACTTCACCACCGAGGCCCGATTCGACAACCCGCGGGCGGTGCAGCTCCGCCTGCCGGGGTTCGACCTCAGCGCCCTCGTCGAGGTCGGCGGGCGAGTGCGCGACCTGTATGCGGCCGGGGCGTCCGACCCGGAACGGATCCGACGCGTGTGTGACGACGAGTACGTCAGAATCCTCGCCCAAGCGGTGACCGGCGATCTCGGCGGGCGCGTCGGTGTGGCGCCGAGGCTGTTCCTCAAGAAGCTCGTCGGAGACGTGCTCGACCGCGTCGATCAGTTCGCCGAGTTCGACCCCCGCGCCGACTACGAACTGACCGTCGTCGACGGTGAGCTCAGCGACGTCGAGCGAAACGCGCGTGCCGCAGCGTCGGTCGACGAGATCGACCTCGACCTGTGACCGACGGGGCCGACGACGCCCTGGCGGCATTCGGCCGACTCGACCCGGCGCTGCAGCATCACATCGTCAACAGCCTCGGCTGGCGGGGCCTGCGCCCGCTCCAGGCGGAGACGATCGCGCCGATCCTCGCCGGCGATCACGTACTCGCCATGGCTCCCACCGCCGGCGGCAAGACCGAGGCGGCCGTGTTCCCCGTGTTGTCGCGGATGCTCACCGAGGACTGGCGCGGCCTGACCGTGCTCTATCTCTGCCCGCTGCGCGCGCTCCTCAACAATCTCCACGTCCGGCTCGAGGGCTATGCGTCGCTCGTCGGCCGCAGCGTCGGTCTGTGGCACGGCGACGTCGGTCAGACCGCTCGCGGCCGGTTGCTCCGCGAACCACCTGACCTGTTGCTCACGACGCCCGAGTCCTTGGAAGCGATGCTCGTGTCCCCGAAGGTCGACAACACAGCGTGGTTCGGCCGGCTGCAGACCGTCGTCGTCGACGAGGCCCACGCCTTCGTTGGCGACGATCGCGGCTGGCACCTACTCGCGTTGTTGACTCGCTTGGCCCGCGTGGCCGGGCGTGAGGTCCAGCGAATCGCTCTGTCGGCGACGATCGGGAACCCCGACGACGTGCTCGATTGGTTGACGACCGCGTGCCGTTCGCCCCGCCATGTGATCAACCCACCTGCGCCGGATGCGAGCGCGCCCGACGTCACACTCGACTATGTCGGCAACCTGTCCAACGCGGCGACGGTGATCTCCCGACTGCATCGCGGCGCCAAGCGGCTCGTGTTCGTCGACAGCCGCGCCCGCGCCGAAAAGCTCGCCGCCGAATTGCGGCAGCGGGAAGTCGAGACCTTCGTATCGCACGGCTCCCTCGGTCTCGACGAACGGCGACGGTCGGAGCAGGCCTTCGCCGAAGCGCGCGATTGCGTCATCGTCGCCACGTCCACACTGGAGTTGGGGATCGACGTCGGCGACCTCGACCACGTGCTGCAGATCGACGCCCCGCCAACGGTCGCGGCGTTCCTCCAACGCCTCGGCCGCTCTGGCCGGCGCCCGGGCACCACGCGCAACATGACGGTGCTCACGACGTCTGAGGACGCGCTGACTCTTGCCGCCGCCGTGCTACTGCGCTGGGAGCAAGGCTTCGTCGAGCCGACGATCGCCCCACCGTTGCCGTTACACATCTTCGGCCAGCAACTTCTCGCACTCGCCCTGCAGGAGGGAGAGATCGGGACCCATACGTGGCGGGAGTGGCTCGGCGCACCCCTCGTGTTCGGGTCGGCCGTTGACCAACACACCGACGCGGTCGTGGCATTCCTCGTCCAGCGCGGCTACCTGGTCGACACCGGCGGCGGGATGCTGTCGATCGGGCGCCGGACCGAGGAGGAGTTCGGCCGCCGTCACTTCATGGAGCTGCTCGCCGTGTTCAGCGCTCCACCGTTGTTTGCTGTCTTGCACGGACGCCTGGAGCTCGGCCACGTGCCGGACGAAGTGCTGCTCGTCGCTCCCCCGGGAGGCGACCGCAGTCAACGAGTGCTGTTGCTCGGCGGGCGCAGCTGGCGGGTGACGAGCATCGACTGGCGCCGACGGGTGATCCACGTCGAACCCTCCGACGAGCGAGGCACCGCCCGCTGGACCGGCGGCTCGGCTCCGTTGAGTGCGGATCTAGCGGGAGGAGTGCGCGACGTGCTGGGCGGGGCCGACCCCGTGGCCGTGACGCTCAGCGCCCGTGCTCGAGATGCGCTGGGCTCTGCACGCGACGCGTCCCGCTGGGTGCGACCCACCGGTACCACACTGGTGCGCGACGGCGACAAGGTGAGGTGGTGGACGTTCGCCGGCCAGCGCGCCAACACGACGCTGGCAAGTGCGCTCTCGGACCTGCGGCGGGGTTCGAGGTCCTTCGACGCTCTATCGATCGCCCTAGACGACGGCGTCGATGCGGCCACCCTGAAGGCGGCGCTGCTCGCGATCGATCCGGACGACGTGAGCCTCAGTGCTGCCGTCAGCGAGGCGGCCGCAACAAATCTCAAATTCGCCGACTGCCTCCCGCCCGACCTGGTGCAATCTGTCGTCACACATCGCTGGAGCGACCCGACGAGCGTTCGTGCCGCATGCCGCGACGCCGTGACGACGTATGTCGGACGATGACGCGGTCTCGGCCGGGCATGATCGTGGGAGAGAACCCGACCTTCGGAGCGCGGTCCATCTACTTCAGCGCGACCGGGTCGTACTCGGTAGGGACAATGGATGTGAACGGGCTGAGTGACGACGAGCGAGCACTGCTGAGTTGCCTGCCTGCGGACGGGTCGTCCGTGACGAACCCGCGTCTCATCGCAGCACTGCGCTGGGACGCAAGTGAATACCGGCCGGTTCGTGACCGGCTGCTCGATCTCGGACACGTCACACTCGGACCTGGGCGCGGCGGAACCGTGCGCCGCGTCGTCGACGCTGGCACCGATGCTGCTGACGACGAGCCGGTGGTTCACGCGACGGTGGAGATCGTCACGGCGCGGGAACGCGACCTCTACGAACCACTGCGAAAGGTGATCGCTACCGACTGGGCGCGGGATCAACGCATCGAGCCGATAGCCGTCGAAGTAGCGGACCTACAAGGGCGACGCGACACGGGCGGCCGTCCACGAGACCGGACCTCGTTCTCGTCGAACTGAAGAGCTGTCGCTACATCCCGGCCAGGACGCTCGAGGTCATCACATTCGAGGTGAAGCCATCGACTGCCATCGACGTCACGGCCGTCTACGAGGCGCTCGCACACCGCCGGTCGGCTACCCGGTCGTACGTCTTGCTTCATGTCCCAGACCTCGATGACCCCGATATGGCCGGCGTCCAGCAATCGAACGGACTCCGACGACGCGTTTGTATCGGTCGTTGGCAGTCGGCCGCCGACCGTGCTGCTCGGCTCCTGCCGTCCTTCAAGCCCAACGCACCACATCGTCAGGCACGCGGCATCAGTAGACGAACGTGCTCGCGCATGTCCGGAGTCTCGCCCGGTGCCGACTTAGCGGGCTTCATCGCTGCCACCGCAAAGCGGTGTCGACGAGTACGCCGTGGCGCGTTACAGCAAGCAACGTCCTCCCCGTCGTGGTCGAGATCGCGCAACCACGTCTTCGAACCATCTACGCAGAGGGGGTGTGACGGAGTTGAACGGATTCGCCAGAGACCACTTGGACTACCTGGTCCTGGGGCCGCGGCGGTCAGTTAGCTGCGTGTAGGTTTCTCCGATGCGTCCAGCGCGAGTCAGGTTGGTCGATCTCGGCTTGGAGCGGGACTTCGGCACGATGCTCGCGTTCGCCGAGTCGCTGATCCAGTCGCTCGGAACCCGCGCAGGCGATTCCCCGATCGCCGAAGTCGAGTTCATACGTACCCGGGACTCCGAGACCGTCAAAGCTGCCTTCCGATCACCCGCTCACGTGCTTCACATCACCGCACACGGGGACAACGGACCGGACAGTCTCGGCTTCTGGTCGGACGACGAACGGACAACGTTCTACTTGAGCGACTTGGCCGAGACGTTCTCCGACGAGGGCGACGGCATCGAGGCGCCCGTGATCCTCGCTGACTGTTGCGCTTCGGCTCAGGGTCGCTTCGTGCGAGCAATCAGAGACTGCATCGAAGCACCAGCGGTCTACATCGGGGCCAGGAAGAGCGTGGACTGGCGTGAGTCGACCACCTTCGCCTCGGCCTTCTACGCCGCCTATTTCCGAAATCGGGGACGTGGCCTGACACCCACCGAACGCGGGATGCGCGCTGCCGAACGAGCGATCAAGGGCTATCAGGAGATCGTCGACGCGCCCTGCCCGTTCACTGCGAGCATTCTCGCGCCCAGCCGAAAAGCGGTTCGCTCGTTCGGCCGTTCGCACTAGCCGCGTCGACAGGTCGCGGCGGGCGGCAACCCACACGAGCCGCGGCGGGCCGTGCCGCTGAAGCCGAACGGTCGAGACGGACCAACATTTTCGACACGCCCGTGAGATGTTCAGGCGTCTCGGGCTGTCGACGGCTACCGCAGCTCGTGAAGTCCACGCGCGAGGCTGGGCATGTGGCGACAGATACAACCCGTCGATCGGCAGACGGATCACTGGTCTCGATGAGCGAGGCCATCGCAGAGTGGGCGCGGGTCGGGCGACCCGCGCTGGAGCGCGTTGCTCGGACGTACGGTTCATACGTCACGTACCAGGAGATGGCTCTGCTCGTCCAGAACGAGGCAGGTGTCACTACGGGTGTGCCGTTCCGGCACTGGATCGGAAAGGTCCTGGGCGAGATAGCTCGTCAGGAGCGCCCTGGAGAACCGATACTTACCTCGCTCGTGGTCCACGCCGACGGGACGATCGGCGATGGCTACATCATCCCGATCCGCGAACGAGGCGAGCCCGACCCCGATGACCTCGAGCTCCACGCCGCGGCGGAGCGCCTTCGCTGCTACCGCCACTACGGTGCTGACCTCCCGCTGGACGGAGGCAGACCCGTCTTCACCAAAGCCGTGGCTACTAGACGGGCGAGTGCGCGTCCGACCAAGCCGCGAATGGTTTGCCCGACCTGCCATCTGCAGCTCCCGGCTTCTGGTGTCTGTGACACCTGCATTTGATCGATCACGACCTTTGCACACGGCTGATCTCCTCATCGGGCAGTCGATCGCGTCGAAGCCGGCACGTCTCCGGGGTCACGGGACCCGTGCCCCTTGAGCCCTATGGCCGCGGGCGGTGTGCGTCGATCCAGCGGTGGCAGCGCAAGCAGGTCACCTCACTCAGAGTCCTGCCGCTCTCGTAGATCCATCCTGGGAACACGCCACAGACGGCTTTGTACTCCCCACCCTGGCGGCTCAACAGATGACAGGTCTCGGGCGTGTCGTAGAAGTAGGTCGGTTGCTTGACGAAGCCCACGTAATGCCGGTCGTGGTTCGTTTGGCCATCCGCTGTGGAGCGCTCCGCGATGGTGCGTTTCCACTCCAGCGACTCGACGTAGCCACCCCGCCTGTGTGTCTCCTTCAACATGTCGGGAAGTTGGTAGCCGTCCGCCGGCATCAGCTCGTCGTCCTCTTCGTCGGGGATCTCTTCCTCGAGCACGGCGAGCCCGTTGAGGTAGTCGTGAAGATCTTCGACCACCGTGTCGCGGTACGGGAATGGCTCACCGTGCAAGATGTCACCGAGCGCGTCGAGCACGACGTCGCCATAGCGATCCAGGTCGAGATCAGCCCAAACAGCCTGGCCAGCCAGCCATGAGAGGAACTGCTTGAGCTCGACGGCCGTCGGCTTCCGCGTCCCGGTCCGCCCGCCGGAATTTCGCGCGTCCGTTCGCTGTGAGGGCTCGTCGCGAGGGATCGGCGGTCCCGACGCGGCGGCGACGATGCGCTCCACGCATGCGTTGCAGGTCGAATATCGGTCGGCGGCTCCCATCGTCTCGCCGCATTCACTGCACCGCCTGCACGCCAAACTGCCCCTCCCCGCTACCGAACGATGTTACAAGGCGCCCGCGAGTCGAGGTCAACGCCGCTTACTCCATCGACAGTCCGAGCCCCGAGCGTCCGTTCTCCTCCTCTTCTCCAGCGCACGCCGCGCACTGGTCGCCGCACACTGAGGCGGTCGAGCCGCGCGGCCATCCGATCAGCAGCGGCCGGGCGGCACCCTCTCTGCGGGGAGAACGAAGACCCCTGTGCCCACCTGCCAGTCGCGGAAAGTTCGAGACCGGTGCCGACAACCGATGCAATCCACTCAGGCAACCACTCGAACGAGGAAGCGATAGCCGTCGACGCGTGGGAGTTGGCTGCGCATGTAGGCACCGAGAGCGCGGTTGGCGGAGGGGTCGATGGCGCGGACGGATGCTCCCGTCCCGCCCTGGCGCGTGAACGCAGGTGGATACTCGTCGAGGTCGAAGCCGGGAACGCGAGACCAACCGCGCAGGGCGTCGCTGCGCCGAGCGGCTGCGGCTGACGCCTCGGCGACGAGGAAGCGGGGCCGGCCGGACTCGATCGCGTCGTCGATGTGTTGCGCCGCCTCGCCGAAGCGCGATCGAGAGACGCACACGACGCGGGAGAACGAGCAGCTGGACCGGCCCCAGGCCGCCCTGACCCACGGCACGAGCGAAACGGCAGTGGCGCCGACGATCAGAGCGTCAGCCAGGTTGGGATCCTGGAAGAAGTGACGAACTGCGACGATCGGCTCGAGCACCAGTGCGGTGACGCTGCCGATGAGATCGGTGGGATCGACAAAGGCGAATGCCGAAAGCGCCGACGTTGCCACCGCTGGCACGGCAAGGAAGGTCGACACGAGGAACGTCAGCGTCAACACCGCCGCCGTGACTGGGTTGTCGCGGATGAACCGCCACGCCGTGTGGAACGTCGACCCGAGCTCGCCCACCGCGGACTGTCCGGCTCCCGTTACCCGATCCAGAACTCTTGCGTCGGGCCCAAGTCGGTCGAGGACTCGTTCGGCCACTCGAACCGCGACCGTTCCATCGACCAGTTCCTCGAGCACGTCCGGGTCGTCGGGACGCACGTTGATCTGGGCGGCGGTCGCCGGGCCGGTGACGACCGCCAGCGACGTCAGCCCAGCGGCCGACAGAAGTGTCTGCCGAGCAAGCTCGTCGGCACTGCGGTCACCGATGAGGGGTTCGGGCGCCATGGGCAGATGCGCTGACAGGAACGCATCGAGGTACTCAGCCGGATCGGTCACGCGCGGGATCTCGATGCCGAGGTCCGGCGGCAGCGACGCCAACGCAGCGAGCGACGGCTCGACGAGCGCGTCGTCGGGCAGAGCCGCGAACCGACCATCGGTTCCGAAGAGGTCGGACAAGAGCTCGCCGCCGGTCCCATCGGCGTGGGCCGTGCCGTCGTCGTCATACGAGACAGGTCGGACACGGTCGTCGTAAGCGATCTCGTCGACTCGGCCGTCGGCGAAGTAGCTGAACGACCCAGCCCCCTCCGACGACTCGAAGCTCGCGACTCGGTCACCGCCGTCCCAAGCGAGTTCGGTGGTGTGATCGCCGTTGCTGTAGGTGGACGTCGAGACCACACCGCCGGAGTACGCGAAGCCGAGCGTTCTCTCACCGACGGCGATCTCGGTGGGAGCACCGTCTTCGAACGTCGCCGCGAAGGTGGAGTCCCCGATGTCGACCGCCACAATGTTGCCATCCGCGTCGTAAGCCAGCTCGGCCCGGTCGTCGCCGATCTCGACCGACTCCGGCTGACCGTCCGGCGACCACTCCATTGCACCGACCGGCAACATCGCGCCGTCGTCGCGAACCGACGCGGCGACCAGTCGCCCGCCAGCCGCGAAGTCGAAATCGGCGATCGGGACGCCGGCGCGCTCGATGACCTGTAGCTGCCCGGGTAACAGCCACGACAACGCGTAGGCGTCGTCGTCATCGTCGCCGGTACGCACCTCGGCGACGGTGCCGTCCGACCACGTCCACGACTCCGACACCGAGCCCTGCTCGACGCCGATGACCCGGCCCTCCTCGTCGTACGTGTAGCTGGTGTCGGAGCCGTCGTAGCGATGCCGGGCCAGCCGCCCGGCATCGTCATACTCGAACGTCTCGTCGACGTCGTCAGTGTCCACGTGCGTGATGCGGCCGGCCTCGTCCCACTCGATCGCGAGCAGCTCGTCGCCGTCGGTCATCACTCGCTGCAGCAGGTCCTCGGCCCACTCGTAGACGGTGGCGGCACCGCTCGGCGCCGTCCGGGTGAGCGGCAGGCCTTCGGGCGTCCACTCGAACCGCACCTCACCATGCGGGGTCATCACCCGCTCGACGTGGCCGTGGCGGTCGTACGTGTAGGACCACGACATCGGCCCGACGTCCACGCCGGCGAGCTGGCCACCGTCGTTCCATCGATATCTGACGTCGACACCGGCGAACGTGACCAGTCCGGTCAGGCGACCTCCATGCCAGGTCAGTTCCAGTCGATCGCCATCCCGATCGGTGACCGCGAGTGGACGGCCTGCGTCCGAGCGCTCGACCACATAGGTGCGACCGTCGGGAAACGAGAGCCGGATTAGGTTGCCGCGCTCGTCGTACTCGCGAGTCGCTACCCCGGCCGGCGACTCGACGGCGACGATTCGCCCAGCGTCGTCGAATGCGACGAGGTTGCCGGTGTCGTCGATGTAGGTCCCGCCACTCGCTTGGACACCTGCGATGGTCTGGTCCGTCGGCTCGAGCGGGCGGGCGGCTGGTGTTGCGTCGTCGACGGACTGGGTGGCACCGGGGGCGACGACACGGCCCAGCCCGTCGTAGCGCACTCGTTCCGAGCCGAAGGCGTCAGCGACTTCCTGCAGGCGGCCGCGGTCGTCGTAGTCGAAGGTGCGCTCGGCCGCACCAGTCTGCTCTCGGTCGAGCTCCCCGGCGGGAGAGTAGGTGTACGTCGTGACGACGGATCCCGACGACCGCTCGAGGACCTCTCCGGCCACCCCATAGATGAACGTCTGCCACTGCACACCGTCGTCGACTTCGGTCGGCAGTCCCGAGCTGTCCCGGGAGAACGACACCCGGTAGCCGTCGGGGTCGACGACGCGCTCGAGTAGCCCCTGCCCGTCGTAGTCATAGGCGGTGACGGCGCCGGCGTTGTCGATCGATGCGACGCGAGTGGTCGAGCCGTCATACCCGTAGCGCACGACTCCGTCGGCTCCTTCGATCGTGCTGAGCCGCCCAAGCTCGTCGACGCCATACCGCACCACTTCGTCGGGTCCGCCCTCGGGCCGCGTTCGGCGGACCTCGCTCGATCCATCGGGTTGCCACGTCGTCGTAACGCCCTCGACGGGGAGTCGTTCGACGGCCAAGGCTCCGTCCGGCGAGAACGTGCGCTCGAGGAGCACCGTGCCGTCGGCATCGACGGAGCGCTGCAACCACCTTCCGCTGAACTCGTGCACGATCGACGCAGCGGAGGCTCGATCCACGGTGACGGCGGCGGAATCGCCACCGTCGGCGAACTCGAACGTCCAGGTGTCGCCATCCCGATCGACGAGGCGGCTCACGCGCCCGTCTTGGTAGGAGACGTGGCGCTCGCCGAGACGGTCGGCGACCGACACGAGTGCACCCCCCTCGTAGCCGTACTCGGCCGCCGACGATGGCAACCCCTCGACAGCGGAGAGCATCCCGTCGGCGTACCGGTACTCGACCGAGCGACCGTCGCTCGAGGTTGCGGCAACGACCGCGCCGTCGGCCAGGTTCAGCCGCACCGTGCGGTCCGAGCCGACCGCCGACAGGACGACCGCGTCGTCGGCGCGCTCCACATCGACACAGAATCCTTGTGCGGGACAGGCGCCGACGACGGTCCCGTCCTCCCACGAGATCTTCGAGCCGTCGGCGAACGAGACCTGACCGTTGGCCCTCAGCTCGGAGACCGGGAGCGCCGGAGCCGGCCGGACCAGCTCGCCGTCGACGATACGCAGATCGATCCACGACCACCAGCCGGGACCGAAGACCCCGGTTCCGTCATCGTCGGCCTCCGCATGCGAGGCCCCGAGCCACACCCGTTCGAGACTCAGCAGCGACAGCGGCTCGGGCATCGGGATGTCCAGCGACGAGTCCATGAACATCCCGGCCGGTAGTACCACCTGGTCGGCCACGCAAGCACCCATCCGGCACGCGACCGTGAGTGGGTTCGGCACTCCTTCCGCGAGTTCGACGAGCTCGCCAAGCCGCGGTGCCTCGTCGGCATCACCACCACTCGTGCAGGAGGTCACCAGCAGCGATGCGGCGACGGCAACGGCCAGCCCAGTCCGGAACCGGTGACGAGACGTCCTTACGAGTGCCACGCCAACGGTCAGGGCTCAGGCCGATGCGAAGTACACGTCGTCGCCCATGAACCCGGCACTCGTGTAGAGCACCAAAGTGGGGAGCTCGGCCGACGGCACGGGAAGGACCACGTTGCCACTGGCACTGCCGCCAGCGAAGACCTCTCCCAACGAGTCGAATGCGTCGGGCGGCATCACGAACGAGTCCAGTCCGTCGATCTCGACGTTCGCGCTTGTGACCCCGGAGACCCAGAACATCGGCATCGCCTTCTCCTCCGTGCCGTTGTAGGTCGCGGTGATGTTGATGAGCACGTAGACCGAGCCCTCAGGCGGTGGATCGTTGAACATGTTCTCGCCGGTCACCGCTGCCGTGCCGTCGAGGTTCACCGAGTTCACTACGAGGGTCCAGCCGTCGCCGATGTCGGCCGGCGTGCCGATGGGGACGGGGTTCGCCCGCGTCCCGACGCCGGAGGACGGATCGACCGGCGCGGCGGTCGCTAGCGCGGGGGCGGTTGCCATGGGCGCGACGACGGTGAAACTCCCGTCGTCGTTGCGTGTCGCGGCGACCGTGTTGAACTCCGGATCGAGGCCGTAGCAGACGGGCGGCGCATCGGCGCTGCAGGCGACGCTGGTCAGGGTTTGTCCTGACGCCGCCGCCCACGCGACGAACTCGCCGACTGGATCTGGCGGCGCGGCGGCCGCACCCCCAACCACAAGACCGAGACCCGACAGCGCTGACCCAACGCCGGCAACAGCGATCCTCCACCTCATGTTCCCTCCCCAGGTTCACCGGGCAATGTACCCGACCGTGTGAGGGAGCTCGGCGTTCGGGTCGGCGGACGAACGGTCGCGCCAAATCGTTTGCCGGCCGCCCGCCAACGCTGCGGGTTGAGAGGGACGGGACATCGGGCGGCCCGACAGCGTTCGCGCGCGGGCGAACCGGCTGCACCAAATCGACACTCAATGGCGCGCTAGATCGGTATCGGTCGACGCGTGAGATCGGTAGTCTCTACATCGTGGAGTACCTCGATCGGTTGATCGACGCCGAGTTGCAGCGCCGCCTGCGAGTATTTCCGGCGCTGATGGTGGTCGGCCCGCGGGCCTGCGGAAAGACGACCACCGCGTCCCGGCTCGCGGAGTCGCTCGTCCGTCTCGATCGCCCGGCCACGGCGGCCGTGTTCCAAGCCGATCCGGACGCCGCGCTCGCCGATCGGCCCGAACCTGTCGTGCTCGACGAGTGGCAGGACGTGGTCGACGTTCTCGGCGCCGTGAAGCGCGCGGTCGATGACGATCCGCGCCCCGGCAGGTTCATCCTGACGGGCTCGGTGAGCGCCGAGCTCGACACCGCGATCTGGCCGGGGACCGGTCGTCTCGTCCGCACGCCGATGTTCGGGCTGACGGTGCGTGAGCGCCTCGGACGACCGCAGCACCGTCCTTCCATCGCCGCGCTGCTTCGCGGCGAGGTGACGCTGCCCGACGGTCGGCCCAACCTCATCGAGTATCTCGACCTGGCGCTGGAGAGCGGCTTCCCCGAAGCGAGCCGACTACGTGATCCGACAGACCGGCGGGAGTGGTTGGACAGCTACGTCGACCAGCTCGTCACCCGCGACGTCGCTCGAGTCAGTGGCGGTCGCGATCCGGAGCGGCTGCGCCGCTATCTGCAGGCGTGGGCGTTGAACTCGGCAGGGCTTGCCGACGACCTCACGATCTACGGCGCGGTCGGAATCGACCGGCGCACCCACGTCGCCTACGAGCAAGTGCTCCGCAACACGTTCATCCTCGAACTCGTGCCGGCGTGGACAAGCAACCGTCTCAAGAGGCTGGTCCTGTCCCCCAAGCGCTACGTGGTCGACGCGGCGTTGATGGCGGCCGCGGCGAGGGTCGGGCGTTCCGACATCGCCGACGATGCTGATCTGCTCGGACGGGTGATCGACACGTTCGTCGTCTCCGAGCTCCGCGCCCAGCTGGCGATCGAACCCGGCGGACCAACCTTGGCGCACGTTCGCACCGCCGGGGGCAGAAACGAGGTCGACCTCGTGGTCGAGTACGACGGGGGCCGGGTCTACGGGATCGAGATCAAGGCCAGCTCAGCACCGCGACCGGACGACGCCAGGCACCTCCGCTGGTTGGCCGACGAACTCGGCGATCGGTTCGCCGGCGGCGTCGTGTTCCACACCGGGCCCGACTCGATCCGCCTCGGCCCCGACGTCGTCGCACTGCCGATCTGCTCGCTCTGGGGAACTCCGGCGTAGGCCGCCGTTCACGTGCGGTTTGACTATGGCGCGACGTTGGCGCCGTTGAACTCACGCCTCCGTACCGCCGCGCGCGACGGTCACGACCGACTTGGGACGCACCTGACCGTTCGGCGAACGGCTGGGTGGGTCACGAGCTGTTGGCGATCGGTCGGCACGGGACGTGCCGAGTCGGTGGTGCGACCGCTGTGTCGCCGGCCAGACTGGCGAGGGTCCGCTCGAGCCCGGTGAACAGATCGACGACCGCGGTGGCTTCGAACACCCGGTACCGCTGGCGGCCAACGTTGCGCTGCGCCAAGATGCCGGCCTGCCGCAGCTCGAGGCGGTCGGCCCAGGCGCCGGCGAGTCCGAGCGCGGGCCTCGGACCACTCGAGGCGTCGACCGCGACGAGCGTCTCGCTGGTCGGGAACGACTTGTTGGCCCGCGACCGTTGGCGGGCCGATCCGCCGACGTCAGCGCGGATCGCGCGGCAGGCCAAGGGCACGTTCCGCGAGCACGTTGCGAATGACCTCGTCCGTGCCGCCCGCCAGGTGCAGGGCGGGCTCCCCGAGCGTCACCTGGCTCCACGCGAAGGTTCCCCATTCGCCGGTGTCGGCTGTGAGCCGGCATCCCAGCAGGGACGACACGAACGCCGAGATGCGGCGCATGTGACGCCCCGGCAAGCTTCTCTGCGCTCGCCTCGGGGCCCGGCGAACGATCGCCGGCCGCCGTGCGAAACGCCGGTTCGTGAGCGCCATGATCATCTGGTGGGCCACGAGATAGGCAGCACGCTGTCGCGTGAACGGGTCGTGCTGCCTTCCCATCGCACGCATCAGACTCAGGCTACGGTCGACCAGACTCGTCGCTGTCGCTGTCCCGTCACCGATCATCACCCGCTCGTTCGACAACGTTGAGATCGCCACCCGCCAGCCGTCGTCGACGTCGCCGAGGCGGTGGTCGTCGGGTACGCGGACTCCGTCGAGGAACACCTGGTTGAAGTCGGCGCCTCCGGTCATCTGCCGGAGCGGCCTGACCACCGCGGCAGGGGTCGGACATGTCGATCAGGAGTGCCGTCATCCCGGCGTGTTTGGCCGCGCCGGGATTGATGCTGGCTGGCGTCACATCGACCGCAACCGCTGAACGTAACGGCCCTCGTTGCTCAGTTGAGCGACCGGCGGTCGCCTGCCGGCCGTCGGCACCAGGCCCGTCGGCGGACCGGTCGCTGGCTGCGCGTGCAGCTCCCGACGAGTCGGCAACCACTGGCTGACGGGCTAGAGCTCGGCGGCGCGATGGCGCTCGCTCCACGCGGGCGCCGCCGAGTCGGCGAGCTGGCGTGACAACCTTGGGGTCGCCGATGAACCCGATGCCAACGTACGCAGTGATCGCAGCGCGCCTCGGAGACCTGCGCCGTGCCGCGGGGAGCCCGTCGTACACCGAGATCGTCCGCCGGGTGGGCGCCGTCCGGGCGGCACGCGGCGTGCCGGACGCGCAGCAACGCCCGGGGCGGGTCACCGTGTACGACTGCTTCAAGTCCGACCGCCGCCGCTTCGACATCGAGCTGGTGCTCGACGTGGCCCGTGCTCTCGGTGTGGACGAGGTCGCGATCCGCGAGTGGGAGGAGCAGTGCTGGTCGGTGCGCCACGGGATCGACGCTGCGCGTGTCGTGCAGGTTCGCACGGAGCTCCCCGCCCCACCGTTGCGGTTCCTCGGCCGCAGTGCGGAGCTCGAGCAGCTCGTCGCCGCGCGAGGGGTCACGGTCGTTCACGGCATGGCCGGAGCGGGGAAGACCGAGCTGGTGCACCAGGCGGCGCGATTGATGCTCGACAGCGCCCTGTTCGAGCGAGTCGTGATCGCCGATCTACGAGGGTTCGCGCCCGATCGGCCGCCCGCCGATCCGGCAGCGGTCGTGGATGCGATCGTGCGTGCACTGGACAGCGACCCCCTCCGTCTCCCCTCGGCGTCCGACGAACGGCGTCGCGCGTTCACCACGCTGCTCGCTGATCGTCGAGTGGCGCTCGTGCTCGACGACGCCGCGACGGCGGCGCAGGTCGAACCGGTGCTCCCGCTCGATCCGACGCTTCCCGTGCTCGTGACCAGCCGGCACGCGCTGGGCGAGGAGCTCGGCACGTCGTCCTTGGAGCTCGGACCCCTCGCCCGGTCGGCGGCCGTCGGGTTCCTCCGAGACGCCAGCGGTGTCTCTGCCGTGTGGGACGACCACGAGCTCGGCGAGCTGGCTGCGGCCGTCGGCGATCTCCCGCTGGCGCTGAGCGTGATCGCCGCGCGCGTCGCATCGCGGCCGGACTGGACGGCGCGCGACCACCTCACGTCCCTGGTCGGCCGCCACGGCGAGCTGCGACTCGACGACCTGACGACTGGCGTGCTCGACTGTTCCCACGATGCGCTCGACCCCGAGACGGCCCGGACGCTGCGCCTCGTCGCCTCCTTGCCCTTCGACGACGTGGCCGTCGATGGCGTGGCGGCGACCGTCGGCACCGATGTCGACACCGCCGAGCGGCAGGTCAGCGACCTCGTGGCGGCGAGCATGGCGAGCCGACCGGAGGCTGGCCGCGTCACGCTGCACGCGCTCGTGCGTGCTCATGCCCGCGAGCGCTCCCTCGACGCCGACCGGCCCGCCGAACGAGCGGATGCCTTGGGCCGGATGCTCGACCACCTGGCTCTGATGTGCCGCTCCGCAGCAGCCGCCGTCTCCCCACGCCCGCTGCCGCCCTCGCGTGCCGAGCTCGGCGAACCGGTCGAGTTCGATGCCCCGACCGCTCTCGCCTGGGCGGACGCCGAGCTCGTCACCATCCTCAGCGCCGTGGGCGACGAGTGTCGGGCCGTTCGTCCGTCGATCGCCCTCGACCTCGCCGAGGCGGCGTGGTGGTACCTCGACCGCACCTCCCGCTACCACGACGCACTGATGCTCTACGACCACGCCCTCGCCGCCACGCGGTCGCTCCGAGACACAGCCGGCGAGGGCCTCGCCGAGCTGGGCCGGGCCCAGTGCCTGACGCGGCTGGCCGACATCGACCAGGCATCCGAGGCGGCCCGGCGCGCCGAGCACCTGGCCGCCGGCGACGCGCGGACGCTCGGCCGCGTCACGAACGTGCTGGCGATGCTCGCCTTCCAGACGGGCGACTGGGATGCCGCCGCCAGCAATCTGCGGGCAGCGGCCGAGCACTACCAGACGCTCGACGCACCGGGGAGCGACCTCGCGCGGATCTACGACAACCTCGGTGTGCTCAACAGCCGCCTCGGAGAGTTCGACATCGCCGTCGAATACCACACGATGGCCGCCGAGGCAGCGCTCGGTGCCGGCGACGCTCAGGTCGCCGCGCACACGTTGATGAACACCTCGGGCACGCACCAGCGACGGGGCGATCACGCCGCCGCCCTCGAGGCGGCCGAACGTTCGATCGCGCTGTGCGAGGAGCACGGCGTGCTCTCGGTGATCGCCCTCGCGCGCAACAACGCCGCCGCTGCGCTGGTCGAGCTGGGGCGTCATGACGAAGCGATCGAGCAAGGACGTCGCGCCCTCGCCGACGCGCGTGAGCAGGGCGACCGCTACGCCGAGGCGGAGGCCCGGGTGAACCTCGGTGACATGCTCACGGCCGCCGGTGACCTCGATGACGCCGAGGCCGAGCTGGTCGCCGCCCGTCGGTTGTGCGAGGAGCTCGACGATCGCTTCAATTGCGGCCGGGCCCTGCACGGGTCGGGAACCGTCGCTCGCGCCCGCGGCGATCTCGCCGATGCGCGCGCGTGTTGGGAGGCAGCACTCGACTATCTCGACGCTGCCCTGCCCGAGACCGCTGCCGTGCGCGATGCCCTCGCCGAGCTGAGCATCGACACGACGCCGTAACCGTCGCCGATACGGCTCGTCCGGCGACTCCACAGTGTGCGGCTGGGCCTGCGAGTGGTCGTTCGGGATCGTTCGGGCTTCGCCAGTTCTGGCTGGGGGGCCCTGACAATGCCGTCGCAAGCACGCTCGCCGGCGATCCACTGCGTCGGCAAGGAGGACAGACGACATGACGAGGCCCCGCACGCGCGCGATCTTCGGCACTGGTCTCGCGTTGATGACCACGGCGGCGGTGATCTCCTCGACGTCGGCGTCCGCCGCCGCGCCCGGCCACTACGAGGGTTCCACGTCCCAGGGCTCGGGCTACTCCGTCACGTTCACCGTGTCGGGTTCGTCGGTCACCAACTTCGTGGGCGAGGTCGCCTACACCTGCGGAGGCTTCCCCGCCTACGGCGTCGTCGGCTTCGACGGCCCGGTCACGCTGTCGGGGAACACGCTCAACTACTCGTCGACCGCCGACTACGTCACCCAGACCGTCACCGGCACGATCGGCGACGACGGCCAGGCGTCGGGCCAGTTGAGCCTCGTCTACGAGGACGGCAGCGGCCTGTACTGCACCTCCGGCGACATCTCCTGGTCGGCCGAGACGGACGCGCCGCCGCCGACGACCACCACGCCGCCTCCGACAACCTCCACCACAACCTCCACGACCACGACGACGACCATCCCCGCGACGACCACGACGATTCCTCCGACGACCACGACGATTCCTCCGACGACCTCGTCGACGACCACGTCCACGACGAATCCCCCGACGACGACCACCTCCACGACGATTCCCCCGACGACGACCTCGTCGACGACGTCGACGACCGTCCCCGAGACGACGACCACGACCTCGACCACCACGACGTTGCCGGCGACCACGACGACCTCGACCCCCGCGACCACGACGACCTCGACCACCCTCCCCGACACGACGACATCGACGACGGTCCCCGAGACGACCACGACGACATCGACACCGCCGACATCCACACCGCCGACCTCGACACCGCCGACCTCGACACCGCCGACCTCGACAGCGCCGACATCCACACCGCCGACCTCCACACCGCCGACCTCGGCGCCGCCGACGTCGACGCCGAGCAGTGGCGTGTCCGCGGTGACTACCGACGGGCGAACCACCTTCGTCCAGGGGTCGAGCTTCGTGGTCGTCGGGCGCGGGTTCCTCCCCGGGGAGCAGGTGACCGGTGTGCTCAACTCCGACCCGATCCAGCTCGGCACCCAGGTCGCCGACGCCGCCGGCGACGTCCGATTCACCGTTGCGGTCCCGACGACCTTCCCCGCCGGAGCACACACCGTGACGCTCACGGGAGCGCAATCCGGAACCGCCGCGCTCGCCATCACGGTGAGCGCGACCGCAGACCTCCCCGCCACGGGCAGCACCAGCGCCGGCCTGGCCATCTTGGCCGCAGGAGTGTTCCTGACCGGCGGATCGCTGATCCTCGTCGGCCGCCGCCGCACCGCCTGACCACGGGGCAGGATGGGCGAGCGGGGGTACGCCGTCGACTTCGCCGAGAGTGAGCAGGGCGTCCAGCCATCGCCGTAGCCGTCGGTGATCGCCACGGGCTGGCCCGGCGCGCGCTGTCGGTGTCCGGCCCCTCGACACGCCTGCTGGACGACGACGCCGAGCGCATCGCCGCGACCCTGCTCGAGCGCGCCGGCCGCCTCGGCATGTCGGTCACCTGAGCCGAGACGGCTCGCGGCTACTGCGGCCGCAGTAGCCGCGATGCCTGCGCACAGACGACGACGGGCGCAGACGTGATGCCGATGATGGGACGTGCACCGCAACCCCCTGCAAGGAGCACGAACGATGATCGAAGTCACCAACCTGACGAAGCACTACGGCAGACACGCCGCGGTCGACGACCTGAGCTTCACCGTCAAGCCCGGTGTGGTCACCGGCTTCCTCGGACCCAACGGCGCGGGGAAGTCGACGACGATGCGCATGATCCTCGGGCTCGACCGGCCCACCGTGGGTCGTGCGCTGGTGAACGGCAGACCGTTCGAGGAGCACCGAGCGCCGCTGCGCGAGATCGGGGCGCTGCTCGACGCCAAGGGCATCCACCCGGGCCGCCCTGCCCACGCTCATCTCTCGGCGCTCGCCGCCACCACGGGCATCTCGACGCGCCGCGTCGCCGAGGTCCTCGACATCGTGGGTCTGAGCGAGGTGGCCGATCGCCGCAGCGGCGACTTCTCGCTCGGCATGGCGCAACGCCTCGGCATCGCGTCGGCCCTCCTCGGCGATCCGCACACGGTGATGCTGGACGAGCCGGTCAACGGTCTCGATCCGGAGGGGATCTTGTGGATCCGCAACCTGCTCAAGTCGCTGGCCGCCGAGGGACGCACGGTCTTCGTGTCCTCGCACCTGATGAGCGAGATGGCGCTCACGGCCGAGCACTTCATCATCGTCGGCCAGGGGCGCTTGATCGCCGACATGTCGGGTTCCCAGCTCACGGCGATGACCGAGCCGGCCAGCGTCCGTGTCCGTTCGCCGCACGCCAGTCAACTCCGTGATCTGCTCGCCGGTGACGCGATCGACATCGTGACCCGCGGCCACGATGTGTTCGACGTCGTCGGTCTGGATGCCGACGAGATCGGTGCCCGAGCGTGGTCGGCGAGCTTGCGGCTCCAGGAGCTGACCCCCGCATCAGCCTCGTTGGAGGACATCTTCATCGATCTCACCAAGGACGCCGTGGAGTACCACGGCGTCACCGAGTCCAGGAAGAACACGCACGACATGGAGATCTCGCGATGAGCACCACCACCACCACCACCGCCACCGCGACAACCTCCGCGTCACGTGCCGGATCGCCGCCTGCCCACGACGAGTCGACCCACGACGTCACCCTGGCCCGGGTCATCCGCTCGGAGTGGATCAAGCTGCGATCGGTGCGCTCGACGATCGTCACGCTGGGCCTCACCGCCGCCGCCGTGATCGCCACCGGTGTGCTGGTGTCGATGCTCAGCGACGGCGCCCCCGTTGCTGCCGAGGGCGAGGGGATCTACGACCCCGCAGGCAACAGCCTGTTCGGGGCGACGCTCGCCCAGCTCGTGCTCGGCGTCGTGGGCGCCCTGGTCATCACCTCGGAGTACTCGACGGGTCTGATCCGCACGACGCTCACCGCAGTGCCCCGGCGGTTGCCGGTGTTGTGGGCCAAGGGGATCGTCGTCGCCGCGGCGGCGTTCGCCACGATGGTGGCGTCGCTGCTGGTGGCCTTCTTCGTCGGGCAGGCCGTCTATGGCGGTGGCGGACCGTCGGCGTCGCTGTCGGACCCCGGTGTGCTCCGAGCGCTGCTTGCGGCGGCGTTGTTCCCGACCGCGATCGCCGTGATGGGTGTCGGCTTCGGCGCGTTGATGCGGCACACCGCCACAGCGATCGGGCTCCTCGTCGCGATCCTGTTCGTCGTCCCGGTGCTGTTCGAGACGCTGGGCGGCGTGTGGGGCCGTGCCACCGAGTACCTACCGGGCGAAGCGGGACAGACGATGATCGCTGTCGTCAGGGAGTCGGGCGAGATGTCACCGGCCGTTGCTCTGCTCGTGCTCATCGGCTGGATCGGGGTCCTGTTCGCCGCCGGCACGATCGCCCTCAAGCGCCGTGACGCCTGAGCATCGCCGACCTGCGATGTGGCTCCGACCGGCTCGCGCCGGTCGGAGCCACATCGCGCCACGGCACGCTCGTCCAGGTGTCTGCCTTGTCTAACGTCTCGGCCATCGATCGCTCGTGGCCAGCACTGCGCAATGTCGTCGTCGATCTGGCGATCGCCGCGACCGTCTGCGCCGGAGCCCTGCTCTTCGAAGTGTTCGACGCGGGCGACGTCGGCGCCAGCCTCGATGCCGTCGACGTCGCGGCGTGTGTCGGCGCCGCGGCGCTGATCCTGCTACGCCGGCGTGCCCCCCTGCCGGTGTTGGTGGTCGCGGTGATCGCCGCCGTGTGGTCGCTGATCCCTGGCGACGACCAAGGAGTGCTTCCGGTGGCCGCGATGGTCGCGCTCTACACCGTGGCGTCGACGTCGGGCCGCAGGACCGCCTGGATGGCCGGCGCGGCGACGGCAGCTGCGCTGTACGTCACGGCGGCGATCACGTCGGCGGGCCCGTGGTACGACGGCGAGAACTTCGAGCTCGTCGCCTGGGCCGGCCTTGCCACCGCAGCAGGCGACGCCGTGCGCAGCAGGCGGGCCTACAACCTGGCACGGCAGGAGCGAGCGACGGCCCTCGAGGAGCGCGCCGAACGAGCAGAACATGCCCTCGAGGAGGAGGGCAGGCGGCGAGCGATGGAGGAGCGCATGCGCATCGCTCGCGAGCTGCACGACGTGGTCGCCCACCACCTGGCGGTGATCAACGTCCAGGCCGGCGTGGCCGCACACCTGCTCCGGGACGATCCGACCGGTGCGGACGAAGCGCTCACGCACGTCCGTCGTGGGGCCGCGAGCGTGCTCGACGAGCTGAGCGGCATCCTCAGCGTGATCCGCCAGTCCGACGAGGAGACCTCCACGACGGACCCGCTCCCCACCCTCGTCGACCTGGAACGCCTCGTCGCCGACTTCGCCATCGTCGGCCTCGACATCGAATGGCACACCGCCGGCGCGCCCCGACCGGTGGCGCCGGCGATCGGCCTCGCCGCCTACCGGATCATCCAGGAATCTCTGACCAACGCCCATCGCCACGGTTCCGATCAAACAGCCACCCTGCGACTCACCTACGAGCGCGATGCCCTGCGCATCGAGGTCCTCAACGACGTCGATGCCGAGCGCCCTGCTGACGCGCGACGAGGACACGGCACCGTCGGCATGCGAGAGCGGGTCGCCGCCGCAGGTGGCACGATCGAGATCGGACCGACCGCCGGCGGCCAGTTCCGCGTCCATGCCACCCTCCCCACCGAACGGGCCGAACCATGACGATCCGTGTGCTGCTCGCCGACGACCAAGCGCTCATCCGGGCGGGCTTCAAGGCCCTGATCGACTCCGCCCCCGATCTCACCGTCGTCGCAGAGGCGGCGACCGGCGCCGAGGCGGTGACGCTCGCCCGCACGAGCCGAGCCGACATCGTGCTGATGGACATTCGTATGCCCGACATGGACGGCATCGAGGCGACGCGGGCGATCACGACAGACGACGACATGGCCGGCGTCCGTGTCGTCATCCTCACCACCTTCGAGATCGACGACCTCGTGATCCGCGCCGTCCAGGCCGGAGCCAGTGGTTTCCTCGGCAAAGGCGTCGAACCCGCTGAACTTCTCGACGCGATCCGCATCGTCGCCTCCGGTGAGGCGCTGCTCTCACCGCGAGCGACGAGCGGTCTGCTGGCCCAGCTCCGCCACCACGAGCGGCCCCTCCCGACCACCGAATCCGAGCGGTTCGACGCCCTCACCGCACGCGAACGCGAGCTGACGACGCTCGTTGCCACCGGACTCAGCAACGACGACATCGCCGAACGTCTCTACCTGTCGCCGCTCACCGTCAAGACCCATATCAACCGCGCCATGATGAAGCTCGGGGTGCGCGACCGCGCCCAACTCGTCGTCGCCGCCTACGAAGGCGGGCTCATCCAGCCCGGCAGAACCATCTGACCCATCCGCTGACCGCGTCGGAAGGCTTCTTCGTGTCACCGAACGTCCGCCCAGCGCGGACATTCGGTGACAGTCGCTACGTCCAGAGGTCGGCGATAGGCAGCGCCACCAGGCGATCACCAAGCGGGAACCGGTGCCGGCCGGTGTGGAACACGATGCCGCCGACGAAGTCGTTGCCGACCCGATCGAGCCGGTCGCGCAGGATCATCATTCCCTTCGCGTCGGCCGGGCGGGCCACGCTCGCGGAGATGGTGGAGACGGACCGACGTCTCGTACTCCGCATTTTGTCGACGGTCTATTCCGCAAATTGTCGACACGATGGTCGGCGATTCGAGCCTCCCGTCGACGTTGAGGTGGGCGACGAGACTCGATCCGGTCGCCGGACCGCACGGCGGCGTCGATTGGCTGTCATCACACTGATCGACGGATAGTGGTCTTGCTCGATGCTGCGGCTCGAGAAAGGCCGTCGAGCGGCGAGTGCCGAGTCAGCCGGGTGCGTCGCCGATCTCGTCGGGTTCTACGTCGGCAGGCGTCCTGCTGCTGGCCACAATCCAGGCGTAGCGGTCGCCGTCCATGTAGGCGCCGATCGCCAGGTCGTCCGGATCGGCCGGCCACTTCTCCGGCGGGAGCTGCGCATCAGCTGGGCGCCCTCGAACTCCCACAGCCCGAGCCGACCAACGGCGTGGCGGAGCGACCGGCACCCGCGACACCATCATGAGCGGCCTCGACGTAGAAGCGTCGAAGGAACCGACGGCTTGGCTTGCCGCGACCGAGGCGGGTAACCGACGCAGAGCGTGCACGACGGCCGAGCCGACGACGTCGACCATCTCGCCTTCGCGGCGATCGCGACCGACTGGGACCGATGTGCCCATTCGGCGAGCGGCTGTGTCGGGTCACGATCTGTTGGCGTTCGGCCGACGCGGGACGCGCCGAATCGGTGGCGCGACGGCTGTGTCTCCGGATGGACCGGCCAGGGTCCGCTCGAGCCCGGTGAACAGATCGACAACCGCGGTCGCCTCGAACACCCGGTACCGCTGGCGTCCGACGTTGCGCTGCACCAAGATGCCGGCCTCCGCGAGGCGGCCGACCGCCTGGCCCGTGCGCATCGTCGATCGCCCGATCAACCGCGCTGCGCTCTCGACCGTGACCACAGGGGCACCAGGCAGAGCACGCAGGAGTAGGTCCGCCGCCGAGTTGGCGCGCACCCGACCGAGCTGCTCCCGCCATCGAACCTCCAGTGCGTCGATCCAAGCTGCGTAGCGCTCGGCATCGATGCACGATCGATGAACCGCGGCAGCGAAGGTGCGCAGCCACGTCGCGGCCGCCACCGAGCGCGCCGAACGCTTTGGCGGGCCGACGAATCGATACGCCGTGAGGCCGGCGACGTAGTCACTCGCCCACGTCGCCAGGACGAGACTGATCGGCGGAACGAACTGCTCGACGACCCCGCGGCGGCGCAGCACGATGTGGATCAACGCTCGGCCGGTTCGTCCGTTCCCATCGGCAAACGGGTGGATCGTCTCGAACTGGGCATGAGCCACCGCCGCCTGAACCAGGGGCGGGTGATGCTCAGCGTTGACGTAGGCGAGGAGGTCGTCGAGCAACGCGCCGACGGCTTCGGGCGGCGGAGGAACGAACGACGCCACGCACGGGTTGTAGTTGCTGCCGCCGATCCAGTTCTGCACGTCGCGCACCGCACCGCCGGTCGCCGGGGCGGTCGCGCTCAGCAGCAATCTGTGGACCTCCAGGAGGTCTTCGAGCGTGATCGTCTCCGCCGAGGAGCCCACGTGGACGGCCGCCTCCATCGCCGCGACGTTGGCGAGCACCTCGAACGCAAGCCGGTCGGCAGCGTCACCGCCTTGGGCGAGCACCACTTCGGCATCGAGCAGGCGGCGCGGTCCGGCGTCGAGCCCTTCGATCTTCGACGACGCCACGGACTCGGCACGCAACAGGAAGCGGGCCAGACCCTCCAGACTCACGTGGCGCGTGCCGGTGTCGTTGAGCCGGCGGACCGCCGCTTCGGCATCGCTCAGGTCCGCCACCAGATCGGCGGGCAGTCCGAGTTCCCACCCGTCGAGTGGATCGGGAACGTACGCGTCATAACTGCAGCCCTGCCGATCGCGGCGGCTCATGCCTTCGAACGCCGCCGTCCATCGCCTCCTGACCAACCGTCCCAACCGTCACCTCCGACGCGACACTAGTAACGCTTATATCATAAGCGTTACTTAGAGCCTCGGTGATCGAACAGTTGCGTCGACCCAACGATCCGCCCGGGATTTCGATAATCTACGAGAGTGCTACACTGTAGAACATGACGCGGGTCGGGATCCGAGAGCTGAAGCAGAACGCATCGGCGGTGATCGCCGAGGTAGCCAACGGCGAAGTCGTCACCGTCACCGATCGCGGTCGGCCGGTCGCCCAGATCACCCCGCTGCCGAGTTCGCCGTTGCAGCGGTTGATCGATGCCGGCCGGGCGCGTCCGGCCCGGCGTGATCCACGGCAGCTCCCGGCACCGCTCCCCGGCGGCGACGTCTCGAGCGCACTCGCCGAGATGCGCGACGCCGAGCGCTACTGACCTGTGGCCCATTACGTCGACACGTCGGCATTGGTGAAGCTCGTTGTCGAGGAGGCCGACTCGCACGCACTTCGCTCATGGCTCCAGACCGAGCAACCACAACTGGTGTCGAGCGACCTGGCGCGGACCGAGCTGCTTCGTGCCGTGCGCCGCGCCGCGCCAGACCGCGTGGTGGCTGCTCGCACGGTCCTCGACGGCGTGACCCTTCTGACCGTCGCCACCTCGACGTTCGAGGCCGCCGCGCGGCTCGATCCATCGCTCCTCCGCACTCTGGACGCACTTCACATCGCCTCGGCCCTCGAACTCGGCGACGACCTGCACGGCCTCGTCACCTACGACGATCGCCTGGCCGCCGCGGCCGAAGACAACGGGATCGTCGTCGTAGCTCCCCGCTGACGGGCGACGCTGCGGCTCGATGGGGGTGAGCCGCCGGGCTGCATGCGCCGAGTCAGCCGGGCGTGCAGTCGTCGGACTCGTCGACGGGCAGGTCGTCAGGAACGGTGCTGCACGCCTGGATCCAGGCGAAGCGGTCGCCGTCCATGTAGGCGCCGATCGCCAGGTCGTTCGGATCGGCCGGCCACTTCTCGGGCGGGAAGCTGCGCATCAGCTGGGCGCCCTCGAACTCCCAGAGCCCGAGCCGATCCACGGCGTGGCGGAGCGACCGGTGCAGTCGGTAGCGCCCGCCGAAGTCCGGGGTGGCCGCCTTGTCGCGCTCCCACTGCTCGTCGCTGCCGGGCCAGTACTCGTAGGTGTGTCCAGCCTGGTCGATGTTGATGTAGCGCCGCGTGTCGTAATGCTTGTAGAGCCGCAGGACGATGCCCTTGCGACGGTTCTCGAGCGTGGCCATGCACATGAACTCGCCCGGATGGAACGGCGGCAGGTCGGGCGAGGCCCGCACCACCCTGGACACCGCGCCCAGCGGGCGCCAGTCGGGCTCGAGCTCGGTGAAGACGGTCTTGAACGAACGGAACGAGGACATCGGATTCTCCCGGTGCGTGATGCATCACTGGGAGCCGCTTGCTCCGAACCTGTCGGCGTCGCTCCAACGGCGCCGAACCCGGTGAGCCGGAATCGCCCCGACCGCACCGACGACGTTACCGGCGCCCGGACATCTCCCACGCCGCGCACGCGACTCGCGACGTTCCCCGGCACCGACGGCGCCCCGTTCCGCTGGGCGAGCGCATCGAGGTGAGCCGAAGTGCCGACCCAGCGCGCCTCCCCACAGGCCCATCCCGCACGCACTTCCATCGTTCAGAACCCACGGAAGCGGCAGGAGGACCCGACTTGGGCACCAATGCGACAGGACGCGCCTCGAACGCAACCTTCGATCCACCTGCCTCTCGCGGCGGCGAGTGGCCCTCACGCGTGGCGCGCCGGAGGCGTCGGCGGACTCGTCGTTCGATGGCGACAACCGGGCTCGGCGCGCCGGTGGCTCTTCCCAGTCGGAATGCGGGCTACGGATGTGTGCGGGGGCCGGTGGCGACGCTGTGGACGATGCTGGTGACGAGTTGGGTACCGAGGCTGGTGAGGACGTAGGTGCGATCGCGCCAGTCGCCATGCTCGGTGAGCATGCCGAGGACGAGGAGGAGGCGGCGGGTCTCGCTGAAGCCGAAGGAGACATCGTGGTCGCTCGGAGGGCGCCCGTCGGTGCGCCAGCCGAGCTCTCCGGCGACCTGGCTGATCGTGTCGACGAGTGGTCGGGATGCGATGGTCCCTCGGCTGGCGACGAAGAGCGTCGCGGCGGTCTCCGCGATGAATCGTTCCCAGCCAGTACCGCCGAGTCGGGCGACGACGGCCTGCCAGGCAGCCAACGGATCGGCGAGCGCGCGGTCGCCCAGTTTGGTTCGGCGCAGGACGCGCTTCGTGATCCGCACGAGACCGGCGTGCTGAGCGAATGTGCGCAGTGAATGCAGGATGAAGTCGTCGGACTCGCTGCGCGGCGGCTTGTCGAGCGGCAAGAGCTCGTCGGTCCACGGACGTTGCTTCCAGACCTCGACGACGAACGGTCGGTTCAGATAGCCGGCCTGGGTCATCGCCTGCCCGGTGTCGCCGACGCGTTCGAGCAGCCACAGCAATGGATGCAACGCTGCGGCGATCGCGTCTGCAGAGGGTGGGTCGGGGGTGGCCAGCGACTGTTTGAGGGCCTGGTCGACGACCGGCACGAACGTCGGTGAGCGTCTGGCGAACAGGTCACGCCAGCTCTCTGCCCGTTCGGTGTGCACCGCAGTGCGCAACGATTGGCCCGGGAGCGTCGGATGGTCGGCGTCGAGGACACCGGCCACAACCGCCGCTTGGGTGTCGCGCCACGCTCGCGCCCCGACGCGGAGGCGTCCGTCGTCGATGGCGGCTTCGAGAGCTCGCTCCGCGTCGGAGCGAACGGCGGCTTCTTCGCTCCCCATCACCGAGCTCCAGGCGAACCCGTCGATGTCCGGCGGGTCGATACCCGACGCCGACAGCGCCTTCCGCATCGCCGAGTAGCCGGCACTGTTGGATCGGTCGAACGCCGCATGCACCCGGGCCGTGGTGTCGGAGCGGCAGATCGCGGCGTAGCGGCCGAGGCCGAGCTCGTCGAACAGCTCACCGGCGATGCCGGCGAGACGCTGCTTGTAGTCGGCCTCGTCGGTCATGTACTTCGTCGGCAGCCGGTACCACAGCCAATCCTGCACACCCGCCTGCGAGAGGACGCCGGGGCCTTCGCCCCACGTCAACGTGTCGTAGATGTGCCGGGCATCGCGACCGCGCTCTGCGTCACGGGCAGTCATCCGGTCGAAGGCTCGCTCGACGTCGGCCGGCGACAACCCGTGCTCGGCGGCGCCGTGCGACTGGGGCTCATTCATCGCCGCTCTCCTCGATGAGCTCCGGCGGCGTGGGGCCGCAGCAGTGCTTGTACTTTCGCCCCGATCGGCACCAACAACGATCGTTGCGTCCCGGCGGCCATGGCACCGCCCTGCCCGTGCGGGCGACCTCCGCAGCCAGCCGCGAACGGGCCTCGGACGAGCCAGGATCGTGCCCTTCCGCGGCAGCATCGGCAACGAGCTCGTCGACGGTGATCGGACTGACATGCAACGAGATCCCGCCCGCCAACTTGTGGAACGCCTTCAGCTTCGATTCGAGCTTGCGGCTGTAGTCCTCGTACTCCGGCGGCAGTCCGTCGAGCAGATGCGGCCACCGCTGCATCGCGACCGGCCACTCCTCGGGCGGGAACCACGCGAACCCGAGCGCCGCCGCCCGCGACGGCTCACGAACCGGGTCCACCCGCGGCCGCAGCGGTGTCGGCGCCGGCGCGCCTGAGGCCGGCACGGGCCAGCGGCGCGGTGGTCGTGTCCACTCGTCGATGAACGTGCCGATCCGTTCCAGCAACGCGACGTCGGGTGCCGTGCCGGTCTCGTTCCACGCCTCGACCGCCAGATCGCGGAGCTGGCCGATGACCTGATCGGGGTCACCGGTCTCGAACGCCTTGTCGATTCCCGCCAGCGCCCACCGCAACGACTCGGCCGGATCCACCGACCGATACACCCAGGCCGCCGAGTTGTACAGCCACACGTCATCGGGCGCCCGGTCACGCAATGTTGCGAACAGCGTCGCGCCTTCCTCCAACCGGCCCTGCTCGACATAGATCTCCGCGATGTCGGCCTCAGGATCCGGCGTCGACGCGTAACCCGCCGCGATCGCTTCGCGTTTAGCGTCGATCGCTTCGTCGAACTGGCCGAGTGCACGACGGTGTCGGTGGATCTCGTCCCACACCCCCGCCACATCGACGAACCCGCCGTCGGTCGCGGCTGGACGCGCGAGGACCTCGGTCCAGCCGGCGATGCGGCCGGCATGATCACCCCGATCGAGTTGCTCGACCCGGCCGATCAGGTCATCGATCTCATGGGTCCGGCCGGTGTCGCTCACCGCCCCAGCATCGCACCAACGGCCGTACCGGGCGCTCGATCGGCGCTGTCTGCCGCGACGACACCGACGGGCACAGGACGACGAGCGGCCGTCCCGCCGATCGTGCGGCGGACCGCCCCATCTACGGTGGGGAAGCGATGACCACTGGACGGCGGCCGGCGAGCACACCAGCACCGACGCTGCGGGCGTTGCTCGACATGCGGACCGTGAAGGCGTTGGCGGGCACGCGCACGTTCGATCGGGGCTCGGCCTACGGACGCGACGGCCGGGTCAGCGTGTCGCACGATTCGGTTGAGTGCGTCGAGGCCCAAGTCCGCGGGTCCAGCCGCTACGGCGTCGCCGTCTGGGTGGACGACGGTGAGCTGTACTGGCGGTGCACCTGCCCCGCGGCCGACGACGGCGCCTTCTGCAAGCACGCCGTGGCCGTGAGCGTCGGTGTGATCGACGGCAGGTGGGCCGACGAGAATCCCCCTGCTGACGGCCGACCGGCCAAGTTGGACCTCGGCACCTACGTCGCCGCGCTGCCGCACGAACGCCTCGTCGAGATCGTGATGGCGGCGGTGGCCGACGACCTCGCGCTGCAGGCACGTCTCACCACCGAGATGGTCCTGGCCTCCGGCGAGCCGATGGACGTGCGGGACTGGAAGCGCCGCTTCGACCGGGCGATCGACAACACCGACCGGAAGGGGTTCGTCGACTACCACCACGCGCACGCGTGGGCCGCCGGCGTGGGCGACGTGGTCGACGCCACGCGCAACCTCCTCGGCAAGGACGAGCGCAGCGGTCGCGACGTCGCCGACGTCGTGGAGCACGCCGTCGGGCGCCTCGTCGACGCCACACAGTTCGTCGACGACGACGGTGACATCGCCGGACTCCTCAGCGTGCTGACCGCACTCCATTTCGACGCTTGTGCGGTTGCCCGCTTCGACCCGATCGACCTCGCCCACCGCCTCGTCGATCTCGAGTCCCGCTACCCGGACTTCGCGCCGTTCTTCGGCGCGGCCCAGACCCACGGCCCGCTGCTCGGGCCGCAGGGGGTCGCCGAGATGCAGCGCTTGACGCGTGCCGCGTGGGAGTCGATGGCGCCTCCGGAGGGTGGCATTTCGTCGGAGTGGGACCACGTGCACCGCCGGATGATCGCCACGGCCCGCACGTCGGGCGACGCCGACGAAGTGATCGCCGTGCACAGTCGTGATCTGTCCAAGGCACGCGCGTACCCCGACATCATCGTGGCGCTGCGCGCGGCCGGACGCAACGACGAGGCGATCGACTGGGCCGAGCGCGCCCTCGCCGAGCCCGGCCGGTGGACCCCTCGCTCCGAGATCCGCGAACACCTCGCCGCGCTGCTCATCGAGCGGGGCGATGACGACCGCGCCCGCGAGCTGTTCTGGGACGTCTTCGCCGCCGATCAGACCGTCGAGGCCTACCGGCGCTGGCTGGAGGCAGCCGGGCCCGACCGACAGGCCGCCGCCGATCGGGCCCTCGAGTGGCTCCGGCCGGTGGCCGAAGCTGCGGCCACGGCCCCGACCGGCAACGTGCTCCTCGCCAACCTGGGCTCCAGCCCGAAGCCGGTGCACACGCTGATCGAGGCGTTGCTGACCGACGGTCGAATCGACGAGGCCTGGGAGACCGCCCGCCGGCTCGAATACGTCGGTCCGCTCATTCCGAAGCTGGCCGAAGCCCGGGAGGCGACGCATCCGCTCGACGCCGTCGGCGTGTACGAGTCGATGGTGATCCGACAGATCCATCTGAAGAACAACGAGGCCTACGCCGACGCCGTCGAGCTGATGGGCCGCATCCGCCACCTTTGCGAGCGGGCCGGCGCATCAGACCGCTTCCACGCGCTCCTGTCCCAGGTCCGCACCGACCACAAGATCAAGCGCAACCTGATGAAGCTCCTCGCCAGCCAGGACTGGGACTGACGGCCGCCGCCGGCCTGCACCAGAGACCCCGCCGGGCGCTGATGGCAGACTCGCACGGTGCAGTTGCGATTCGACGCCACGACCGGCGATGACGACGAAGCCTTCGACACCGTCCGGGCGGCGCTGCTCGAGGAGTTCGAGCAGTGGCTCGTCGATGGCGACGAGGGCGACGAGGACGACGCCGAGGGCATAGCCGGCGACGCCGGCGTCCTGCTCGACTGGCGCTACCGCTACTCCACCGGGGAACTGGATCGCTACGCGGACGGCGACATCGCCGAGTTCCTCCTCGAGTGGTGCCCCCGCAAGGTCAGCGCACCGCCCGAGTTCGGCCGTGACATGGCCATCGCCATCAGCCTGTTCGTGCAGTTCCTCGCCGGCACCGATCGCCTGGACGGTGGCGCCGAGCGTGCGACGAGGCTCGGCACGCTCGCCGTCGACCTCGCGCCTCAGGCCGAACGGGCGATGGGTGATTCCAGCAAGTTCGGCATCGGCAAGTCGGTCATGGGAGCGTTCGGCGACCTGCCCGACACCGACGATCTCGACGAGTTGCAGGCCGTGCTGAACCAGCGCATGGAGGCGTTCAACGCCTTGCCGCTCGCTGAGCGCCGGGCGCTCACCGACCACGCGATGCCCACCGAGCCGATGACCGACGTCCCTGCGGTGTACGTGCCTCTGCCGCGTGAGACGCTCGTCGACGCCGCCGCGGCCAGCAGCCTCGTCCGCCAGGTCGACATCGTCCACGGGTTCGTCGGTACCGGTGGTCGAGCGGTCGACGAGCACCTCCGCCTCGCCTCGGCAGACGAACACGAGCTCGCCGCACTCATCGACCCAAGTGCGGCGGACCCCGACGGGCTCTTCGACCAGGTCCGCTTCGTCGTCGACGTGGCCGTCATCGCCGAAGCGATATTCGAGGAGAACGGCCGTCTGATCGCCGCCGAGGACTGGACGGACCTGGACGCCCTCGAACGCGCGGAGGGAGTGGCCGACGCCCTGCTCGACGAGGGCATCCTCGCCGTCCGCTCCGGCGTCGACGACGAGGACGACGACGAGACCGACATGGTCACCGACGCCGCCACGGTGGCCCTGCTCGTCAAGCTGTTCGTCGACGGCAACGGGTCGATCGCCGAGCTGACCGACGACCTGTCCGGCGCACTCGACATGGCGCTGGACGGCGGAAGCGGTCGAGGTGGCGCCGACTTCGCCACCGTCTTCCACGTGCTCCACCAGCTCGGCATCATCGCCACAGACGCCGATCAGGAGGACGGCGACATCGTCGCGCTGACCCCGCTCGGTCGTCACGTCGTCAGCCACATCGCTCCCGCCTACGGGTTCCGCATCCCCATCGCCCCGGATCTCGCCGATGCAGCCATCGAGGACCTCTTCGAGCTCCTCCTCGACCCCGCCGTGCACGGCCACGACGCCCTCGCCGCGTGGCAACCCACCCTCGACGACGATGACCGCGCCCGCCTCATCGCCGAGGCCATGGCCGCCACCGATCGCGGGGCCTACCGCATGGTCGGCATCGGTCTGCTCAACGACATGGACCCGGCGGTGGCCGAACCGCACGTCCGGTCGCTCCTCGGCACTCCGGCCACGGCCGGGCACGGCGCCCTGTGGCTGATCTCGCACGAGCTAGAGACACCCGACGCGCTCGAGCATTTCGTCGGCATCGGTGTGCTCGTCGACACCCTGGCGGCCACGCTCGCCGTCCCCGAGGTCACCGTCGACATGTTCGCCCAGCTCGACGACCCCCAAGAGACGCTCGACGAGCTGTGGCGTTACGACGCACCCGAGACGGCCGCGGTGCTGGAAGTACTCGGCGATCACCTCGAGGACCGCCGCCTGGCCAAAGCAGCCCGCAAGACCTTGTTCCGCCATCGCAGCTGGATGGCGAACAAGACGAACTGACAGCCGTCTTGCGCGGCATCAGCCAGCACCGGGCTGATCGCCAGCCGGTGCTACTCGCCCAGACGGGCGAGTGCGCCGGCGAGCTCCACTCGGGAGCGGATGGCCAGCTTGCGATAGCAGCGCGACAGGTTGGACTCGACGGTGCGGAGGCTGACGAACATCGCCGCGGCGATCTCGGCGTTGGTCTCACCCGTCGCCGCCCGCTGCGCGATCTGACGCTCGGTCGGCGTCAGCGTGCCTGCCTGCTTCGGACGTCCACCGATGCGTGCAGCCTCGGCCGCGCAGCGCTCGACCCACGGCACGGCGCCCATCCCGACGAAGAGCGCCATGGCCTCGTCGAGGTGGCGCCGGGCCTCGGTGCGCCGCAGCGCCCGGCGCGCCGCACGCCCGGCGGCGAGCAAGGTGCGAGCGAGCTCGTAGCGATCGCCGTCACGGTCCTGGATCTTGGCCGCGTCGGCGAACAGCCGGCGTGCCCGCTCGTCGTCACCCGAGGCGGAGGCGACGACGGCGCACGCCGCGTTGGCATCGGACCGAGCGCTGTCCAGCTCGGTCCGTTCGGCCAGGGCGTTCATCTCCTCGGCAACGTGTCGAGCCTCGTCGAGGCGACCGGCCGCGACGAGCGCCTCCACGTAGTCGCGCCGATACGGCACGAGCCGGGGAGCTCGCACCCCGAACTCGGCGGCGAGCTGGTGGGCGAGCTCCAACTGGTCGACCGCATCGTCGTCACCGATGACGAAGGCGGCCATCGCCCGCCGAGCCTGCACCGTGAAGACGTTCGTCCGACCACGGGTCGTCTCGGCCACCGCGATGTCGTCGAAGACCCGGCGGGCGGCCGCGGTCCGTCCCGTCGACGCCATGAGGAAGCCGAGGGTGGCCCGCTCGGCGGCATCGCTGGCACCGTTGAAGGAGAAGCGCAGGGAACGCTCGGCTTGAGCCCACTCGCCGCGCGGGACGAGCACCTCGCCGAGGAGGTAGCGCGCCGTCACCTCGCGAGCCCAATGGCCCCGAGCGATCGCCGTCGCGCACATCCGCTCCGCCCACTCGACGCCGCGCGGGTCGCCCGCGAACCACAACAGCTGCACGAGCTCGTCCACCTCGTAGCGGAGGTGGCTCGCCTCGTCCCAGCCGGCGGCGTCGTCGACGATGGCGTCGACGTCGACCGGCTCGCCGAGCAACACGCGAGACGTCGCCAGCGTCACGGTCGCCGCAGCGAGCGCGTCACGGTCCTCACGGCGCGCGGCGTCCTCCACGGCCCGTGCGGCCGCTTGCAGCCCGCGCCGCAGATCGTCCAGCCGTTCGAGCCGGACGAGCTGGGCCAACGCCCACGGCCGCCACTGCGCGGACGTCATCGACTCGATGGCCTGGACCAGATGGCGGCGGGCAGCCTCGAGTCCTTCGGTGTACACCAGCGGCAGTACGCGCATGATCGCGACGTGCTCGGAATCGGCAGCTCCGGCCGGCACGTCGATCTCGCCGAGGGTCGAGAGCAGCTCGCGGTGCTGCAGGGCGACGTGCTGCGCCTTGGCCAGCGCCAGCAACCGCCGGTGTCGGTCGGCGTCCCGGCCGGCCGGGGTGGCATCCACGCTCGCTCGGTAGAGGCGGGCGGCGGCCGCCGGCGCACCCCGCCGATCGGCCAGCTCTCCGGCCGTCTCGAGCGCGGCGGCGGTGTCGTCACTCGGCGGTGGAACCGCCGCGGCCAGATGTGCCCCACGACTCTCGACGTCGCCCACCAGCTCGGCGAGCCGGGCATGAGCGCGCCGGCGCTCGACCGTGGTCAGCGGTGCCAGCGCCGCGGCAGCGAACGTCGGGTGCAGGAAGCGGACCGTCGTCGCGTCGGACCCGGGGATCAGCTCGACGAGACCATCCGCCTCGGCGGGTGCGATCGCGGCAATGGCGTCGGTGCCGAGTGCGGCGCTGATGACGTCGGTCGACGCCACAGCGAGCAGGGCGGCGTAGCCGAGTGCCGCCCGGCAGTCCGGCGGGAGGGAACGCATCCGGGGGCCGAGCGTCTCGACGATCGACCGCGGCACGAGCGCCCGGTCGAGGGTCTCACCTGCTGCCAGCTGGCGGGCGATCTCGAGCGCCAGCATCGGATTGCCCGCCGACCGCTCGTGGATGGCATGGACCGTCGAGCGGGCGACGTCGCGCCCGACGATCGGCCGGATCAGCTCGGCCACGACCTCGACGGGGAGTCCGGCAAGGTCGATCCGATCGCGCTGGTCATCGGGGACGGCGACGAGGTCCACGGATGAGCGCTCCTCCGAACGGCGCGCCACGATCATGACGACCGGGTGGTCGGCGATCGATCGGGTGAAGAATGTGACGGCTCCGGCCGTGGCCGAGTCGAACCACTGCTCGTCGTCGAGCACGATGGCGAGTGGACCGGCCCGCGTCGCGGTCACGAGCAGATCCCGCAGCGCCACGGCGACGCCGTGGGCGCTCACGATCGTCGCTGCGTCCGGGGCGATGATCGAGCGGATGTGGGCGCTCGGTCCCCCCGGAAGGGCGGCGATCATCGCCGGATCGACCGTGTCGAGGAGGGCGGCGACGCCGACCCACGACAGGGCCTGTTCGGGCCGCGTCGCCGCGTACGACCACACCGTGAACCCGTCGTCGCGGATCCGGTCGGCGATGCCGGCGAGGAGGGTCGACTTGCCGGAGCCCGCCTCGCCCGTGACCTGGAGCAGGCGGCCGGTGCCGCCCCGCACCGCGTCGGCGACGGCGACGCCCCTCGCCAGCTCGCTCTCCCGCCCCAACATCACCGGCGTGAGCGTACGCCAGCCCCTCCGAGCGCGGCCGAGAGCTCGACGGCGGCCTCGCGAAGCGATCGGGCGAGCGGGGAGTCGACCGCATCGGGAAGCGTCGCCGTCGTCCCGATCAGCGTGAGCGCCGCCGCTATCCCGTCGGCGTCGAACACCGGCGTCGCCACGGCCCGCAGGCCGACGTACTCGGCCGAGCTCACGACCACGACGTGGTCGACCGGCGGTCGGGCGAACAACTGACTCTCGGCCGATCGTGGGCCGAGCCGCGCGCCCACCTCGACGATCACCCGCAACGTTCGGTCGTGGCTGTCGTCAGTTGCCACGACGATTGCCGCGTCGACGTCCCACACGGACAACATCACCGTCTCGCGGGTCGCGCGCACCAGCCGGCGCATGAACGGGGCGGCGACGGCCGTCAGCTGATTGCCGGCCACCACGGCGGCGGAGAGTGTGAGCACGCGAGGGCCGAGCGTGTAACTCCTCGTCGGCCGGTCGAACCGCACGAAGCCGAGCTTCTGCAGGGTCAACGCATAGCGCTGCACCGAGGCCCGGCCGACGTCGAGGTGCTGAGCGATCTGGGCCAGCGTCACCCGCGGCGATCCGAGCGTGAACACCTCGAGGAACTGCGCGGCCCGGGCCACCGCCTTGATCGTCGTGGCCGCATCGCCCACATCCTCGTGCCCCACCGTGACCAGGTCATGGTCCTCGGCCTCGATCATGAGCTAGGTCAGCTTCCAGCGTGGCGGCTTCTGCAGCCCGGTGCGCCGGACGATCAACTCGGCCCGCTCCTGCGCGAGCGCGAACAGGCGCTCCTCGTCGACCGTCGTCATGCGGTAGTCCTCGACCACCACGCGACCGTCGACGAACACCGTGTGCACGCCGCGGCCGTCGGCCGACCAGACGAGTTGGTTGGCCACGTCCAACAGCGGCACCCACTCGGGCCGTTGACGGTCATGGAGCACGAGGTCGGCGCGCTTGCCCACCTCGAGCGAGCCGATCTCGCCGTCGGCACACAGCCCGCGGGCGCCGCCGATCGTCGCCATGGCGAAGGCCTGTTCGGCCGGGAAGAACGCCGGATCGTTGCGGGCGTCCTTGAAGAGACCGGCGACGAGGTACGTGGCCCGCATCATGTCCATCGAGTTGCCGGCGTTCGAGCCGTCGGTGCCGATGCACAGGTTGACGCCGGCGTCGACCATCTCGGGCATCCTGCCGATCTGCGTCACGCCGTAGGCCACCTTGAGCGCGGTGGTCGGGCAGTGCGCCACGTTGCACCGGTGCCGTCCGAGCAGGGCGACCTCGTGGTCGTCGACGTGCACGCAGTGGACCAGCATCGTGTCGTCGGCGAGCACGCCGAGGCGGTCGAGGTGGACGATCGGCCGCTCGCCGTGCACGGCGAGGAAACCGGCCGGGTCGCTGGCCGCCGGCGACATGTGGAAGTTGAACCCGGTGCCGTGCGCCGTCGCCAGCTCGCGCGCGGCGCGCCACAAGGGGTCGCTGGACGTGGTGTGTCCGACGAGCATCGACCACGCCTTGATGCGGCCCCCGGCGACGTCGCCGTGGCGGGCCACCGTGTCCTCGATGCCGGCGATCGCCTCGTCGGTCGTCATGCGGTACTTGGGCGGCAGGTCGGGCAGGTCCCACGCGCGCCGTCCGATGCGGGCCCGGATGCCCACCTCGACGAGGGCGTCGACGACGGCATCGACGTGCCAGATCGTGCCCGCCTCGAGGAACGTCGTCGTGCCCGTGCGCAGCATCTCGACGGCTGCCAGCTTGGCCGAGACGTGCTCGTCGGTCTCGTCGTGCAGCTCGTACAGCGGGCGCAGCCAGGTGACGATCTGCTCGTCAAAGGGGCAGTCGTCGGGTACGAAGCCGCGCGTGAGGGTCTCGCCGGTGATGTGGATGTGGGCGTTCACCAGTCCGGGCGTCACGACGAACCGCCGACCGTCGATGACGCGCGCCGCGTCGACCGTCGCGGCGACGTCGTCGGACTGACCGACGGCGACGATGTCGCGACCACGGATCGCCACGGCCCCTCTGCGGAAGACCTCGCGCTCGGCGTTCATCGTCACGATGACCGCGTCGCGGATCAAGGTGTCGACTGGGATCCGGCCAGACTCGTCGCTCATCGGACCCGCAATCTCTCGGCCGCTGCGATCGCCCGATCGATGACCGCGGGGACCTCGACGGTCACGCACTCGCCGTCGTCCACGACGACCTGGCCGCCGATGACCACGGTGCGCACGTCGGACGCGACGACCGACCACACCAGCGTCCAGATCACGTCGTGGACCGGCTGGAGGTGCGGTGCGTCGAGGCTCACGATCGTCACGTCGGCGCGAGCGCCCTCGACGAGGGCGCCGGTGTCGGCGGCGCCGAACGCCCGGGCGCCACCCCACGTGGCGAGCTCGAGCGCGGTGCGGGACTCGATGAAGGGCGCGTCGCCACCGTTGGCGCGGGCGAGGATCAGCGCCGTGCGCATCATCTCGAACGGGTCAGCCCGTCCCGAGCAGTTGGGGCCGTCGGTGCCGAGACACAGCGAGACACCGGCGTCGAGCATCGATCGCATCGGGGCGATGCCGTCGCCGAGATAGCCGTTGGCGACGGGATTGTGCGACAGCCACACACCGTGCTCGGCGAGCACCGGCAGGTCGCCGGGCTCGAACCAGACGCCGTGGGCCAGCACCGAGCGGTCGTCGAGCAGCTCGGCGGTCAGCAGGTAGTGGGCGAGGCTGCTGCTGCCGGCATCGGCGGCCAACTGGCGCCACGCCGTCGTCTCGGCGAAGTGGTAGGTCGTGCGCACCCCGCGGTCGTCGGCCCAGGCGCGCAGATCGCGGCACCGCTCGGGGCTCTCGCGGCGGCCGGGCGACGCCAGGGCCAGCCACGGCTCGACGACGGATCCGTCGCTCCCGCGGGTGGCGTCGACGAGCTCATCGAGACGGGCCACGGCCTCGTCGGACGAGACAGCCCCGTCGCCGAGGTCGGACGCGGTCGCCGCCACCCCGACCCGCAATCCGACCGAGTCGGCCGCGGCGGCGACGGCGAGGGCGTTGCCCCGGTGGGCCTGGGCGTAGTGGTGGTCGACGCATGCCGTGAAGCCCGCCCGCACCATCTCGGTGTAGGCCAGCTGGGCCGAGCAGAACGCCACGTCGGGATCGACGCGCTCGGACACGGCGAACACATGGGGCAACCACCGGTCGAGTGGCAGCTCAGGCTCCAGGCCGCGATCGAGGGCGAACGCGCCGTGGGTGTGGCCGTTGACGAAGCCGGGCACGGCCACGGCACGGCGGCCGTCGATGCGCCGCCGAGCCTCGACGTCGGCCAGGTCGGCGCCGCCGACGGAGATGATGCGGCCACCGTCGATCGCGATGGTCACGTCGTGACGCACCTCGAACGGCGGAGGACCGACCACCGCGTGGTCCAGTCCGGCGACCAGCAGATCCACCGTCACGGCTGGGCCTCGTCACCGAGGACCGCGGCCGGAGAGGACGACGACCCGGCGTCCGGTCGAGCGGTGCGCTCGCCCGGACGCCAAGTTCGCCGGCTCACTTCTGAGCGAACTCGGGAACGAACTCGCTGATGTCCGGGGCCTCCCGGAGCAGGCCTTCCTCGACGAGCATCTCACCCATGCTTCCGAGCAACTCGACATCGACGTCGGCGGTGTACGGGTTCTGCGGCAGCGAGGCGAGCACCGCGGGGTCCTGGTTGCAGTTGGCCGCGGCCAGCTCGAACGCCGCCTCCGAGAACTCCTCGGACTGGATCTGCTCCATCGACTCGGCGAGCGAGGCGTGGAACGCCTCGGCCAGGTCGGCGTTCTCCTCGAACCACTTCTGGGTCGTCACGTAGCCGGCGAAGAGCACGCGCCCCGGACCGTCCTGGTACGGGTCGCCAAGACTGCGCAGCACGTCGGCGCTCTCGCCGAGGTTCTGGATCGGCACCTGGGCGGCGTCGATCTGGCCGTCGGCGACGGCGGCGGCGAGCTGCGGCAGCGGCAGCGCCACGAAGTTGACGTCCTTGGGATCGACCCCCATCGCACGCAGCCACTGACTGGTGACGATCTGGTTGATGCCGCCCAGCTCGTTGACGCCGATGCGCTTGTCGACGAGGTCCTCGGCGCTCTGGATCTCGGAGTCTTCCGTCACCCAGACGCCCTGCACCTGCGGCTGGCCGGGAGGCGCGCTCTCGTAGGCCGCCGACACGAACTTCAACGGGAAGCCCTGCGACAGCGAGATCAACGACGTGAACCCGTTGGTGAACGCGAAGTCGGTGGCCTCCGACATGACCGCGGCGACCGCCGCAGCGCCGCCCTGCGACGGCACCAGCTCGACCTCGAGACCGTGGTCGGCGAAGATGCCGTTCTCCTGGCCCCACCAGAGGTAGACCTCGTTGCAGAACCCGATCGACGTCACCCGGACCGGCGACAGTTCGTCGGAGGCGGGCTGGGTCGCCCCCACGATGCCCGGAACGGCCACCGTCGCGGCCATCACGGCGGCGGCCAGACCGGCCACTCGCTTGCTCGTCTTCATGACTGTGTTTCCCCTTTCGGAAGGACTGAAGTGTTCACGCTGACCTCCCGATGTCCCGCGATCGGAGATCCGGTCCCGGTAACCGAGCAGCGCCCCCAAGTGAACTTCTCGGTTGTATCAACGTTGTGTCGTCACCGTCAACAGAATGTTTCGTATTGCTATGCGATGTCTTGCGATGCGAGACACGCGTGCCACCGTGCCGTGAGCTCGTCGGCGGTGGTCACGACGCCGTGGAAGCGATCGGTCGTCGCCAACACCGCCTCGTGGGCGGCGACATCGGTGTCGGCGACGCAATCGCCAGGCACCACCACGTCGAGATCGCGGGCATATGCGTCGCGGATCGTCGAGTCGATGCAGAAGCTCGTCGTCGTCCCCGTGACCACCAGCACCTGCACGCCCCGCATGCGCAGCTCGCCGGGGAACCGCGTCTCGAAGAAGGCGCTCGCCCGGTGTTTCACCACCACCTCCTCGGGCGCCCGCACCTCGGCCGCCACCTCGTCGAGCAGGTCGGCGTCCCACGTCCCCTCGTGACACAGGTCGAGACGGACACCCCGGCGCTCCAGGTGCGAGGGCAGGCGACGGCGAGCGCGCCCGGCGTCGTCGGGAAAGTGCACCTGCCGGGTGAACCACACCGGCACGCCCAACTCACGGGCGTCGCGCACCAGCTGGATGGTCCGCGGCACGATCGCCGCCGGCATGACCACGGAGTCGGGCCCGAACGCCCGGCCCCGAGAACCTTCGGGGTGACAGAACCCGTTCTGGAGGTCGACGACCACCAGGCCGCACTCGCGAGGGTCGAGATCAACATCGAGGGGCATGAAGTGCTCCTTGGGACGGTGGCCGACGTGCGCGGCCGGACGGATGAGGTCGGGGGTCAGAGCGGGAGCACGGTGGCGTCGGCGCGGCGGGGAACGACCCGGCCCGAGCCGGGCTCGGCGAGCACCTGACCGTCGCGGAAGATGACCTCGCCGCGCCGGACGGTGAGGTCGGGCCAGCCGACCAGCTCCTTGCCCTCGAAGGGGCTGGTGTACTCCGACATGGTCATCTCGGGCGACACCCGGCGCTGTCGCTCGAGGTCGACGACGACCAGGTCGCCGTCGGTGCCCACGGCCAGCTCGCCCTTCTGGGGATGGAGGCCGAAGATGCGCGCCGGGTTGAGCGCCATCACCTCGGCGAGACGCGAGAGCGACAGGCGGTTCTTCATCACACCCTCGGTGATCACGACCGGCAGCGCCGTCGCCAGGCCGGGGAACCCCGGCTTCTCGTCCCAGAGCCCGGCGCCGGTCTTGACGATCGGCACGTGGTCGGAACCGATCGTGTGGATGTAGCCACGGTGCAGGCCGTCCCACAACTTGTCCTGGTGCTCCTCGTCGCGCAGCGCCGGCGCCACCTTGCCCACGCCCGGCCCCTGCGCCAGCAGGCGCTCGTCGTGAGGCGTGAGCGCCAGGTAGTGCGGGCACGTCTCGAGCACGATGCGCACCCCGTCGAGGCGCGCCGCGCCGGCCGCCGCCACGGCCATGCCCACCGTCGTGTGGGGGATGTACAGCTGGCAGCGCTGCTTGGTCGCCAACCAGATCGCCCGGATGATGTCCTGCTCCTCGACGAAGTCGGGGCGCGACTCGCTGTAGGCGGCGAGGTCCTCACGCCCGGTCGAACGCATCCGATCGGTCAGGAAGCTCACAAGCGAGTCGTCCTCGCAGTGCACCATGCAGTAGCCGTGCGGACCCAGCTCACGCACCAGCTCCATCGCCCGGAACAAGATGGCGTCGTTCACCGTGACGAGTCCGATCGGGTTCCCGGGCTCGTAGCCGCCCATGTAGAACTTGTAGCTGGTCACCCCGAACTCGTCGGCGTAACGCGGGATCTCGTTCACCTGCTCCATCGAGTCGAGGATGAAGTGGAACCACGTGTCGATCCGCATGTTTGCTTCGCACATCTCGATGTCGCGGGGGAACGTGTCGAGGAACGAGCCGTTGGGTGCCCGCCGGTACTGGATAACCGTCGTCACGCCGCCGGCTGCCGCGCTGGCGGTCTCGGACTGGAGGATCTGGTCGTAGGGCAGCCCGCCGCCGAGGTGGACGTGGGGATCGACCAGACCCGGAAGGATGTGCTTGCCGCCGCAGTCGTACGTCTCCACGGCCGGCGGCAGCGAGTCGTCATCGCCCACGGAGATGATGCGACCGTCGCGGATGGCGACGCCGCCGGGAAAGACCCCCGAGCTGGTCACGACGCGTCCGTTGACGACGGCGAGATCGGCTTTGCTCACGATGAGCTCCCTTCGGACATGGCCGCGGCCGGAAGGGCGGCGGCGAGTAGTTGATCGGTGGTGGCCCGGCGGCCGAGCAGGCCGCGCTGGGCGACGACGAGGGTCATCGCTGCGGCGTGGGCCTCGGGCCAGTACGAGGCGGTGGCGTCGGAGAGGACGAGGCACGAGTACCCGAGGTCATGCGCCTCCCGGAACGTCGAGGTGACGCAGACGTCGCTCGTCACGCCGGCGAACACGAGATGGGTGATGCCGCGTTCGCGCAGCTCCTCGTCGAGCGAGGTGGACCGGAACGCACCCTTGCCCGGCTTGTCGATGACGATCTCGCCGGCGACGGGTGCGAGGTCGTCGACCAGCTCGTAGCCAGGCTCCCCCTGCACGAGATGGCGGCCGAGCGGGCCGGAGCCCGCTCCCGGCGACCCCGAGGGCCGGCCGACCCTCGTGTGGACCACGGTCCAGCCGAGAGTCCGGGCGGCGCCGAGCACGCGCCGGGCTTGGCTCCGGGCCCCCCGGAGCTGATCGATCTCGTAGCCCTGCTGGTCGGCCATCCCGCCCGGCGAGCAGAAGTCGTGCTGGAAGTCGATGAACAGGGCGGCCACCGACACGTCGTCGAGGCGCGCCGGGGCCAGCGGCCACGGCGTCGGGTCGGCGGCGACGGCGACGGCGAGCGGAGATCCGGCGTCCGTCACGACCAGTAGCGGGCGAAGTCGAGCTCGATCCCGGCCAGCGACGCTTCGAGCGATTCCAGGAACGGGCGGCGCTCCTCGAAGCGCTGCAGGCGTTCGGGCAATCCCGCCCACAGGCGCTCGCGCACCTCCCGGGCCTCGTCACGGATGGCGGCCTCGTCGACGCCGACCAGCTGCCGTCCGGCGACGAGACGGCGGCCGTCGACGTAGACGTCTTCGACCGACTGGCCGAGTTCGGCGAACACCAACTGGTTGGCGATCTGGGCCGCCGGTCCCGGCGAGAACCGGAGGCGATCGAGGATCACGAGGTCGGCGCGGTAGCCAGGGGCGATGCGACCGACGGGCTGCCCGAGCACGGCCCGGCCACCGTCCCACAGCATCTCGAGGGCGTCGAGCGCCTTCGGCGACGGGGCCAGCGGCCCGCGGACCCGCTGCACGAGTGCCGACAGCTTCAGGGTCTCGAACATGTTGAGGCTGTCGTTGCTCGACGCCCCGTCGGAGCCCAGGGCGACCGGCGCGCCGGCGGCCAGCAGATCCGGGATCGGCGCCAGCCCGGCGCTCAGCTTGAGGTTGCTCGCCGGGTTGTGGACGGCCACCGCGGCGTGCTCGGCCATGATCCCGATCTCTCGCGGATCGAGCCAGATGGCGTGGGCGAACGAGGACGTGGCCTCCAGCGCGCCGACCTTCTCGAGGAATCCCACGGTCGACCCGGCGTAGCGCTGGCGGGCCACTTCCACCTGGCCCGACGCCGACAGCAGATGCGTCTGCAGCGGCACCCCGGAGCCGCGCGACAGCTCGACCGACGACTCGAACAGCTCGACCGAGCACCGCGGCAGCGACGACGGTCCGAGCATCGGGCGCACCAGAGGGGTGCGGCTCGACCAGCGGGTGACGAACGCGCCCACCGGTCCCATCACCTCGTCGACCGACAGTCGCGGGACACCGGCCGTGTGGCTCCCGTCGATCAGCCACCCGGGGATCGACGACATGTAGTCGAGGTCCGAGTACTGCGCGGCCACCCCGGCCCGGATGCCCAGGTCGGCGTAGGCCTGGCACACGGCGTCCATGCCGTCGGCGAACCATTCGTCGTCGGAGCGGGCGCAGTCGACCACCGACGTGGTCCCGCCGAGCAGCATGTCGAGCGCGCCGACCTTGGCGCTGAGACCGAGCTCGTGGGGACTGAAACGGGCACCGGCACCGCCGTAGCTGGCCAGCACCAAATAGGCGTCGAGCGGCAGCTCGTCGCACAGCCCGGCTTCGAGCGTCTGATTCGAGTGGAGGTGGGCGTTGATCAGCCCGGGGATCACGACGCGGCCGCCGGCGTCGACCACCTCATCGAACTCGGCCGCGGTGCGCGCATCGGGGCCGACGGCGACGATCTCACCGTCCACCACCGCCACGTCGGTCGGGGTGACGTCGCGGCCCTCGCGACCGATCGCCGCGTCGAACACGGCGGCATTGGTGATCAGCAGGCTGGTCATGGATTCCCCCCAGAGGTGGACGGCCCGGCTGTTGGGGCCTCGTCGGTCGTCGGCGTCGCGGTCTCGCGGAGCCGGCGCTGGAACATCGCACGGGCCTCGGCGCCCGAGTGCTCGCCGGGGCCGCCGTAGGGCGCCGCCTCCACCTCGATGTCGAGGACGCAGAAGGCGACGCCGGGCTCGCCCCAGAACCGGCCGCACGCCGCGGTCAGCTCGTCGGGCTCGGCAGGAGTGTCGATCACGCGCAGCCCGGCACCACGGGCCAGCACACCGAGGTCGGTCCCGGCGCCGGCGAGCGGATGGCCACCGCCCGTCTCGTAGCGGCCGTTGTGGAACACCACGACGGCCAGCTCGCACTGCGGGGCGCCGCTGATCGCCAGCAGCACCTCGAGGTTCATCGTCAGGTCCCCGTCGCCGGCGAGCCAGACCACGCGACGTGGACGCACGGCCAGGGCCAGGCCGAGGGCGACCGATCCGGCCAGGCCCATCGGGTCGGACCCGAAGTGGACGGCGTTGGGTGCGTCGATCGCCGCCCAGGCCCGACTCGTGGACCCGAGGCTGCACACGACCACCGGCTCGGGCCCGATCGCCGCGGCGATCGTCGCGGCGGCGACTTCGCGCCTCATGACGTCACCTCGCCGGCGATGCGCAGAGCGGGCCGATCGGCCAGCAGCACGACGGGTCGGCGGCGCAACTCGGCCTGCTGCCGCGCGGGGCCGAGCACGTCCCACCCGTTCGGGCCGTCGACGCGCGACCACGGGATCCCGATGGCGTCGAGCACCGGGATGGTGACCGCGCCCTTGTACTGCTGGTAGTAGAAGGCGTCGCCGGGCCCGCCGCGGTCGGCGGCCACGATGAGCGCGGGAATCTGGTGGTGATGGGCCAGGCCGGCGAGGGCGTTGACCGACAGCAGCAGGCCGGCGTTCTGGCAGAGCACCATCGCCCGGCGACCCCCGAGCCACGCTCCCGCGCAAACACCGATCGCGTCGTCCTCGCGAGCGACGCGCACCAGCTCGACGTCGAGCGCGGAGTCGGCGAACTCGATGCCGTCGCTCAGCCACGAGTCGGGCACGGTGGCGATCAGGTCGATGCCCGCGCCGCGAATGGCCTGGGCGAGGTCAGTCACGTGCCAACCTCCGCATCGCCCGCCCGGCGAGGGCGGCGACGGCATCGAGCTTCCACGCGTTGTCCCGCAGCGGATGGGCCGACGCCTCGAGATCGGCATCGACAGCGCGACGGAAACGATCGGCGCGAGCAGGCCCCGGGCCGACACCTGAGGCAGCGCGCTCGGCACCTCGCGCCCGCCACGGTGTGGGCGCCACGGCGCCGAGCACCACCCGGACGTCGCGCAGCGTGCCGGCCGGATCGCCGAGCGCCGTCACCGCCGCCGAGCAGGCGGCGAAGTCGCCATCCCAGAGAGCGAGCTTCTCGAACGCCTGCGTCCGATCGGCGTCGGCCACCGCGATGTGCACCCCGACGAGCACGTCGCGATCGCCGAGCACGCTCTCGCCGGGACCCGTGTACAGCTCGGCGATCGGCAGCATGCGATCGCCACGAGGACTGCGAACATGGGCCGTGGCGTCGAGGGCGACGAACACCGTCGCCAGGTCCGACGGCGTGACCGCCTGGCATCGGTGGGCCCCGATCACGGCGTGGCTGAGGCGATGCTCACCGTCGACGGCGTAGCAGGGGCACGTGACGCCGCCGCGCTTGTAGCAGTCGAACCCGTTGCGGAAATACCAACAGCGCTTGGCCTGCAGGAGGTTCCCGGCCACGGTGGCCGTGGTGCGCAGCTGCTCAGAGGCGATGGTGCCGACCGCCTCGGCGACCATCGGCAGTCGAGTGGCGCAGGCTGCCGCCAGGTCGGCGAGCGTGACGGCGCCGCCGATCACGACGTCGCCGGTCGGTCCGACCTGGAGCTCGCGCAGCCCGGTCATGTCGCGCGTCGACACCAGTCTCACGGGCGACATCAGGCCCTGCTGACGTTGCACCATCACGTCGGTGCCGCCGCCGACCAGGGTCTCCCCCGGTGCGACGAGGCCCGAGCGCCGGACCCCTTCGATCGGCCGGCGCGACCGACGCCGGGCCAGCTTGGTGCCGTGGTTGTGCAGCACCCAGTGCAGGCCGAGCGGGTACGCCCGACGCATCGCCTCCACCCACCACTGGTGCGGATGACTGCGCCATGCCCGTGGCGGTCGCCGCCCGTGGCGCTCGGCCAACGCCTGCAGCACGCGGTCGGGGCTCAGCGGCACCTCGCGGAAGCGGATCCCGATGGCGTCGTACACGGCGTTGGCGAGGGCGGCCGGCGCGGGCACGAGGCTCATCTCGGCGACGCTCTTGGCGTCGAACGGACCGGCGTCCTCGCGACCCTCGACGAGGATCGTGCGTACCGGTGGCACGTCGCCCGACCGCGGCAGGCCGTAGTGGACGTACGCCGGGTTGACCGTCCGGCCGTGGTCGTGCAGGAGGCGCTCGGAGAGGGCCGCGCCGAGGCCCATCGCCACACCACCGATGATCTGGCCCTCGGTCTGCGTGGGGTTGAGCGCCCGGCCGATGTCGTGGGCGGCCACGTAGTCGACGACGGTGATCACACCGGTCTCCGGGTCGACCTCCACCTCGCACGCGTGGGCGGCGAAGGTGTAGCTGGCGGCCACGTTGGGGGTGGGGTTGCTCGGGTCGTAGAGCTCCATGCGGGGATCGAGCCACTCGCGCTGGATGGTGAGGACTCCGTCGTGCGCACCCGGGTCGAGCCGCACGAGATCTCCGAGCTCGACGTCGCCCTGCGGCGAGCGCGCCAATCCGTCGCGCAACGTGATCTCGTCGGTGCCGAGCTTGGCGGTGGCCAGCCCACGCAGATGCTCGGCAGCCGCCTCGGCCGCCACCCGCACGGCGTGGCCTCCCATGTGGGTCCCACGCGACGACCAGGCGCCCTGGTCGTACACGCCGAGGTCGGCCATCTCGACGCCGATCTGCTCGGGGTCGAGCCCCAGCAGCTCGCCGGCGATCTGGGCGAGGAGCGTCCGCTGACCGGTGCCGGCGTCGGCGCCGCCGAAGCGGACGGACACGCGTCCGTCGACGTCGATGTCGATCGCCGCCTCGCTCCGGTTGGCGTCGGGGAAGGCGTAAGAACCGCTGCCGTGCGACGCCGCGGCCACCCCGACGCCGCGGTAGGGGCGGCGTTCGCGCTTCTTGCGATCCCAGTCGATGGCCTCACGAACGGCATCGAGGCACTCGGCGAACCGGGCCGAGCCGAGCTTGGACCCGTTGAGCATCGTCGTGCCGGGCAGGTTGGCGTTGCGCCGCCGCAGCTCGATCGGATCGACGCCCACCTTCTCGGCCAGCTCGTCGATCTGCTGCTCGGTCGCGAACGTCACCTGCACCGCGCCGTAGCCGCGGAACGGGCCGGCCGGCTGCGTCGCCGTGTCGATCAGGCGGGCGTCCCACGACGCACCCTTGGGGTCGTAGATCGAACCGAGCGTCTTGATCCCGACGCGCATCACGGCCGGGCCGTAGTGGTTGTAGGCGCCGTTCTCCACCTCGACGTCGGCGTGCAGGGCGGTGATCCGTTGTTCCGCGTCCACTCCCGTCGTCAGCCGGACCCGGAACGGATGGCGGGTCTTGGTGACGGCGAACTCCTCGTTGCGGTCGTACACCAGCCGCACGGGCCGGCCGGTCAGCTGCGAGAGGCGGGCCGCCAACACCTCGTGCTCGCACACCTTCGACTTGGCGCCGAAGCCCCCGCCCACCGCCACGTCGTGGCAGCGCACGTCGGCGACCGAGATGTCGAGCAGGCGGGCGACCTCCTTGGCCACCATCATCGGCGCCTGCGTCGACACCCACAGCTCGAGCGTCCCGGAGTCGCCGTCCCAACGGGCGATCACCGACTGCGGCTCCATCGGCGCCTGCGACTGGCGGGGCCAGTAGAACTCGCCGGTCACGCGGTCGGTCACACGATCCCACGCCGCGGCGCCCTCACCCCAGCTGCCGGTGAGGTGGGACGAGACGTTCGGCTCGCCGGTCGCCCGGTCGTGCAGCACGGCGGCACGACGCCGTAGCGCCGACCGCACGTCGGTCGGGCCGCGGCGGCGCTTGTAGCGCACGCGGACCAGCCCGGCGGCCTCGCGGGCGAGCTCCTTCGTGTCCGCGGCGACCACGGCGACGTCCTGGCCGATGTACCGCACCACGCCGTCGGCGAGCACCGGCCGGTCGGAGTCGGCGCCGTGCAGGTACTTCGTGCCCTTCGGGAAGTCGGCCGCCGTCAACACGGCGTGCACGCCGGGGAGCCGCAGGGCCGCGTCGGCGTCGATGCCGACGATCTCGGCATACGGCCACGGCGAGCGGACAACCGCTGCCTCCAGCAGGCCGTCGAGCTCGACGTCGGCCACGTACACGGACGCGCCACTGGTGCGCTGCCGCCAGTCGTTGGGCCGTCGCCTGGCGCCCACCGACGTCGTCGACGACAGGGTGGTCGCCCGCGTGCTCGAGCGGCCGAGCAGCTCGGCCGGTTCGTCCGCAGCCCGCTCGCCGCGGCGTCGCGCCGCGACGTCGACCACGGCGTCGACGATCGGCCTGCCGCCGGTGCACCGGCAGATCACGCCGCTCATCGCGTGGGCGATCGCCGTCGGGTCGAGCCCGTCGGCTGCCGCGGCCTCCTGGGCGACGTGGTCGCCGAGCACCACCTGGCCCGACGTGCAGAAGCCGCACTGGAACCCGCCGTGGTCGGCGAGCAGGGCCCGCAGGTCCTCGGCGCCGTCGGCCACGTGCTCGATCGTCTCGACCGGCTCGTCGACCAGGGCGGCGAGCGTCACGCACGACAGCGCCGGCCGGCCACCGATGCGCACGGTGCACGTGCCGCACTCGCCCCGACCGCACGACTCCTTGGTGCCCGACAGGCGGAGGTGATCGCGCAACGCGGTGAGCAGCGACGTGCCCGGCTCGAGCGAGAGCGTGTGTCGTGTCCCGTTGACGTGGAGCTCCACGTGCTGGGCCGTCATTCCGGGTGGACCGCCGACGTGACGAGGTCGGTGCGTCGCGCCGAGCCCATCACCTGGGAGAAGACGTTGGCGCGCAGGTGGGCGAACGCGGGCAGTTCCTTGGTGGCGATCTGGTCGCGCTGGCGGGGCAGATCGACGTCGATGACGTCGCGGACCACCGACGGTCCCTGGCTCAACACCACCACCTGGTCGGCGAGGTAGACCGCCTCGTCGATGTCGTGCGTGACGAACAGGATCGTCATCGAGTACTCGTCCCACAGGCGGCGCACGAGGTCCTCGAGGTTGGCCCGGGTCTGGGCGTCGACCGACGCGAACGGCTCGTCCATCAGCAGCAGCTGCGGCGACGTGGCCAGCCCGCGAGCGATGGCGACGCGCTGCTGCATGCCGCCCGAGAGCTGCCACGGGTAGAGCTTCTCGCTCCCGTCGAGACCCACCGAGTGCAGCGACTGTTCGACGATGACGGCGATCTCCTTGCGGCTCTTGCGCTGACCCTCGAGCGCCATCGCCACGTTCTTGCCCACCGACAGCCACGGGAACAGCGACCGGCTGTAGTCCTGGAAGACCATCGACATCCCTGGCGGTGGCCCGTCGATCGGCCGCCCGTTCATGCGCACCTCGCCGCCGCTGATCGGGCGGAGGCCGGCGATGCTCATCATCAGTGTGGTCTTGCCGCAGCCCGACGGCCCGACGACCGAGACGAACGAGCCTTGCGGGACGGAGAAGGTGACCGATTCGATCGCCTTCACGAATCCGGATCGTGACGGGTAGCTCTTCGTGAGGCCGTCGATCTCCAACAGTGCGGTCATCGGAGGCGTCCTTTACTCGTTGTGGCTTCTCGACTGGATGTGCCAGCGCAGGACCCGACGCTCGATCGTGACCGCGATGAGGTTCACGAGAATGCCGATGATCGCCAGCAGGAACACGCCCGCCCAGACCTGGTTGTAGTTGAACATCCGCTGGGCGTAGACGATGTAGTAGCCGATCCCCGAGGCGGCGGCGAACAGCTCGCTCACCACCATGAGGATCAGTCCGATGCCGATGCTGATGCGGATGCCCGAGAAGATCTGCGGGCTGGCTCCGGGCAGCAGCACCTTGAAGAAGGTCCGCCAGCGGCTGAGGTGCAGGCTGCGTGCGGTGAGGAGTGACGTCTCGTCGATGTGGCGGACGCCATCCATCGTGTTGACGAGGATCACCCACATCGAGCCGAAGGCGATGAGGAAGACGTTCATCGACGAGGTGACGCCGAAGAGGACGACGGCGAGGGGAAGCAGCACCGTCGCCGGGATCGACATCAAGAAGCGGATCAGCGGGGTCAGGGCGAAGGCGACGTTCCGGGACATGCCCACGATCACGCCGACCGTGGTGCCGATGATGAGTGCGAACAGCCAGCCGCGGCCGGCGCGGGACAGGCTGGCAAAGACGTTCTCCCGGAACGTCTCGGTGGTGAACAGGGTCCCCACCGAGCCGCTGAAGAACTCCTCGCGAACGGTGCTGAAGATGGTGGACACCGGCGGGAAGAACAGCGACGTGGAGCGCGAGGCCGCCCACTGCCACAGCAGCAGGAGGGCGGCGAGGAGCCACACCGTGGAGATGAAGCGGACGATGCGCCGACCGACGGCCATGGCGAAGCGGGCCAGTTTCGAGGGCGCCGCCCGGTCGGGCACGCCGACGGGGATCGCCGTGGACGGCGTGACGGCGCTCATCAGCGCTTCCTGTTCGCCGGCGACCACGGCAGGATGCGCCGATCGAGCCAGGTGAGGCCGAGGGCGATGAGCATGCCCAACAGGCCGACCACGACGACGCCGGCGTAGACGAAGTCGGGCTCCTGGATGTTCTGGTAGCGCAGGATGATCGTGCCGACGCCATCCGTGGCGCCGAGGAGCTCGGCACTGAGGATCACGATGAGCCCGATCGCCGCCGCCACACGGATGCCGGTCACGATCGCCGGGGCCGCCGCCGGCAGAACGACGCGTCGCACCACCTTGAACCCGCTCCATCGCAACGAGCGGGCGACCGTCTTCATCACCGGGTCGACGCCGCGTGAGCCGTAGAGGCTGTTCAGCAGCAGGGGCCAGAAGACCGAGTAGATGACGAGTGCCGACTTCATCTCGTTGCCGAGACCCCACAGCAGGATGGCTACCGGGATGAGGGCCGTGCCCGGCACCGACCGGGCCGCGTCGACGACGAGCAACACCGGCCGCTCGAGGAACGGCAGGTACCCCAGCGCGAGACCGACGGGCACGGCGACGACCGTGGAGACCAGCAGGGACCACGCCCAGGTGCGCAGGGTGCCGCCGAGCGCTTCGAGGAAGACCCGGTCGGTCAGGAGGTCGGCCACCCGTTGGCCTACCGGCCACGGTCCGGGGATGGCGTCGGGGTTCAAGGTGCCCGTCGCCGACAGGATGGCCCAGACCCCGACGGCGGCGACGATCCCCGCCGCGCCGAGCAGCACGGGCTTGGCGATGCCGCGACCGCGCTCGCCTGCGTGCGGTGTCCGGCGAACGCGACTGAGGACGGAGCGCGTCGGCACGGCCATCGCGGACGGAGCATCACTCATCGGAGGTGCACTCCTCCGACTTCGTGGTCCAGGTCCACTCGATACCCCTCTCGTCAGCCTTGTTGATCGTTCAATCCGCGAGCGGCGGCCCGCGGCACTCCCCAGTTGACCGGCAATGTGTAACAGCCGTGTCTCCGGAGTGTCAACATGAGATTTCGGATGGTGGATTGTCGTTCCGCATCGCGAGACGCTCTACTCCAGGTGTTACCCCGGGTTCGGGGGATCACGACGAGCTCGTCCCACAACCAGCGTGATGCCATCCCGCGATGGGCAACGCCACTGACACACCGCGCCGAGGCCCCGGCGTCCGGCCCACGATGGCCGCCTCCGGGACCGACCGTCGGTGTCCTTCGTGGCGTCGATGCGGCGCCGATTCAGGCGACGCGAGCGACCATCAGCACGGGGCTGAGGATGCCGGCGGCGGCCGCGGCGAGATTGTTGAGGACGCGCTCGACGAATCCGGGGCCGAACAGATCGGCGGGCGTCAGGGGGCCGGGCGGCGGACCGGCGGCGGGGTCCAGCAGCTCGTCGTCGCGCTCGACCACGAACCCGGCGTCGGTGAGGAACTGCCGGTACGTCTCGCGGCGCTCGACGAACGACGATCGCTCGTCGTCGGCCCACGGCAACGGATAGGTCAGGTCGCCGTCGCCGACGCGCATCTGGTCGTACACGGCGAACCGACCATCGGGGCGCAGGACCCGGCGGACCTCGGCGATGACCAGATCCTTGCGCTCGATGTTCATGCCGACGTGGAGCAGCATCGCCCGATCGAACGACGCGTCGGCGAACGGCATCGACGTCGCCGAACCCACCTCGAACGACACCGAGTCACTCAGTCCCACCCGCGCCGTCAGCGCCCGGGCCAGCTCGACGAAGGCCGGGCTCAGATCGATGCCCGTCACGTGGCAACCGTGCCGCGCGGCAGCGAGACGGGCAGGCCCGCCGACACCCGAGCCGACGTCGAGGAGCTCGGAGTCCGCATGGACGTCGAGGGCGCCGAACAACCGCTCGGTGGCGGCGACGGATCCGGCGTGGAGTTGGTCGAGACCGGAGAGATCGTCGACGGTCAGCGTCGTCGCGTCGACCCCCACCCGGGCCAAGGCATCGAGCACGACCGCCTCCAAGTCGCTCCGGTGATAGTGGTCCCGTACGAGGTTCTCGGCGTCCATCGCGACCTCCTGTTCCGGCGAGAGCCAAGCACGTCGGACGCCCGCCGTCACGCAGATATCGCCGCACCGGCCGCTTCGTCACATTCCTCGCCCGGCGGGCGTCAAGTGATCAGAGACCTCGAGGAGGAACCAATGACCACCACCCCCCGTATCACCCCCGCCCCGATCACCGGCATCAAGGGCGCGCTCGTCAAGCGCTTCAGCAAGAAGGTGCTCGGGCGCGTACCCGAGTCGATGGGGGTGATGTGGCACAACCGCGACGTGCTCTTCGCCCTCGCCGGGCTCGGCGGCAAGGTGCAGAAGTGGCACCGGCTCGACCCCAACCTGCAGTCGTTCGCTCACATGGCCGTCGCCGCGTATGTCGGCTGCTCGTGGTGCCTCGACTACAACTATTTCCACGTCCACAACGCGGGCCTCGACGAGGCCAAGGCCAGCGAGGTGCCGCGCTGGCGCGAGTCCGACGTCTTCACTTCGCTCGAGCGCGATGTGCTGGAGTACGCCGAGGCGATGAGCGCTTCGCCGCCGGCCGTCACCGACGAGCTGTCGGCCCGCCTGCTCGACCAGCTCGGCGAAGCGGCCCTGATCGAGCTGACCGCGCTGGTCGGCTTCGCCAACCTGTCGACGCGCAGCAACGTGGCCCTCGGCATCGAGTCCGAGGAGTTCTCGTCCGCCTGCGCCATCCCCCTCGCCCGCCCCTCAGCCGCCGTCGCCAGCTGACCCGGCGAGGCCCCTGACGGGATGTGCCTGGCGCATGCCGTCACATCCCGTCAGGTCGACATCGCTTCCGAGATAGTGCCTGGCACTATCTCGGAGGCCCGTAACCAAACGAGCGGTAGGGTACGATCGCCGGCGGAAGTGAGGTGCCGTTGACCACCAATCCCGACCCCCGGCCGCGCGTCACCGACGCCGACAGCGGCGAACCCGTCACGGTCGCGGGCGCGTCGTGTCACGCTTGCGAGCTGGCGACGCTCAGCTCGGTCTCCCGATGCCCGTCGTGCGGCGAAGGCCTCGAGACCGCCCGCTTTGGCCCCGGCGGCACCGTGTGGTCGTCGACGGTGGTGCGGGTGCCGATCCCTGGTCGCACACCGCCGTACGCGGTGGCCTACGTGGATCTCGACGACGGACCGCGCCTGTTGTGCCACCTCGACAGCGACGAACGACCGGCCGTGGGCAGCAGGGTGCGACTCGTCGGCACCACGGTGGCGGGCGACGTGCTCGTGCGGGCGACGCCATGACCGCGACCGTCCTCGGTGTCGGCACCTCGTTCTTCGGCAAGCAGCCCGACACGCACCCCAACGAGCTGATCTGGACGGCGGTGAGCGAGGCCCTCGCCGACGCCGACCGGCCACGCATCGACGCCGTCTACGTGGGCACGGTGTTCGGTGCGCCCGGCGTCGCCCAACGGGCGTTGCATCACCTGGGGCTCACCGGCATCCCGATCATCACCGTCGAGAACGCGTGCGCCAGCGGCACGACGGCGTTCCACGAGGCCGTGCAGATGGTCGAGCTGGGACGCTTCGACCACGTGCTCGCCGTGGGCGTGGAGAAGATGACCGACAACTTCGCCGGGGCGATCCATCCCGAGCCCACCGACCCCGAGGGCCGCTCGGGCTTGGCCCTGCCCAGTCTCTACGCGATGGCAGCCACCCGGTACCAGAGCGAGTTCGGACTCACCGACGCCGACCTCGCCATGGTGGCCGTGAAGAACCACGGTCACGCGGTGGCCAACGAGCGGGCGCAGCACCGCACGCCGCACACCGTCGAGGAGGTGCTGGCGTCGCGCATGATCGCCGACCCCCTCACGTTGCTCCAGTGCTGCCCCATCGCCGACGGCGCAGCCGCGGCCGTGATCGGTCGGTGGACGGCGGGGCGGACCGGTGTGAAGGTGCGATCCAGCGTGCTCCGCTCAGGTGGCCTGTGGGACCACCGCAGCGATCACGTGTGGGGGTTCGAGCTCGTCAGGGACACCGCCGACGACGCCTACGCCGCTGCCGGCATCGACCCCGGCGAGGTGGACGTGATCGAGTGCCACGACGCCTTCACGATCGGCGAGATCGTCACGACCGAAGCGCTCGGGCTGGCCGACGTGGGCAAGGGCGCCTCGCTCCTCCACGACGGCCACACTGCGCTCGGCGGCCCGCAACCGGTGAACCCGTCGGGCGGGCTGTTGTCACGCGGGCACCCGCTCGGCGCCACCGGGCTGGCGCAGATCGCCGAGATCGTCTGGCAGCTGCGGGGCACGGCCGGCGCCCGCCAGTCGCCAAGCGCCCGGCTCGGCCTCGTCGAGACGATGGGCGGCGGCGTGGCCGGCATCGACGGCAACGCGTGCGTGGTCGCCGTGCTCGAAGCCCCCTGACGGGCGACGGCAGTCGGTTCCGCGGGATGGTGCCTGGCACTGATGCGGCTGGCGGCGGCTCAGCCGGTGCGGCGACGCTTGGCCGGCGCCTTCGCCGCTCCCGCGACCGGCTTCCTCGCCCGGGTGACGGCACCGTTGAGGAACATCGTCGAGATCTGCTCGGCGAACACGGTCGCCGGCGTCGGCCCCTCGGGCCGGTACCAGTGCGTCATCCAGTTCAAGGCGCCGATGAGGGCGAGCGTGGCGGTGCGGGGGTCGAGGAACGTCGAGAACTCGCCGGCCTCCATCCCTTCCTCGATCATCGTGGCGATCGTCGCCACGTACTCCCGGTCCATCGCCGACCATTCGGCCGAACGGTGCCGCCCGGCGATCTCCTGGAGGTACACGGACGCGTAGACGAACGTCGTGTCGAGCGTGTGGGCGTGGGCGTGGGCGACTCGGCGAATCTTCTCCGACGGCGGTAGGTCGAGGTCGGCGATCTCCCGCACCTGGCTGAGGATGTGGTCGGCCGGGTCACGTACGACGGCGAAGAGCAGCTGCTCCTTCGAGTCGATGTAGTGGTAGATGCTGCCCTTCCAGATGCCCACCTCACCGGCGATGTCCTCGAGCGAGGTCGCGTCGTAGCCCTTCTCCTGGAACAGCCTCGCTGCTGTCTCGACGATCTCGGGCCACCTGCTGGGTCTCGGCATGGTTGTGCAGTTCTCCGAATCTCACCTCTGACGCGCACGAGCGTAGGCCGGACGCGGCGAGAGTCCGCCGATGGTCGGCGGACTCTCGTGGAACGACCGCGTCGCGGTCTCAGGAACCGGAGAAGACGTCGGCGCCGCTGGTGAAGTCGTACTTGAAGTGCGGCTCACCCTTGATGGTGCCGTCGTTCAGCACGATGTGCGTCTCCTTGGAGGCGATGGCGATGAAGTCCTGCACGGTCAGCAGGCTGATCACCTCGCTCGACGGATCGGGTGCGGCATGATTCTGCAGCAGCACGTTCGAGTCGGACTCGAAGATGCCCCGCGACTCGAACCCCTCCGGGCAGTCGCTGTAGGGCGTGTGGAACGAGCCGGCCGCCTCGTAGGAGAACATGCCGTTGTCCACCGTGTTGGTGCCCTCGCGGTAACCGAACCAGCCCTTGGTCGTGTACGCCATCGCCCGGCAGATGTGGAAGTGCGACGGGAAGTCCGGCGCACCCGGATCCATCTTGAAGGCGAAGGCGACGGTGTTCGTCGGCTCGTGGATCGTGAGCGCCTTGAAGTAGGACCCTTCGGCCACCTCCACCCACTCCAGGTCGTTGACCTGGATGTCTGCGGTGACCCGCTCGAGCTTGTCGAGACCCAATGACATGAGACAACCCCCCAAGAGCTGTGTGTCGAGCTGTTTGACTCGATCCAGATCGTAACCCAACGATCGGTGGGTGTCAAAGCGCCTCCGCCCTACAGGCGCTCTCAGAGAGCAACGGCGCCCTGATCTCTAACCAAACGAACGTTTTGGTCGGCCCGCCGTCAGTTGCCGGCCACGCGCCGCTGCTGCCCCGCCCAGTACGGCTCGCGGAGCACCTTGCGCTGGATCTTGCCCACCGGGCTCTTGGGCAGCGGATCGGTGCGGAACTCGACCACGCTCGGCTTCTTGTACGACCCGAGCCGGGTGGCGCACAGCTCGACGATCTCGTCGGCGGCCACCTCGGCGCCCTCGGCCACCACGCACAGCGCGACGGGCGTCTCGCCCCAGCGCTCGTGTGGCGCGGCGACCACGGCGACCTCGATCACCGCCGGATGGTCCTGGATGGCGTTCTCCAGCTCGGCCGGCCAGATGTTGAAGCCGCCCGAGATGATCATGTCGTCCTTGCGGTCGAGCACGTACAGGTAGGCATTGTCGTCGAGCCGGCCGATGTCGCCGGTGAGCACGAAGCCGTCGGAGGTCATCCGCTCGGCGGTCGCCTCGTCGTTCTCCCAGAACCCGAGCATCTGACCGTCGCACTTGATGGCGATCTCGCCCTCGTCGCCGATCGGCATCTCGCGCATCGGATCCTCGGGGTCACGGATCTGTAGATAGGCGAACGGCAGGGCCCGCCCGGCCGACCGCAACGGGTTCGAACCCTCCACCGTGGAGAACCACTCCTCGGGACCCATCATGCACACCGGCAGGGCCTCGGTCTGGCCGTAACCCTGATAGAGAACCTTGCCGAACACGTCGGCGGCCAGGCGCGCCGTGTCGTCGTTGACGGGCGCCCCGCCGATCTGGATCACCTTCAGCGACGACCAGTCCCGCTCGCGGACCGACGGGTGGCGGGCCAGGGCGTTGAGCATCGCCGGCACGAGGAACATGTAGGCGATGCGCTCACGTTCCATCACGTCGAGCGTGTCGGCCGGATCGAAGTGGTCGAGCAACACGTTGCACCCGCCCGACAGCCACGTGGGCGTGTACAGGTAGCCGGAGCCGTGCGAGATCGGGCCTACGTGCAGGCAGCGGTCGCCGGCCTGCATCGGCGGGAAGTTGTAGAACCAGTCCCGGCCGGCGGCCAGCCACGACCGGTGGCTGTAGGCCACGCCCTTGGCCCGTCCCGTCGTACCGCCAGTGTGGCGGATGATGTACCAGTCGTCGGGCTCGATCGGCACCTGTGGATCGACGTCGGACTGCTCGGCGAGCCACGCCTCGTAGCCGGCATCCCGAACGAGCACGTCCTCCAGCCCGGCGACGTCATCGGTGATCGACTTCATCTCGTTGCGGTAGGCGTCGGACACGACGAGCAGCCGGCACCCGGTGTGGTCGAGCATGTGGACGTGGCTCTCGTAGGAGTTGCGCGCGTACAGCGGGACTCGCACCAGCCCGGCGATCGCCGCGCCGACGAAGAGGTCCTGGGCCTCGATCGAGTTGTCCTCGAGGACGCCCACGCGGTCGCCGGGCGCCAGCCCGAAGCTGCGCAGCCCGTTGGCGAGCCGGACCCCGCGCTCCCACGCCTCGGCGAACGACAGCCGCCGGTCGCCGTGCACCACGGCGGTCCGCCGCGCGTTGTAGCGCGCCGCCTGCCTCATCAGTCCGGTGACGTTCACTCCTGTACTCCTTGTCGAACTTCGTGTCGAACTTCGGGTCGAACTTCGGGTCGAACTTCGGTCCGAGCTGCGGTCGGATGACGATCGGGCATCGGGCTCACGCGGTCCGCACCGGCAGGTGGACGAGGCCGCGCGACAGCATCGTCGGGTGCCAGTCGAGGGTGTCGGGGTCGGCCGCCAGCTCGAGCCCGGGGTAGGAATCGACCAGCGCCGAGATCGACAGCTGCCCCTCGAGCCGGGCGAGTGGGGCTCCGAGGCAGTAGTGGATGCCGACGCCGAAGCCGAGGTGGTTGGTGGGCCGGCGCTCGATGTCGAGCCGGTCGGGATCCTCGAAGGCCTCGGGATCCCGGTTGGCCGACAGGTTGACGAGGAAGGCCCGGTCGCCCTTGCTCAGCTGGCGGCCGCCGATCTCGTGGGGATCCTTGACCATCCTCACCGTGGCCCGGGCCGGCCCGTCGTACCGCAGCAGCTCATCGACGGCAGGGCCGATGAGGTGGGGCTCGGCCCGGAGCAGGGCCAGCTGATCGGGGTGCGACAGCAGGGCGAGCATGCCGTTGCCGATGAGGTTGGTCGTCGTCTCGTGGCCGCCGAAGAGCAAGAGCGTGCACGTGGCCACCAGCTCCTGGCGCGACAGGGTGTCGCCGTCCTCGTGCTCGAGCAGGACGCTGATCAGGTTGTCGCCGGGGTGCCGTTCGTACTGGCCGATGAGGTCGACGAGGTAGTCGCGCAGCTCGATCATGCCGCGTGCCGCCGTCTCGAAGCGGTCCTCGCGGCCGTAGGCGCCGAACACGAGCGAGGTGAGCTTGTCCGACCACTCCTTGAACAGGTCACGGTCGGCCGGCGGCACGCCGAGCATCTGGGCGATGATGACGGCGGGCAGCGGGTAGGCGAACTCGCGGATGAGGTCGGCCTCGCCGTCGAGCTCGGCGACGAGCTGGCGGATCGTCCGGCTGATCTCCTCGGTGCGGGCGCGGACCACGGTCGGTGTGAACGCCCTGGCCACCAGCTTGCGCAGCCGCGTGTGCTCGGGCGGGTCCTTGAACACCAGCCAGTCCTCGAGGATGCGGAACGTGTCGTCCACCTCGTCGGAGGCCGCCGCCGACGTGACCGCCGAGGTGAACGGCGAGATGCGCTCGGCGGTGAGCTGGCTGCTGCGCAGGGCGGTCGACAGGTCGGCGTGGCGCGTGATCACCCACGCCCGGTGGCGCTCGTTCCAGAACACCGGCTCCTGCTCGCGCAGGCGCCCGAAGTACGTGTGCGGATCGCGGACCGCCTCGTCGCACATCAGGTTGAGGTCGATCTCGGCGAGCGCGTCCATGTCGTCTCCTCTGATCACGCGAGCGTCATCCCGCCGTCGACGGTCAGGATCTGGCCGGTGACGAAGCCGGCATCGGGTCCGGCGAGGAACGCCACGGCGCCGGCGATGTCGTCGGTGGTGGCGAACCGTCGCAGCGGGATCTTCTTGGTCGCCGCCGCGACGATCGTGTCGACGTCGGTGTGCGCCGTCGCCGCGGCACGGGCGAACGTGCCGTCGATCATGTCGGTGGGGGTCGGCCCGGGTGCCACGGCGTTGACGCGGATCCCGTAGCGGGCCAGCTCGATCGCCTGCTGCTCGGTCAGCCGCTCGACAGCCGCCTTCGACGCGCAGTAGGCGCCGTACCGGCCGAGGGCGCGGTGGCCCGCCGTCGACGACAGATGGACGATCGACCGCTGCGGCGCGGCGCTCTCCGCCAACGCCGGCACCATCACGGAGCACACCTGGTACAACGACGTCACGTTGACCAGCATCGTCTGCTCCCAGACGTCTGCGGGCGTTTCATGGGCCATGAACGAGTTAGCCTCGCCGGCCGACCCGTGATTGTTGACGAGCACGGCGAGCGCCCCGAGCCCGGCGGCCGCGTCGCGCAGGGCGACGGCGGTGCCGGTCTCGATGATGTCGCCGGCCACGGCGACGGCCTCACCTCCGCCGGCGACGATCTCGTCCACCACCGACGCCGCGCCCTTCCAGCCGCTCGCCGCTTCCTCGGCCGTGCGGTGAGAGGGGTCGGCGCTGCGTTCGTGGACCACGACGGCACAACCGCCCGCGGCGAGGCGGCGGGCGATCGCCCGGCCGATCCCGCGGGCCCGCCCGGCGCCGGTGACGACGGCAACGGGGGCCCCGGCCTCGCCGGTGCGGCGTGGCGTCTCACTGGTCACTGTGTGGGTTCCTTCCTGATGGCAGACGGGCGGGCACGAGCGTGGCGCGGGCCCCGCCGTTCGGCGGGGCCCGCGACCCGATCAGGACTCGAGCTGATAGAAGACCCGCTCGGTGGCCTCGACCTCACCGTCGGCGGGGACGTTGTCGGAGGTCACCAGCACGGACGTGGCGAGGATCTGCACGCCCTCGACGCCGGGCGCCGGATTTCCGGCCAGCATCGATGCGGCGATGCGGCACGCCGCCTCGCCGCCGGCCTCGTGACCATCGGCCACCGTGGCCACGAACGGGCCACCGGCCCGAATGGCCGCGTACTCCTCGGGGTCGCCGTTCATCGACACCACGATGGCATCGCTCCCGGCCGCCTCGACCGCCTGGGCCGCGCCGACGCCGAGCGAACCGAATCCGCCGATCACCGCGACGGCGTCGGGGTCGGCCTGCAGGGCGGCCTCGGTCGCGGTCTGTGCCGCCTCCGCGCTGAACCCGAGGGCGTCACCAACGATGGTGAGCTCGATGTCGGGATACTCGGCGAAGACCTCCTGGATGCCCTGCTCACGGCTCTGCAGCGCCGGGTTGTTGGCGTTGACGAGGATCACCGAGCCGGCGCCGCCGATCTGCTCGGCGACGTAGCGGGCGATGATGCGCCCGTCCTCGGCCTGGTTGGCGTCGAGCGACACGACTCCGGCCGGGTTGCCCGCCCCCCACGTGATGAACGGCACGCCGGCCTCGTTGAAGCGGGCGATCGTGGCGTCCTGGCCGCTCATGTCGATGCCGATGTTGAACACCGCCTGACGGCCCGAGGCCTCCCACGCGTCGAGGATCGCCGGCAGCTTCGTCGGGTCGCCGCCGACGTCCTGGAAGTCGACGTCGGCGCCGTTGTCGGTCAGGCACTTCTCGAGCGGGCGCGACCAGCGCTCGGCGCCCGGCACCGGCGCGAGGTTGGCGATGCCGACGCTCACGCCCTCGAGCGCGCTGAGGTCGTCGGGGATCTCGACGATGGTCGCCCCCTCGGGGACACCGCCGCTGGCGGTGTCGCCCCCGGCGGCCGCGCCGTCGGTGCCCGCCGGTTCGGTGCCGGGCTCGGTGGACGCGGCGGCGCTGCCCGCGGCAGCGAGGGCGATCAGCAGCGCGGACGCTGCGATCACGGTCGGTCGGCGTGTGTTCATGGTTCCCCCTGGTCGGTTGATGTGACGGTGTGGTGTGTCGGTGGACGGAAGCGGTGGTGGACGATCCGCTGAGTGCTGGCGGCTAGGTGCTGGCGGCGGCCCGGCGGGCGAGGCCGGCGAACGTGAGCGCGGCGACGAGGATCACCCCGTTGGCGATCGTCTGGGCGTAACCGGGCACGCCGAGGATGATGAGGCCCGAGAACGTCACGGTCATCAGGGCCACGCCGATCAACGTGCCGACGATGTGGAACTCGCCCTCCTTGAGCGAGACGGCGCCGAGGAAGCAGGCCGTGAACGCCTGCAGCAGGTACGACCCCTGGTTGCCGACGAGCGTGACGGCCGAGCCGGTGCGGCCGGCGGCGAGCATGATCCCGGCGAAGGACGCGACCACGGCGCAGATGACGAACGCGGCCAGCCGGTAGCGCCTGACGTTGATGCCCGCCAGTCGCGACGCCTCGGCGTTGCCGCCGACGGCGTCCATGCGACGGCCGGCCTCGGTCTGGTTGAGGAACACCCACAGCACGGCCAGCACGGCGAGCGCGGCCACGGCGATGATCGGCACGCTGAGCCCGCCGAGGTCGATCTCCAGCGTCTTGCCGAACGGCTCGACCACCCACTTCCACGACGACGGCGCCCGCCAGCCGAAGAGGGTGCCTTGCACGGTTCCCGTGATCTCGGCGGGCAGCTGCACCGACCGGCCGTCCGACAGCCGGACGAGGTAGCCATCGACGATGCCGGCCACGCCGAGCGTGGCGATGAACGCAGTGACGCCGAAGTACGACACGACGATGCCGTTCACGACGCCGACGATGAAGCCGAACACCAGGGCGGCGATGAGCGCGACCAGTGCGGTCGACTGCCAGGACGCGCCGAACACAGCGCCGCCCCCGATGTCGGTGAACGGGATCGTCGGCCACGTGATCACGTACGAGCCCTGGGCGAACTGGGCGAACATCGCGCCGCCGAGCGTGAGCGTCGCCGCGATCGAGAGGTCGAACTCGCCGAGGAGCAGCACCACCGTCAGGCCGCCGGCGAGGATGGCGAGGACGGCCGACTGGCGCAGCACGAGCGACACGTTGGCGCCGGTGAGGAACCGCTGGTTGCCGAGGATGATCTCGGACAGGACGGCGAAGAGCACTACCAGCACGGCGAGGAAGATCAGCGTTCCGTAGCGCGACATGAAGATCAGCGCCCGGCGCATCGAGTCGGGCGAGTCGGCCGCGCGCCGGCCACCCGATGGTTCCGTCGCCTCCAACTCGACCGCCTCGACGAGCGTTTGTGTCATCTCTCCCCCAAGCCAAACGATACTCCGACTACGTCGGGGCGTCGGCAGCATCATGGCAGACGTGACCGCGTAACGCCAGTGTCAGAGCCGGCCCACTACGAATTCGAAACCCAACAAGTGGTCAGTTATCTCTTTCGCCGGCGCGATTCGTGCTCTATAGTCACCGCCGGGGACGGGATCCGGGGGGCCTGCGTTGTCAACACATCACGTCGTCGAGATCGCCGGCCTGTGCAAGCAGTTCCCGGGTGTGCGCGCCCTCGACAACGCGTCGCTCACCATCGAGGCGGGGGAGGTGCACGGGCTCGTCGGCGAGAACGGCGCGGGCAAGTCGACGCTCATCAAGATCCTCGCCGGCGCGCAGCAACGCGACTCGGGCACGATCCTCGTCGACGGCGCCGAGGTCTCGCTCAGCCACGAGTCCGAGGCCGACGCCCTCGGCCTGCACTTCATCCACCAGGACGTCGCCCTCGTCCCCCGGCTGAGCGTCGCCGAGAACGTGTTCCTCGGCCGCCGCCTCCCGCGCCGCGGTCCGTTCGTGTCGAAGCGCGCGGCCCGGGCGGCCGCGTCGACCGTGCTGCGTGACTTCGTCGACGTCGATCCCGCCACTCCCGTAGCCGCGCTCAGCGTCGCCGAGCGCTGGATGGTGAGCATCGCCCGCGCCTGCTCGGGCGACGCCCGCCTCGTGGTCATGGACGAGCCCACCGTCGCGCTCGCCGACGCCGAGGTGGAGCGGGTGTTCGAGGCCGTCGATCGCCTCCGCTCCCGCAGTATCGCCGTACTCTTCGTCTCGCACCGGCTCGGCGAGATCCTGCGGATCGCCGACACCGTGACGGTGATGAAGGACGGCTGCACCGTCGGCCGGCACGCCATCTCCACGCTCGACCGCACGCGCCTGATCTCGGCGATCATCGGTCGCGAGGCCGGGGCGATCGAACCGCTCGGCGAACCGGCGGCGCCACGCGACGACGTCGTGCTCGAGGCGCGGGGACTGAGCGGTGGCCCGCTCCAGGACGTCGACCTGACCCTCCGGGCGGGCGAGATCCTCGGCATCGGCGGACTCGTCGGCTCCGGCCGCACGTCGCTGCTGCTCACGCTGTTCGGGCACCACAAGCCGGCGGGTGGCGAGCTCCTCGTGGATGGCAAGCCGGTGCGCTTCCACTCACCGGCCGACGCCATCCGGGCCGGGTTCGCGCTCATCCCTGAGGAGCGGCGCACGCAGGGTCTGCTGCCGCGACGTTCGATCCGCGAGAACGTGGTGCTCGCCCACCTCCAGGACTTCCGCCGCTCGGCCCGGATCCCCACGCCCGACCGGCGGGCCGAGACGGATCGTACGAAGCGGGAGATCGACCGCCTCAAGATCGCCGCGACCGGACCGGCGCAGATCATCTCCACGCTGTCGGGCGGCAACCAGCAGAAGGCCCTGCTCTCCCGCTGGCTCGTCGGCCGCAAGACGCGGGTACTCCTCCTCGACGAGCCCACCAAGGGCGTCGACGTGGGCGCCAAGACCGAGATCCTCCGGCTCGTCTCCGAGCTGGCGGCCGGCGGCGTCGCCGTCATCATCGCCTCGTCCGACCTGGAGGAGACGGCGGCGATCGCCCACCGGGTGGTCGTGCTTCGGGAAGGACGCACCGCCGGGGAGCTGACGCGACCCACCACCGAGGCGGAGATCCTCCACCTCTGCTACCAGACGCCGACGACCGTAGGAGGTCCGCCATGACCACACCCGTCTTCACCGAACCGATCCCCGACCTCGGCCGCTGGTTCGTGGACCGGGACGACGAGGTGTGCGTCCTCCGCTACGACGGCGGCGACCGACGGACGCTCGGCATCGAGGGGGCGCGCGAGGTGGGCGACCTGATCGCCGAGCGCGCGGCACGCGACGAGCCGCCGGTGCTCGTGCTCGTCGTCGACGTGCTGCACGCCGAGCTCGCCGAGGTGCGCCAGATGTCCGACGGCCGCCCGATCGCCGATTGGGCGCCGTGGGTCCGGGCGATCGATCTGGTCGAGCACTACCCGAGCGCCACCGTGGTGGCGGTCGAACGCCAGGCGAGCTGCGGCGGCCTGGAACTGTCCCTCGCCGCCGACCTCCGCGTCGCCTCACCGACCGCCCGGCTCGGTGTGCTCGAGACACGTATGGGCATCCTCCCCGGCGCCGGCGGCACGCAGCGGCTGCCCGAGCTCGTCGGCACCGGCAACGCCGCCCTGCTCGTCCTCACCGGCGCCACCGTGTCGGGGAACGAGGCGCACCGCATGGGCCTCGTCCAGCTGCTCGACCACGATCCCGTCGGGCGGGCGATCGCCCTCGCCGAGCATCTCGCGACGATCGGCCCCGTCGTGCTCGGCGCCGCCAAGGGGGCGCTCGCCGCCGGGCGGGTGCGCAGCGCCGACGGGTTCCGCGCCGAGGGAAAGGCCTTCCTCTCCGTCGTCGGGACGGAGCCCACCAAGCGCCGCATCGACGCGTGGCTCGACGCCCAACGCGCCGGGACGAACCCGGCGCTCGACACCAGTCCGCTGCCGTGAACCGCTCGGTGCGGGACACGACGCGGTCGCCGCGGTTCACAGCCGCGGCGATCACCACACAGCCCACCCACGAACGGACGTGGGGACACGAGAACCGGGGGACCACATGAAGCACGCACTGATCACGAGGCGCACGGCTGCGCTCGGCGCCGCCGTCGCACTGGCGACCGCACTGGGCGCCGGGCACGCGACTGCCGGCAATGCCACCGGGTCGGCCGACACCGCGGGTGAGTCGGCGGCCGACCTGTCGGCGTTCGAGGGCACGACCGTCGGCATCGTGTCGCTGGCGCCCGGCCTCGAGCCGGTCGACCGCATCGGCGCCGGCGTCGAGGAGTGCGTCGCGGCCAACGGCGGCACGACCCAGGTGTTCGACGCCAAGGGGGGCGCCGAGGCGGTGCTCGCCTTCGAGCAGGCCAACGCCGCGGGCGTCGACGCGATCTACAACATCGCCAACGACGTGAGCGGTGGCGGGCTCGACGCCGGTCTCGCCGAGGCGGCGGCCGCCGGACGCCCGGTGGTCACGGCGTGGGGCGGTCAGCGCACCGGCACGTATGCGATCACCGGCCTGGAGTTCCAGAGCGCCGCCCGCGTCGGCCAGTACGTCATCGACCGGCTGGCGGCGCAGAACGACGGCGTCGCCGCCGGCACCGTGCTCGTCGTCAACTCCAGGGTCACGCCGAGCCTGCGCCAGCGCGCCGACGCCTTCAAGGCGATGGTCGGGCCCGACACGGAGTTCCCTGACATCGAGATCCAGGAGATCGAGGTCGACATCGCCAACGCCTTGGCCGATGCGCAGGCGAAGGTCGAGCAGGCGATCCAGGCCGACCCCGAGATCGACGCCGTATACGCCTCGTTCGACACGATCGGGCAGGGCGCGGCGACGGCCATCGACTCGGCCGGGGGCAGCCAGTTCGTCGTGTCGTTCAACGGCGATTCGACGGCGCTCGACATGATCCGCCAGAACAAGAGCTTCGCGGCCACGGCGGCCAACGACCTCGAGGGCACTGCGGCGCTCGCCTGCGAACTGCTCGCCGAGCTCCTCGCCGGCGGAACGCCGGGCGCCACCACCTACTGGATGGACAGCCCACTGGTGACCCAGGAGAACATCCCCGACGAGGGCTTCGTCACCGGCGCCGGGGCCTTCGAGCTCTACGAAGGCTGAGCTCGACCCGCCACGCCACCCCGCGTTCCTGTACTGGATTCGACCCGTCTACGGGACAGAACCAGACAGGAACGTGGGGCAGGCGCGGCGGTGCCACTCGGCGTGATCGTTCGCCACGTCCGGCGATCACTTGACTTTTCCAAGCGAAGCGCGATGATCGGCATGTGTGCGCGCTCGCTCTCCAGCCGCCGTCCGTCGTCCTCGTCCACGGTGCGTGGCACGGCGGCGAGTGCTGGACACGTGTCGCCACGCGATTACGTTCGCGCGGCGTCAGCGTCCACGCACCCACGCTGACCGGGCTGGGCAATCGCGCGTCTGAGCTGACCCCGGCGACCGACCTGGCGACCCACGTCGATGACGTCGTGGGCGTGCTCGACGCGGTCGACACTCCCGTGGTGCTCGTCGGGCACAGCTACGCCGGCTTCGTCGTGCGCGCCGCAGCCGACCGGCGACCCGATCTCATTCATCGGCTCGTGCTCGTCGACGGCTGGTTCGGCGCCGACGGCGCGTCACTGTTCGACCAGGCACCCGACTGGTTCACGGCAGCGATGCGCGACGCAGCGGCGCGCGAGGGGGACGGCTGGCGGATCCCGATCCCCGATCCCAGCCTGGTCGGCGTCGACGATCCGGCCGATGCGGCGTGGCTCCGCGAGCAGCTCACGCCACACCCGCTGGCGACGTTCGAGCAGGCCACCGAGCTGACCGGTGTCGTCGACACGATCGACACCGTCGCGATCACGACAGCCCAGCAACTCCTGCCGTTCCGCACGTGGGCCTCCGATGCCGGCTGGCCCGTCGTCGACGTCGACAGCGGCCACGACGCCATGGTCACCGCGCCGGCCGAGTTGGCGGCGGCCCTCGGCCGTCTCGCCGGTCTCGACGACCTCGCCGCCTCACCCTCCCACCCCCAGGAGACATCATGACCACCACCACGGACCACGCACCGATCACACCGATCGACGACCGCACCGCCGTCGTCGACGCCCTCTACCGGTTCGCCGCCGGACAGGACGACCGCGACCCGGCGGTCCTGCGGTCGGCGTTCACCGACGAGGCCACGCTCGACTTCACGCAGCCGGCGCAACGGTTCGGTGCCGCCGGCCCGGTGTTCCGTGGTGTCGACGAGATCCTCACGATCCTCGACATCCTCGAGCCGCTCGTCACCAGCCACGTCGTCACCAACCCGCAGGTGGCCGTGGACGGCGACACGGCGACGATGCGCGCCCTCGTGGCCGCCCAGCACGTGCGTCGCGACGACCCCGCTCGCCACCTGCTCCTGCAGAACGTCTACGACCTGGAACTTCGTCGCGACAGCGACGGGTTCCGCATCTCCACGATGCTCATCCGCACGCTCTGGTCCGACGGCGATCCCACCGTGCTGTTCGCCCCGCCGACTCCGGGGGACGGGCTGACGCTGACGCGAGCCGGCGAGCACCGCTGGATCGACGTCGGTGACGGCGTGTCGATCGCGGCCCTGCGGGTGGTGGGGGCCGGAGCGGGTTCGGCGCTGCTGCGGTTCGCGCCCGGCGCCCGCTCCCCCGCCCACCGTCATCCCGCCGGAGAGGATCTCTACATCCTGTCGGGACGCGTCCGCGTCGGCGACGTCGTACTGGAGGCCGGCGACTACCTCCACACCCCGGCCGGCGGCGTGCACGACGCGGCGTCGGAGGACGGCGCGCTGATGTACATCTCTGTCCCGGAGCCGGTGGAGTTCCTGCCCACCGACGCGGCCGTCGACTCGGCGACTGCGGCACGATGACCACGCGGTTCGGCTGGCTCGTCTCCACCCGCGAGGGTGCCGGCGACCCCGACCGGCGCGTCGGGCCACTGGTCGACCTCGGCGTCGAGGCCGAGCGGCTCGGCTTCGACTCGGTGTGGGTGGGCGACAGTCCGATCGCCCGGCCCCGGCCCGACGCCATCGTCACGCTGGCCGCCATCGCCGCCCGGACCGTGACGTGCATGCTGGGCACGGCCGTCCTCCTGCCGACGCTCCGGCATCCCGTGCTCGCCGCCCACGAACTGGCCACGCTCGACAACCTCGCCGACGGCCGTCTCGTCGCCGGCCTCGGCACCGGGTTCCCGATGCCGGCGACCCGCGACCAGTTCGACGCCCTCGGCGTGCCGTACGGCGACCGCATCGCCCGCTTCGAGGCCGCCGTGACGACGATGCGCGACCTGTGGCGCGGCGCTGGTCCGGTGGAGCTGGAGCCCCGACCCCACCGTGACGGTGGGCCGCCGCTGTGGTTCACCGGCACTGCCCTCGGTGCCATCCGGCGGGCGGGCCGCATCGCCGACGGCTGGCTGCCCTACCCGCCCGATCCCGACACCTACCGGTCGGGTGCTGACGAGCTCGAGCGTCACGCCGCTGCGGCGGGCCGGCCCCGACCCACGCTCGGGCTGTACGCCACCGTCGCCGTCAGCGACGACACCCGCAGGGCACGCCGCGAGCTCGATGACCGCATCTCCCGCTACTACGGCGTGCCGTCGGAGCTCGTCGGCCGGCACCAGGCCCTGTTCGCCGGCACCGCGGACGACGTCGCTGCGTGGCTCCAGCGCTACGTCGACGCCGGCGCCGAGCACGTCGTGATCCGCGCCGCCGCCGCCGATCAGCGCGAGGCGCTCGCCCGCGTGGCCGCCGATGTGTTGCCCCGCCTCCGCCCCGTCGCCGTCGCCTGATCCCGGCCCTCGACCTCACTCACGCGAGCATCCGGAGGGTACATACCGGACGCTTCGGTGGTGTATTTACCCTCCGGTTCGCTGGCTGCCCGCCGGCTCACCGACCGGAGGGTAAATACCGGACGCTTCGGTGGTGTAAATACCCTCCCGTCGCCAGGCGCGAGGTCGGTCAGGGCTGGGCGGCGATGATGCGGATGTCGCGGTCGGCGGCGTCACCGAGCACCGCCAGGGCCCGCTGGTAGGCGTCGCTCGTGTACGCGGCGTACGCCGCCTCGACACTCGGGAACTCGATGAGCGTGGTGCGCTCGACGACACCGAACTCGAACGCGTGGGCCGGCAGGCCACGGGCCAGGAACCTCCCGCCGTGGGCCTCCATCACGTCACCGGCGAGCGCGGCGTATCGAGCCAAGCGTTCGGGATCGCGGATCTCCCGGAACGTGTTGATCCAGTAGGCGGTCATCGCGCCGCCGAGCGGCTGCCGGTGTCGGAGGCGAAGAGCCGAGAGAGCTGGCGGACGCGGCGCGGCGCCCCCTCGACGGTGAGCTGACCCGATGCCACCAGCTCGGCAGCGGCCTGCGGATCGAGTGCGGCGGCGATCGCCTCGAGCGAGCCGGTGAGGGTCACGTGGGGTGGGGCATCGGCGTCGGACACGGTGACGGCGTCCTCGGTGATGTGGAGGTCGACGGTCAAGGCGTCCGTGTCGAGGCGTACGAGCAGGTCGGTGCCCGGTCGGTCCTTGCGCATCGCCGACGCCATCGACCGGGCGAACCACGCGGGGGCGACGACGTCGCCGTCAGCCCGCTCGGCGAGCAGCGGGCGCCCCCATCGCGCCAGGGCGTCGATGACCGGTTCGAGCTCGCGGCCGCGCGGGGTCAGCTGATAGGTGCGGGCCTTGCCCGTCACCGGCAGCCGCTCGACGACGCCGGCCGCCTCCAGCTCGCGAAGGCGCAGGGCGAGCATGTCGGTGGAGATGCCGTCGAGCTGTTCGAGCAGCTCGTTGTAGCGCCGCGGGCCGAGGAGGAGGTCGCGCACCACGAGCAGGGCCCAGCGATCGCCGACGACATCGAGGCTCTTGGCGATCGCGCAGAACTGCCCGTAGCGGCGAACGCTCACCGCACCGCCCAGATCCGGTAGCGCACCTCGCTCAGCGAGAGCTCGTTGACCGCGACGGTGTGGAGCGCGTTGAGCCAGCCGTAGCGCTCGTCGCCCGTCTCGAACAGCGGGCTCGACCGGGCGTACATCTCGGCAGCGTGCACCAGCTCGCCCTTCCGGAAGCGATCGACCGCCTCGGCGTCCATCCGGACCCGGCCGGTGTTGGTCAGTCCCACGTGGGCGCCGTCGTCGGTGCGCAACGTCGCCCGCACGTCGAGGCGGCCCACGCCGTCGGCGCCGACGGTCACCCAGTCACTGCCGTCGACCACGTCGGCGCGCAGGTCCGGGCCCTCGAAGCGCCCATGATCGACGATGCAGTGCAGCCTCATCCCGACCGGGGTGCTGTACATGTGGGTGTCGGCGAAGCGGATCTCGATCTCGCCGAGCGGTTCGAGCTCGACGTCCACCGTCTGCGTCATGACACCAGCCTCCGCCCAACACTTGGAAAAGTCAAGCTTCTCCTGGAGACGTCCAGTGTGGCCCGTCGGGCCGGCGGCTCGGACCCGTAGCGCGCCGACCGGGCGCCGTACCGTTGCCGGGTATGGACCTCGGGGTGTGCATGGCCGCCAAGATCGACGACATCGACTATGCGGTGCTCGCCGAGCAGCTGGGGTACTCGCACCTCTGGGTCGCCGACAGCCAGATGCTGTGGTCGGACTGCTACGCCACGATGGCGCTCGCCGCCACGCGCACCGAGCGCATCAAGATCGGCACCGGCGTCGCCGTGGCGGGCACGCGCACGAGCGCCGTCACCGCCGCCGCTCACGCCACCATCAACCGCCTGGCGCCCGGGCGCGTGTTCTGCGCCATCGGCACCGGCAACACCGCCAACCGGGTGATGGGCGCCAAGCCGATGCCGATCGCCGAGTTCGAGCGCTACATCCGCGAGCTGCGGGTCCTGCTCGACGGCGAAGAGGCCGACGTCGCCTTCCGGGGCGACACCCGTCCCGTCCACCACCTGATGCCCGACGCGGGCTTCGTGAACTTTCAGCCCCGCATCCCCCTCTACATCTCGGGATTCGGGCCGCGGGCGATGGCCCTGGCCCTGCGTCACGGCGACGGCCTGGTGATGTCGATCCACCCCACCGTCGACGGTCTCGAGCACGCGTGGCGCCGTCTCGACGTCGCGAACGGATCCCCCGTCGACCGCTCGTCCTTCTTCACGTCGACGCTGACCACCATGGTGGTGCTCGAACCGGGCGAGGCCGTCGACAGCGAGCGGTCACGCGAGGCCTGTGGGGCGTTCGCCATCGCCGCGCTGCACTACGCCTTCGAGCAGTGGAAGGAAGCCGGGCGTCCCGACCGGCACCCGCCGTTCGACTTCTGGGACGACTACGTGGCCCTGCTCGATCGCACCGATCCGGCGGTGCTGCATCAGCGCATCCACCAGGGTCACAACTGCTGGGTCGTCGACGAGGAACAGCAGTTCGTCACCAAGCAACTGATCGAGGCGTCGTGTCTGGTCGGCACGGCCGACGAGCTCGCCAACCGTCTCGACGACCTCTCGGCTGCCGGGCTCGACCAGGTGATGCTGCTGCCCCCACTCGCCGCCAAGGAGGACGTCCTGCGGTCGGTCGCCGAGCATGTGATGCCGCGGATGCGCAGCCGCGGGGCGCAACGGGGTCTTGACTTCAAGACGACTTGAAGTCGTACGGTCCGGGGACCGAACCAACCCCCCCTTGGAGGCCCCCATGTCCGTCACCGTCGACGCTCCCGAGTTGACCAGCCGCGACCTCAACGTCGCCGCCTTCGCCACCCGATCGCTCCTCGACAGCCTGCTGGTCGACGCCGGCATCTCGTTCGAGACCAGCATCGTGCTCGGCCAGGCGTTCGCCGCTCCCGACGGCCTGCCGCTCGACGCGGTCGTCCAGCGCTTCACCGTCGACATCCGTCGGCCGGCCGACGACGTGCCTGGCATCGTCGCCGAGGCCGAGGCGGCCGGCGTCGTCACACGCGACGGCGACACGATCCACCTCACCAATGCCGGCCGCTCCCTGCAGGAGTCGCTCAACGAGCAGGTCGCCGACATCGTGTCGCGGGTCTACGCCGACATCCCCCACGACGACCTCGTGGTCGCCCGACGCGTCGTCGACCAGGTCACGGCCCAGGCCCGCGCCGAGCTCGCCCGCCGAGGCCCCGCCTGACGCCGACCTAACGGTTGGTGCCTGGTCGGTGAGCGGAAAGGGCGTTCGAGGCGAGGGCCGTCCGCTGGTCCCCGTCCCAACCGGAGGGTAAATACCGGACGCTTCGGTGGGGTATGTACCCTCCCGTCCGCACGTGGCGATGACCGGCCACCCGGCCCACCCGACCGGAGGGTAAATACCGGACGCTTCGGTGGGGTATTTACCCTCCCGTCCGTCCCTGAGGTGTCCTCGCGGCGAGAGAGTGCCCGGGAGTGCGCGGAGAGTGACCATCTCGGTCGTGCGTATGGCCCGTGTTCTTCTGACAGGAGACACCCATTCACCAGACGGGGGAGGTCACCGTCATGATCCACATCACCCACCGCCTCACCGACAACGAGACGCGCTGGCACCAACCGTTAGGGCGCGACCGCGGGTGTCCCCACGGTCGTTGGTCACGGCAGGAAACTTTCTGGCCGGCTCGGACATCTCAGTCTGTGCGATGACGTACGTCCGACCCACCACCGATGAGGGCATCTCAGCAGAGGCCCCGGCGGGCGACGACCCCGACGCGGACATGGACGTCTGGAGCCACTACGGCCTGACCCGCGAGCCGCCGACACCACAACCGGCTCCCCAGTCGCCTCCGGCCGGCGCCGAGGGCGACGATGAGTTGACCACGATCGTCGTGGCCCCGCGGTCGTGGCGGACGAGCCGGCTCGCGTTCGGTCTGGCAGCCGTCCTGGCCGTCGGCTTCGGGGCCTGGATCGCCGCGACCGCCGGACGCGACGACGCCAACGATCGCGTCACCCCGACCGACCAGGCCACCTGCTCGCAGGGATTGGCGGCCGAGGTCTCACTCGGAGCCCACGGTCCCGACGCGCTCTGCGTCGAGGCGAGGCTGGCCACGATCGGGTACGACCCCGGCCCGATCGACGGCGACTTCGACGACCTGACCGACCGAGCCGTGCGGGCGTTCCAGCACGACCACGGTCGCACGGTGGACGGCATCGTCGGCCCACGGACGGCGGCTTCGATGGCCATCTCGTTCCGCGGCGCGACCCCGTAGGGCGGCGACAGTTCGTCAATGGAGCTCGGCTGCCGAACGCCGGAGCTCCGCGCGGGACGACACCCCGAGCATCCGGAACACACGCGCCAGGTGGGTCTCGACGGTCTTCACCGAGATAAACAGCTCCTGAGCCACGCCCTTGTTCGTCAGGCCCGCCTTGGCCAGCGATGCCACGCGGCGTTCGCTCGCCGTGAGGGCACCCACGCCGGACACCGGCCGGACCTTGGAGCGCAGGCCGAGGGCACGGGTCTCGCGCCGGAGCTGGTCGCGCACGGCCGTGGCACCGCATTCCTCGGCCAACCAGAGTGCGTGGCCGAGCTGCGCGGCATCCGGTCGAGGGCCACCTCGGTCGTGCGCGGCCAGCGCCACCACGCCCGTCCGGGCGACCTCGAGCCGTGCACCCAGGGCATCGAAGATCCGGGTGGCCTCGGCCAACCCCTCGTGGGCCCCAGCGGGTTCGGCGAGGGCCAGCGCACGCAGCGCCAACGCCCTGGCTCGGACGAGGCCGAGGGCGGCGGCCCGGGCGATCGCCGATTCCGCCAGCGGTACCGCCTCCTTCGGCCGTCCCGCCGCGGCCAGGACGCCGGCCAGTTCCCCTTCCCAGGCCAAGTAGCCGGGCGACGCGCAGCCGCAGTCGCTGGCGCCGGCCCATCCGCGCTCGAGCTCACCGATCGCACGGTCCCAGTGACCTCGAGCGGCGTGCACCCGGGCGCGCGCCGCGATGAGCAGCTGGTCGAAGAGGCACTCCGCCGGACGCGTCTCGGCGTCGTGAGTGCGTAGCAGCTGTTGTGCACGGTCGAGATCGCCGCCCTCACGGGCGATGTCGACGAGCAGCGACAGTGGCGCCGGCAGGACGTACCGCAGGCCGTAGCCCGAGCAGATCTCCAAGGCCGCCGCTGCGTCCTCCTCGGCCTCGCCCAGCGCGCCGGCGCGGAAGGCAATCGCCGCCCGTTGGTACAGCAACGCACTCACCTGCGCCGGTGACCCTGACCGGCGCGCCGGAGTGAGCCAGCGCTCGATCGCCACGGCGGCCGGCCGATCGCGATCGAGGATCAGCATCGTCTCCAGATTGACGTACATCCAGAGCGAGTGCATCGGCTCCTGCGGGCTGGCGTTCGCGAGCGAGGAGTCGAGCGCCGGTCCCACGAGTTCCTGGGGCTCACCCGACAGCGCGCCGGCGAGCGCCCGGACCGCGAGGACGAGCGCCGGGAAGCCGTCGAGGTCGCCGGCGAGATCGATCGCAGCTCGAAGGTCGGCGATGCACCGCCTCAGGACCGGCGGGTCGACCGATCCCACCCAGGCGGCGAACGTCAGGCCGGCGAGCACCTCCGCGTGCACCACACCGGGGAGCGGCGTCTCCGCCGCGAAGGCACGCAGCGTCTCGACGCCGGCGGCCGACCGCCCGGCCACGCTCATCGCGATCGCCTGCGCGGTCACCAACGTGAGGCGGAGGGCCGGGTCGGCGATGGCGTCGGCCGCCTCGCCGAAGTGGTCGATGGCGGACGGGTCGTTGACGACCGATTCCCCCACCGCCAGCGCGAGCAGAACCGCCCGCCGCTGGTCGGGTGCCGGTGGCTCCGCCAACGCTCGACGGAGCTGGTGCACGGCGAGCTCGGTCGCTCCCTGGGCCAGGGCGATCTGCGCCGAGCGCGTGAGGATGGCGACCATCTCGGGATCACCGGCGGGCTCGACCGACACGATGTGCGGGGCGACTCGGATGACCGGAAGGGCCTCGGCGGTGAGGAGACGGACCGCCTCGCGGTGCAGCACCGACCGTTGGCTCGGCCGCAGCGGCCCAGCGACCGCCGCCTCGACCAGCGGATGCACGAACGAGAGTGGGCGTTCAGGTCCGAGCACCTCGAGGCGCAGCAGCTGATCGGCGACCGCACCGACGTCGTCGACGGACAGGCCGGTCATCGCGGCAATGTGCCGCGGGTGGGCTTCGGGGCCGAGGATCGCCACGGCGCGAGCGACATCGAGCGCCGGCCCCGGCAGCAGGTCGATCCGCGTTTGCACCGTGTCGGCGACATCCAGCTTGACGAGTTCGCCGGGTGACAACAGCCCCTCCGACGGTCCGTCCACACGAGCAGCCCGCACGACCTCGGTCACGAGGAACGGGTTGCCTCGTGTTGCGTCCACTACCGCCCGGCAGAACGACGGTGCCGCGTCGGACACGGAGCGACGGACGAGGCGCTCGACGGCATCGCTGCTGAGGGGCTTGGGTCGCAGCCGCCGGACGGGGTGTTGGGCCACCAGCCGCAGGAGGATCTCGCCGCTGAGATCCTCCCGCATCGGCCGGGTACCGATCACCACGGCGACCGGGAGGTCGTCGACGCGGCGGGCGAGGTAGGCGAGGAACCGCAGGGTCGCGACGTCGGTGCAGTGGCCGTCGTCGCAGATGAGCACGAGTGGCCCGAGTCGCTCCATGAGGCTGACGGTCAGCCAATGCAGACCGTGGACCACCGCGCCGGGCGCCGGTTCCGACGCCCCGTCGACGGGTGCTCGGCCGAACACCGGAGCCGCTTCCGCCGCACCACCGTTGAACAGCTCGTCGTTGTCACCGGCGGCGTCGATCAGCGGCTGGAACATCTGGCGCAGGACGTCGAACGCGACGTCCTGCACGAGCGTGCCTCCCGACCCCATGCCGACGCTCACGCCACGGCCGTCGGCACGCGCCCGGACGTCGGTCAGGAGGCTCGACTTGCCGATCCCGCGTGGCCCCTCGATCACGGCGACACCACCCCTGCCGGCCCGCGTGTGGTCGAGCAGGGCGACGAGCGTCGCCTGTTCCTCCTGTCGTTCGAGCAGACCAATCGAAGCGCTCGATCGTTGACGCGGGCCGTGGTCACCGCCTCCGGACGGTCGCCCATGGTCGGTGTCGTCGCATGTCACACCGGAGAAAGTGCCGAGATCGCTACCGGTGACGGGCCTTCTCGAGAATTCGGCGACTCGACGCCGGACGTCCTGCGTGACGATCACCGACGGTCGGTCGCCCTCGGGATCGCCTCCGCGTTCCGAAGGACGGTTTCAGGAGGTTCCCGAGCGGCGGGTACCGACCATGAACGTCGCCCCGGCACCGAGCAGCAGCGCGGCGATCGTGCCGATGACCCACGTCGTGGCGTTGGCACCGGTCTCCGGCAGCGTACCGCTGAGCACCTGCGGCCCCGTGGCCTGCGCAGGGCAGACATCGTTCAGGTTGACGGTCAGGCCGTCCATCAGCTCGACACCGTCCTCGTAGGAGATCGTGACGATGTACTCGTAGAAGCGGTTGGACGGGATGCTCTGTCCGGCCATGGGGAAGGTGTGGCTGTTGAAGTAGTCGCCGTTGACCTGGTGCACCTCGGTGGAGATCCACCCGAAGTCTCCATGGCCACCGCTGCCCACCAACTCGTGGACGGTCTGGGGCACGTGGCCGTCGACGAGGTCGTCGTACGAGAAGGTGACCCGCGGGCCGGCACAATCGACGTCGGCATCGAGCGTGAACCGGGGCGGTACGAAGGGCGGCGCCGTGAACTGGGGTTCCTCCGGTGCCGGCTCGGTCACCTCGGGCGCCGGCGGCTCGGTCACCTCCGGGATCTCCGGGTTCTCGAGATCCCCGGGGTCGGTCGGCTCGGGAGCGTCGGTCGACTCGGGCACCGTCGGGTTGACGATGACCGGCGGCTCCGTGGGCGGCTGCCCACGGGACCCGATCATGAAGAGACCGACCACCCGGGTCGTCAGGGTGGGACCCTGAACTTTCACCAACTGCTTTCCCGGGCCACCCGCGCTATCGGGCGCGGTGACGCCCCGAGATAGTGCCTGGCACTATCTCGGGGACCAGTCAGCCGTGGGTGCGCGGGCGGGGGACGGCGGCGCTGACCACGAGGAGACGGGCCGGTGAGTCGCCCGTTCGGACCCACTGATGAGGAGTGGTCGCCTGGTACCAGACGGCGTCGCCGTGGCCGAGGTCGATCGGCGACCGACCCTGCAGCCGAACGCTGATCGCCCCGTCGAGCACGTGGACGAACTCCTCGCCGTCGTGATCGAAGTAGCCGCCGAGGTCCTGGTCGGGGTCGACGGTGACCTCCTGGATCTGCAGGATCGAGTCGGGCGATCCGACGAGGAAGCGGGCGAGGGCGGCGTCGGGCCGGTCCTCGATCGGGCGGGCCGCACCCTGCCCGGCGCGGATCACGACCGTGGTGTCGTCGCCGTCGGGAAGCAGGTCCTGGGGCGTCACGCCGAGGGCGTTGGCGACCCGGTACAGCGTGTTGATGCTCGGTGACGCCTTGCCGCTCTCGAGCTGGCTGATGTAGGGCTGGCTGACGCCCGCCCGCTCGGCCAGCGCCGTCGCCGACAACCCGGCCGACTGCCGGCGGGCCCGGATCGCCGCGCCGATCGACAGCTCGATGTCCGAAGCGCCGTCGGCGGCGTCGTCGGAGCGGGCCGAGCCCGATGCGTGGGTGGAGGCGACGTCGACGATGGGGGGAATCTACACCTGGCGGGATCGTCGGTGCATTGATCTGAGCAATTCCGACGTCCCATCTCGACGCTTTCTGACCGCTGCCCGCGGAGGTCGCCGATCTGCCACGTCTTGCCGAGGTCTTACCGAGCTGACGCCCGACCGACGCCACGATGAAACGCGATGGCGCGACAGCGTTCACACGGCGGAAACCAAGATCGCCAGCTCATAGCTCACACTTATGGCGTGACGACTCGCTCCCCACTGGCCAGCCCCGTTCTCATCGACGGCTACGTGCCGCTGATCGACCTTTCGGCCGCGCTGGGCGGCGATCCCGAGGCCCGTGCCGCCGTCGGTGCCGCCCTCGACACGGCGTGCCGCGAATCCGGCTTCTTCCTCGTCGCCGGACACGGGATCGACCCCCAGCTCATCGAGCGGGTCCTCGACGTGACGCGCCAGTTCTTCCACGTGCCGCTCGACGAGCGGCGCGACCTCGTGGCGCCGAAGGGTGACATCACCCTGCGCGGCCTGCGGCTGTTCCACGAAGGACGACCGGGCACGACCGACGGCGGCGCCAGCCAGGACGCCGGCGCGACCCGCCTGTCGGCGCCGCCCGACCTCTGCGAGCTGTTCACGATGAACCGCCTCGGCGAGCCCGGCGTGGCCGACGAGGCCGAGCTCGGCTCGGGCTACGACGTGTGGTCCCGCCCCAACCGGTGGCCGACCAACCCTGGGCTCGAGGGCTTCCGCCCGGCGTGGCTCGATTTCTACGGCGCCCTCGAGAACCTCTCGGGTGAGCTGATGCGCTTCTTCGCCCTCGGGCTCGGGCTCGACGAGCACTTTTTCGACCCGATGGTCGACGACCACCTCACCAACCTGTGCGCCAACTTCTACCCGCCGGTCACGACCGAGCCGGTCGAGGGCCAGTACCGCAAGTTCCCCCACACCGACTCGGGCACGATGACGATCCTCTACCAGGACGAGGCCGGCGGGCTCCAGGTGGTCGATCGCTCCGGCGAGTGGGTCGACGTGCCGTTCGTCGAGGGCTCCTTCGTCGTCAACATCGGCGACCTGATGGCGATCTGGACCAACGACCGCTGGGTGTCGACGAAGCACCGGATCCTCGTGCCGCCGCCCGAGCGCCGCCACCTCGAGCGCATCTCGATGCCGTTCTTCCACCAACCCAACTGGTCGGCCGTCATCGAGTGCCTCCCGTCGTGCACCGACGAGGCCCATCCGCCGCTGCATCCGCCCGTCGTGTCGGGTGACTACTTGGAGTACAAGGTCGTCGGCCTCGCCGCCTGACCGCTCCCACGTCATCCCGCTCCCGTTCGATCTCCCACCCCGACCACACCCGTTTACCTGATCCAGGAGGCCCTCATGTCCGACTCGTTCTCCCGCCGGGCATTCGTCCGTGGCGGCGCCGGCCTCGGCCTCGGTGCGCTGCTCGCCCCGTCGCTCGGCCTGCGTTGGGCGCGAGTCGGCGCCTCGGCACCGCCCGAGCGCGGCATCCTCGACTTCCGGCTGTCGTACACGCCCGGCGTCGGCTTCGCCGGCACCTACCTGGCGATCGACAGTGGCGCCTACGCGGCGGCCGGATTCGCCGACGTCAACCTCATCCCCGGCGGCCCGACGGCCACGCCGACGCCGGTGGACGTGGCCACCGGCAACGCCTTCGTCGGCGTCGCCTCCACGCCCGACCAGGTGGCCGCGGCCCGCCTCAACGGCGGGGCCGACGTCAAGATCATCGGGTCGCTGTACCAGAAGAACCCGTACTGCGTGACGTCGTTGAGTGAAGCGCCGATCGCTTCGCCGGCCGATCTCGAGGGCAAGACGATCGGCGTGCAGGCCGTCAACGAGACCGTGTGGAACGCCTTCCTGACCGCGTCCGGCGTGGATCCCGGCTCGGTGACCGCGGTGCCCGTGCAGTTCGACCCGACGCCGCTCACGACCGGCGACGTGGACGGCTGGTTCTCGTTCGTCATCAACGAGCCGGTCACGCTGTCGGCCGCGGGATTCGACGTCACGACGATGCTGCTCGCCGATCACGGCTACCCGCTCGTCGCCCAGGTGTACCTCGCCACCGACGAGTCGATCGCCGACCGGCGCGACGATCTCGTGGCGGTACTCGGCGCCGAGCTCGCCGGTTGGACCCTCTCGCTCGAGGACCCGACGGCGGGGCCGACCATCGTCGTCGAGGAGATCGCCCCCGATCTCGGCCTCGACCTCGCCGTGCAGACCACGGTGTCGGAGACGCAGAACGGCTTGATCCTCACGCCCGACACGGTGGCGTCGGGGCTGATGACGATGACCCCCGAGCTGATCGACGGCAACATCGCCACGCTCGCCCTGTCCGGCCTGGAGATCGCCGCAGAGGACCTGTTCGATCTCTCGATGGTCGCCGACGCCTACGCCGCGCAGCCCGACCTGCTCGACCGGCTGGCCGCACTCGGTGCCTCGCCGTCGTCGAGCCCCGCCACCACCGGATGACCGACGCGATCGCCGCCCCGGTCTCCGCCTCGTCGGCGGTCTCGCGACGCCTCCGGCTGCCGGCGGTCGACGCCCGGCTGGCGGCCACGGTCGCCGGCCCGCTCGCCCTCGTCGCCTTGTGGCTTCTCCTCGCCACGGCTCGGCCGGCCTTGTTCCCGACGCCGCTGGCGGTCGGGCGCGCGGTCGTGGACGACTGGTCACTGATCGTCGCCAACACCCGCTCGACAGCGGGCGTCGCCGTGCGCGGGTGGTTGTGGGGGAACGGCGCGGCGATCGCCATCGCCGCCGTCGTGGCGTTCGTGCCCGCCCTGGAGCACGCCGCCCTGAGGATGGCGGCGATCGTCTACTGCCTTCCGGCCCTGGCCATCGGTCCCGTGCTGCAGGTCGTGCTCAACGGGGACAGCCCCAAGGTGGCCGTGTCGGTCCTCACGGTCTTCTTCACGACGCTCGTCGGCGCCCTCGTCGGCTTGCGCGCCGCGCCGGGCGCCGCACTCGACGTGATCCGGGCGTCCGGCGGCGGACGCCTCCTGCAGCTGCGCATCGTGCGGCTGCGCGCCACGCTGCCCCATCTGTTCGCCGGCCTGCGCATCGCCGGTCCGGCGGCCGTGCTCGGCGCGATCCTCGGCGAGTACCTCGGTGGCGCCAAAGGACTCGGCCCGGCGATGGTGACCGCTCAGAGCCAACTCCAGGTGCCGCGCACCTGGGCGCTCGGCCTGGCCGCCACCGTCCTGGCCGGCGCGGCATACGGTGCCGCCGCCCTCGCCGGCAAGCTCACGTCGGGCTGGGCCGGCAACGCCGCGGTCGACGCGGCCGTCCCCGGCGAGGTGCGCAGTCGGCCCCACGGACTCCCGAGGCGCCTCGCCGCGGCCGTCGGCGGTCTGGCGATCTCACTCCTCGCCGCGGTGGCGGCGTGGTGGGCGCTGATCGAGATCTTCGACCTCGACCCGCTGGTGGCCAAGTCGCCGGGCGACGTGTGGCAGTTCCTCGTGAGCGGCGCCGACGCCGCAGCCAATCGCTCCGAGGTGTTCGGCGCGATGCGCTCGACGCTCGGCTCGGCCGCGACCGGCTACGTCGCCGGCACGGTGGCCGCGCTCGTGCTCACCACGCTCTTCGTCACCGTTCCCGCCGTGCAGTACGCCGTGATGCCGGCGGCGGTGGTCCTGCAGTCGGTGCCGCTCGGAGTGTTCACGCCGATCGTGCTCATCGTGTTCGGCCGGGGGCTGGTGACCAGCGCCGTGATCTGCGGCATCGTCACGTTCTTCCCGACCCTCGTCCTCACGGCCACCGCCATCCGCGACGTGCCGCGCGGCGTCCTCGACGTGTTCGACGCGTCGGGCGCCCGGCGGTTCACCACGCTGCGCAAGGCGCAGCTCCCGGCCGCCGTCCCAGCACTGCTGGCCGCAGCGCGTGTCGCCGTCCCGCGGTCGATCGTCGGCGGCCTGCTCGTCGAGTGGCTGGCGAGCGGCACGGGAATCGGCTACCTCATGCTGCGCTCGACGACGACGTTCGAGTACACGCAACTGTGGGCGGCCGTGGTGGTGTGCACGACGACGATGGTCGTGCTGTACAGCGTCGTCACGTTCGTGGAGGCGCAGGTGCTCGAACGATGGGGAGCAGGATGATGAACGAACGGTCCGGTGTGGTTCTCGAGGGCGTCACCAAATCCTTCACCACGCGACGCGAGACGCTGCCCGCCCTCGACCGCGTCGATCTCAGCACGTCGGCCGGTGAGTTCGTCGCCCTGCTCGGTCCGTCGGGCTGCGGCAAGTCGACGATCCTGCGCATCGCCGCCGGCCTGGAGTCGCCGACCACGGGCCACATCACGGTGCACGGCTCGCCGCCCGGCGACGTGCGGCGCCGCCACGGCGTCGGCGTGGCGTTCCAGGACTCCTCGCTGTTGCCGTGGCGCTCGGTCGTCGACAACATCAGGGTCCCGCTCGAGGTGGCCGGCATCCGCGATCGCGACCGTGTCGCCGCGCTCATCGACCTCGTCGGGCTCACCGGCTTCGAACGGGCGCTGCCGTCGCAGCTGTCGGGCGGAATGCGGCAACGCGTCGCCATCGCCCGGGCACTCGTCGGTGACCCCGAGGTGCTCCTGCTCGACGAGCCGTTCGGCGCCCTCGACGACATCACGCGCCGACGGCTCAACGTCGAGCTGCTGCGCATCTGGTCGGAGCGTGCCGTCACCACGCTGCTCGTCACGCACTCGATCGCCGAGGCGGCGTTCCTCGCCGACCGGGTCGCCGTGATGTCCGACCGGCCGGGCCGGATCGTCGAGATCGTCGACATCGACCTCCCCCGCCCGCGGCATCCCGACCTGCTGGAATCGCCCGAGTTGCAGGCGATCTGCGCGAGGCTCGGCGACGTGCTGTTCGGGCGTCAGGTGGCGGTCTGAGTGATGGGTGACGGCGCCACCTCCGTGCTCGGCACGCCGTCGTCCTCGCACACCCCGGCGGCGATCCCGACCGTCGACCTCGGACGCTGGTTCGGCGGTTCGCCGTCCGACCGGGTGGCGGTGGCGGCCGAGCTCGGCGCCGCCTGCGAGTCGGTCGGCTTCCTCCAGCTCGTCGGCCACGGCCTTCCCGACGACGTGGTCGATGGCCTCCGCGCGGCATCGGACGCCTTCTTCGCGCTTCCCGCCGACGACAAGCTGGCTCTGCGACCTCCGGCCCCCGGAGTGAACCGGGGCTACGCGGCACGACGGTCGGAGAGCCTCGCCTACAGCCTCGGCCAGGCGCGGCCGCCCGATCTGTTCGAAGCGTTCAACGTGGGGATCGAGGTCCCCGGCGGCGACCCCGAGTTCTTCCCGGACAACATCTGGCCCGACCTCGCCGGCTTCCGGCCGGCCGTCGAGGCCTACCTCGCGGCCGTCCGGCAGCTGGGGGCGACCATCGAGGACGTCATCGAGTTGGCCCTCGACCTGCCCGACGACTTCTTCCCGCCGCGCACCGATCGGGCCGTCAACGTGATGCGCATCATCCGCTACGAGCGCGCCGCCGGCGAGCCGCCGCCCGATGAAGGGCAGATGCGCATGGGCGCTCACACCGACTACGGCATCTTCACCATCCTCCTCGCCGACCCCGTGCCGGGCCTGCAGATCGTCGCGCCGCACGGCGGCTGGGTGGACGTGACTCCGGATCCCGGCGCCGTGGTGATGAACATCGGCGACGCCCTCGCCGTGTGGACGAACGATCGTTGGCGCTCCACGCTCCACCGGGTGGTTCCACCGCAGGCGACCGGAGACGATCCCGCCCTGCGCCGCTCGTGGGCCTTCTTCCACGACGGCAACATCGACACCGTCGTGTCGTGCCTGCCGTCGTGCCTCGCCCCCGGCGAACAGCCCCGCTACGCGCCGTTGACGATCCGCGACCACCTCGCCGCCAAGGTCCTCTCGGCCCGCACCAACGACGTCCCCGAAGCCACGCAGACCGTCAGCGACCGCCCCACCTGACGTCGGTGCGGTAACAGATGGTGCCTGGCACCATCTGTTACCCGCAAGCGCCGATCGCCGTGCTCGCGCCTGCGTTCGGTCAGCTGGTCGGGTCCGGTCGGCGGCGTGAGATGACCAGCAGGGCCGAGCCGGCGGCGAGCACGCTGCCGGCGATCATCAGGATGTACGGCGTACCGCTCGCCCCGGTGGGCGGCATCGGTGCCGGCACCTCCACCTCGGCCGAGTCGCTCAATTGGAACTGGCGGCCATCGACGGTCTGTACCGTGGCGATGGCGCGGTTGATGATCGTCGTTCCTTCGTCGGCCGCCTCGACCACGAGGCTGACCGGCAGGTCGAGCTCGGTGTTGCAGATCTCCCCGCCCGGCTCGACGACGGTCCGGTCCGCGGGCAGGATCAGCGTGCCGAAGCGGTCGTCGTCCACCCGGATCACCTCGAGGGGGACGTCGCTGGTGTTCTCGCCGCAGTAGACGTACTCGATGGTCTCGCCCACCGAGGCGACCTGCGTGCTCGGCTCGAGCGTGAACGTGAACGTGATCCCCGGCGGGGGTGGCACCAGCGTGGTCGTCGGACCGGGCACCGTGGTCGTCGCAACGGTCGACGTGGTAGCGCTCGCGATCGGCGCGGCGCTCGTGGTCGTACTCGTGCTGGTCGTCGTGGTCGTACTCGTGGAGGTGGTCGTCGACGTCGACGTCGACGTGGACGTGGACGTGGACGTGGACGTCGTCGAGCTGGTGCTGGTGGCGGTCGCTGGCTCTGTCGTCTCGGTCGGCTCGGTCGACTCGGTCGGCACGGTCGACGCCGTGGGCTCGGTCGACGCCGCGGGCTCGGTCGACTCGGTCGGCTCGCTCGTCTCTGTCGGCAGCGTCGACTCGGTCGGCACGGTCGACTCCGTGGGCACGGTCGACTCGGTCGGCACGGTCGACTCGGTCGGCTCGCTCGTCTCCGTCGGCAGCGTCGACTCGGTCGGCACGGTCGACTCGGTTGGCTCGGTCGACTCCGTTGGCACGGTCGACTCGGTCGGCACGGTCGACTCGGTTGGCTCGGTCGACTCCGTTGGCACGGTCGGCTCGGTCGACGCCGTCGACTCGGTTGGCTCGGTCGACTCCGTTGGCACGGTCGGCTCGGTCGACGCCGTCGGCTCGGTCGACGCCGTCGGCTCGGTCGACTCCGTCGGCAGCGTCGACTCAGATGGCACGGTCGACGCCGTTGGCTCGGTCGACGCCGTTGGCTCGGTCGATGCCGTTGGCTCGGTCGACTCGGCCGGCACGGTCGACTCGGTCGGCTCGGTCGACTCCGTCGGCTGGGTCGGCCCCGTCGACTCAGATGGCTCCGTCGATTCGGTCGGCTCCGTCGACGCCGTCGGCTCCGTCGACTCGCTCGGCTGCGTCGAGCCGGTCGGCTCGGTGGGCGCTGCGGGCTCCGTCGACGCAGTGGGTTCCGTGGTCTCGGTCGGCTCGCTGGGCGCCGGGGTGTCCAACGGCGCCGGTTCGGTCGTGGACGTCGTCGTCGTGGGTGGCCCGGTCGTCGTGGTGGACGTCGTCGTGGTGGTGGTGGACGTCGTCGTGGTGGTGGACGTCGTCGTCGTGGGTGGCTCGGTCGTCGTGGTGGTGGTAGACGTCGTCGGCGGCGCGGTGGTCGTGGTCGGCACCGTGGGCCCGGTGGCGTTGCAGGCATCCGACGGAGGCACGGCGACTTCGCCGCGCACGGTGTTGGTGACCGGTCGGTACTCCTGATCGAAGATCTGGTTGCCGGTCGGCGAGGTGTCGTAGAAGACGATCGGCTGCTGCGCGCTGGCGCCGTTGAACGTGCCCTGGTTCGTGGTCGATCCGCCGAAGCGGAAGCCACCGCTGCCGCTGATCGTCCCGTCGTTCCAGAAGAAGTCGTCGCCGCCGGTGAAGCCGGAGGTGGTCTGCGTCCAGCGGCCACCGCTGTTGTTGCGGAACGAGCTGCCGGTGAGGATGACGCCCTCGTTGGTGACTGCGGTGTTGTTGATCATGCTGCCGCCCTCGATGCGGCAGGTGTTGATCACGGAGGCCGAACCGTTGATCTCGACCAGTCCCCCGGCGATGAACCGCCCGGAGTTGGCGACCTGGCCGTTGAGCTCCGCCCGCCCGCCCACGTTCACCGTGCCGCTGTTGTCGAACGTCGAGTTGGCGTTCTCGTTGAAGTCGCTCGCCTCGACCGTGCCGGTGTTGACGAACGCGCCGCCGGAGCCGACCACCAACGGTTGTGACGAGAGCGTGCCGGCGTTGACGAACGACCCCGACACCGTGAGACCCGCCGGCGCCGAGAACGTCGCGCCGGCATCGTTCGTCACCGGCGTCCGCACCTGGGCGTTGCCGGCGAACGTGAACTGCCCGGCATTACGGATGGACGAACTCGTCCCGTTGACCCACTGGTTCATCCGCGCCGATCCGCCGGTGTAGACGTACAGGTGAAGGTCTTGCGCGTTGACGTAGGCCGGGTTGAACGATGCGCCCGGGAGTACGCAGATCGTGCCGAAGCTGCCGTCCACCCCGCCCGAATACGTCCCGGCGGCCACCACGACGTGGCGACCGCTACCCAGGCTGATCTGCTCGTCGGGCGTGACGGACCCGACCCACACCTGGTCGGCGGGCGCACCGGCGCACGACATGTCGAGCGCCAAGAGGTCCAATGTCACCTCGACCTCGGCGGTCGCCGTCTGCTGGAAGGTGCGCGGGCTGTCCTCGGTCGTGCGCACCGTCACCAGGGCGTTGTTGACGATCGTCTGGCCGACGTCGGCGGGTTCCACGAGGTAGGACGCGGTCAACCCGAGGTCCTCGTTGCAGATCGTGCCACCTGGCGGCACGATCGTGACGGTCGCCGGCAGCTCGAAGAGCACGTCGAGCCGGTCGTCCGTCAACCTCACCACCTCGAGGTCGATGTCGCTGAGGTTGCGACCGCAGTACGCGTAGTCGACCGTGTCGCCAATCGCGGCGGTGGTCACGCTCGGGCTGACCTCGAACGTGAACGCCACCTCGGGGGGCAGCGCCGGACCGGTGCAAGCAGCAGCGAACACCGTCTCGCTCACGGTGATGGGAACGCCGCCAACCGAGACGGTGACGGAGTTGGTGATCGCCGTATCGGAGCTGGGACCGTCGATCTCGAGACTTCCGACGGCTGTCTCCGACGGGCCGACGGTTGCCCGGTCGAACGTCACCGGCTCCGACGACGAGACGATCTCGATCGGCACATTGCGGATGTTGACGACACGCCACGTGACGGTGGTCCGGCCCGATGCCGGGTCGCACACGGCATTGCCGGCGAGGGTGGCAACCGGTTCGAAGTCCTCTGGGGCTGGCGGGATCGTCGCGACTGGAGTCGTCGGAGTCGTCGGTGTGGTCGGTGTCGTCGGCGCCGACGGCTCGACGGTTGTCGTCGACTCCCCACCCGGCGGCGGCTCCGTGAGCCCGGGTGGCGCTGTGGATCCGGCGACGCCGACGGCGATCAGGCTGAGGCCGGCCGCGATGCCGAGCGACGCCGCCGCGGAGCGACCGATCCTCCGACCGCTCCACGTCAGACGCGTGTCGTACGGCTTGTTGCGCACAGCCCCTCCACATCGCGCGCCGGCCAGCCGGCGAGTTCCCGGGCCGAACGTACCACGCAAATCGCGCCCAGGGCGGCGTTGCTCATCACCGCACGCGCCGACAGCCGACACTCAGCCATCCGCCGGTGCAGCAGGTCCACTCATCGAAATTCGATGGCGGACCACCGCCTCCACCCGCTGCTGGCGACGGTTGCGACAGTATGTTCCCCATCGAGCGGCGACTGGAGATGCGGACGAGTTCGTCCGAGGTGCAGATCGGGCGGGTCGCCGGCGTCGTCACCGACATGGACAGGAGATGAGCGTGCACTTCGAGATGGAGCCGATCGGGTACGTCACCGGCGGGCGAGCCCTCCTCGAAGACGATGATTGGGGCGAGGTGGCGGCCCGCATCGTCCTCGACCCGGCCGTCGTCGAGTCGACGACAACGGCCGGCCTCGACGGCTTCTCGCACGTCGAGGTGATCTACGTGTTCGACCGGGTCGCGCCCGACGCCGTGTGCCGCGGCTCCCGCCATCCGCGGGGCCGGCTCGACTGGCCGGACGTGGGGATCCTCGCCCAGCGGGCCAAGGACCGGCCCAACCGCATCGGCGTCACGGTCTGCCGCCTCGCCGCGGCCGACGAGACCGGGCTCGACGTGATCGGCCTCGACGCGGTCGAGGGGACGCCGATCCTCGACGTCAAGCCCTACATGAGCGGGTTCGGTCCCCGCGGCGACCTGGTCGAGCCGGAGTGGGCCCGTGAGCTGATGGCCGGCTACTGGTGAGCCAGGCGCGAGGCGACCCCAGCGTGACTCCGGTGGGGTTCACGTTCCGCCGCCTGGCCCGCGACGACTTCGCCCTGCTCGGTCGTTGGCTGGCGTACGACCACGTCAAGCGTTGGTGGCACCACGGCCACACCCCCGACGAGGTCGAGGCCGACTTCGGCCCGTCCGCCGACGGCGACGAGCCGGGCCACGACTACCTCGCGTCGCTCGACGGCCGTCCCGTCGGCCTCGTGCAGTTCGCCTACTTCCGGGACTACCCCGACTACGCCGACGAGCTCGGCGAACTCGTCGACGGCGACGACGTCGCCACGATCGACTATCTCGTCGGCGAACCGGGCGACACCGGTCGCGGCATCGGCACGGCGATGATCCGGGCCTTCGTCGGGGTCGTCTGGCCGACCTATCCCGATGTCACCGAGCTCGTCGTTCCCGTCCATGTGGACAACCGGGCCTCGTGGTCGGCGCTGCGCTCGGCCGGGTTCGACCACGTCGCCACCGTCGATCTCGAACCCGACAATCCGGCGGACACACCCCACCATCACGTGCACCGCCTCGTCCGCCCCCGGCCCTGACTTCCCCGCCCTCCAGGTGGTGTGACATCCGGCCGCCGAAATTCTCGGGACAAGGCGCGAGCGCAGGCGGCCTCGGACATCTGGACCCCTGTCATCAACCCCGACGATCAAGGGATGCTCCAATGTCACGATCCACCCACCGACGACGCCGCAGCGCCCCGCTGCTGGCGATCGCCCTGCCACTCGGCGCAGCGGGCCTGGCCCCCTCCGCCGGCAACGCCTCGGCCTACAACGTCGGCGTCGACTGGCTGCACTTCGGGCCGGCCGCCGACACCTGCCTGGCCGACCAGGCGTTGCCGTGCACGCCAGGCGCGGGCGAGGGCAATGCCAACGTGCTGCGTGTGGTGCAGACCGAGGTCGGCGGCCACTACCAGTTCACCACGCTCGAAGGCACCAGCCAGGTGGATGGGCGGATCTGGGTGGCCGCCGAGATCGGGGCCGACTGCCGGCTCGCCCACCACTTGACGCACGTGATCTCGATCGACGGCAACCTGGCCGCCGGGGACAGCGACGGCATCTGGAGCGGGGACGGCCCGAACAGCGGTGGGAACGGTTCGGTCGAGACCGGCTGGCCGCGGCGGGTGAACGTGCCGCACGCCAACACGATGCCCGACACCACCGTCGCCGTCCACGTGCCGATCGCCGACGCCTTCGATCCGGCGAACCCGCTGGTCGACTTCTTCCCGAGCGTCGACGACGTGCTCGCCGCCGGCGAGGCCGAGATCCAGCGACGGGTCGACGACGGCATGACGTTCGCCGAAGCCAGGGCGATCCCCTACGAGCTCAACACGGCGATCTCGCTGTCGGCCGAGGTGGTGTGCGCCTACGACGGAGGCTTCTCCGCCGAGTACTTCATGCGGCGCTCAACATCGATCCCGCTGCGCATCGAGTACGTCCCGGTCGAGGTGCCGGCTCCGGTCGGCGACCTGCCGCCCGCGGTCGGCGACGTCGCCGCTCCGGCCGAGGTGACCGACGCCTCGCTCATCGTGCTCCCCGACCCGGCCGACCCGTGCACCCTCCACCTGTCGGCGACGATCTCGACCAACAGGGAGACCGACGTGCAGTACCGGTTCGTCAACCCGTACGGCCAGCCGTCGAACACCTATGAGGTGCACGTCGACGACACCAACGTGGCGATGATCAGCCGCAGCGTGGACGTGCCGTTCGTCGAGGGCCCCGAACCCGGGGGCGACTTCGCCCCCACGCCCGGCGGGGGCGGGATCGGCGGCTACGCCGGCGAGGACAACGGCACGTACAGCGGGACCTACGAGCTCGAGATCCTGTCTCCCAACCACGTGGCGGCGGCCGACGGCTTCAGCGTCCCCTACTGCGAGGACTACGAGGCCGAGTTTGAGCCCGCCGACGACGTGGTCGCCGAGCCCGACCCGACCCACGGGCGTCCGACCACGACGCTGCCGGCGTCGCTCATCCCCGAGACGACGGCCCCGCCGTCAGTTCCCCCGCCGCCGCCCACGACGTCGACATCGACGCCGACCTACCCGACGACGACCGCACCGTCGACCCCGCCAGTGCTCGTCATCGGGGTGGTCGCCACCGCCACGACCACGCCGTGAATCCGCGTCGTCATCCAGCGGCCGCTCGGGTCGCTGGATGACGACCCTGGTCGCCGGGACCATGCCGCTGTGGCGTGCGGACGTTTGTGGTCACGGCACTAGCGTCGTGCGCGACGACGAGTGACCGGAGGTCGGGATGGGTGACGAGCTGATCGAAGTGGAGAACGAGACGACGATGCGTCGCGAGGAGGCGGCCGCCCGGCTGCGCGAGCTCGCCGACCAGCTGTCGCGCCACAACCAGGTGGCGTTCTCGCGCGACGGGGTTCGCTACACGGCCGCCGTCCCCGACGAGGTCACGCTCAACGTCGAGATCGAGCTCGGGGAGGAGTCCGAGATCGAAGTCGAGATCCGCTGGTAGGAGCCGTTCCCAGCCGGGCTCAGCGCGCGGTCGTCACTGCGACTTCGACTGCCACAGCCCCATCAGGTTGCCCTCCGAGTCGGTGAAGTAGCCGGCGATCCCCATCTCGCCGACATCCATCGGCTCACCCACTGCGGCGCCGCCGTGCTCGGCGATCTTCGCCAGCGCGGCCTGCATGTCGTCGACGTCGATGGTGATCACCGGACGGTCGAGGTCGGCTTGCCGCTGGAACATGCCGCCACCGATGTAGCCCGGTTCACTCGGCATCCCGTCGTCTCCGGCCGGGCCGGTGCTGACGCCCGTGTAGTCGAACTCCGGCATCTGTTGGATCTTCCAGCCGAACACGTCGGCATAGAAGGAGCGGGCCCGGTCCCCGTCGTCGTAGGGCACCTCGAAGTGGACGACCGATCCGTTCATGGCTGTTCCCCGAACACTCGTTGCGGTCACCCGGCCGGTGGCCGCCCTCCCGTCGACGGTACTCCCCGATCCCGACCGGCGTCACGCGGCCCGGACGGGTCAGCGGTGGGTTGCGCTCCACCTTCGCGACAACCCCTCGTCACCAACGAGCTCCCGCTGTTCGTTTGACTCGGCGGGCGCAGTGTTGGACGCTGTTCGAGTCCGCCGACCGCCACCGTCCGCCCGCACGACCCGAGGAGCCCGCCGATGCTCGTCCTGTCCCACCGCCCCCGCCGCCTGGCAGCCGCAGCTGCTGCCATCATCGTCGCCGGAGGGTCGGTGGCCAGTGCGTCGACCGAGCCGGACGGGCCAGCCTCGAGTGAAGCGCCTCCGCCGTCGAGCGCGTCGAGCGACAGTGCCCCGCCGGACAGCGACGGGCCCGGAACGGTCGGTGAGCTGTCGATCACGATCGCCCACATCAACGATCACCACTCGCACCTCCAGGCCGGCAGCGGATCGGTCGATCTCGGCACGGCAGGCGGCGAGTTCGACTACGAGCTCGGCGGTTTTCCCCGAGTGGCGGCGCAGATCGCCGAGATCGAGGCGAACAACGACAACGTCGTGAAGGTCCACGCCGGCGACGCCATCACCGGGACGCTCTTCTACACGCTGTTCGGCGGCGAGGCCGACGCCGCGCTGATGAACGACGTCTGCTTCGACGTGTTCGAGGTGGGCAACCACGAGTTCGACGCCACCGACTCGGCGCTCGTCACGTTCCTCGACCACCTCAACGACCCGGCCGACGACTGCGCGACCGTCACACTCGGCGCCAACGTGGTGCCCGCCCCGGGTACCCCGCTGCTGCCCGAGCCGCCGGTCCGGTACCTCCAGCCGTACCACGTGATGGAGTTCGGCGGCGAGCGGGTGGGCTTCATCGGCCTCGACATCGCCGGCAAGACGACGACGTCGTCGTCACCGTTGCCGACCACCACGTTCCTCGACGAGGCCGAGACGGCGCAGCGCTACGTCGACGAGCTGCAGTCACTCGGCATCGAGAACATCGTGCTCGTCACCCACTACCAGTACGACAACGATCTCGCTCTCGCCGCGGCCGTCACCGGTGTCGACGCCGTCGTGGGCGGTGACTCGCACACGCTGCTCGGCGGCTTCACGGCCTTCGGGATCGAGAGCAGCGGCGAGTACCCGACGATGACCACCAACGCCGACGGCGAGCCCGTGTGCGTGGTGCAGGCGTGGCAGTACGCGGCGGTCGTCGGCGAGCTGCATCTCGACTTCGCCGACGGCACGCTGGCCGGCTGCCAGGGCACGCCGCACCTGCTGGTCGGCAACTTCAGCCGCACCGACGACGCCGACGTGACCACGCCGATCGAGGGCGAGGAACTGGCCGCCATCGAGACGGCGATCGACGCGATCCCGACCGTGTCGATGATCGAGCCCGACCCCGAGTCGCAGGAGCTCCTCGACACGTTCGCCGTGCAGACCGACGCTCTCGCTGCCGAGGTGATCGGCACGGCCACCGAGCCGTTGTGCCTCAATCGACTCCCGGGCGACACCTACTCCGAGGGCATCTGTGACCAGGACCAGGTGGCCACCAGCGGCGCGGCCGCCGACGTCAACGGCGGCTTCATCCAACAGATCGTCACCGACGCCTTCCTCGCTCGGGCCTTCCGTGCCGACCTCGCCCTGCAGAACGCCGGCGGTGTGCGCATCGCCATCCCTGCCGGCGACATCTCGGTGGCCACGGCGTACGAGCTGCTGCCGTTCTCCAACACGCTCGTCGAACTCGACCTCACCGGCGCCGAGATCGTGCAGTCGCTCGAGGACGGGGTGGCCTACTTCGTCGACTCGACCGACGGCGGCGGTGGGTCGTTCCCGTACGGCTCGGCGATCCGTTGGGACGTCGACCTCAGCCAGCCGGCGGGCTCACGGTTCTCGAACGTCGAGGTGCGCGGCGACGACGGCGGGTGGGCGCCCATCGACCCCGAGGCGACGTACGTGGTGGTGACGAACAGCTTCCTCGCCACGGGTGGTGACGGCTACGTGACGTTCGCCGCGGCGGCCGCCGACGGGCGCATCGTCGACACCGGTATCGACTACGCCCAGGGCTTCATCGACTGGCTGATCGAGGACGTCGACGGCGAGATCGTCGTGCCGCCGGCGAGCGAGTTCTCCACACAGAGCTTCGTCCCCGCCGGCTGACCGTCCCCATCCAACGCAGCCCACCGTCTCTCACCCGAGTACGAAGCTCACCCGAGTACCGAGGGCCCCGATTCGGGACGTTCGGTACTCGGATGAGCGACCGTCGACGCTGGTGAGGACGGCTGTGGGAACCGGTGACGGAACGTGAAGGCCTCGGCGGTCGGGCCGTTGCGCTCGAGGAGGTCGAGGCGCTGCTGGGCCTCGTCGAGCGTCGGCAGGTGACCGGCGGGCACCCACCACAGCGCCATGAACGTCGAGCCGAACCGCTGGAACCACTCGCGCCGGCGGCGGAGGAAGGGCGTGTGGTCGGAGCGATAGACGAACTCCGACAGTGCCTCGACCGACTCCCACACCGACATGTTGGGAATCAGCAGCTCGTCCTCCGGGTCGACCTCGATCCCGGTGGCGTTGCCAGCGTCGTCCTGCAAGCGCCAGACGAAGCCGGGGCTCGACTCGGCGAGGGCGTTGATCGTGTCGAGCGCCGCCTTGAACTCGGCGATGTCGGGATGGTCGATCGGCGCTCGCAGCCGGCCGATGTTCACCTGGGCGAGATGCCACGTCGATGGGGTCACCGCTGCAGCATGCCAGCCGCCGACTCAGCTGGGCGTGCGACGTTCCGCCTCGAACAGCAGGTCACCAGTCGGCGGTGATCAGGTCACTCAGCGCGACGGCGTCGAGATCGGAGTTGTTCGTCAGCACCACGACGGCGTCTCCCGTGGTCGGTTCGATCCCGGCGAAGCTGCGGTACCCGAGCGCCTCACCGCGGTGCCCGTAGTACACGGTCCCCGACGGGAACGTGAGGATCTCGATGCCGAGGCCATAGCCGCCGTCCTGGCCGGGGTCGGTCATCTCGGCGAACGACGCCTCACTGAGCACTCCGCCGCCGACGAGGGCGCTGAGGAAGGCGTGGATGTCCGCCGGCGACGAGACCACCGCCCCCGCCGCCCACATCCCCGACGCCACCGAGGCATACGACGTGTTGGGCTCGCCGAGATAGGGGTCGTACGCCCACGGTTCGGCGAGATCGGCCTGGGGCGGGCCTCCAGCGATCTCGAACTGCGTCGACGCCAGGCCGAGGGGCCCGGTGATGCGAGCCTGCAACGCGGCGTTCAAGTCGGTGCCGTCGACCGCTTCGATCAGTTGCCCGAGCAGGATGAAGTTGGTGTTGGTGTACACCCACTCGGTGTCGGGTTCACCGGCTGGGGTGTCGGTCGTGTACTCCAGCAGCTCGTCGGGGGTGAAGACACGATCGGGATCGCTCGTCTGGTCGACGAGGAACGCCTCGTCCTCCATGTAGCCGACGAGCCCGCTGCGGTGGCGCAGCAGCAACCGCACGGGCACGTCACCACCGACGACCGCCTCGGGCACGTAGGTCGACAGCGCGGCGTCGAGATCGACCGCACCCTCGTCCACCAGCTGCAGCACCATCGCCGCGACGAACATCTTCGAGATGCTCGCCACGCGGAATCGCGTCTCGGGCGCGATCGCGGTGCCGTCGGACGACGCGGCGCCGGCCGTCACCGCCGTCTCGACTCCGTCGCGCACGACCAGTACCGACGCCCCGCCCGGCGCCGCGCCGACGAACTCCGTGACGACCGCCGTCAGATCGCTCGCTGCCGCCGGGGATGCCGTCGCGCTGCCCGCCGCGACGGGAGAACACATGAGCCACGTCGCGGCCATGGCCATCCCGACGAGCCTGCGGATCGTGACGGGGGGCCGCGGCGGCACTCGCTCGGTGGTCATGGGCGGCGAACGTACGGAGTGCCCCACCGGCTGTCAGGTTCTTTTGTCCGACGGGTCAACGCTCGAGGCGTTCGGCGAGGTGCACGGTGACCTCGTCACCGGTGTCCTTGCCGATCCGCTTCCGCAGCGCGGCCTTCACGGGCAACATGTGCGTGCCGTCGCCGAGCGCCATGAACGACGACTCGAAGGGCTCGCCGTCGATCGTGCCGCGTACCTTCACCAGTCCGCGCGTGCCGAAGAAGTCCACCGAGTCCTCCATCTTCACGCACGTCCAGGCGCCGGGGCTGTCGGTGCTCTTCTGCAGCCGCGTGGTGAATGTCCGGTCGAGTGCAGCCATCGGGTCCTCCCCTGTGTGATCCACGGCGCGATCGTCGTGTGATCTGCGATGCGATCAAGACGGGACGAGGGGGACGGACTCATCGCACGTCGCAGCGCGACGGCAGCTGCGGGGCCCGGGCGACGCGGCGGCAGCCGCAGGGCCCGGGCGGCGCCGCCAGGTGTGGGCAACCGGCGACACCGGCCCGGGACCGCCCGCCGGGGGCTCCCGGAGGTCGTGGTGGTTCTGGCCACCTGACCGCTGGGATGCGGCTGGCACGTTAAATTATCACTAAACATGTCCACTCGCTCGTCGGGGAACGATGGCTGTGGCATGGTTCATCACGCGAGGCCGGGTCCCACCCGGCGAGAGGAGGTCCGATGACGACCGACAGGCCAACGAGCGCGACGGTCGCGGTGAGCGGGGCGAGCGGGCTCATCGGCACCGCCCTGACGACCGCGCTACGCACCGCCGGGTACAGCGTCCGCCGCCTGATACGTGGCGATGCCGGCCCCGGTGACATCGGCTGGAACCCGGCTGCCGGTGCCATCGACGCCGACGGACTCGACGGCATCGACGCGATCGTCAACCTCTCCGGAGCCGGCATCGGCGACCACCGCTGGACGGACGGCTACAAGCACACACTGGTCGCCAGCCGCGTCGAGAGCACCGACCTGCTGGCGCGCACGATCGCCCGGCTCGAACGGCCGCCGCGCGTGTTCCTGTCGGCCTCGGCCGTCGGGTTCTACGGGAATCGCGGCGACGAAGAGCTCGACGAGTCGGCCCCGCCCGGCGACGGCTTCCTCGCCGACCTCTGCCGGCGCTGGGAGGACGCCACCGCACCGGCGGCGGACGCGGGGGTGGCCACCACCTTGCTGCGCACCGGCGTCGTGCTGACCACCCGGGGCGGCGCCCTCGCCAAGCAGCTGCCCCTGTTCAAGCTGGGGCTCGGCGCCAAGTTCGGCTCCGGGCGCCAATACCTCGCGTGGATCAGCCTCGACGACCACATCGCCGCCTGCCTCCATCTCCTGGCCGCCGAGCTCCCGGGGCCGGTCAACCTCACTGCTCCGCTGCCGGTGCGCAACGCCGAGTTCACGTCGGCCCTCGCCGACGCCGTGCACCGCTGGCACCTCCCGATCGGTATCCCGATGGCGCTCCCGTCACTAGTGCTCGGAGCAGAACGGGCCACCCACCTCCTGGGCTACAGCCAGCGGGCGATCCCGGTCGCCCTGCAGCGCAGTGGCTTCGCGTTCTCCCACCCGGTCTTGCCGACCGCGCTCGCACACGTCCTCGGCGGTGACGCCGAAGCGAGCGCGGGCGGCTGAGCTCAGTCTCGCCGCACCCGATCGACGGCGCCGCCGCTGCGTGCCGCCGACACGCAGCGGCCCGTAGAGCTCAGGGCCGGTAGTCGGTGTTGCGGTCGACCGTCATGTAGACGTCGTTGCCGATCGGGTCGACCATCTCCTCGGCGAGGTGGCCGAGCAGCCCGGCGCAACGAGCCAGGAGGGCCACGCCGCGCAGCAGCTCGAGCGGGAGGCCGGCGTCGGCGAGCACGGCGCCACACGCACCGGCACCGTTGAGCGGGAGGGTCTTGCCGAGCACCTGCGGGTGTACACGGCCGATCGCCTCGAACAGCGACAAGTACGGGCCGAAGAGGTCGTTCTCCCTGGCGAGTTCGAAGAGCTTCGGCGTGCGGGGGTCGCCGTGCTTGTGCACCGGGTGGCCGAGTCCCGGGACGAACCGGCCGCCGTCGCGGGCCGCGATCACGGCGGAGAGGGCGACGGCGTCCCAGCCGGCCTCGTCGGTGGGCAGCGCGTCGAGGGGGTCGATCACGTCGTGGAGGAAGGCAGCGGCGTTCTCGGTCACGCCGAGGAACCGTGAGCCGCCGCCGAGCAGTCCGGCGGCGAGCGCCCCCTGGATCGAGTCGGGCGCGCTGAGCAGCGTGAGCCGCGAGGCGATCGCCGTCGGCGTGAACCCGTGGTCGGCGAGCGACACGAGCACGGCTTCGAACATCGTCCGCTGCTGCGGCGTGGGGCGGCGCTTGGTGACGAGCCAGTAGGCCAGTTCGCCGAACGTGATCTGGCCGATCAGCTCGGCTGCCAGATCGTGCCCGAACAGCTGGATCGTGTCGAGATCGGACGCGCCGATGCCCGTGCGGAACGTCGGCGTGGTGGGGGTGGTCATGCGGGTGCTCCTCGGAAGTGTGGGGGAGGTGACTGATGGGATGTGCCAGCCACATGCCGTCAGGCGCGGCGCGACGGCGTCGGCCGCTAGTGGTCTGTCGCCGGATTGATCAGGTGTCTCGCTTGCTGGATCTCGCCCAGCGGCGCGATCCACCTCACCAACTCGACGACAGACCACTAGACCCCGTCGGACAGCCAGGCGCGGATGTCGTCGCTGTGCTCGCCGAGCTCGGGGGGAGGCAGGCGGTAGCCGACGGTGGCCCCACTCAGGCTGATGGGATTGCGGATGAGATCGACGGCGCGGTCGCCGTCGCCGACGGTGACGCGCGGGTGGAGACCGAGACGTTCGGCGAGCTCGATGCCGTCGCGCACGGTGTTGATCGGGCCGCACGGCACGCCGACCCGGTTGAGGGCGACGAACAGATCGTCGGCCGACCACTCGGCGAGGCGCTCGACGAGGATCGGGTGCAGCTCGGCCCGGTTGGCCGTGCGATCGGCGTTGAGGCGGAAGCGATCGTCGTCGGCCACCTCGGCGATGCCGAGCACCTCGCACAAGGCACGGAACTGGCGATCGTTGGCCGCCGTGATCACGATGTCGCGATCCTTCGTCGGCATCGGCTGGTACGGGTACACGCTCGGGTGGGCGTTGCCCATGCGTGACGGCACGGCGCCGCCGGCGGTGTAGGCGGCGCTCTGGTTGACCAACCCCGACAGGGCCGACGACAGCAGGTTGACCTCGACGTGCTGGCCCTCGCCGGTGGCGTCGCGCTGACGCAACGCGGCGAGCACGCCGAGCGCGCCGTGCAACCCCGTCATCACGTCGAACACGGCGACGCCCGATCGATAGGCGGGTCCGTCGGGCTCACCCGTGAGGCTCATCATCCCGGACACCGCCTGCACGACGAGGTCGTAACCGGGCAGCCAGGCACCCTCGGCCGAACCGAAGCCGCTGATCGACAGGTACACGAGCGCCGGATTGAGCTCCCGGGCACTGGCGTAGTCGAGGCCGAACTTGTCGAGGCCGCCCGGCTTGAAGTTCTGGATCACCACGTCGGCGCGACGGAGCAGCTCGTAGGTGAGCTCGAGGTCGTCGGGATCCTTGAAGTCGAGCACCACCGATCGCTTGTTGCGGTTGATCGAGAGGTAGTACGTCGACGTGCCGTCACGCTCGGGCGGCATCCACGTGCGGGTCTCGTCACCGGCCGGGCTCTCGACCTTGATCACCGTCGCGCCGAGATCGGCGAGCAGCATCGAGCAGTACGGCCCGGCGAGCACGCGCGACAGGTCGGCGACGACGACGCCGTCGAGGGGGCCGCGCCCGGCGGGCGGGCCGGCCGTAGGGTGATCAGGAGTGTGGTTCGTCAAGAGGGACCAGCTTCTTCCGGTGATGGAGCAGTGATGGCGAGCGAACAGCGAGACGGGACGGGCCGGGCCAACGCGAGCGGCGGCAAGCGCAACGACAGCGGCGACTTCGTCGAGGCGTTCGCCCGCGGCCTCGATGTGATCACGGCGTTCGGCCCGATGGCGATGGAGCTGACGGTCAGCGAGGTGGCGGCCCGCACGGGCCTGGCCCGGCCGACCGCCCGGCGCCTGCTGCTCACACTGGAACACCTCGGGTACGCCCGCTCGGTCGGCGGCGCGTACTCGCTGACCACCAAGACGCTCGAGCTGGGCACGGCGTACATCGCCGCCCAGGGGCTGTGGGACATCGCCCGTCCGCACCTGGTGTCGTTGGTGAGCCGCACGCGCGAATCGAGCTCGATGTCGCAGCTCGACGGCAGCGACATCGTGTACACGGCGCGCGTGGCCGTGCCGAAGATCATCGCCTTCGCCGTGCAGATCGGCACCCGCTTCCCGGCCACGGCCACGGCGATGGGGCGCGTGCTGCTCGCCGACCTGACCGCGGACGAGCTCGACGCCGTGCTCGCCACGCCGTCGGCGTCGGGGATCATCCCACGAGTCGCCACCGACCGTGCCGAGCTCGACGCGTCGCTCGCCGAGATCCGCGAACGCGGCTGGGCGCTGTCCGACGAGGTGCTGTCACTGGGCATCCGCTCGGTGGCAGCGCCCGTTCGCGATGCGCACGGCCGCACTGCGGCGGCGATGAACGTGACGGTGCACGCCGCCGAGACGTCGATCGAGCACCTCGTCGGCGAGTACCTGCCGCTGTTGCTGGAGACGGCGGCCGACGTCTCGAAGGCGTGGAGCGACCTCGCGATGCTCCCGGTCGACCAGCCGCGCGACGCGACCTGACCGGTCCGGGGGCGCGGGAGCATCGGCGAACGAACCAGCCCGTCAGCGGTAGGTGTTGTTGCTCGTGTGATCGCCGGCGAGCCACCGGGCCAGCGTCTCGTGGGCGTCGGCGGCGCGATCCTTGGCGATCTGCTCGGCGCCGGGAGCATCGACGGTGAACTCGAGCAGCATGCCGTTGGGATCCTCGGTGTACAGCGAGCGGCAGTAGCCGTGCTCGAGCACGTATGTGCCCTCGGGCTTCCAGCCGGCGTCGGCGAGCCGGCGCTCCAGCTCGGCCTGGCCCTCGGCCGTGACCTTCATGGCGATGTGACGGAACGGCGACGGGGCGAGCGCCGGATCGAACAGCTCCTGATCGGCGGCATTGGCGAATTGGAAGAACGCCAGGGCGCTGCCGTCGGCGAGACCGAAGAACGTGTGGCAGTAGACGCGCTCGGCACCGAACAGCTCATCGGCCTCGGACCACGCGGCGATCAAGGGGAAGCCGAGGACGTCCTCGTAGAACGCACGCGTGGCCTCCTGGTCCTTGGTGACATAGGCGGTGTGGTGCAGCCGCTGGGCAATCGGTGTCGTCGTCATGTGGATCCCCCTCCTGATCACGATATCGTCCGTCTAGTGGACAACAGGCCGGTGTGCGGACAACCGTACCGGGCTTGCGCTCAACGTACCAATCGCCGCTGCAGGCGGACCGGGAGGTGACCTCGACGCCGGAGACGGCGTCCGGTGCCATCCTCCTGGTGCACGGCGCATGGGTCGGTGAGTGGTGTTGGGAGCCGCTGAAGCGGGCGCTCCACGACTCCCGACACCACGTCCACGGCGTCGGCACCGTCCCCACGGTGCACGCGGTGTCGCTGACCGGGCACGGGGCCCGGGCCGCCGAATCGGGCCCCCACATCACGCTCGACACGCACGCCGACGACGTGACGGCGGCGATCGAGCACCACGACCTCCACGACGTCACCCTCGTCGGCCACTCCTACGGCGGCAGGGTGATCACACGAGCGTGGCGGCGCGTCGCCGACCGGGTCGGTGCGCTCGTGTACGTCGACGCCCACGCACCGATCGGCCCCGGCACGCGAACGGACCGAGCTGCCGATTGCCAGGCCGAGGCGGAGATGGTCCCGTTTCGAGACTTCCACCCGACCGCCGACCTGCTCGGCGGCGAGGAGGCCGTCGACGCGTTCTACGCCGGGCTGATGCCGCAGTCGGCGCGGACGCTCCACGCCCCGTTCTTCGAAGCGCTACCCGACGACCTGCCGCGGACGTATGTTGCGGCAACCGCCGAGCCGGACCGGCGCTTCCGTCCGTACGCGGCCGCCGCGGCCGCCGACACTCGGTGGCACTACGTCGAGCTCGACGCCACACACTGGTTGATCCTCACCCACGCCGAGGCCGTGGCGAGGATCGTGCTGGAAGCCGGCGCGACAAGATGGCGATCGTCATGACCGAGCGCATCCTCACCACCCACACCGGCAGTCTGCCGCGGCCCGACGACCTGATCCGGATCATGTGGGCCGCCGGCGACGGCATCCCGGTCGACGGGGCGGCGCTCGACGAACGCATCACGTCCGCCGTCGCCGAGTTGGTGCAGCGCCAGGTCGACGCCGGCGTGGACGTCATCAACGACGGGGAGGCCTCCAAGCCGTCGTACGCCACCTACGTGAAGTACCGCCTCACCGGCTTCGAGGGCGAGTCGATCCGCGACTACACGTTCACCGATCTCGACGAGTACCCGCGCAGCGCCGAGATGGTCAACGAGAACCCCGGTCGCCGCAAGCGCTCGGCCCCGGCCTGCACCGGCCCGGTGACCGTGCGCGAGACCGAGTTCGTCGACGGCGCCGCCGAGCGGGACATGGTGACGTTGCGAGCCGCCGCCACGGCCGCCGGCCACCACGCCATCTTCACCAGCGCGGCATCGCCCGGCCTCGTCTCGCTGTTCTTCGCCAACCAGCACTACGCCTCGCGTGAGGAGTACGTGTTCGCCCTCGCCGAGGCGATGCGCCATGAATACGAGGCGATCGCCGCGGCGGGAGCGGTCGTACAACTCGACTGTCCCGACCTGGCGATGGGCCGTCACACCGCCTACGCCGACCTCGATCGGGACGCGTTCCGCGCGGCGATCGCCACCAACATCGAGGCGTTGAACCACGCCGTGCGGAACATCCCCGCCGAGCAGTTGCGCATGCACCTGTGCTGGGGCAACTATCCCGGGCCCCACCACCACGACGTGAGCATCGCCGACATCATCGACATCGTGTGGACCGCCAAGCCGTCCACCGTGCTGTTCGAGGGGGCCAACCCGCGTCACGCCCACGAGTGGGCGGTGCTCGCCGAGCTCGGCGTGCCCGACCACAAGACGATCTGCCCCGGCGTCATCGAGCCGCAGTCGAACTACATCGAGCACCCCGAGCTGGTGGCCCAGCGAATCGAACGGTGGGCCACGGTCGTGCCGCCGGAGCGGTTGATGGCCGGCGTCGACTGCGGCTTCTCGGTGCACGTCGGCATGCAGGGCATCGACCCCGACGTCGCCTGGGCCAAGCTCGCCTCGCTGGCCCAGGGCGCCGAGCTCGCCTCGCGCCGTCTCTTCGCCTGACGTGTGACGCTGCCCGGCCCTCCCCGCCGGCGGTAACAGATGGTGCCAGGCACCATCTGTTACCGCCGGGCGAGGGTCAGGCGACGTCGGTCGCCGAGCCGAGCCAGCCGGCGAGCTGCTGGAGGTAGGCGCCGGTCGACACGTAGTCCATCCCGGCGAAGATCCACGGATACACCTGGCCGGCCTGGGCGGCGGGCGTGACGGCGAACGTCGGGATCTCCCCCATCGCCTCGGCGTCGAGACCGCGCACCGAGTACAGGACGACGTCGAACGTGAGGGCGGGGAACGTCTCCCAGCTGTGGACCTCCCAGTAGTAGTCCTCGCCGCCCGGGTCGACGAACGACACGCCGAGCTCGCTGTAGAAGCGGGTGCCCGGATCGTCGGGGGCCTTGGCGGCCCACACCCCGCCGGTCTCGGCGTAGATGACGGCGACGTCGATGGCCGGATCGGTGGCGGCCCTGAGCGCCTCAGCGGCGACGTCGAACTCGGCGCGGGCGGCGTCGACCACCGCGGGATCGGCGCCGAGCTCCATCGACAGGTCGGTCGTGCGGGTGATCACGTCCGCGGCGCTACCGCCCATGAGGATCGTGGCGATCGGGGCGATGGCGTCCACCTCCTCCTGCTGGGCGACATCCGCGAACCCGTAGAGCAGACCGGTCGGATCCAGCGTGCCCTCGGCATCGGTGGGATAGGTGTGCGTGATGATGAGGTCGGGATCGAGCTCGGCGAGCGCCTCGAGGTTGATCTCGCCGTAGATCGATCCGAGCTCGGTGATGCCCGAGATGTCGAACTCGTCGAAGCGGATGTCGTCGGCGAACCCGCTGTAGCCGAACACGCCGACCGGGTCGACGCCATAGTTCATCAACGAGTAGGCGACGTCGGTGAGGGCCACCACCCGCTCCGGTGCGGCGTCCAGCTCGATGGTCCGGCCGAGGTCGTCGGTGTAGGTCCACCCGGCCTCCTCGGGGACCGAGGCGGCGGCGGGCAGGGACGCGGCCGCTGACGTGACGATGGCGGCAAGGGCAACGGAAGCGACGAGGGGTCGACGACGCATGGGTACTCCTGAGTAGTTGTTAAGTACCCTTACTACTCGAAGGAAACCAGCGTCATCAAGTCCGGCCCATGCGTCAGCGCCCGTTCCTGGCCCACTCGTTGGTGAGCGGCAGTTGCGCCCAGTAGGCGACCTTCTCGCCGGTGGTGCAACGAGGGCCTGGAACGTCGTACGGTATGGCCACTCCGAGCGGGCGGGGAGGTTGACCGGTGAACGGCGGGACTCGTGAATCTGTGCTGTGGTACGACGGCACACAGGCATCGGCAGGCGAGGTCGCGCCCTCGTCGCGACTCGATCCGCACCGACCATCGCTGGCGCCGATCCTCGCGCGGATGACCGGTGACGCCGCCGTGTGGGTCGACGCCGGATGGGACCACATCCTGCTCGAGGCCGATCGTCGCCTGGCCGCGATCGACCCCGACTACGAGGTCCATCAGGTGAAGGAGAAGTACGGCGGGCTGCGCTACTACTGCTCCCTCGACCGTCACCCCGAGGGCTACCGGGTCATCGCCGAGGCCGAGCTCGAAGCGGCGCGCAGCTGCGAACGCTGCGGCGAGCCGGGCGAGATCGACCGGCAGACGCCCTACATCCGCACCCTCTGCCCGGCCCATCGCGAGGAACACCACTTCGACCAGCAGGTCTGCCAGCGGCTCCGCACCCGCTGACCCCGGATCGGACGGTCGGTCGCTCACACCGCCTGGGAGCGGGGAGCGGCGGTGGAGTCGCGCACCATCAGCTGGTGCCCGGTGGTCCGGCGCCGGGGACGCGCCGCCGGAGCGCTGAGGGCCAGGGAGAGCGCCAGCTCACCCATCTCGCGCATCGGCAGGCGCACCGTGGTGAGCGACGGCGCGATGTCGGTGGCCACCTCGATGTCGTCGAACCCGGCGACCGACATGTCGCCGGGCACCGAGACCCCGCTCGCCCGCAGCACCGAGAGCGCACCGATCGCCATGTCGTCGTTGAGGGCGATCACCGCCGTCACGTCGGCACGGTCGTCCAGCAGCCGGAGGGCCGCGTCCTTGCCGCCCTGGCGGGTGAACGCGGCCTCGATGACGGGCCAGTCCTCGGGCGCGCCACCCGCCGCCTCCACGGCCTCGGCGATGCCGGCGAGGCGGTCGGCGATCGTGGTGAGCCCACGCGACCCGGCGAGGATCGCAACCCGCCTGTGACCGAGCTCGAGGAGGTGCTCGGCGATCGTCCTCCCGCCGGCGATGTTGTCCGGGAGGACGGCGTCGACGCCGAGATGGTGACGGCCGATCACCGCCACCCGCCCCCCGGCGCTGCGGAACGCCTCGAGCTGCCGCCGGACCGCCTGCTCGGCCCGCGGGTCGACGTAGCCCGACCCGGCGATGAGGATGCCGTCGACGCGGTTGGCGACCAGGGCCCGGATCTGGGCCAGTTCGTGGTCGGGATCGCGCCGCGTCTGGCGCACCTGCACCATCAACCCGTGCTGCTCCCCGACGTCCATCACGCCGGCGGCGATCTCGGTGAAGTACGGGTCGCCGATCTCGTGCACGACGAGCCCGATCGACGACGTCGAGCCCCCGGCCAGCGATCTCGCGTGGATGTTGGCGACGTAGCCGAGCTCGTCGGCGACGGCGCGGACGCGTGCGGCGAGCGCCGGGCTGACGCCGTTGCTCCCCGACAACGAGCGCGACGCCGTGGCCAGCGACACGCCGGCCGCCTCGGCGACGTCCTGCAGTCGCAACGCTCGTCTCACGGCCCCGATCATTGCACCCTTGACGCGGTGGACCCCACTGCGGCAAGAATGGGGGAAGCGCTTGCGAAAGCGCTTTCGGGCCGAACGTCACGATCTCACAGGGGGAACAGTTCATGGGCAAGCGAGTCATCATCGGGTCCGCCGTCGCGGCCCTCGTCGCCTTCGGGCAGGCGGCGGTCGCCGGCGGCAGCAGCGGTGACACCGAGAGCGGCGACGGCGATCCGATCGTGATCGGCGTGTCGCTGCCGCTCACCGGCGACTTCTCGGAACCGGGCAAGGGCGTGCAGCGTGGCTACGAGGCGTGGGTCGACTACGTCAACGCCAACGGCGGGCTGCTCGGCCGCCAGGTGGAGATGATCATCCTCGACGACCAGTCGAGCGCCGACCGCGTGGCCGCCGACTACGAGAAGCTGATCAACCAGGACGGCGTCGACCTCGTCTTCGGCCCGTTCTCCACCCGCCTCGTCGTGCCGGCCGCCCAGGTCGCCCTCGACTACGGGTTCCTGTTCGTCGAACCGGCCGGTGCCGCCGAGGAGGTGTTCACGCAGGGCTTCACCAACCTCTTCTATGCCGCCCCGGCCGTCGCCCAGGATCACTACGACCACCTCGCCGACTACATCGAGTCGCTGCCCGAGGACGAGCGTCCGCAGACGGCGGCGTACGCGGCGATGGACGACCCGTTCGCCCAGGGCACCGCCTACGGACTCCGCGACCGCCTCGAGGAGATGGGCATCGAGACCGTGGTCGACGAGGTCTACCCGCCCAACACCACCGACTTCAGCTCGATCGCCAACAAGCTCGCCGACGCCGACGCCGACATCCTCGTCGGCGGCTCGCAGTATCAGGACGCCGTCAACCTGATCATCGCCGTGCAGCAGTTGGACTATCAGCCTCGCATGGCCGCCTTCTCCACGGCGCCGACCAACCCCGAGTTCGTGGAGGCCATCGGTGGCAACGTCGAGGGCATCCTGTCGCCCACCGGCTACACCCCGGAGGCCACCTACGAGACCAACGCCGAGTTCGTCGAGTTCTACACCGAGGCCACCGGGAACCCGCCCGCGGAGGACGAGGCCAACGCCTGGACCACCGGCCAGGTGGTGGCGGCGGCCGTCGAGGCGGTGGGCTGCGCCGATCCCGACCCGGAGTGTCAGCAGCAACTCATCGACTGGCTCCGCGAGAACGAGGTGCAGACGGTGGTCGGCCCGCTCACGTGGGACGCCGAGGGTAGGCCCCAGGGGGCCCACCTCATCCAGCAGTACGTCGACGGCGAGATCCGCATCGTGCTCCCGGCCGAAGCCGCCGAGGCCGAGATCATCCCGGTCAAGCCGGAGTGGTGAGCGACGGAGCGCCGAGCCCCCGGTGACGTACGTCGTCTCACATCTGTCAGGGGCAGATCGCCGCCGCGCCCGGCCCGCGTCACAGATGGTGCCTGGCACCATCTGTGAGGCGGGCGTGTGGGTGCGATCACGGAGGGCGCGGTGAGCGGCAGCCTGTTCCTCCAGAGCGTGGTGCTCGGAATCCTGCTCGGCGGCCTGTACGCGCTCCTGGCCGCCGGGCTCACCCTCTACTTCGGCGTCATGCGCGTGGTGATGGTGGCCCACTCGGCGTTCCTCATCCTCGCCGCCTACCTCGCGTGGTGGTTCCGCGAACGCACGGGCTGGGACCCGCTGCTGTCGATGGTCGTCACGGTGCCGGCGTTCTTCCTGCTCGGCGTGGCCATGCAACGGCTGCTGTTGGCGCGCCTGCGCCCGGCCACGCTCACCACGATGTCGGTGCTGCTGACGTTCGCCATCGCGATGATCATCGAAGGCCTGCTCGGCTCCACCTGGTCGGGCACGCAACGGCGCATCCGCCTGCCGTACTCCAGCTCGAGCTTCGAGGTGTTCGGCGCCAACATCGCCGTCGTCAAGCTGATCGCCTTCGGTCTCGCCGCCGTGTCGATGCTGGGCTTGTACGGCCTGATGAAGTACACCCGCTTCGGCCAGGCACTACGTGCGACGATCCAGCATCCCGATGCCGCCCGCCTCGTCGGCATCGACACCGGCCGCATCGCCGGGTACGGGTTCGGACTCGGGCTGGCGACGGCGGCGGTCGGCGGGACCGCGCTGGCCCTCGACGCGACGTTCTATCCGTCGCTCCATTGGCACTGGATCGGTCCGCTGATGGCGATCATCGTCGTCGGCGGCCTCGGCTCGATCCCCGGCGCGGCGATCGCCGCCATGGTCCTCGGCCTCGCCCAGTCATTGCTCCAGATCGAGCTCGGCACGACCTGGGCCCAGACCGTGTTCTACGCCGCCTTGTTCGTCACGCTGATGATCCGGCCCCAGGGGTTCTTCGGAGGACGTCTTGCCCAGCGCTTCTGACGTCCGCGTCGCACGCTTCACGCGCTACGACGTCGGCACGGTGGCCGCCGTCGTCGTGCTCGCGGCCGCCATCGTGCTCTTCCCGAGCGTGGCGCCCAACGCCTACATCCTCTCCGTCGGCGTGACGGTGATCAGCTACGCCGTACTCGCCACGTCGTGGAACTTCGTCGGCGGCTTCACCGGCTACATCTCGCTGGGCCACGCCGCGTACAGCGGCGTCGGCGGCTACGCCACCGCTCTGTTGATCACGCGGCGCGACGTCGACCCGTGGTTGGCGCTCGTGCTCGGCGCGCTCATCGTCGCCGTGCTGTCGATCCCGATCGGCATCGCCAGCCTGCGCGTGCGGGGCGCGTCGTTCGTCATCGTGTCGATCGCCCTCGTGCTGATCCTGTTGCTGGTGTTCCAGGCGTGGGGATCGTTCACCGGCGGATCCAACGGCCTGCGCGTCCCCCGCCCGTTCCCACCGAGTGTCCTGCGCCCGGCCCAGCACGAACGCTTCTTCTACATCCACGGCATCGTGCTCGGCGTCGTCCTGTTCGTGTGGTGGCTGTTCGACCGGTCCCGCTTCGGCACCGGACTGAAGGCGATTCGCGAGGACGAGGACAAGGCGCAGGCCCTCGGCGTCCCGACGTTCACGTACAAGCTGGTGGCGTTCGTGACCTCGGCGTTCTTCACGGCGATCGGCGGCGGCCTCTACGCCCTGTGGTTCGGCAACCTCGACCCGATCTTCCAGTTCTCCATCCTGACCGGCGCCTACATGGTGCTGATGAGCCTGCTCGGTGGGCTGCGCAGCCTGTTCGGCCCGCTGCTCGGCGCCATCGTCGTGGGCGTCGCCGTGGAGTACTTCAAGTCCGAGTACGGCGACTCGCAGTTCCACCTCGTGGCGATGGGTGTGCTGCTCGCCGTGATCGTCCTGTTCATGCCCGACGGCATCATCCCGGCCGTCGCCGGCTGGGCCGGCCGCTTCCGCCCGCAGGCGACCTCGATCCGCGAGCAGACGCAGGCCGATCTGGCGGCGTCGCGCGACACCACCGGCACCGACTCGGCGATGGGCGCGGCCGATCGCGAGGCGGTGCTGCGGTGACGGTGCAGACGCAGGGGCTGCGCAAGGCGTACGGCGGCGTCACCGCGCTCGACGGGGCGACGGTCACGTTCCACGAGGGCCAGATCAACGCCCTGATCGGACCGAACGGGTCGGGCAAGACGACGTTCTTCAACTGCGTCACGGGCATGATCCGCGCCGACTCCGGCTCGACGACGTACCGGGGCCGCGAGATCACCCGCTCGGCGCCGCACCGCATCGCCCGCGCCGGCATCGGTCGCAGCTTCCAGCTGTGCCGCGTGTTCCCGCGCCTCACCACCCTCGAGAACGTCCTCGTGGCCCACCGGCCGGGCGGCATCGGCAAGCTGCTCGGCTCGTCGCGACGGGCCCCCGAGCGCGACAAGGCCCGCGAGCTGCTCACCCGCGTCGGCATCGAGCATCTCGAGCACGCCCTTGCCGGCGACCTCTCCTATGGCCAGCAGAAGCTGCTCGAGCTGGCCGGCGTGCTGATGGCCGACCCCGACACGATCATGCTCGACGAACCTGCCGGCGGCGTGAACCCGGCATTGATCGACCGCATCGCCGACCTCGTGCTGTCGCTGAACGCCGAGGGCCGCACGTTCATCGTGGTCGAGCACAACATGGAACTGGTGATGAGCCTGTCGCACCACGTGGTGGTGTTCGACCGGGGCAAGCCGATCTGTGAGGGTCCGCCGTCGGTGGTCCAGGAGGACCCACGTGTGTTGGAGGCCTACCTTGGCGTCTAGCCCGGCCGCCCAGCCACTGCTCTCGCTCGACGACGTGGAGGCCGGCTACGGCCGCGCCGCCCTCGTGCTACGGGGCCTCACGGTGCACGTGCCGCCGGCGACGGTGGTGTGCCTCGTCGGCCCCAACGGCGCCGGCAAGTCGACGGCGTTGAAGGTGGCGAGCGGCATGCTGCCGCCGCGCTCGGGCACGATCACCGTCGCCGGTCGCGACGTCACCCGCAACGGCCCCCAGGAGATGCTCGCCTGCGGCCTGGCCCACGTGCTGCAGGGCCACAGCGTGTTCCGTGAGATGACCGTCGAGGAGAACGTGCTCCTCGGCGCCTACACCGTGCGCGACAAGACCGAGGTCGCCGACCGCGTCGACTTCGTGAAGACACTCTTCCCCGTCGTCGCCGAGCGGTGGTCGGCGCTCGCCGGCGCGCTGTCGGGGGGACAGCAGAAGCAGGTCGAGTTCGCCCGCGCCCTGATGGTGCGGCCCCGCGTGATGCTGCTCGACGAACCGTCGATGGGCCTCGACCCGAAGGCGACCGGCACCGTGTTCGAACAGGTCGTGCGGATGCGCGAGGCCGGGCTCGCCGTGCTGATGGTGGAACAGAACGCTCGCCGCGCCCTCGAGATCGCCGACCTCGGCTGCGTCCTCGACCTGGGGCGCGTGCACATCTCGGGTCCCGCCCCCGACCTCCTCGCCGACCCGCAACTCGCCTCGCTCTACCTCGGCGGGCGGGCCCGCGCCGCCACCGCGGCCGCCTCCCTCGCCCGACCGTCGCTTCCCGAACCGGCCACCCCTGCCGCCCCTCCCGACCCGCCTGCAACATCGGAGCCAGCCCGTGCCTGAGACCACCTATCGCATCATCATGAACGGCGTCACCGGACGCATGGGCTATCGCCAGCACCTCCTGCGCTCGATCCTGACGATCCGCGACGAGGGCGGCTTCACCCTGCCGAACGGCGACCGCATCCAGGTGGATCCGATCCTCGTGGGCCGCAACGGCGACAAGCTCGCCCGCATCGCCAAGGATCACGACGTCGCCGACTGGACCACCGACCTCGACGCCGCCCTCGCCGACGAGTCGGCGCCGATCTACTTCGACTCGCTCGTCACCAGCGAGCGCATGACGACGATCCTCGCCGCGGTCGCCGCCGGCAAGCACGTCTACACCGAGAAGCCGATCGCCGGCTCGGTCGCCGACGGCCGCGCCCTCGCCGACGCCGCGGCCGCCGCCGGCATCATCAACGGTGTCGTCCACGACAAGCTCTACCTGCCCGGTCTGCTCAAACTCCGGCGCCTGCTCGAGGGCGGCTTCTTCGGCCGCGTGCTGTCGGTGCGCGGCGAGTTCGGCTACTGGGTGTTCGAGGGCGACTACCTGCCGGCGCAGCGGCCGAGCTGGAACTACCGGGCCGAGGACGGTGGCGGCGTCGTCCTCGACATGTTCTGCCACTGGAACTACGTGCTGGAGAACCTCTTCGGCCGGGTCGAGGCCGTCACGGCGAAGGCGGTCACCCACATCCCGCAGCGCCGCGACGAGCAGGGCGACGTGTACGACGCCACGGCCGACGACGCGGCGTACGCCATCTTCGAGCTCGAAGGCGGGGTGATCGCCCAGGTGAACTCGTCGTGGGCCGTGCGCGTGGAGCGCAAGGAGCTCGTCGAGTTCCAGGTCGACGGCACGCACGGTTCGGCGGTGGCCGGACTTTGGAACTGCCGCGTCCAGCCGCGCGAACTGACCCCGATGCCGGTGTGGAACCCCGACGTGCCGACGGACGTCGACTTCCGCTCGCAATGGTCGGAGGTGCCCGACAACCAGACCTTCGGCAACGGCTTCCGCGCCCAGTGGGAGCAGTTCCTCACCGACGTCCATCTCGGCCGGCCCCACCGGTACGACTTCGCCGCCGGCGTCCGTGGCCTCCAGCTCGTCGACGCCGGCTACACGTCGTCGCGTGAGGGGCGCCGGGTGGCGATGGACGAGATCGCCGGGACCGATCGATGACGACGGTCCGGCTGCCCGCGGTCGACGGGACGTGGCGCCACCACCGACTGGGTGAGCCGCGGGACTGGCCCACACATCCCGAACCGTTCGCGTCACGCGTGGCGTTCGCCGCGGCCCACGTGGTGGCCGATCCCCTGGGCGAGAACGTGCCCGACGCGCCAGCCGTCGTCGACTGGGAGTCGACGATGCGCTTCCGCCGCCACCTGTTCTCGTTCGGGATGGGTGTGGCCGAGGCGATGGACACCGCCCAGCGCAACATGGGGCTCGACTGGCCCGCCGCCCAGGAGCTGATCCGGCGCAGCGCCGCGGAAGCGGCGGCCGCCGGTGCCCGCATCGCGTCGGGGGCCGGCACCGACCACTGCCCCGACGTCACGTCGCTCGCCGACGTCGTCGCCGCGTACGAGGAGCAGGTGGCCTTCGTCGAGTCGACCGGTTCGCAGGTGATCGTGATGGCCTCGCGGCAGCTCACCGCCGTCGCCGCCAGCGCCGACGACTACCGCACGGTGTACGAGAAGGTGCTCACCCAGACGTCGCAACCGGTGATCCTGCACTGGCTGGGCGAGATGTTCGATCCGCAGTTGCGGGGGTACTGGGGCAGCACCGACGTCGACGCGGCGACGGCGTCGTTCGTCGAGCTGGTCACCGCCAACGCGGCGCGCATCGACGGCGTCAAGGTGTCGCTGCTGTCGGCCTCACACGAGCGGGGGCTGCGCGCCGCACTCCCCGCCGGCGTGCGGCTCTACACCGGCGACGACTTCAACTACCCGGAGCTGATCCGCGGCGACGGCACGCATCACTCCGACGCCCTGCTCGGCGCCTTCGCCGCCATCGCCCCCGCGGCGGCCGCCGCCCTCGCCGCGCTCGACGACGGCGACGTCGACCGCTACGACGCCGAGATGGCGCCCACGCTGCCGCTGTCGCGCCACCTGTTCGAGGCGCCGACGTGGTTCTACAAGACGGGGATCGCCTTTCTCTCCTGGATCAGCGGTCATCAGCCCGGCTTCACGATGGTGGGTGGGCTGCAGTCAGGCCGCAGCGTGGTCCACCTCGCCCGGGTGTTCGAGCTGGCCGACGTCGCCGGACTGCTCCCCGATCCCGACCTCGCCGCCCATCGTCTCGGCCTCTGCCTCGCCGCGGCGGGACTCACGCCGTGAGCCCGACGCATCTGGGGCCGGATCGTGACGATTTTCGTCACGATCCAGCCCGAGATCGCCTGATGGCACGATCTGGCCCCAGATTCTCGAGGGTGGCGGGATCGTGAGCATCGACGTGCCGTCGGGCCGGCCGGCGCGGGTGGAGACGCCGGCACCGGGCGACCCCCGGCTCGCCCGCCTGTCGCTCAACCAGCGCACGACGGCGAACTGGTCGCTGCGCGAGGCGATCGACGGCTGTGTGGCGGCCGGGCTCCCCTCGATCGGCATCTGGCGGGAACCGCTCGCCGAGGCCGGTCTGGAGAACGGCGTCGCGTGGGTGCGCGACGCCGGGTTGCGGGTGTCGAGCCTCTGCCGGGGCGGGTTCTTCACCGCCGCCGACGCCGGGGCTCGAGCCCGCGCCCACGCCGACAACCTCGCCGCCATCGACGAGGCCGCCGCCATCGGTGCCCCGACGCTGGTGCTCGTTCCGGGCGGGCTCCCCACGGGGGATCGCGACCTGCCGGCCGCCCGCGAGCGCGCTGCGGACGCGATCGCCGCCCTCGTGCCCCACGCGCGGGAACGAGGCGTCACGCTCGGCATCGAGCCGATGCACCCGATCTACGCCGCCGATCGCGGCGTCGTCTCGACGCTCGCCCAAGCGCTCGACATCGCCGAGCAGCATCCGGCCGACGTGGTCGGCGTCGTGGTCGACACGTTCCACCTCTGGTGGGAGCCCGGCATCGTCGACACGATCGCCCGGGCCGGTCGGCGGATCGTCAGCTACCAGGTATGCGACTGGATCACGCCGTTGCCACCCGACGCCCTGCTGGCGCGCGGGATGATGGGCGACGGCCACATCGACTTCGCCGAGTTCACGGCCGCCGTCGCCGCCGCCGGGTACACCGGCGACGTCGAGGTGGAGATCTTCAACGCCGATGTATGGGCCGCGGCCGGCACGGACACCGTGTCCACCCTCGCCCGGCGCTACGTCGAGCTCGTCGAACCACACCTCTGAGGTCCGGGTCGCCGTCCTGTTCCTCTGCGATCTGGACACCACCTGTGCCGCATGTGAGCCGATCGGTGTCCAGATCGGCCAATGACACGATCAGTGCCCAGATCGCTCGGCCGGGTCACTCGACGAGGCGTCGGGACAGGACGACGACGGCGTCGGTGGTGTAGCCGAGGCGTTCGTAGAAGCCGACGGCCCCGTCGTTGTCGCTCCGCACCATCAGGTTGAGCTTGACGGCGCCGTGTTCGCGCAGCCACCCCTCGGCGGCGGCCATCATCTGCCGGCCCAGCCCGCGGCGGCGTCGATCGGGATCGGCAGCGAGGTAGTAGACCCAGCCGCGGTGACCGTCGTGGCCGACCATCACGGTCGCCGCGACACCGCCGAGGTCCACCGCGCCGAGCACCGTCGAGACCGGCGAAGCGATCGCCCGGTCGAAGTCGGCGACGGGGTCGTTCCACGGCCGGGTGAGCCCGACCGCGTGCCAGAGGGCGATCGTCTGGTCCCGGTCGGCGGTGGTCAGCTCACGAACGTCCACCCCGCCAGTCAACACCACGCCGTCCGGGCGATCACCTGACGGGATGTGCCTGGCCGTCAGGTGTGGCGGAGGACGGTGACGGCGAAGTCGGCGTCGTCGTGCCACGCGCGCAGGTCCCACGTGGAGAAGCGGTGCTCGACGCGCAGGCCGGCCTCGACGACGCACTCGTCGAACCGGGCCAACGGCAGCTCGCGGTTCACATGGAAACCGGTGATCACGAAGCCGTCGGGCACCACATGCGCCGCCACGCGACGCAACACGTCGGTCTCGGTGCCGGGCGCGACGAACACCAGAACATTGCCGGCGAGCACGGCGGCGTCGAACGGGTCGGGCTCGCCCATCGCCGGCAGGTCGAGCTCGGAGAGATCGGCGACCAGCCACCGAGGGCCGGGGTGATCGGCCTCGGCGGCCTCGATGAGCGCGGGATCGGCATCGACGCCGACGACCGTGTGCCCGCGCTCGTGGAGCACGGCACCGAGCCGGCCCGGCCCGCACCCGGCATCGAGCACCCTCGACCCGGGACGCACCATCGCATCGACGAGCCGGGCCTCGCCTCCGAGATCGGCACCCTCGGCCGCCATCGTGCGGAACCGCTCGATGTACCACTCCGAATGCCCCGGCTTGGTGTCGGTCACCCATCGTGTCGGTCGTGCCACCCCACCGAGCGTACGAGCGCCCGAGGCGCCCGCGGTGACCTACGCTCGCGGGCGGCGACCCCCGCCGTCACTCACCGCCACGGACCGAGCATGAACATCACCAATCCAGGAGTCGCCGACGACGTCGTCGCCCACGTCGGGCCGGGCACCGACATCATCATCCCCCTCGCCAACGGCGAGCCGGTCACGCTCATCGACGCGCTCGAGTGCCACGCCGACGAGCTCCGGGGTGTGCGCATCCACCAGATGCACGCCCTGCACGACCGGCCGTATCTGGCCGGGGAGTTCGGCGACAATCTCCGCCACGTGTCGTACTTCCTGTCCCACGTGACGCGCCCGCACTTCCGCTCCGGCACGATCGACCTCGTCCCCAACAACTTCAGCGAGATGCGCGACATCCTGCGCACCAACACCAGGGACCCGCTGATCCTCGCCACCGCGTCGCCGCCCGATCGGCATGGCTACTTCAGCCTCGGCCTCAACGCCGATTACGTCTGTTCGTTCATCGGCCGGGCCCGCTTCTTCCTCGAGGCCAACCAGCACGTCCCGCGGACGTTCGGCCGCAACCAGGTCCACATCAGCCAGGTGGTCGGTTGGAGCGAGGCCGACTATCCCCTCATCGAGGTCCCGCCGGCGCAGCCGCGCGACGCCGACCGCCGCATCGCCGCCTACCTCGCCGAGCGCATCCCGAACGGGGCGACGTTGCAGACCGGCATCGGCGCCATCCCCAACGCCGTGCTCTCGGCCCTCGCCGATCATCGCGATCTCGGCGTCCACACCGAACTGCTCTCCGACGGCGTCATGGACCTCGTGGAGCGCGGCGTCGTCACCGGCGTCGCCAAGCAGCTCAACCGCACCAAGACGGTCGGGACGTTCGCCTTGGGCACCACGCAGCTGTACGACTTCCTCGACGAGAACGCGGCGTTCGAGCTGTGGCCCGTGCGCTACGTCAACGATCCCCGGGTGATCGCCCAGGAGCGCAACTTCGTGTCGATCAACTCGACGATCGCCGTCGACCTGCTCGGCCAGTGCGCGTCCGAGACGATCGGCGGCTCCTACTACTCGTCGAGCGGCGGGCAGGCCGACTTCGCCCGCGGGGCCATGTACTCCGACGGCGGCCAGGGCTTCGTCGTGTTGCACTCCACCACCGCCGGCGGCACGGTGTCGAAGATCGTGACGCAGCTGGCCCCCGGCGACGTGGTGACCACGCTGAAGAACACCGTCGACAAGGTGGTCACCGAGTGGGGAGTCGCCGAGCTCCGGGGCCGTTCGCTGCGCCAGCGGGCCGAGGCCCTGATCGGCATCGCCCACCCCGACCACCGCGATCGGCTGCGCCACGAGGCAGCGCGAGTCGCGGCCCGCTGATCACCGCTGTGAGTCAAGGTCTTCCGACCCTGGCCGACGACGGCGCCACGGCTCATCATCGCGGCGTGGGCGTCACACCGCGTCAGCGTCACGGGTCTGCCGGCGAGACCGTTCCCGGCGAGGGAGACTGAGGGCATGGAGCTCTACGTGTACTCGGCCAAGCGCTACGACCGTGACACGCTCAGCACGGCCAACGAGGAGTTCGGGTTCCACCTCGAGTTCGTCGAGTCGCGCCTCGACGCGACGACCGCCGAGCTCGCCGCGCCCGGATCGGCGGTGTGCGCCTTCGTCAACGACGACGTCGGCGCGGCGACCCTGGAGGTGCTCGCCGCGCGCGACGTCCAGGTCGTCGCGCTGCGTTGCGCCGGCTACAACCAGCTCGACGTCGACGCCGCCCGCCGTTTGGGGATTCGCGTCGCCAGAGTCCCGGCGTACTCGCCGAATGCCGTCGCCGAGCACACGCTGGCGCTCATCCTCGCGCTCAACCGCCACATCCCGCGGGCGTACAACCGCGTGCGTGACGGCAACTTCTCCCTCGAGGGACTCGTCGGGTTCGACCTCGCGGGCAAGGCGGCTGGGGTCGTCGGCACCGGCCGGATCGGGTCGCTCGTCGCCCGACTGCTGTGGCACCTCCGATGCGACGTGGTGGCCCACGACCTCTACCCGGACGCCCGCCTCGAATCCCTCGGCGTTCGCTACGCCCCACTCGACGAGGTGATGTCGACGACCGACATCGTGTCGCTCAACTGCCCGCTGACACCCGAGACGCACCATCTCGTCGACGCCGCCCGGATCGCCACGATGAAGCCCGGGTGCATGCTCGTCAACACGGGACGGGGCGGACTCATCGACACCGCGGCCGTCGTCGACGGCCTCAAGTCCGGGCGCATCGGCTCGCTCGCCCTCGACGTGTACGAGGAGGAGGCCGAGTTGTTCTTCGAGGACCGCAGCCACGAGGTGCTGCTCGACGACGTGTTCGCCCGCCTGCTCAGCTTCCCCAACGTGCTGATCACCGCGCACCAAGCCTTCCTCACCACGGAGGCGCTCGGTGCGATCGCCGTGACCACGCTGCAGAACGTGGCCGACCTCGCCGCCGGCCGCCCGACCCCCAACGAGGTGTTGTGATGAAGTCCCCGTCCACCTGGCCGGCCACGATCGTCGTGGGCGTCGACCTGTCGCCGGAGTCCCGTGCCGCGCTGGAGCACGCGGCCGTGCTCGGCGCGCGGACCGGGGCGACCGTCGTCACCGTCCACGCCGTCGGACTCCTCGAAGCGAGCGGCGCCCGGCCCCACGTCGATGTTGCGGCCCTCGTGGCCGACGTCGCCGCGGCCCTCGGCGAGAACGCCGGTGGACTCGCGCCTCCGGTGATCGAGGACGGTCCGGCAGCCGACGTCGTGGTCCGCGTGGCCGATCGCCTCGAGGCCGATCTCATCGTCGTGGGGCGCCGCGGACTCGACGACGCCACGGCTCCCCTGGGTTCGACGAGCACAAAGCTTGTGGAGCGGGCCCGTCATCCCGTGCTCGTGGTCACCGCCGACGGGTGAGCCGGGCCGAACGGTGACGAGCTGAGCGGCGAGCGTCGACTCGTCAGTGTGACGCCGAGGCCGCATCACGACGACGACGCGCCCGGTGGCGCAGTCGCCGCACAGGTCGATACAGCCGTGTGCGCAGTTCGTCGGGACACGGCGCAACGCGGAGGGCTTGGCCCTCGATCCATCGCGTCGCCGTGGCGAGGGGGTGCCGACGGAGCAGACGAACCCGCGCGAGATTCATCGGCACATCGTCGGCACCACTCAGGGCGTGCTTGACCCCGCATGCGCTCATGAAGCCCGCCTCACGAAGCATCGCTTGCACCGTCGGGGTCGAGTAGCCGTACGGGTAGGCGAACGAGGTCGGGCGGGCGCCGAGCTCGTCGGCGATGCGATCCCGGCACGCATGGATCTGCCGACGGGCGTCGCCCACATCGAGCATGTCGAGTTCGACGTGGTCATGGCTGTGGGCACCGATCTCGAACGCACCGGTCTCGCGGAGCGCCCGCGCCTCGTCCCAGCTGAGCCACCGATCGTCGGACGGCCGGCCCGCACTGCGATGGTCGAGGAACGACGTGGTGAGGAACGCGGTGGCCACCATCTGACGCTCGACGAGTAACGGGGCCACCGTGGTGAGCAGATCGGCGTAGCCGTCGTCGAACGTGATCGCCACGGTCCGCGCGAGCGAGGGCTCGTCACCATCGTGTCGCAGCCGCATGAGCTCGCCGAGCGTCACGGTCCGCAACCCTCGACGAGCGATGGCGTCGAGGTGCGCGGCGAACACGTCCGCCGGAAACGAGAACGGCCGCTCCGTCTTCGGATAGTCGTCTCCGACGCCGTGGTAGCAGAGGATCGGCGTGACGGTCATGCGTTCCTCGCCAACCTCTCGCGAACGCTGCCGAACACGAATCCGGACAGCGTGGCGGCGACTGCGCCGACGAGCGCAAGCGCAGCATCGACGCGCCCCCGCCGGAGCTCGCGCCGCAGCGCCGCCGGGATGGTCCGCGTGACGTACTGTCGTTCGGTCCCGAACGCCGTGGTGGACCGCCCGCACGACTTGGCCCGGGTGAGACGGGCCAGGGTGGCCTTGGAGGTGCCCTCCCCGAAGCAGCGGCGCCACACGTACGACCACGAGGCGCGAGCAGCCGGGACGGTGTGGTGGATCGCCGTCCCCGGGTCGTAGACGATGCGAGCGTCGGGCCACACCGTGGTCAACCGCAGGCAGAACTCGGTGTCCTCGCCACCGGCGAACCGGTTCCCGCCTCGTCCGAGTCGGTCGGCGAAGCCGCCGAGCTTCCGCGCCGCGTCGGCTCGCATCGCCATCGCCCCGCCGAAGACGTTGCGCACCGACGTCGTCGTCTCGGGAAGACCGCGGTAGCTGCAGCCCACGGTCCAGTCGAGCTCCGGCGCGAACCACCTCGGCCGTTGGTGCTCCCAGCGCGGCACCGACGCGCTGCCCGACGCGACGACCTCGGGATCGTCGAAGTGAGCGACCAGCGCTTCCAGCCACCGCTCCTCGGCGGACGCGTCGTCATCGAGCACGGCGATGATGTCCCCGGTCGCCGCGTCGAGGGCCGTGTTCTTCGCCCCCGACAGGCCCTTCGTGTACCGGTTCTCGACGATGCGCACACCCGCGATCTCGCGACGCATCCGGGCAGCCAGCGCCGGGTTGTGGTCGACGACGATCAGCAACTCGTCGGCCGGTCGGGTCTGCCGCCGCAGCGATTCGACGGCGTCGAGGATCATCGGCCACCGATCCTCGGTGTGGGAGCACACGACGGCGGTGACGAACGACGGTGGCTCCTCGACGGATGCCGGCAGCGGTGCAGCTGCCACGGCCATCTCTTCCTTTCGCCCCATCCGGTCCTCGCCATGAGCCGCTCGTGCCCCCCGCCTGGGCGCACGCCGGTGATCTCGCCGGCGGCGAAATTAGCATCCGTTCGCCCGCGCCCGGTCGAACGCGGCTCCGCTCCCGACGGCGATGGACCATCCGTTCGCCTCGACCCCGCAGCGAGGCGCGTTCCGGTACGAACGGAGTAAATTTGTACTAAATGGAGACCGGCCCGATCCCCCTGGCTGACGCCGCGACCGCGCTGGGCGTGCACTACATGACCGCCTACCGCTATGTACGCACCGGGGCCCTGGCGGCCCACCAGGTCGGCGGGCGCTGGGTGGTCACGCCGTCCGAGATCGAGCGGTTCCGCCACGGCGGCCGTTCGAGCCCGGGACGCCGCGCCGCCGGCGCGGCCGTGCGGGCCGACCCCGAGCGCATCGAACGGCTCATCGCCCGTCTCCTCGCCGCCGACGAGACCGGTGCCTGGGCGATCGTCGAGCAACGGTTGGTCGCCGGCTGGCAGCGCGCCGACATCGTGAAGCACCTGCTGGTCCCGGTGATGGCCGAGGTCGGCGACCGGTGGGAGGCGGGCATCGTGACGGTGGCCGACGAGCACATCGCGTCGGGTGTGATGCTCCGGCTCCTCGCCCGGCTCGGGGCGGGCGAACGGCAGCGCGGACGGCGTTCCGGTTCCGTGGTGATCGCCGGGGTCAGCGGTGAACGTCACGCCCTTCCCCTCTCGCTCACCGCCGATGTGCTGCGCGACCAAGGTCTCCATGTCGTCGACCTCGGAGCGGACACCCCCGTCGACGACATCGTTGGTGCGGCGCGGGCCCAGGACCGTCTCGTTGGTGTCGGCCTGTGTGCGACGTCCTCCCTCGACGAACCGGCCCGGGGCCGGCTCCACGCGGCGGCGACCGGCGTTCGCGACGCGACCGGATGCCCCGTCCTCGTGGGCGGGGCGGCCGTCGGATCGGTGACCGAGGCCCGGGAGCTGGGCGGCGACAGCTGGTCGTCGACCATCGACGACGTGGTGGCCTGGTTTGCCGACCGGGCAGGACGGCCGCGTGATGCCTGACCTCGACCGTTGGCACTACCTGATCGTGCTCGGGCTCTGCGTGCTGATCACCCTGCCCCTCGAGGCGGGGCCCGCCAGGTTCGGGCTCGGGGCGCGGGTCTGGCGGCGGCCGCGTCGGCTCGTGCGTGCCCTCGCGCCGGTGTGGCTGGTGTTCGTCGTCTGGGACATCTGGGCGACCGCCCACGGCACGTGGTCCTTCGCGTCGCGCTACACGATCGGGCTCCGCCTCCCGGGTGATCTGGCGGTCGAGGAGCTGCTGTTCTTCGTGGTGGTGCCGGTGTGCGGACTGCTCACGCTCGAGACGGTGCGGCGGCTGCTGCCCGGGGCCCGTCGCCGGCCCGCACGGGCCACGGATCGCACCGTGCGCGGCACCACGGCCGGCACCACCAGCGCCGCGGAGGGCTCGTGATGCCGATCTATCCGGCGCTGGCGATCACCGCCGCCCTGCTCGTCGTCGTGCTCGAGCTGGCGGTCTTCCGCACCGGCCTGTTCCGTCAGCCGGCCTACTACATCTCGATGCTGATCTGCCTCGGCTTCATGATCCCGGTCGACGGCTGGCTCACCAAGGACTCGGCGCCGATCGTGATCTACCGGCCGGCCGACACGTCGGGCTGGACGCCGATCTGGAACATCCTCGCCGAGGAGTACCTGTACGCGTTCGCCGTGCTGACGATGGTCATGGTGCTGTGGGACCGCCAGGCGCCCGGCCACGACGAGGACGAGGCCCGATGACTGCCGCACTGCTGGCGGCCGGAGCGTTCGTCGCCATGGAGGCGGTGAGCTACGCCATGCACCGCTGGATCATGCACGGCATCGGCTACGCGTGGCATCGCAGCCACCACGAGGCGGGGCGAGGACGGTTCGAGGCGAACGACCGGTTCCCGTTGATCTTCGCCGCGCTCGGCGTGACGATGTTCGCCGTGGGCAGCGGCCCATGGCCCCCGGCGTGGTGGCTCGCCGTCGGGGTGACCGCCTACGGCGCCGTCTACCTCGTGGTCCACGAGGTCGTCATCCACCGTCGCGTGCCGTTGCGACTCCCGGCCACCCGCCTGACCACCTGGCTGACCGCCGCCCACCGCGATCACCACTGCGGCGGCGACGAGCCGTACGGCATGCTGCTGCCGCTCGTGCGGCGGCCCCGCTACCCGTCGTCGGACAACGGCGTCGACGTCCTCGACCGGAGCTCCTGAGCGCGCTGCGTACCGGCGGCACCGGAGTGGCGATCGAGCACGCGCACGAGGCGGGCGCGGTTGTAGCGCTGCACCGCGATGCACGGAGCGTTGGACACCAGGCCGTACAGGATCATCAGCACGCTCCCCAGCACGCCGTTCCAGAGCAACGGAACGGTCGACACGAGGAGCAGCGAGACCCAGTGCGACCGCTCGGCGCGCCGGGTCTCGATCGCGAACGCGCGGAGGGACACCGGATCGGCGCCGACGAGCCGGCGTTTCGACGTCCCGCCGGCGAAGAACGCCCCGGCCTCGGGGAGATGACCCTTCCACCTGCCGATAGCCAGACGGTCGGCGTAGATCCGCCCGTCGCGCTCGAACGTCCGGAGCCGCAGGAGCGGCCCGTCGCGTGCGAGTCGCTCGCTCGGCAGCCGGTGCGCCCAGTATCCAGCAGCGAACGACACACCGACGGCAGTCACGAGATTGAGTCCTGCGGCCACCGGATCGGCAGGGGCCCACACGAGCGGCAGCGCGCTCATGACCCGGCGACGGGGATCTCGCGGCCGCGCCACGTGACCGATCGGAAGACGCCACGACGGATGACCGACCCCGCGAACAGGCCGATGAACGCGGCGAGCGGCACGGGGAAGAGGACCGAGGTCCAGACTTGGAAGCGGCCGAGACGGCGCAGCATCCACGCCATCTGGGCGGCGATCACGAGCCACAGCAGGACGGACAGGGGCGACGGACGGAGGACGGCCTCGACGGCCACCGCGGCCGCTCCGGCGACCCACGCCACCGCTCCCGCGACCGGTCCGGCCGCCGCACGGCGGGCCCCTCCGGCGAGGTTCTTCGTCCACCCCTCGGCGAGCGCCCGCGCGCCCTCCTCGTACATGCGGAAGGCGACGGTGCCGCGACCGGCGACGCAGCGGACGGTCCGCCCGCGGTCACCGAAGCGGTGCGCCAGCGCGATGTCCTCGATCGCGTCGGCTCCCACCGCTTCGAATCCGCCGGCATCGGCCAGGGCCGCGGGCGTCGTGACGAGACACGGGCCGAAGGCGACCGCACCCGTACGCGGCGCCCGCAGCGCCGCCATTCCCGATGCCATCACGGCGACGATGTTGGGCACCGCCGACAGCTGCTCCACGACACGAGCCGTCTCGTGATACGGCTGGACCGAGAGCAGGCCGTCCGGAGCGAGCATGGCGTGGCCGGTGCGGAGCCGCTCCAACGCGTCCGGTGCCAGTCGCACGTCAGCGTCGAGCAGGACGAGCAGGTCGGTGCCCCCGGCCACCGCCGCCTCGACGCCGCAGTGACACGCCCAGGCCTTGCCGGTCCAGCCCGCGGGCGGTCCGCCGGACGCCACGACCGCGGCCCCCGCCCCGTGGGCGACAGCGGCCGTGTCGTCCTCCGACAGGTCGTCGACGACGACCACGCGGTCGGCCGGATGGGTCTGGGCGGCGAGACCGGCGAGCAGGTGCGGGAGTCGACGAGCCTCGTTGCGGGCGGGGATGACGACGGCGACGCGTTGCGGCGGGACCACACCGGCCGGCGGCAGACGGGGCACCGACCACATGAGAGCGAGCGCGCTCGCGACGGCGATCACCGCGAGCACGCCGACGGTCATGGCGCTCGGCCTCCGAGACACACACCTGGCCAGGCGGCCGCCGCGGCCACGGCGATCTTGCGGGACAGCGGGACCCGCACCCGCCCGGCGAAGACGTCGTACGAGGCGTCCTCGATGCGATCGAGGATCTCGCTGTAGAGCCGGCGAGCCGATCGCACGCAGCGTGCCGAGGCGGCGGGCAGCAGGTCGATCCCGCGATCGGCCGATCGGTACAGCGACCGGCACCGTTCGATCTCGAAGCGCATCAGCTCGGTCCACCGCTCGTCGGCGGTTCGGCGACGAGGGTCGGCGCCGAACCGCTCCAGATCCTCCTGGGGCAGGTACACCCGGCCGCGATCGAGGTCCTCGGCCACGTCGCGCAGGAAGTTGGTGAGCTGGAAGGCGTGACCCAGGTCCCGGGCCGGCTCGAAGGCGGCGGGGTCGGTCGGCTCGAGGATCGGGAGCATCAGCTCGCCGATCACCGCCGCCGAGCCGTCCGTGTAGCCGAGCAGGTCAGCCCACGTGTCGTAGTGATCGACGGTGAGGTCCATGCGCATCGAACCGAGGAAGCGGTCGAACGCATCGTGATCCAGCTCGAACGCGTGCACCGTGTGGGAGAGGGCGTGCAGGACGGGATCGGCCGACGAACCGCTCGTGAGCGCGGCGCGCAGGTCGGCCGACAGTTCGGCGATGGCGGCGCTGCGATCGCCGGGGGCGAGTGCGGGCGACTCGTCGACGATGTCGTCGGCGTACCGGCAGAAGGCGTAGAGCGCCCAGACGTGGTGCCGCTTCACCCGCGGCAGCACGAGGGTCGACCAGTAGTAGGTGGTGCCGTGACGTCTGGTCAACCGCCGGCACGCCGCGTACCCCTCCTCGAGAGTGACGGTGGAGCCGCTCATCTCGCCGCCCGGCGTGCTCGCTGCGCGGCGAGGCGGCCCGAGACGAGCACCATCGGGATGCCCACGCCGGGGACGGTGCCGGCCCCGCACAGGATGAGACCCGGCACGCGGCGCTCGACGTTCGGTGTCCGGAACGGGCCCGTCTGCGTGAACCGGTGCGATAGTGAGAACGGCGTGCCGCGTTCCATGCCGGCTGCCTGCCAGTCGTGGGGATCGACGAGCAGCTCGGCCTCGATGTCCGCGTCGCCCACCGGGTATCCGAGCCGTCCCAGCCGATCCGCCAGGTCGTGACGCACCTGGCGGCGCTCGTGGCTCCAGTCGAGCGCGCCGTCGAGGTTGGGGACGGGCTCGAGCACGTACAGCCCGTGGCGCCCGGGCGGGGCGACGCCCGGATCGTCGATCGAGGCGATGCTGACCAGCAGAGACGGGTCGGGCATGCGGCGGCCGTCGTGGACGAGGGCGTCGAACGCCTCGCGCCAGGCGGCGCCGAAGTGGATGTTGTGATGGGCCGCCCCGGGGGGCAACGAGCCGCTCGTCCCGACGTGCCACACCGCTGCGGACGGGGCGTAGCGTCCGCGTCGAACCGGGCGCGGCGGCCGCACGTCGTCGAAAAGGTTGCGATAGAGGCTCGCCGGTGCCGCGTCGGACACGACGACGTCGGCCGCGATGCGGGTGCCGTCCACGAGCCGCACGCCCGCCACCGCCCCCGAGGGCCGGCGTTCCACACGGGCGACGGGGGTGTCGTACGAGAACGTGACGCCGGCGGCGGCGGCCGCATCGGCCAGAGCGGTGGGCACGGCGCTCATCCCGCCGCGTGGCGCGAACACGCCGCCGACGCTGTCCATGTACGTGATGACGGCGTAGATCGCCAGTGCCTCGTGCGGTGCCAGGCCGGCGTACAGCGATTGGAAGCTGAAGATGCGGCGGAGCCGGTCGTCGCGGAAGTAGCGGGCCACGGTGGCCGACAGCTTGCGGAAGGCGCCGAGCCGGAGCAGTTCGATCGCCGGTCGGAGCGGGCGGACGAGGTCGGCCACACCGTCGTAGTTGCGCTCGATGAACGCCGGCATCTCCACGTCGTACAGCCGCTGTAGCCACTCGACGAAGCGGGTGAACTGGGCGGCGTCATGGTCGCCGCACACCCTGGCGATCTCCTCGATCATCGCCTCGCGCCCGCGCCGGACGTGGAGGACCGAGCCGTCGGCGAACCGCGCCCGGTAGAGCGGATCGACGGGCCGGAGGTCCAGCAGGTCGTCGCGTCGTGCTCCTACGGCGGCGAAGGCATCGTCCAGCAGATGGGGCATCGTGAGGACCGTCGGTCCGCCGTCGAAGCGGAAGCCGTCACGCTCGATCGCGCGCATGCACCCGCCGGGCTGATCGGCCGCCTCCACCACGGTGACGTCGTGGCCGTCGGCGCGCAGATGACATGCCGCCGACAGGCCACCGAGGCCCGCTCCGATGACGACGGCGTGCACGGGTCTCAACCCCGGCGGCTGGTGGCGCGACGGGCGAGCTCGCTGAGCGCGTCAGCGGTGACCGGATCGACGACGCCGTCGGAACGGACGGCGCAGATCGCCGCGTCGCGCTCGGCGACGATCACGTCCTCGACGTGAGCGAGCGCGCCGGAGGACGCGATGATCTGCCGCACGCGATCGACGGTGTCGGGGGTGGCTGCGGGGTCGCCGAGCGCCGCCGCGAGCTCCGCCCGTCGCTCGGCCCCTCCGAGCAGCTCGGCGGTCGACACGAGCAGCGTTCGCTTTCCTTGCCGGACGTCATCCAGATTGCTCTTGCCCATCTCGGCCGTGTCGCCGAACATGCCGAGGACGTCATCGCGCAGCTGGTAGGCCACACCCAGGTGGTCTCCATACGCCTCCAGCGCGGCCGTCAGCCGCTCGTCGGTCGGTCCGGCCAGGGCCGCCCCGAACAGCAGCGGTCTGGTCACCGAGTAGCGGGCCGACTTCAGCAGCGCGATCCGTCGCCACCCGTCGGCGCCGTCGGGCCCGCACAGGTCGAGGTACTGGCCGGCTGCCGCTTCCCGGCGCAACGCAGCGAACACCCGCCGACCGCGCCGGAGGGTGGCGGCGTCGACGGGCAGGTCGGCCACGAGGTCGTCCGCCCACGCGGCGACGAGATCGCCGGCCAACACGGCGGCGCTCATCCCGAACCAGTGCGAGTCGCCGGCCGACGCGCTCGCTCGGTGGCACTGCTCGAGGACGCGATGAAACGAGGGGCGCCCGCGCCGGGTGTCGGAGCGGTCCATCACGTCGTCGTGGAGGAGGGCGTAGGCATGGACGAGCTCGACGGCTGCGCCCGCCTGGGCCGCGACGTGAACGTCGAGCCCGCCTGCCGCCCGGTACCCGAGCATGACGAACTTGGCACGAACCCGTTTGCCGCCGCCCAGTACGTGGGTCGAGATGGCATCGGCGAAGGGCCGCAGTGACGAATCCAGGGACACCAACTCTGCCGCCTGTTCGTGGACGAGATCCTGGAGCACCCCGCCGACGTCGGCAACGGGGTCCGCCACGGTCGGGACGAGCGAGGTCACGACGGCCGTCCTGCGGGACGCTGGACCCGGGCTCCTGGATTCATCACCCGAGTTAAATTATCACTAAAGTTGTCGAACCACACCGAACGCACCGCGCGGACCCGTCCCTCCCCGCGGACCAGTCGATCCCCATCTGGATCGAGCGACGATCGCATTGCACCGCGTTCCCACGAACGCGTCCCGACATACGACGAGCGCGTGGGCGACATCGTGCGGCATGGCGGGATCAGCGGCGGGGTACCCACGCACCGTGCGTGTGCTCATCACCAACGACGACGGCATCGACAGCGCAGGGCTCCGAGCTCTGGCGTCGGTCGCCCACGAGGCGGGTCACCAGGTAGCGGTCGCCGCGCCCAGCTGGGACGCGAGCGGTGCCAGTGCCTCGCTCACCGCCGTCGAGGAGGGCGGCCGGCTGCTCGTCGAGGAGCGGGATCTCGTCGGCCTGCCCGGCGTCTGCTTCTACGCCGTCGAAGCGGCACCGGCGTTCATCGTCAGAGCCGCGGCGGTGGGGGTCTTCGGCACGCCACCCGAGATCGTCCTGTCTGGTATCAACCGCGGCCCGAACCTCGGCCACGCCGTGCTCCACTCGGGCACGGTCGGTGCCGCCCTCACGGCCTCGACGTTCGGCCTCCCGTCGATGGCCGTGTCGATCGGCACCGGGTCCGAGGTGCACTGGGAGACGGCGTGCCACGTCGCCGGACTGGCGCTCGACGCCCTGATCCGCAGCGGCCGACCCACGGCGCTCAACGTCAACGTCCCCAACGTCCACCTCGACGACCTCAAGTCGTTCGAGGAGGCACGCCTCGCCTCCTTCGGCGCCATCCAGACCACGATCACCGAACAGGGCGCCGGCTACGTGAAGCTCGGCTACGAGCCGATGGAGCGCGACGCGGAACCGGGGACCGACGTCGCGGCGTACCACGACGGGATCGCGTGCTACACACCGCTGATCGCCTGCTGCGAGGACGACGACGCGCCGCGACTCGACATGCCGACGAAGCTCCGCCACACGCGGCCCCTCGCCCGGCGCTGACCACCGCTCAGGACGGCGCGAGATCCACGGCGGTGCGCTGGTCGTGATCGTCCAGCACGTAGGCCAAGGTCACCGTGGCGACGTAGAGGCGGAACGGGGCGTCGCTGGTGACCTGGTGCTCCCGCCAGTGCGTGGCGCCCTGGGCGACGAGCCGGTCGGAGAACACCTCGAGCCATTCGGAAACCTCGTGCTCGTCCACCGCCGCGGCGATGGCGTCCATGTAGACGCCCCGACCGTCGCCGATCGGCACCGTCGAGTCGAACACGACGATGCCGACCTCGGGTCGCTGGGCGATGTTCCGGGAGTGCCGCGCACCGGGCCGCGACACCCACACGAGGTGCGAGTACGACCGATGGCTGAACCACACCGGTGACGCCCATGGCCGGCCGGAGCCGTCCGCCGTGGCCAGCGTCATGTAGGCGTTGGCATCGATGATCGCCCGCCCGTCGTCGGCAGTGGGCACACCGGGATCCGGGGTGGTCATACCAGCAGCGACGGTGTCGGCCCGGAGAACTCATCGCCGGACGGCCGGCGGGGCAGATCAGGACGTCGCCGCGCATTCAAGACGACTTGGTGTCGTTCATGATGAACGAGATCCGCCCGGTGGGCTCGAGGATCCCGAGACGAACGTCGTCGAGCGACACGATGCCGTTCTGGCGCGCCGCCTCGTACACCTCGTCGAGCGGGAGCCGCTCGGCCTTGAGCACATGGACGATCGGCACTCCGTCCTGGATGATCACGAGCGGCGCGCCTTCCACCACGCGCCCGGCACGTGGCCAGCGCCACGTGACGAACGACAGCACCGTCACCCAGAAGGCGAAGGTGCTCGTGGCGAGCACGGCGCCGGTGAGCGACATGTCCTCCTGCGTGACCCCCTGCTGGACGATGTCGCCGATCACGACCAGGAGGAGCAACTCGAACGGGGCGAAGTCGGCCAGGGTGCGTCGCTTGCTGCCTCGCGTGAGCAGGAACAGCAGCACGAAGACGACCGTGGCCCGGGCGACGATCTCCATCAGGGCATCACCCTCGTGTGGAAGCCGACCTCGGCGACGACGTCCCCGTCGATCAGCAGCTGGACCGCGCCGTCGCGCCCGGATTGCACTCCCGGCTCGGCGCGGGCGTCGAACGACACGAGCAACACGTCGCCGTCGGGCGGGTCGAACGTCCAGTCGGCCCATTCCCCGCGAACCGTCTCCTCGGCCGGCGCCGGCGACAACCCGTTCTCGTCCCACATGGCGAGGTAGTGACGATCGACACCGAGGGTGATCGGCTGGTCGAAGCCGGCGTCGGCGCGCACCTCGATCCGGAACGGTGTGGCCAGACCGGGACGGGTGACCGAGGCGTGATCGACCACGAGCGTGTAGCCGCCGCCGGTCGCGCTGGCGTCGGTCGTCCTGACGCCGTAGACGTTCGTCAGCTTCAAGGCGTCGGTGACCGCCAACCCGACGACGAGCGTCAACAGGGCGGTCATCGTCGAGTAGACGATCCGCTGCACGCGCACCTCTTCGTGCGATCGGGCACGGAGGTGGTCGATGGTGGATGCGCTCACATCCTTACCGGCTCCACCGATGGAGACGACATGCCGCAGCACATACCCAGCACCCGCGGGGTTCAAGCCCCGTCGACGGGAGCAGCCGATCGACCGACCGGCCCTCGCTCCCCGTCCCGTGGAGATCGTCTGGAGAATCCTCCACGTGGTCTCCAAGCGTCCGCCCGATGCCGACTGCGCACAGTCGCCGCATGCGAAAGGTTCTGCGAAACATCATGGCGTCCAAGCGCGCCTACTCGACCCTGCCCTTCTTCCGATTCCTCGAGGACGAGTCCGTCCCCGCTCGCCGGCGGCTCGGGTTCATGCCGTGCATGGCCCCGTTCATCATGGATTTCGGCGATCTCAACAAGTACGTCCTGCGTGACGAGTCGTCCGACGATCCCCACCAGCACCTCGTGAACCTCCACACCTACGAGGACGACCACCACTGGCCCTGGTATCTCGAGGATCTCGACCGTCTCGGGTACGACACACCCCAGCCCCCGGCGGAGTTGCTCGGCAGCCTCTACAGCGATCGGCACAAGGTGAACCGGATGCTGGCGAGCCGCCTCGCTCACCTGATCTTCGGGGCCACCCCTGTCGAACGCATGGTGATCATCGAGGCGATCGAGGAGACCGGCAACGTGCTGTTCGAGCGCACCGCCGCCATCGCCCGGCAGCTCGAACGGGACGAGGGCATCGAGCTGCGCTACCTCGGCGACTTCCACCTCGCCCTCGAATCCGGACACGCCCGGGACGGTGACGATCACCGCACGCTCGCCGCCATCGAGCTGCGCGACGACGAACGGCTGCGCTGCGACTGGCTCAACGCGTCGGTCTTCGCCCTCTTCACGGACTGGGTCGCCGAGCTGCACGACTACGCATTGACCGAAGCGGGCACGTACGCGTCGTGCTGAGTGGGGCGGTGTTCAACGTGCTCGTCGTCGTCGGCGTGTGGATCGCCGCCAGCGTCGCGCTCTGCGGCACCTGGGCGCTGGCATCGTGGAGGCGGCGCCTCGGCACCGCCCCGCCGAGGGGATCGGCACCCCTTGACACCGTTGCTATAGCATGTAGAGTATGCTCTCGATGGGGGCGACCGGAGCGACACGTCGTGGTGTACATCCGGCGACACGGACGCCACGAGGGACAGCCCGATGGAAGAGCTGACCGCCCCGACCCTGGCGGAGCAGGCGTACGACGCCATCCGTCGAGCCATCGCCAACGGCGAGCTCGCTCCCGGTGAACGGATCACCGAGCGCGGCCTCGCCGACACGCTCTCGGTGAGCCCGACGCCGGTGCGCGAGGCGCTGCGCCGGCTCGAGCAGGAGCACCTCATCGAGCGGCGGGGCGCCCGGACGCTGGTCGTGTTCGACACGCGGGAATCGTCGGACTACGAGTTCGCCCTGATCGAGGCGAACCTCCGGTCGCTGGCGGTGCGCTTCGCCGCCACCAACGCCTCACCCGTCGCCGTGGCCGCAGCTGCTCGTCACCTGGCCGAGGCGGACGAGCATCGCGAACACCTGCGTGCCGCCTTGGCCAACGGTGAGCCCTATCCCGAACGAACCGCGGAGATGCTGCTGCTCAGCCTCCGGGCGTTCCATTCCGAGCTCGAGTCGGCGTGCGGCAATGCCGTGCTCCTGCGCTGGCTGTCGACGGTGAACGCGTTCAGCTTCCGTCATCGTGTGCGGCTCCTCAAGGACCAGGTCACCGCCGGCCGGACCGACGACGAGCGCTACGACGAGCACCGCCGCATCCTCGAGGCCGTCGAGCGCCACGATGCCGACGAGGCCGAACGGCTCATGCTCCACCACGCCCGGGGCGCGGCGCGTCACTTCACCGGCTGAATCGGATCTCGACCGCGGACCACACCACGAGCGGATCTGTCCGCTCACCAATGCTATAGCACATAACAAGTAGGGGAACGTTCATGTCGCACCGAACATCACATCGTGCCGTCGCTGTCGCCATCGTCGGCATCAGCGCCGTCGGCGCAGGCGTGTCGCCGACCACGGCGGCGTCGCCGGACGGGTCACCAACCAGATTTCTCTCGGCCAGCGCCGGCGAGAACACGCTCGTCATCTACGGCAATCCCAGTGACAACATCTGGGGACCCATCCTCGAGGCCTTCGGCGAGGCCTACCCCGACATCGACGTCGAGACGTTCGACCTCGGCGGTCTGGAGGCGTTCCAGCGCTATCTCAGCGAGTCGTCGTCCGGCGTCGCCACCGCCGACATGATCATCGCCAGCGAGTCCGTCGGCTGGCTCGACCTCGTGGAACGGGGCGACGTGATCGCCTTCGAACCATCCGCCGCGGAGGGCCTGCCGGATTTCGCCGTCCAGGCCGACGGGGTCTTCACGATGTCCATCGACCCGATGGTGGCGATGTACAACGAGATGCTCATCCCGCCCGACGAGCAACCCACGACGCTCGCCGCTCTCGCCGAGATCGCCGGCGAGATCGACGGTGGGATCGGCACCGTGGAGATCGAGAACTCGCAGGCGTACACGGCCAACTTCGGGTTCGTCACCGCTGGTGGCGACGACGCGTGGGCGACGCTCGACGCGCTCGGTGCGCACACCGCCGCCGAGTCGGGCACCGGCGCCCTCCTCGACAAGACGGTCAACGGCGAGTACGCCGCCGCGTTCTTCGTCTCGGGTGCCGTGCGCCAGTTGATCGACAACGATGCGCAGGGATCGGTCCTCGACTACCGCTACCTCGAGGACGCCACCCCGCTCGTGCCGCGCGGTATGGGCATCGTGGCCGACGCCGACTCCCCCGCCTCGGCACAACTGTTCATCGAGTGGATCCTCAGCGCTGAGGGCCAGGACGCCCTCTGCGCCGGCGGCCTCACGCCGTACCTCGACGGCAACGACTGCCCGTACGGGTACCAGGCGATCGCCGACCAGATCGGCGACGAGAACATGAACGTCGTCAACTACGACCCGGCGCTCGAGACCGAGCGCGAAGCGATCCAGAGCCGCTGGAACGACGCCTTCGGCCGCTGACCCATGACGGCGTCCACACCATTCGAGCACGGTGCTCTGGCCCGCCTCGCGCCGGCGCCACGCGCCCGCCGACGGTTCGGCCGACACCGGTCGGTCGTCGTGCAGTACGCCGTGTGGATCGTCACGGTTGTCCTGGTCGTCGGGCCGCTCGTGCCGGTGGTGTGGGCGTCGCTCTGGACCACGCCGCTGTACGACGACGGTGGGTCGTTCACGCTGCAGAACTACGGCGACCTGCTCACCGACACGGCCTGGTGGGCCGCCGTGCGCAACACCGTCATCTTCGCCGCCCTCACCACGACGGCCTCCATCGTGATCGGCACCACGATGGCGGTGCTCCTCAATCGTGTCGCCCTTCCCGGCGGACGGCTGCTGCGCGTGCTGATCGTCGCCCCGGTCGTGCTCCCCGGGTTGCCCCTGATGCTCGGCTGGATCGCCATGTACTCGAAGGCCGGCTACGTCAGCAGCTGGATCGACACCCACACCCCGTTCCCCGTGTTCTGGGATCTGTACTCGATCCCGGGGATGGCGCTCGTCGCCGTCGGCGCCTTGATGCCGCTCGTCTACATGGTCGTGACCACGTCGATGAACACTATCGACGCGACCCTCGAGCACGCCGCGCGCAGCCATGGCGCCAGCCCGCTGCGGGCCATCGTGTCGGTGACCGTGCCCCTGCTGCGCCCGGGCGTGCTCAACGCCGGTGTCATCGCCTTCGCGCTCAGTCTCGAGGTGGTGGGCATCCCGCTGCTCCTCGGCACGTCGGCCGACATCGACTTCATCTCCACCTACCTGCTGGACAACTGGAACGCGACGTTCCCGCCCCGCCAGGGACTGGTCTCCGCCGGTGCCGTCGTCCTGCTCGCCGCGATGACCGCCATGCTCCTGCTGCGCAATCGCCTCGCCGGCGACATCCACCGTTTCGCCACGACGAGCGGCAAGCCGGCGCGGCAGGCGCCCGTGTCGGTCGGCTGGTTGCGCTGGCCCCTGTCGCTCGGCCTCGGCGCCTACTTCCTCGTCACCCTCGCGATCCCGACCGCCGGGCTGCTGCTCCGCGCGTTCACCTCGATCCTGACCCCGTTCATCGACCCGTGGGATGTGGTCACGCTCGACAACTTCCGGACCGTCGCGGACAACGACACCTTTCGCCGGTCGGTCACCAACAGCCTGCTGATCGCCGCCGTCGGCGGCGCGCTCACCACTGTGGTGATCACCGTCATCGCCCTCGTCGCGCACCGCTCGGAGATGCGACTGCGCCGCTCGTTGCAATACGTCACTCTGTACCCCAGAGCCATCCCGGGCCTCGTCACGGGCATGGCGTTCTTCTGGTCGTTCGCGGTCATCGACCCCGGGGGCATCGTCCGGTCGAGCCTCTGGGGGATCGGCATCGCCTTCGCCGTCCGCAGCCTGGCCCTGGGCTACAGCGCGTTCTACCCGGCGCTCGCCGCGCTCGGCGCCGACCTCGATCGTGCCGCCAGGGTGTCGGGTGCCGACTGGCTGACGGCGATGCGCACCATCGTCGTGCGCCTCCTGCGGCCGGCGATCGCCGTGTCCTACGTCCTGCTCTTCGTCGCCATGTTCGCCGACTACGACCCGGCCCTGTTCATGGTCTCACCGGGCAACGAGGTGATCGGCCTGACGATGCTCAACCTCTGGGTGACCGGCGTGGCCGGACCGGTGGCCGCACTCGGAATCATCCAGCTCGTCATCACCGCAGTCGTTCTCGGCACCGCCCGCTTGCTCGTCGGACCGTCGACCTTCCGAAAGGTTGCGCAATGACCGAACTCACGGTGACCGACCTCGAGAAGTCGTTCGGCACGAAGCGTGCCCTCGATCGCGTCTCGTTCACGGCGGAGGACGGCAAGCTCCTCACCCTGCTCGGACCGAGCGGCTGCGGGAAGTCGACCACGCTGTGGGCCGTCGCCGGGCTGCACCAACCCGACGGCGGGCAGATCCGCATCGGCGACGACCTGGTGTACGACTCGTCACGCCGGCTCGTCGTGCCCCCTGAGCGTCGCGAGTGCGGCGTCGTGTTCCAGTCGTACGCCGTCTGGCCGCACTTCGACGTCCACGACAACGTCGCCTACCCCCTCCGGCTCCGCCGAGTGGGCAAGGCCGAGCAACGACGCCGGGTCGCCGAGGTACTCGAACTCGTCGAGCTCGATCATCTCGGCTCGCGCTACCCGCACCAGCTGTCGGGCGGTCAGCAGCAACGCGTCGCCCTCGCCAGGGCGCTCGCTCACCCGCCCCGGCTGCTCCTGCTCGACGAGCCGTTCTCGAACCTCGATGCCAAGCTGCGCGAGCGGGCCCGGACGTGGCTGCGCGAGCTGCAAGAGCGACTCGGCATCACGACGATCTTCGTCACCCACGACCAGGACGAGGCGCTGTCGATGAGCGACCGCATCATCGTCATGAACGACGGCAGGATCGCCCAGGAGGGAACCCCCGAGGAGATCTACCGACAGCCGGCCGATGTCTTCGTCGCCGACTTCATCGGCCGCATCAACCTCCTCCCGGCGAGGGTACAACAGGTCAGCGATGGCCTCGCCGACGTCGTGATCGACGGAACGTCCACCGTGCTGACGATCGGCGTCCCGCGCGGGACGACCACGGGCCCGGTCCACGTGGGCATCCGACCCGAGGCCATCGGTCTCGACACGGGCGACGTCGTGGACCGGTCGGCGGCCGCGGTGGTCGGCACGTCCGTCGGGCGGCGATTCGTGGGCGACCACTACCGCCACATCGTCGACATCGGCGGCACAGAGGTGGTCGTCCAGACCGCCGAACCCAAGCTGCCCGACCATCCCCGGCTGGTGTTCCGCCACGACGCCTGCACCGTCTTCCCCACGTCCTGACCACCCACCCCTGCGACCCAACCCCCTGCCAACGAGGAGCACTGCATGCCTGACCACGACGATCGGAACGAGTCCCCCGAGCCCGTCACCACCCGGGTGCTCGTGCCCACGGGCATGCTCGGGGCGGGATTCACGCCCGAGAGCGTGGCCCGCGGCATCGAGCTCGGCGCCCATGCCATCGCCGTCGACGGCGGCTCCACCGACTCCGGGCCGTACTACCTGGGCGCGGCGACCGCCAAGACGGCCGAGCGTGCCGTCGCCCACGACCTGCGCATCCTCCTCGTGGCCGCCCAACGCGCCGGGATCCCCCTGCTCGTGGGCAGCTGCGGCACCAGCGGCACCGACGCCGGCGTCGACTGGGTCGCGGGAATCCTCGACAAGATCGCCGAGGAGGAGGGTCTCTCCCCCACCGTGGCGAGGATCTACAGCGAGCAGCATCCCGAGACCGTGGTGGCCCGGCTCGAGGCCGGGCGGATCACGCCGCTCGAGCCGGCCGGCGCACTCACGCCCCACACCGTGGCCCGCTGCGAACACATCGTCGGCCTGCTCGGGCACGACCCTCTCGTGCGGGCCATCGAGCAGGGCGCCGACGTGGTGCTCGCCGGCCGCACCACAGACACCGCCGTGCTCGCGGCCGTCCCGCTGATGCGCGGCTGCCCTCCCGGACCGTCGTGGCACGCCGCCAAGACCGCCGAGTGCGGCGGTCAGTGCACCGTCAACCCGCGGACCGGCGGCGTCATCTTCGAGGTCGACGTGGATGGCTTCACGATCGAGCCGCTCAACCCCGACAGCGCCTGCACGCCGACATCGGTCGCGGCTCACATGCTGTACGAGAACGCCGACCCGTTCCGCATGCGCGAGCCCGCCGGTGTGCTCGACACCAGCCGCGCCACGTATCTCGCACTCGACGACCGGCGCGTGCGCGTCGAAGGGTCGGCGTTCGAGCCGGCGACCGTGCACACCATGAAGCTCGAGGGGTCGGCGATCGCCGGCTACCAGACCATCGTCCTGGTCGGGATCCGGGATCCGGAAGTCCTGACCCGGCTCGACGAATGGCTCGACGCGATGGCGGCGTTCCTGGCCGACGGCGCGCAGCGGGTGCTCGGGTTGACGCCCGACGACCACACCATCGAGCTGCGGTGCTACGGACGCGATGCCGTCCTCGGCGAGCTCGAGCCGCTCACCTCGCCGCCCCCACGCGAAGTCGGGGTCCTCCTCGTCGTCACGGCGCGCGATCAGGTGACGGCTACGGCGATCGCCAAGTTCGCCAATCCCTACCTGCTGCACATGCCGCTCGCCGGCATGCGAGACCTTCCCAGCTACGCCTTTGCCGGATCGCCGGCCGAGACGCCGCGCGGCCCCGTGTTCGAGTTCGTCCTGCAGCACGTGGTCGAGCTCGACTCCCCCCTCGACCTGTCCCGAACGGAGATCTTCGCATCATGACCAGTGCCGCCACCTCCGCCCCCGCCCGCACCGTGGGCGATGTCGCCGAGCTCGTGCGCTCGAAGAACGCCGGCCCGTTCTGGCAGACCCTTGACGTCTTCTGTGACTCCGACGACGCCTACCGAGAGCTGGCCGACGAGTCGCTCCTCACCCCCGACCGCATCGCCGCGTTGTACCGGGTCGACGCCAGCGCCGTGAGGATCTTCCGCCTCCCCGACCTCCGCGTCATCAAGATCTCGTTCCCCCGGCCCGTGAGCTCGGGATCGGCGAACGACCGTGACGTCCACGCCGGCCAGCAGCACGTGCCCCTTCTCCTCATGCCGGTGGCGTGATGAGCATCGACATCGCATCACCGCTCGACGCGGACGTCCTCGCCCGACTCGGCGGGTTCGACACCCCGACGCTGGCCAACGCCCTCGACTCCCTCGATCTCCGTCCGGCCACCACCGGCTTCACTCGCCCGCCCCTGCACGGCGTGTTGCCCTCCCTCCCGCCGATCGTCGGGTTCGCCGTGACCGTCACGATCTGTACCGAGCCGCCGTTCGCCGACGCTGCGGCACGACGGGACGCGATGCTGCCCTTGTACGCCGCGGTCGCCGCGGCACCGGGCCCTCAGCTCATCGTCGTGCGAGACAGCGACCAGGGCGCCGGTTGCCTGTGGGGTGAGGTCAACGCCACGATCTGCTCGCGACTCGGTGCCGTCGGCGTGGTCACCGACGGGCTCGTGCGCGACCTGCCTGCGGTCGAAGGGCTCGGCTTCGCGTGCGTGGCCCGTGGCGTCGGCGTCGCCCGCGCCAACACCAGGGTCGTGTCCACGGGAGAGCCGGTCGACGTGGGCGGGCTGCACGTCGAAGCCGGAGACCTCGTCCACGCCGACCGCCACGGTGCGCTGCAGATCCCGATCGAGGCTGTCGGCGACGTGCTCGACGCGGCCGACGCGATCAGCGCTCGAGAGGCCCGCCTGCTCACCTGGGTCGGGTCACCGGAGTTCCGGCCCGACGAGCTGGCCGCTCGCCGGGCCCGGCACTGACTCTCCGGTGGCGTCGCCCGGCTCCGCCCGGCTGCGGAACAGGGCCGATGGCGATCGGCGGTCGCGGCCCTAACGTCTGAGGGGTGACGACCAGGCGCCTTCCGCAGCTCGCCGACTCGGTGCGGCTGCTCGCCGAGGACGACGGCAGCGGTGTCGACATCCTCGATCGGCGGGTGTATCCCCGCGATGTCAGCTGGGTGCATTGCCGAACGGTCGAGGACGTGGCAACGGCCATTCGTGACATGGTCACGCAGAGCTCGGGTCCGGTGTTCGCCGCCGCCGCCGGCATGGTGCTGGCGGCGCGGGCGAACCGGAGCCGGCCGGCCGGCGCGGCCCGCGACGCGATGCGGGAGGCCGGGAGCCTCCTGGCCGCGACGCGACCGACCAACAACCACGTCCGCGACGTCGTCGCCTCCACGCTCGCCGTCCTCGACGATCCGGCGGCGAGCGAGGGCGGCGCCGCGCTCGTGGAGTCCGTCACGACCGCGGCCGAGGCGATCGTCGCCCGCTACCGCGAGTCGTCGGCGGCCATCGGACGGCACACCGCGGCGCTGATCCCCGACGGCTCGACCGTGCTCACCCACTGCTGGGCCGACCAGTTCCTCATCGGGGCCGTGACGGCCGCCCAGGACGCCGGCAAGTCGCTCAGCTTCGTGTGCACCGAGACCCGCCCCTACCTGCAGGGCGCCCGGCTCACCGCCCCGACCCTCGTCGAGATGGGCTACACCCCGACGCTGATCACCGACGGGATGGTGGCCGGCGTCCTCGCGTCGGGCGATGTCGACGTGCTGCTCACTGCGGCCGACCGGGTGACCCTCGACGGCCACGTGGTCAACAAGGTCGGCACGTTCACCGCGGCGCTCGCCGCCCGTCACGCCGGCGTGCCCTACCTCGCGATGGTCGATCATCCCGACGCCCAGTCGCCCACGATGGACGGGGTGCACATGGAGGAGCGCGACGGCGCCGAGTTGCTGACGTTCGCCGGGGCGCCGACCACCGTGGCCGGTGTCGTCGGTCGGTATCCGGCGTTCGACGCCACGCCGCCGGAGCTGGTCACCAAGATCGTCACCGACCGTGGCGCGTTCGACCCGGCGCGTGTCGGCGAGTACTTCGCGGCGACGCCGGCCGGAGAGGTCGCGGTCTGATGTCGGCGCCGCTGCCCGATCGCTCGGACGTGCTCGCCGCCGGGGCCCGCCTGGCCGCCGAGGCCGCCCGGTTCAACGCCCTCGGCTGGATGCGGGCCACCGCCGGCAACCTCTCCGAGGTGCTCCAGCGCGACCCGCTGTTCCTCGCGATCACGGCGAGCGGGCTCGACAAGGGCGAGCTCGAACCCCATGACGTGGCCGTCGTCGGCGACGGTGGGACGGGTGTCGACGTACCCGGCGTCGACACCGTGCGACCGTCGGCCGAGGCCGGCCTGCACGCTCGCGTCGCCGCCCTCACCGGCGCCGGAGCCGTGGTGCACGTGCACACGCTCAACGCCGTCGAGGCCGCCCACCGCTGGCCCGACGGCGTGGTGCTGCGGGACGTCGAGATGCTCAAGTCGATCGGGCGGCGTGCCCACGACGACGTGGTACGCGTGCCGGTCATCGCCAACAGTCAGGACATGGGCGAGCTCGGCGACCGTTTCGAAGCCGCCTACGACCGTGACATCCCCGGCGTCATCGTCGCCGGCCACGGCAGCTACGTGTGGGGCGCCGATCTGCAGCAGGCCCGCTGGCACACGGAGGGCCTCGACTGGCTCTTCGGCTACGCCCTGCGGATCGCGTCCGGCGTTACGGATGGTGCCTGGCACCAACCGTAACGCTCGTCAGCCGGCAAGGAGGTCGGCGACGCGGTCGAAGGCGGTCGGCGCGTCGGCGGTGCGCGTGTCGAGCAGCAGGTAGCGGGCGGCGGCGAGCACTCCACGCACCGCCGTCGCCTTCGGCCCGGCGTCGAGCGTCTCGACGTCGGACACCGGGTACGGGCCGATCACCCGACGGGCGGCCTCGGCGGCGGCGGCGGCGAGGGCATCCGCCCGGACCCGGGCGAGGAAGTCCTCGAGGAACCGATCGGTGAAGACGTCGGCGTCGACCCGGGCGGGCCACAGCTCGCGGAACCGCTTCTCGAACCCGGTCCAGGCGAGCGGGGCCTGGGCCAGACGCCAGGCGAGATCGTCGACGTCGCCCAGCGCCGCCGAGCGGGCGGCGGCGAGCACGAGGTTGGCCCACAGCAGACCGAGGTCGAAGCCGACCGGTCCGTAGAAGGCGAACTCGCTGTCGAACGCCTTGGTCGACGGCCCTCGGGGATCGTCGGCGTCACGCACCATCACCGACCCCGTGTGGAGATCGCCGTGGATCAGCGCCTCGGCGTGGGTCATGAACCCCCACTTCGCCGCCCCGATCGCGGCGACCACGTCGGGATCGTCGGCGTAGGCGGCGACGTCGGCCCGGCTCGCCTCGGCGACGCTGTCGCGCCCGGCGGCCGTGTAGGGCTGCGAGAAGACGAGCAGCTCGGTGATCTTGCACAGCGGCGGGTTGATCGCCGCGGACACCAGCGGCTTGAGGGCCTCGGCATCGACGCCGAACGCCGAGGTCCCGAACGCCACCTCCGCGACGTACCGGCCGAGCACCGGCGCGGCATCGTGGCGACGCCGGTCGTTGAGCGCCGAGCGCCACACGACGTGGTCGGACAGGTCTTCCACGGCGAAGGCGTACCGCGCGGCGTCGACGTCGTACAGCGCGGGCACGGTGTCGGGGCTGAGTGCTCCGTGAGCGCGCAGCGCCCGCGCCTCGGCGTGGTTGCGCGTCGGTGACATCGGCCACGACGGATCGGCCCGCACGTACGGCAGGGCCTGCTTGACCACGAGGCTCGCCGCATCGCCGGCCGGATCCGAGCCCGTCACGATGAACACGAGATTGAGGTTGCCGTCGCCCACCTCGCGCACCGCGTCGACCCGTGCCACGCGCTCGGCGAGGGCCGGGCGGCCGGCCACGTAGGCCGCCACGGTGTCGACGGTCAGCAGCTCGTAGTCGTCGAGAACCTCGTCAGTGGCGGCGTCGGATTCGGTCATCTCGCTCCGTTCATCGGGACGATGGGATGGGACGTGGGGATGGACGTGTCATGTCGAGTGCCGGCCGTCTCGGGCTTCGGGCATAGGCGACTTGATTGATCGGGATTAGCATCATGACCCATGGCGTACCTGACGATCTATCGCGACGGAGACGAGCCGTCCCTGACCCTGGCCACCGACGACGAGGCTGAGATCCGTGAGGCGCTGGCGGCCAAGGGTGTGGAGTATGCCCGCTGGCCGGTCGTCGAGGGGCTGGCCGACGACGCCTCCTCCGACGACGTGCTCGCCGCCTACGCCGAACCGATCGCCCAGCTCTCCGAGGAGCAGGGCTATGTGCTCGTCGACGTCGCCGGGCTGCACCCGAGCGACGATCCCGGCTGGGCGGCCACCGCCGCCGGCGCCCGCCAGAAGTTCCTCACCGAGCACACCCACGCCGATGACGAGGTGCGCTTCTTCGCCGCCGGCAGCGGCATCTTCTACCTCCACCTCGACGACGACGTGTACGCCGTGCTGGGCGAGCAGGGCGACCTGCTGAGCGTCCCGAAGGGCACCACCCACTGGTTCGACATGGGCACCCAGCCGAACTTCACGGCGGTCCGGTTCTTCCGCGACGAGAACGGCTGGGTGGGCGACTTCACGGGCAACCCGATCGCCGAGCGCATCCCCGACTTCGACACGATCGTCGCCGGCCGCGGCGCTTGACGCGCCGGGCCCACCGAGCCGTCACACCCACTCCCACTCCCACTCCCACCGGCACCGGCTCGACGAGCCGGTGTTCATCATTCCCACCGTTCAGACAGGAGCCTCCATGTCCATTCGTCCCCATCGTCGCCTGCTCGCCGGCGCCGTGGCGCTCGGCGCACTCACCGCCGCCACGATCGCCGCCGGGGCAGCTTCGGCCACCACCGCCCCGCCCAGCGACGACACCGGCGCGGCCAGCGAGGCCCCCGCCGGCTCCGACGCCGCCACCGCTGAGGTGCCGCCGGCCTTCGCCGACGGCAGCGCCCACATCGCGGTCGTCGCCCAGCTGTCGGCCGGCGACTACTTCGAGCAGTGGCGCGCCGGCGCCGAGGCCCAGGCCGAAGCGCTCGGGATCGAGCTCGACTTCCTCAGCGCCGACGGGGACAACGACCGTCATGCCCTGAACCTGCAGCAGGCCGTCAGCGAGGGCGCCGACGCGATCATCGTCGACCACGGCTTCCCCGAGACCATCCAGCCGGCGATCGGTGAGGCCGTCGCCGCGGGGATCCCGCTCGTCGCCTTCGACGTCGACCCCGGCGAGCACGAGGTCGTCACGCTCACCCAGAGCGACGAGGTGATGGCCGGCGCCGTGCTCGAGGTGCTCGGAGCGGACACGGGCGGTGAGGGTGACGTGATCTACGTCTACGTCGCCGGCTTCGCCCCGCTCGACCGCCGCGACGCCGTGTGGCAGGAGTTCAAGGCCGCCAACCCCGGCATCAACGAGGTCGCCCAGATCGGCGTGGTGAGCGACAACACGGCGGCCCAGGTCGCCGAGCAGGCCAAGGCCGCCCTCCAGGCCAACCCCGACGTGACGGCCATCTTCGCCCCCTACGACGAGTTCGCCAAGGGCGCCAAGCAGGCCATCGTCGAGCTCGGTCTCGAGGATCAGGTGCGTGTGTACGGCGCCGACATCTCCAACGCCGACATCGCCGAGATGACCGCGGAAGGCAGCCCCTGGGTCGCCACGGCGGGGACCGACGCGTCCAACGTCGGCGCCGTCGCCGTGCGCGCCGCCGCCCTGCTCGCCGCCGGCCTCGAGACGCCCGACGCCATCGTCGTGCCGCCGGCGCTCATCACCCAGCAGCTGCTCCGTGACGAGGGCATCGAGAACGTCGGCCAGCTCATCGAGTTCATCCCCGAGCTGAGCACGCCGGAGATCGTGCCCATCCCCTGGCTCCCCGCCGAGTGACCTCACCGACCCTGAGCACCGCCGGCGATCCCGGCGCCGCGGGCGGTCCGCCGGCGCTGAGGATCTCGGCGCTGACCAAGCGCTACGGCACGTCCGAGGTGCTCAGGAAGGTGTCCTTCGACGTCGCTGCCGGCGAGGTGATCGGCCTCGTCGGCAGCAACGGCGCCGGGAAATCCACCCTCATCAAGATCCTCTCCGGCGCGGTCGCCGCGTCGGAGGGGACGGTGGAGGTGGGCGGCCGGCCGTTCGCCCCGACCACCCCGCTCGACGCCCGCCGTGCCGGTATCCAGACCGTGCACCAGGAGATCGACGCCGGCATCGTCCCCGGCACCACGGTCGCCGACAATCTCACGCTCGACTCGCTGGCACCCCGCGCCGGCGGCGTGTTCCGCAACGGCCGGCGCACCCGACAGGCGGCGCGCGACATCGCCCGGGCGGCCGAATTGGCGGTCGACGTCGACGCCCCGATCGAATCGCTCCCGGCCAGCGACCAGCAGCAGGTGCTGATCGCCCGGGCCCTCGCTCACCACCTGCGCGTGCTCGTCCTCGACGAGCCGACGTCGAGCCTCTCCGCTCGCGAGAGTGCCCACCTCCTGGCGACCGTGCGGCGACTGGCCTCCGAGGGTGTTGCCGTCATCTTCGTGTCGCACGATCTCGCCGAGGTCGAGGCCGTCGCCGATCGGGTCGTGGTGCTCCGCGACGGTGTCGTGCAGCAGACCTTTCCCCGACCGTTCCGCGCCCAGCAGCTCGTCGAGGCGATGCTCGGCGCGGTCGCCCCGTCGCTCGAACACGAGGCTCGACCGGGCACCGACGTCGTGTTGGCGGCCCGGGGCGTGCGCACCCGGCCCGACGCCACGCCGTTCGACCTCGACGTCCGGCTCGGCGAGATCGTCGGCGTCACGGGACTCGTCGGCGCCGGCAAGACCGAGCTGCTCGAGCAGCTCTTCGGGGCCCGGCCGCTGGAGAGCGGCGAGCTCACACTGGACGGCCAGCCGTACCGTCCGGCCAGCCCGGCGCAAGCGGTGCGGGCCGGCGTGGCCCTCGTCGCCGAGGAGCGCGGCCCGGCGGCCGTGATCCCCACGTGGTCGGTGAAGCACCACGTGAGCCTCACCCGCCTCCGCGAACACAGTCGCGCCTCGCTCTTGTCGGGCCGCGCCGAACGGCGCAGCGCGCTGCGCACCATCCACGACTTCGGCGTCGTCGGCCCCGGGATGGAGGCCGAGCTCACCGAGCTGTCGGGCGGCAACCAGCAGAAGGTCATCGTCGGGCGCTGGTTCGACGGCTCGGTCCGCCTCGTCCTGCTCGACGAGCCGTTCCGCGGCGTCGACGTCGGCGCCCGGGCCGACATCGTCGCCGAGCTGCGCCAGCGGTCGGCCGACGTGGCCATCGTCGTCGTCTCGTCCGACCCGGCCGAGATCGTCCAAGTCGCCGACCGCGTGATCGTCGTCGCCGGCGGCGACGTCACCGGCGAACTCTCGGTCGCCGACGTGACCACCCAAGAACTCAGTCGCCTGATGGCCCAAGCGCCACGATCCGCAGCCACGGGCGAGACGCAGGAGACGTCCCCATGAACTCGCTGACGAGGCTCGCCTACCGCTACGGGCTGCTCGCCATGCTCACCGGTCTGATCGTCTGGTTCTCGGCCGCCAAGCCGCGCTTTCGCACCTGGGACAACTCACTGATCATCCTCCAGTCGGTGGCGATCGTCGCCATCGTCGCCCTCGGTGTGACGATCTCGATGACCGTCGGTGGCTTCGACCTGTCGGTCGGGGCCAACGTCAGCTTCGTCGTCATGGTCACGGCGATGGCGATGATCCGCTACGACCTCGGCGGCTGGGCGGCGGTCCTCGCCGGCCTGCTCGCCGGCCTCCTCGTGGCGATCGTCAACACCCTGCTGGTCATCGTCGCTCGCGTCCCCGACCTCGTCGCGACACTGGGATCGATGTTCATCTTTCAGGGCCTGGCGCTGATCATCACGTCGGGCAAGTCGGTGTCGGTCGGCATGCCGATCGGCGGCGGCGAGACGGCGCCCGGCAAGTTCTCCGACGCCTATCGCGATCTCGGCAACGGCAAGGTGCTGTCGATCCCGGTGCCGGTGATCTTCCTCTTCGTCCTCGCCGTGCTGGTGTACGTGTTCCTCGCCCACACCCGCTGGGGCCGGGCGCTGTACGCCATCGGCGGCAACGCCGCCGCCGCTCGGCTGGCCGGCATCCCCGTGCAGCGCTACCGCGCGCTCGCCTACGTCCTGTCGGGCGTGATCACCTCCATCGGCGGCATCCTGCTGTCGGCCCGCCTCGGCCGCGGCGACATCGGTGCCGGCAACGCCTACCTGCTGCAGGCGGTGGCGGCGGCGCTGATCGGCTTCGCCGTACTCGGCGCCAACCGGCCCAACGCCTTCGGCACGGTGATCGGCGCGCTGTTCGTGGGCGTGCTCTTCAACGGGCTCACCATGTTCAACGTGCCCTACTACGCCCAGGACTTCATCCAGGGCGCGCTGCTCGTGCTCACGCTGGTCGTCACCTACACCCTCAGCGACCGCGTCCCCCGCCGCCGCCCGCGCCGCAACGCCTGAGCGTTTCGCGCTCCCGCCCCTCCATCCGAGTGTGGAAGGGCCCGATTCGGGTCCTTCCATACTCGGATGAGGACGTTTTCATATTGGCGACTAGATCGTTATTTCGAAAACTGGATGCACAGGTGTATACCAGAGCATCGCAGGTTCGATCTCGAATACTCGTACATACGTGCTTGACCTCCGCCGACATCTTCAGTACCATTTCGAGATGGCACCCGTCTCGTTCACCAGCCCGGCGACGTCGCATGACGTCGTCGCCGGCGGCGACACGGGTATTGACGCCGGCGACGGGCTCTGTGGCGAGCGTCGGCTCCGGGACGAGATCGTCGATCTCGCCGCCCAGGTCGACGAGCTGACCGCGGCGCTCCACAAGCGCCTCGCCGACTCCGTCGCCGGTTGCTCGCTACGAGAACTGTCCACGCTGGCCCGCTCGGTGCATCGGGCCCGTTCCGTGCTCGACACCACGGTCGCCGGCGTGGTCGCCGAGTGCGATCGTGGCGGCTGGGTCGGCATGGACGGCCACCGCTGCGTGCGGTCCTGGGTGCCCCATCCCGAGGCGCCGTCCAGCCTCATTCCGCACTACCGCGCGGAATGACGATCCGGTCGGCCTCCGTGCCGTGCTCGGACTCCGTCGGGGGGTTCGGGGGGCGGTAGCCCCCTGATGCGGCGGACGGGCCGGCTTTGCCGGCCGCCGCCTGCAGCTGGGCGCGGCGAAGCCGCTCTTCGATCACTCGACCGCTGCAGTGAGCGAGGAACGAGCGAACGGAAGCGGTCGAACCCTGTCTCTGCTGACCAGTTCCACGCGTTCGTCAGCGACCTGCGCGACCGGTTGGATGCGGACGGGGCACGGCAACGTCAGGGGACGGCGGCGTTCCATCGCAACGCCCACGTGTCAACAGTCGGCGACGCGACCTACGTCGATGCGATGTTGCCCACCCTCGAGGGCGAGTTCGTGAGGGAGGTGTTCGAGGCGTTCAAGTACGCCGAGTACCTCGCCGACGTCGCCGCCGCGCGGGCCCGGCGCGGTCTGCCCGACGCCCCGATCGACAGCAGCGACCTCGAGCGCAGCCCGTCCCAGCGCGCCGGCGACGCCTTCATCGCGGTGTTCCGCGCCGCTGCCAACGCCCCACTCGACGGGAAGCCGGTCGAGTTCGTCGTCGACGTCGTCATCGACCAGCCGTCGTTCGAACAACAACTCCTCGATCTCGTCGACCCCTTCCACCAGCATCGGGGCACACTCGCCCGACTCGTCGACCATCTCGACGGGCTCACCGATCCGTGCGCCGGAGCCGACTATGCCGGTCCCGGCGATCGACTCGACCCCACTCCGATCGCCGGGCTCGGCAACGACGACTCGATCGACCGGTTCGCCCGCCAGACACGGCCGCTCTGCCGGCTCGCCTCAGGGGCCACGGCGCCCACCGACACCGTCGACATCGCTCTGCTGCTCGGGCACGTCCGCCGAGTCGTGGTCGGTGGTGATGGCGTCGTCATCGACGCCGGCCGCAAGCAACGCTGCTTCACCCGCGGCACCAAACACGCCGCTCACGTTCAGGCCCTGCTCGACGGCTACAGCGGACGATGTACCTATCCGGGATGCCGGAACCGCCACCTCGAAACCGACCACGCCACGGAATGGCCCAAGGGCGGGACCACCTCCCCGTCGAACGCCGACCTGCTCTGCCGGTTCCACAACCTCATCAAGACCGGCCGCGGATTCACCGCCCGCCGCTCCCCGCGCGGCTGGACCTACCACCGCCCCGACGGCTCCCCCATCACCACCCCTTGACGCCCTACCCGACGCGCCCGCCTCAACAGCGGGCGCGTCGGCGCGTCCGGTGACGGGTGCTCGAGGGACCACGACGGGCGGGCGAGCCAGCGGGTGGGTAACGTCACCTTCGATGGCATGGACGCTGGCTGTGGTGTTCGGGGTGCTGGCCGTGGCGGCGAGCTGGTCGTGGCTGGCGACCCGCTCGAAGCTCACGGCCCAGCGAGGTGCCACGGCGGTGGCCGAAGCGGCGACGGCGGCCGCGACCGACCGGGCCACGCAGGGCGAGTCAGAGGCAGCCGAGGCGGCCCGGACCGCCGCGGCGACCATCGAGTCGCTCCGTGCCGACCTCGGCGAGGCGACGAGGCGCGCCGACGAGGCGGTGGCTCGAGCCGAGCAGGCCGAGCGCGACCGGGCGGTCGACCCGGGACTGTTGTGGAGCTTGGAGCGGGCGCGATCCGAGCGGACGTGGCGATTCAGCGTGGCCCCGGGGCCCGACAGCGTGTCGGCGCTCGGGGCGACCGGGCCTGACGACACGTCACGGGCGCTGGTGGAGGCGATGCGAGTGGAGCTGGACGCGGCGCGTGAGGAGGTCGGCGCCGTCGTCGAGCTCGACGCCGATGTTCCCGACGGGGTGGCGCCGGCCGCGGCCGTCGTGGCCCTGCGCGTCGCCCAGGAGCTGCTCGCCGGCATGGTGCGGCGCAGCGAGTCAACCACGCTGCGCATCACGGCCGACGGCGACGATCTGGTGGTCGCCGTCGCCGGCTACGACAGTCACGACGAGCCGGTCGATTCGCCGCAGCTCTCCTTGCCGCCGTCACCCAGCGTCCACGTCGACCCGTCGGGCAGCTCGGTGCGGATCGTCGGCGCGGCGGCCCGCCTCGCCGCAGCGCCGGGTTCGAACGGACTGAGACGTCGGGGCGTGGGCCCGGGCGCTGCTTCCACCCGTCGGAAGTAGCAGTCGAACGGGCGGCGGCGGGTACCTGCTTGCAGGCCAGCCCGACGCTGATCGGTCGAGTGCCGGATCACGAGGGTGCCCGTCGCACCCGGTGTGTGTGTCGACGGTGCGTTGCCGGCCAGTGCTTGTGTACTCGACCACGCAGGTAGGTCCGGGAGCACCAGATCGGGCAGTATGCGCTGGTGTTGGCAGATCCCCGAGGACGCGTTCGCGAGCTTGAAACAGTGCGGGCCCTGGGCCGCCAGTTGTCGGACCTGTTCGACGCGCACGACCTCTCTTGGTACGCGAACGAGTACGCAGCAATCGCGATGGCTGCCGCTCGTTGCCTGTCGGACGGCTGCGACCAGGCGGATCTCAACAAGCTCTCAGCGATGGGGTCTCCTGGACCCGTCTGGGTCGATGCACGGGCCGCCGCTCACCTCAGCCTGCGGCGCGTTGGCTGGATGGAGGATGCGGCACGAATGACTCGGCAATTTCGCCGTGCGATGGTCGAACTACGGGTCGTCGCTGACACTTCCGAGCCGAACCCGTAACTGCCGATCGGTGCCCGGCCAACCAGGCGAGGGTCCGGCCCGCCCACACATGACGAGAGTGTCCCATCGGGCAACCGAAGGCGAGTCGTGGCCCGGCCAAAATGACGTCGTGACCCATCAAGGCCCGACGATCACTGTGCGCTCGTACGACCCGTCCCGCGGCGCTGTGGCCGACCTCGAGGGCGGAGACGTGACAGTCACGTTCGGCAGCAACGAGATCGTGATCACTGGTACTGCGGCCGGGCTCCGCGATCTGGCGCGGTGGTGTCTCGTGATTTCGGACGAGGACGCGCCCGCCGGCGCGCATGTTCACCTCGATCCGAACGTGACTCCGCTGACGGCCGGTTCGCTGCCGATCATCATCACTCGACAATAACCAAGCACCTGCCGAGAGTGTCCCTCACCAACCCGGTCGGAGGGCGTGCACCAGATCGGGCATGATTTGCGCTTGGTGAGCGAAGGGAGGCGCGTCATGATCTGCACCCGCCGCGACGTTGATGACGCAGATGGAGGTGAAGCCCGGCGTTCTCATCGATTGTCCCGCCGATGTCGCCGCCACCCGCTGGTCCCCAACTGCGCATGTCTGACGAGCTCGAGGCGGCGCTGGTGCTTGCGCGCTCTCGAGATTGTCGGGATCGTTGGGCCGCTGCGTACGCCCTGGCTTGGCGTGCGGGTGATGAGCGAGCTGAGGGTGCCTTGCTGGCGCTACTGAACGACGCAGATGATTCCTCAGTGACGTGTGCTGCTGCGGCTTCGCTGCTCGAGGCCCGGACCGACGCAGCGCTCAGACTTTTCGCCATCGGATGGCATCGGGCCGACGACTCCTCCGGGGACTGGCAAGCCGATGCACTCTTCGAAGCGACGCATCAGAGGCAGCTTCGCATCGAGCGCTGGGTTCCATTGGCACACTCCGATGAGGAGGAGGTGCGGTCCGGAGCGAAGTCGATTCTGGTCTGGCTCGGTGCCGACCGGAAATAGGGCTGGAGAGGCGCCTGACGAGTGCCCCCTCGCCAACCCGGTAGGAGCGCATGCACCAGATCGGGCAATCTTTCGCGGTGTCTGCACTGCGCGAGCTGATGGCCGAACACTTCGCAGCACCGTTCCCCACGAGCGTTGAGAAGGGCCGCGACTACGGAGAAGTCGATGCCGTCATGATCGGTGCCGACATCTACGGATGGGCGTTGCGGGCGCAGGGTGGCGGCCTCTTGCCCATCGACGGGGACCGGCTCCGCGCCGCTCGGGATGCGCTCGCTCGATCTCTGCTCGCCTTTCCGGACGACGCTCAGCCCTACTACACCCAGCTCGTGGCCCTAGCGGACGCGGCATTGGAGTAGCGCCAAAACTGCCGTTAGGCGCTCGACACGGACCCGCCTTCTGGGCTCTGCGTCGTGCACCAGGGCGGGACTCTGTGGCGGCCGGGTCGGCGTGACAGGCGCGCCGAGCACGGTGCCCCGGCGCTACGACCCGGCGGACCAGATCGACGAGCTCGTCGCGCATCCGGCCAACCCGCGCCGGGTGACGATCAGGCGATCGACGACTCGATGGCGCCTCCTCGTCGACAATTGCACCGAGGACATGTCCGGCTTCGACAAGGAGGCGGTGGAGCACATACCGCTCGCCGACCTCGTTCAGCCGAGGACGGCGAGGCCCTTGCCGAGGAGGAAGGCGCCAATCATGAGCATCACGACGATGCTGATGGTCACCATGTTGTCCTCGAGCCAGGTCCGCAGCGAGGCGATCGACGGGTCGAGCCGGCTCCCGCCGACGACGGCCACGACAACCAGCGCGATCATCCCCACCGACGCCACGATCCCGAAGATGATCAGCGCCGCGGCGACCTGAACGCCACCCAGCTCGGCTTCGCCGATCCGTGCCCCGCCCGACAGCGCGAGGGGGATGTTCTTCACGACGGCGATGCCCTGCAGCAACCCGAAACCGAAGGCACCGAGCGGGCCGATGCGACTCATCCGGTCGAGCATCCGCACCTGGCGGCTCACGGTGGTCTGCTCGGCGTTCGGGTCGGGCCGCGAACGCCACGACTTCCACGCCAGCGCGAAGAAGGCCAGGCCGATGACGATCTGGGCGATGTTGACGCCGTCCTCGGTAGCGGACGAGTCGGCGTCGTCAGCGGCATCGATCACCAGAGCGGCGACGAGCGTCATGACGACGATCGTCAGCATCCAGCCGAGGGCGAACAAGGCAGCCTTGGCCCGTCCGCCCTCCGCCATCAGCAGGACGACGGCGGTGACGATGGCGAACGGGCTCAAGCCGATCGCCAGCGCTACGGGGAGCGCGTCTCCGACGGCGACCCAGAACATCACCGTCGCAGCGGCGGCGCCGCTACGACTCGTCCTTCACGACGGTGCCGCCCTTCATGATCACCTTGAGGTTGGCGGCGGGGTCGGCGAGCAGTCCGATGTCGGCGAGGGGGTCGCCGTCGACGAGCAGGAGATCGGCGATGGCACCCTCCTCGACGCGGCCGAGCACGCCTGGATACGGGTTGCGGGGTCCCGACAGCTGCAGCAGCTCGGCGTTGACGGACGTGGCGAGCGAGAGGGCTTCGGCCGGCGAGTACCAGCGGGTCATCTTCGCCAGCAGCTTGCCCTGTTTCGCGGCGAGATCGCCGGAGAACAACACGTCGGTGCCCCACGCCACCTTGACGTCGTTCTCCCTCGCCAGGCGGTAGGCGTTCTCGGTGCCGGTGACCATCTCGCGGAACTTGCCCTCGGACCCGGGCGGCACCGGCGCGGCGTCCTCATCGTCGAGGAAGGGCTGGAGGCACCACCACGCGCCGGCCTCGGCGATCATCTCGACCGTCTCCTGATCGACGAGATGGCCGTGCTCGATCGACCGGACGCCGGCCCGCAACGCCTGCTGGATCGACCGTGGCGTGTACGCATGCACCATCACGTACGTGCCCCAGTTCTCCGCCGCCTCCACACCGGACCGCAGCTCACGTTCGGTGTACTGCGTCACGTCGAGCGGGTCGGCCGGCGAGGACACGCCACCGCCGGCCATCAGCTTCAGGTGCGACGCGCCGAGCATCAGCTGCTCACGGCAGACGCGCAGCACGTTGTCGGCGCCGTCGGCGATGGCCGCCGCCCCGACCTTCTCGATGTGGGCGAGCCCGCAGCACGGGTCGCGCGGCAGGTCGTTGGGGAAGCGGAAGTCGCCGTGCCCCGACGTCTGGGTGATCATCGCCCCGGCGGGGTAGATACGAGGTCCGGGCAGCACGCCCTCGTCGATCGCCTTCTTCAGCCCGAACGTCGGCCCACCGCAGTCGCGGACGGTCGTGAACCCGCGCATCAGCGTGGCCGTCGCCTGCTGACCGGCGACGAGGATGATGTAGTACGGGTCGGCGAGCAGGGCGACCAGCGGGCTGATGCTCGTGAACGCGGCGTGCCAGTGGGCGTCGATGAGCCCGGGCATCAGCGTGCGGCCGCGACCGTCGATCGACGCCCCGCCGTCGCCGGGAGCAGCGGCGGGGTCGTGGTCGGCGATCGACGAGATCGTCGTCCCGTCGACCGTGACGTCGCTCGCCGGCAGGAGCGCCGACCCGTGGCCGGGGAACACCCGGACGTTGCGGAACGTGACGGTCGCCATGGATCAGCTCCTTCGTGGGCCTTCTCGGAGGTGACGGTGCTCAGCCGGCGGCGCGCTTGGCGCGAACGCCGCGCCCGACGTAGCCGATGATCGCCCCGATCACGAGCAGGATCACGAAGGCGATCCAGCGAGGCATCGTGATCGTGAAGAAGATGACCTTGAGCTTCGCCGAGTCGGTGTTCTGGAACACGAACACCACGGCCAGCACGGCGAGCACCGCGATGATGACCATCTTCGGCGTGATCGTGAGGCCGCCCCCGGAGCTGCTGGTGTCGGACATGTGCGGCGGGCCCGACTACCCGAGGACCTTGGCCTTGAGCCGGCCGAACTCGGTCTCGTCGATCACGCCGCGGTCACGGAGGCTCGCCAACCGCTCGAGCTCGTCGGCGGCGCTCGCCGAGGTACCGGCGGACTCGCGGATGTACTGCCGCACCGAGTCCTCGTACGCCCGGGCCTCGTTCGCCTCCCGGGCGGCCATCTTGTCGCCGCGGGTGATCAGGTAGAGGAACACGCCGAGGTACGGCAGGACGATCACGAACAGCACCCACAGCACCTTCGTGACGCCGCGCATGTCGGTGCTCCGGAACAGGTCGCCGAACACGCGGAACAACAGCATGATCCAGACGAAGAACAGGAAGAACCAGACGAACGACCAGACCACCTGACCGACGCCGAAATCTGCACCGAACATCAACGACCTCATACTTTCGCAGCGGTGCCCGGGGAGGGCGGACGACACCGTCAACGAAACTCGCAGGTCACGCCCCGTGCCACACCCGCTTCGGGTGTAGTCAGGTGTCGGACGGTCGGTGCACCTGGTAGCTCATGACAGCATCCGACGACCTGCTGGCCCCGGTCGACTACCTCGTCTTGCAGCTTCCCGCCGCGTCGGCCGTCGCGGCCGACCTCGACGCCCTGCTGCGCCTCGCCGACGACGGGGTCATCGGCGTGCTCGACGCCGAGTTCGTCGTCAACGACGGAGGGAACTGCCGCATCCTGACCACCGCCGACGCGTCCGCGCTCCTGGGCGTGGACGCCTCGGCGTGGGACGGAGCGTCGGCCGGCCTGCTGCAGTCAGACGATCTCGAGGGCCTCGCCGACGAACTCGACGCAGGGTCCGTCGCCCTCGTCCTCGTGTACGAGAATCTGTGGATCCACTCCGTGGTCGGTCCGTGGAGCGAACATGGAGTACGCGTGGTGGCCGAGGGGGTCGTCCACCCCGAGGAACTGATCGCCGCCCTCGACGCCGGGGACGACGCCTGACGCGGCGACGCCGGGACCGATCCGACAACCGACCGATACGACAACAGAAGGAACCCGATGGGACTCTTGCGAACCGCCAGCAGGGCAGCCGTCGCCAGTTCGGTGCACGGGCGCGTGCAGCGCCGCCAGCGCCAGCGCTGGGCGCAAGCCGCTGCGCCGCCCGCCGCCCCGGCCACCCCGCCGTCCGCTGCCCCGGCCACCCAGCCGGCGGCTGCGCCG
>NZ_QKYK01000070.1 GCF_003426815.1 Desertimonas flava
AGCGGAGCTTGCTGGGTGTTCATAATGGTGGTTGCCGGCCGGTCGGCCTGATCGGTCGGGTAGGCCATCGTCACTGGCGTTGCCATGGCTCTGGAGCTTGGTGTCGCGGCGCCGTGCCGTGATCAAGCGGAGTTTTGCCGGGCGGCGTCGGTGCGATGGCGAGACAGCGCTGGCTTGAAAGGAGCTTGAGCCTGCTGGACCCAGCTATGCCGTGCCGTCCCGCCATCGCGGGCCTTCCGTTCAACGACAACAGAAGGACGTGTTCAACACTATGACTGAGCACCACCACCATGTCGCGGGCGCCGACCCGCACAAGCTGTCGATCACGCTGGCCGTGATCGACGCGTTGGGTCGCGAACTCGACGTCGTCCACGCCACCAACGATGCAGCAGGAATCGAGTCGATGATCACCGAACTGCGAACCCGCAACGTGGTCCGAGTCGGTGTTGAAGGTTCCGCCGGCCACGGGCTGCAGTTCGCCACTGCGCTGGTCGAGGCCGGTTTCGACGTTCGTGAGGTCCCAGCCCGCCGCACCGCGCAGCGTCGCCGGCAACGTCGCCGCCCCAAAACCGACCGTGAGGACGCCTTGGCCATTGCCCGCGCCACGGCGGCTGACGACGCCTTGGGCCCGGCCCGCGCTGCCTGCCGTAACGACGTCGTCGATGAGCTCGCCGTCGTGCACGCCTGGCGTGCTGACCTGGTGCAACGCCGCAAGATCGCCTTGAACCAGGCCGAGGCCGTGCTCGCCAAACTGCCCATCGACACACTCGACAAGATCGGACGGCGCGGCACCACACTGCGCCGCCTCAAGCGCGCTGCCACCCACCACGACGACACCCATCCCGTCACCCGCACACGTCTGGCCCGTCTCGCCGAGCTCCTCGACGACTACAACGACCTCACCCGACGGATCAAGCAACTCGACATCGACATCGGCCGCCTCGTCACCAAGACTGGCACCACCTTGTGCGACGAAGTCGGCATCAGCTTCACCAACGCGGCCGGACTCCTCATCGAAATCGGCGACCCGTTCCGCTTTCGCGACGAAGCAGCCTTCGCCCGCTGGTGCGGCGTCGCCGCCGTCGCCGTGTCGTCGGGCGAAGGCGCCAGCCAACCCGTCCGACACCGCCTCGACCTCGGCGGCAACCGACGCGTCAACTCGATGATCCACACCATGTCGGTCACCCAAGCCCGATTCCACCCCGAAGCCCGCGACTACCTCACCCGCAAACGCAGCGAAGGCAAAACCGCCAAAGAAGCCCGCCGCGCTCACAAACGCCGCCTCGCCGACCGCATCATCCGACGCATGTGGAACGACACCCGCCAACAAGCCCAACCCATCGCCGCATGACCACCCTCCTTGACAAAGGAGCAACTCCGCCGCCGC
>NZ_QKYK01000071.1 GCF_003426815.1 Desertimonas flava
GGGCGGTCTTCGCTGTCGGCCACCACCTGCTCGTGGTGATCTGGTGGATGCTCCACGAACACACCGCCTACAACGAGATGGGCGACAACTACCGGAACCGCCGCCTCGACCCCGAACGACGCAAAAAACAACTCGTCAACCAGCTCGAACAACTCGGCGTCAAAGTCACCCTCGAACCGGCCGCCTGACCCCGCCATCGCTGCGCCACCTCCGAGCACGGCATCCAGAAACTCTGTAGCACCCCTTGTTTAGGGTGGGTGTATGGCGGTGATGGACGATCCGACGGCGGCTGGGGAGGCTGTCGATGATCCGATGGCGGTGGCTGTCGGTGCGGTGTTGTCGGTCACCTCTGATGTCGCTGACGGCCACGCCGTCGACCTGATCGATCTGTTCAGCACGTTCCACGAACCCCCCGACCCGGTACGCGGCCCACTCGCCGGCCCTGTCGACACGTTCCTCGCCACCGTACGCGAGCAGGTCGGCGCTCTGACGGGCACGGCCCGTGATCGTGTGCTCGGCGCCGTGTTGGGCGACCTCGCCCGGGTTGCTCGTGGGGTCGAGGCGGCCACCGTCGCAGTCGCCGCCGACGCCGACCAACGCAGCCTCCATGTGTTGGACGGACATCGAACGGTGAAGAACTGGCTCGTCGCCTCGATCCGGGAACCCGGTCTCGACGCCTTGCGCCAGGCGCAGGCGATCGAGTTGTTCCGCGAGGCACCGCACCTGGAGGTTTTGCTGTCGGAGGGTCGCATCGGGATTGCTCAGGTCCGCCAGTTGGCCCGCCTGCACGCCCACCCACGGGTCGGCCGCTACGTGATGCCGGTGCTCGATCAGTTGGTCGATTGGGCGGTGTTCGACGACTACGACCTGTACTGCGAGAAGCTCCGCGAGTTCGAACGCCTCGTCGACCTCGACGGCCCCAACCACACCGCCGACCACGCCGACCGCGCCCGCCGCCTCCGCATGTCCACGGTCGGGGAGACGACGTACCTGTCGGGGCAGATGACCAACGCCCAAGCCGCCGCCATCAAAGCGGTCCTCGACGCTTACGCCCACAGCGAATACCTCGCCGACTGCGAGCACGCCAAGGCGGTCTACGGCGACGGCTACAGCCAGTCACAGCTGGCCCGCTCGGCCGGGCAGCGGCGGATGGATGCCTTGTCGGCGATCTGCGAAGCCGCCGCCGGTGCGCCGTTGGACGGCCATGGCATCGATGTGTGCGTCAACGTCGTGATCGACCGCGACACGTT
>NZ_QKYK01000072.1 GCF_003426815.1 Desertimonas flava
GAGTGGGACCCTGCCCGAGACGGGTTCACCCACGCTGCTGATCGCCGCCCTCGCCGGGCTGCTGACGGCCAGCGGTGCGACCCTGCTCGCCATCCGCGGCAAGTCGGAGCGGTAGCCGAGAGCCCATCAACAGAGCGCCCCCAGACGACGGGACGGTCCGCACCGATGAGGTGTGGCCCGTCCCGTCGTCGCGTTCCGAGTTCTCGCCGGGTCACCGGAGTGAATGTTCCCGGGTGAAACACGCGAGCGGGGTGGCGGCCGGTGCTCTTGAACATCACGACGGCTCAACGACGAGTCGTCCTGAAAGGAGCTCCCATGAGCGCAATTCGTGGCCGCACAATCAGCTTGGTGCTGGCGGCCGGTGTCGCCGTCGGTGGCGTGACGCTGATGCCCGGACCCGGTGTCTCGGCTGCCGGTCCGGCGGCCGCCGCCGGCGTGGTCGTCGCCGGCGTGGTCGTCGCCGGCATGGAGGACGCCGTCGACCCGTGGTTCACCAGCCTGCCCCAGCACGTGTACACGTCGCGGGGCGTCCAGGTCGACTTCACCGCGGCGCCGGATCCCGTGACCGGCGAGGGCCGTGACATCGCCATCGCTCCCGGCTTCGACAGCAGCGGGTGCACCTACGACCCGGTGATGGGCGACACCACCGGCACCTGCCTGGTCGCCGTCGTCGAGATCGCCCCGACCGGCACCGACGACCGCGGTTCGCTCCTCGTCGGCGCCGACACGAGCGGATTCGCCCTGACGCACCTGGCGTTCGGCGGTGCGTTCTCCGTGGGAGGCACGGCGGAGCAGATCCAGTCGGTGCTCTCCTCGCTGAGCTACCTCCCCCCCGACGACACCTACGTGACCCCCGAGGGCGACCCGGTGCCGATCCACGTGGTGTTGTTCGAGTCCGACGGGTACGTCGCCCCGGTCGACGTCGACGCCGTCGACCCGACGATGATCCACGAGGGCGACATCTACGTGCACGTGGTGGACCTCCCCACCGATTGCGTCGAGGTCCCCGAGACGACCGAGCCGACGGTGGAGACGACGGACACCCCCGATCCGACCGATCCGCCCGTCGAGACGGATCCGCCGGTGGAGACGGATCCGCCGGTGGAGACCGATCCGCCGGTGGAGACGGATCCGCCGGTGGACACCGATCC
>NZ_QKYK01000073.1 GCF_003426815.1 Desertimonas flava
CCGACGAGATCACCGCCGAGATGGCTCCGGGTTCGGTCGACCTCCGGCTGCGTGGCCGCGAGCCCCAGTTCGTCGTGACGGCCCCGGCGCCGCCCGAACCGCCCCCTCCCCCCGCCTCCGCCCGAACCACCGTCGGTCGACGGTGACGACGGCATCACGGCCCGCATCTCGCTGCGCCTCCCCGACTCGCTGAAGTCGAAGATCGAGGAGGCCGCCAACGCCATCGGCGTCTCGGTCAACACGTGGCTCGTGCGAGCCCTGACCGATGCCCTCACCGGCGCCGCCGGCTCGGCCCGCCGCACGTCAGGCCACGCCGGCGATCGGCGCGGGAACAGCATCTCCGGATGGGCCCGCTAGCGGCGGCCCACCGAACATCCGACCACTCCAGGAGGAGTTCCATGGCTACGTTCACCACCCCTGAGCCCGTCGCGCTCCGAGTGCGCTTCGACGCCGGCGAGATCACCGTGACCGCCTCGGAGCGCACCGACACGGTCGTCGAAGTCCGGCCGGGTCGGCCCGGCAACAGCAGCGACATCGAACACGCGGCGGCGACCGTCGTCGAGCAGCACGGCCACGAGATCGTGGTCATCGCTCCCGACGTCAAGCGCTTCTTCGGGCGGTCACCATCGCTCGACGTCAGCGTCGCCGTGCCGTCGGGCTCCGCGGTCGCCGTCCACGTCGCCGCGGCCGATGTCACGCTGTCGGGGAGCTACGGCGACGTGGACATCACCTCGGCGAGCGGGGACGTCTCCATCGAGCGAGCGACGAGTGTGTCGGTGTCCGTCGCCAGCGGCGACGTGTCGTGCGAGACGGTCGACACCGACCTGACCGCC
>NZ_QKYK01000008.1 GCF_003426815.1 Desertimonas flava
TCGCTGCTGCGGGCTCGGGCGGCGTCGCTGCGGTCGGCTCGGTCGGCGTCGCTGCTGCGGGCTCGGGCGGCGTCGCTGCTGCGGGCTCGGGCGGCGTTGCTGCGGCGGTCGGCTCGGTCGGCGTTGCTGCGGCGGTCGGCTCGGTCGGCGTCGCTGCGGTCGGCTCGATCGGCGCTTGGGCGACGACGGCCGCTGCATCGACCTCGGCATCGATCGTCGCCGCCACCTCGGCGGCCTCGGCCGCATCCGCCGACGGAGTCGCTGTCGTGTCGGTGGCCGTCGTGTCAGTAGCCGTCGCGGTCTTGGGCGGCTCGAGCAGCGACTTGACGGCGCCCTTCACCGGGTTCTTGGGCAGCGTGGCGGCCTTCTTGATGGCCGCGGCCGTCTGACGGACCTCGGTGGTGGGCTCGTCGAACCCCTTGCGGACCTCCTCTTGGAAGCCGCTGCTGAGCTTGCGCAGCTCGGCCCACGTCTTGCCGGCCTTGCGCATGGCTTCGGGCAGCTTGTCGGGTCCGAGCACCACCAGAGCGAGGAGCAGGATCACGACGATCTCGCTCCCGGACAGGTTGAACACGTCGCGCAGTCTACGACGGACCTCCCGCCCGCCGCCCGCCCCACGATCTGGGCACCGATCGTGTCATTCGGCGATCCGGACACCGTTTGTGCCAGATCTGCGACGATCGGTGCCCAGATCGGGGGTAGTGGCTCATGCCGGCCGGGAGAGGGCACGCTCCCACCGGACGACGGCCCCGTTGATCACCGACACGACCCACTTCGGGCGGTCGACGAGCGCCCGCCATGTGATCCGCAGCACGATGTATCCCGCGGCCGCCAGCTCAGCGTCGCGTCGTCGATCCTTCTCGAACGACTCCCGGCGACCGTGAATGGAGAACCCGTCGCACTCCACGACGATCGGGGTGCCGGTGACGTGGAAATCGACCTCCTTGCCGATGATCACGGCGTGGAACTCCATCGGCGGCAACCCGTAGCGGCGGCGGAGCCGGTTCATGCGCTTCTCCAGTTCGCTGTCGCGCAGCTTCCCGTCGATCGTCCAGTCCCGAAGCGCCGCCCGGAATGCGACGATGCCGTGGCGCCCCTGACGCGAGTGCGAGCACACGGCTCGGTCGAGAGCGCCGGCGCTGGCGAGGCTGTTGGTGAGCACGTGGCCGACCGCTGGGTTCACGCCTGGCTCGTCCACGGCGCCGAGATCACACAGCGTTCGCAGGATGTTCGTGCAGGGGATGTCGTGGCGATGGCTGGGCCTCAGATCACCCTGATCCCGCGGGCGATGGATCTCCACCCCGTGGAGTTGGGCCGATGACCGCCGCCCGCGTCCGGGGAGGATGACGTCGAATGGATCGCCGGTCGGCCTCGGAACGCCCCACAGCCATGCCGCACTTCGATGAGACGCCATCGCTCCCGGGCCGGCGGCGAGGACGGCGGCATGACAGCGCTGGAGCGAGGAATCCACCGACCCGGCGAGGCGAGCGACGCCTGGGTAGACGAGGACGAGGTCGTGAGCCCGCACGGCTCGATAGAAGGTGCTTCGCGACAGGCCGGCGTCGACGAACGCGTCGAGCGTGACGAGCGCGTGATGCCGGCTGGCAAACGTGTCGATGAGGTGAAGCTTCATGCCTCCCCGGAGCGCGCGTGCGGGAGCGAAACGGACAAGATTTCTGGGTCCCGCCGACGAGGACGGCGCTGCCCGCATCGATCTGGACACCGTCTGTGCCATCCGTGCGACGATCGGTGCCCAGATCGGCGAATGCCACGATCGGTGCCCGGATCGGCGGGCCGGTACGGTGTGGAGTCGTGGTGCAACAGCGGCTGCCATCGTTGCTTCCCGAACCGATCGGCTTCGGGCACCGTGGCGCCCGGGCCCACGCCCGGGAGAACACCCTCGACGCCTTCGCCCTGGGCCTCAAGCTCGGGGCCACCGGCCTGGAGAGCGACGTGTGGGTCACGGCCGATGGCGTGGCCGTGCTCGACCACGACGGCATGGTGAAGCGAGGCCTGCGCAAGCGCCCGATCACCGAGATGCGGCGCGACGAGCTTCCCGAGCACATCCCGTCGCTGGGCGAGCTCGTCGACCGCTGCGGGAGCGGCTACCACCTGTCGCTCGACCTCAAGCAGCCGGGCATCGGGCCCCGTGTCATCGACACCGTCCGGGAGGCCGCGCCCGACCTTCTCCCCCGGCTCTGGCTGTGTCATCCCGGCGTCGGCGAGCTCGTCGAGCTCCGGCCCCTCGACGACGACGTCAAGCTCGTCAACTCAACCCGCCTCAACCGCCTGGAGCACGGGCCGGAACGGCGAGCCGCCAACCTCGCCGAGCTCGGCATCGACGCCGTCAACATGCACCACACCGACTGGAACGGCGGCCTGGTCACGCTCTTCCACCGCTTCGAGCGCATCGCCTTCGCGTGGGACCTGCAGTTCGAGCACCTGCTGCGCCCGCTGATCCGGATGGGCATCGACGGCGTGTTCAGCGATCACGTCGACGTCATGGTCGACGCCATCGCCGCCGAACCGCCCGACCCCACCCCCGTCCGCTTCTGACCAACCATCCGAGTGTCGAACGCCCCGACGGGGGTCCCCCAACACTCCGGCGCGCTTCAGCACTCGGATGGGTCAGTCGCCCACCGCGCGGATGGAAACCCGTCGCGAGCCGACCAACACGCAGGCCTATTCCCCAAACGCGCAGTTGGAGACCGGTCGCGAGACGACCAACGAGCGGGGCGCCGAAGGGGGTGGCTCGGAGGGGGATTCCCCCTCCGATGCGGCGATCAGCGCAGCTTGCTGCGCCGCCGCCTCTTTCAACTCTTCAGTGCGAGCGAAGCGAGCTCAATCAACCCTCGCCGCAACGGAGCGAGCGAGCGCAGCGAGCGATGCGGAGTGAGGACGAACCTACAACCAGCGCCAGTTGCTGGTGGGCCAGAACACGACGAACGCCCGGCCGACGAGATCGTCCTCGTCGATGGCCCCGAGGGCACGCGAGTCCTGCGACTCGGGGCGGTTGTCGCCCATGACGAAGACGTGACCGTCCTCCACCAGCGTCGGAGCGATCTCCGGCCCGCAGTTGCCCGGCGTGACCACCGTGTCGTCGAGGTAGGGCTCCTCGAGCACGACGCCGTCGATGGTCACGACGCAGTTGCGCATGGCGATCGTCTCACCGGGCAGGGCGATGACGCGCTTGATCAGGTCGCGATTCGTGCCCTCGCCGTTGACGGCGCGCTGGTGCAGGACCACCACGTCACCCCGTCGGGGATCGTGGAGCCGATACGAGAGCTTGTTGACGAAGACCCGGTCGCCGTCGTGGAGCGTGTAGTCCATCGAGTGGCCGTCGACCACGAAGTGAGCGAGCACGTACGTGCGCACCACGAAGGCGACGATGAGGGCGATGCCGACGACGACGATCCAGTCGATCAGCCCCCGGGCCCGGCGCTTGCGGCGCCGTGACGCCGCAGCCGCCTCGGTCTCCTCGTCGTCGAACTCGCCGCCATCCTCGTCGATCACCGTCGGTGCCGCCTCGGCGTCGGCGAGCTCGAGCGGGTAGGCAGAGGTGGGGTCCGCTCCGGCCGCGGGTGGTTGCGGCGGTTCGAAAGGATCAGTCATGAGGCGTGTGGTTCCTACAGCGAATCGATCAGCTTCTCGACCCGTTCGTCGCGGCTCTTGAAGGGATCCTTGCAGAGCACCGTCCGCTGCGCCTGGTCATTCAGCTTGAGATGCACCCAGTCAACCGTGTAATCCCGCTTGCGCTCTTTCGCCTTGCGAACGAACTCGCCGCGGAGGCGGGCCCGCGTGGTCTGCGGCGGCTGCTCGACGGCGTTCTCGATGTCGGCGTCGGTGCACATCCGCTCCACGAAGCCTTTGGCCTGCATCTTGTAGAACGGGCTGCGCGGCCGGCAGACGTCGTGGTACTGCAAGTCGAGGAGCTGGACTCGCGGGTGGCCGAACGGGAGGCCGTGACGCTCGCGGAACGCTTCGAGCAGCTTGTACTTGATGACCCAGTCGACCTCGCGGTCGAGCTTCATCGGGTCGTTCTCGATGGTCGAGATGCAGTGCTCCCACATCTCGAGCGCCCGCTGCTCGAGCGGAGGCAGCCCCCGGGTCTCGGCGTAGCGCAGTGCCCGGTCGAGGTACTCGCGCTGGATGTCGAGGGCGCTCACCTCACGGCCGTTGGCCAGGCGGACCAGGCGGCGACAAGTGGTGTCGTGGCTGATCTCGCGGATCGCCCGGATCGGGTTCTCGAGCGTCATGTCCCGCAGCACCACCCGGCGGTCCTCGAGCATCCGCAGCATGACGGCTGCCGCGCCGACCTTCACGAACGTCGTGTACTCGCTCATGTTGGAGTCGCCGACGATGACGTGGAGGCGCCGGTAGCGCTCGGCGTCGGCGTGCGGCTCGTCGCGGGTGTTGATGATCGGCCGGCTGCGCGTGGTGGCCGACGAGACGCCCTCCCAGATGTGCTCGGCCCGCTGGGCGATCGAGTAGGACGCGCCGCGGGCGGTGTGGAGCACCTTGCCGGCGCCGGTGTAGATCTGCCGGCTGACGAAGAACGGGATGAGCACCTCGGCGTAGTGGGCGATGTCGTCGGAACGCCGGGTGAGGTAGTTCTCGTGGCAGCCGTAGCTGTTGCCCGCCGAGTCGGTGTTGTTCTTGAACAGGTACACCGTGCCACGGATGGCCTCTTCGGCGAGGCGCTCCTCGGCCGACGACACGAGGCCCTCGAGGATTCGCTCGCCGGCCTTGTCGTGGACGACGAGGTCGTAGAGCGAGTCGCACTCGGGCGTTGCGTACTCGGGGTGGGAGCCGACGTCGAGGTACAGGCGGGCGCCGTTCTGCAGGAAGACGTTGGAGCTGCGCCCCCACGACACGACCCGGCGGAACAGGTAGCGGGCCACCTCGTCGGGGCTCAGTCGACGCTGGCCCCGGAGCGTGCACGTGACCCCGTACTCGTTCTCGAGTCCGTAGATCCGGCGCTCCATACCGCGTCACGCTACCCCGGCCGGAGTCACTCGGCGGTGCACGGCGGCGAAGCTCAGGTACGGCCGCGAAACCGCAGCGTGTCGCCGGGGCGCCGGCGCACCACCTTGGCGAGCTGGTCGTCGTCGACGACGGCGATCACCGGGTAGCCGCCGGTCGTCGGATGGTCGGCGAGCATGACGATCGGCTGGCCGCTCGGCGGCACCTGAATGGCGCCGGTGACGAGCCCTTCGCTCGGCAGTTCGCGGCCGATCGTCGCCTCGGTGCGATCGAGGATCGGGCCGATGAGGCGCACGCCGACGCGTGACAGGTCGCTGGAGACGGTCCACTCGGCGCCGAGCAGCGTGGCGATCGCCTCGTCGGTGAACCAGTCGGCTCGCGGCCCGATCGTGACGTCGACGACGGGGTCGAGCGGGGCGGGCGGGGCCAGCTCGCCGACGGGTGTGCGCGGGTCGGGCCCGACGGCGACCCGGTCGCCGACCCGTAGCGGCGGAGGTCCGAGCTGGGAGAGGCTGTCCCAGCTCCGTGAGCCGAGCCGGGCGGGAACCGAGACGCCACCGCGAACGGCGAGCGTCGCCCACGTCTCCCCCGGGCCGGGGTCCACTTGCAGCGTCGCCCCGGAGGGCAGCGTGGTCACGGCCCCGGACGCCGAGTCGGCCACGACCACCGCGGCCAACACGTCGAACACGAGGCCGCCGAGCGTCTCGATCACCGCGGCGCCGTCCGGGTTGCCGACGAGGCGATTGAGTCGGCGTCGTTGCGCCTCGTCGACCGCGCCCGCCCGGGGAACGCCCAGGTGAGCGAGTCCGGACCGTCCGCCGTCCTGGACGGTGGAGCGCCAGCCCGCCGCGGCGACGGCGAGCACGGAGGCGGCGTCCTCGCGATGGTCCCGTCGGCGGGTGGGAGGACGCTGCGGGGTCGTCGGGAGGACGTCCACGGCGCGGAACCGCACCGCCGCGCCGGGCGGCACGAGCGCCGGCTGCGGATGGTCGGCATCCCACAACACGGCGGTCGTCCGGCCGAGCAGGTGCCAGCCACCCGGCGAGGCCGTCGGGTACACCGCAGCGAACGCACCGGCGATGGCAACCGAGCCGGCGGTGACCGAGGTGCGGGGAACCGAACGGCGGGGCAGGACGAGCGAGGGGTCGAGGCCTTCGAGGTACGAGAAGCCCGGAGAGAAGCCGCAGAACCGGCAGCGGTAGATGGTCGCGGTGTGGCGACGGACCACCTCGTCCACCGTCAGCCTCGACGCCGTCGCCACCGCCTCGAGGTCCGGGCCGTCGTACACGACCTCGATGTCGACCACCGCTGCGGCCTCAGCCGGCGGTTCCACCGGGGTGACGGCGAGCGAGGCGACCAGGGCCTCGACCTCGGCCAGATCGGCCCGATCGTGGACGGTGACCAGCACCGTCTCGGCGGCCGGCACGACCTCGGCGATCCGCTCGTCGTCCAGCGCCCGGATGGCGATGGCGAGGTCGAGCGGAGAGCTGGACGGCGCGATGAGCAGCGCCGCGTGGCCATATCGCCGCACCTCCATGAGGTCGACACTACGGCCAGGGTCGACTGGACCAGCGTGATCGGTCAGTCGGCGAACGGGTAGATGCCGACGCCGGCCGCTTCGAGCGCGGCGCGTGCCGCGGCGACCAGCGAGACGGCGTCGACGGTGTCGCCGTGGACGCACAGCGACCGTGCGTGCACCGAGATGACGGTCCCGTCGATCGTCTCGACCTCGCGGTCGACGGCGAGGCGTACCGCCCGTGCGGCGATCACGTGGAGGTCGGTGACGACCGCCCCGCTCTCGGATCGATCCACCAGGCGGCCGTCAGGGCGGTACGCCCGGTCGATGAACGCCTCGGGAACGGGCTCCAACCCGGCCGCCTCGGCCGCGGCGAGCAGCGCCGAGCCGGGTGCGCCCAGGATCGCCAGTGACGGGTCGTACTCGGCGGCCGCGGCGACGACCGCTGCGGCGTGGGTCTCGTCGTCGATGGTGGCGTGGTAGAGCGCCCCGTGCGGCTTGAGGTAGGCCACCTCGCTGCCCCCGACCTGGGCGAAGGCGTCGAGGGCCCCCAGCTGATAGAGCACGGCGTCACGCAGCTCGGCGTGGCTCATGGCGAGGAACCGCCGGCCGAACCCGATGAGGTCGGGGTAGCTCACCTGGGCCCCGATCTTCACCCCGTGCGAGACCGCCGTGGTGCACACCGTGCGCAGCGTCGACGGGTCGCCGCCGTGGAAGCCGCACGCCACGTTGGCACTGGTGACGAGGCGCAGGATGCTCTCGTCGTCACCGATCGTCCACGCGCCGTAGGACTCCCCCACGTCGCTGTTGAGATCGATCGCCATTACCGCGTTCCGTTCAAGCGATTCGCTGAAGCTCGGTGGCCACGCAGGCCGCCGCGCCGGCAACCCGACAAGCCGGCTCGGCTGAAGCCTCGGCGGCTAGCGCTCCGGTCGCCTGCCCGCTCGAACGTCGGGACGCTCGCTGCGCTCGCTGACATGGGTCATTCCTACGGCGTGAGGAGGGCGGCGAGGGCGTCGTCGTCGATCCGGCGGAAGCAGCGCCGCGCCTCGCCGCGGGCCAACACGGCGACCTCGAGCTCGGCGACCGGGATGGTGCGGTCGGGCCCGGCGAGGGCGGCGACTCCGGCCCGCACGGCCACGCCCAGCTCGAGCGTGTCGAACGCTGCGTCGCCGAGCGTCTCAGTGAGCCGGGTGGCGATGGCCGACGTGTCCCCACCGAGCACGGTGTGATCGCGCTCGTCCACCACGGTGCCGTCGTAGTTGATGTGGAACAGCTGGTCGCCCTCACTGGTGAGACCGACCTCGGCGACGAGGATCTCGACCTCCATCGGCTTCATCTCGTGCGTGAAGATCTGGCCGAGGATCTGGGCGTACTGGTTGGCGAGGCTGCGGGCGTCGACGTCGTCCCGGCTGTACTGGAAGCCCTTGAGGTCGGCCGCACGGACACCGGCGACGCGCAGCTGGTCGAACTCGTTGTAACGGCCCACGCCGGCAAAGGCGATCCGGTCGTAGATCTCCGAGATCTTGCGCAGCGTGGACGACGAGTTCTCGGCGACCATCGCGATACCGTCGGCGTAGCGGACGGCGACGAGGGCGCGACCGCGGGCGATGCCCTTGCGGGCGTAGTCGGCCCGGTCCTTCATCACCTGTTCCGGCGCGACGTAGAACGGCATGCTCATGAACGGTCACTCCTCGCGGTCAAGGCGAGGGAGGAGCTTGCTCCGACCGAGGCGTTCAAGCGGCCTGCGTGGCCGGGGAACGCAGTGAGAGGCATGCTCACGAGAGGCGCTCCTTGATGGTCGCGGCCATCGTTTCGTAGCGGGCGGCGAGGTCGGCGTCGGACACCCGTGTGAAGCCGTCGGCCGTGATGACGGCGACGACCGGGTAGATGCCGCGGAGGGCGTCGGGGCCCCCGGTCGCCGAGTCGGCGTCGGCGGCCTCCCACAGCGCCCGGCAGACGAGCTCGACGGCCGCGTCCTGGGTCATGTCGGGGGTCCAGCCGAGCTTCACCACCGTGCCGGCGTGAAGGCTGCCCGAACCGGTGGCGACGAAGTTCTTCTCCTCGTAGCGACCGCCGGTGACGTCGAAGTCCCACACGCGTCCGGTCTGGCGACGCAGGTCGTAGCCGCCGAAGATCGGCACGACGGCCAGGCCCGACATCGCCGCCGGCAGGTTGCCGCGGATCATCGCCGAGAGCTGGTTGGCCTTGCCCTCGAGGCTGAGGTGGGTGCCCTCGACCTTCTCGTAGTGCTCGAGCTGGAGGGCGAACAGGCGCATCATCTCCATCGCCGGACCGGCGGCGCCGGCGATGGCGACGGCGCTGTAGCGATCGGCTTCGAGCACCTTCTCCATCGAGCGGTGGCTGATGAGGTTCCCCGCCGTGGCGCGGCGGTCGCCGGCCATCACCACGCCGTCGGCGAAGCGCACGGCGACACACGTGGTGGCGTGGGGGACGGAGCCGGCCGCCGACACATCGCCGGCGGGCGCCAACGGACTGAGTCCGACGCGGCGGAGCAGTTCGGGAAAACTCGAGCCGGGGTCATCCCCGGCCCGGAAATGGGGCATCGTCATGGTGACTGCAGCGTAGGCGGGCGCACCGTCAGTGGCGCGCCCTCATGCCGCTTACTCGCCGCCCTTTTGCACGTACGACTTGACGAAGTCCTCGGCGTTGGTCTCGAGGACGCCGTCGATCTCGTCGAGGAGATCGTCGAGCTCGGCCTTGAGCTTCTCGCCGGCTTCGCTGGTCGCCGGCGCGGTTTCGGCGACCTCGGTGGATTCTTCGGTCCGCCCGGTCGACTTGGACTTCTGCGTGCGTTCGGCCATGGCCGCCACCTCCATTTCCTACGAGCCCAGGCGGGCGAGCAGCTCGGCCGCGGTGGTGCTCTCGTCGATCAACTTAGCCACGTGCTCTGCGGTTCCGCGCAGCGGCTCCATCATCGGAACCCGGCTGAGTGGCTCGCGTCCGGCGTCGAACACCATCGAGTCCCAGTTGGCGGCGACGATGGCGTCGGCGTACTTGTCGAGACAGCGACCCCGGAAGTAGGCCCGGGTCGTGGTGGGCGGGGCGGTCATCGATGCGATCGCGTCGTCGGGGTCGATGATCGTCTCCAGCCCGGCGCGGCGGGCGAGGCTGCGGTCGGGTCGCAGGTCGTGATACTGCAGGTCGATCGCCTTCAGACGGGCGTCGCCGACGGACAGGTCGTGGCGGGCGGCGTAGCCCTCGACGAGGCGGCGCTTGGCCACCCAGTCGACCCACGGCGCGACCGACTCGGGATCGGACTCCAGCCCGGTGAGGACCTGTTCCCATCGCGTCAGCACGTCGCGGCCGACGTCGGCACCGACGCTGTCGAGCCCGTGGTGCTGCTCGTATTTCTTGGCCGCTTCGAAGAGCCCCCACTGCACCTCGATCGCCGTCGCCCGGCGGCCGTCGGCCAGCATGATGGTCGCCGTCAGCGACGGATCGTGGCTCACCTGGCGGATCGCCGGCACGGGGTGGGCCAGCAGCCACTCGTCGCCGAGAACGTCGTCCTCGATCATCGACAGCACGATCTGCGTGGTACCCACCTTGAGGTAGGTGGCAACCTCGGCCATGTTGGCGTCGCCGACGATGACATGCAGTCGTCGGTACTTCTGGGCGTCGGCGTGAGGCTCGTCGCGCGTGTTGACGATGGGCCGCTTCAGCGTGGTCTCGAGCCCGATCTCCTCCTCGAAGAAGTCGGCCCGCTGGCTGAGCTGGAACGGCACGGCGTCGTGGTCGGTGCCGGGCATCTCGATGCCGACCTTGCCGGCGCCGCAGAACACCTGGCGCGTGACGAAGTGGGGCGTGATCTGGCTGGCGAGTCGCCCGAACGGTGTCTGCCGGGCGAGCAGGTAGTTCTCGTGGCAGCCGTAGCTGTTGCCCTTGCCGTCGGAGTTGTTCTTGTAGACGACGATCTCGCTGCCGCGCGTGGTGGCGGTGCCCTGCACCAGTTGCGCGTTGGCCGCGTCGACCGACACCCGGATGATCTCCTCGGCGGCACGGTCGAAGCGCACGGCGTCGTAGGCCGTGGTGACCTCGGGGTTGGAGATCTCGGGATGGGCGTGATCGACGTAGTACCGGGCCCCGTTGGTGAGCACGGCGTTGACGAGCGACGTCTCCAGTTCGGGCACCATGACGTCGTCGAGGTTGAACCCACGGGCGTCGCTCCCCGGGCGCTCGTCGTTGAAGTCCCAGCCGGTGCGTTGCCGCCCCCGGTCGGTGATGCGGGCCATGTAGGCATTGATCAACAGCGACGAGGCCGAGACCGGGTTGGACTCTCCCCCGCGCACGATGATGCCGTACTCGGTCTCGATGCCACAGACCTTCGGCAGCGCCATACGCGGACGTTATCGGGGCCGGCGCACCGAACGTGGGCATAACCGACGCATCCGACGAGGCACCCGTCGTACTGTTCGGCCGTGTTCGCTGCTGCCGCCGTCGCCGTCCTCGTTGCCGTCGCACCTGTTTCCCTCCCCGAGCCCGTCGAGCCGTACCCCGACGTCACGACCGGGGTGCGTGACTCGGAGTGCATCGGCGGCCACTGGTACCTCGACACGGCCGATTACGCCGCTCAGGCCTTGGCGTTCCTCAACGGGCTGGGGATCCCGGTCGAAGCTCTCGCCTTCCAGGGCACCCAGCACATGGAGATCGACGTCGCCACCGGCGTCTGGTCGATCGACACGGCGCTCGTTGCGGAGGGGAGCGTGCTGGGAACTGCCTTCTCGGTGCCCTCGGCGTTCTCGGGCAACGGTGAGTGGGCGTGGTCGGCGAACCCCGGGTCCGACGAGCTCGCCGCAGGGTACGACCCGCAAGCTCCCGGCGAGAACTTCGTCACGATGGACCTCTGGCTCTGGGGTGTACCACCGGCCGAGGGCGAGACCGCTGTCGAGCTGCCGCCATTCCTCGACCCCGAGCAGCCCTTCCAGTCCGCGTGCGAGGGCGACACGCTGGCGGTGCGTGCCCCGGACGCTCCGCTGACCGGGAACTTCGTGCGCGGGGAGAGTCCCGAGACGCCGTCGTCGGCACCGTGACGAAACCCACCCGCTAACGGTGAGCCGCTTCGGCAGGACACCGCGGTCCTCGGTCGCACCTCGCCGTCAGAGGTACTGGCCGGTGGCGACCCGCTCGATGGCGCGCCCGCCGGCCGGATCGTCGGCGGCGCCCTCGTTCACCAGGGTGCGGATGAACACGATGCGCTCGCCCTTCTTGCCCGAGATCTTGGCCCAGTCGTCGGGGTTCGTCGTGTTCGGCAGGTCCTCGTGCTCCTTGTACTCCTGCTTGATCGACGCCAGGAGGTCGGCGGTGCACACGCCCTTGGGACCGCCGCTGATGACCCGCTTGATGGCCAGCTTCTTGGCCCGGCGGACGATGTTCTCGATCATCGCCCCCGACGAGAAGTCCTTGTAGTACAGGACTTCCTTGTCGCCGTTGGCGTAGGTGACCTCCAAGAAGCGGTTGGCCGTGTCCTCGCGGTACATCTCGGCGACCGTCGACGTGATCATCTCGGGCACCGACTCCGACTCAGCGATCGGGATCTCGTCGGTGAGGTAGCGCGAGAAGATCTGCGCCGCGGCCTCGCTGTTGGGGCGCTCGATCTTGATCTTCACGTCGAGGCGGCCGGGGCGCAGGATGGCCGGGTCGATGAGGTCCTCGCGGTTCGTCGCACCGATGACGATGACGTTGCGCAAGCCCTCGACGCCGTCGATCTCGGCGAGCAGCTGGGGGACGATGGTGGACTCCATGTCGGAGCTGACCCCGGTGCCCCGGGTACGGAACATCGAGTCCATCTCGTCGAAGAAGACGATGACGGGCCAGCCTTCCTCGCTCTTCTCACGGGCCCGCTGGAACACCAGGCGGATCTGCCGCTCGGTCTCGCCGACGTACTTGTTGAGCAGCTCTGGGCCCTTGATGTTGATGAAGTAGCTGCGGCCCTTCTCGTCGCCGGTGGCCGAGGCCACCTTCCGGGCGAGGCTGTTGGCCACCGCCTTGGCGATGAGCGTCTTGCCGCACCCGGGTGGCCCGTACAGGAGGATCCCCTTGGGCGCCGGCAGGCGGTGCTCGGCGAACAGCTCGGCGTAGAGGAACGGCAGCTCGACGGCGTCGGCGATCTGCTCGATCTGGTTGTCGAGACCGCCGATGTCCTCGTAGGAGATGTCGGGCACCTCCTCGAGGAGGAGATCCTCCACCTCAGGTCGAGGCAGCTTCTCGAGCAGCAGGTTCGAGCGGTGGTCGAGCCGCATCGTGTCGCCGGCGCGCAGGTGGATGCCGCGCACCCCGTCGGCCAGTTCGCAGATGCGCTCCTCGTCGGCCCGGCCCACCACCAGGGCCCGCACGCCGTCCTCGAGCACTTCTTTGATGGTGACCACCTCGCCGGTGACCTCGGCGGAACGGGCGAGCACGACGTTGAAGCTCTCGTTGAGGACGACCTCGGAGCCGATCTCGAGGGTCTCGAGGTCGATGTCGGGATGCGCCGACACCTTCATCTTGCGCCCGTTGGTGAGCACGTCGACGGTCTCGTCGTCGTTCTTGCCGACGACGACGCCGTACGCCGAAGGAGGCTGGGTGAGCTTGTCGACTTCGTCGCGCAGCGTGGCGATGTGGTCACGCGCCTCGCGCAGGGTGTAGGACAACTTCTCGTTTCGGGCAACCGCCTGCGACAGCTGGCCCTTGGTCTCGAGCAACCGCTCCTCGAGTGCACGCATGCGCTTGGGGGCGTCGGCGAGCCGGGCGCGAAGGTGATCGACCTCAGCCGTCAGTGCGGCGATTTGCTCCAGCGAATCCGCCACGAGTACCTCCTCGGGTCCGATACCTCAAGTCACGACCCTACACACGTGCCCCGACGACGCGGCGGCATGTTCGTCGGCGCCGCGTGCACAGGCCCGGCGACGAGGCGGAGTCAGGCGCCACACCCGGCCATCTATGTTTCCACGACCGTCACCGGGTAATCTCCAATTCATGAAGGTCTGGATCGACCAGGATCTGTGCACGGGTGACGGACTCTGCGAGGAGATCGCCCCGGACGTGTTCACGTTGCTCGACGACGGGCTCGCCTACGTCAAAGAAGGCGACAAGATCTACGCCACGGCCAAGGGCAATCCCCAGGGTGCCGAGGGTCTCGCCGAGATTCCCGACGGTCAGCTCGATGCAGTCATCGAGTCCGCCGAGGAATGCCCCGGCGAGTGCATCTTCATCGAAGCCTGACCAGCACCCTCGCCGCGCGCCGGCGTGGACCGGTCGCGAGCTGACCAACCCGCGGACGCCGTCGGGGGTTGCTCGAAGGGGGATTCCCCCTTCGATGCGGCGACGAGCGGAGCTTGCTCCGCCGCCGCTTCTTTCGATTCTTCGTGCGAGCGAAGCGAGCACCAAACAAACTCGCCGCAGGCGAGCGAGGAGCGAAGCGACGACGCTCGCCGAGGACGAAACTCAGCCGAGGTAGCGGGCGGCGGTGAGGAAGCCGGTGTGGGCGACCATGCGATGGTCGGGGCGGACGGCTTGGCCTTCGATGTGCCACCCGCGGTGCAACACCTCGAGGGTGCGGGCGTCGATCCACTTGCCCTTCAGGGCCTCGCGGGTCTGGGCGGCCTGGGTGATCGACGGCGTGTACGCCACGAGGATCCCACCCGGCACCAGCACCTTCTCGGCGTGCGGCGCCACCTGCCAAGGCTCCGGCAGGTCGAGCAGCACCCGGTCGAAGCCCACGCCGGCGTCGGCCGGGTCGATTCCCTCGTAGCTGTTGCGCAGCTTCACCTCGTAGCGCTCCAGCGCCGACTCGCCGAGGAACTCGGCGACGTTGCGCTGGGCGCGTGCCGCGAAGTCCTCACGCAGCTCGTAGCCGACGATCGACACGCCGTAGCGCAGCATCGTCATCGACAGGGCCCCCGAGCCGACCCCGGTCTCGAACACGCGCAGGCCGGGCGCGATGTCGGCGAGCATGCAGATCGGCGCCAGGTCCTTGGGATAGATCACCTGGGCGCCGCGGGGCATCTCGATCACGACGTCCTCGAGCGTCGGTCGCAGCACCGTGTACTCGCTGCCTCGCGTCGACCGAACGACGATTCCCTGGCGGCGCCCGACGATGTCGGCGTGGGGTACGAACCCGTTGTGGCTGTGGAACTCGCCGCCGTCCTTCAGCGTGACGAGATAGCGGCGCTTCTTCGAGTCCAGCAGGATGACCCGGTCGCCGTGCTGCAATTCGTTGCTCATCGTCTCCGGCCGTTCCGCTGCGTTCCCCGGCCACGCAGGCCGTGTGCTTGCACGTTGCTCATCGTCTCCGGCCGTTCCGCTGCGTTGTCACCAGTTCCACCGGGACCGGCTCGTGGGCGGCCGACTTCTCGACGATGCGGCAGAACGCACACACACGGGGGGCTCCGCCCTCCGTGGATCCCCCAGGGCCGGTCGACCCTCCCGCCGTCGTGGGGGCGCCACAACGCTCGCAGAGGCCCAGGCCCTCGACGACGGTCTGACGCGACTCGGCCAGGATCGGCGCCATGTTGTCGAGGAAGTTGAGGTAGAACGACGCCTTCGAGCCCGGCGAGCGGGCCTCGACGGCGTTGAGCGTCTCCTTGTACCCGAGGTGTCGGTTACCGGCCGCCATCGGGCACTCCTCCACCTGGTAGTCGATGCCCCGGACGATGCACCATGCGGCCATCTCCCGTTCGGTCAGGCGCACGAGCGGCTTCACCTTGCGGGGGAAGTGCTCGTCGCCGGGCAGCACCGGCAGCTGGCGAGCCAGATAGTCGATGTCCCAGCGCAGCGTGTTGCCGAACAGCACGGCGGCCTCGTCGTCGAGATTGTGCCCCGTGGCGACGACCGCGTACCCGCCGTCGTGCGCGGCGCGATCGAAGAGGTGGCGCTTCGACGTGCCACACGCCGAGCACGGCACCCGCCGGGTCGCCTTCGCCGCGGTCGGCACGTCGTAGCCGTACTCGTCGCGCAGGTCGATCGTGTGCAGCGTGAGGCCGCGCTCGTCGGCGAAGCGCTGCGCGTACCCGCCGCTCTCGTCGGAGTACTCGCCGATGCCGAGGCCGATATAGACGCCGTCGGCCTGGTAACCGAGGTCGACCAGGAGGTCCCAGACGGCGAGGCTGTCCTTGCCGCCGCTGACCGCGACGAGCACCCGCTCCCCCGGTTCCAGCATGCGGAAGTCCTTGATCGCCTTCTCCACCTGCCGGCGGCACAGCTGCTGGAGGTGCTCGCCGCAGAAGTTGGCGTTGTGGCGCGGCAGATCGATGATCGCCGGCGCCTTGCACACCTTGCACTTGCTCATTGCTGCTGCGTTCCCCGGCCACGCAGGCCGCTTGAACGGCTCAGTCGGAGCAAGCTCCTCCATCGCCTTGGCCCGGAGGACCATGGGACGCTCGCTGCGCTCACTGAACTCAGGACCGTCCGGGTGTCAGGTACTCCGGGACGCTCGCTGCGCTCGCTGTTGTGCGTCATGATCACTGCATACCGCCACTGATGACGGGGCGGATCTCGACGGTGTCGCCGTCGTCCAGCCGATCGTCTCCCGGAACGAGCGTGCCGTTGCGGATCACCAGGTGGGCCTCACGACTGAGGCCGAGCTCGTCGAGCAGGGCCGACACGGTGCGCGGACCGGAGATCTCGACGGTCCGCCGCGGGTTGCGCAGCAGGACGTTCACCTGCGGACTTTCCCCTTGCGGATGATTCGCTTGGGGTGCACGGTCTCGACGACCAGCGTCTGGTTGGGCTCGAGCTTCTCGACCGACAGGAGCTGGGGCTCCGAACCCATCAGCTTGCGAAGGAGGCGGCGGCCGTAGATGACGAAGAACACGACGCGCCACAGCCCGTCGTCGCCGAGCAGCCCCTTGTTGATGCTCTTGCGCCGGGCGTAGGCGGCCAGGGCCAGCATCCGGCCCCGGCGCCGGTAGCGGGCCATCGATCAGACCCGGCGGATCTCGACGAACGTGGTCTTGCGGCGACCCGAGCGACGACCGAAGAAGAACACCAGCAGCAGCAGCACGACCCCGGCGACGGTGGCGACCGTGACCAGGGTGTTCTTGCGGTCTTCCACCTTGCCCTTGAGCCCGGTCTGCACGGCCGCGAAGCCCTGCTCGAGATCGTCGCGGGTGATGGGGGCCGAGGAACCCTTGGACATCAGTGCTTCTCCCTACTGTTTGCCGGGCGGTCGGAGCCCGGCTTGACGATGCGCAGGTACGCCAGGGCGAGGAACGCCAGGCAGACGACGAGCACCATGACGTAGGCGAGCCACGAGAGCGACCCGCTGGCGGTGCGCTCGATCTCGGTCTGGAACAGGCGCAGCAGACCGAGCAGCACGAGCGAGCCGCCAAGCGCGGTCAGCAGGGCGCCCCCGATGCCGAAGCCGAGGAACTTCCCGGCCCCTTTGATGGGTTCGATCGTCTCCTGTTTGGCGTACGTCTTGACGAGATCGACCACCCCGCCGATGGACGGGTCGCTGAGCTCGGGACGGGCGCGCTTGTCGTCGGATCGGTTCGCCACGCCGACGTTTCTATCAGCTGGAGGGTGCAGAAGCGGCCGATCCCGACCCTGGAAAGCTCGTCACACCGGCTCGACGGCGATCTGGATGAACTGGTCGAGCGGCAGATGCGTGGCGATGAACGCCTGAACGTCGGCCGCGTCCACGCCCGGCAGTGCGTCGAACTTCTCGATGAAGTCGACGGCGTTGCCCTCGGGATCGAGCGCCCCGGCGAGCAGGGTCTCGATCACGGTCCCATTGTTGACGAACCGGTAGGCCTCGGCGATCTGGGCGGAGGCCTCGTCGAACTCGTCGGCCGTCGGGCCGGAGGCCGCCAGGTCGGCCAGCTCGGCGATGACGAGGCCGCCGACGGCCTCGATCCGATCGGGTGCACCGCTCACCTCGATCTCGGTCACGATCGTCGGCTCGGGATCGTTCCGTACGGTGATCGAGGCGTTCGGCGAGTAGGACTCGCCGAGCCGTTCGCGGATGACCTCGATGAGGCGGGCGTCGACCACCTGGGTCACGACGTCGAGCGTCGCCTCCAGGGAGGCGTCGGTGTCAGGCACCGGGCTGGTGAACAGCAGCGTGAGATTGGCCGTCTCGCCGGTCCCGGCGTGGACCACCTCGCGCACGACCCCGTCGGGTGGTGGAGTGTCGAGGTCGACCTCGGGCTCGGCCCCCGGCGACCCGGGCAGCGTGCCGATGTACCGGGCGGCCAGGTCGCGCAACACGGCGGGATCGAAGTCGCCGGCGAACGTGAAGACCCAGTCGCCGACGTCACCGAAGCGGTCTCGCCACACCCGTTCGACGCCGGCCAGATCGAGCGTGGCGAAGTCGGCGCCGGTGGGCACCACGTCGAAGCGCGGCTCGTCGCCGTAGCGGGCCGCGTGGAGGGCGTCCGAGCCGGCCGCGCCGGGAGACGTCGACACGTCGTCGACCACCGGTTGCATGCCCCGCTGCACCTGGGTGAGGGCCACGGGATCGAAGCGCGGCGCGGTGACGTAGAGGTGCACGAGTTGGAAGAGGGTCTCCAGGTCCGACGACGACGCCCGGCCGGCGAGGTTGTCGGTGTACGGGGTGAGCCAGGCGCTGATCCCCGCGCTGTGGCCGGCCAGGTAGGCCTCCAGCTCGTTCTGGCTGACGTCACCCACCCCGCTCGACATGACGACGTCGGCGGTCGAGAGGGCGTCGATGACATCCTCGTCGGCCACGAGTGACGTGCCGCCGAGACTGGCGGCGCCGAACCCCACCTCACCGACGACGATGTCGGTGGGCGCGGCGACGACGCGCGCACCGTTGGGGAAGACCAGCTCGAACGCCTCGTAGATGCCGGCGTCGCCGCCCGTGGCCTCGCCGTCCGACGTCGGTGCCACCGGCTCGGGCGCGATCATCAGGGCAGCCGGCGCCTCGGCCCCGGTGGCCCGCGGCTCGATCGGGCGCGAGGCGAGATCGTCGATCATCGCCAGCACGTCGGCCTCGGTCGGCATGTCCGCCTCGTACGCGGCCGGGCTGGAGATGATGACGTGCGGTGCGCTGTTGTCCCATCGGGCGCGGAAGCGCAGGTCGAGTGCCTCGGGAGTGATCGCGGCGAGCATGTCGGTGGCGGTGGCGTAGAACTCTGCGGTCGACGGCATCGCCGAGCCGATGAGGAAGTTGGCGACGTAATCGTCGGCGAAGACCTCGTCGGGGGTCGACTCCGCGCTGGCCGCCATCGAGTCGAACGAGGACTGCAGGCTCGCCCGGGCGACGTCCAGCTCCGTCTGGTCGAATCCGAAGCGGCTCGCTCGCTCGTACTCGTCGAGCAACGCCTGAAGGGTCTCGTCCACCCGGTCCGGCCCGGTGAACGCGTAGAGGGCCGGGGCGTCGAGCGAGTCGACGAACGAGTTCGTGCCCGGCACCACGTCGTCGAACGGCGCGCCGCCGGTCGACGCATCGGCCGAGAGCCGGCGGATGAGCGACTCGAAGATCATCGAATCGAGGATGTCGGCCCGCAGCCGGGCCGTTCCCGAACCCTCGAACGCGGGCAGCGGCAGGGTCACCTCGACGTCGACGCTCGTCTGATCGGGGTCGCTGTGGAGGGCGAAGGCGGGCTCGATGTCGATGCCGAAAGAGGTGTTCGGCGGCTTCGGGGCTTCCGGGGTGCGCGGCGTCGCGTCGGCGAAACGACCCTCGATGTCGGCGACGATCGCCTCCGCGTCGATGTCGCCCGTGACGACGATGGCCGCGTTGTCGGGTCGGTACCAGTCGTCGTAGTACTGGCGCAGCTCGGCGACCGGCACGGCCCCGATCGACTCCGCCGTCCCGATCGGGCTACGCCCTTCGTACGCGGTGCCGGCGAGGTAGAGGTCCTCGGCCACGTCGAACAGGCGCCCTCCGACATCTTGGGTGCTGCGGCGCCACTCGTCGGTCACGATGCCCCGTTCGGCCTCGACCTGGGCCGGGTCGAACGACGCCGCCGTCAGCCACTCGTGGAGCACGTCGAGCCCGATGTCCACCGACTCGTCGTCGTTCGGCACGCTCAGCATGTACACCGTCTCGTCGTAGGACGTGTAGGCGTTGATGTCGGCACCGAAGCGGGCGCCGAAGCGGCTGAGCACGTCGATCAGCTCGTTCTCGGGGTACCTGGCGGTGCCGTTGAAGAGCATGTGCTCGACGAAGTGGGCGACCCCGGAGTTGGGACCGGTCTCGTTCGCGGAACCGGCCCGGATCGCCAGGCGCAGCTCGGCCTTGCCGCCCGGTTGCTCGTTGTGACGGACGTAGTAGCGCAGCCCGTTGGGCAGCGTGCCCATGCGGACGTCGGGATCGTCGGGGATGGCTGCGTCGGCCGGATCGAGCAGACCGGGCAGGGCCACGTCGGCACGCGGGGCGGCATCGAGCGTCTGGTCGACCGGTGGTTCCGGTGGCGCGGTGGCCCCCGCAGTGGTCGCGCCGGCGGCGAGGACCGCCGCCACGATCGGGATCAGATGGCGGCCCAACCCACGTTGCATGCCGGAAAGGTACTGCTCGCCGGTCACTCGGCCGTCGGCGGGCCACCGAGGCGGAAGCGCAGGGCCGCCTCGAGGTCGTCGAAGACGCCGGCGAGCGTGGCGACGCGCGACGCAACCGTCGGCGCCTGGAGCACCTGGAAGCGGTCGGCGGCACCCAGCGGCACCGCCGTGGCGAGCTGATAGCCGGCGGCGACCACGTCGGTCGACAGCTGCAGTCGTGGCGCGACCTTGAGACCCGCACGCGGGTTGACCTGGGCGGCCAGGCCGCGGATCACCGGCACGCGCTCGGCGAGGGTGGCGAGCTGGGCGGCGATCTGCCCGAGGTCGTCGTCGCCCGGTCCCTTGTCGGGCCAGTCCTCCACGTCGGCGATCGGGTACGGATCGTCGGGCAGCCATTCGAGCACGCTGACGCGCCGGACGGCCGCTGCGACGATGTTGAAGCGGCCGGCGCCGAGCGGAGCGACGTTGCGCAACGAGACGACGGTGCCGATCGATGTCCGCTCGTCGCCACCTCCCACCTCGCTGCCCCGCTCGATGAGCACGATGGCGAACTCCGGGGCCCCGTCACCGGCGAGGCAGTCGAGCACGAGCCGGCGGTAGCGGGGCTCGAAGACGCGCAGCGGCATCATCTCGCCCGGCAGCACCACGTTGCCGAGGGGGAACATCGCCATCTTCATGGAGCCGCCTACCCGCCCACCGGCCCGAGCGGGGCGGAGGCGGCCGACGAGTAGGTCGCCAGCATGTCGCCGAGGGCCAGCCAGATCGGCTGGTTGTTGACGATCTCGGCGTAGTTGACCGTCGGGCTGTTGAGGATGAGCGAGAACTGGATCGTGCCGCTGCCCGTCGGCACGTAGCCCGACAGAGACTTCGACGAGGGGATGTCGTCGTTGTACGGCGGGTTGCTGAGCGACCCGGTCTTGGCCTGCATCACCCCGGCCATCGGGGTGTCGAGGAAGTCGTCGGCGAGCGTGCCCGTCTCGCCGGCCACGGGAAGGGCGCTGCCGAACGCGTCGGTCGGCGAATGCATGCGGAGCACCTGGATGATCGCCCGGCACGTCACCCGGTTGGCTGCGCTCAGCCCCGAGCCGTCGGCGATGACGAACGGGGCCGTGTCGATGCCGAGCTCCTGGAGTGCCGTCGTCATCGCGGCGATGCCCGCGGTGCGGGAGCCTCCTGCACCCGTCGCGACGCCGAGCTCCTTGAGCAGCAGCTCGGCGGTGTTGTTGTCGCTCGTCGACAGCATCTCGGCGATCACGCCGGTGAGCGGCGTCGACGTGATGGACGTGACGACGGTGGCCTCGGCCGGGGCCGTGCCGTTCGAGGGCTCGCCGGCCACCGTCACGCCTCTCGCCTGGAGCAGTCGGGTGAGTTCGGCCGCCGCACCCCGAGCGGGAGACTCGGACACGGTCCATTCCCCGCCCGCCATCGTGCGGGCGTCGTTGGCCATCAGTCCCGACAGCGGCCCGGCCTCGGCGACGCGGATGTCGTTCGTCCACTCCTCGTAGTACGTCTCGTCGTCGTAGCGCGACCCGTCGCCGACGACGCCGCCGGTGATCTGCGTGACGCCGGCAGCGACGATCTGCTCGGCGAGGGCGTCGAGCCGCGTGGCGTCGTCGGGGATCGGATAGCCGATGATGTCGCCGTCCCACTCCGGGCTGGTGAGGAGGGGGTCGCCGCCACCCACGAGGTACAGGTCGCCGTTGACGACCCCGCCCGCCACGGCGGTGGCGCGCACCTCGGTGGTGAACACGTGGTCGGGACCGAGGATGTGGAGTGCGGCCGCCGCGGTGAGCAGCTTCTGGTTGCTCGCCGGGATGACGGCGAGGTCGGGGTTGTGGCCGCCGACGTCGATGCCGTCCACCTCGACGGCGAGGCACGAGGTGCCGTCGAGCGTGCCGGCGAACGCGCCGACCTGCTGGGCGAAGGCGTCGCCGTTGAGCTCGCGGGCGATCAGCCCGGGCACCCGGCGGAACGACAACAGCGGAGTCTGCAACGGTGCCGGTGCGACCGGCGGCGGCGATCCCGGCGCCGTCGTCGGCGGCAACGACACGTCGGCCGAGCCGCCTCCCCCGTCACCGGCCGTGAGTCGCCAGATGCCCAGCAACGCGGCGGCGGGCACGAGGACCAGGACGGCGAGGGTCGCCAGCGGGTTCCCTCCGCGCCGCGCCGGCCCGAGCGACTGTCGCGGCCTGTTCATTCAGCTCCGGCGATCGAGTTGCGGTATCGGGCGTAGCGCCAGAGGTGCCCGAGGGCGGTGACGGCCCGGTTGCCGCTCGGATAGCAGAGCCGGCCGCTCGCCCGGACGGCGGCGGGGCCGGCGTTGTCGGGATCGGCGACGGCGAGCTCGGTGGCGGTGAGGATCGGCTTGTCGGTGGCGTCGCTGAGCGCAGCGGCAGCTTCGGCGAAGCGGGTGTCCTGACGCTCGTGGTACTCGACGATGCGGGCGAGGCCGTGGTCGGGGAAGAAGCGACCCTCGCGCATCGTGCGCGCCTGGTTCGACTGGATGCCGAGACCGAGATAGACGACCGCGTCGACGTCGTCGTGCTCGGCTACGAGGCGCATCACCTCGGGAATCGTGTCACGTGTCTCGCCGCCGGCGCAGTCAATGGGGTTGTTCTTGCTCCACCGCGGCGGCAGCAGCTGGTCGATCGCGTCACGCAGGTCGTCGGGCAGGGCGAGCAGCTCGAGGTCGCGATCGCGTGTGACGGCGTCGGACGTCACGACGCCCCATCCCCCGGCCGTGGTGAGGATGGCGACGCGGGGCCCCTTCGGCAGCGGCTGCGTGGCGAACGTCGCGGCGGCCTCGAACGCCTCCTCCACGGTGGCGGCGCGGGTGATGCCCGCGGCGCGACACTCGCCGTCGAAGATCTTGTCGTTGGCGGCGAGGGCGCCGGTGTGGCTGGCCGCCGCGCGTGCGCCTCCTTCGGTGGCGCCGCCCTTGAGGAGCACGAGCGGCTTGCGGGCGGCGGCGCCGGCGAGCTGATCGAACAGGCCGCGCCCGTCGGAGATGCCCTCGAGGTAGGCGAGGCCGACTCGCGTGGCGTCATCGGCGGCGTAGAAGTCGAGGTAGTCGGCAACCGACACCGCGGCGGCGTTGCCGGCCGACACGGCACGGGAGATGCCGACGCCGGTGGACCGCGCGTAGTTGAGGAAGCTGGAGACGAAGTTGCCACTCTGGCTGGCCACGCCGATGTGGCCGGCCGGCGGATACGGCGCCACGATCTGCGCGCACAGGGCAGCCGGGGTGCTGACGACGCCTTGGCCGTTGGGGCCGGCGAGCAGGATGCCGAGCTCGTCGGCGAGGGCGATCAGGTCGGCTTCGGCGCGCCTGCCCTCCTCCCCCGCCTCACCGTAGCCGGCCGAGGTCAGGAACGCCGCCCGCACACCCTTCGCCGCGCACGCCCGCAGCAGGTCGGGGTTGGCGGAGGCCGGGGTGCAGACGAACACGAGGTCGATGGCGCCGTCGGGCAGCTCGGCCACGTCGGCGACGGTGCGGATCCCGAGCACCTCCTCGCCCTGCAGGTTGGTGCCGTAGACGCCGCCGGCGTACCCCGACGCCAACAGGTTGTGCAGGGACACGAACCCGAACTTGCCGGGATGCGTGGACGCCCCGGCGATCAGCACGCCCCGCGGCTCGAACAGCGCCCCGAACTGCTCGGTGGTCGGCTTGGCACGATTCTCAGCCGTCTGTGGTTGCATTTTTGCAACCACAGGCGGCTGAGAATTGGAATCCTGCGTCAGTTCGACGAGCGCGTCGACGGCGACGGGCCGGCCGTCGGCACCCACGATCAGGGGGTTGACGTCGATGCTGGCGATGTCGGGACGGTCGGTGATCGCCTGGCCCAGGCCGACGAGCGTGGTCACGAGCACGTCCCGGTCCACCGCCGCCTCGCCCCGGAACGGGCCGAGCAGCGCCTGGGTGGCGAGGTCGTCGATCATCCCGGCCGCCGTGGCCGGCGACACGGGTGCCGGGCGGAACACGACGTCGGCCACCGCTTCGGCCAGGATGCCGCCGACCCCGAGCATCACCGTTGCACCGAACTGGGGGTCGCGCAGGACGCCGACGATCAGCTCCCGATTGCCCTTCACCATCGGCGCGACGAGGACGGCGACGTCGCCGTCGTCGGGCGTGGCGGCAGCCAGCAGCTCGTCGGCCGCCACCTGAACGGCCGATGCGTCACCGAGGTTGAGGCGGACGAGGCCGCGCTCGGTCTTGTGGGCGATGGCGTCACCGTTGAGCTTGGCGACCACCGGGAAACCCAACTCGGCCGCGGCCTTGGCGGCCTCGGCGGGTGTGGCGGCGACGCGCTCGCCGGCGATCGGCACGCCGTAGCCGGCGAGCAACTCCTTGGACGCCGTCTCCGACAGCGTCCGGGTCGCAGGAGCGGGACTCGCGGTGGGGGCAGACGTCTCGTGCACGCGGTCACCGTAGCCAGGCACCTCTGCCGCGGCTGAGATCGTGCCGGTGGCCGAATCGTTCAAGACGGCGTGGCGTCGGTCACCGTAGCCTCGGCCCATGAGTCCTCGATTCGATCTCGTCGGCATCGTCACGGCCGATCTCACCGCCTCGCTCGCGTTCTACCGACGCCTCGGTCTGGACATCCCCGACGGCGCCGAGAACGAGCCCCACGTCGAGACGACCTTGCCCGGCGGCGTGCGCCTGGCGTGGGACCCGGAGTCGACGATCGCCGCGTTCGACCCCTCCGGGCCGCGCAACCCGAACGGCCGCATCGGCCTGGCCTTCTTGTGCGACGATCCGGCCGAGGTCGATCGCGTCCATGCCGAACTCGTGGCCGCCGGCGCCCGTAGTCATCTCGAGCCGTTCGACGCCTTCTGGGGTCAGCGCTACGCCACGGTGTTCGACCCCGATGGCAACACCGTCGACCTCTTCGCGCCGACGTCGAGCGGCGACGCCGACGGCTGACCCCGAGGTGCGTCCTCGCCGCGCCCGTCAGCCCGGCAGGCGGACGCTGAACGTGGTCACGGCCTTGGCGATCAGCCGGCCGCTGGTGTCGAACGCCTCGCTCTCGCCGAAGATCGTCCGCTTGCCCTGGCGCACCACCCATCCTTCGGCGATGGCATCGCCCTCGGTGACGGCGCCGATGAACTGCACGTGGAGGTCGACGGTCGAGTACTGGCTCTTGGGCGGCAGCATCGCGCCGATCGCCGGCACGAGCGCCGAGTCGAGCAGCGTGGCGATCGCTCCGCCGTGCATGATCCCGGCCGCCTGGAGGAGGTCGGGCTTGAACGGCAGCCGCAGCCGGCAGTAGCCGCGGCGGACCTCTTCGACCTGGAGGCCGAGGAACGCCGGGAACGTCCCGGATCCGGGCTTGCCGAACTTGCGCCATCGGGCGTCACTCTCGGCGTCGACGGGCTCGAATTGCTCGGCACGGGGGAAGTCGGGCATCGGCGCACCGTAGCGAGTCCTCGCCGTCCCGAGCCATGTCGGGCCGCGGTGCCGCGGCGACCGACGGCGGTCGATCAGGGAACGAGGGCGGAGCGGAAGAAGGCGAGGATGTGGTCGCGCCGCTGGGCGAGCGCCCGCGGGTCGAGCGGGTCGATGTCGAGCAGCCCTTCGAGGAACGGGGCGTCGCTGAAGTAGCTGAGCAGCGCTCCGTAGCCGGTGAGGAGGAGCTGGGACGGATCCTGCTCGCGGAACGTCCCCTTGGTCATCTCGCGCCGGAAGTAGTCGACCGCCTGGTCGAACATCGGGCGCAGCACCCCGGCCAGATCGATACCGAGGTGACCGCCGCCGTCGATCGCCTCACGGCGGACCAGGCGGACGTATTCGGGGTTGTCGGCGAAGTACTTGAAGCCGGCGCTGAGCACCAGCTCGACCTTGGGCCAGCCGACCGTCGGTGACTCGACGGCGACGTGCAGGCGCTCGAACCAATCCGACAGGAGCCGTTCGAACACCTCGCCGTACAGCGCTTCCTTGGACGGGAAGTGGTGCAGGAGGCTCGGCCGGCGGATCCCGACCCCGGCGGCGATGTCGTTGAGCGATGTGCCCTCGTAGCCGTTGAGGGCGAAGCAGTTGACCGCCTCGTCGAGGATGATCTCCCGTGTGCTGCGAGCCGGCATGCCATGGGCAGCAGTGGCGGTGAGGCTGCGCCGCTCCGCTCGCACGGACGACGACGGGTCGCCGGTGGCGTCCGGTCGCGGTACAGGGGGCACGCCGAGAGCGTATCTCTTGGCGACTCGCCTACCTACTGGTAGGTAGATCCAGCTACAGTGACGCGATGCGCACTGTCCTTGTCGCCCTGGTGGTCGGCGTCGGCATCTCGCTGATCGCCAACATGGCCACGACCGTCTACCTGCACCGGGCCCTGTCTCACCGAGCGCTCACACTGCGCGCGCCAGCGGCTCATGCCTTCCGGTTCGTGTTGTGGATCTCCACGGGGATCCGGCCCCGCCAGTGGGTCGCCGTGCACCGCAAACACCATGCGTTCACCGACGTCGAGGGCGATCCCCACTCGCCCGTGCTCCACGGCTGGGTCACCGTGCAGATGAAGAACCTGGTGATGTACCGGCGCGAGGCCCACAACCCCGAGACCATCGAGCGCTACGCCAAGGATCTCCCCGCCGACCGACTCGACCGGGTCCTGTACGACCGGGCCCTCGTCGGCCTCGGCATCGGTGTGGCACTGCTGTGCCTCGTCTTCGGCTGGCAGGTGGGGCTGCTCGCCGCCTTCGTCCACGTCAACATGTACCTGGGAGGTTCGGCGGCGGTGAACGCGATCGGCCACCACTTCGGCCGCCGTCCCTACGACAACAACGCCGGGAACCTCCAGTGGCTGGCCTTCCTCACCGCGGGTGAGGGGCTGCACAACAACCATCACGCCAAGCCGACGTCGGCCCGCCTGTCGCATCGTTGGTACGAGATCGATCCGGGCTGGTGGCTGATCAAGGCACTGACGTCGATGCGCCTCGCCAAGGTGCGCGTGATGTCCGGCGCCGCCAACGGATTCGCCGCCGCTCGGGACCGGGCCAGCAACGCCGCCCACGTGGCCAAGGCGAGGGCCAGCGCCGCCGCCGAAGCCGCCTCGTCGGCCGCGTCGGCCGCGGCGACCCACGTCGCCGAAGCCGCCGCGACGGCCAAGTCCGCCGCGGCGTCCGCGGTCAACTCGCCGGCGCCCTCCAACTCCAACGCCTGACGCTTCGGCACCGCGCAGCCGGCTCCTCGCTCGGGACGTGGCGGCGTGGGGTCGAGATCGTGCCGCATTCCGGGACGGCCAGCGCCTCGCGCGATCCTGTTCGATCAGGCGTGCCGGTCGAGCAGCGTCGCGTCGCCGAAGGACAAGAAGCGGTAGTCGTTGGCCATCGCCTCGGCGTAGAGCCGGCGCCAGCGCCCGCCGATCACCGCCTCGACCAGCATCAGCAGGGTCGTGCGGGGCATGTGGAAGTTCGTCATCAGCACGTCGACCACCTGGACGGGAGAGCCGGCGTGGAGGAACAGCTCCGTGCGACCCTCGAGGCGCCCCGTGGCTCGTGCGCTCTCGAGCGCCCGCACCGACGTCGTGCCCACAGCCACGACGCGCCGGGCGTCGGTCACGGCCTGCCAGGTCTCGGCGGGGACGCGGTACCGCTCGCTGTGCATGCGATGGTCGAGCGGGTCGGCTTCGGTGACGGGGGCGAACGTGTCGAGACCGACCACCAGCTCCACCCGCCGGACGTCGATGCCGCGATCGGCGATCGCGGCGAACACGTCGTCGGTCAGGTGCAGGCCTGCTGTGGGCGCGGCAGCCGAGCCTGGAGTCGCGGCGTAGACCGTCTGGTATCGCTCGGGCCGGTCGAGCTTGGTGTGGATGTAGGGCGGCAACGGCATCTCGCCGTGGCGGGCCAGCACGTCGAGGACATCGCCCTCGCCGAGCACCGTGACGGTGAATGTGTCGCCGGCTTCGGTCCGTTCGCCGATGGCGACGACCGCGTCGCCGGACGGCGCGTAGAGCACCGAGCCGGCCGGCAGCTTCCTGGCCGGCCGGACGAGCGCCTCCCACTCCCGACGCTCGGCGTCTCGGGGCTCGAGGAGCAACACCTCGCTTGCTCCCCCGGTCGCACGACGGAGGCGAAGCCGGGCCGGGATGACCTTGGTCTCGTTGACCACCAGCACGTCGCCGTCCCGCAGCAGCGACGGCAGGTCGCGCACGTGCAGGTGGTCGGGGTCGGCGTCCCCCCGATCGACGAGCAGCTTGGCGGCGTCACGCGGCTCGATCGGCTCCTGGGCGATCCGTCCCGGATCGAGCGGGTAGTCGAGATCCTCCAGGCGCATGGAGGTGAGGCTACGGTCGTTCGCATGGCAGCCGATCGGGTGACGCAGCGGGTGGACACGATCTCGTTCGGCGAGGCCGGTTCGATGGACCTTCACGTCTGGACGCCCGCGATCGTGCCCGCACCGGCGGTCCTCCTGGTGCAGGAGATCTTCGGTGTCGGCCCCTACATCCGCTCGGTGGCCGAACGCCTCGCCGAGGCCGGCTACCTCGTCGGTGCCCCCGACATCTTCTGGCGCTTCCACCCCGGCTGGGTCGCCGAAGCGACGCCCGAGGGGACCCAGGCGTCGATCGGCAAGGTCGCCGAGCTCGACGTGAACCAGGCGATCGACGACTGCGGCGCAGCGCTGACCCACCTCGCCGGGCTCGACGATGTCGAGGGCGTGCCGGCCGTCCTCGGCTTCTGCCTGGGCGGCACCATCGCCTACGGGGTGGCCGCCCGCTTCGAGCCGTCGGCGTGCGTGAGCTACTACGGCTCCGGCGTGCCGGCGCTGCTCGACCAACTGGCATCGGTGACGTGCCCGACGCTCTTCCACTTCGGGAGCGCCGACCCATACATCCCCGGCGCTTCGATCGAGGCGCTGGCCGAGGCCGCCGCGGCGTTCCCACACATGGCGGTCAACGTCGAGATCGCCGGGCACGCGTTCGACAACCCGGCCCCGATGTACCACGACGAGGCGGCGGCCCGCGCCGCCTGGTCGAAGACGATGGCGTTCCTCAGCCAGCACCTTCCCGTGCGGTCGGGCTGAGACCGGCGAGACGCCGAGCCCGGCGATCCCAGCCGGCGCTCGTGCCGAGCAGCCAGGCCACGGCCTCGGCAAGGCGCTCTGTGGTAGCCCGGTAGTGCACCTCGCGGCCGGCCCGTTCGGCGGCCACCAGACCGGCTTCCTCGAGCGCCTTGAGGTGCTTCACGATGGCCTGGCGGGTGAACGGGAACGCCTCGGCGAGCACCGTCGCCGACTGCGGCCCGGTGTGGACGAGTCGTTGGAGGACGTCGCGGCGGGTGGGGTCGGCGAGGGCGTCGAACAGCTCGTCGAGCGGACGCCGCCCGGTCACACCCGGGTCGTCGCTCGCGCGCGCATCCACACGCAACACGCCCGCACCTCCCAGGCGATCGAGGCCGTCGCCGCCGCCGTGGCGACCGGCGGGAACACCTCGACGATGCGCAGGACCGAGCGTGACACTGACTCGACGACCGTCAGCTCGACGGACGAGGCGAGATCGGGCCGATCGGTGGGCCACCAGGCGAACCGCACACTGCCGTCCGGGTCGACGGACGACACGCCGACGGTGCGCTCCTCTCCCCCGTCGACCACCGTGCCACCCGCACCTGGGGCCACCTTCACGGCGGCTTCGTCGACCAGCCAGTCGGCCCATCGTTCACCGTCGGCGATCAGGTCCCACAGCTCGCCGGCCGGGAGGTCGAGTTCGATGTCGCGCGTGACGACGGTGGGCTCGGATGCAGTCACGTCAGCCATCCCCACACGATACCGCAACCTGGCGGTTGCACCTCGGACCGACACGGGATACCGTTATGTGCAACCCGTCAGTTGCACATCAGGAGAATGCCCCCATGCTGATCCCCACCGTCATCGAGTCCAGCTCCCGCGGTGAGCGGGCCTACGACATCTACTCGCGGCTCCTCGGCCAGCGCATCGTCTTCCTCGGCACGGCGATCGACGACAACGTCGCCAACCTGATCGTGGCCCAGCTGATCCACCTCGAGTCGGAGAGCCCCGACTCGGACATCTCCCTCTACATCAACTCGCCGGGCGGCGACATGACCGGTCTGTTCGCCATCCACGACACGATGCAGTACATCGCGCCGGACGTCGCCACCATCTGCGTCGGGCAGGCCTCGTCGGCCGCCGCCGTACTGCTGGCTGCCGGGGCGCCCGGCAAGCGCTCGACGCTCCCCAACGCCCGCATCATGATCCACCAGCCCCACGGCGGCGCCCAGGGCCAGTCGGTCGACATGGAGCTGGCCGTGCGCGAGATGGTCGAGATGCGCACCCGCATGGTCGAGATCCTCGCCAAGTCCACCGGCCAGGACATCGCCAAGATCGCCGCCGACATCGACCGCGACTACACCGTGCGCGGCAGCGAGGCCGTCGCCTACGGTCTCGTCGACGACGTGATCGAGCGCCGCCAGCTGGCCAGCGCCGCCCAGGCCGTCGTCGCCGCCTGAGCTCGCGCTGAGGGCGTTACGGTTGGTGCCTGGCACCAACCGTAACGCCCTCAGCCGAACAGGCCGGGCTGGTCGTCGGGGCGTTTGGGCGGTATGAGGCCGAGGTGGTCGAAGGCGGCGGGCATCGCTACCCGGCCGCGAGGGGTGCGGGCGATCAGTCCGAGCTGGATGAGGAACGGCTCGTAGACATCCTCGACCGTCTCGGTCTGTTCGCCGACGGCGATCGCCAGCGTCGACAGCCCGACGGGGCCGCCGCGGAACTGCTGGCACAGCGCAGTCAGCACCGCTCGGTCGGCCTTGTCGAGACCGCGCTCGTCGACCCCGAACACCGACAGCCCATCGCGTGCCGTGGTGGCGTCGATGGTGCCGTCGCCGCGCACCTCGGCATAGTCCCGCACCCGGCGCAGGAGCCGGTTGGCGATGCGCGGCGTGCCCCGTGAGCGCCGGGCGATCTCCCAGGCGCCGTCGGTGTCGATGCGAACGTCGAGGATGCCGGCCGCGCGGGTGACGATGGCCTGCAGCTCGTCGGACTCGTAATACTCGAGGCGGGCGACGAGACCGAAGCGGTCGCGGAGCGGACCGGTGATCATGCCCGTCCGGGTGGTGGCGCCGACGAGCGTGAACGGGGGCAACGTGAGACGGATGCTCGACGCCGCCGGCCCCTTGCCCACCACGATGTCGAGCTGGAAGTCCTCCATCGCCGGGTAGAGGATCTCCTCGACCGAGCGGGAGAGGCGGTGGATCTCGTCGACGAACAGCACGTCGCGCTCGCCCAGCTTGGTGAGGATCGCCGCGAGGTCGCCCGCCCGCTCGAGCGCGGGACCGGACGTGACGTGCAGGCCGACCCCCATCTCGGCGGCGACGATGGTGGCCAGCGTCGTCTTGCCCAGTCCCGGCGGTCCGGCGAACAGCAGATGGTCGACCGCCTGGTCGCGGCGCCGTGCCGCCTCGAGCACGATGCTCAGGTGCTCCTTCAGCTCGCGCTGGCCGACGAACTCGTCGAGGTGCCGGGGCCGCAGTCCCGCCTCGAGGGCCTCCTCGCCGTCGCTGGTGACGCGGGGTTCGAGGAACTCGTCACGCACGGCGCGCTCCCAGCAGCTTGAGCGCGTCACGCAAGACGGTGGACGCGTCGCCGGCCGGCGCTGTGGACTCGGCACCGAGCTCGCGGACCGTGTCGCGGATCTCTTCGGGGCTGTAGCCGAGACCGGCGAGCGCCTCGCGCACAGCGCCCATCACCGAGCCGGCCGAGCCGTCGCCGGTCTCGCCGAGCATCGGCAGCGAGAGGCGGTCGCGCAGTTCGACGAGCAGGCGCTGGGCCGTCTTGGGCCCGACGCCGGACACCGCCTTGAGGGCGCCGACGTCGTTGCCGGCGACGATGTCGACGAGCGCGGCCGGCGGGTAGGTGGCGAGGATCGCCATCGCCATCGCCGGACCGACGCCGTGGGTGGCGATGAGCGTCCTGAACGTCGTGACCTCGTCGCGCCCGAGGAACCCGAAGAGGGCCTGGTCGCCCTCACGGATGTGGTGGTGGATGTAGAGGAACGCCGCCGACGTCGGTTCGAGCTCGGCGAGGGTTCGCGGTGTGACGGCGACCTCGTAGCCGACCCCTCCGACGTCGATGAGGACGGTGGAGTCGCCCCAGCGCTCGAGCACCTGTCCCCGCAGCGAGCCGATCATCGACCGGCCGCCTTGCGGACGCGATCTCGCATCGGCGCGGTGGCGAGATGGCACAACGCGAGGGCGGCGGCGTCGGCCGCGTCGGCCGGCTGCGGTGGACGCGTGAGGCGAAGTCGGGCCTGGACCATCTTCTGCACCTGCTCCTTCGGCGCTCCGCCCCAGCCGGCGATGGCGCTCTTGACCTCGTTGGGGGTGTATTGGGCGACCTCGCAGCCGGCCGTGGCGGCCTCGGCGAGGGCGAGCCCACTGGCTTGGCCGACGCTCATCGCCGTGCGCACGTTGACCTGGAAGAACACGTGCTCGACGGCCACCGCGTGCGGTTGGTACTCGGCGATCAGCGACGCCAGCTCCTTGCGGAGGGCGGCGAGACGCTGGGGCAGCGCATCGGACGGTGGCGTGCGGATGACGCCCATCGCCATCGCCGTGGGACCGGACCGGTCGACGACGGCGTAGCCGCAGCGCGTCAGGCCGGGGTCGATGCCGAGGACCCGGAACTGCGACGCGGCGAACACAGGTTCGCAGGCTAGCGCACCACCCCGAGCGCGGGGTGTATCCCCGTGCGGTAACAGATGGTGCCAGGCACCATCTGTTACGGCGAGGCTCAGAGCGAGCGGAGGACGGCGACGAGCTCGGTGGCCGGGCGGAACGTGAGCCCGGCGATGGCTTTGTGGGCGTAGCGCACGATGCCGTCGGCGTCGATGACGAAGACGCTGCGTCGCGGGAACCCGATGGGACCGAGGGTGCCGTACGCCCGGGCCACGGCCTTCTCGGTGTCGGCGAGCAGCGGGAACTTGAACCCGTACTTCGTGGAGAAGCGCTCGTGGCTCTCGAGGCCCTGCGGCGAGACCCCGAGCACCTGGGCGTCGAGCTCGTTGAACGACTCGAGTCCGTCGTTGTAGTCGTTGAGCTGCTTCGTGCAGACCGACGTGTCGTCGCCTGGGTAGAAGGCGAGCACGACGGGGCGGCCGCGGAAGTCGGCCAGGGAGTAGTCGGCCACCCCACCGCCTGGGGCGGTGCCCGGCAACGTGAAGGCCGGGGCGGTGTCGCCGACCGAGATGCTCATCAGTCGTCGGCCAGCGCGGCCATCACCTCGTCGGCGATGTCGAAGTTGGCGAACACGTCCTGCACGTCGTCATTGTCCTCGAACGCCTCGATGATCCGCAACACCTTGCGGGCCTCCTCGGCTGTGGCGATCGGGACGAGGTTGTCCGAGACGAGCGGCGTGTCGGCCGACTCGATGGCGAACCCGGCGTCCTCGAGCGCCTGGCGGACGTCGAACGTCGCCGACGGCTCGGTGCGCACCGTCCACGTGTCGCCGTCGCGGGCCACGTCCTCGGCGCCGGCGTCGATGGCCGCCATCATCAGCTCGTCCTCGTCAGCCGCGCCGTCGACCTGGATGAGGCCGCGCCGGGCGAACTGCCACGACACGGACCCAGGCTCGGCCATCGACCCGCCGAGCTTGCTGAACACACCACGAACCTCGGCGCCGGTGCGGTTGCGGTTGTCGGTGAGCACCTCGATGAGCATCGCCACGCCGCCGGGCGCGTAGCCCTCGTAGGTGATCGACTCGTACGTGCCGCCGTCACCCTCGCCGGTACCGCGCTTGATGGCCCGATCGATGGCGTCGTTGGTCATCTGCGCGCCCCTGGCCTTCTGCACCGCCGTGCGGAGCGTCGGGTTGGCGTCGATGTCGCCGCCCCCGGCGCGCGCCGAGACCTCGATCTGGCGGGCCAGCTTGGCGAAGAGCTTGCCGCGAGCCTTGTCGGCGGCGCCCTTCTTGTGCTTGATGGTTGCCCATTTGGAATGACCGGACATGTCAGTTCGTGCTTCCCGTGTGACTGGAGTGGGTGGGATCGGTGGGTGTGGAGCCCTCGAGGAGGCCGAGGAACTGCCCGTGGAGCCGGGCGTCGGCGGTGAGCTCCGGATGGAAACTGGCGGCGACGATGGAGCCGTGGCGAACGAGTACCGGCTCGCCGTCGTGCCGGGCGAGCACCTCGACACCGTCACCGACCGCCTCGATCCGCGGGGCGCGGATGAAGACACCGTGGAATGGGGTGTCGAGGCCGGCGACCACGAGCTCGGTCTCGAAGCTGGCGATCTGACGACCGTAGCCGTTGCGCCGGACCGTGATGTCGAGCGCCCCGAAGTGCCGCTGGTCGTCACGCCCATCACGGATCGTTCCGGCCAGCAGGATCATGCCGGCGCACGTGGCGAACACGGGCATGCCGTCGTCGATGCGCTTGGCGATGGGGTCGAACAGCTCGGACGACGTGAGCAGGTTCGACATCGTGGTGGACTCGCCACCCGGCATCACCAGGCCGTCGACCATCCGCAGTTCGATCGGCGTGCGCACCTCGCGCACGGACGCGCCGAGGGCGCGCAGCCGGTCAGCGTGGGCCCGGAACGCTCCCTGCAGCGCCAGGACGCCGACCGTCGGCGTTCCCCGGCCACGCAGGCCGATCACCGGATCCACCTGGGGGCTCCGACGGGTACTGCGGCATGCGGGCTACCAGCCCCGCCCGGCGAAGCGCTGGGTCTCGTTGATCTCGTCCATGGCGATGCCCGTCATCGGGGCACCGAGGCCGCGACTCACCTTGGTGAGGATGGCCGCGTCGCGGAAGTGCGTGGTGGCCTCGACGATGGCCTTGGCGCGGGGCGCCGGATCGTCGCTCTTGAAGATGCCCGAGCCGACGAAGACCGCCTGGGCGCCGAGCTGCATCGCCATCGCCGCGTCGGCCGGGGTGGCGATGCCGCCGGCGCAGAACAGCGGGACGGGAAGCTCGCCGGCGGCGGCGACTTCCTGCACGAGCGGGAGGGGCGCCTGCAGCTGCTTGGCCCAGTCGAACAGTTCGGCCGAGTCGGCCTGGCCGAGCTTGCGGATGTCGCCGAGGATCGAGCGAAGGTGGCGGACCGCTTCGACGATGTTGCCGGTACCGGCCTCGCCCTTGGAGCGGATCATCGCCGCGCCCTCGGAGATGCGGCGCAGCGCCTCGCCGAGGTTGGTGGCTCCACAGACGAACGGCACGTCGAACGCCCACTTGTCGATGTGGTGCGACTCGTCGGCCGGGGTGAGCACCTCGGACTCGTCGACGAAGTCGACGCCCATCGACTGGAGGATCTGGGCCTCGACGAAGTGACCGATGCGGGCCTTGGCCATGACGGGGATCGACACGGCCTGCTGGATGCCGTCGATCATCTCCGGATCGCTCATACGGGCGACGCCGCCGTCGCGGCGGATGTCGGCGGGCACACGCTCGAGGGCCATGACGGCGCAGGCGCCGGCGTCCTCTGCGATCTTGGCCTGCTCGGGCGTGACGACGTCCATGATGACGCCGCCCTTGAGCATCTCGGCGAGCCCCCGCTTGACGGGGAACGTGCCGGTGCTGCTGGCGTTGCTGGATTCGCCCGAACTCATGGGAACAATCGTACCGACCGCTCCTCTGGTTCACCTGGTCTGATAGCGCTCCTGAACCGCCCGGACGGCCGGCAGTTGCCGCATCGTCGATCGCAGCCGCGCGTGAGGTCGAGATCGTGCCGGATTCCGCGACGGTCCGCGCCTCAAGCGTTGGCGTTGCGGTCGCGGCCGGGTTCGGCTCTGTGGCGGGTGCGGTTGCTTGCCTCGAGGGCGGAGGTGCTGGGTTGCGGCGGTGCTGCGCGGCCCGGCTCCGTCATGGGTCGAGACGGGCGCGTGAGGCTGGGATCGTGCCGGAATCCGGGCCGATCAGCGCCAGCCACCGCCGACAGCCCGCGTGAGGCCGGGATCGTGCCGCAATCTGGGACGATCAGCGCCTCACGCCGCCCAAGGCCTCCGGTCAGGTGGCCGGGAGTGGCCCGACGAGCTCGACCCACGTGCGGCCGGGGGTCAGCGTGATCGGCGCCCCGGCGGCGTCGGTGAGGGTGAACGGATCGGTTCGGGTCGCCCGGGACCACTCCCCTGTCACGGCGACGCCGTTGCGGTACACGACGACCGGGCCCGACCCGACGGTGAACGCTTCAGGGCTCCGACTGTCGGCCGCGCTCCATACGTATTCCACGCCGAGCACCACGACGTTGTCGGTGCTGACCCACGAATCGTCGCCGAGCGTGTGCTGTGCCCCGTGCTGCTGGCGGAAGTACGTCTCGGCCTCCACGTCGTACTCCCACGTGACCGGCACGGCGGCGAAGGCGATGTCGATGAACGAGGCCGCCTCGCCGGCGGGCACCGCGACGTCGTGGTCGAACGGCGCGGTCGCTGGCGCGGCGTCGCCGGCGAGCTCGAACAGCTCGGACGTGTTGGCGAACAGGTTGTGCGGGGCGGGGTACACGTCGTCACGGAACATGCCGTCGCCCTGGCCGAGCACGACGAAATCGGTCGCCGCCAGGGCCGACACCACGGCCTCGTTGCCGCCCGACGTGGCGAGCACCACGCCTCCGAGCGACGCGAGGAGGTCGATCTCGGTGGTGCGGGCGCTGCGGATCGGCCCCACGGGGTCGGACCCCCCGGAGTTGAACACGGCGGCGAGTCGGGTCGTGCCCTCGGCTTCGTACTCGAAGACGATGTCGGCGTCGTCGAGCCCGGACTGCCGGTACGCCGTGTCACCACAGCAGTTGTCGATCGTGACCACGAGTGCCGGTCGCCCCGCGGTTGCCGGATCGTCGACCGGCAGCCCGGTCAGCGGGTACACGCCGTCACCGGACGGCACGGTGGCGGACGCGATCGTGGCCGGCGCCACGAGGGCGCCGGCCACGATCGGCAGGATCCATGTGGCGGCCCTCATGGGGCCACCGTACCGTTGCTCCCGGTCGCCGCCGTCCGGAGGGTATCCACCCACCTCGGGCGGCGAACCGGAGGGTATGTACCCCACCGAAGCGTCAGGTATTTACCCTCCGGTGCGAGAGGGGGTAAATACCCTCCCGTTGTTCTGGGGGGTCAGGCGGGGGTGTCGCCGATGGAGGCGCCGGTCTCGGCCAGCTCGACGACGGTGCGGCCGGGCGTGAGCACGATCGGGTTGCCGCTGCCGTCGGTGAGTGTGAAGGGCTGCGAGGCGTCCTCGCGCGTCCAGGTGCCCTCGGTCTTCAGGCCGTTGGCGTACACGACGGCGGGGCCGGTGCCGGTGGTCTGCGCCTCCGGGTTGCCGTCGGACGAGTTGCCGTACGGCACGACCAGGACGATCACGTTGTTGGTGCTGAACTGGCCCGTGGTGGTGTCGTGCGTGTCGCCGTTCACGGAACGCAGGAACAGCCCCTGGGCCGCGTCCCACGTCCACTCGACGTTGCGCCCGGCCATGTCGACGTTCATCGACGACACCGGCGAACCGGCCGGGGTGCCGTACTCGAACTGGGGCACCGCTTCGCCGGACTCACCGGCGAGGGCGAAGAACTCCGACGTGTTGCCGAACAGGTTGTGCGGGGCCGACCGGCTGCCGTCGCGGAACATGCCGTTCCCCTGGGTGAGCAGCGTCCAGCCGGTGGCCTGAAGGGCGCCGACGACCGTGTCGTTGCCACCGGAGAAGGCGAAGATCGGATCGTTGTAGCTGCTGAACAGGGCGACGTCCTGCACGCGACCCGAGCGGATCGGCCCGACGGGATCGGAGTCGGTGGAGTTGAACACGGCGGCGAAGCGCGTGGCCCCCTCGACGATCTCCTCGAAGACGATGTCGGCCTCGTTGAGCCCGGCCTGGGGCTGGGCGTTGACGTTGTCGATCTTGACGATCAGGGCCGGACGGGGCGTGTAGTCGGCGGGGGCGACCACGCCGGTCAACGGGTAGGTCACGGCCGGGGCCGCCGTGGTGGTGGGCGCCTCGGTGGTGGTCGTCGCCTCGGTGGTGGTGGGCGCGTCGGTGGTGGCCGTGGTGGCGGGGGCCGCGGACGACGCGCCAGCGGCGGGCTCCGAATCGGGCGGCGCGGAGGTGGCGCCGGCGACACCGGCCGACACGGCGAGTGTGCCGACGGCGACGGCGGCGATGAGACGGGCGGAGATGAGGCGGCGGGCCTTCATGGTGGGTTACAGCTCCTTCAGCAGTGCGATGCGCTCTTCGAGCGGAGGATGGGTGTCGAAGAGACGGTGGACCGACCCTAGGCGGCCTCGATCGCCGACGCCGGACATTGGTTGTTCGATCCACATGTGAGCGGTCGCAGTACTAGCCGAGTGCGTGACGGTTGTGTCGTCGCGCAGCTTCTCGAGCGCCGAGATCAGCCCCGGGGGGTAGCGCGTGAGCTGGCAGGCGGAGACGTCGGCCAGGGTCTCGCGCTTGCGCGAGATTGCCGCCTGCATCGCCCTGGCGATGATCGGGGCGAGGATCAACAGGGCGAAGCCGAAGATGGCGAAGAACGGGTTGCCGTTGTCGTGGTCGCCCTGGCGGCGGTTGCGACCGCCGTTCCACCACATCGTGCGGATGGCGATGTCGGTGATCAGCGCCACGGTGCCGACCAGGGTGACCGCGAGCGTGGCGACGAGGATGTCGTAGTTCTTGATGTGCGACAGCTCGTGGGCGATCACGCCCTCGAGCTCGACGCGGTTGAGCTTCTCGAGGAGTCCGGTGGTGACGGCGATCGCCGCGTGGTCGGGGTTGCGGCCGGTGGCGAAGGCGTTGGGCGCCGGGTCGTCGACGATGTAGATGCCCGGCTGGGGGAGGCCGCTGGCGATGCACAGCCCTTCCACGAGGTTGTAGAGACGCCGGTACACCTCGGGGTCGGCGGGTTTGGCGCGCGACACGGCCAGGGCGATCTTGTCGGCCTTCCAGTACGACGTGAACGCCATGATGGCGGCGATGACGAGCGCGATCGCCATGCCCCACGGACCGAAGCCGGCGAGGTAGCCGGCCGCCGCGCCGATGAGGATGGCGACGAGCACGAAGCCGACCACCAGGCCGGCCGAGCGACGTTTGTTGGAGCGGATCTGTTCGAACATCAGCGGGCCTCAGCGCAGGGCAGCGGCGTGCGGGCGCGCCGGATGAGCGGCTCGCCGTGCCGGCGAGAGCGGATGGCAGCCACGGTCAGAAACTGACGTTGGGAGCGGTGCGCGCAGCCTCGTCGGCCTCGAAGTACTCGCGACGCTCGAACTTCAGCAACCGGGCGTAGAACACCGTCGGGAACTGCTGGAGCTTGTTGTTGTAGGCCAGCACGCTGTCGTTGTAGAACTGCCGCGCGTAGGCGACACGACCCTCGGTGGCGGTGAGCTCTTCCTGCAACTGGAGGAAGTTCTGGTTGGCCTTGAGGTCGGGATAGGCCTCGCCGAGGGCGAAGATCGACTTGAGGGCGCCAGACAGCTGGTTGTCGGCCTCGGCCTGGGCGTGCGGCGTGTTGGGCGCGGCGATGGCGGCGTTGCGGGCCTGGATGACCTTCTCGAGCGTGGCCTGCTCGTGGGCGGCGTAGCCCTTGACGGTCTCGACGAGGTTGGGGATGAGATCGAGGCGGCGCTTCAGCTGCACGTCGATCTGGGACCAGGCGTTCTCGATCTGGTTGCGTCGCCGGATGAGGCCGTTGTAGGCGGCCACGAGGTACACGGCGATCAGCACCACGATCACGCCGATGATGATGAGAGCGATCATGGCGAGTCAGTGTACGGCTCGCCGCCATCCCGATCGTGGACATAGCCGGGACCCGGCCCGCCCAAGCGGCCTGACGGCCTAGCCTCACCGCCCATGCCGCGCAATCCCTCCGTGCTGCGCATCGGTCTCGTGTCGCCCTACAGCCTCACGGTGCCGGGCGGCGTGCAGGCCCAGGTGATCGGCTTGGCCAGGGAGCTGCGCCGGCGGGGCCACGAAGCACGGGTGCTCGGACCGTGCGACGGACCCCCGCCCGAATCGTTCGTCACGCCGCTCGGTAACAGCCTGCCGACGGCGGCCAACGGCTCGATCGCTCCCCTGGCGCCCGACGCCCCGGCCGCGCTGCGCACCATCCGCGCCCTGCGCGACGAGGAGTTCGACGTCGTCCACGTGCACGAGCCCCTCGCTCCCGGTCCGTCGATGACCTCGGTCGTGCTGCGCAGCGCGCCGCTGGTCGGCACGTTCCACGCCGCCGGCACGTCGGCCAGCTATCGCGTGTTCACCCCGTTCCTCCGCCGGCTGCTGCGCAACCTCGACTGCAAGGTCGTCGTGTCGAAGGACGCGCTCGATCTGGTCGAGTCCCACCTCGGCGGCAACGGCTACCGGGTGCTGTTCAACGGCGTCGACATCGCGTCGATCGAGTCGGCCACGCCGATGCCGGCGGTGGCGCCGACGATCTTCTTCTGCGGTCGTCACGAGGAGCGCAAGGGCCTCGCCGTGCTGCTCGACGCCTTTGCCGAGCTGCCACCCGAGGCCCGGCTGTGGATCGCCAGCGACGGTCCCGACACGCCCATGCTCAGGGCGCGCACCACGGGCGACGAGCGGATCAGCTGGCTCGGGCGCATCGACGACACCGAGAAGTTCGCCCGGCTGCGCGGCGCGACAGTCTTCTGCGCCCCCTCTCTCCACGGCGAGTCGTTCGGCGTCGTGCTCATCGAAGCGATGGCGGCCGGGACGCCGGTCGTCGCCAGCTCGCTCGACGGCTACCGCAACGTCGCCACCGACGGCGTCGATTCGATCCTCGTCCCGCCGGGCGACGTGCACGCCCTCGCCGACGCGCTGCAGCGGACGCTCAGCGATGCGGCGCTGCGCGAGCGGCTGCGCATCGCCGGCTCGAGCCGGGCCCACGATTTCTCGATGCGCCATCTCGCCGACGAGTACGTGGCGATCTACCGCGAGCTGATCGACCGGCCCCCGCGCCTCTGACCGCCGGTGACCGAGGCGCCGTCGCGGGAGGCCGTGCCACCATCGACGACGGTCCCGGAGGTACCGTCGGGGCGATGGACCGCCGGCGTCGCCTTCGGATTGACGCGGGACTGGTCGCCCTCGCCGCGATCGGTGCGCTCGCCGGCTGCAGCGCGATCACCGAGGGCGGCGCCAACGACACGCTCGCCCCGCTGCCTCCTCCGGGTCAGGGAGCGATCGTGACACAGGCACCCCTGCCTCCGGCCGAGACGTCGGCGGCCACGACGTCCGCGCCCGGCACCGTGGCCGACGACGACAGCGACCCCACGTCCGTCGCCGGCCGGTACCTGAACGCGGTGGCCACGAACAACGCCGCCGCGGCGGCCGCCCTGCAGACCGGCGAGACCGACCCGAACACGTTCACCTGGGCGGTCGCCACCTACGAGACCACGGTGAGCGTGGCCGGCGATGGGGCCTGGGGCAGCCCGTCCTGCGCGGCGCCGGCCGGGACGACGGTGAGATGCACCTGGATGCAGAACGATCCGGGGACGTCGTTGGTGTTGGTGTCCGACGGGACGTCCTGGCGGGTCTCCCATCCGCTGGCGGTGCCTGCGTCGGGGCCGCCGGCATCGATCGGCCAGGCCTGCATCGTCGGCGACAAGGGCGTGAACTTCCGCGGCGGCCCCGGCACGGGATGGCCACGGTTCGAACAGCTGCCCCCGGGTACCTGCATGTCGGTGCTCGACGCCACCGTCACCGACTCCGAGGGCGCCTGGCGCCTCGTCGATGCCGACGGCCGGCTCGGATGGTTGGTCGAGCGCGTGCTGCGCTTCCAATGATCCCGGTCCGGGCGATCGCCACGCTGGCCGCAGTCGCGACCCTGGGTGGCCTTGCGCCCGCCGCCGGCGCCGGGCCGACGCCACCGGGCGATGGTCCCGTCCGCGAGCCGGTCGAGACCTGGAGCACCGAGATCGCCTGTGCGCCGCCCGCAGGATCGCAGCGCACATGCACCCTAGGGTTCGGCAACGGAGCGGTGTACCTGTTCGAACACGACCGTCCGGACGCCCCCGGTCAAGGGCGCCTGCGGTCGCTCGATCCCGTGACGGGCGTGGAGCAGTGGTCGGTCGACACGGCGCCGGCCGAGCGGCTCACGGTGTCCCACGAGGTGATCGTGCTCGGCGACAAGACCCACGTGGAGGTCGTCGACGCCGAGAGCGGCACCTCCAACTTCACGCGTTCGGGCCGCCTCGTCGAGGTCAACGACTACGGCGTCGTGCTCGTCGAATCACCGCCGGCCGCCGACGGGGCCCGCTCGATCGAGGCCGTCGACGGAACGACGGGCGCCACGAGGTGGACCGTCGAGCCGGGGTTCGACGTCGGGGCCGTCTGCCGCGACATCGTCGTGCTCGTCTCCGCCGCGGGGACCCCGCCCCGGCCGTTCGAGGTGGTCGAGCACCACACCGGCGTCACGCGCTGGTCGGGCGAGGAGCCGTTCGACCCGATGACCGACATGCTCCGGTGCAACGGACCGTGGCTCTACACGACCGACCGCGAGGCCCTCACCGAGTGGGACTCGGTGGTGGGCTGGCTGAACTGGGAGACGCCGATCGACGGCGGGGCGACCGCAGTCGAGATCTACCGCGACGTCGCCCTCGTCAGCGGCTCGGCCGACGACACCGTGACCGCCGTGAAGCGCGAGACGGGCGAGGTGGTCTGGAGTCAACCCGCCGACGTGCTCGGCGCGGTGGTGTCGACGCGTGCTCGGCTGCGCCGAGACGATTCGACGGTGTTCGTGGTCCCACCACTCACCGGCGAGGTGACGGATCGCATCGAGCTTCCCGACGGCGGGGACTCGGTCCGTTTCGTGGCCGCCTCGGAGTGCCGTCTCGTCGTGGCCTCAGGGCCGACGGTCACCACCTTCGGCGTGCGGGATCTCGTCGAGACCTGGTCGCTCGTCCTCGAGGAGACGCCGGGCGACATCGGCGTGGCGTCGGGAACGCTCGTCGTGCGCCTCGGCGATCGCGTCCTGGGGTACCGCTCGCCCGCCGACGCGGGGATCACGGCATCCGATGCGACGCCACCGTGCACGTTCTGACGCACGCGTGCGTGTACGTTCGCGGGCGGGCAGACAGGGGCATCGGATGACCACCCGGCGGACACAGGCCGAGCGCAGCGCTGAGACGATCGAGGCCTTGATCGTGGCGACGCTGCGCACCCTCGAGGAAGTCGGGTACACCCGGGCGACCACCGAGGAGATCGCCCGTCGCGCCGGCGTGTCGCAGGGCGCGCTGTTCCACCACTTCGACACCCGGATCGACCTCATCGCGGCGGCAGTGCACCGCCACGAGGCCACGGTGGTCCGCATCATCGACGAAGCGGTGGCGTTCGTCGGCGCCCACGGCTTCGGCGTCAACGACGATCCCGTGGTCTTCATCGAGGCGTTCGTCGCCCAGGTCCAGCATCCCCGCAACGCCGCCCTCCTCGAGGCCCTGCTCGGGGCCCGCGGCGACGATCAGCTGCGCGACGACCTCCACCGGGTGGTCGATCGGATCTTCGATTCGGTGCGTCCACTGATCATGCGGCACCCCAGCTTCTCCGGTCTGTCGTCCCAGGCGCTCGACCAGTGGATCCACCTGTTCCGCGACTACCTCGCCGGAGACGCCATGTGGAAAGCCGTCGGGCTTCCAGGTGAGGCCGAGCGCGACCGTCTCCAGGCGCTGGCGGAGTTCGCCCGGCGTCTCGCCGCGTGAGGTTGCATCTTGAATTGCGGGAATTGGTTGTGGATCTCCCTACCAAGAGTTACAGTGTCGTTGCTCGCAATCTTTGGCAGCCCTCGTTCGGAACCACTGGCGGAAGTGGCTCCGGACACTGCCAGGTCAGGTAGAACCACCAGGGCGACGCGGCGGATCGCCTTCGGTGGTTCTACCCCGAGCACCCTCCCCCGCTGCGTCGGGCTCCCGTGACCCAACCGCGCCCCCGGATGACCCAGGCCGAGCGCCGGGCCCGCACGGTCGCCCTCATCCTCCAGGCGACGATCGATGCGATCATCGAGCTCGGCGTCGACGGCGCGACGATTCGCGAGATCTGTGATCGCGCCGGAGTCTCGCAGGGTGGGCTCTTCCGGCACTTCCGGACCCGCAACGACGTGCTCCTCGCCGCCCTGGAACTGGTCCAGGAGCGCCAGACCGAGGCCGTGGCGGCGGTGGTCGCGGCGACCGAGGATCCCACCGACGACGGGTGGCTCGAGGCGCTGGCGCGGCGCGCCGATCACCCGGAGAACCTCGTCCGGTTCGATCTGCTGCTCGCCGCTCGGACCGACCCCGACCTGCAACCCCGCGTGGCCCAGCTGCTCGCCGAGCAGGACGAGATGCTGTACGCCGCGGCGATCGTCCATCCCGTGTTCTCGAGGTTGTCGGACCGGTCACGGCGGTGCTGGGTCGACATCCTGCGACGTGTCGTGCAGGGCGGTGCGCTCAACCGCATGATCGACGTGGACGTCGGCACGGTGTCGGAGCGGGCGGCCACCCTGATCGCCCTGTTCCAGTCGCTCGAAGCGGCCGATGCGGCCGGCGCCGCAGGCGCGGACGGAACCTGACGGGTTCGGTCAGCGGCCGGCGACAGGGCTACCGGCCGGCCGGCCGGCAGCCGTCAATCGATCGGCGCGGCTGGTTCGAACGACCTGGTTGACGCGGACGGTCTTGTCCCGCGACCGGTGCCCGGACACCAGCTCGACCCGGCGGCGCGGCACGCCGAAGTGATGGGCGAGCGCCCGGCACACGGCTTCGTTCGCCTGGTCGTCGACCGGCGCCGAGCGGGTGCGGACGACGAGCCGACCGGCCCGCTCCCCGCCCACCTCGTCGCGGCTCGCCCGCGGGATCACCCTGATGTCGACGTCGATCGAGTCCTCGGCGGGGACGTTGAGACTGCGCCTCATGCTCCCAGTCAACTCCTCCCGGCGGCCCGTCCGCCAGCGTTCGGCGCGGCGGGCTCGCCCGTACCTGCAACACTGGGCGGCGACAACCTGACACCCCGGAGCGGAGCCGCGCTGTCGCGTGCAGTCGTCCGGGCCGGGGCGCCGCACCGAAAGGAGTCCTCAATGGGCTTTCTCGACAAGCTTCGCAACCTCATCGGCGGCAACAAGACCAAGGTGAAACAGGGCATCGACAAGGCGTCGGACACCGTCGAGTCGAAGGTCGGCGCCAAGCACGCCGACAAGGTCGAGAACGTGGCCGAGAAGGCCAAGGACGTCGTCGACAAGCTTCCCGAGTAGGCGGCGCCCGCCGTTCAGACGATCCCGGCGAGGGCGGCCTGGAGCAACGGCCGGAACCACACCGCAGCAGCCGTCGTGAGGTGATCGGCATCGCGGAACAGGAGGATGTCGCCGAGGATGACCGGGCACTCGGTCGCCGTACAGAGCCAGTCGGTGGTGTCGACGAACCGCCCGCCATACCGCGCGGTCACCGCGCGCTCCACCTCGTGCCGGCTCGTGGGGGCCACGTCGGCGCGGTCGGAGTTGCACGCCGACGCACTGGTCACGTGGGCCGACAGGCAGTCGGCCGGGTTGCGCGACGACGGCGGGTTGTCGCCGAGGACGACGAGGTTCGCCGTGTGCTGGGCCACCCGCGCGAGCGTGTCGTCGAAGCCGGCGGCCCACTCGTCGTCGTCGTTCGGGTAGCCCGCCCACGCCGTCACGATCACGGCATCGGGCCGTTCGGTGGCGAGAAAGTCGATCACCGCGTCCCTCCAGACCGGACACGTCCGGGAGAGGGTGTTCGTGGGGATCGACACCGCCGCGGTCGGGCAGCCACCCTTGGTGAGCACGACCAGCTCGAACCCCCGGTCGTTGGCGATCGCCTCGAGGGCCGGGAACCACTGGGCGGCATGCGAGTCGCCATAGAGGACGACCGACGTGGCGGAACCGACCGCGCCGTACCGGCAGGGCGTGAGGTCGGACTCGACCCCGATGGCCACACAGTCGTCGGCGTAGATCGAGGCCTTGTCGTTGCCGGCGGCCGCCAGTGACGGCTGGAGGTTCGACGGCACGTCGTCGACCGTCAAGGCGGCGTCGAGGACGGCCCGGTTGGCTGCAACCAGGGTGGCGAGGTCGGCGGTGCCGCCTGCAGCCAGCGCAGCAGGAGTGACCGGGGAGACCCCAGTGGTGGGGGTGGTGGTGGGGGTGGTGACCGCCGAGGTGGTGTCCGGAACGGTCGGACCTGGCGCGGTGGCGACGCCGGGCTGGACGATGCCCACCGGAGCCACCGGCGTCGCGGTGGTCGGGGCCGCGACGACGGAGAGGTCGAGCACGGGGGCGGCGGCCGCCTCTCCCCCGTCGAGACGCGACGTGCCCGATCCCGCCACGGTGCCGGCGACAAGTGCGGCCGCGCACAGGGACGCACCGAGCGCCAGTCCGCGCGCCGGCCGGACCGCCAACCAGGACGAGTGCCGGACGGGCGCCTCGATGAAGCGGACCGACGCCACGGCGAGACCGACCGCGCCGGCCAGGATCACGACCCGCACGCCGAGCGGCTGCTCGCCGTAGCGGGCCTCGGCGAGGACGAGCGGCGGCCAGTGCCAGAGATAGATGGCGTAGGAGTGCTTGCCGATCCACTGGGCGACGGGGTGGCGGAGGGCGACGACGGGGCCCGTTGCCGGGCCGCCGTCCCCACCGGCCGCCAGCACGAGCACCGTGGAGAGCACGGGGAGCAGCGCCGCCGTTCCCGGGAACCGGGTGGTGTCGTCGTATCCGAACACGGCGACCGCGATGCCTGCGATCCCGAACCAGCCGAGGACGGCACGGACGCCGGGGGCCACGGTGCGCCACGCCGGCCCGACGAGGGCCACCGCCGCACCGCACAGCAACTCCCCCATCCGGGCCGGCAGGAGGTAGTACGCCTCGGTGGGCCGGTGCGATGTCATCCACACCGACGCGAGCAACGAGATGAGGATGCCCGCGCCGATGACGACGGCGAGCAGCCGGCGGTACTGCCGCGGCCGGCGTGTGAGGGCCACGAGGACGAGCGGCCACAACAGGTAGAACTGCTCCTCGACGGCGAGCGACCAGAAGTGCAGGAGCGGTGACGGGGCGTCGGCGAAGTAGCCGGTCTCGCGCCCGGCGAACACGAAGTTCGACACGAACGCGCCTGCCGCCACGGCGTCGCCGGCGAGCGTGCGCATGGCGAGCGGCGACAGCATCACCCGACCGGCGGCGACGGTGACGAGCAACACCAGTGCCGACGCCGGCAGCAGCCGCCGGGCCCGGCGCGCCCAGAACCCGGGCAGCGAGATCGAACCGTCGTCGGCGAGCTCGCGCAGCAGGAGCCGCGTGATCAGATAGCCCGAGACCACGAAGAACACGTCGACGCCCACGTAGCCGCCCGACACCACGTCGATGCGGAGGTGGAACAAGACGACGACGACCACGGCGACGGCCCGCAAGCCTTCGACGTCGGCCCGGAACGAGCCGCTGGCGACGCCGTCGAGCTGACGCCGGACCGCGCGCCGACGTCGAGCGTCGGCCGTCACGCGGCGAGGCGAGATCAGACCCCCGGCGCTCGTCATCGGATGCGAACGCTATTTTCCCGGCGCGCTCAGATCGCGGATGCCGCCGGCGCGGCCCTCTCGGGGCGGGACCGACGTTGTAGGTTCGGCCCGGTGACGCGCTCGACCTGGACCCTCGTGGCCGCGGGCGCACTGGCGGCGACGGTGGTGGTGTGGTCGGCAGCCGCCTCCGACGTGGAGTTGTGGCATGACGCTCCGCCTCGGGATCGAACCGAGCAGCGGGTCGACGGCGAGCCCGAGCCGGTCGAGGTTCCCGAGGTGCTCCCGGAGATGCCCGATGAGCCCGCTGAACCCGGTGACGGTCCCGACCTGTCGTTGCCCATCATGGTCGTGCTCGGCATCGGCGCCGTTGCCGTACTGGTGCTCATCGTGCGGTGGCTCGTCCGGCTCGCCGGCGGCGGTCGTCGACGTCGGCGCCCGCCGCCAGAGATCGTGCCGCTGCCCGAGGTGGACCTCGCCGACGCGGTCGACGAGGTCGCAGACGACCTCCACCAGCGCTTGGCGAGCGGCACGCCACGCAACGCGATCGTCCGCTGCTGGATCGTTCTCGAGGAGGCGGTGGCGGCAACCGGGACGGGACGCCTCGCATCGGAGACGTCGGCCGAGTTCACGGCGCGCGTCATCGGGGAGCGCTCGGTCGACGCAACGGCGATCGGTGACCTGGCAGCGCTGTACCGGGAAGCCCGGTTCTCCCGGCACTCGCTGGCCGAGCACCACCGCCAGGCGGCGGTGGCCGCCGTCGAGCGGCTGCGGCAACAGCTGCGGGCGACCACCGACGCAGCCGCCGCTGAGCCGGCGCCTACTCCATGAGCACGTGGATGGCCCGCCTCGCCGGCGTCGCGGCGATCTGGGCCGTCGTCGTCGTGCCGATGATCCTGCTCGGCATGGGGCCGCGCCCGGTGCTGCTGGCACTGATCGCCGCCGGTCTCGCCGCGACGGTGTTCTGCGCAGTCGACCTGCTGGCCACCGCCGAGCCGGTGCGGTGGCCGCGGCCGATGCGCTCGCCGCCGCGGCCACTCGAGGACCCGCGCGCCAACCAGCTGCTCCGCATGATCGAGGCGGCGCCTGACGACCCCAAGCGTGCCGCGGCGCTCCGCGGCGTGTTGGCCGGGCTGTCGGCCCGGCCCGCGGGCGATGCCGGCGACCCTGTGGCCGACGCCGCCGCCGACGAGCGCCCGCTGCGTCACGCCGAGATCGACCAGATGGTCAGGAGGATCGAAACAGATGGACGCCACTGAGCGGGCGGGCGACGACGCGCCGACCCGCCGTGAGATCGACGTGGAGGCGGCATCGCGGCTCGCCAACGACGTGCTCGACGAGGTGGAGCGGGCGGTGGTCGGCAAGCGGACGGCGCTCAGCCAGGTCTTGGCCGCGGTGCTCGCCGGTGGCCACGTGCTGGTCGAGGACCTTCCGGGACTCGGCAAGACCCTGGCCGCCCGCTCGTTCGCCCAGACGCTCGGGCTGACGTTCAAGCGGGCCCAGTTCACGCCCGACCTGCTGCCGGCGGATCTAACCGGTTCGTTCATCTTCGATCAACGAACGTCCACGTTCGAGTTCCGGCGCGGCCCGATCTTCGCCGGGCTGCTGCTCGCCGACGAGATCAACCGCACGCCGCCGAAGACGCAGTCGGCCCTGCTGGAGGCGATGCAGGAGCGTCAGGTGACCGTCGAGGGACAGACGTTCACCCTCGACTCGCCGTTCCACGTCATCGCCACGAGCAACCCGATCGAGTACGAGGGCACGTACCCGCTCCCAGAGGCCCAGCTCGACCGGTTCCTCGCCCGGATCAGTTTCGGGTATCCGACCCGCGACGAGGAGTGGGACGTCCTGCGTCGCCGCGTCGAGCGCCGTCGGGAGGAGCAGCAACTCCGTGCGGTGACCGACGGTCCAGGTGTGTTGGCGATGCAGGCGGCCGTCGAGACGGTCACCGTGGACGATTCCGTGGGGCGCTACTGCGTCGAGCTGGCATCGGCGACCCGTCGCCACCCCAGCGTGCTGGTCGGTGCATCACCGCGAGGGTCCCTGGCGCTGTTGCTGCTGGCCCGGGCGAGGGCGGTGATCGCCGGGCGGGACTACGTCACGCCCGAGGACGTCAAGGAGGTCGCCGTCGGCGGCCTGGCCCATCGCATCACCATCAAGCCCGAGCTGTGGATGAGCGCGGCGTCGGGCACCACGGTGGTGAACGACGTGCTGGACTCGACGCCATCGCCGGCGCCACTCGATCCCACCGGCGTGCCGTGACCGCGGGCTTCGCCGGCGGAGGCTGGCGTCCGACGGCGACCCACGCGCGCGCCGTGATCGGTGCCGCCGCGGGCATGGTGATCGCCGTCGTCGCCGGTCGCCCGGCGCTGGCGGTGATCTCGTTCCCGTTGGCCGTGGTCGCCGTGTGGTCGGTCGCCACCCGGCCATCGGGACGGCCGAGTGCCGACGCCTCCCTCGCCCACCGGACCGTCCGCGAGGGCGAGGCCACCGTGTGGCGGGCTCGTCTCACCGGCACCGAGGCCGCCGACCGGCTGGCGTTCACGCTGTCGTACGAGCCGGCGTTCGACACCGACCCCGACACCGGTGCCGGCACGGTCGCGGCCGACGGCACCGCCGAGGCCACCGTGACCGTGGCCGTGCGTTCGAACCGCTGGGGCCGGCGGGTGGTCGGCGGCGGGTTGATCGCGGCCGAGTCCTCGTTCGGCGCGTTCCGCTTCGGTCCGGCGTCGCTGCCACCCCTGCCGCTCGACACCTTGCCGCTGCCGGCGGTTTTCGACAACGCTGCGCCCGTGCCCGATCCGCAAGGACTCGTCGGCGCCAACCACTCGCGCCGCCAGGGTGACGGCACCGAGTTCGCCACCATCCGGCCGTTCACCACCGGGGACCGCCTGCGCCGGGTCCACTGGCCGGTGTCGCTCCGGACCGGGATGTTGCACGTGGCGGCCACGTACGTCGACGTGGACACCAACGTGCAGATCGTCGTCGACGCCACGAGCGACGTCGGGGCGAGCGAGGGCATCGATGGCGAGGCGAGCAGCCTCGACCGCACCGTGCGTGCCGCCGGCGCCCTGGCCGAGCATTTCCTGCGCCGGGGCGACCGCGTCGGCCTGCGCACATCGGGCACCCAACGGTTCGTCAACGTGCCGGTGTCGAGCGGGGTGTCGCACCTGCTGCGCATCCTCGCCGAGCTGTCGACCCTCGACGCCGGCGCGACGCGGGATCGACGCTGGTCGAAACAGCCGGCGGGCATCGAGCCGGGCGGGCTGCTGATCGTGCTGTCGCCCTTGCTCTCGCCCGCCGCGCTCGAGCAGGTGGCGTCACTGGCGGTGCGTCACGCACGCCTCGTCGTGGTCGACACCCTGCCCGACGACATCGTGCCGCAGGCTGCGGCCTTCGGCACGGCGAGGGCCCTGGCGTGGCGCATCCGACTCCTCGAGCGATCGGTGCAGATCGCCGAGTTGGCCCGGGCCGGCGTACCGGTCACCGCCTGGCGGGGGCCCGGCAGTCTCGACACGGTGCTGCGCGACCTGGCGCGACGGGCGGCCGCGCCACGGTTGGCCCGATGAGGAACGTCTTCCGCCCGGCGCCGGCCGGACCGCCGGTCACTCCGCCGCCGGGCGCGTCGATGGCCCGCTGGCAGCTCCCGCTGCGCGCCCTCATCCTGCTCCTACCGCTGGGCGCCGTCGCCGCGGCACGCGGAGCGGCACCTGGACTGCTCATCGTCCTCGTCGTCGCCGGCGCAGCGGTCGCGGCTGGGTACCCCGACACGCCCGCCGGTCTCGGGGTGGTGATCCTGGTCGGCTGGCTGTGGTGCACGCAGGTCGACGCGGACGTCACCGGGTGGACGCTGGTGGCTGCCCTGTCGGTCGGAGCGTTCCACGTGACGACCGCCTTCGCCGCCGTGCTCCCTGCGGGCGCGGCGTGGGACACCGAGTCGGCGCGGCGCTGGCTCCACCGGCTCGCCGTCGTGCTCGCGGCGACGACGGCGATGTGGGCAGTCGCGTTCGGGGTCAGCCGGACCGGCACGGTGCCCAACGCCATCCTGCTCGGCGCCGGCCTGGTGATCGCGACCGGTCTGGCCGCGATGCTGCTCGCCCGCAGCGTGGGGCCGGACCAGTAGTCAGGCGTCGCCGCGAAGGTCCCGCGAGAGGGACGAATCGAGCATCATCACGCCCTCACCCTCGGCGGATGTCAGGCGGTCGTAGGCGTCGTCGGCCCGGGCGATCTCGTCGGTGTGGAACGACACGATGCTCAGCTCGCGCTCGGTCGGCACGACGAACGTCTGCCGGTACGCGTCGCTTCCACCCATCCCGGCGAAGGCCGCCCAGATGGCGCCGAACGCCCCGAGCAGCACAGCGCCACCGATCGCCGATGCCGCGGGCGCGACGTCGTCGATGGCGAGGCCGAGTCCGGCGCCTGCGGCACCACCGATCAACGCGCCGACACCACCGCCGACGAGCAGGCGAGGCCCGACGCCGTCGGTGGCGCCCGCCTCGTCCACCCTGTCGCCCGTGGCCTCGGTGTTCTCGCCCGACATGACGACGACACCGATGCGGTCCTCGCTCGTCAGCTTCTCCACCGACTCGAGGGCGAGGACGAGCTTGCGTGCCTCGTCGGCGGAACCGACGACGGCGATGACGTTGCACCGCTGGGGCACGGGAAGCGGCTCGGAAACCGACGCCACCGTCAGCGAGGGGGCGATGCGGCGGGCCAGCTGCACGAGCGGCGAGCGATCGATCTCGGGCGCTCCGCCGGTTCCGGGATGGGGGCTCAGCTTCACGGCAAGTCCGTACCCGGGTCGCTCGGCGGGCAGACGCTGTGCCGCCGGTCCCGGATGCTCACGAGCTCGCCGCCTTGGCGAGCAGGACGGGCACGTTGGCGCGCTTGGCGACCTCGGGACCGACCGGCGGATCGATGAGGCGCGACAACCAGCCGCGCTGGTGCCACCCGACCACGATCGCGTCGGCGCGATGGCGGTCGGCCGCGTCGACGATGGCGGCGGCCGGGTCGCCGATCTGGCCGAGTCCCTTGGTCGGCTCGAGGCCGGCCCGCTGAGCCTCGTTGAGGGCCTCCTCCGCCGCAACCTGGCGGGCGGCCTCGGCGTCTTCCTCGGTTGCGCCCAACGCCTCGTACCGCCAGACGGCACCCCACGCGAGGGCGTCGCCGACCACCGGCGTGGTGGCCGCCGGCGCCTCGAAGACGTTGATCGCCAGGTACTCGGCGTCGGGACCGAACAGGCGGCGCGACTGCTCAGCTGCGGCGATCGACTCATCGCTGCCATCGAGGGCGACCAGGATCCGTGTCATGGTCGGTTCGTACCCGCCCTGACGGGCGCCTACTCATCCGCTCGATGTGAACCGCCGGATTCGACGGAGACCCGGTCGAGCAGCGAGGTCACCGCTTCCATGGTCGCCGAACCGAGGCCGTGACGCAGGACGTTCGTCGCCGCTGCGGCGAGGGCGAGGCGGAACTGCGTGGACACGTCGAGGCCTGCCTGCCGGGCCCCGGCGAGGGCGGCGGTGAACGAATCACCGGCTCCCCGCGACTCCACCGTCCGCAGGGTCGGGCCCTTGCCCGTGAACGATCCCTCGGTGGTCAGCGCGAACGCACCGGCGTCGGCGAGTGTGACGAAGACGTCGGCGCCGGACCGCTCGCGAAGCGCTTGCGCCCGTCCGCCGAGGTCGTCGGGGGCGACGCCGCCGAGGCCGTCCAGCGCCGACAGCTCGTTGTCGGCGATCTTGAGCACGTCGATGCCACCGTCGATGGTGGCGAGCAGTTCGGGCCCGGAGAGGTCGGCCACCACCGTCACGCCGACGGCTTTCAGCCCGCCGGCGAGCGCGGTGAAGAACGACGGCTTGACGGTCTCGTGACCGTTCGATCCGGTGACCACGACGAGCCCGGATTCGAGGCCGGCGGCAACGGTCGCCGCCAGCAGGTCGTCGACGGTGTGACGGTCGAGTGGGGTCGGCGCCTCTTCGGCGACCCGCCGACGGGTGCCGCTGCGCCGGTCGTCGATGTAGCTGCCACCGGCACCGGCGGCGGCGATCACGCGCAGGTCGATCTCGTCGCGTGCCATCGCGGCCGCCACTCCGGCCATCTCTCCCCCGCACGTCGTCACCATGATGGGTTGGGCGCCCAGCGAGTGGAGCATCGTGGCGACCCAGTACCCCTGGCCGGCGGCGTGGACGTGGACCTCGTCGCCGCCGTCCGGTCCGGCCTCGATCGTCACGCTCACCAGCAGGGCGGGCGACACGATGACGACGGGACGCCCGGCGAGCCGGTCGACGAGCCGCTGGTCGGCGTCACCCATCGGCCGCGGTGCTCAGTCCATGACGAACGCCGTGTCGAGCCCGGTCAGCTCGATCAGGCGCCGCAGGGCGTCACTGGCGTCATGCAGATGAAGGCTGGCGCCGTCGGCGCGAAGCCGCTCGCTCAACCGGACGAGGACACGTAGTCCGGCCGAGTCGACGAACGTGAGGCCGGACACGTCGAGGTGCCCGTCGAGCCCGGACGGCAGTCCGCCGAGGACACCGTCGGCCAAGGAGGCACCGAACGCGTCGAGCTCACCGGCGAGCGTGAACCCGCCACCGGCCCGATCGCTCACCGTGACTCGATCCCCCATGTCCGCCATTCTGCCTCCTCGACGACGGAAGCGGAGGATGCCGCAACCGATCGGGCAGGACCATACCCGGTGCCGGGCGACCGTAGACCTCTCTGGCGCGCTGTGCTGCCGACGGCCGGTCTCGGGTACGGGGCGGCCCGTGACAGGCGAAGCTGCGACGATGATGCTGTGTCGGTGATGCTGTGTCTGTGATGCTGTGGCGGTGATGCGAGACGCCGATCTGCGCGAGCTCGACGATCTGGCGGATCGCGACGAGCTCCGCAGGCGGTACTACGGGTTGCTCCAGGAGCTGCGAGTCGTGCTGCCCGGCGTCCAGGTGCTCCTGGCGTTCCTCTTGACGGCCCCGTTCACGGATCGCTTCGAGCAGCTTGATGATGCCGGGCGCGCGGCCTACACCGTCGCGCTCGCCGCGTCCCTCGGTGCCGTGGTGTGTCTGCTCACCCCCACGGTGTTCCACCGGGTCGCCCTGCGCACCGAGCGCACCGCCCGGCTCGCGTGGGGCGTCCGGCTCACGCTCGTCGGCGTCTCCCTGCTCGCCGTCTCGTTGCTCGCCGCGTTGTGGTGTGTGGTCCGGTACGTCTACGGCACCGCGGCCGGCTGGGTGTTCACGGGGGCCGGGGCCGTCTTGGTGATTTCGCTCTGGCTCGTCCTCCCCCTCACCGCAGGACGGGCCGGCACCGGCGGGGCCGCCACGCCCCCGCCCGGTTCGGAGCCAGGCGGTCGACCGTGAGCGTGCGCGGAACGCGGCATCGGTACGCTGCCGGATGTGCGATGTCCCCGCGGGTTCGATGTCGAGCAACGGCACCCGTGAGAGCGAGCAGGCCGCGGGGCAGATCATGACCGCCGACGGCCGTGACGGACACGTCGTCGACCTCCGCCTCGCCCTGTCGGCGCACGCCCCCGGTGAAGCTCGCGATCGCGCCGGTTCCTGGCTCGACGCCGTCGGCGCGCATCCCGATCTGCAGCGGGATGTGTTGATCGCGGTGTCCGAGCTGGTGACCAACGCCGTCACGCACGCGGCATCCGCCCCGCACGTGCTGCTGACGGCGGACGGGCGTCATCTCCGCGTCGAGGTCCGAGACGACAGTGCCGACCCGCCGATCCGCAGGGAGGGCACGTCCGCCGGTGGGTTCGGGGTCCGTCTGGTCGGTGAGCTCGCGGTTCGGTGGGGGTGGACCCCGATCGCCGGCGGCGGTAAGGCGGTGTGGGCGGAGTTCGACACCGACCGCACGCGCACCGCGCGGGGTGACGCCGCCGATGGCGCGCAGTGATCGCTCGCCCACCACGTCCGGCGACGACGCCGAGGAGTGGCGAGAGTACCTGAGCTCGCGTGACCGCCGTCTGCGCAACGTCATCGTCGAACGGCACCTCGGATTGGCCCACCACATCGCCCGGCGGTTCGGCGGCACCGGCGACGACGATCTCCACCAGGTCGCCATGCTCGCTCTCGTCCGCGCCGTCGAGCGCTTCGATCCCGAGCGAGCCGTGTCGTTCTCGACGTTCGCGGGCGCCACGATCGAAGGGGCCATCAAGCAGCATCGTGAACGGGTGGGCTGGCCCGTCGGGGTCCCTCGCCGGCTCCGCCGCATCGCTCTCGACGTGGGCTCGGCGAGAGCCGAGCTCGAACAGCGGCTCGGCCGCTCGCCGACGGTCGGTGAGCTCGCGGCCCGTCTCGGGGCCTCCGTGGACGAGGTGTTGGAGGCGCTCGCCGCGGCCCGCACGCGTGCCTCGAGCGGCGTCGATCACCTCGACAGCGCCCCGGCACCGGGTGGCGGCGACGCGCTCGACGATCCCACCAGCCGGGTCGCGATCGACCGGACGGAGATCGACGCCCTGCTCGCCACGTTGACGGACACCGAGCGGCGGGTGTTCGAACTGCGCTTCGTGGACCAGCTCCTCCAGGACCAGATCGCCGACGTCGTCGGTGTCTCGCAGATGCAGGTGTCGCGCATCATCCGCCGCTGCGTCGCCGCCCTTCAGGAGCGCACCTCGATCGCCGACGGATCGTGAACGTCCAGGTAGATCGACAACTTCGGAAATGATGTTTGCGGCCGAGCCGTCCGGCGAACCCTCTCCACATGACCATCACCGAGCCCGCACCGACGTCGGACCTCCAGCGCTTTGCCGAGCTCAAGGCCACCAACTGCCCGAAGCTGCGCGACGAGCTGATCCTCGAACACCGTTGGATCGCCGAACGTTGTGCGGCACGGCTGGCCAACCGCGGCGAGCCCTACGAAGATCTCCTCCAGGCAGGCCTCCTCGCCCTGGTGAAGGCCCTCGACCGCTTCGATCCCGAGCATGGGTCGAGCTTCCCCCGCTACGCCATCCCGAGCGTGAACGGCGAGCTGCGCCGGCACTTCCGCGATCACACGTGGCGGATGTCGGTGTCGCGCCGGGCGAAGGATCTCACGTCCTCGGTGAACATGGCGTCCGACGCCCTGCACCAGAGCCTCGGGCGGTCGCCGACGCCGTCGGAGATCGCCGAGTTCCTGAATCGACCGGTCGACCACGTGCTCGAGGCGCTCGATGCCCGTCGTGCCTACCGGCCCGACTCCACGGCGGCGACGTTGACCGGAGACGGGACGAGCACACTCGACGACGTGATCGGCGCCGCCGATCCGGAGGTGGCCTCGGCCGCCGACCGCGTGGCGCTGATGGCCGCCGCCCGCCGGCTCGACGAGCGGAGGCGGATGATCCTGTTGTGGCGGTTCTACGAGGGCTGCACACAGGCCGAGATCGGCGAACGCCTCGGCATCGGCCAGGTCCAGGTGTCACGCCTCCTCCGCTCGGCGTTGAAGGAGATGGAGTCCACCCTCCGTGAGCGGCGCGCCGACGCCGCCTGACCTGGCGCTCGCTCAGGCCCGGGTGAGCGACGACGACTTCTCGAGCGAGAAGCCGCCGGCGTTCAGCGTGCATCGATCCACCACTGCGGCGACGATGCGCCGAGCCAACGGATCGACGGCGTCGGTCGACAGCCCCCCGTCGATTGAGCCGTCGACCCCGAGGAACGCCGGGGCGGCACGGGTGATGGTGAAGGCGAGCCGGATCGACGAGCCGTCCGACGCGTTGGAGATGAGCACGGCGGCGGCCTCGTCGACCGCCATACGAAGCTCTTCGATGTCGTCGACGGTGAAGTCGAGATCCGTGGCCAGGGCGGCAGCGACGAGGCGGACCGCAGAGAGATAGCGCGGGTCGGCGGGGACGGTGAGCCGGACGACTTCGGGCGCCTCGCTCGTCTTCCCTTGCTCGTCCGATGTCACCAGGTGCATCTTGGCAGACCCCGCTCTCTCTCTCCACGACTGGCCCTCCCGGTCGTGGGAGCGCTCGCCGTCGCCGTACCCGGCTCGGGGGCAGTTCAACGGCCGACTCTCTCGCCCCGGATCGTCGCGGATCAGGGTCGAGCGCGACGGGTATGTGCGACCGCATGATCCAGTTCGGCTACACGCTGTCATCGGAGGAGCACGCGCCGTCCCTGCTCGTGGACAATGCGGTGCGCGCCGAGGAGCTCGGCTTCTCGTTCCTGTCGCTCTCGGACCACTACCACCCGTGGGTGAGCGAGCAGGGCCACAGCCCGTTCGCCTGGACGGTGCTGGGGGCGATCGCCGCTCGCACCTCGACGATCGACGTGGGCGTCGGCGTCACCTGCCCCATCATGCGCATCCATCCGGCCGTGGTGGCCCATGCCGCGGCGACCACGGCGCTGCTGTTCGAGGGACGCTTCTTCTTCGGCGTCGGCACCGGGGAGGCACTCAACGAGCACATCACCGGCGAACGATGGCCGGTGCCCGAGATCCGCAGGGAGATGCTCGAGGAGGCGGTCGTCGTGATGCGGTGCCTCTGGACGGGCGAGACGATCGACCACCATGGGACCTACTTCACGGTGGAGAACGCCCGCCTCTTCGATCCGCCCGCCGAGGACATCCCGGTGATCGTGTCGGGCTTCGGCGATGCTGCCGTCGACCTGGCGGCAGCCATCGGTGACGGCTACTGGGGCCATTCCCCCGACCCGGATGCGGTCGACCGCTTCGCCAAGAGCGGCGGGAAGGGGCCGCGCTACTCGCAGATCCACGTCTGTTGGGCCGAGGACGCCTCCGACGCCCGGGCGACGGTGCATCGGGTCTGGCCCAACGCCGGCCTCAGCGGGCAGCTCTCCCAGGACCTGCCGACGTGGACGCACTTCGAGCAGGCGGTCGAGACGGTGCGCGAGGAGGACGCCACGGCGAGTGTGCCCTGCGGTCCCGACGTGGAGGAGTTCGTCGACGCGACCCGGAAGTTCGGCGACGCCGGCTACGACCATGTGTACTTCCACCAGATCGGCCCGGACCAGGCCGGCTTCATGTCCTTCTGGGAACGTGAGCTCCGCCCTGCGCTCGACGAACGGCTCGCCGCGTGAGCGTTCCGCTCTGAGCGCGGTCACTCGGTGAGCAGCTCGGCGACCGCCTCCTCACGCACCGCACGGCCCGACGCCTGCGGGTCGATCGTCTCACCGGCCTCGAAGTGTTCGATCACCCTCGGGTCGATGTACGCGGACCGCGCCACGGCAGGCGTGTCCCCCAGCACCTCGGCCACGTGGTCGGCGGCTTCCTTCACCGCCCGGCGCGGCGCGCCGTCGCCGTTCGCCGCGGCGAGCGCGGCAGCCGCTTCCACCGTGGCATGCCACGTCCGGAAGTCCTTGCTCGTGGCGTCGGCTCCGAGGAGACGTTTGACGTAGTCGCCGATGTCGCGCGAGGTGATGTCCCGCCAGCGCCGACCGTCTCGGTAGGCGAGGAGCTGCGGGCCTCCCCCGCGCCGGCGCAGCAGTTCCCCGACCACCTCGCTCAGCCGGCGATCGGTGACCGTGACCCGCCGGCGCTGCGACGACTTGGCCGGATAGTCGAACATGATCGAGTCACCGTCGATCGTGACGTGGCGCTTCTCCACCGTCGCCAACCCGTAGCTGCCGTACCGCGCCGTGTACTCCTCGCCGCCGACCCGGAACACCCCGAGGTCGAGCAGCAGGAACGCCGTGGCCAACGCCTTGTCCTTCGTCATCGTGTCGGCGCCGAGGTGCCGGCGGGCCGTCCGCCGGGCTGCGGGAAGGCGGCCGGCGACGTCGACGACGCGGTCGTGCTTCTCGCGATCACGACGGTCGCGCCACTCCGGGTGGTAGAGGTACTGCCGCCGCCCCGCCTCATCGACGCCCACCGCCTGCAGGTGGCCGTTCGGGAACGGGCAGATCCAGACCTCGGTCCACGCCGGAGGGATGACGAGCGCCTTGCAGCGTGCGATGTCGTCGGGCCCCAGGCTCGTGCCGTCATGGGCGAGATACCGAAAGCCGCGCCCGCACCGGCGACGCGTCCATCCGGGTACATCCGGGGAGACCTGCCGCAACCTCATCAGTCCGATCCTTCGTCCGCCGTCGCTGGCACGGCGCCTCCGTACCCAGCCCGTCGACGAGCCAGGCGTCCCGCCCGGGGTCTTACCAGATGGTTGCCAGATGGTTGCCCGGTGGCGAAGCGGGTACTCAACGGCCATGGCGAGACCCGTGTGGACCGGCTCGATCGGCTTCGGCTTGGTGAACGTGCCGGTGCGCGCGTTCACCGCCGTTCGTGACCACGACGTGCACTTCCACCAGCTCGACGCCAAGACCGGATCGCGGATCCGCTACCGGAAGGTGGCCGAGGAAACCGGCAAGGAGGTGGAGCAGGACGACATCGAGATGGGCTTCGAGGTGTCACGCGGGAAGTACGTGACGTTCGAGCGCAAGGAGCTCGAGGACCTCCGCCCGGAGTCCACCCGCACGATCGAGGTGACCGACTTCGTCGCCCTCGACGATGTCGACCCGATCTACTACGAGCGCACGTACTGGCTCGCTCCGGGGAGTGACGCCGCCAAACGGCCGTACCAACTCCTGCTCGCCGCGATGGAGGACCGCGAGCGGGTGGCGATCGGGACGGTGACGATGCGCAACAAGCCGTCGCTGGTGGCCGTCCGTCCGCTCGACGGCGTGTTGGCGATGTCGACGATGCACTTCGCCGACGAGATCGTCGATCGCCGGGACATCGACGACCTGCCGACCCGTCGCTCGAAGCCGGCGGCCAAGGAACTGCGCATGGCCACCCAGCTGATCGACGCCCTGACCGCCGATTGGAAGCCCGAGCAGTACGACGACACGTACGCCGACGAGCTCCGGGATCGCATCGAGCGCAAGGAGCGCGGCGACGAGATCGTCGAGGCGGAGTCCGACGAGGCTCCGTCGAAGAAGGTCATCGACCTCGCCGAGGCCCTCGAGCGGAGCCTCGGCGAGGCGAGTGGCAAGCGCCGCAAGCCGGCCAGGAAGCGGCGGGCCAGCTGACGGCCTGCTGACCGTCAGCCGTTGGCCGGCGCCGCGCTGATGTCGGCGAGCACCGACTGCGGCTCGCGTTCGCGGGCGAGGTCGCCGAGCGAGACGATCCCGACCGCCTGATCGCCGTCGACCACCGGCAGCCGCCGCAGCGCCCGGGAACGCATCAGTTCGACAGCGCTCTCCACGGAGTCGTCGGCCTGGGCGGTGACGAGCTCGCCGGAGAACACGTTGCCGACCGCGGTGCTCGGGTCGGCGGCCTCGGCAAGACACCGGACGACGAGGTCCCGGTCGGTGACGATCCCGCGCAGGGTGCCGTCGGTGGTGACGAGCACGGTTCCGATGTCCTTGTCACGCATCAGCTGTGCGGCTTCGGCGAGCGATGCACTGCTCGGGCACGCCACGAGATCGGTCGTCATCACATCACGGAGTGTCTGGGTCATGGCCCCTCCATTGCTTGGTGGCTCCGGTCGCGGTGCCGACGGACCGCCCCGCCCGGAGGCGGCGGATCCTCACGGGCGGGACGGCACGGCTGCCATCTCTCGGAGATAGCTCGGTGACCGACGTCCCGGCGCAGCGAGTCGGCTGCTCCGGAACATGGTCGAACGGCACCGTTGCCATTCGTGTACCCAGGAGGGGCCGATCGCAGTCCCGGTACTTGCGCGTCTCACTCGTCACCGGCGCCTCTGCGGGCCGGCTCGGTCATTGGCCGGCGTGGAGGGGCGGATGGTCCAGCACCCGCGGGCGGTATTCCACGAGCTGGATGCGGTCGTCGAACGTGCGGTGCTCGGTCATGTCGAGGGCCACATCGGGGTAGCCGTCGTAGATGCGCTCCGCCCCCGTGGCGCCGGTGATCACGGGGAACATGCCGACGCGGAAGCGATCGACGAGTCCGGCTCGCAGCAGCGACCGGGCGAGGCTGAGGCTCCCGATCGTGCTGAGCAGGCCGGGTTCGGTCTCCTTCAGCTCCCGCACGGCCTCGACGGCGTCGCCGCGCACGAGGGTGCTGTTGGCCCACGTGAGCGGTTCCTCCAGCGTCGAGGAGAACACCACCTTGCGCGCCTTGGTGAGCCCGTCGACGCTTTCTTCCTCCTCGGGGCGGAACTCGGCCTGCCCGTCGGGCACCTGGCCGGCGGCGAAGCCGGACATCAGCCGGTACGTGTTGGCGCCCATGAGGTAGGTGACCTCCGGCTGCTCGCCCAGCCAGGCGAGGTACTCCGGACCTTCCAGGCCCCAGAAGCCGGGCCATCCGTCGCCTGACGCGTAGCCGTCCAGAGAGGTGATGAAGTCGACCAGCAGCTCGCCCATCGTTCGTGTCCTTTCGCAGGGGTGTCGCAGTCCCGCTCCGGGGGATCACCGCAGCGGCACCAGCAACGACGCTCCCCACCGCGCGAACTCATCGCGGCACGCCGCGGTCGGACGTTCTACTGCGGCTGTTCGACGGGTGCCGGGTTGATCCGACGGCTGGCCAGATCGACCTCGACCCGGCCGGCGTCGGTGACCCTGACCGAATAGACCGGCTGGCACTGCTGCTTGGTCGCTTCCCAGCCGGTGTCGAGGGCGAACGCCCACTGGTGGCCGGGACAGACGAGGCGGTCGCGGAGCACGACGCCCTTGTTGAGCTCACGCTGGCGGTGGATGCACACGTTGTCGAGGGCGAACAGGCGACCCTCGTGGGCGACGACGACGATCTCGTCGTCGCCGACCGACACGACGGTGCGACGTCGGCGTTCCACCTCGCTCAGGTCGCCGACGTCATGCCAGGTGGACGCCGGAGCAGCGGTCTCGTCAGTCATGCCGTGTCGTCCTCCGACAGCCATCGCTTGGTCAGCCGCTCGCTCGCCGCCGAGGGCAGCGACCGGTCCACGGCCCGCTCGTCGAGCGGCTTCTGGTCCGGATCCCACGTGAGCGCGCAGTCGCCGGAGACGTAGGTCTGGCAGGCGAGGCGCCATCCCTGATCGAGGAGCTCACCCAGGCGATCCCGCTCGCGCCGGCGCGGCGGACTGAGACTGTCCATCCCCTCGGTGACGTACACCCGGTCGGTGCCGCAGTTGCCGCTCGCGCAACGGAACGGCACGCCGCACTCGTTGCGGATGGCGACGCGGAGCAGGTTGACGTCGTCGCCGTCGGGGAAGTCGACGGCGGCGTTGGTGGTGAGGAACTTGATCGTCGGCACGGCCGGCGCGTCCGCGACTGCCGGCTCAGCTGGCCGCGGCGGCTTCGAGGTCGGGGGCGACGTACGTGTCGTACAGCGCCTTGGTGTAGGAGAAGCGCATCTCGGCGCCGGCCCGCACGAGGTCGAGGCAACGCTCCTGCAGCTCCGGGGTGTCGGCGTAGTCGAGGACGATCTGGTAACCGCGCTCGCCGTGCACCTCGTCGGACGTGATGTGCAGGTCGAAGAACTCGGCCTCCTCCTCGGTGAAGCCGTAGGTGTCGAGGAGCGGCGGGAGCTGCTTGCGGTAGATGGTCGGCACCTGCGACTCGAGGCCGACGACGAGGGCGGCCGTGGCGACGGCGAAGTGCTCGCGCATGGCGACGGCGTAGCACCAGCCCTGCAGGCCACGGGTGACGGCGTTCATGTTGCGGGGGTCGACGACCCGCTCGCGGGTGGTGCCGCAGGCCTCGGCGAAGCGGATGAGCAGATCGGTGTGGCGGATGTCGGACAGCTCCTCCTCGTACATGTTCTGGAGGAGGAAGTCCTTGGCGTCGGTGGCGTGGTCGGGGGTGTTGGCGTAGATGTAGCCGAGGTAGTCGGCGAACGGGCCGACGTAGTGGTAATGGTTCTCGGCCCAGCGGGCGAAGTGATGACGCTGGAGCTCACCGTTCGCCCATGCCAGGCTGAACGATGCGTTCTTGGCCTCACGGCCCTTGATGGCGTCTTCCAGCGCGAGGCGGAAGTCGTCCTTGGAGAGCAACGCAGACATGACGGTGGTCCTTTCGTCGAGCGGCCGGGTCCGGCAGGTCGATCGACCACGCCGGCGCTTTCGTATACTGTATACTTTCTGCGTGGCGATGCAAGTGGATCTCTCCGTGCGTGATTGGGTGGCGGCCTGGGGCGCCGAGGTGGCGGCCGTCGAGCTGACGGCGGCCCGAGCCCGGTTCGACGATGACGTGGTGGGCTTCGGCACCTACGCCGGGGTGGTGCGCGGCATCGACGCCCTGCACGACGACCAGTGGTCGAAGGTGTGGCCGACGATCGCCGACTTCCGGTTCCTCGTCGACGAGATGGCCACGCTGGTGTCGCCCGACGGCCTCCAGGCCGTAGCCGTGGTGCCGTGGACGTCGACCGGCTTCGACGCCGACGGTGCGGCGTTCGACCGTCCCGGCCGGGCCACCATCGTGCTGCAACGCGCCGACGCCGAGTCGGCGTGGTCCGGCGTGCACACCCACTTCTCGCTCGTGCCGACGCCGGCGCGACCGTAGGCGCCGACCGGGGGCACGATGTCGGCCAGGGAGACCAGGGACAGCAGGAACGCCAGGAACGCCAGGAACGGCAGGGATGCCGTGGACGTGATGGCCGAGCAGTGCACCGGGCGCGGGGCCTCCGGCGTCGTGTGCGCCGCCGCTCCCCTGGCGGCGCAGGCCGGGGCGGCCGCGTTGCGCGACGGAGGCAACGCCTTCGACGCCGTCGTCGCCGCCGGCCTGGCCGAGACGGTCCTGTTGCCATCGAAGTGCGGCCTCGGCGGCGACCTCGTCGCCATCGCCGTCGTCGCCGGGGCGGAGTCGCCCACGGCGCTGCTCGCCATCGGAGGCGCACCGGCCGGACTCGCCGCGGTGGCTGCGGACGGAGGGCTGTCCGACACCGGTCCGATGTCGGTGGGTCCGCCGGCGGCGCCGCGCGGTCATGCCGCACTGGCCGAGCGCGGGCACCTCGGCTTGCCCCGGCTCACCGCACCGGCCGTCGACCTCGCTCGGACGGGCTTCCCGTGGGCTGCCGTGAACCATCGCTTGAGCCTCGCCAGCATCGAGTTGCTCCGGCGATGGAACCCCGAGGGCACCGTGTACCTCCCCGGCGACGCCCCGATCACCCCGGGCACGCTCGTTCGTCTCGACCGGCTCGCCGACGTGCTCGAGGAGTTCGGGCGACGCGGCGGTGGCCTGATGGCCGGACCGGTCGGCGACGCCGTCGTGGCGGCCGTCGCCGCTCGTGGCGGCGTGCTGACGGCTGACGACCTCGCCACGGCCCGCGCCGAGTGGGTTCCGTGCGCGTCGGGCGCGCTCGACGGGCGGACGTTGTGGGCCACACCGGCGCCGACTCACGGTCCGTCGCTGATCGATGCCGTCACCGGTGCCGCCGCCGGCGAGGACAGCGGCGGCGTGTACCGGCGGGTGCTCCAGGCGATCGGTCGGCGGCGGGCCACGCTCGCCGATCCGTCGGGCACCTCGATCGTCAGTGCCGCGGATCGGGAGGGCAACGCCGTCGTCGTGATCCATTCGAACTCGTACCCGCGGTTCGGGAGTGGCATCGTGGTCGAGGGCTACGACCTCGTGCTGGCCAACCGGGCCGGCCGGGGGTTCTCGTCCGACCCCGACCATCCGAACTTCCCGGTCGCCGGCCGCCGACCGGCGACGACACTCCACGCCTGGGCCGTCGCCGACGACGACGGACGCCCGATGCTCCTCGGCGGCACCCCCGGCGGCGAGAACCAGATGCCCTGGAACGCCCAGATGCTCCAGCAGATCGCCGACGGCGAACGGCGGCCCGGGCACCTCGTCACCGCGCCCCGCTGGGAGTGGCTCCCGACCGACGACGGCGTGCGCGTCGAGGATGGTGTCGACGCCGAGACGCTGAGCGCCGTCGCGCCCCGCTTTGTGTCGGTCCACCGGTGGGGCCTTCCCTCGGCCCAGCAGGTCGTCGCCGTCCCCCGTGACGGTGCGGCCATCGTCGGCGCCGCCGACCCCCGCACCGTCGGCGCCGCCGTCGGCGTCTGACTCGCGTCGGTAACAGATGGTGCCAGGCACCATCTGTTACCGACGGCCGACGGATCTCAGTCGGTGGCGGCGACGGCGCGCACGCGTCGTGGGAGGAGGACGACGAGCAGGAGCGGGCTGACCGACGCGGCCAGCAGCGTCCAGCGCAGGCCGACGGTCTCGCCGATGCGGCCGATGAGCCAGCCGGCGGCGGCGCCGATGCCGATCTGGGCCGAGCGGAACGCGCCGAGCGACGGCCCGTCGCCGCCGAACTGGTCGACGGCCACGAAGTTGGAGATCGGCCCGAGCGAGCTGACCGACCCGGCGAACAGCGCCGCGCACACGTAGGCAGGTGCGCCGGCCGGGAGCAGCACCCAGAGCACGCCGGTGGCGGCGATGACGAGGCCCGTGGTGCGCGCGCTGGCGATCGGGCCGCTGCGGTCCATGCCGGCGCCGGACACCAGCTTGGCGACGATCGACAGCACCCGCCCCACGGCGAGCAGGGCGGCCGCCTGCCCGGCCCGGAGGCCCCACTCGTCGACGGCGAACGTGGTGAGGAACGGGATGGCGCCGTACTGGCACACCGCCGCGATCCCGCCGATGAACGTGGGCAGGCCGAGAACCGCCTTGCGGGGGAACCGCACGGTGACCGGGTCGCCCGTGGCTGGGGCCAGTCTCAGCGTCAGCGTGGCCACGAACGCCGCGCCGGCGAGGCCGGCGGCGCACCAGAACGCCACCCGCCAGCCCTGGGCGGCGCCCAGCGCGCCGAGCAGGGCGGCGACGAGCAGGCCGCCCGAGAAGGCCACGCCGTAGAGCCCCATCGCCAGGCCCCGTCGCCCGGCACCCGACAGGTAGGGCACGGCCTGGAGACCGGCCGGGAAGTAGAAGCCGGCACCGGCCCCGAGCAGCACCTGGGCGGCGACGAGCACTCCGAAGCCGTTGGTGATCGCGGCGAGCACGGCACCGGCCACGGTGGCGGCGAGGCCACAGAGCATCAGCGTTCGGGCCCCGAGCTTGCCGAGCAGGGCGCCGCCGGCGATGTTCGCCACGGCGATCGACAGGGCGAGCAATCCGAAGGCGAGGCCCGACTGCCCTTCGGAGACGCCGAACTCGGCGCTGATGTCGGGCATCACCGGAGACAGGCCCTGCTCCCCCGCCGTCACGGCGAGGTACGCCAGACAGACCAGGGCGAACGCGGCCCAGCGCGGTCGGGCGTCGAGAGGCGCAGCCGTCGTCACTTCGGATACTGTATGCAATTGGTGCTGCATCTCGACGATTCTTCGATCGCGGCCCTGATCGACGCCGACGGCGCCGAGCGGGCCGTGTGGAACGCCTTCGCCGCCTGGGGCCGCGGCGAGGCGGCGACCACGCAGCGCAGCCGAGCGACCAGCCCCGGCGGCATGGCCTCGGCGATGGCCGCCGTGGTCCCGCCCTACTGCGGGGGCAAGGTCTACTCCACGGCGCCCCATCCGGACGGTGGGGCTCCCCGCTTCACGTTCGTCAACGTGCTGTTCGACACGGCCGGAGCGCTCCTCGCGACGATGGATGGCGGCCTGCTCACCGCCCTGCGCACCCCCGCGATCTCCTCGCTCGCCGTGCACCACCTCGCCCGGCCCGGCTCCACGATCGCCGCCGTCATCGGCGCCGGCAACCAGGGTTGGCCACACGTCGAGATGCTCCACCGGGTCCTCCCCGGCCTCACCGACCTGCGCATCGCGGCGCGACCGGGCTCGGCGGCTGCCGCCCGCCTGACCGCCCGAGCCGTCGCCGCGGGCATCCCGGCTCGCCTCGTCGATCGGCCGGGCGACGCCGTCGCCGGCGCCCACGTCGTCGTCACGGTGACCAACGCGACGACACCGCTGTTCCCGGCCGACGCGATCGGCGACGACACCCTCGTGTGCGCCGTCGGCGCCACCAAGTACGACCGTGTCGAGATCCCCGGCGAACTCGTCGCCCGCTGCTCGACGGTCGTGTGCGACGACGTGGCCGGGTCCCGCGTCGAGTGCGGCGACCTCATCGCCGCCGCCCGCACCGGTCACTTCGACTGGGCGGACGCCGTCGAGCTGCACGCCGTGGCCGCCGGCACGGTCACCCTCCCCCGGGCGGGCGACGCGCCGGTGCTCTTCGAGAGCCAGGGCGTCGCCGTCGCCGACATCGCCGTGAGCGGCTACGCCTACGACCGCCTGGTCGCCGGCTCGGTCCACAACGGGACGCCGGGACCCCACACGACCATCCCCACGTTCCCGACCATCGACACCACCACCGTCGACACCACCACCATCGACACCACCACCATCGACACCACCACCATCGACACCACCACACCGACCAGGGAGGTCACCACATGATCACGTCGCACCGGCTGTCGCTCGCCGAGGCCGAGATCGCCGTCGACGCCGCGCTCGCCAAGGCCGACGAGCTCGGCGTCGCGTCCGTCATCTGCGTCTCCGATGCGGCGGGCTGGCCGATCGCCATCAAGCGGCCCGACAACGGCAAGGTGACCAGCGTGGAGATCGCCATCAACAAGGCGTTCACGGCGGCGTGTCACCGGCGGCCGACGCACACCTACACCAACGCCCAGCCCGGCCAGGAAGCGTTCGGCATCATGAACATGCACCAGGGCCGCTTCTCGATCTTCGTCGGCGGATGGCCGATCGAGGTCGACGGCGAGGTGGTCGGCGGGATCGGCGTGTCGGGCGGCCACACGCCCCAGGACATCGCCTGCTGCCAGGCCGGCATCACCGCGCTCATGGAGCACCTCGGCCGCACGCCAGACTTCGCCAAGTGGGACAACTGGGCGCCCCCCGCATGACGACGCCGACCACCCTGCCGGCGACGTTCGAGGCGAGCAACATCATCGGCGGCGAGCGCGTCGGCGCGACCGGTGGGGCCACGTTCGAACGCCGCAACCCGGCCCGATCCAGTGAGCTGGTATCGGTCGCCCCGGCCAGCACTGCCGAGGATGTCCGGGCCGCGGTCGATGCCGCGCTCGACGGCCTCGCCACGTGGCGTCGCTCGACCCCGACGGCGCGCGCCGATGTGCTGACGCGGGCCTCGCGTCTGCTCGCCGAGCGGACCGGCGACATCGCCGCCGAGATGGTGGCCGAGGAGGGCAAGCCCCTCGCCGACGCCCGCAACGAGGCCAGCCGGACCCCGAAGAACCTCGAGCTCTACGCCGGCGAGGCCTATCGCCTGACGGGGGCGACGTTCCCGAGCGACGACACGCCGCTCGTGTACTCGGTGCTCGATCCGGTCGGTGTGGTCGCCGTGATCACGCCGTGGAACTTCCCGCTCAACATGGCGTCGCGCAAGATCGCCCCGGCGCTCGCCGCCGGCAACGCCGTCGTCTTCAAGCCCTCGCCGATGACGCCGTGGATGGGCGAACGACTCGCCACGGCGTTCCTCGACGCCGGCCTGCCACCCGGCGTGCTCAACGTGGTGCACGGCTTCGATGCGGGTGCCCACCTCGTGGCCGACCAGCGCGTCGGCGCGATCACGTTCACCGGCTCGACCGCCGTCGGCCGGCGCATCCACGACACGGCGCGCCTCGGCCAGCGCCTCCAGTTGGAGCTCGGCGGCAAGAACCCCGTGGTCGTGCTCGAGGACGCCGACATCGATGCCGCGGCCGACGTGGTGGCACGGTCGTCGTTCTCGCTCACCGGTCAGGCCTGCACGGGCGCCGGACGGATCCTCGTGCACGAGTCGATCCACGACCAGCTCGTCGACGCCGTCATCGCCAGGGCCGAGCGCCACGTGCTCGGCGCCGGGGAGACCGAGGGCGTGACGATGGGCCCGCTCATCGACGAGAGCGCGCTCGACGCCATGGGTGCCGCGGTGTCCACTGCCGTGGGCGACGGCGCGACCGTCGTCACCGGTGGGCAGCGGGCGGCAGGGACGGGCCTCGACGACGGCTGGTTCTTCCCACCCACCGTGCTCGTCGACGTCGCCCCCGGCTCGGCTCTGGCGACGCAGGAGGTCTTCGGGCCGGTGATCGGCGTCGAGCGGATCGGCTCGCTCGACGAGGCGATCGCATCGGCCAACGCTGTCGAGTACGGCCTGTCGGCGGCGATCTGCACCCGATCGCTCACGGCCGCGCAGCGCTTCGCCGCCGAGGTGGAGGCGGGCATGGTGCGCGTCAACCGGCCGACGGTCGGCGCCGCGTTCAATGCCCCGTTCGGCGGCATCAAGCAGTCGGGGACGGCGACGCACCGGGAACAGCTCGGCCCGACGGTGATGGACTTCTACACGGTCAGCCGGACCGTCTGGCTCGGAGGCTGATCGATGGATCTCGGACTCACCGGGGCACGTTGCCTCGTGCTCGGCTCGTCGTCGGGTCTCGGGCTCGCCGTGGCCGGCACGCTGGCGGCGGAGGGGGCGGCGGTCGCCGTCACCAGCCGCACCGTCGAGCGGGCGGCTGCGGCGCGCAACACCGCTGGCGCAACGGCCGCGCTGGTCGGCGATCTCACCGAGCCCGGCGCCGGCGAGCGCTTCGTCGCCGATGCGGTAGCGGCGCTCGGTGGTCTCGACGTGTGCGTGGTCAACACGGGCGGCGGGACGCCCGGCGGCATCATGGACACGGCCGGTCGCGACGATGCGGCCTACCACTCGATGCTCCGCCCGGCGCTCGAGGTGGCGAGGGCGGCGGCGCCCCATCTCGCCGCAGGAGGCGGGGGACGACTCGTCTTCCTCACCGCCCGTTCCGTCGTCGAGGCGTCGCCGGACCTCGCCCTGTCGTCGGTGATGCGCAGCGGCGTCGCCGCGGCGGCGAGATCGCTCGCCATCGAGCTGGCGCCGCAGGTGCTCGTCAACGTCGTCGTCACCGGTCAGTTCGACACTCCGGCCCTCGAGCGCTTCGAGTCGGCGAAGGCTGCGGCGACCGGGCTCACCCCTGAGGAGGTGCGGGCCGAGCACGTGGCGGCGACGCCGCTGGGTCGGCTCGGCACGGCCGCCGAGTTCGCCGACGTCGTGGCGTTCTTGTGCTCGGCGCGCAGCTCGTTCGTGACGGGCAGCGTGGTGCGCGTCGACGGCGGCGCCGTCCGCGGCTTCTGATCAGATGGGTAACAGATGGTGCCGGGCACCATCTGTTACCGGGCGAGGAGGACGGCGCGCACGGAGGCGGCGCCCTCGCGGAGCGGCTTGAGCGCCAGGTAGTCGGGGCACGTCCAGAACGCCTCGGCGTCGGCGGCCGACGGGAACTCGACGAGGTGCCAGCGGCCGTGTGTCGGTGCCCCCTCGAGGGCCCGGCCGGGGACGGCCCGGGCGAGGTAGCGACCGCCGAAGCGTTCGATCAAGGCGGGCACGGCTGCCCGGTAGCGGTCGTAGTCGGCGACGGCGTCGGGGCCGGCGTCGGCGTCGACCTCCACCTCGAACACGGCGTACACGGGCTCGGTCACGTCGGCGCGGCCTCCTCGGCCGCCGCGCTCCGGTCGGCGGCGGTCTCGTAGGCGCCGAGCGCCCTGGTGATGTGTTCGATGCCGAGGCGTTCGGCCGTGGTCGCGTCACCCGCGGCGATCGCCTCGACGATGTCGGCGTGCTCGGCCCACGACTGGTGTGACCGCTCGCGGATACGCGAGGCGTAGATCCAGCGGATGATGTCGGACAGCCGCCCGAGCATCGCCGCCAGCAGTTGGTTGTCGGCTGCCACGGCGAGCGCGCCGTGGAACTCGGTGTTGAGCGCCGGCAACGTCTCCAGGCGCCCGGCTTCGACGGCCGCCGCACCGCGGCGCACCACGTCGCGCAGCGCGTCGACGTCGGCGGGCGTGGCCCGGAGGGCAGCCAGTCCGGCCACCAGTCCTTCGAGCGGTCGGCGCACCTCGAACAGGTCGCGGGCGTTGCGGGCGTCGACAGTGGCCACCCGCGCTCCGCGCCGCGGCTCGATGACGACGAAGCCCTCGGTCGACAGCGTCCGCAGGGCGTCGCGGATCGGGTTGCGCGAGACGTCGAAGCGGGCGGCGATCTCCTCCTCGACCAGTCGCGCGCCCTGCGGGTACAGCCCGCCGATGATCGCCGTGCGGAGCTCGTCGAGCACCGCCTGACCGAGGTTGAGGTGCCGCGACCCGATGGTGTCACGGCGCCAACCGGCACTGCCGTCGGCCGGCCCCGCAGACCCCGTGCTCACCGTGTGCTCACCGCGCCCTCACCGTTCGCTCACCATTGACTCACCACTCTTGTGTACTGTATACAGTATTCACCCGGCCGAAAAGCTACGGAAACACGGTCGTGGGACGCTCTGGGGGTCGTGCGGCGGGCATCTCGCCCGCCGTCCCGTCATTCGCGGCGGCAGCGAGCATCAACACATGAGGGAGGGGCGCATGCGCTCACGTTGGAGAGTTCGGACCGTACTCGCGGCGGTGGCCGCAGTGGGGGCAACCACGGTCACATCGGTGGGAATCGGGGCTGCGGGAGCGGCGCCGACACACGTCCAGGCAGCGGTCGAGGGTGCCGAGATCACGATCGCCCTCGGCTCCGAGCCGACCAGCCTCGACCCGCACATCGTCGACGACGGCGGCGAGCGGGCGATCAACGACAACATCTACGAGACGCTGCTGACCCGCACCCCGGAGGGCGAGCTCTCCCCCGGCCTGGCCACGGCGCTGCCGACGCAGATCGACGACGTCACGTGGGAGTTCACGTTGCGCGAAGGCGTCACGTTCCACAACGGCGAACCGTTCAACGCCGACTCCGTCGTGGCGACGATCGAGCGCATGGTCGGCCTCGTCGAGCGCGGCGAGACCGACAACAGCGGCTTCTACGCCACGATCACCGGGGCCGAGGCCGTCGACGAGCTGACGGTGCGCATCACCACCGACGGGCCCGACGGCGTGCTGCCCGCCCGCATGTACTGGCTCAAGCAGATCCCGGCCAGCGCGGCCGAGGTCGCCGACCTCAGCGACGAACCGATCGGCACCGGGCCCTACAAGTTCGACGGCCGCAACCAGGGCGTCGACATCACCATCGTCGTCAACGAGGACTACTGGGGAGAGCCGGGCACGATCGCCAAGGTCACCTACGAGTTCGTCGACGACAGCGCCACGCGCCTCGCCGGCCTCAAGTCGGGCCGCTACGACCTGATCACCAACCTCGCCCCGCAGGACGTCGAACAAGCGCCGGCGTACGCCTCGGTGCAGGGCCAGGAGCACCCGGTCCTCATCCTCGACGCCGACGAGGGCATCACGGCCGATCCCAACGTGCGGCTTGCGCTCAACCTCGCCGTCGACCGCGAGGCGATCGCCGAGAACACGTTCGGCGGGTTCGCCACTCCCGACAACGGACAGCTGCTGTCGCCGTCGATCGTCGGTCACAACGAGAATCTCGAGGTGATCCCCTACGACCCCGACGAGGCCAAGCGCCTCCTCGAGGAGGCCGGAGTCGCCGGTGAGACGATCGAGCTCGTCGGCGAGTCGGGGCGTTGGCTCAAGGACCGTGAACTGCTCGAGGCGATCGCCGGCTACTGGACCGCCGTCGGTCTCGACGTCCAGCTCGAGATCCTCGAGTTCGGCGCCTACCTCGACGTGCTGTTCGATCGGGAGAACCGGGCCGACTCGATCTACGTGTCGAGCTCCAACGACCTGCTCGACCCCGACCGCCAGCTGGCCACCTACTACGAGGCCGGTGGAGTCGGCTCGTCCAACAGCGACGAGGCCCTCGCTGCGTTGATCGCCGACGGTCGGGCCGAGCTCGACCCCGACGCTCGTGAGGCCATCTACGAGGAGGCGATGCAGCTCGCCTACGACCAGGCGCTGTTCGTGTGGCTGGTGAACAACGAGGACATCTACGGCCTCGCCGACAACATCTCGTGGACGCCACGGGTGGACGCCAAGCTCCTCGTCGTGGAGATGGCTGTCGTCGAGTGATTCGGATCGTGGTCCCGCAGGCGGCAGGGCGCGCCCCTGCGGGACCACGGCCGTGCTCGCGGGGAACGAGCTGATGGGACGGAGTCATGGGTAGGTACTTGGGCGAACGCCTCCTCCAGGGGATCATCGTGATCATCGGCGTGAGCACGCTCGTGTTCGTGATCACGCGGATGATCGGCGACCCGGTGAACTTCATCCTGCCGCTCTCGGCGTCGCAGGAGCAGCGCGACGAACTGCGCACCGCCCTCGGCTTCGACCGCTCGATCTTCTCGCAGTTCGGATCCTTCATCGCCGATGCCGTGCGGCTCGACTTCGGCGACTCCACCTACTTCCGCAACACCGACGCCCTCGACATCGTGTTCCGGTTCTTGCCCAAGACGCTGCAACTGGTCGGCGCCGGCATGGTGGTGGCCCTCCTGGTGTCGGTGCCGCTGGGCGCGATCGCCGCCCTGCGGCCCGGCAAGCTGCTCGACAAGGCGCTCGTCACACTCAGCCTCATCGGGCTGGCGTCGCCGCAGTTCTTCCTCGGCCAGGTGATCCTGCTGCTGACGAGCGTGCGCTTCAACCTCGTCCAGTTCGGTAACGGCCCCTGGACGCACCTGATCTTCCCGGCCCTCACGCTCGCCCTGCCGAGCATCGGCCGCCTCACGATGGTGGTGCGCTCGGCGATGATCGACGAGCTCAACAGCCAGTACGTGAAGGCCGCGACGGCCAAGGGTGTGAGCCGCACGCGCATCGTGGGCGTGCACGCCCTGCGCAACTCGGCGATCCCGTTCGTCACGCTGTACGGCTGGGAGCTGATCCGGGCGCTCGCCGGCTACACGCTCGTCGTCGAGGCGGTGTTCGACTGGCCCGGGCTCGGCGACCTCGCGATCCTCGCCATCAAGGAGCGCGACTTCTACCTGATCCAGACGATCGTCTTCGTCGTCGCCGTGATGGTCGTGATCGTCAACATCGCCGTCGACCTCGTCTACAAACTCATCGACCCCAGGGTCCGGCTGGCATGAGGGGGCTCGGATGACCGCCACCGACGAATACTCCGCCCATCAGCACGACGTCGACGAGGCGGTGCAGGAGGAGGAGACCCTCGAGGGGCGCCCGTACGAATTGCAGGCGGCGACCCGCGGTCTGTTCGCCGAGCTGCGAGCCGACCGGGCCGGACTGCTGTCGGCCGTGTTCCTCCTCATCGTCGTCATCGCCGGCTTCAGTGCTCCTCTGCTCGCCCCGTACGGGCCGGTCGAAGGCAACCCATCGACGTCGAACATCCCGCCGGTGTGGGACGGCGGCTCGTGGTCGCACGTGCTCGGCACCGACATGCAGGGCTACGACGTGCTCTCCCGGCTCATGTACGGATCGCGGACCACGCTGCTCATCGGCCTCGGCGTCGTGGCCATCGCCGGCATCTTCGGCGTCGCCCTCGGCATGCTCGCCGGGTACAAGGGCGGCCGCGTCGACCGCTGGCTGATGCGCTGGGTCGACGTGCAGGTGGCCTTTCCCGGCCTCCTCATCGCCCTGATCATGATCGCCGTGCTCGGCCCGAGCATGTCGTCGCTGATCTTCGTGCTCGCCTTCAACGGCTGGATGGTCTACGCCCGCATGACGCGGGGTGTCGTGCTGTCGGCCAAGGAGCGTCTCTACGTGGAGGCCGCCGAGATGATCGGCTGCAAGCCCCGGCGGGTGATGTTCCGGCACATCCTCCCGAACCTCACGTCCTCGCTCGTCACGCTGGCGGTGCTCGAGTTCGCCCGCATCATCCTCGCCGAGGCCACGCTGTCGTTCCTCGGCCTCGGTCTGCAGTTCCCCGCGGTGTCGCTCGGCGTGATGGCCAACAGCGGGCGCGACGCCTTCTTCTCACTTCCCCGCCTCGCCATCATCCCTGGCATCGCCATCACGCTGATCGTGCTCGCCGTCAACTTCCTCGCCTCGTGGCTGCGGGTCGTGTCCGACCCGGTCGAGCGCGAGAAGCGCCACGCCGCCGGCGTGGTGTCGTCGGCCGCCGCCACGGCAGGAGACGCGTGATGAACGACATCGACCGCAGTGAGCCGTTGCTCGAGATCGACCACCTGCGCGTCGACTTCCACTCCCGGCTCGGCACCGTGCACGCCGTACGGGACGTCAGCCTGAACATCGCCAGGGGCGAGACGGTCGGGCTCGTCGGCGAGTCGGGTTCCGGCAAGAGCGTCACGGCCCAGGCGATCCTCGGCATGATCGAGCTGCCCGGCAAGATCGCCGGCGGCGACGTCCGGTGGAAGGGTCAGTCGCTCGTCAACGGTCCCGACGTGCGCCAGACGATCGAGCGGGTCCGGGGCAGCGAGATCGCCATGGTGTTCCAGGACCCGATGACGTCGCTCGACCCGGTGTTCACGATCGGCAGCCAGATGGTCGAGGTGCTCCGGCGGCACCGGTCGATGAGCCGCAAGGAAGCACGCGAGCGCTCGGTCGAGCTGCTCGACATGGTGGGCATCGCCAACCCTCGCCAGCGTGTCGCCCAGTACCCGTTCGAGATGTCGGGCGGCATGCGCCAGCGCGTGCTCATCGCCATGGCGCTGGCGTGCGAGCCCGAACTGCTCGTCGCCGACGAGCCGACGACCGCGCTCGACGTGACGATCCAGGCCCAGATCCTCGAGCTCGTCGCCGAGCTCCAGCAGCGGCTGAAGCTGGCCGTGCTGCTGATCACCCACGATCTCGGCGTCGTCGCCGGGGTGTGCGACCGCGTCGCGGTGATGTACGCCGGCAAGATCATCGAGGACGCGTCGGCGGCCGATCTCTACGCCGAACCGGCCCATCCGTACTCGGCCGGCCTGTTGCGCTCGACCCCGCGTGTCGACGTGCTGCTCGATCGCCTCGTCGCCATCGAGGGCGCACCACCCGACCTTCGCCGCCCCCCGAAGGGCTGTGGCTTCGCCGCCCGGTGCACGCTCGTCGAGGCCCGGTGCCGCGCCGAGCAGCCGGCGCTCGAGATCTTCCGTCCGGCGGAGAGCCCCGAGGCCTCGCCCGGCGATGTCGACCGTTCCGTCGCCTGCTTCCGCGCCGCCGACCTCGTCGAGGCGGGTCGCAACGCCGCTCAGGCAGTCGACGTCACCGGTGCCGAGGATCCCGCCGCCACGGCCGAGACGACGGTGGCGTCGTGACCGCGACCATCGGCACCGGCGTTCCCGTCGATCACGACGACGCGCCTGCCGTTGTCGAAGTGGACGACCTCACCGTGCGGTACCCCGTCGGGCGCAGCGGATTCTGGGGGCGTCAGACCCGTTGGGTGCACGCCGTCGAAGACGTCTCGTTCGCCATCCGGCGGGGCGAGACGCTCGGCCTGGTCGGCGAGTCCGGCTCGGGCAAGACGACCATCGGCCGCACCGTGCTGCGGCGCATCCCGGTGACGTCCGGGCGCATCCGCTTCCGCGGCGCCGACATCACCACCGTCGGTGGCGAGGAGCTCCGGCGCCTCCGGCGGCACATGCAGCTCGTCTTCCAGGATCCCTACGCCTCGCTGAACCCGCGTATGTCGGTGCTGCAACTCGTCGCCGAGCCCCTCGTGGTGCACGGGCTCGCCTCGTCGGTCGACGCGGCACGCGAGGAGGTGGGTGCCCTCCTCGAGCGGTGTGGGCTTCCCGTCGACACCGCCGACCGGCACCCGCACGCCTTCTCCGGCGGCCAGCGTCAGCGCATCGGCATCGCCCGGGCCCTGGCCCTGCACCCCGACTTCATCGTCGCCGACGAACCGGTGTCGGCACTCGACGTGTCGGTGCGGGCCCAGGTCGTCAACCTGCTGCAGGATCTGCAAGGCGAGTTCGGGCTGGCCTACCTCTTCATCGCCCACGATCTGTCGGTCGTCCGTCACATCTCGCACCGCATCGCCATCCTCTACGCGGGCCGGCTCGTCGAGCTGGCCCCGGCCGACGCGGTGTACGACGAACCGCGTCACCCCTATACAGAGGCGCTTCTGTCGAGTGTGCCGATCCCCGACCCGCCGATTCAGCGGGCTCGTCAACGCATCGTGCTGCAGGGTGAGATCCCCAACCCGATCGATCCGCCGCCGGGCTGTCGTTTCCAGACCCGCTGCCCCCTCGTGCAAGATGTCTGTCGGCACGAAACGCCGCCGTTCGTCGAGAAGGCACCCGGTCATTGGGCCGCCTGCCACGTTCGCTGAATCCCCCACTGCCAGGAGTACCAACCGATGACCACCGCCAGACCGACCTCCACCAGCGCGGGCGTCGGCGGCGTGGCCGAGCCGAGCGCTGACGAGGCCCCGATCCGGCTCGGCGTGATTGCCGTCGTCGGTGTGCTCGCCGGGTTCCTGGCCGGCATGTTCGGCGTGGGCGGCGGCATCCTCATCGTCCCCGGTCTGGTGATGGGCGCGCGCATGAGCCAACGCCTCGCCCACGGCACGTCGCTCGCCGCGGTCGTGCCGATCTCGATCGCGTCGCTCGCCAGCTACGCGGTCAACGACAACGTCGACTGGAACGTCGGCATCTGGTTGGCGATCGGCGCCATCGCCGGCGCGGTGATCGGAACCAAGCTGCTCGACATCCTTCCGCACCGCACGCTCGGCGTGCTGTTCGCCATCGTCTTGCTGGCCTCGGCCGTGCGGCTGTTCATCGCCACCGATGCCGACGGCCGCACCGGCATGACGGTCGCCATGGCGTTGTCGCTCGTGCTCGTCGGTCTCGTGACCGGCATCCTCGCGGGGCTGCTCGGTGTGGGCGGCGGCATCGTGATGGTGCCGGCGATGATCCTGCTGTTCAAGGTGCCACCGGCGATCGCCAAGGGCACCTCGGCGTTCGTGATCATCCCCACCGCGATCATGGGCACGTGGCGCAACCGAGCGAAGCGCAACACGCACCTCAAAGCGGCGCTTGTCATCGGTTTGGCCGGCATCGTGACGGCGGCGATCGGCGGCGTGATCGCCGACAAGATGAGCGACGACGTGTCGAACATCCTGTTCGCCACGCTCTTGACCATCGTGGCCATCCGCCTGCTGTGGCAGCTCTACCGCAGTCGCAGCGCCGCTGCCGCGCCGGCGAAGTGACGTCGGCGACGTGGTCGGCGAGCTGATCGGCGACGGTCCGAGGTGACGACGGCCGAGTTCGTCGTCGCCATCCTCGCTGTCGCCGTCGGCGCGCTCGCTCAGGGGTCGATCGGGTTCGGCTTCGGCACGCTCGCCGCCCCGGTGCTCGCCATCCTCGACGAGGATCTCGTGCCGGGCTCGGTGCTCGTGCTCGGCTTCACGGTCGCCGCGTACGTGGCATGGTCGGAGCGGGGCGCACTCGACTGGTTCGGCATACGGTGGGCATTGGTCGGCCGTGTGATCGGCTCCATCGCCGGTGCCTACGCCGTGTCACGACTCTCGCACAACGCCCTGGCCGTCGTGCTCAGCCTGATCGTGCTCGTCGCCGTGGCGATCAGCGTGTCGGGATGGCACGTCCGGCCATCGCCGTCGACGTTGGTGAGCGCCGGGGCGCTGTCGGGGGTGATGGGCACGCTCACGTCCGTCGGCGGCCCGCCGATGGCGCTCGTCTACCAGCGCGAGGAGGCAGCCAAGCTGCGCTCGACGCTCGCCGGGTTCTTCCTGTTCGGCGCCTCGCTCGGCATCTTCACCCTCTTCGTGAGCGGCGAGTTCGGCGGCACGGAGCTCGTCGGCGGGCTGATGCTGTTGCCCGGGCTGGTCGGCGGGCTGGTCGTCAGCCGCTTCGCGCACCGCTGGCTCGACCACGGCTGGACACGGCCGACCGTGCTGGCGATGTCGGCCGCCGCCGCCGTGATCCTCCTCGTCGACGCCGCCACGTAACGGTTGGTGCCTGGCACCAACCGTTACGCGCTGGCCGCAGGTCAGCCAAGGCGGGCGGGTGACAGGTCGTCGGGGGTCACGCCGAGGGCGGTGAGCTCGGCGGGCCAGCTGGTGTCGCCGACGACGGCCGCCGCCGCCGCCGCGAGCGCCGGCGCCGTCTTGATGCCGGCGCCGCCCTGACCGACGAGCCAGAAGAACCCCGGCGCGTCGGGATCCCATCCGACCGCCGGCGCCCGGTCGGCGGTGAACGTGCGCAGTCCGGCCCACTCGTGGCGCACGTGCCGGACCTCGAGCGTGGTGGTCTCGGCGAGCATCTCGAGCGCCCAGGCCACGTCCTCCATCTCGGCCCTGGCGTCGACAGGCTCGCTCGGGTGTTCGTCGGCGGGCGAGATGAGCAACCCGCCGGCCTCGGGCTCGAAGTAGCAGCGCGACGCCACGTCCATCACCAGCGGCCAGGCCGCCACCGACTCGGGCGCGGGCACCAGGGCCGCCGTGCGGCGCAACGGGCACAGGCCGAGGGGAGCCACCCCGGCGCGGGCGGCGACGACGTCGCCCCAGGCCCCCGCCGCATTCACCACCACGTCCGCCTCGACGGTGTCGCCACCGGCGGTGAGCTGCCAACCGGAAGCTGTTCGCCGGAGGGACTCGACCTCGGCGCGGCGGCGGATGTTCGCGCCGCGCTGCCGCGCCCCGGCGGCGTAGGCGGCGAGCAGCGCCGCCACGTCGAGTGACCGGGCATCGGGTTCCCACACTCCCCCGGCGGTCACCGCACCGGGCCGCAGCTCGGCCAGGACCTCCAGGCATCCCGCGTCGTCCACCCGCCGGGCGGTCGGCGCCACACCCGACGCGGCGATTGCGGCGATCTCGTCGAGCGCCGCCTCGTCGCCGTCCCGCCCGATCCACAGCAGCCCGCGGGGCCCGGTGAGCGGGTGCTCGGCAAACCCATCCGGTGGCGACTCGAGGAACCGCCGGCTGGCTCGGGCCAGTGCGCACATCACGCGGGTGCCCGACGTCTCCGACAGCGTGGCGGCCGAGCGGCCGGTGGCGTGGGCGCCGAGGTCGGCCTCGGACTCGAGCAGGGTGACGTCGTGATCGGCGGCCAGCGCCCAGGCCGCCGACGTTCCGGCGATCCCGCCCCCGACGATCGCGACCCGCATCGACGTCAGGCGTCGGTGGGAGCAGCGGTGATCGTGACGGCGGGCGGCGCCGGCACGGCGTCGTCCATGTCGGCGGTGGCGGTGCGCAGGTCGTGAAGCACCGAGTTCATGTGCCGGCGCGTCGCCTGCTCGGCCGCCTCGGCGTCACCGGCCTCGATGGCGGCCAGGATGTCGATGTGCTCGTGCCAGCCGACGAGGCCGCGGCGATCGACGAGCCGGCTGAACACCAGCTCGGTCTGGGCCCGCAGCGGCTCGACGGTCGGGCCGAGGTAGCTGTTGCCCGCAGCGTGCTCGACGGCGAGGTGGAAACTGCGATGGGCCTGGGCGGCCTTGACGATGTCGTTGGCGGCGGTGGCCTCGCGTCCGGTCTCGAACCAGTGGCGGATCTCGGCGAGCTGCTCGTCCGTGCGCTGCTTGGCGGCCAGCTGGGCGGCGAACGCCTCGAGCACGGCGCGCAGCTCGAGCAGCTCGATGGCCCGCTCGGGCTCGAACGCCACGACGTGGGCTCCCCGCCGGGGACGCATCTCGACGAGGCCCGTGCTCTCGAGCGCACGCAGCGCCTCGCGGACCGGGTTGCGCGACACGCCGAGCTGTTCGGCAAGACGATCCTCGACGAGCCGCTCACCGGGAGCGAGGTCGCCGTTGCGGATCATGGCGCGGATCTCGGCGGCCACCACCTCACGCAGCGTCTGGTGCGACTCTCCCAACCGGCTCGTGGTCACATCAGAGAGCGTAACCACACGAGCCCATGACCGAACGGCACTCCGTATACAAAATCCGGTGCGCCGAGCCCTGGGGATGTGGATCGCTCAGGCATCGGCGTGACGGTCCGCGTAACCCGGGTCGCTCGGCCAGTTGGGCTGGAAGAGATGCCATTGCTCCGGTGCCCGGCGGATGAGGTACTCGAGCTCGTCGGCGAGGTACTGGGTGATGCGGGCGACGTCCTCGCGCAGCTTGCCGCGGCGTTCGACGGGGATCGGCGGGCGGACCAGGCCGAAGTGGCCGTTGTAGCGCCGCGTGAAGTACACGGCACACGGCAGAAGCGGGGCGCCGGTGCGGACGGCCAGGGTGGCGGGGCCGCCGGGCAGCGTGGTGCGCTCGCCGAAGAACTCGACCTCGACGCCACCGCCGGAGATGTCGCGGTCGCTCAGCAGGCAGACGATCTCGTTGTCGCCGAGCGCCCGCAGGATCGCCTTGCCGGCGTCGGGGCCGAGGGGCACCACGGTCATGCCGAGCTTCGAGCGCAGGTCCCGGAACCAGTCGAACAGCTCGGGCGGCTCGACCTTCTCGACAACGACCGTGGTGCGGTGCCCGCGCTCGGCGAGCCAGCGACCTGCCCATTCCCAACCGCCGAGGTGCGGCAGGGCGAGGATCACGCCCTTGCCCTGCTCCAGCGCCGGCACGACCAACGTTTCGTAACCATCCACCTCCAGGCCGGCGATGACCGTGCGCGCCGGCAGATTGGGCAGGCGCAGGCTCTCGATCCAGTAGCGCGCATAGGAGTCGAACGACTCCTGCACGGCGTTGCGCAAGCGCCACGACGACCACTGCGGATTGATCCGGCGGAGGTGCCGTTCGAGCATCGCCCGGCGCTCTCGGTTGGCGAAGCTCGCACCGAACCCGATCGGCGCGGCCAGGCCCTCGGCGAACAACCCCGGCGTGAACCGGGCCAGGAGGGCGCCGGCACGAAAGCCGCCGACGGTCATCGCCGCAGCCAGGCGTTCGCGCAGGTCCCGCTCGTCGCTCACTTCTGACCGCACGGACAGCTCGGACGCGTCGGCCGACGCTTCAGCCACGGCGACGAGGCACGCGCGTGTGTCGACCCTCGATGCGCGCCGACCGCCGGCTCTGGCGGCGCGAGCGGCGCTGGTCGATGCGCTCCTGGGTCACCGGAGCGACCGCCGCCTGCTTCCACACCTTGACGAACCGCTGGCCGGCCGTGATGACGGTGAGCACGAGCATCACCCAGAGCACCGGTACGAGCAGCGGCTCCCACAGCAGGCCGATGCAGAGCAGCACGACCCGCTCGGCCCGCTCCATGAGTCCGCCCTTGGCGTCGAGCCCGAGCGACTCGGCCTTGGCCCGCTGGTACGAGATGAGCGACGAAGAGCCCATGACGGCGAACGCCAGCACGGCGAGCTCGGGCGTCTGGTGGTGGGCGGCCAGGTAGTAGGCGACGCCTCCGAGCAGGACGGTGTCGGTGACCCGGTCGACGGTGGAGTCGAAGAAGGCGCCGCGCTGGCTCGACGTCTGTGACGCCTTGGCCAGGGCGCCGTCGAGCAGGTCGGGCAGGGCGGCGAGGATGACGAGGATGAGACCGAGCAGGAGGCGGCCCGAGCCGACGGCGAGCGCCGCACCGACACCGATGACGAGTCCGACGATCGTCAGGTGATCGGGGGTGAGACCGGTCCGGCGAAGTGCGTTGCCGATGGGCCGCACGGCCTTCTCGATCGGCGCACGGAAGCTGCCGTCGAACATCGGCAAGAGGATAGTGGCCGGCGACCACCCTCCGCCGGGAGTGTCAGGATGGATCCATGCCGAAAACGACGCCCGCCGACCTCGCCGTGGCCTTCCGGTCCCTCTCCCGCCGGCTCCGCGAAGCCGTCGATGCCGCCGAATCGCCACCCGGATCGCTCGTCGGCGAGCTCGATGCACTGGTGGCGCAGGCCGCCACGCTGGTGGGCAGCGCCCCCGACGCCACCGCCGTGGCCGACGCCATCGAGGCCCGGCCATCGTCCCAATGGGACATCGCCACGCTCGACACCCTCCGTGACCTGGGCGTTTCCGCCGGCTCACTCATCCGGAGGATCTCGGAGCGCGATTCCTGACCCCGAGTACGACATTCTCATGACAAGTGGAAAGAAGACTGGTCGCTCTGCTTGATGAAGTGGTAACCTTGCATCTGTTGATAACGCACGACGTTGTCGACACGGCCTACTTCCGCCAGGCCGGTTGTGTCCGAGCCGGGCGCGCACCCCATTCCGCCGGGGGGCGTGCCCGGCTCGTTGACCTTTTCACTCAACGAGCCAGTCGTCCGGTCCCCCCCGGGAGGCGTCAGCCCCAGGTCTCTGGGTTGTCCTCGACGAGCTGCTCCACCACGCGACCGTCGACGGCGTCGACGAGCACCAGGCCTCGCCGCTGCGGCGGATCCTCGATCGAGTAGCACAGCACCCGCCACGTGGGACGGCTGCGCAGCCCGCGCCACACCTGCTGGGCGGAGGCGTGCCCGACGGGGAACCCCAGCGCCTGCTGGGCGGCGACGAGGGCGTCGACCTCCTTCACCGTCATCCTCCACCCAGAGGTGAAGCAGATCACGGCGGTCACCGTAAGGGCGGCCGCGGCCCACAGCCAGCCCTCGTTGACGAAGGCCCAGGTGTCGTTGGCCAACACGTACAACAGCACGCAGCCCGCCGCGATGATCAGGTAGAGCAGTCCCGGGATGCGGCGGCGAGAGTTGTCGGGGAACTGGTACGGCCCCACGTAGGCCGAGACGTCGAGGTCCTCGGGCAGGGCGTCGCGATGGTCGACGCCGGCGTCCGGTCGAGGTGATTCGCTCTCGCTCCGTGCGACTGATTCGCTCTCGCTCCGTGCGACTGATTCGCTCTCGCTCCGTGCGACTGATTCGCTCTCACTCCGTGCGACTGATTCGCTCTCGCTCATGGCTTCTTGAACGCTATCCAGGCGTCGCGGACACGGGCCGCGCTGTGCCCGATGGCCTCGGGCAGCGTGCGGGTGTCGGCGACGGCGCTCATGAAGTTGGCGTCGCCGCTCCAGCGGGGCACGACGTGCACGTGGAGGTGCTGGCTGACGCTGCCGCCGGCGGGCTGGCCGAGGTTGATCCCCACGTTCAGGCCCTCGGGCCGGTAGGTCGCCTTGAGGACGCGGACGGCATCGGTGACCGTCGCCCACAGCTCGGCCGACTCGGCGCCGTCGAGGTCCTCGAGGTCGGGAACCTCACGGTACGGCAGCACGAGGAGATGACCTGACGTGTACGGGAAGGCGTTCATGATCACGAAGCAGTGCTCCCCCCGATGCACGATGTTGGCCTCCTCGTCGGACATTCCCGAGTGCAGGATCCTCGTGAACACGCTTGCCGCGGCGAGATCGGCATCGCCCGCGTCGAGGGCATCGGCGAGGGTGCGGTCGACGCCGTGGCCGGCGACGTAGGCCGCCCGCCACCCGTTCCAGAGTCGATCGAGCGTCACGCCGGCAGAGCGTCGGGGGCGGGGGCGTTGTCGGCGTCGAGGGCCAGGGCGGTGGCCTCGGCCACCTCGTCGGCGAACCGCTTGACGAACACGTCGAGCGCGACGCCGCGCTCGACCTCTCCCCCGCGCGGGTTCACACCAACGGTGGTCGCGGCGACGTCGTCGTCGCCGACCACGAGCACGTACGGCAGCTTCTCGAGCTTGGCGGCGCGGATGCGCTTGCCCAGCGGGTCGACGGCGCGAATCACGTCGGCGCGCCCCCCGACCGCCGTGATGCTGCGGGCCACCTGGTCGGCGTAGCCCTCATGGGCCGACGACACCGGCAGGACGCGCACCTGCACGGGGGCGAGCCACGTGGGGAAGGCACCGGCGAAGTGCTCGAGCAGCACACCGAAGAAGCGCTCGATCGACCCGAACAGCGCCCGGTGCACCATGATCGGCCGGTGACGCTGGTTGTCGGAGCCGACGTACTCGAGCTCGAACCGCTCGGGATGGTTGAAGTCGCACTGGATGGTGGACAGCTGCCACGACCGGCCGATCGCGTCGCGGACGTCGACGTCGATCTTGGGACCGTAGAACGCGGCGTCGCCCTCCTTGATGGAGTACTCGAAGCCGCGGTCGTCGAGCACCGACCGCAGGGCGTCGGTGGCCGTCTCCCAGATCTCGTCGCTGCCGACGTACTTGTCGGGATCCTTGGTGGACAGGTTGAACGTGAAGTCCTCGAAGCCGAAGGCCCGCAGCACCGACAGCACGAAGTCGAGCAGCGAGCCGATCTCGCCGGGAAGCTGCTCGGCCGTGCAGTAGATGTGCGAGTCGTCCTGGGTGAAGCCGCGGATGCGCAGCAGGCCGTGCAGCGTGCCGGCGCGCTCGTAGCGGTACACGGTGCCGAGCTCGAACAGCCGCAACGGCAGCTCCCGGTAGCTGCGCTGGCGCGACCGGAAGATCAAGCAGTGCATCGGGCAGTTCATCGGCTTCATGTAGTACGTGCCGTTGTCCATCTCCATCGGCGGGTACATGCCGTCGGCGTACCAGGCGAGGTGACCGCTGGTCTCGTAGAGCGTGGACTTGGTGAGGTGCGGCGTGAAGACGAACTCGTAGCCGCCGCGCTCGTGGCGCATGCGGCTGTAGTCCTCGATGAGCTTGCGGACGATGCCGCCCTTGGGGTGCCAGACGGCGAGGCCGCCGCCCAGCTCGGACGGGAAGCTGAGCAGGTCGAGCTCGGTGGCGAGCTTGCGGTGGTCGCGCTTCTCGGCCTCGGCGAGCTGTTCGAGATGGGCCTTGAGGGCCGCATCGGACTCCCACGCCGTGCCGTAGATGCGCTGCAGCATCGGGCCCTTCTCGTTGCCGCGCCAGTAGGCACCGGCGACCTTCTGCAGGGCGAAGTGGCCGAGCCGGCCGGTGGACGGCACGTGCGGTCCGCGACACAGGTCGACGAAGTCGACCGGGCCCCCTGGGCCCTGCCCAGACCCGGTGTTGCGGTACACGCTGATCGCTCCCGAGGAGCCGTCGACCTCGCCCGAGTCGAGCTCGTCGCCACCGCTGCTCACGCGCTCGATGATCTCCACCTTGTAGGGCTGATCGGCGAAGATGCGCAGGGCTTCGTCGGGGCTCACCTCAGACCGCGTGAACGGCTGGTCGGCGGCGATGATCTCGCGCATGCGGGCCTCGATCACCGCCAGGTCGTCCTCGGAGAACGTCTTGCCACCGGGAAGGTCGAAGTCGTAGTAGAAGCCGTTCTCGATGGCCGGGCCGATCGAGAACTTGGCGCCCGGGAACAGCTGGGTGACGGCCTGGGCGAGCACGTGCGCCGTGGAGTGGCGCAGCACATGGCGGCCGGCCTCGGTGTCCTCGGTGACGATGGCGACCTGATCGCCGTCGTGAAGGGGGCGGCCGAGGTCGATCTCGTCACCGTTGTCGATCGCGGCGACCGCCGCCTTGGCGAGGCGCTTGCCGATCGACGACGCGACATCGGCGGCGGTGGTTCCCTCGGGGTACTCGCGAGCCGTTCCGTCGGGCAGCGTGATCGTGATCGTCGAAGGCATACGCCCGGAAGTCTACGAACGGGTGCGCCGTGGCGAACGCTAGTGGTCTGTCGACTCGACGACGTCTCCTAGTGGTCTAGGCGCTGACGAGCGACGCCGGCGCCGGCGCCGGGTCGCTCCCAGCCGCCTCGGCCTCGGCGACGTCGGTCGACGTGGCCGGCTGCGCCGTGGGCCGGGTCTCGGCGGCGGCGTCCGACGACTTGCCGGCGTACGTGTTCACGTACTCCTGGCCGGTGAGCTCGCGGATCTCGAACATCACCTCGTCGATCATCGACCGCAGCGCACGGTGGCGCTCGGGGCTCTTGGCGTAGCGCTCGGGCTTGATGGGGCGACCCACGGTGATCGAACACGAGCGGAAGAGCTTGGGGGCCTTGGCGTCGGGCGGCTGGATGGCGTCGGTGCCGACGATGCCCACCGGGAAGATCGGCACGCCCTCCTCCACGGCGAGGCGGGCGGCGCCGGTGCGGCCCTTGTGCAGCACGCCGTCACGGCTGCGCGTGCCTTCGGGAAAGATGCCGAACAGCTCGCCGCGGCGCAACACCTGGGCGGCGGTGTCGAGAGCGGCGCGCGAGCGGGACCCACCGCTGCGGTCGATGGGGATCATGCCCATCGCTGGGAAGACGTACTTGGTCTTCCACGAGTCCATGTACTCGGCCTTGCCGACGAAGCTGATGTTGCGCGGGACGCTGAGCATCAAGAAGGCGGAGTCGAGGAACGAGATGTGGTTCGGACAGAGGATCGCCGGACCCTCGCCCGGCAGCCGATCGAAGCCCTCGGTCTGGATGTCCCAGAGGCGGCGGGCGACCGGCCCGAGGACGCGACGGGTCCGCTGCTGGGCCAGACCTGCGCCCTCCGCCTTCATCGCGTTCTCACCACGCCCTCACGACGCCCTCTGCATGCGCGCCATGGTACGCCAGCGCCGAGTGCCGTTCGGACCGCCTCTGCGTCGGGCGGATGAAGCGTTTGTGAAATGTCGCTCGGCCCGCTGACGGCTGCGTCTGACGGGAGGTGCCTGGCACCTCCCGTCAGATGCGGGGTCTGATCGTTCAGTCCAGGTCGAACCGGTCGAGGTTCATCACCTTCGTCCACGCCTTCACGAAGTCGGCGACGAACTTGTCGCCGGCGTCGGCGCACGCGTACACCTCGGCGAGCGCACGGAGCTCGGAGTGCGACCCGAAGACGAGGTCGACGGCCGTCGCCGTCCTGGTGACCTCCCCGGAGGCCCGGCTCCGACCTTCGTAGACGTGCTCGGTGTTCGACGTGGACCAGACGGTGCCCATGTCGAGCAGATTGACGAAGAAGTCGTTGGTGAGCTGGCCGGGACGGTCGGTGAGCACTCCGTGGGCGGTCTTGCCGTGGTTGGCGCCGAGGGCACGCAGACCGCCGACGAGCACGGTCATCTCCGGCGGCGTGAGCGTGAGGAGGTTGGCCCGGTCGAGCATCAGCGTCTCGGGCGGCAACTTCTCGCCGGCCCGGACGTAGTTGCGGAAGCCGTCGGCCCGCGGTTCGAGCACGGCGAACGATTCGACGTCGGTCTGCTCCTGCGAGGCGTCGGTGCGACCCGGCGAGAACGGCACGGTGACGTCGTGGCCGGCGTCCTTGGCCGCCTTCTCGACCGCTGCGCAGCCACCGAGCACGATCAGGTCGGCGAGCGACACCTTGACGTTGCCGGACTGGGCACCGTTGAACTCCTGCTGGATCGATTCCAGGGCCGACAGCACGGTGGCCAACTCGGCCGGCTCGTTCACCTCCCAATCCTTCTGCGGGGCGAGACGGAGACGTCCGCCGTTGGCGCCGCCGCGCCCGTCCGTGCCGCGGAAGCTCGCCGCGGCTGCCCAGGCCGTCGAGACCAGCTGGGCGACGGTCAGGCCGGAGTCGAGGATCCGCGACTTGAGCGAGGCGATGTCGGCGTCGCCGATCAGGTCGTGGTCCACCGCCGGGACGGGGTCCTGCCACACCTGGACCTCGGAGGGCACCCACGGTCCGAGGTAGCGGGTGACCGGGCCCATGTCACGGTGCAGCAGCTTGAACCAGGCCCGTGAGAAGGCATCGGCGAGCTGGTCGGGGTTCTCGTGGAAGCGCTTGGTGATCTCGGCGTAGATCGGGTCGACGCGCAGCGCGATGTCGCTGGTGAGCATCATCGGCGCGTGGCGCTTGTCGGGGTCGTGGGCGTCGGGCACCGTCCCCTGGGCCTCGGGGTTCACCGGCGTCCACTGCTTGGCGCCCGCCGGACTCTCGGTGAGCTCCCACTCGTAGCCGTAGAGGTTGTCCAAGAAGCCGTTGTCCCATTTCGTCGGCTCGTTGGTCCAGGCCCCCTCGAGGCCGCTGGTGACGGCGTCGGCACCGATGCCCGTGCCCGACGGGTTGGCCCAGCCGAGGCCCTGGGCCTCGATCGGCGCGCCCTCGGGCTCGGGACCGATGTGGTCGGCGGAGTGGGCGCCGTGGGCCTTGCCGAACGTGTGCCCGCCGACGATGAGGGCGACGGTCTCCTCGTCGTTCATCGCCATGCGGGCGAACGTCTCGCGGATGTCGCGGGCCGAGGCCAGCGGATCGGGGTTGCCGTTGGGGCCTTCGGGGTTGACGTAGATGAGGCCCATCTGCACAGCGCCGAGTGGACCCGACAGCTCGCGGTCGCCGCTGTAGCGCTCGTCGCCGAGCCACGTGTCCTCAGGCCCCCAGAAGATCTCCTCGGGTTCCCACACGTCCTCACGCCCGAAGGCGAATCCGAACGTCGGCAGTCCCATCGATTCGATGGCGACGTTGCCGGCGAGCACGAGCAGGTCGGCCCAGGAGACCTTCTGACCGTACTTCTGCTTGACCGGCCACAGGAGGCGGCGTGCCTTGTCGAGGCTGGCGTTGTCGGGCCAGCTGTTGAGCGGGGCGAAGCGCTGCGACCCGTCGCTCGCGCCGCCCCGACCGTCGGCGATGCGATAGGTGCCGGCGGCGTGCCAGCTGAGCCGGATGAAGAGCGGGCCGTAGTGGCCGTAGTCGGCGGGCCACCAGTCCTGGGAGTCGGTCATGACCGCCGTCAGATCGGCCTTCAAGGCGTCGAAGTCGAGCGACTGCAACGCCTCCTTGTAGTCGAAGTCGGCTCCGAGCGGGTTGCCCCGCTCGGAGTGTTGGCGGAGCACGTTGAGGTCGAGCCGTTCGGGCCACCAGTCCTTGATGGTGTGTGGACGGGTCGCCTTCGGCGTCGGTGCCTCGATGGCTGGGTTCTCGCTCTCGGACATTTGCTTACCCCCAAGGTGGTGTGGTTGCGGAACGTGGCGTCGTTGCGTGGTGGTCGAGCCCGTGACGGGTCACGGACGTGCGGCTTCCAGGGCCTGGGCGCAGTCGGGACAGCGCCCCCAGTAGATGACCTCGGCCTCGTCGACGATGAAGCCCGAGGCGTCACCGGGGTCGAGGCATGGCGCGCTGCCGACGGCGCAGTCGACGTCGACGGTGCGGCCGCAGTCGCGGCAGATGAGGTGATGGTGGTTGTCGCCAACGCGGTCCTCGTAGCGTGCGGGCGATCCGGCGGGCTGGATGCGCCGGATCAGGCCGTTGTCGGCGAGGACGTTGAGGGCGTCGTAGACCGCCTGGCGCGAGATCGCCCCGAGCTCACCCCGGGCGTCGTCGGCGATGTCCTCGGCGGTGCCGTGGGGGCGTCGCGAGACGGAGCGCAGGACAGCGAGTCGCTGCGCCGTCACGTGCACACCGTGGCGTCGGAGGAGGCCAACCGGGTCGACGGTCACGACTTCCATACTCGGTCCAGTTCCGGACGGTGTCAACACCCTGTTCGAGGCTTCGCCGACGGATCGTCAGAGGACGATGCCGACGGATCGTCAGAGGACGATGCCGAGCAGGGCGGCGGCGGCGGCGACCCCGTCGCCGGCGTTGCCCGACGCCGCCGCCTCGTCGATGACGGCGAAGGCGCCCGGCGTGTCGAGGTCGTCGTCGAGACGGGCGCGCACGGCCTCGACGACGGCGTCGCCCGAGCCGCCGGCCTTGGCCGCCGCCCGCCACCGTTCGAGCTGGGAGAGCGACCGGTCCATCAGGTCGTCGTCCCACTCCCACTCGGTGCGGTAGTGGTGCCCGATGATGCCGAGGCGGATCGCCGCCGGATCCCACTCCTTGCGGAGGGCGTCGATGAACACGAGGTTGCCGAGGCTCTTCGACATCTTTTCGCCGTCCTTGGAGATGAGCGCGGTGTGCATCCAGTGCTGCACGAACGGCTCGCCGGTGGCGGCCTCGGACTGCGCCCGCTCGGACTCGTGGTGGGGGAAGATCAAGTCGGCCCCACCGCCGTGGAGGTGGATGGTGGAGCCCAGCTCGCGCAGGGCGAGGGCGCTGCACTCGATGTGCCAGCCCGGCCGGCCCGGCCCCCACAGCGTGTCCCACGACGGCTCGTCGGGGGCCGACGGCTGCCAGAGGACGAAGTCGAGCGGGTCGCGCTTGTTCGGGTTGTCGACGTCGCCGCCGCGCTCGCGGGCGAACGCCAGCATCTCGTCGCGGCTGTAGTGGCTGACGCTGCCGAACGACTGGAACTTCGAGACGTCGAAGTACACCGAGCCGCCGGCCTGGTAGGCGTAGCCGCGATCCATCACCATGCCGATGAAGCCGCGGATGTCGGGGATGGCCGACGATGCCCGGGGGCGGGCGGCGATCGGGAGGGCGTTGAGCGCCTCCATGTCGGCATCGAAACGGGCCTCCTCGGTGGCGGCCAGATCGAGGTAGTGGATGCCGAGCTCACGGGCCTTGGCGAACAGCGGGTCGTCGATGTCGGTGACGTTGCGCACGCACGTGACGCGGTGGCCGAGGTCGATGAGCCGCCGCTGCAGGACGTCGTAGGCGAGGAACGTCGCGGCGTGGCCGAGGTGCGTGGCGTCGTACGGCGTGATGCCGCACGTGTACATCAGGACGTGTTCGGGCGGGTCGAACGGGACGACTGCCAGGCGGGCGGTGTCGTAGAGGTGGATCATCGGGGGCGATGTCAGGCCGAGGCCGGTGACGGGTCCGACGTCGCAACGGCCTTGTCGTCGGCGACCTTGTCGGCGGCGTCCGCCGGCTGCGGCGCGGTCTCAGGCGGCGGCGTCTTGGCCCGCGGGTCACGCTTGATGCCGGTGAGCTTGGGTGCCACGCGGGCCTTGTACCGCACGTTCAGTTGCAACAGCACGGCGGTGAACGCCTCGATGGCCGTGGCGTTCGACAGCTCGCCGGCGTCGAGCGGGCGGCAGCCCGGGATGTCCGAGACGATGGCCGAGATCCGCTCGACGGCGTCCGCGTCGTCGCCGCAGATCAGCACGTCGGAGTCGATCGGCTCGCCGAGGTTGCCGAGCTCCTTGGCCGGCAGATGGTGGAACGCGGCGACCACCCGGCAGCCGGGCACCGCCGCCTGCACGTGGGCCGCGACCGACCCGCGCGGCGGGACGAGCGGCTGGAACTCGTGGCCCACCCGGACGAGGGCGTTGGCCATCGACACGACGATCTTGCCCCGCAGCGCCGATTCGTGCTCCTGGGCGGTGGTGGCCGCCGAGTCCCAGGGTGTGGCGATGACGACGATGTCGCAGTCGGCGGCCGCCACGTTGTCGCCGAAGTGCAGCTTGTCGCTGAGCGTCGGGAAGCGCTCGACCAGCGAGTCGACGGCCTCCATGGCGCGGTACTTCGATCGAGAGCCGATGACCGCGTCGTAGCCGATGCTCGCCAGACGAGCGGCGAGCCCGCTGCCGGCCGGACCGGTGCCACCAAGAATGCCGATGCGCATGGGCTGAGCTTTGCAGACGCAAGGACCCGAATCCCGATCGTCTTGGTCAGGTGCCGTCCAGGTACTCCGAGATAGTGCCAGGCACTATCTCGGAGCGGTGGGCCGGCGACTAGCGTCGGCGCCCATGACCGGGCTGCTGGCTGGCAAGAAGATCGTGATCACCGGGGTGCTCACCGACGCCTCGATCGCCTTCTCGACGGCGCGCATCGCCATCGAGGAGGGCGCCGACGTCGTGCTCACCGGGGCCGGGCGGGCCCTCAGCCTCACCCAGCGCACGGCCCGCAAGCTGCCGGGCGGCGCCGACATCCCGGTGCTCGAGCTCGACGTCACCGTGCCCGAGCACCTCACCGCGGTCCGCGAGGATCTGGCGTCGCGCTGGGGCCGCGTCGACGGCGTGCTGCACTCGATCGGCTTCGCGCCGCAGTCGCTGCTCGGTGACGACTTCATGGGCGCGACGTGGGAGGACGTGTCGGTCGCCCTGCACATCTCCACCTACTCGCTCAAGGCGCTGGCCGATGCCTTCGTGCCGCTGATGACCGAGGGTGGTTCGTTCGTCGGCCTCGACTTCGACAACTCGGTCACGTTCCCCGCCTACAACTGGATGGGCGTGGCCAAGTCGGCGCTGCAGAGCCTCAGCCGCTACCTCGCTCGCGAGCTCGGTCCCAAGGGCATCCGCTGCAACCTCGTCGCCGCCGGGCCGATCCGCACGATGGCGGCCAAGAGCATCCCTGGATTCTCGCTGTTCGAGGACATCTGGGACGGCCGGGCGCCGCTCGGCTGGGACATCAACGACCCGACGCCGGTCGGCAAGGCCTGCGTGGCACTGCTGTCGGACTGGTTCCCGGCCACGACCGGCGAGATCGTCCACGTCGACGGCGGCTTCCACTCGACGGGCGCCGCCGGGACACCTGCCGCCGTCGCCGATCTGGCCGCCCACGCGGCCGATTCCGCCGCCGCGGGCGACTCCGCGGCATCCTGAACACGTGAACCGACGAGACGTGCGGCGATGAATCGACTCGCGACCGAGACGTCGCCCTACCTCCGCCAGCATCGCGACAACCCCGTCGACTGGTACCCGTGGGGCGACGAGGCCTTCGCCGCGGCGCGCGAGCGTGACGTGCCGATCCTGCTGTCGGTGGGCTACTCGGCCTGTCACTGGTGCCACGTGATGGCCCACGAGAGCTTCGAGGACGCCGAGGTCGCCAACCTGATGAACGTCGCGTTCGTCAACGTCAAGGTCGACCGCGAGGAGCGTCCCGACGTCGACGCCATCTACATGGATGCCGTGCAGGCGATGACCGGCCGCGGCGGCTGGCCGATGACCGTTTTCCTGTCCCCCACCGGCGAGCCGTTCTACGGCGGCACGTACTTCCCGCGCGACACGTTCGTGAAGCTGCTCGCCGCGGTGTCGTCGGCATGGCGCACCAAGCGCGACGACCTGCTGAAGAACACCGGCAAGCTGCGCGAGACGATCTCGCGCAGCGCCCGCGCCAAGGCCGGCGACAAGGACCCGCCCGAGCAGCTGATCCCGGCGACCGTCGCCGGGCTGGCCAAGGCGTTCGACCAGACGTGGGGCGGCTTCGGCCAGGCGCCGAAGTTCCCGTCGACGATGAGCCTCGACCTGGTGCTCACCGAGCTGCTGTACCGGGCGCCCACCGACGCGGCCGTCGCCCCGCTCACCACCGTGCTCACCACGTCGCTCGACGCGATGGCGTCGGGCGGGATGTACGACCACATCGGCGGCGGCTTCGCCCGCTACTCGGTGGACGAGAAGTGGCTCGTGCCCCACTTCGAGAAGATGCTCTACGACCAGGCCCTCCTCGTGCGCCTCTACGCCCGGGCGGCGTCGGCGCTGGCCGATCGGTTCGACACGTCGCGCTGGAAGCAGGTGGTCACCGAGACCGTGGGCTACGTGCTGCGCGAGATGACCCAGCCCGACGGCGGGTTCTCGTCGGCGCAGGACGCCGATTCACCCGGCCCCGACGGCCACGGCCACGAGGGCTTGTTCCACACCTGGACGCCCGACGAGGTGCGCGCCGTGCTCGGGGACGGCCCCGACACCGACGCCGTGCTCGACTGGTACGGCATCACCGACGAGGGCAACTTCGCCGAACCGGGCAAGCCCAGCCGATCGATCCCTACCCGGCTCGAACAGCGCGGGCAGTTCCTCCGCCCGCCGCACATCGAGGCGGCCCGGGCCCGGCTCTACGAGGCCCGCTGGCATCGTCCGCATCCGGGGCTCGACGACAAGGTGCTCACGGAGTGGAACGGGCTGATGATCGCCGCGCTGGCCGAGGCCGGGGCGCTCTTCGGCGAGCAGTCGTGGATCGACGCGGCGGCCAAGGCCGGGCGCTTCCTGCTCGACAACCTGCGCGACGGCGACCGGCGGTGGTTCCGCGTGTGGCATGCCGACGGGCAACCCCGCGCCCGCCACCAGGCGCTCGCCGCCGACCACGCCACGCTGCTCGACGCCTTCACCAGGCTGGGCGAGGCGACCGGCGAGGCGAACTGGATCTACGAAGCGATGGACATGGCCGACACCCTGCTCGACCATTTCTGGGATCCGGGTGAAGGCGGCCTCTACACCACGCCCGACGATGGTGAGCGCCTGATCGCCCGTCAGAAGGATCTGTTCGACAACGCCACGCCGTCGGCCAACTCGACCGCGGCGGTGGCCCTCGTGCGCCTCGCCGCGCTCACCGACGAGCAGCGTTACGCCAACCACGCCGACCGCATCCTGCAGCTGATCGGCCCGATGGTGCCGCGTGGGGCGAGCGCGTTCTGCAACGCCCTCGCTGCGCTGGCCCTGCGCACGCGCGGCATCAAGGAGGTCGCCGTCGTCGGCGATCGGCCCGACCTGGTGGCCGTGGTCCGCGAACGGTGGCGGCCGAACGTCGTGCTGGCGTGGGGCGAGCGCTACGACTCGCCGCTGTGGGAGAACCGCACCGACGGCTTGGCCTACGTGTGCGAGCACTTCACGTGCCAGGCGCCCCAGGACTCCCCCGACGGCCTGCGCGCCCAGCTCACCTGATCCCGACCCCCCGCTCGTCATACCGTCGAAACCCGGCTAGCGTCGGTCGTGGAGGGCGCGCCATGACCACCGACACCTCGACACGTACCGACGGCGAGCGAGTTCCCCGGCGCCAGGCCGACAAGTTCGCCGAACGCCGGCGCCAGCTGGCCGAGTCGGCGCTCGCCACGCTGTCCGAGCTGGGCTATGCCCGCACGAGCCTGCGCGACATCGCCTATCACTCGGGCTTCACCCACGGCGTCCTGCACTACTACTTCCGGGACAAGGCCGACCTGATCGCCCAGGGCGTGCGCCAGTACAACGAGCGGTGCGTCACCCGTTACGACGACATCCTGGCCACCGCCACCACCGCCGACGAGCTGCGCGAGGGCTTCGCCCTGCGCATGGCCGACACGCTCCTCAACGAGACCGAACAGCACCGCTTGTGGATCGATCTGCGCACGCAGAGCCTGTTCGACCCGTCGTTCCGCGACGCGATCGTCGAGATCGACGCCGCCCTCGAGCAGATGATCTGGAAGATCCTCACGCGCTACGCCGAGCTCGACGGCATGACCCTGGCCGTGTCGCCGCCGTTCGCCTACGCCCTGTTCGACGGCATCTTCCAGATGGCCCTCGTCAGCCACATCGGCGGCGACGAGAACGCCACCGACACGATGACCGGCCAGATCAACACGGCCCTCGCCCTCCTCAAAGCCGGCGCCGGCGTCACCGTCTGACCCCTGACGCGATCCGACCGGTCAGAGGAGGCCGGCGCGGTCGAGGACGGCGTCGAGGCGGCGAGCGACGTCGTCGGTCGCCGGCATCATCGGGAGGCGGTGCTCGTTGTTGGGCAGCACGCCGAGGCGGCACATCATGTACTTCACCGGGATCGGGTTGGTGTCGTAGAACACCGCCCGGTTCAGCTCGAACAGCTCCTGGTGCAGCTTACGGGCCTCGGCGAACGTGCCGGACACGACGCTCTCGTAGAGGGCGACGATCTTGTGCGGCACGATGTTGGCGACGGCGTTGACCATGCCGCTGGCACCGAGGGCGAGCATCGGGTAGCTGAGCTCCTCGAGGCCAACGTGCACCCGGAACTCCGGGCCGAACCGCACGAGCGCTTCGGTGACCAGGCCGAGGTCGGCGACGGCGTGCTTCATGCCGACGAGGTTCGGGGCGGCGTCGACGATGGCGGCGAGCGTGTCGATGTCGACACCGACGGCGGCGCGGCCGGGGATGTGGTACACGAGCACCGGGATGTCGACGCGTCCGGCGACGTCGGTGAAGTAGGCGACGAGGCCGCGCGCCGGCGGGCGGATGTAGTAGGGCGTCACGACGAGCACGGCGTCGGCACCGGCGGCCGCGGCGTGCGTGGTGAGCTCGACGGTCTCGGCGTGCGACTGGTTGCCGGTGGCGACCACCACCTGGCAGCGACCGGCGGCCGCGGCGATGGCGGTCTCGGCGAGGGCCTTGCGTTCGTCGAGGGTGAGGACGCTCGGTTCGCCGGTGGTACCGCACACGACGACGCCGTGGCTGCCGGCGTCGACGTGCCACTCGACGAGGCGGCCGTACGTGTCGAGGTCGACGGCGCCGTCGCGGAAGGGCGTGACGAGTGGAGGCAGCGAACCGCGCAGCGCGGCAGGAGCGAGCGGGATCATCCGCCGGCCGTTCCGACGGTCGCCGGCCGAAGCGCGCGATTGGTGGCGAAGCCGTCCTCGCTGCCCAGCACGCGTGGCGGGTGCTTGAGGTTCTCCTGCCAGAGCAGCGACTCCATGGCGATGTTGAGCGGCTGGTCCTGGATGGTCAGCTCGTAGACACGGTCGCCGTCGTCGGAGGCGTGGTGGTGGATCATCCAGCCCGGTGCGGTGAGCATCAGGTCACCGGCGCCCCACTCGTAGCGCTTGCCGCCGACGCGGCTCCAGCCGCTGCCGTGGAAGAAGTAGTTGATCGCCGCCGACACGTGCCGGTGGGGCCGGTCGACGATGCTCGGCGGGCGGATGGTGATGGTGGCGAAGAACGACGGCGTGGTGCCGTTGGTGCGTCCGGTCAGCGGGTTGTACAGGAGGTACAGGCGGCGTCCGATGTAGGTGTCGCCGAGCGCCTCGAGCTGGTCGAGGTGGGACTTCACGCCCTCCCAGGGCCACACCAGCGCAGGTGACGGCAGCGACGGCGGGTTGATCAGTGTCTCGTAGGGCATCAGCATCGCCCGGTCGGCGAGCTCGAACGTGCCGAACGGGCTAGTGCGCCGAGCATCGCCAGCCTCGTCGGCCGCGTCGGCCGCGTCGTCCTCCGACGCGCCGTCCGGAAATGCGTCGGGCCGCGCCTCGGGCATCTCGGCGAGGTCCTCGACGAGATGCACGTTCATCTTCTCGAGCAGCGGGGCGTTGGAATAGGTGAAGCGCACGAACGGCTCGTCGCCGGTGTTGGTCACCGTGTAGGGCCGCCACGACGGGTGGTTCCACGCGTCGTAGCGGCCGACGTCGTGGACGGTGTCGCCGATGCGCACACGGCCGGTGCCGGCGATGGCGAACCCCACCTGCGTCGACGTGTGGCGCCTCGGCGTGGTGGACTCGCCGGGGAGCAACACGTCGAGCGAGACGCGGATGCCGGGGGCCAGTGAGGGCGACGACTCGGGTGCCCGGGGATGGGTGAACAGTGACGAGCGGCGCCCGTCGGCGGGGCGCTCGATGTCGCAGAGCCGGGCGATCTCGGCGGCGATCTCGTCGCCGCGGAAGATGACCGGCTGCCAGTAGTCGGGCTCGCCCGGTGCGGGCGCGCCGCTGACGTCGGTGAAGAACGGGCGGGGGTCGCTCATGCCGCGCCTCCGACGAGCTGCTGGAACAGTCGTGGCGCGGCCTTGACCGGCGACGGGAACGGTCGCCCGCCACCGGCGGCTCGCACCCGCTCCAGCACCAGCGCGCCGACAGCCACGTCAGCCAGGCCCGAGCCCATCGCCTTGAACACCGACACGCCGGCCGGCCGGGCGGCGCCGCTCGCGACGACGGCCGACAGCGGCACGACGTCGTCGGCGAAATCGAGCTCGGCCGACAGCGTGGTGGCGGCCGCCGGGCTGTCGGACACGACGAGCGACGCCACCTTCACCACCGACGGGGCGAGCTCACGCCGTTCCGGGGTGATCGCGCCGATGGCGTTGACGTGGGCGTCGGCGATGAGCACCGAGTTGTCGAGTACCGCGTCGGTGGCCCGCGTGGCGGTCGTGACGACGCCGGCGCCGTCGGCGGCCTCGGCGACCGAGCGGCAGTCCACGACGTGCACGCCGGGCAGGCGTTCGGCGACGGTGTGGCAGAAGCGCTGGCGGTTCTCGGCCGTGGGGCTGAACGCGCGCACCTCGCGGAGCGGCCGCACCGCGGCGACGGCGGCCACCTGGGCCAGGGCCTGCTTGCCGGTCCCGACGATGGCCAGCACGTCGGCCGACGGCGGGGCCATGGCGTCGGTGGCGACGGCGGACACCGACGCCGTGCGCAACTGGCCGAGGGCGAAGGCCTCGACGACGGCGAGCAGCGTGCCGGCCGCGGAATCCCAGAGCACGAGCAGCGGGGACGCCCCGCCCGGGGTGTGGGCCCACGTCTTGGTGCCGGTGATGCCACCGGTCACGCCGCCGAGCGCGTGCAGGGTGGCCTCTCCCCCGCCGGCCGCACCGTCGACGCCGTACGTGACGGCCGTCTTCTCCAGCGTCACGGCTTCGGGTGCGGCGAACGCCGCGTGCACGGCGGCGCGGGTGTCGGTGAGATCGACCGCGGCAGCGACGTCGGCCTCGGTGATCCAGAGAGGATCGCTCATCGTTGGGAGACTCCTTCGTCAGCGAAGATCGACGGGACGGGTGGCTGCAGGCGGCAGGCGGCCGAGACGACGGCGTGGGCGACGAAGCGGCCGGTGAGCAGGGCGACGCCGGATGCGGTGGCGTCGTCGGACGCGGCAACGAGCGCGTCGAGGGCTTCGGCCGCGAGGTCCTGCGGTCCCGAGATAGTGCCAGGCACTATCTCGGGAGCACCCCGTAGCGCGTCGCAGGCGGCGAGCACGAAGCGCTGTGTGGCGACGACCACCGGCGGGGCGTCGAGCGTCTCGGGGTCGAGGCGTTCGATCGCCGCCACCCACTCGGCGCCGAGGCCGAGGGCGACGGCGAGCCGTTCGTGCTGGTGCCGCTCGTAGGTGTTGTCGAGACGCGTGGCGGCGGTGAGGGCCACCGTCTCGGCCAGCTCGGGGCCGAGCGACCGCTTCAGCGACTCCGTGAAGGCATCGAAGTGGACGAGCGCCTCGGGCTGGTGCGCCATGTGGGTGAAGAAGCCGCCCAGATACCCGAGGCGCTCGTACCGGGCCCGCAGCGCGTCCTGGAGGGGCTCGGCCAGGTCGTCGAAGGCGATCGGTGTGATGGTCACAGCAGCGCCGCCATCGACGTGGGAACGAGCCCGGCGTCGTAGATCGCCCGCTTGCCGGCGAAGCGCAGCCCGGCCGCGGTGACGACGACGATGTCGTCGTAGGTGCCGGCGCATTGGACGCGCGTGTCGGCGCCCTCGATCGTCTCGAGGAGCAGGAAGCTCGCCGTCGTCTCGAGCCGGTCACCAGTGCCGCCACCGACGGGTCGCACGGCGGTGATCACGTGGCGAGTGATCCGCCGGGCGAGGAACTGCGTGGTGACGAGGGCGTCCACGCGGTCGGCGAGCATGCCGCGGCTCTCGCAGCGGATCGTGGCCAGGGGCAGGCCGCGTTCGACGTTCTCGAGGGGCACCACCACGTAGCTGGCGTCGTCGATGAACAGGTCGAGCCAGGCGGCGTGATCACCGGCGTCGAGCGCGGCGGCGTAGTCGTCGTAGAGGGCGCGCACCTCCTCGGCGTCGAACGTCCCCCAGGGCACCCTCGCCCGCACCTTCCCGCTCACGTCGATCACAGTCCCATCACGTGCCGGTAGTGAGCGTAGAAGGCCCGGATCGCCACCTCGGTCACCATGTGTTCGGTGTCGTCGAGGTCGGCGCCGCCCATGTCGAGCAGGGCGTCGTGATCCTCGCCGGCCTCGGCGCCGATCTGGGCCAGCCGCATCACCTCGCTGTCGTCGATCGACACCAGCCCGGCCGGCCCCATCAGGTTGGCCTGGCGCAGGCGGCGGGTGTGCATGGCCTCGTCGTCGTCGGCGTAGCCGAAGTACGTCCAGTGCAGCTCGAAGTTGCCGACGCCGCGCGGCACGAGCTGACGCATCGCCAGTGTGTTGGACTGCTGCTGCACGATGAGGTTGGGCCAGACCGTCTGCATCACGACCGTGGCGCTGCCGGGGAACTCGCGCACCGGGTCGAGGAGTCTGGGGTCGCGTAGCTCGAGGTCGTGCTGGACGCGGGCGATGTCGTCGGTGCCGACGACGGCGCGCTGTTCGGACCGCTGCGACACCAGCACCGAGTGCTGGCCGGTGGGGTCCATCTGCGTCTTCGACGGGTTGTCGGCGCGGAACAGACCGAACGTGACGAGGAAGACGTGCAGCAGGCTGGCGTGGTACGGGTCCTTGATGTTCTCGAACATCAGCTTCCAGTTCGCCGGCACGGTCTGGCGCTGGTAGCCGAGCACGCGCAGCGGTCGGCCGTCGAAGACGCGGTCGAACCAACCGATGTTCGTCGTGCCGAGGTACTCCTCGAACGGCGGCGTCTCCGCGCTTCGGGTGGCGAAGACCACGCCGTGGCGTTCCGTGACCCGCAGCTGTTCGAGCCCGTGGGCGCTGTTGTCGAAGTCGGCGGGCATGCCACCGTGGCCACCGACGCCCTTCTTGAAGGGGATGCCGAGCAACCGGCCGTCCGATGCGTAGCTCCACTGGTGGTACGGGCAGGTGAACGTCGTGGCGTTGCCGGCGGCCTGATGGCAGAAGGCGACGCCGCGATGGGCGCACCGGTTGACGAGCACGTGGATCTCCCCGCGACGCGATCGCGTGACGATCACCGGGAGCTCGCCGACGCTCGTGCGGACGAAGTCACCCGGCTCGGGGATCTCGGCGCTGAGGGCCACGTAGTTCCACGACGGCCCGGAGAAGATGAGGTCGAGCTCGCGCTGGTAGAGATCGGCGTCGGTGTACACCCAGTACGGGACGCGGGTCGTCAGCGAGGACGGCCACGACCCGGCAAGTTCTGCTGTCGGGAAACTCATTCTGGGCTCGAAGGTACTACACGGGCCTCGCAGAATCGACTCCCAGGGCGCGCCGACGCGACTCACGGTTGGTGCCCGGCACCAACCGTTACCAACCGTGAGGTCCTCGGTTCAGCCGATGTCAGCCGAGTCCGGCGGCGCCGGCGTAGGCGGGCAGCGCCGGCTGGCCGCCGAGATGGCAGTAGAGGACCCGGCTGCCCGCCGGGATCTCGCCGCTGCGCACCATGCCGATCAGCCCGGCCATCGACTTGCCTTCGTACACCGGGTCGGTGAGCATCCCCTCGGTGCGGGCGGCGAGATGGATCGCCTCGATCGTCGTGTCGTCGGGGATCCCGTACGCCGGCCCGGCGTATCCCGGCACCACCACGATCTCGCCGGTTTCGAGCTGGCGGCCCACGCCGATCGTGTCGGCCGTCGAACGGGCGATGCGCGCCACCTGCTCCGTCGTCTGCTCGAGTGTCGCCGACGCGTCGATGCCGATCACGCGGCGATCGCGCCCGTCGCGGCGGTCCTCGAGGGCGAAGCCGGCGATCATCCCGGCGTGGCTCGACCCGGTCACGGTGCACACGATCACGTGGTCGAAGAAGACGCCGAGCTGCGCCTCCTGCTCGGCGACCTCGACGGCCCAGTTGGCAAAGCCGAGGCCGCCCAGCGGATGGTCGGAGGCGCCGGCGGGGATGGCGTACGGCTTGCCGCCGGCGTCCTCGACCGATGCGATGGCCGCCTTCCAGCTGTCACGGATGCCGATGTCGAACCCGGAGCTGTCGATGCGTACGTCGCCGCCCATGATGCGCGTCAGCTGGATGTTGCCGACCTGGTCGTACAAAGGGTCGGGCCACTCGACCCAGTGCTCCTGGACGGTCACGCAGCCGAGGCCGAGGTGGCGGGCGACGCCGGTGACCTGCCGGGTGTGGTTGGACTGGATGCCGCCGATGGAGACGAGCGTGTCGCAGCCCGTGGCCAGCGCCTCGGCGACGAGGTACTCGAGCTTGCGGACCTTGTTGCCCCCGAAGGCGATGCCCGAGTTGCAGTCCTCCCGCTTGGCCCAGATCTCGACGCCGCCGCCGAGGGCCGCCGACAGCCGCGGCAAGGGGTGGACGGGCGACGGGCCGAACAGCAACGGGTGGCGCGGGAAGTCAGACAGTTCCATCGGGTGCAATATATTGCATACCGGAGTGCGTGAGACAAGACGGCGGCGGGCAAGATGGGGGCGATGCCGATCCCCACGGACTCCCCCGCCCTGGACCGCGGCCTGCTGCGCGACGACGTCTACCGGCGCCTGCGTGACGCCATCATCGACGGTACGTTCGGCCCTGGCGAGCAGCTGCGCGACCTGGAGGTGGCCGAGTGGCTCGGCGTCAGCCGCACGCCCGTTCGCGAGGCGCTGCTGCGCCTCGCCCAGGCCGGGCTCGTCATCGCCCAGCCGGGCCGCTCCACCATCGTCGCCCCGCTCGATCAGCGGGCCTGCCGTGAAGCCCGCGACGTGGTCGCCGCGATGCACGAGCTCGCCGTGCACGAAGCCGTGCCGTCGATGACCACGGCCGACGTCGACGAGATGCGCGCCGCCAACGAGCGCTTCGAGCGGGCCATCGAGCGCGGCGACGTCGATGCCGCCCTGCGCGCCGACGACGAGCTGCACGCCGTGCCGGTGACGATCGCCGCCAACCGGGCGTTGAGCGCCGTGCTCGACCAGTTCTCTCCCCTGGTGCGCCGGGCCGAGCGTCTGCGCTTCGCGTCGAGCCACGCACGCGAGTCCGTCGTGCGCCACGCCGAGCTGATCCGCCTCTGCGCGGCAGGTGACGCCGCCAAGGCATCGGCGCTCGCCTTCGACACGTTCTACGGCCTGTCATCCGAGGGTGGGGACGACTGATCGACGACGACCGATCGCCGACTGATCGGCCCGGGCGGGATCCGCCGGCGCCCTACAGCCCGGCGAGGAACTCGAGCAGGGCGGCGTTCACCTCGGCCGGGCACTCCTGCTGGACCCAGTGGCCGGCGCCGTCGAGCAGCACCGACCCGCGATGGTCGGCGAGCCAGCCGTCCATCTTGCGCACCGGCGTGATGGTGAGTACGGGGTCGGCCGTTCCGCCGATGAAGAACGACGGCACCGACACGCCGACGCCGGCGAGATGCGGCGTGAGCTCCCAGTTGCGGTCGAAGTTGCGATACCAGTTGAGGCCGCCGGTGAACCCGGTGCGCCGGAACGTGTCGGCATACACGGCGACCTCCTCCTCGGTGATCCAGTCCGGCAACTCGTCGGGCTCGATCATCCGCTCCACGAAGCCGCGACCGTCGTCGGCCGACGGATCGAACGACTCCCCCTCGGGCGCTGACGCCGCCCGCTGCACACCGCTCGGGGCGAACAGCCGCCGCATCGTCGTGGCCGGATCGGCGTCGAGGTCGGCGTCGGCCACACCCGGTTCCTGGAAGTACACGATGTAGAAGAACGAGCCGGCGAAGCGTTCACGCATCAGGCCGATCGGCGGCGCCAGCGCCCGCCGCTGGAACGGCACGCTCAGCGCGGCCACCCCACGCAGCCGCGAGGGATGCAGCAGGCTCAACTGCCAGACGACCATGGCGCCCCAGTCGTGGCCGATGAACACGGCCTGGGCGTCGGGGCCGTCGATGGCGTCGACGAGGCCGACGAGGTCGTCGGTGAGGTGGAAGATGTCGTAGTCGGCGATCGCCTCGGGGCGGCTCGATTCCCCGTAGCCACGCATGTCGGGGGCGACGACGTGGTAGCCGGCGGCGGCCAGCGGGGCGATCTGGTGCCGCCACGAGTAGCTCAGTTCGGGGAAGCCGTGCACGAGCACCACCAGCGGTCCGTCGGCCGGCCCGGCCTCGCGCACGAACAGCTCGACGCCGTTCGTGGCGATCGTCCGTGTCCGTTGCTCGCTGTCGCCCATCAGTCCTCCTCGTCGCCCGGCGCCCATCCTGGCGGCGCCAGTTCGAACGACTCGAAGCGGAACGGCGGCGCCACCGTGCAGCCGACCAGCGAGAACCCCGCCGCGCCCCCGGGGAGCGGCGTGGCCGCCTGCCAGGCGCTCGCCGGCACGATGAGCTGCGGCCGCTCCCCCGCCGCCACGTCGGTGCCGAGGACGTCCCGTCGCACGCCGACCCCGTCGTCGGAGATCGCCAGCTCGAGCGGGTCGCCGAGAGAGAAGTGCCAGATCTCCACGCCGCCGTGCACGCGGTGCCAGTGCGATCGCTCGCCGGACTCGAGCAGGAACCAGATCGCCGTGCTCGCCTCGTCTCGCCACGTCTCCGCGTACCAGCCACCCTCGGGGTGCGGCTCGAGTCCGAGCAGTTCGATCAGAGCGGCGGCATCCGGTGTGTGGCTCATCGCTCCCGAGCCTGCCACCCGCGGCTCACGTGAGGCTGAACAACAGGCGGTCGAACAACCGGGCAGCCTCGTCGACGGCCTGGCGGTCGCCGGTGACGAGCACGTCGAGCAACAGACCACGGCTCGCCGCCACGGCGAGGCGGGCGGCCGCGGGTGCGTCGTCGGGCTTCACGCCGAGGCGCCCGAGCAGCTCGGTCACACCGGGCAGCCAGCCGTCGACGAGGTCCTCGCGCAGCGTGGTGGCGTACGCCCGGCCGACGGCTGCGTGGGCCGACAGCTCGAAGAACAGCACCCCGAACCGCTGGGCGACCTCGACGAGGGTGTCCCAGTAGCGGGCCGAGAGCTGCCGGGCATCGACGGGCCCGCCGGCGTCGGCGCCGGCGAACACCTCGGCGAGGGCGGCGCGTTGGGACGCCTCCACCGCCCGCACGACCTCGGCGAGCAAGCCCTCGCGGGAACCGAAGTGGTGCAGCAGCATCCGATGGCTCGTGCCGACCGCGGCGGCGATCTCGCGCAGGCTGGCGTCGGCCACGCCGTTGGCAGCCAGGTGATCGACGACCTTCGCGAGCAACCGCTCGCGAGCCGTGGTCACGTGGCCGACTCGGCGCGGCGTTTGAGGCCGGCGGCCTCGGTCGCGAGGTAGCGCTTAGTGAGCCGCGAGGTGACCAGGCCGATCAGCACGCCGAGTGGGCCTCGCTGATCGAGCGCCGCCGTGACGCGGCACGAGTCCGGACCGGTCTCTTCCACCACGTGGATGCCCGTGGTCCGCACGCCCGGCGCCCTGCTCACCCACTCGAACCGCCGGCCCTCGTCCAGCTCGGTCACCTCCCACTCGGCCACCGGCAGTCGGGGCTGCCTGATGCGCGCCCGGGCCCCCATGCGGAGCGGCCCGTCCAGCAGCTCCACGCTCGTCACGGTGTCCGTCCACTCCGGCCATCGCTCGACGTCCCGGTAGATCGACCAGGCGGTCGCCGCCGGCGCCGCCACGTCCTGGACTGCTTCGAACCTCATGTACCAAATGGTACACGCTGCTCCGGCCGAACACCTTCGATATGGTCCGCCCGGTGAACGTGCTGCTCCACTACAACGCCGGTCCCCGACTGCGAGACGTGCTCGACGAGGAGTCGACGGACGGCGTGCGGGTGACGTGGACGCCCGAGGGTGACGACGACGCATGGTTCCGGGCGATGGCGACGGCCGAGACGCTGCTGCACGTGCTCGAGCCGGTGACGGCCGAGGCGATGGACGCCGCACCCAACCTGCAGCTGATCCAGAAGCTCGGCGTGGGCGTGAACACCATCGACCTCGACGCCGCCCGGGCCCGCGGCATCGCCGTGGCCAACCTGCCCGGGTCGAACGCCATCGCCGTGGCCGAGCACACGCTCGGCCTGCTGCTCGCCGTCCTGCGCCGGGTGCCGGCGTTCGACCGCGAGGTGCGCGCCGGCACCGGTTGGCCGCTCGCTGCGGAGATCCCCGACGGTCTCGGCGAGGTGGCCGGCCGGGTGGTCGGCCTCGTCGGCTACGGGGCGATCGCCCAGCGCTTCGGCAGCTATGTGGCGGCGATGGGCGCCACGGTCGTGCACCACCGTCGCTCGGAAGGCCCGGACTCGGTCTCGCTCGACGAGCTGCTCGCCGTGGCCGATGTGGTGTCGGTGCACCTGCCGCTCACCGACGAGACACGCAACCTGCTCGACGCCCGCCGCCTCGGCGTGATGCGTCCCGGCGCCGTCCTTCTCAACACCGGCCGCGGCGGCGTCGTCGACGAGCAGGCGTTGGCCGATCTGCTTCGTTCGGGCCATCTCGCCGGTGCCGGCATCGACGTGTTCGAGCAGGAGCCGATCGACATCCCGACCAACCCGCTCGTCGGCCTCGACAACGTCGTGCTCAGCCCCCACGTGGCCTGGCTCACCGCCGACACGCTCGCGCGATCCATCCGCCTCGGCGTGGCCAACGCCCGCCTCGTCGCCCGCGGCCAGGAGCCCGAACACCGCGTCGCCTGACGCCCGAGATAGTGCCAGGCACTATCTCGGGCCGTCACACCCCATCGTCATGATGGCGGCATGCCCCGTCCACCTCGCCTCGACGCGGCCGGCGTGTACCACGTGATGAACCGGGGAGCCGCCCGCCAGACCATCTTCAACACCAGGAACGACGGCCACCGCTTCCTCGCCCTCGTCGACCAGGCCTCCGAGCGGTTCGAGGTGAGCGTCCTCGCCTACTGCCTGATGACGAACCACTACCACTTGCTGCTCCGCGTCCCCGACGGCGTGCTCTCGGCGTTCATGCACCTCGTCGGGTCTCGGTACACGCGGCACTTCAACGACGCCGTCGGACGAGACGGACCCCTACTCCGGGCTCGCTTCCACTCGCTCCACGTGGACTCCGAGGAGTACATGATTTGCGCCGGGCGGTACATCCATCGCAACCCCCTCGACATCCGTCCCCAAGTCGCGCTCGACACGTATCGCTGGTCGAGCTACCAGCAGTACGTCGGGCGGGCCCTGCCACCGCGCTGGCTGTCGACCAGCGAGTTGCTGGCAGCTACCAGCGGCAGCCGGCCTGAGTATCGAAGACTGGTCGAGGGCGACGCCGGTGCGACGCCGTCGATCGGCTGGGCGATTGACGTGGCCATGATGGAATGCGGCGACGCCCCGTTCATCGCTCGCCCCCACGCCCGCCGCACGCTGCAGGTCGCGATGCTGGCCCTGGCGTCCGGTGCGCTGCAGGCGCAGCTCGAGCAGGAGTTGGCCTTCGCCCGCCCCGACGTCCGCGAGGCTGCGGTCGAACGGGTCCTGCGTCGCATCGAGTCAGAGCCGGATCTGGCAGTCGTCGCCGAACGAGCCCGCACCCTCGCCAGTGTCGGGCAGGCGGCTTCCGAGATAGTGCCTGGCACTATCTCGGCAGCGCTCCACTAGTTTCGCCGGGACCGAGACCCTCAGGACCAGCGACCGTTGCCGCGTGGAGCCCCCGCCGGACGTGTTGCCCAGGCTGGCACCCGGACGACCACCCGCGTGGAGTAGGGGTTCGGAAGCCATCGGGAATCACCGGAAACAGCCCATGGTGCATCTAGGATCGATCGACCATGGCATCGCAGGGGGGACGACGTGTACGCCGGGCCGTGCGGCTCGACGAGCGCTCGGCCATCGCCGTGGCCCTCGCCGGCGGCATCGTTGCCGCCTTCTCCGACGTCGATCCCACGGGTGACCGCGTCGTCGGCCGCATCCTCGTCGGCCTTGCCGTGGCCACCGTGTCGTGGGCCGCGGCGTCGGCGCCCTGGTGGGCGGTGGCCGGTGCCACCGGGATCGCCGCTGTCGCAGTCATCGACCCGACACTCACCATCATCGGCGCCGTCGGTTTCGTCGCCTCCCTGTGGGTGGGGGTCCGCAAGCGGGACCTCGCCGTGGTTCGCGCCGGCTGCGCCGCGCTGGCGCTCAACCTCCTGGCCCGCTCCGAGCTCGAAGGCTTCCACGGGGCGTCGGCCGTCATCGGCATCGCCACGGGCTGCGCGCTGTTCGTCTTCGGCATCCGCCGGCGCAGGCGCCAGACCCGCAAGCTGGCGTGGGGCATCGTCGGCGGCGCCGCCGTGCTCGCCACGCTGGCGATCATCGGCTTCGGCCTCGGCGCCGTGCGGGCCAGGGCGATGCTGACCGACGGCGAACGTCTCGCTCGCGACGGCATCGACCAGTTGGGCCGGGGCGAGTTCGCGGAGGCGGCGGTCAGCTTCACCACCGCCGGCGAGGTGTTCACCAGGGCCAGCAACGAGCTGGACCGCCCGTGGGCCCGACCGTCCCAGGTGGTGCCCGTCGTCGCTCAGAACGCCGGCGCGGTCTCGGACCTGGCTGAGGTTGCCGGGCGCACGTCGACGCAACTGGGCGAGGCGTTGGCCGAGATCGACCCCGAACAGCTGCGCCTCGTCGACGGACGTTTCGACTTGGCCGCCATCGAGGCCGTGGCCGCGCCGCTCGAGGCGGTGCAGGCCAGCATCGACGAGCTCGACGCGACGATCGACGGCTCCGACTCCCCGTGGTTGGTGGCCCCGGTCCGCGACCGCCTCAGCCTGCTGGGCGAGGACATCGACGAGAACGCCGAGCAGCTCGACAACGCAGTCACCACGGCGCGCCTCGCCCCGCAGCTGCTCGGCGGCGACGGCACGCGCCACTACCTCATCATGTTCACCACCCCCGCCGAGGCCCGCGGCCTGGGTGGCTTCATGGGCAACTTCGCCGAGCTCACCGTCGACGACGGCCGCCTCACCGTGAGCCGCTTCGGCCGCACCACCGAGCTCAACCTCGGCGGCGCCGACCCGACCGCCCGCCGCATCACCGGCCCCGAGGACTGGGTGGCCCAGTGGGGCCGCTACGGCTTCGTCGACGACGCCGGCACCACCGGATCGGTGCCGTGGTCGAACATCACGATGTCGCCCGACTTCCCGGCGACGGCGCAGGTGGTCGCCGAGCTCTACCCGCAGAGCGGCGGCCGTCCGATCGACGGGGTGTTCGCCATGGACCCCTACGTGCTGTCGGTGCTGCTCGGCTTCACGGGACCGGTGAGCATCGACGCGACCGCCACGGAGCTGAATGCCGACAACGTCGTCGAGTTCCTCCTCGAGTCGCAGTACGAGATCGACGATCGAGCGGAGCGCGTCGACCTCCTCGCCGCCGTCTCCCAGGTGACGATCGACCGCCTGCTGTCGGGTGGTCTACCCAGTCCGGTGCAGATGGCCAGCGGTCTGGGTCCCGTGGTCGAGCAGGGTCGCCTCGTCGGCTGGGCGGCGAACGACGACGAGCAGGCGTTGTTCACGCAGATCGGGCTCGCCGGCGGACTGCCCGAACTGAACGGCGGCGACGGGCTCGCCCTGGTGGTCAACAACGCGGCCGCCAACAAGCTCGACGTGTACCTCGATCGGTCGGTCACCTACGACGTCACGTTCGACCCGGCGACCGGCCAGGTGACGGGCACGGCGACGGTCGTGCTCACCAACACCGCCCCGGCAGGGGGCCTGCCCGACGTCGTCCTCGGCAACGCACTGGAGCTTCCTCTCGGCACGAGCCGCTCGTTGGTGTCGCTGTACTCCGGGCTGACGATCGGCGCGGCCACCCGCGACGGCGCGCCGGTGTCCTACGACGCGGGCCTCGACGGTGAGTGGTCGACCGCTCGCCAGCAGGTGACGCTCGCCCCCGGGGCGTCCACCACGCTGACGTTCGAGATCACCGGCCAGATCGAGGACCCCGCCGACGGCTACCGGATCGCCACCCGTGAGCAGCCGATGGTGATCCCCCAGACGACGACGATCACCGTCAACGGCGCGCCCGTGAGCTGATCCCTGTCAACCACTGGCTGTCGCCGCTGGCAGACGCACGGTCACCCGCAAGCCACCGGACGGCCGGGCGGCGAGCGTGAGGGTCCCGTCGTGCGCCTGGGTGATGCTCTTGACGATGGCCAGACCGAGTCCGACGCCGGTGTGCCCGGTGCGGACGCGCTCGCTGCCCCGCTGGAACGGCTCGACGAGGCGGGAGACGAGCTGCGGCGCCAGCTCCGCTCCGGTGTTCTCCACGGTCAGCTCCACGGCATCGGCGTCGGCCCGCGTGGTCACCCACACCCGGCCTGATTCGGGCAGGTTGTGCACGATGGCGTTGTGGACGATGTTCGTCGTCGTCTGCAGCAGCAGCGGGTGCGAGCCGACGGTCGGCGTCACGTCGCCGGAGGTCTCGATGGTGAGACCCCGTTCCTCGGCGAGCGGCAAGAGGGTCTCGGCGGCTTCCTCGGCGATCAGCGAGAGGTCGACGGGCTCGCGGGTGAACGACCGCTGGTCGGCGCGGCTGAGCAGGAGGAGCGCTTCGGTCAGGTCGATGGCGCGGGCGTTGACGGCGAGCAGTCGGTCGACGAGCACGCCGGTGTTGCATGATGGATCGTCGCGAGCGACGTCGAGGAGGGCCTTGGTGATGGCCAGCGGCGTGCGCAGTTCGTGCGAGGCGTTGGCCGCAAATCGCTGCTGCTCGGCGACGTGGGCCTCGAGCCGGGCGAGCATGGCGTCGAAGCTGTCGGCGAGCTCGCGGAACTCGTCGTTGCGACCCTCCAGCTCGACCCGGTGCGAGAGCGAGCCCGTCGCCGCCAGACGGGTGGCCTTGGTGATCTGGCGCAGCGGGGCCAGCATGCGGCCCGCCAGCAGCCATCCGCCGACGAGGCCGAGCACCAGCAGCACGGCCAGCACGATCGACGCCTTCGGAACGAACGCGTCGAGCAGGTCGGAGCGGCTGGGACTGCGCAGGACGGGCACCGGGCTGGCGCCGGGAGCGACCACCTCGAACCCCTCCCTCGGATCCGGGACATAGCGCAGGAGGAAGACCCACACGACGGCGAGCAGGCCGGCGGCGACCGCCATGACGACGCCGGCATAGCTGAGGGTGAGCTTGAGGCGGACGCTGAGCCCCGGCGACCGTTCCACCGTCAGCTTCCTTCGCCCGCGCCGCCTCCCGAGATAGTGCCTGGCACTATCTCGGGGCTTACGTCGATGCGGTAGCCGACGCCCGGCACGGTGGCGATCAGCCAGGGCTCGCCGAGCCGCTTGCGCAGCGCCGACACGGTGATGCGCACGGCGTTGGTGAACGGGTCGGCGTTCTCGTCCCACCCACGCTCGAGCAACTCCTCGGCGCTGACCACGCCGCCCTCGGCTTCGACCAGCACCTCGAGCACGGCGAACTGCTTGCGTGTGAGGGCGACGTAGCGGCCGTCCCGGTACACCTCGCGGCGGAACGGATCGACGCGCAGGCCGGCGATCTCCCGCACCGGCGGACGGCGGTGGGCGCGGCGACGATCGAGGGCGCGGAGGCGCAGTACGAGCTCGCGCAGCTCGAACGGCTTGGTGAGGTAGTCGTCGGCGCCGAGCTCGAAGCCCGACACCTTGTCGTCGAGCCGGTCGGCAGCGGTGAGCATGAGGATCGGGATGCCGCTCCCCGAGGCGACGATGTGCTGGGCGATCTCATCTCCCGACGGCCCGGGAACGTCGCGGTCGAGCACGGCGATGTCGTACGCGTTGACGTCGAGCAACCCGAGCGCGGCGTCGCCGTCGCCGGCGATGTCGGCGGCGATCGCCTCGAGGCGCAGACCGTCGCGGACCGCTTCGGCCAGCAACGGCTCGTCCTCGACAATCAACACACGCATGGATTCGACAGTAGGAGTCGCACCCACCGTATGGGGGGTCGCCTATTGCGGGCGTATGCAAAATCCGCGACGCCGGCGCAACACGGCGGCCGTCTGACTGGCCGCCATGAACGACGGCGACCGAATGGCGATCACGTGACGGCTGCGACTGGCATCACCGCCTACGGCTGCGCGCCCGACGAGGCGGCGCTGTTCCGGGAGTTGGCCACCGAGCTCGACGTCGAGGTGACGATGACGGCCGAGCCGGTGAAGTTCACCAACGTCGCCCTGGCCGCCGGCAACCGGTGCATCAGCGTGGGCCACAAGTCGCGCATCGCCGGGCCGACGCTGGCGGCGCTTCGCGAGGTCGGTGTGCGCTACATCTCCACGCGCAGCAGCGGCCACGACCACCTCGACACCAGCTGTGCCGCCGGCCTCGGCATCGAGGTGGGCAACGTGCACTACTCCCCCGACAGCGTCGCCGACTTCACGCTGATGTTGATGCTGATGGCCCTACGCAACGCCCGATCGATCCTCCACCGCGCCGAGCAGCACGACTTCCGGCTCGACGAGGCCCGCGGCCGGGAGCTCCGGGACATGACGGTGGGCGTCGTCGGCACCGGGCGCATCGGCAGCGCCGTGATCGATCGCCTGCGCGGCTTCGGTTGCGCCGTGCTCGCCCACGACCGCCACCCCACCTCGCCGGCCACCCACGTCGGTCTCGACGAGCTGTTGCGGCGTAGCGACGTGGTGACCCTGCACACGCCGCTCGACGCGAGCACGGTTCATCTTCTCGACCGCAAGCGCCTGGCGACGATGAAGCCCGGCGCCTACGTGGTGAACACCGGGCGAGGAGCCCTCATCGACACCGAGGCACTCGCCGACGCGCTCGAGAGCGGCCGGCTGGGCGGTGCGGCACTGGACGTGCTGGAGGGCGAAGAGGGCGTGTTCTACGTCGACTGCCGCCAGACCACGGTCGAGCGCAGCCTGCTGACCAGGCTGCAGTCGCTGCCCAACGTGGTGGTCACGCCGCACACCGCCTACTACACCGAGCGGGCGCTGCGCGACACCGTCACCAACTCCATCGTCAACTGCTTGAACTTCGAGAGGGACCACGCAGCATGGGCAAGCTGAACCTGGCCGTCATCTTCGGCGGCACGTGCGAGGAGCATCCGATCTCGGTGAAGTCGGCACGAGAGGTCGCCGAGGCCATCGACCGCGACCGCTACGAGCCGTTCTTCATCGGCATCACACGCGACGGGGTCTGGAAGCTGTGCGACGAGCCCGGCGACGACTGGGAGCACGGCGACGGTCCGCTCGTGGTCGTGTCGCCCGACCGGAGCACGCATGGCGTGGTCGTGCACGACGGGAGCCGTTCGACCACGATCCGCATCGACGTCGTCTTCCCGGTTCTCCACGGCCGCTTCGGTGAGGACGGCGCCGTGCAGGGCCTGCTCGAGATGTCGGGCATCCCCTACGTCGGTTGCGACATCCAGAGCTCGGCGTTGTGCATGGACAAGTCGCTCACCAACCTCGTCGTCGGCAGCGCCGGCATCCCGACGCCGAACTTCCGGACGGTGACGCCGACCGAGCCGATCGATCCCGACGGCTTCGCCTATCCGGTGTTCGTCAAACCGGCCCGCTCGGGCTCGTCGTTCGGCGTGACCCGAGTGGAGACGAAGGAGGAGCTGGCGGAGGCGATCGAGGTGGCGGGCAAGTTCGACTCGAAGGTGATGATCGAGGAGGCGGTGGTCGGCACCGAGGTCGGGTGCGCGATCCTCGGCAACGGGAGCGAGCTGTTCGCCGGCGAGGTGGACGAGGTCCGCCTGTCGCACGGGTTCTTCCGGATCCATCAGGAGGCCGAGCCCGAGACCGGTTCGGAGAACTCCACGTTCGTCGTCCCCGCCGACATCCCGGCCCAGGCACGCGAGCGGGTGCGGGAGACGGCCATGTCGATCTACCGCGCCCTCGGCTGCCGGGGACTCGCCCGCGTCGACCTGTTCCTCACCGACGACGGCACCCTCGTGCTCAACGAGGTGAACACGCTGCCCGGCCTCACCTCCTACAGCCGCTACCCACGGATGATGGCGGCCGCCGGCCTGTCGCTCGGCGACGTGATCGACCGCGTCGTGACCCTGGCGTTGCAGGGCTGAGCGACATGCACGACGACTTCGCCTTTCTGGACGAGGTGGTGCCCGGAGTGCGCTGGGACGCCAAGTACGCCACGTGGGACAACTTCACCGGAGGCCCGGTGGAGGGCTACCTGGCCAACCGCATCATGGGCACCAGGGCGTTGTGCGTGGCGCTGGCCGACGCCCGGGATCTGGCCGCGACGATGGGACTCGGCCTGCTCGTGTGGGACGGCTACCGCCCGCAGCGGGCAGTCGACTGCTTCGTCCGCTGGTCGAAGCAGCCCGAGGATGGCCGGACCAAGCATCGTCACTATCCCCACATCGACCGCTGCGAGATGTTCGAGCAGGGCTACGTGGCCACCAAGTCGGCGCACAGCCGCGGCAGCACCGTCGACCTGACGCTCTTCGACCTGGAGACCGGCGATCTCGTACCGATGGGAGGCGGCTTCGACCTGATGGACACGAGCTCCCATCACGGCGCCAAGGGCATCACCCGGGATGCAGCAAGAGGTCGCCGCCAGCTCCGGGCGATCATGGAAGCCTCGGGATTCGACGCCTATCCCCTCGAGTGGTGGCACTACACCCTCAGCGACGAGCCCTACCCGGACACCTACTTCGACTTCCCGGTCGACTCCCCGATCGCGTCCGCGGTGTACGCCGCAACCGCGGTCAGATGGCGATGACCTCGGAGCCGTCGGTGCGGTAGAGGTGGAAGGTGCCCGAGGCGTCACGACGCGTGCGGTAGCCGCCGATCTTGAACAGGTTGTGCCTGGCACACATCGGACCTGAATTGCTGGGCGCGGTCGCACCACCCTCACTGCGGGGAATCGTGTGGTCGATCTGTCGTGGAGCACGCCCGCAGCCGGGCCAGATACATCGATGGCTGCCGTCGATGGCAGCTTGCAGGAAGGCCGCCTCCCGAGCGGACCCGGTGAACAGCGCGTTGCGCTTGCCGAGGTCGATGAGCACGCCCTGGCCGTCGATGACGACACGGCGCACCCTGAAGAGAAGGGCGGCGACCACAGCGTCGGCGGGGTCGACCGGTGTGCCGCGTGTGGTTCGGCACATCGACGGCCGTCCGGTGGACGATCGGGGGGCGGCCAGTGCCGCGGCGACCGCGGCCGTGATCCACTGCTCGGCCTCGGTGGGAGCCGGTGGAACGGCGCTGGAATCGTCCGCGTCGACGCCGGGATCTCCGGAGTCGACCTGATCTCCGGCGAGATCGAGGCGGATCGAGCCCACGTGCTCGCTGAGCGTCGGGCCGGCCGCGCCGAGCGAGTCGTCGACCGGCCCACGCATCGTGGCCGCGCTGCGGTGCCGATGCAACGGATCGAGCAGGTTGAGCAACTGCTCTTCGAATGTCTCCTGGTCGATGACGATGTCGACGGTGACCTTGATGGGCGACCCGTTCAGCGGTGCGGAGGCAGCGGCCTCGAACAGCTTGAGGAGGGCGTCGCCGCGCCGCTGCTGCGGCGTTCGCGGCAAGCGGGAGGGACTCCAGTCGTCGCCGTCGGTGGCCTTGGCCTGGTCGACGTCGTAGCGGTACTCGGCGTCGAGGAACGCCTCGAAGATCTGCTGCGCGATCTCGGCCTGCACCCCATAGAGCTGGCCGCGCAGCAGCGTGACCTCACCGACCGTCAGGAAGCGGACATCGCGATGGCTGTGCGACTCGTCGCGGTCGCGATGACCGCCGTCCTGATCGGTGAGGCGCGCCCAGTCGTCGATGTCGAGGGCGAACTCCTTGAACGGCTTGGTGGCTGCCGCCCACAACGCGACATCGATGTTGTCGGCGAACTCGCGGGAGATGCGGCGGTTAGACCACACCTGGGCCAGCTTGTTGGCGTGGGCCAGGCTGATGTGGCCCGATGCCAGCGCCTCGGCGACCTGTGGGAACTCACGACCGAGCCGCCCGACCCTGTGGGCTCGCACGACGTCGTCGGGATGCGTACGGACACCCGCCCGCATCCACGACTTGGCGTCGGCATGACCGTCGACGTGGTAGAGACCTCGGCGCTCGACGGCGGCCACGACCGCGGCCGAAGCGTGCCCGGCCGCCCGCACGGCCCGCTCGATGTTCTGCACCACATCGATCAACTCTCGGTTCGTGCCGCAATCGGCCAACCGCTCGATCCGCGCGGTGACCCCTGACATGAACTCGTCGACCAGCGCGCCGAGCTCCGCCGTCAACGACCCCGTCGGGGTGTCGGTGGTGGTGCTCGAAGCGGACATGAGACCAGTATGACGATCCCCTGTTACAGGGTTTCCGACGGTCCCGCAACGCTCTGACCAGGTGCGACGCGAACGGGGCTCCGAAGGGCGCACACGCGACGTTCAGGCAACGGCCACCTCGTGCAGCCGACGCAGCCGGACCAGCGCCCGGTGACCGGGGATGGAGAACGTGACGTAGCCGTGCCCGGCGGCCTGGATGGCCCCGGCGTCGATGAGCCGCCGGCGGTAGACGCCGGCGTGGGTGATGCTGAGTCCGAGGCGGGCCGCGACCTCGCTGGTGCTGCTGGCCGCCTCGTCGACGGCCATCGCCTCGAGGTATCGCTGGGCGGCCGGCGACACGGCGAGCTCGCGCAGTCCGACCACGCCCTCGAGCAGCTCGCGCTCGCAGCGCGGCAAGGCGTCCCGGACCGCGGCCTCGTCGATGTCCCCGTCGCCGCTCGATCGCCACGACCAGTAGCCCACCAACTGCAGCATGTAGGGATACCCGGCCGTCGCAGCGACGGCGAGGTCGAGGGCGGCCGAGCTGAAGCCGCCGCCTTCGAGCGCGGCCGTCCGCTGCAGGCCCACCCGGACGGCGCTGGCCGAGAGCTCGTCGATGCGCGGCTTGGTGCAGCGGCGCAGAAAGGTGGCGAGGTCGTCGACGTCGGCGACGGGCAGCCCGGCCACCACGATGGCCACCGGGCGGTCCTCGCGGATGAGGTGCTGGATGGCGTTGCCGAGATGAGCGACCTCGGATCGTGGCGCCGTGTGGATCTCGTCGACGGTGACGAGCACGCCCGCCGCCGCAGCTCCGCGACGATCGAGCACCCTGGCGATCGCATCCCTGAGGAGCGGGGAGCCCCGCTCGCCGGCGGCGAACTCGATGGACGCGCCGACCACGGGCGTGGTGATACCGGCGGCCTGCACACGGCGACGCGGTTGGGCGCGCTCATCGGCCTGGGTCAGCAAGCGCCTCGCCACCCGCTCGGCGAGCGACCCGGGCGACTGCGCGTCCTCCTGCACCACCAACCATCCGGCATGGGCGGCGAGATCCTGGATCTCGTTGAGCAAGACCGTCTTCCCGCTCCCCCTCGGCGCCCGCAGCCACGTGGTCCGGTGCGGGTCGAGCACAGAACCGAACGCCGCGCCGATCTCTCCCAGCACCTCTTCGCGACCGACGAGAATCCGCGGCGACGTGCCGAACCCGGGCGTGAAGGGGTTGGCCGCCATCAGTGCACCTTGTTATAAGTACGGCCCGCGATATAACGAAGTACAAGGCGAGACCGGTCGACGGCAACGGCGACGACGGGGAATCGGGCGCTGGGCATGTGGCCAGTATGAACAAGCCCTGTCACTGGGTTTCCAGGCCGCCCTCGACGCCGCGACCAGGACGAAGCGTCGCGCGAATCGTGCCGGCCGCGCGCGGTCCGACCGGCGCCCGCCGTCAGGATGCGCGAGGCCGCTGCCAGTCGACCGACACCTGGCCCCCGTTCATCACGTACTCGGTCCAGATGACGCCGTTCCAGTAGCGAGCCTCGTGGCGGCCGGCGGGATCAGTCATCCATCCGGCGGGTGCGGCCCGCGGCGTCGCCGCTGGCAGCTTGACGTTGGCCGGCTCCACGGTGACGGGCAATCGAACCGCCGACGCGGCGACGGCGGACTTGACCGGCCACACGGGCACCCCGGTCGGCGCCCAGTCGGCGCCGTCTGCGCCGGACGGGCCGCTCGTCTCCTGGTTCGACCTGGCGCTGCGACCGAACACGCTCCGGGTCAGGTTGGCGAGAGCTCCCATCGGTCAGCCCTCCTCGAGCGTCGTCACCACGCCCTGCGTCTGATGCCGTCGTGGTCGGGACCGTTCGTCATCACGCCATCCCCGTCGACCATCGCACCGATCGCCGCCATGTCCGGAACACTGCGCGAACCGCGCAACAAGGCCGCCTCGAGTGGTCTCCGCCGTCACCGCCATCACCATCCTTCCGGCCGAGGCTCCGCCGCGCTCGACCGCCCGCGATCGTAGACATCCTCGACGGCGACGTCACATGCGACCGACGTTCCCGTCACCAGATGACCTGATGCGGCGCCGACCCAGCGGCCCAACCGTCTCGCGACGCTCATCCGGATCGCCGCGAACGGGTACCGGTCTGGCTACTGTGACGATCGAAGCTGCGACGCCGCTCGAACCAGGGTGGGCCTTCCGGAACAGGGCCGACGTGGTGTTCAAAGCGTCCATTCCGATGATCGTGGTGGTCATGACGACAAGAGATTCCGAGGGTGTCAGGTGACGAGGGTGTACCTGAGCGCCCCCGACGTGGGCCCGCTGGAGCGCGACTACTTGCTGCGCGCCTTCGACAGCGGCTGGATCGCCCCCGCCGGCCCCGACCTGACGGCGTTCGAGTCGGACATCGCAGCGATCACCGGCTGGCCGGGTGCGGTGGCCCTCTCCAGCGGCACGGCAGCGCTCCACCTCGCCCTCCTCGGCTGCGGTGTCGGACCCGGCGACGACGTGCTGGTGTCGACGTTCACGTTCGCCGCCTCCGCCAACGCCATCAATTACTGCGGCGCCAACCCCGTGTTCGTCGACAGCGACGCGACCTCGTGGAACATGAGCGCGGCGCTGCTCGCCGAGGCGATCGACCGTGGTCGCCGCGCCGGTCGCCTGCCAAAGGCAGCGGTGGTCGTCGATCTCTACGGCCAGACCGCCGACTACGACGCCATCGCGCCGCTGCTCGCCGAGCACGGCATCGCCCTCATCGAGGACGCCGCCGAGGCCCTCGGCGCCACGTACAAGGATCGCCCGGCCGGCGCCCTCGGTGACGTGGGGGTGTTCTCGTTCAACGGCAACAAGATCATGACCACGAGCGGCGGCGGCGTGTTCGTCAGTCCCGACGCCGACGCCGCCGACCGGGTGCGCTACCTGGCCACGCAGGCCCGCCAGCCCGCCGTGCACTATGAGCACACCGACATCGGCTTCAACTACCGGCTGAGCAACCTGCTCGCCGCCCTCGGCCGGGCTCAGTTGGAGCGACTCCCGCAGATGTCGAAGCGCCGGCTGGAGATCAATCAGCAGTACCGCGACGTCCTCTCCGACGTCGACGGTCTGACGTTCATGCCGGTGCCTGAGTGGAGTGGCTGGAACGGATGGCTCACCTGCGTCGTGCTCGACGACACAACGACACGCGACGCCATCGTCGCCGCCCTCGACGCCGCCGACATCGAAAGCCGCCCACTGTGGAAGCCGATGCACCTCCAGCCCGTCTTCGCCGGCGCGCCCGTCGTCGAAGACGGCACCAGCCAGGATCTGTTCGAGCACGGTCTGTGCCTCCCCAGCGGAAGCATCCTCAGCGAGAGCGACGTCGCCCGCGTCGCCGACATCGTCGCGTCGACCGTCAGGTCTCGCCCATGAACTCCGGCATCGTCGCATGGCCGTCGGCACTCACGCCGTCTCGCCGCACGACCGACATGACCGTCCGCGCCAGGATGCGGATGTCGAGCCACACCGATGCGTTGTCCACGTACCACACGTCGAGGGCCAGCTTCTCCGGCCAGCTCAGCGCGTTGCGTCCGCTGACCTGTGCCCAGCCGGTGATGCCTGGCTTCACGTCCAGCCGGCGGCGCTGCTCTGCGCTGTACCGCTCGACGTACTTCATCGGCAGCGGACGGGGACCAACCAGGCTCATGTCCCCCTTCAACACCGACCACAGCTGCGGCAACTCGTCCAGGCTCAACGATCGCAGCCTCGAACCGAGCGGCGTCAGCCGATCGGCATCCGGCAACAGCTCACCGTCACTCCCCCGCTCGTCCGTCATCGTTCGGAATTTGGGCACCACAATCGCCACGCCGCCGCGTCCCGCCCGCTCCTGGCGCAGCACCACGGGCCGACCAAGTCGTAGGCGAACGGCTGCGGCAACGAATCCAGCGAACGGCGAGAAGACAATCAGGCTGAGCACGGCGCCAGCGACATCGACCGTGCGCTTCGCCGCTCGACCCACCAGACGCGGTTCACGTGCCTCACGTGTCTCACGCATGGTCCGCACAGTACGACCGGCATGAGATCCCCGACCACATCAGGTCCCATAATCATCGTCGGAGCCGGCGGATTCGGGCGAGAAGTCCTCGACATCGTCGAGGCCATCAACGTCAGCGGCGGGGACATCGACTTCCTCGGATTCGTCGACGACGGCGACGTCGACGAGGGGCTGTTGCACCGTCGGAGCTCCAAGCTCCTTGGGCCGTCGTCGATCGTCGTTCACCTCGCAGCCAAGTACGTGATCGGGATCGGTAGCGGAGAGATCCGCCGAAGGCTGGCGACCGAGTTCGACTCACTCGGCGCTGAAGCAGCAATCTTGGTGCATCCGGCGGCCACGATCGGCGGCGACTCCCACCTCTCCCCCGGCTGCATCGTCGCCGCCGGTGCTCGCGTCACCACCAACATCCGGCTCGGACGCCACACCCAACTGCACGTGAACTCCACCGTCGGTCACGACTCGACCCTGAGCGACTTCGTATCCGTCTACCCCGGTGCCACGGTGAGCGGAAACGTCACGTTGGCGCACGGCGTGACGATAGGTACCGGTGCCAACGTGTTGCCGGGTAGGTCGGTCGGAGCCAGCTCGATGGTCGGCGCCGGTGCCGTCGTAACCCGAGATGTCGAGCCAGATTCAACCGTCGTCGGCTCACCGGCGCGATGCCTATGAGTTCGAATCGACGAGCGGCCTGGACAGTTGGTGATCGATGAGAATCACCATGATCACCCAGTGGTGGCCCCCTGAACCGGCAAACGTCGTCGGGGCGCTCGGGGCCGAACTCGGCCGACGTGGTCACGACGTCGACGTTGTGACCGGGTTTCCCAACTATCCGATGGGTGTGGTCTTCGACGGGTATCGCCAGCGCCTCCGTGACGTGAGCGACAGATCCGCTGGCGTCCGGACGATACGAGTGCCCCTGTTCCCCAGCCATGACCAGTCGGCCGTGAAACGGGCAGCGAACTACCTCAGCTTCGCGGCGAGCGCTTCCGCGATCGGTCTCGCATCGGCACATCGACCGGATGTTGCGTACGTCTACCACCCGCCGATGACGTCTGCTTGGCCCGCGCAGCTACAACGCCTCGTGCGAGGAACACCTTTCGTTCTCCACATCCAAGATCTCTGGCCGGAGAGCGTTCTCGAAGCAGAGATGGTTCGGAACTCCAGCGGGCAACGCCTCCTCCGGGCGGCACTCGATCGGGCGTGTCATTCCGCGTACCGGGCCGCGGCGCACATCGTCGTTCTGTCCGAAGGCTTCAAGCGCCTCCTCGTGGAGCGTGGCGTGCCGTCGTCGAAGATCTCGGTCGTGTTCAACTGGGCAGACGAGGCCGTCTTCGCACCAAGGACAGCCGACCGGAGTGTGCGCGATGGACTGGCGCCGATCGACCAGCCACTCGCCTTGTACGCGGGCAACCTCGGCGACTACCAGAACCTCGAGGTCGTCGTCGAGGCGGCGTCGAGATTCGGCTCTCGACTTCACCTACTCCTGATTGGCGAAGGCATCGCGCGGGAACGGCTCGAATTGCTCGTGAAACACTGCGGTGCTCACAACATCACGATCGTGCCGAGGGTGCCACCGGAGCAGATGCCGCCGATCCTCGCCGCGGCGGATGTGCACATTGTCTCTTTGAAGGACCTGTCGTTCTTCCGGGCAACCATTCCGGGCAAGACTCAAGTGGCGATGGCCTCAGCCAAGCCGCTGATCATGGGCGTCCGAGGCGATGCTGCCGAGCTGGTGTCACGGGCCGACGCCGGTTGGACCTGCGAGCCGACCGTCGGCGGCTTCGTCGCGGCCTTCGAGCAATTCGTCGCCTCATCCCAGCACGAGCTCATCGCCCGTGGTGAGCGTGCGCGAGCGTTCTACGAGCGAGAACTCTCGCTGAGTGCCGGGGTGTCCGCGATCGAGGACGTTCTCGACGGCGCACGGTGGCAAGGCCGATTGACGCTGACCGCACCCAAACACGAAGGAGCGCAGTGAACCCGATCGTTGACCCGGCAGTTCTGCCGCACCCTGACCCCGGGATGTCCGGGGTCGTGCTCATCACTGGGGGCACAGGTTCGTTCGGCAACACAGTGGTACGGGATCTCCTCGGGACGGATGTCGCGGAGGTCCGCGTTCTCAGCCGTGACGAAGCGAAGCAGGATGACCTGCGGCGGTCGGTTCGAGACAAGCGCCTTCGCTGCTTCCTCGGCGACGTTCGCGACAGGCCCAGCGTCACCGAGGCGATGCGAGGCGTCGACTACGTCTTCCACGCAGCTGCGCTGAAGCAGGTGCCCAGCTGTGAGTTCTTCCCGTTGCAGGCCGTGCAGACCAACGTGCAGGGAAGCGATCACGTCGTTCACGCGGCCGCCGAGGCGGGGGCGCAGTCAGTCGTGGCACTGAGCACGGACAAGGCGGTGTATCCCATCAACGCCATGGGCATCTCGAAGGCGATGATGGAGAAGGTCGTGCAGGCCTTCGCACGCAACAACCCGGGCTCCGGCACGATTGCGTCGATCACGCGCTACGGCAACGTGATGTACTCACGAGGATCGGTGATCCCGGTCTTCGTCGATCAGGCAAAGCGCGGCCTACCGCTCACGGTCACCAACCCCCACATGACCCGCTTTCTGATGTCGCTCGACGAATCGGTCTCGTTGGTGAAGTACGCCTTCACCAATGCGCAACCGGGCGACCTATTCGTGCGGAAGGCGCCGGCGAGCACGGTGGAGGTACTCGCCAGGGCTGTCGCCAGTCTCTTCGGCAACGACGACCCGAAGCTGAATGTCCTCGGGGCACGGCACGGAGAGAAGCTCTTCGAGTCACTCCTGGGGCGGGAGGAGCGAGCACGCGCCATCGACGAAGGCGACTACTTCCGCGTCCCACTCGACGCACGTGGCCTGGAATACGAGCTCTTCTTCGAAGAGGGCACGGGTGAAGACATCGAGATCGCCGACTTCAACTCGCACAACGCCGACCGCCTCGATGTCGAGGCGGTCAAGGAGCTGTTGGTGACCGTCCCCGCGGTCCGCGCTGAACTGGAGCACTACGGATGAAGGCGGTCATCACAGGTGGGTATGGCTTTCTCGGATGGCACCTCGCCGCGCGGCTCGTGGCACTCGCCGGAGCAACTCCGGTGCGCCTCGACAGTGCTCAATTCAACGATGTCGAGCAACTCCGCGCCGCCATCGAGCGGTCCGACGTGGTCTTCCATATCGCCGGCGTCAACCGGGCGAGCTCAGACGAGGACGTCGAGACCGGCAACCAACGACTCGCCCAGAAGCTCTCCGACGCGATTCTGAGTGTCGGCAAACCTCTCCACGTCGTGTTCGCGAACTCGATCCAGTCGTCGCTCGACAATCCCTACGGGCGCGGCAAGGCCGCCGCGGCACAGATGCTTGCCGACACCACCACCAAGTGTGGTGGGACGTTCGCCGATGTCGTCCTTCCCAATCTCTTCGGCGAACACGGACGGCCCGACTACAACTCGTTCGTTGCCACTTTCGCGTCGCGCATCGCGAAGGGTGAGACTCCGACAGTGATCGAGGACCGCGAGGTGCCGCTGCTGCACGTCCAGCAGGCGGCCCGAGCCCTCATCGAGGCGGCCGATAGACGCGTCGATGGCCGCACGGAACCCTCAGCCGCATCGGCCACGGTCACGGAAGTGCTGGACAAGCTCAAGCACTTCGACGAGCTCTACCGCACCGGCGAGATTCCGGAGATTGCCGAGCCGTTCGATCTCGACCTGTTCAACACCTATCGCTCGTACGTCTTCCCGGAGCGATTCCCCATCCGTCCCACCGTTCACGCCGACGCCCGCGGGGCACTCTTCGAGACGATCCGCTTCCACGGCGGCCGTTGCCAGGCCTACGCCTCCACCACAGTTCCCGGAGCGACGCGCGGGGAGCACTACCACCTGCACAAGGTCGAGCGCTTCGTCGTCCTGAAAGGTGAAGCGGAGATCGGCTTCCGCCGCCTCCTCCACGACGACGTGATCACCTTCAGAGTGAGCGGTGACGAGCCGGTGATCCTCGACATGCCCACGCTCTGGGTGCACAACCTCCGCAACGTCGGGAGCGGCGAGCTGATCACCTGGTTCTGGTCAGACCAGCTCCTCGACCCGTCCAACCCCGACCAGTACTACGACACCGTGTGTCCAGGAGAACAGACCGAATGAAAGTCGTCACCGTCGTCGGGACGCGGCCCGAGATCATCCGTCTCGCCGCCACCATCAAGCGCTTCGACGCAACCTTCGAGCACGTCCTCGTGCACACCGGCCAGAACTGGGACCACCAGCTCAATCAGGTGTTCTTCGACGAGCTCGGTCTTCGCAGGCCCGATCACTACCTCAACGTGGATACGTCGTCACTCGGTCACGTCCTCGGCGAGACGCTGATCAAGACCGAGGAGGTGCTTCGTCTCGAGCAGCCGGATGCCTTCGTCGTCCTCGGCGACACGAACAGTGCGATCTCCTCCGTGATCGCCAAGCGGATGCACATCCCCGTGTATCACCTCGAGGCCGGGAACCGCTCATTCGATGAGAACGTGCCAGAGGAGACAAACCGCCGCCTCGTCGACCACGTCGCCGACTTCAACCTCGTCTACACCGAACACGCACGGCGCAACCTGCTCGCCGAGGGCCTCCACCCCCGCCGGATCGTCCTCATCGGCTCCCCGCTGCGCGAGGTGCTCGAGATGTACCGGCCTCAGATCGACGCCTCAACCGTCCTTGAGCGGCTCGGACTTACTGCGAACAGCTACTTCCTCGTCAGCGCCCATCGAGAGGAGAACGTCGACTCACCGAACCGCCTCGCACAGCTGGTAGAGGTCCTCGAGGCAGTCGCTGCCGAGTGGCGGCTGCCCGTGCTTGTTTCGACTCACCCACGTACGCGACAGCGCCTGCGTCAGCATCGCATCGCCACGGGCGGCAACATTATGCTCCATGAGCCATTCGGTTTCTTCGATTACAATCGACTCCAACTCAGCGCAAAGGTCGTCCTGTCCGACTCCGGGTCGATCTCAGAAGAGTCGGCAATTGTCGGCTTTCGTGCCATCACGCTGCGGGGCTCGATTGAACGCCCGGAAGCGCTCGAAGCTGGCACAATCATTATGACGGATCTTAATGTTGCCGAAACGCTGGCCGCAATTGAGCGCGAAGATACTCAACAGTCATCGAGCATGCCGTTTGAATATCAGATTCTGAATACCTCGCAAAGGGTCGTGTCCTACATGATGTCGACAGCTGGCCGACACGCTGACTGGTCCGGAATCCGCGAACCACATTAGCCGAACAGCTCTGTGCTCCACGGCGGGGCGGGCCGAGCTGCGTCGCCATCGGCGTGATCCAGGATCGCCAGAAGGTATTGAGCACCGGCGTCACCGCCGAGACATGTCGCCCAGTCTCGCAAATCGGCCCGCGCGTCAAGAGTCAATTTGCCAGAAGCCACGACTCGCCGCAACGCGATACCTAGAGCTGAGGCGTCGCCAGAAGGAAAGACACCTCCGTATCCGCTCGCAGCCACGACGCCCGACGAACCACAGCGGTCGGAGCAGATGGCCGGCGTTCCCACCAAGAGTGCCTCTGAAACGACGGCACCCCAGCCGTCATACAAGCTAGGAAGCACGAGTACGTCAACGGAGCGAAGGAACCCAGGTACCGCCTTCTGTGGAAGCCTGCCGATCCAGCGGACACGCTCTCCCAGCAGGCGCCTGGCCTCGGAGCGCAGAGATTCCTCCATCGGTCCAACTCCGACGACACTTAGTTCAACGCCATCATCACCAAGCTTCGCCAGACTCTCCAAAAGCAACGTCAAATTCTTCCGTTTAATGAGCTGCCCGACGAACCCGATCCTGAAGGCAGAGTCGCCATCCAGCCCGTCACCTCCCGGCAGCTCTCCAATCGTCGGCAAGAAGTATGAGAACTCATAGATGCGGCAGGTCGGCTCGCCCAGGCCGGCGAGCCACTTCCCCGTGTTTCTACCGATCGCGAGTGTACCCTGCGTCACGCCCCGCATCCTCGAGAGCTTCCAACGATAAATGAGCCGCTTCGCAAGCCCCCTCATTCCCCTATCGTCGACAGTCTCCATGATAATCCATTGCCGCAATCCGCGCTCAACCAATGCGAGCTGCGCAGTGCGAATGATTCCATTCGAGCGGATTCCAGAGCAAATATGTATGGAGTCCTCCGACGCTGCGCGCACGAGCGACGGAATTTCATCTGGGCTACTAGCCACAACGAGTTCTGCATTGCCTAGTCCATCGGGGCTCCATCCAAGCGAAGCCCGCTCGGCGGACATCATCCGTTCAGCGACGTAGACGACTCGGCAACCCGCATTCGCCAGAGATGCAGCAAGTGCGGTCATGTGTGGAGTAACAATCTGCTGCCAGATCCATATCTCGCGCCTCCGTCCATCCACACGAGAGATATTAATGGTCCCGACTCACATCCGAAAGCCCCATCCTCGAAGGGGCGTGCACCCTGAGTCCCCACCATCGCCGCCGACCCGCCTGGTGCGCACCGCAAGAACCGGAACCTGTCACCTGGCATGCGCGGGCCCGACCCTCAGGGCAGCGCGACGATGTATCCAGAGGAAGGGTTTACAAGGACCACCTGCAGTACACTCCACGCGGGGCCTCGCAAAGGTCCACGACGTACGGACACGACCACCCCCATGCCGACTCGCTTGAAAGCTGCGCCACCTAGATGTCCCGCACACGCATTGATACGTGCCAATCGCGGATCCTGGAACATTGGCGCAGGGGCGAGGCCCTCATAGGGTCGGAATCAGGCTGTCTCCGCCGCATCGAGCCACCGAGATTGGACGGGCAGCGCTGTCTCGGACTGCTGACCGCCAAGGAATCCGAAACCGCCTGCACCACAGATCGTCCTTGCCAATGATCGTCGAGCCGAAGTGTTGCTTTTGGTAGAGTCGCGGTCTACTAGGAATACCGTGGTGGGGTCGTGAGAGGCGCAGTGGCCCGGACCGAAAGCAGTTGCGACGTCATACTGATCGTTCCACTGTTCCCACCAGCATTCCGCGGGGGCGGACCCATAAGATCCGCTGCAGCTCTTGTCGCCAGCGCTCCAGACCAGCTATCGGCAGGTGTGGTCACGTCTGATAGGGACATTGGCTCCGCTGACCGGCTCCCAGTCAAATTGAACCAGTGGATCAGCTTCGGCCGCCACCAGGTCCTCTATTTGTCGACGGACTCGCTCCAGATGCTAGTCCGCTCAGCCTTCGGGATCCGGCGGGCATCGCCACGCCTGATCCACGTCAATAGCTTCTTTCACCCGACGCTGTCGATAGTGCCCTGTCTCCTCTGGCGGCTCGGACTATTCGGGCGCGCAAGGTTGCTTCTCTCCCCCCGAGGCGAGTTTGCCCAGGCCGCGCTCTCGCGGAGTGGCCTTCGCAAGCGAGTCTATTTGAGGGTCTTCCGGACAATGATGTCACGCGCTACGTTCACCTGGCACACCACTGCGCCGCATGAGTCGGCGGACCTGATGCGCCTTTGGGGGAATCACGCTCGGATTCTTGAACACCCCGATGAGCATGAGTTGCCGGCATTCGCTGCGCGCCCTGCCCGACAGGCCGGGCCATTGAGACTGGTCTTCGTTAGCCGCGTGGTCGAGCACAAGGGCCTCCACGTCCTCCTGCAGGCGCTGCAGGAGGTGCGCTCACCACTCTCACTAGACATTTTCGGCCCAATCGAGGACCCGAAATACTTCGAGCGATGCAAGGAGATCGCCGAGTTCACCCCTAAACAAATTGCGCTCAGATGGTGCGGCGACCTTCGGCCTGAAGAGGTGCGCCCAATACTGGCCGCGCGGGATGCCCTTTGCCTACCTACACGGAGCGAAAACTTTGGCCACGTCATCGCCGAATCGCTCTCCGTGTCTACAATCGTTCTCACTACACCAACCACCCCGTGGTCTGACACGATCCTGGCAGGAGGTGGAGCGCTCGTCCCAGACCGATCTCCGCACCGATGGGCGGCGACAATCGAATCCTTGGCCGTGTTGACGGATGACGAACTGCACGCGAGACGGCACCAATCAGGGGCCTCGTACGACGAGTGGGCAGCGGCTCCACGCCCAAACCACCTCTGGGAGCGGGCGCTGCGAGAGACACCAACGTGCGGCACTCACGGACAGAGAGCCACAGACGCGAGGGCCGTTCCCTCGTCACAGCATTTCCGGGAGTCGCATCCTGCTGCCCCGACTACCGCCCCTCCCAACGAACCGGCCAAGCCCGGAAGCCAATGACTCATCCCGCCACGCCTCGCTCACCATCGTCGGCCATGCAAGCCTGGAGGCAATTGCGACCATATGTGCCGAATGCTCGGCGGGCACTGCTGTCGTTAGTCTGCACTGCCGCTGCGGCAGCCGTGGCCGACGCAGCCACACTCATCCTGCTGGTGCGAGCGGCCCTCACCATCACCGACCAGACAGCATCGAGTATGCATCTTCCGCTGCTCGGAACGCTTGACCCTACGCAGGTGCTCTCAGCGACAGCCTGCCTCGCCGTAGTGAATATCGCCCTTCACCGTCTGGTTGCCAACATGAATGCGCGAATTTCCTCTGAAGTCCTCTTCCAAACAAGAGATTCGGCGATACGCGCCTACTTTTCTGCCACCTGGCCGCGCCAGGCCGCCGACAAGGAAGGCGCGTTCCAGGAGACAATCTCTACGTTGAGCCAGCAGGCTTCGCTTCTCGCGCTGACGCTTGTGAATGCCTGCGTGGCTGCACTTGGCCTTCTGGCCTTGCTTGCCGCCGCCCTCACGCAGAACGCAGTCGTCACAGTCCTCACGGTCGCTGTGGGTGCACTGATCTTCACAGCCCTTCGGCCTCTTGCGAGGCTCACCCGGCGGCGCGCTACGCAGTTCGTCGATGGGAACTCGTACTTCGCCGAGGAGATTGCCAGAGCCGCTGGAATGTCGATGGAGCACCGTCTCTTCGGTACTGCGGCGAGGGTCCAAGAGACCCTATCGACCAGCAATAGGAGAGTCACCAATGACCTGTTCCACACCCGGGCCTTGAGCAGATTCGCAGCCACTCTGCACCAGGACATCGCGATTCTCCTTCTCATTGCGGCACTCATTCTCCTCGATTCTGCGGAAGGATCGCACCTTGGAGGAGTCGGCACTGCGCTGATACTCGTCATTCGTTCCATCTCCTATGCCCAGCAAATTCAAGGCAACTTGCAAGCGCTCCACGAGCAGCACCCCAGCCTGATCGAACTTAAGAAGCGGGTCGAGTCATTCGCGTCGTCGCTTGACCAGCGGGGTACGACGCCGGTTCCGCAGATCAGGCAGATCGAGCTCCTGGGAGTCGGATACACCTACGACGGCAAGTCACAGGCGCTTGCGGAAATCGACCTGAAGATCTCGAGATCTAAAGTTATTGGAATAGCCGGTCCCTCTGGCGGTGGAAAGTCAACTCTTCTTCAGGTCCTAACCGGTCTTCGTCTTCCTACTTCAGGGCAAGTCCTTGTGAACGGGATTCCCCAAACGCAACTAGCGCCTGCTGACTGGTCGAGGCTGGTGGCGTGCGTTCCACAGGAACCACGGCTCATGGAGGGAACGATCGCGGACAACATCCGCTTCTTCAGAGAGATCTCGGATGACGAGGTTCAGCGCGCTGCTCGCCAGGCGAACGTCCTCGAAGAGGTGCTTCGGATGCCTGCGGGGTTCGAGACAATGCTCGGACCGCGGGGTGGGGGCCTCTCGGGGGGGCAGAAGCAACGACTTGCCATTGCCAGAGCGCTGGTCGGCAACCCGGATGTGCTGGTCATGGACGAACCCACAAGTGCACTTGATAGGCGCTCAGAGACGGCCATCAGGGATTCGATCGCGGCGCTCCGACGCACTATGACGATTCTCATCGTCGCCCACCGACCTACGACGCTTCAGATCTGCGATTCCATACTGACAATAGATGGCGGTAAGATCACCACCACTGTGTCCAATCGAGACTAAGGCACCAGAAGGCGGATCACGATCCGATCGGGCGCAAGACGACGTCCTTAAAGATCGGCACGGCCAACCTGGCTTCGATCGTTGACCAGGTGTCTCCGGGCTGCACGCGCACAGGGATCTCCGCAAGGTCCCGGGTTACCGCAAACAAACTGAAGCGGGTGCTGAGATCCGCAAGGTCTGAGTCTGAGAGGCTCTCGGCCTCGCATATTCCAGCAAAGATAGAGGGCATATCCGGCATTCCACGGATCGCGTGCACGTCATGGCCCTCAACGTCAACTTTGAAGACGACACGATCCTCCGGGGCGAAGGAAACAATATCCGAGAGGCGGACGAGCTGGATCTCCACGAATAGATCAGTCGGCTTCGAGACGGAACTCAGGCCGGAATGTGAAGCGAGGTACAGGCGAGCCCTTCCAGCGCTGTCCGAGGCGCCCGCCGGAACTAGTGTCGCAGCGCCGGAAGCAATCTGGTCTCCAAACGTGCGGCTTAGGCACCCGAGCAGCATTGGATTGGGCTCGACCAGCAGCATGGTGCAGTTCTCAGGCATGACGGTGGACATCATTACTTCGCCGTAGTTAGCACCGACGTCTAACGCAACTGTCGGCTCGATCTCTCGAACAAGTTTACACCAGGTCCGAACGACGTCGACGTCGACGACACCGCCCGAAAAGAACAGGGCCTGACCGCGCGGATCATTGGAGTCTACATAGATCCTGCTGCCAGCCGCATTCACAACGAACCCGCCGCGTCTGTCAATTCGTCGGCGGCGCACGCCCCGTCGAACCTCATTCAGCCAGCTGCCGGCGATTCTCCGCCGCATGGATGTCAAGGACGCAATCGGAAGCCGTCGTTTGCTCACAGCGCCCCTCCCCTGGACAGAAATTTTACCACCTCGGATGGCGAGACTCTAGAAGATTCGGCACCGTTCCAGGGTCTGTGTCCGAGTAAGGACACCGCCAGCTGCCGACTCCGACGTCCGCGGGAACGCTGGCACTGAAACGCGCATGACGACTGTAGGAATCATTCGGCGAGCGTTCGGACGAGCTTTGCCGGAACCCCTGCGAGCACCGAGTCGGGTGGACACGAGTCCCGGACGAGCGCCCCCGCAGCAATCACACTCCCTTCGCCGATCGAGACCCCGCCTAGGATGGTAGCGCGAAGCCCTATCCAAGAGCCGTCGCCAATCGTGATAGAGCGGCTGGAAGGCTCGCCAGCACGTCGAGATGCGTTTCCAAGAACATGGCTACCGCAGCAGATGATGACATCCTCCGATATGTCACAATTGGCGCCAATCCTTATCCGCGCGTCCGGCGTGGAGATCATTTCCGTTCGGGCGCCGATCCAGGTTCCGGGTCCGATTGAGACGTTCGGATATTGCACGACGCTCCGTCCACAGATCCGCACTCCTTCTCCAACAGATACTCCACTGATTCGGTAGGCAACGCGCCGCACGCCAAACCATCTCGTGGTGGGCGTCAGCATATTGACTATATTTACAGCAGCCAGGAGCCAACGTTGGAGCATAATTCCCCCAGGGAGAGTTGGGTTCTCACGTCATATTCTTCAGTCCGGCTCGAGTTCGAGTTCCCGTCGGGAGCTGAGCAATTGAAGTGCGTGGTTGCGCCAGCTCAGGCTCTCCGCAAACGTGCGCCCGGCGCTGGCGATGTTCTCTGCCTCGACGTGATGATCTCGTATATAACGAAGCGCGCCGCACAGCGCTTCAATGTCTCGCGGTGGCACCACCCAGCCATTAACCTGATGAGTGACCTTAGCACCTACGCCTGAGTCGGTGCTAACGACCACCGGACGACCCGCCGCCATTGCCTCGACCGCTACGTTCCCCCATGCTTCTTGCCAGCTTGGCACTGCGATCACGTCAGCCCAGGAGATCATCGCGAACAGTGAGGGCTGAGGTATCAACGGTAGTATTCGCAGCCGCAGAGTAGGCGGGAGAGTCTGGTGGTGTACGTACCCGGATGCGCCGACAGCTAGCAATGTCACGGGTCCTTCGCTTGCTAGACGTGCCGCGGCTTGAATCGTCTCGGCGAGCGCCTTCTCGGGCTGCAAACCCCCAGACCACAAGATCACGAAGCGTCCCTGTTCGTCCGAAGGTCGTGCTTCAACTGAGCAGTTGACCTGCTCGTAGTCAACCCCGTTCGGAAGATGCACTGCGTTACGTACACCGTTTCGCCGAAGTACTTCAGCCGACGGCCCTCCAACGACGAAGACGGTATCCGCTCGCTGTGCGAACGAGTTCACGTAGGTTCGTCGCTCCTCCACCCACCTGTTGCTAAGTAGCCGGCCATCTCTTTCCATGAACACCAACCGAGCTCCGACTCGCCGGCTAATGGAGCTCGCGACGCGCCCTAGCGGTGTCATCCCCTGGGCGACAACCAGGTTCGGCCCGATGCGAGCGATCGCCCGGAGCAATGGTCGTCGGCAGAGCAGATCCGTAGCGAACGCCGCCAACCTGGGAAAGCGATTCTGCAGCGGCCGCATCACAGGGTGGAAGTAGTAGTAGGGACACTTCACGGCCAGGATGTCCACTCCGTCGATCGCCGGCGCCTGCGGCGCGAACGTGCGTAGGCGAGTCAACGTGAATAGAAGGTCGTAGCCAGTTGGCCGGACTGTGACGACGATAGCATTCCACGGAGGAATCTCTCGGATTGCCTGCGCCTGGCGGATATTGAAGAGCCCGTGTTTATCACCCGGTTGTCGTGGAACGGCTAGTGTGAGTATCACGGCTGTGGTGCGCGTCACGTTACACCCAACCCGCCCGGTTGCGAAGCGATACTGCGCAGCAGATGAATAGCGTCAACGGCACGTATGTACCCGCTCCGACGACCGATGACTCACCAATCTGCATCACGAGTCCGGTGACCACGACCGCTTGGGCACAGACGACACTGACGTGACGACGCGTCAGTGTCGTGTTACCCAGTACGAAGTACATCGCGAGGGCAAATATCGTCAGTCCGACGAGCCCAAGCTCAACGAGTAGCTGCAGGTAGCCGTTGTGCACTGCATCAATCTCGGGCGGACCGTTACTGCTCCGCCCCGACCACTCGCTATATACCGCGCCCGCGGACCGATAGCCGTGCCCAAGAACAGGCCTATCGCGCCAGGAGTCCAACGCGAACTCCCATGCAATGTTCCTCCCGGAGAAGTCATCCGTCGAAGCTTCTTCGAGGCGTCCTATGACGGATCGGATTGGCCCGGCAAGGTCCACACCGACCAAACGGAGCGCAAAGAGCAGCGGGACGCACATCACCAAGGCGCGCCCCAGGCGCAGAGATCTGGACGTCGAGCCCAAGCGAAGCCTTAAGAACACGGAGCCAACGAGCGCTGCAAGCAGCGACGTTCGCGAGCCCGACATCACGAGAAGGGCGACCTGCAGCATCAGGGATCCAGCGCGCGCGAACTGGGAGACGACAGGAGCGCGGGACGTTGGCCACGCGAGCGTCAACAAGATGGACAGTGCCGCAGCCTGGCCGAGGCCGTTCGGATTGTGGAACAGTCCGGACGCCCGATCCCCACGCGCCACCTCCAGAATTGCGAGCGGAGTGCCTGCCACGACAAAGCCGCCAAGATAGAGGCCGACGAGACCTAGATCCCGGTGATGCCCGATGACAGGCCATCGACGAGACACCATGAGCAGTGGCAGGACGACTGAGATCCCAAGCGCCGCAGACTGCATCAGAGTCGTTGCTGGAGTGGGCGACCAGATTGTCGATGCGGCGGCGGTTAGAGGCAGAGCAATGAGAAGCGCAGCACCCATTGCAGGACGGCCGCGCAGTGGGATACTCCGCGGATAACTGGCAACAGTCCAGATGAGAAGCGGAAGCCCAAGAAGAAACCTGAGCTGCGACAGCGGGCCGGGCAGAGTCAAATCGGAGGTGCTTGCGATGAGCAATCCGTAATAGCCGGCGAAGAGCGCTTCCCACGACGTGAGCCTCGTTGCCAGCACCGCGAGCCCGATTGACGCAGCAACTATTGCAGCCGCGCGCCACGTCGTCTCCCCCCAGAGAGCCACAGCTAGCGCACCAACGGGCAAAACGAGGACGGGAGCAACCGGCCTCCGTCTCATCCTGGCCTCGGAACCGACGCTTCCGAGCGCGGCTACCGGGTCAATGGCGCGGGCCCGCAGCATCGAGGGCTCTGTCATGGACGACCACGCGACCGATCGCCCGCATACAGCGCTGACGATCGCTCCTCGACCGCCGGTCTGCCAGACCGTTCGATCCGCCCGGGGAATCCGGCAAAGACAGCTGTCAACGAATTCCTGGAGTCCAGAGCCGCCTCCTTGACTTTAGCCACGCGTTGAATCTAGGCCGGCTGACGAGTGGCGATCTGGTTCGAGCCCGATCGCTGACTCGAACGAGAGGGGCGGAACCTCGACCTGGCTTATCAGAGGATGGTGAGGTCGCACATCGACCTCGTCGGCCCCTAGGAGGACTTCGTGAAGCTTTTCACCTGCACGTAGACCAGTGAAGACGATTTTTATGGGCCGTCCGCTCTGGCTGGCCAAGCGCTCCGCCACATCGACTATTCGCACGGGCGATCCCATATCGAGAACCATGACGTGTCCGTCGCCGCCAATTGCACCAGCTTGGATCGTAAGGGCCACAGCTTCGTTCACTGTCATGAAGTAGCGAGTGACATCGGGATGAGTAACCGTTATTGGTCCTCCTACCTGTACTTGCCTTTGAAACGTACCGAGTACTGATCCCTTCGATCCGAGCACGTTGCCAAACCTGACTGACACGTAGTTGCACGACGTTTCCACGGCAGCCTGCGCCGTAAGCCGTTCACAGATCCTCTTTGAGAGGCCCAGGACTCCGATTGGATCGGCTGCCTTATCGGTGCTGATGTTCACGAAAGATCCGACACCAACCGCTGCCGCCGCCTCCAGGACATTGTGGGTTCCGTAAACGTTGGTCTTCCAGGCCTCGCCAGGGTGCATCTCAAGGAGCGGTTGGTGCTTAAGGGCTGCCGCATGGAACACCACCTGCGGCCTGTGCTGCTCGAAGACCTCTCGAAGACGGTCCGAGTCCCGGATATCGGCGAGAATCAGGTGGGGAGAGTCGAGCAGGGCTCTCCCGTGGATCGACAACTCGGTCCCATGAAGTCCGGATTCGTCACGATCAAGCATGAAGAGAGCTGCCGGTCCGTAGCGGTGAATCTGTCGACAAAGCTCCGATCCGATCGACCCGCCCGCGCCAGTCACAAGGACTCGTTTACCGCGGATGTAGTCGGCGATCGCGTCGACGTCGATTTCCGCGGGATGTCGCCCCAATAGATCTTCAATCGTGACGGGCCGAATGTCCGAGATCTCAAGTTCGCCGAGACGCTCCCAGACGGGCGGTAGCACCAGTACCCGGATGCCTGCCCTGGTGAGCGGGGCAGTCACGGCACGCAACTGCTCACCTGTCGCGGAAGGGATAGCCACGAGCACAGCCGTGGCATTGTGCCCTGTCGCCACGTCAAGCAGGTCGCTGCTAGTTCCCTGGACGCGCAAGCCGTCGACTCGGAGCCTCGACTTGTGCGGATCGTCGTCCAGGAGCGCCACAGGCCGATACTTGCTGTCGGGCGTGCGCAGCATCGTTCGCACGATCTGGCGACCGGCATTGCCGGCGCCGAAGACCACCACGGGCTCGCTTTCGCCTTCCACAGGACGGAGGCCCCGATCCTCGGCCAGTCGGGCCAGATAGCGCACCAATGCAACGACCACGAGGGCGAAGCAGGCGGCGATTGCTGGGACGGTTCGAGGGACCCAATCCGGAAACTGTCGACAGACAGCGAGGGCGACGACGGCGACACCGGCGATGCTCAGCGCCAGCGCGCGCATTTCCTCGAAGCTGCCGTAGTGATAGTGGCGGCGGTACAGCCCGAGTAGGAGACCGATCACCCCCTGTAGCAAGACAACGACGAGCGTGAGTCGCAGTGCCCCGCCCTCATCGACCGGTCCGATGCTCATGTCGTAGCGGGCCGAGGCGGCGAGCGGGATCGCGATGATCCACGCCATCGCATCAAGGGCGAACTGCACGAGGGGAAGGCGGCGTCGCGTTAAGGCGGCTAGCCGTTCAACCACTCTCTGGCTCGTGCCCATGTCGTGCTCTGCAAGCTCTCCGTCACCGACGGTGGACGCGTCGCGACTTTGTGTGCTTCCCAACCCTTGATCCTTTGCCTCATGAGAGGCGGCCCACTCTCTGTCCCGTGCGCCCTACCACCAGGCGTCTCGAAATCTAGCCGAGTGTCCAGGTGCGGCGCGGGATTCCCGCGAACGAATATCCGCTGCCGCGCGTTGAGAGCCTGCGGCGAGCTAACGTCCGGCCCGCGATGAGCGAACGACGTGAGCTGACTCTCCGTGACTACGCCCGCGTCGTCTGGCGCCGTAAGTGGATCGTGCTCGCCGCGCTGATCATGGCGCTCGGCGGTTCGCTGGTGATGTCGATCCTGCAGGACCCCATCTACGAAGCCGAATCTCAAATGTTCGTTGAGCCGCGCTCCAGCGCTGCCGTTTTCGAACAGGACCAGACTCTGGCCGTCCCCAACCTCGAGCGCGCCATCCAGACCGAGATTCAGGTGCTCGAAGGGCAGATGGTGCGCAATCGGGTCCAGACCGATCTCGGTCTGGACAACCTGCCCCCCACGGCCTCGGCACGCTCGCTTGGCGGCACCGATGTGGTAGCTGTCAGTGTCCGCAGCGGTGATCCCCGCACCGCCCAATTCGTCGCCGACGCCTACATCCAGGCCTACATCGAGACACGGCGGGAGCAGGCGATCGACAGCCTCGACACCACGGGCGCCGAACTGCAGACGAAGATCGACGAGCTCCAGGTCCAGATCGACGGCGCAGAAGCGGGGTCGGCGGAGCGTCAGAGTCTGCTCAACCGCCAGAACACGTTCAAGGAGCGGCTCGACCAGCTCGAGGTGGACGCCGCCCTGACCACGGGCGGCGCATCGGTGGTCAAGGAGGCCGACCTTCCGACAGATCCCGTCGAACCGCGACCCCTCCGGTCGGCGGTGCTCGCTGCTTTCGTCGGACTCCTCCTCGGCCTCGGCGCGGCGTTCCTGATCGACTATCTCGACGACTCGCTGCGTCGAGCCGAGGACGTCGAGGCGTCGACTGGGCTTCCGGTGCTGGGCGTGGTGCCGATCGAACCGCCACCGGACAACCGACCGATCGCCATCAGCGAGCCGTACGAGTTCGCTGTGGAGGTCTACAGAGGGCTCAGATCGAGCATCCAGTTCCTCGGGCTCGACAAACCGTTGAAGACCATCCAGGTGACGAGTTCGCTGCCCGGCGAGGGCAAGACGACGACGGCAACCAACCTCGCTGTGGTGCTGGCGCAGGCCGGCCATCATGTGGTTCTGATCGACGCCGACTTGCGGAAGCCGCGAGTTCACGAGGTGTTCAGCATTCCGGTGCGGCCCGGCCTCACAGAGACGCTCGTGGCTGGCGAAGCGGTCGACATGGTGCTGGTCGACTTCGACCGCCTGAGGGTGATCGCGGCCGGCTCGCTCGTGCCCAACCCGAGCGAGATGCTCTCGAGCAGCCGGTTCAAGTCGCTCGTTCGTCAGCTCGCCGAGCGCTACGACTACGTGGTGATCGACTCTCCACCAGCGCTCCCCGTCTCGGACGCGCTTGCCGTCTCGAACTCGGTCGACGGCGTTCTGGTCGTCGGCCAGGCCGGCCGTACATCGAACCGGACGCTCGAGTCGTGCCTCGCCAAGCTCGAACAGGTCGGCGCTCCCGTGTTCGGCCTCGTGCTCAACAAGGCGTCAGCTCGAGTGAGCGAGGGCTACGGCTACGACTACGCGTACGGCTACGACAACGCACCCGAGGCGGCGACGACACGCCGGAACGGACGGCGCTCGCCCGCTCCGCAGGAGCTCCAACCTCCCGTCGAGTCGAGCACCACGGCCGGCGAGAGCCAGTCGTAAACGTTCTGCCGTGGGTCACCGCGCCACTAATCTCCCAGCTCCGTGAGGCGGATCCTGCTCCTGGTCACGGTGGCTCTCATCGGGCTGGTCGCCGGCGCGATCGTGACCGGCCGCCCGCAGACCGTGACCCGCGACATCCGCGCAGTCGACATTCGGCCGACCACGTCGACGATCGCCCCCACGACGGCACCGCGCACCACCACGACGTCAACCACCACGTCCACGACCACCTCCACGACGACGTCGTCGACCACGTCGACCACGTCGACGACGAGCTCGACGACAACGACGACCACGCTGCCGGAACCGACGACCACCGACGCACCGACAACGACCGAGCCGCCCACCACCACCGACGCGCCGACCACGACGCGACCACCGACGACTACCAGGCCGCCGACGACCACGAGGCCGCCAACGACGACCACGAGACCAGCCCCGGTGACATCGACGATCCCACGCACGACTGCGGCGCCGACGACCACCACGCCCCTGGCGCCGATCGCCACGCTGTATGTGATGGTCGGCAATGCATCGAACACGTTCGGGCTCGCCACCCAGACCGCGTCGGCCCTTCGGGAGATGGGCTACGAACTCGTGTACCGAGCCGACGGCGTCCGGGAGATCCGCGAGACGAGGGTGTACTTCAGCGAAGGACTCGAGGGCGAAGCGCTCCGTCTGGCCGAGTCGATCGGCCTCGATCCCGCACGTGTCGAGCCCCGCCCCAGTGAGCCGCTCACCACCGGTACGCAGGAGTTTCAGGTCCTCTTACTGCTCGGCAACGACTGGTACGACGTGACGGAACTGGGAACGATGGTGGACGTCCAACCACCGGGGATTGCACAAGGCTTGATCGGGGTACTCCCGATCCGATAGCTTGACAGTTGTATATCTACGATCCGACGTGAAATCGCGTGTGGGCCCGGGGGTAGGTACGCCTCAAAAGGAGTGTGGTTGGGCATGAAGAGGATCGGACTGATCTTGGGTGCGGTCGTTGCGGCTGTCTCGATGGCTGCGGGCGCGTCCAGCGTTTCGGCGTACCCACCGGGAACCGAGGCAACCGTGACCGTGTCGGATTCGACGCTCGCCCCGGGAGCCAGCTTCACCGCCACATTCACCGGATGTCAGCTCGGCGAGACCGTGAACTTCACGCTCGACGGCACCACGGTGCAGGCCGCTTGTAATGGCGCTGCCGGTGCCCGCCGGTTGCCGTCGGCAACGGGCGCTGCCACGGCGACCGCCACGCTGACCGCTCCAACTGCACCCGGAACCTACGAACTCGTCGCCGTCGGCCTGACCAGCGGCGCCGATGCGTCGACGACCATCGTCGTCGCCGCAGCTGCCGGTGGCGGTCAGATCCCCGAGACCGGCTCTGACTCCAGCATCCCGGCCGCCCAGATCGCCGGCGGTCTCGTCGTGGTCGGTGCCGGCCTCGCCGGCGTTGCAGGAATTCGCCGCCGCAAGGCGACAGCAGCCGCCTGACGCAAGATTCTCCACACTTCTGACCAACGTCCGGGTCGACGACCCGGACGTTGTCGCGTCAGCAGTCGGACGGATGGGGGAGGTCGTCGGAGATGGCTGCGATCACGTCGGCGACGCGGTCGCCGCGCATGGCCGTCCCACAGCGCCGGGCGGCGTTTCGGGATCTCGCCGTTGAGGGCACGCTGGGCGCCTCTCAGGATGTCGGGAGCCGATCGGCCGAGACCTCATTGGTGCCCTCGGTGACGGTGATGGGCCGCTCCGTGTTGTCGCGCAGCGTGATCCACGGGATGCCAAGGGCGGTGGCCTCCTCCTGGACTCCCCCCGAGTCCGTCATGACCAGTTGGGAACAGGACATCAGCCCATGAAGTCGAGATGTGAGGTTGGGGCGAGCCGCCCCGATGCACACCACCCTCATCGGTTCAGATGACCTCGGCGTCGGTGTAAGCGAGGCGGCGTCGGGTGTCGAACACCTTGTGGTCGACGGCGGCGACGGCGTCCCAGTCGATGTCGTCGTGGTCGGTGAGCACCAACACCAAGTCGGCCGCCCCGAGCTGCTCGGTGGTGAGCTCGACCGGGTCGACCCCGGCGGGCAGATGCCGGCGATCGACCAGCGGGTCCGCCACCACGACGGTGGCCCCCAACGCCGTGAGACGGGAGATCACCACCAGCGCCGGCGACTCGCGAGCGTCGGACGTGTTCTTCTTGTAGGTCACCCCGATCGCCACGACCCGCGACCCGTTGACCGCCCGACCCTGACGGTTGAAACGGTCGGTCACGCGTTGCACCACGTAATCGGGCATGTGCTCGTTGATGTCGTTGGCCAACTCCACGAACCGGAACGCCCGACCGAGCGTGCGTCGCACCTGCCACGACAGGTATGACGGATCCACCGGCAGGCAGTGACCGCCCACGCCGGGACCGGGGGTGAACTTCATGAACCCGAACGGTTTCGACGCCGCGGCATCGATCACGTCCCACACGTCGATCCCGAGGTCGTGCGCGCTGACCGCCAGCTCGTTGACCAGCGCGATGTTCACATGCCGGAACGTGTTCTCCAACAACTTGGCCAGCTCGGCCTCCTTGGTGCCCTTCACCCGCACCGTGGTGTCGACGACCGCCGAGTAGAACTCGTCGACCACGTCCAACGACGCAGCATCGATCCCCGACACGATCTTGGGCGTGTTGCGGAACGTCCACCGCGGGTTGCCCGGATCGATCCGCTCGGGGCTGTAGCCGACCGCGAAGTCGGCGCCCGGCTCCAGACCCGACAGCTCGGCCAACCGCGGCGCCACCACGTCGACCGTGGTCCCCGGATACGTCGTCGACTCCAGGATCACACAACACCCCGGCCGCACATACGGCCCGATCATCTCGGTCGCCCGCTCGATATATGCGATATCGGGAAGTCCGTCTCGCAGCGGTGTCGGCACCGAGATGACGGCCACGTCGAACTCCGCCAGATCGGTGACATCGGCCGATGGCCGGTACTTGCCGGAATGCAGATGACGCTTCAACTCGTCGTGAGGAACGTCTTCGATGAACGACTCACCCTGAGCCAGCAGTGCCACGCGCTCGGCATCGACGTCGAAACCGACGACCTCGAAACCCACCTCCGCTGCCCGCATGGCGAACGGCAAGCCCACATAGCCCTGACCCAGGATGACGACTCGGCGAGGAGGCGACATACCGGACGGAACGCTACCACCGGGGCGGAGGCACGGACCGAGCGCGATGCGGCGATCCCCTGGTATTGCAGTCTGCATCGCGGGAGTCAGTCGGCTCCGGACTCCGTCCGGTCGAGGCGGAAGGCGATCACGCTGCCGAAGCTGCGCACCTTGGCGGGGCCGGCGTCGCGCGTTGCCGCGGTGACGGCTTGGCGGTTGACGTCCACGACATTCCCGTCGGTCGTCACCGCCGTGAACCGGGGATCGTCGTCGAGCAGGAACAGGGCCGAGACCTTGCCGTGGCGGCCGGGCACCGACAGGCGGACACCCTTGCCGGCCCTGCCCTGAACCGGGAACTCGGCGGCGTCGACCCGCTTGGCCGCCCCCTTCTCGTGGCCGACGAACACCTCGGCGCCGTCGGGCGCTGCGCCGGCGCCGATCACCGAGTCACCGTCGGCGAGCTTGATGCCGCGGACGCCGGCGGCGTTGCGACCCATCGGCCGCACGTCGGTCGGGACGAATCGGATGCCTTGGCCGCCGGCGGTGGCGATCAGCAGCGGGGTCGCGTCGTCGAACGGCAGCATCGCCACGACCCGCTCGCCGGCGTCGAGCTTGATCAGCGACACGCCGCCCTTGCGGTCGCCACCCGTGAGATCGTCACCAGCGAGGCGCTTGATCGTGCCGCTCGACGTGACCAGCAGCACGTCGCTCGGCAGGTCGTCGGACTGGCCGAACCACAACAGGCGCTCGGCGGGATCGACGGCGACGACGTTCTGGATCGGCGTGGCCCGATCGCCGCTGAACGACGCCGCGAGGGACCGGTGCATCTGGCCCGAGCTGCCGATGACGACCAGCTGCGTGGCCGTCGACGTTGAGACGCGGAGCATCTCCTGGTGGTCCTTGATCTCCTTGGCCCGTGAACCGTTGCGGAACGCCTGCGTGTAACCGTCGGTGGCGACGACGATCTCGACGGGCTCGTCGAGCACGGCGACCGTCGGGGTGACTGGCGACTCGACGGTGATCTCGGTGGTCCGCTGCCAGCGTTCGGCATCGTCGGTCCAGCCGAGACGCTTCGCCGCGGCGTCCATCTCCACGCCGACCTGGCGGCGCAGACGGGTCGGTGAGGCGAGGAGCTTGGTCAGGCGGTTGAGCTCGGCCTGGAGTGCCGCCGACTCCTTGTCGACCTCGATCCGAGCCAGCCTGGTGAGCCGGCGCAGCGTCAGGTCGAGCACGTAGTTCGCCTGCACCTCATCGATCTCGAACGCCTCCATCAGCCCGGCGCGAGCCTCGGCCACGTCGTCGGCGCCACGGATGATGGCGATCGCCCGGTCGATGTCGAGCAGCACGGCCAGCAGGCCGGTCAACACGTGGAGCCGGTCGGTCGCAACGTCGATGCGACGCAACGAACGCGACGTGATGCAGGCGACCCGGTGGGCAACCCACGCCTCGAGGATGGTGCGGATGTTGTAGCGCTGGGGGTTGCCGTCGGCGTCGAGGGCGTTGAGGCGCACCGAGTTCGACGTCTGCAACCCGACGCCGGGACGCAGCAGCATCGGGACGACCTGAGAAGCGGTGATGCCCCGGGCGAGCTCGATGACGATGCGCAGCTTGTCGTCGGCGGTCTCGTTGACGATGTCCTCGATCCCCGAGATCGTCCCCTCGCCGAGACCGGCGACGACCTTCTCGATGAACGTCTTGGACGATGCGGTCGACCCGTCGGAGTACGGCAGCGAAGTGATGACGATGCGCTCGCCGCGCTTGCCTTCGTCGATCTCCCACGTGCCACGCACGCGGACGGTGCCCTCGCCGGATCGGTAGATGTCGTTCAGCTCGTCGCCGTTGACGACGACCGCGGCGTCGGGGAAGTCGGGGCCGGTGACGATCTCGAGCAGCTCGTCGACGGTCGCCTTCGGGCGGGCGATCAGGTGGCGCGCCGCCGCCACCACCTCGAGCGGATTGTGCGGCGGGATGAACGAGGCGATGCCGACGGCGATGCCGTAGGAGCCGTTGATCAGCAGGTTGGGCACCGGCGACGGCAGCACGGCCGGCTCGGTCTCGGTCTCGTCGTAGTTCGGGACCATCGCCACCGTGCCGTCGCGCACCTCGTCGAGCAGCACCATGCCGAGGTCGGCGAGGCGCGCTTCGGTGTAGCGCGAGCTGGCGGCGGCGAAGTCGGGCGACCCGTAGTTGCCGTGGAAGTCGATCAGCGGCGCCCGCTGCGAGTACGGCTGGGCGAGGCGAACCAGCGCCTCGTACGCCGCGCCGTCGCCATGGGGATGCCACCGGCCGATCACGGCCCCGCTGATTCGGGCGCACTTGACGTGGGGGCGGTCAGGCGTGGCGCGCTGACCCTCGAACATCTCCCACAGGATGCGGCGGGCGACCGGCTTGAGCCCATCGGCAACCGACGGCACGGCTCGGTCGCCGATGACGTAGAGGGCGTAGTCGCGGTAGTTGCCGTCGACGAGCTCGGCGGCATCGACCGGCGTCGGCGGGACGATCGCGGTCAGGTCGAGCGTGGGGGCGGCGTTCTTGCGGCGGGCCATGGTGTCGGTCCTCTCAGTCCTCGGAGTCGCGGGCGTCGTTCGTGTCGCCGGTGTCGGCTGCGTCGCTCGTGTCGGCTGTGTCGGCCGTGTCGTCGACGCCGTTCGATGCGGCGCCGTCGGCGACCAGGGCGCCGCCCTCGGCGAGCCAGGCTCGGCGCTCGGACGCCTTCGAGCCGAGCAGCCGGGCGAACAGCCGATCGAGGCGGAGCACGTCCTCCACCCCGACCTGCAGCAGGTTGCGCTTGGTCGGGTCGACGGTGGTGTTGCGAAGCTCGGCCGAGTCCATCTCGCCGAGACCCTTCATGCGGCCGAACGGCGCCTTGTGGTTGGGGTTCGCCGCGAGGAAGGCGTCCTTGGCGGCGTCGTCGCGCAGGTAGATCTTCTCGTTGCGGACGATCGTCGAGTACAGCGGTGGCTGGGCGATGAACACCCGACCGGCCGACACGATCTCGGGCATCTGGCGCCAGAAGAAGTTGAGCAGCAGCACCGTGATGTGAGCGCCGTCGACGTCGGCATCGGTGAGCACGACGATCCTCGAGTAGCGCAGCTTGTCGACATCGCAGTCCACACCGCGGCCGCAGCCGAGCGTGGTGATCAGCGAGGCGAGGGCGTCGTTCTTGGCCACCTTGAGCGCGTTGGCCGTCTCGACGTTGAGGACCTTGCCGCGCAGCGGGAGCACGGCCTGGGTCTCGGGGTTACGGGCCGACACGGCCGTGCCGCCGGCGGAATCGCCCTCGACGATCAGCAGCTCGGTGCCACCGACGTTCTCGGCCTGGCCCGGGGTGAGCCGGCAGTCGTAGAGCTTGTCCGGCATGCCGGCCGAGCGCAGGCCGGTCTTGCGGGCGAGCGCCTTGTCGGCGGCGCGCACCTCGTCGGACTTGCGGCGGTCGCGCATCGCCGCGACGACCTTGTCGGCAATGCGCTTGGCCCGGCTGGGGTTCTCGTCGAGCCACTTCGTCAGCGCCTCGTAGACGATCGACTCGACGACGCCGCTCGCCGTCGGTGTGGTCAGGGTCGTCTTGGCCTGCGAGTCGTAGGCGGGATTGGGCAGCCGGAGCGAGACGCACGCCACGATGCCGCTGCGCACGTCGGCGCCGGTCGGGTTGTCCTCCTTCTCCTTGAGCACACCGCGATCACGGGCATAGCGGTTGACCGCCCGCGTGGTCGCCTTGAGCATCCCCTCGACGTGCTTGCCGCCGCCCGAGTTGGTGATCGAGTTGGAGAAGCCGACGACCGTCTCGGTCGCCGACCCGGACCAGGCGAGGGCGACGTCGACCTGCATGCCGGCCTCCTCGTTGGCGCCGGTGATCGAGATCGGCGGCGCGACGAGCTCGCGGGACTCGCCGATCTTGGTCACCAGATCGACGATGCCCCGCTGCGACACGAACGTCTGCGGGGTGTGGTCGCGGCCCTGACGGCGATCGGTGAACACCAGCGAGAGGCCGGGGTTCACGTAGCTCGTGTTCTCCAGCCGTTCGACGATCGTGGAGGCCTTGAAGCCCGTGAGGTGCTCACCGTGGTCGTCGACGAAGATCGACAGGTCGGGGAAGAACGTGATCTGCGTGCCGGTGTCACCGGCCTTGCACGTTCCGACGACGGCCAGCTTGCCCTCGGGCACGGCCGGCTGATCGCCCCGGAGGCGGAACGACTGGGCCCACACCTTGCCGCCGCGGCGCACCTCGACGTCGAACGCCGTCGACAGTGCGTTGGTCGCCTTGATGCCGATGCCGTGCAGTCCACCCGACGTCTTGTAGGCCCCGTCGTCGGCGAACTTTCCGCCCGAGTTGAGCACCGAGACGATCACCTCGGCCGCCGACTTGCCCTTGTGCGGTCCGCTGGTCATCGGGTCGATCGGCAGGCCGCGGCCGTTGTCACGCACGACGACACCGGGGGCGCCGCGATCGTCCTCGATCAACGTGACGTCGATGCGGTCGCCGTAGCCGGCCATGAACTCGTCGACGCCGTTGTCGATCACCTCCCACAAGAGGTGGTGGAGCCCGGCCGAACCGGTGGACCCGATGTACATGCCCGGCCGCAGCCGGACGTGTTCGAGGCCGTCGAGCACCTGGATGTCGTCGGCGTCGTAGCTGAGGGACTTGGGTGCGCGGGACATCGCTCTCGTTCGTGCAGGCGGGGGTGGTCGGGCGTCGAACATTCAATACGACGAGGTCGCCGCGCGGGGTGATGGTGACAACTCTCCGCCGGCATGACCCGTCGCGTCGCGTGCCTGCGCTCTCGCGACTCGGGGCGAACGGTTGACGAGCTCGCCCTGACGCCGCCACGCGCCGACTCGGTGCGAAGGGCGGCGGTTTCGATGCGGTGGATGGCGTCGTCGATCGCACGCAGCAGCCGGGCGATCGTCGCCCGCGCGCCGTCGGTCTGGCTCCAGTCGGGATACGGCGGCACCGGCATCGCGCCGTCGATGAACTCCAGCCGCTCGCTCCAGTCGTCATCCACCGACGGGAGATGGCGCACCATCGATCCCGCGAGCCGGTGGAGCGACCGGTTTGTCGCTGTCGGGTGACGGGTACGCGGTCAGGCATGCGCTCGATCCCGCCGCAGTCCGCCAGCTCGCCGCCATGCCACCGCAACGCCCTCGGTCGGCCGGCGAGTAGGCCCTAGGTGTCGCGGTTGCCGGCGACCCGGCCTTCGAACGTCAGCATCGAGGTTGTCGCTCCTGTCGTCGATGCGGGCGCCTTTCCCGCCAAGGCGACACTCGGCGAGACCGTTCACGTGGTCGCAGATGTCTTCTCGTCGAGTCACGAGGTGGTCGATGCCGCGTTGCGTTGGCGCTTCCGGCCGTCGCCGAGGTCCGTGCGGCCGTGGCGCGAGGTGCCGATGACGCTGACGACGAACGATCGCTTCTCGGCGACCTTCGTACCCGATCGGCTGGGCCGATGGGAGTACGAGGTGGTGGGGTGGATCGATCGCGCCGAGACGTGGCGACGGGGAACCAGTCTGAAGGTCGCCGCCGGTGTCGCGGTCGACGTCGACCTCCGCGGTGGCGTCGACATCGTCCAAGGCCTGTTGCGGCAGGCCGCCGCTGACGGAACGCAGGCCGATGTGGCCCGATTGGGCGAATTGGCGACGCAGCTCGCCGCCGGTGACGGCTCGTCGCTCGGCGATGACTCGTGGACGGAGATCTTCTGGCGGTACGGCGATCGCGAACCGGCTGCACGCTTGCCGCGACCGCTCCGGGTCGACGTCGATCCCGAGCTGGCTCGGTTCGGAGCATGGTACGAGTTCTTCCCGCGCTCGTCAGTCGCTCCGGCCACGGGTCATCGGACCTTGCGCGATGCCGTCGATCGACTCGATGACATCGCCGCGATGGGCTTTGACGTCGTGTACATCCCTCCCGTGCACCCGATCGGCGAGACGAACCGCAAGGGTCGCAACAACTCCGTGCTCGCCGCGGCTGACGACGTCGGCAGCCCGTGGGCGATTGGCGCGGCTGCCGGCGGACACGACGCGGTGGACCCCCACCTGGGAACCGTCGCCGACGTCGCCCACCTGGCCGAGGAGTGCCGACGGCGCGGCATGCACCTCGCTCTGGACATCGCCTTCCAGTGCTCGCCGGACCACCCGTGGGTAACCGAACATCCGGAATGGTTCGGCCGCCGAGCCGACGGGTCGATCCAGTTCGCCGAGAATCCGCCCAAGCGCTATGAGGACATCTACCCGCTCAACTTCGAATCGAGCGACTGGTCCGGTCTGTGGACGGCGCTGGCCGACGTCTTCCGCTTCTGGATCGACAAGGGCGTCACCGTGTTCCGCGTCGACAACCCGCACACCAAGGCACTGCCGTTCTGGGAGTGGGCGTTGGGCGAACTGCGGTCCGAGCATCCTGAGACGATCTTTCTGGCCGAGGCGTTCACCAGGCCTCGGGTGATGGAGCGTCTCGCGAAGGTCGGGTTCAACCAGTCGTACACGTACTTCACCTGGCGACAGGAGGCATGGGAGCTCCGCGAGTACTTCACCGATCTCGCGTCGCGCACCGTCGACTACTTCCGGCCCAACGCCTGGCCCAACACGCCTGACATCCTCACCGAACAGCTCCAGAACGGCGGTCGCCCGGTCTTCATCACTCGAGCGGTGCTGGCGGCGACGTTGTCGCCGAGCTGGGGCGTGTACGGACCGGCGTTCGAGCTGCAGGAGTCCCGACCGATGCGGGAGGGCTCGGAGGAGTACCTCGACTCGGAGAAGTACCAGTTGCGTGAGTGGGACCTGAACGCGGAGCACAGCCTGGCCCCGCTCCTGACCCGCCTGAACGAGATCCGCCGGGCACAACCGGCACTGCACCACTTGCGCACCGTTTGGTTCCACCTCGCGGACAACCCGAACCTGCTCTGCTACTCCAAGACCGATCCCGACGGGGTGGGGCCGGCGATCGTGGTCGTGATCAATCTCGATGGGAGCAACCGCCAGGCCGGTTTCGTCGACCTGGACCTCGCTCGCATCGGTCTTCCGTACGGGACCGAGTACGACGTCGTCGACCTGCTCGGCGGTGGCACGTACCGCTGGGTCGCCAATCGTAACTACGTCGACCTCGCGCCGTGGTCGGCCAACGCTCACGTGTTCGAGGTGCGGCCGGTGGGCCACCCGACCGAATCGGGCGAGGTTGCGCCGTGAGTGCCGATTGGTACCGAGACGCCGTGATCTACCAGCTGCACGTGCGTGCGTTCGCCGACTCGAACGGAGACGGCACGGGCGACATCGCCGGCCTGACCAGCAAGCTCGACTACCTGACCGATCTCGGGGTGACCGCGCTGTGGCTCCTGCCGTTCTATCCGTCGCCCCTGCGTGACGACGGTTACGACATCTCCGACTACCGCGTCGTGAACCCCGACTACGGCACGATGAGCTCGTTCAGGCGGTTCCTGTCGGCCGCGCATGCTCGCAATCTGAAGGTGATCACCGAGCTCGTCATCAATCACACGTCCGATCAGCACGACTGGTTCCAGCGAGCTCGCCGCTGCCCTGCTGGATCGCCGGAACGGGATTTCTACGTGTGGACCGACGATCCTCAGCGCTACAGCGACGCCCGGATCATCTTCCAGGACTTCGAGACGTCCAACTGGACCTGGGACCCGGTCGCCGGTCAGTACTACTGGCACCGCTTCTACTCCCACCAGCCGGACCTCAACTTCGACAATCCTGCCGTCGAGAAAGCCATCTTCGATGTGCTCGACCACTGGCTCGACCTCGGCGTCGACGGCCTCCGTCTCGACGCGGTGCCGTACCTGTACGAGCGGGAAGGCACCAACTGCGAGAACCTCCCCGAGACGCATGCCTTCCTCAAGCGGCTACGAGCGCGCGTCGACAGTCGATACTCCGACAGGATGCTGCTCGCCGAAGCGAACCAATGGCCCGAGGACGCTGCGGCCTACTTCGGCGACGGCGACGAGTGCCACATGAACTTCCACTTCCCGCTGATGCCACGGATGTTCATGTCGGTGCAGACGGAGAATCGGGTGCCCATCGTCGACATCCTCGAGCAGACGCCGAATCCTCCTGGCGACGCGCAATGGGCGACGTTCCTGCGTAACCACGACGAGCTGACGCTCGAGATGGTGACCGACGAGGAACGCGATCTGATGCTGCGGGCGTATGCGCGCGACGCGCAGATGCGGATCAACCTCGGCATTCGCCGGCGCCTCGCCCCACTGCTCGGCAATGATCGCCGCAAGATCGAGCTCCTCAACGGACTGCTGTTCTCCCTTCCGGGGACCCCCGTCGTCTATTACGGCGACGAGATCGGCATGGGCGACAACGTCTATCTCGGCGACCGCGACGGAGTGCGCACGCCGATGCAATGGTCGGCTGACCGCAACGGGGGCTTCTCCACCTGCAATCCGCACCGGCTGTACCTGCCGCTCGTCACCGAGCAAGGCTTCCACTACGAGAGCGTCAACGTCGAAGTCCAGTCCCAGAGCAACGCCTCGCTGCTGTCCTGGATGCGCCAGATGATCGCCCTCCGCAAGCGCTTGCCGGTACTCGGGCGGGGCGACCTCACCCTGCTCGACCCCGACAACCCGCACGTGCTGGCGTTCGTCCGCACGATGCCGGGCGAGCAACCGTTCATGTGCGTCGCCAACCTGTCACGCCTCGCCCAGCAGGTCGAGCTCGACCTGCGCGACCACATCGGCAGCACTCCGGTCGAGGTGTTCGGCCGTACGAGGTTCGCGCCGGTCGGCGAAGGGAGCTGGTCGGTGACGCTGGCCCCCTACGGCTTCTTCTGGTTCGTGCTCGACGCGCCGACGCCGCCGGCCGACGAGAAGCCGCTCCCACAGCTGAGTGGGGAATGGTCCGAGGCCCTGCGCCGGACACCGACGCTCACACGCGCCATCGCCGCGTGGCTGCCCGATCGGCGATGGTTCGCCGCCAAGGAGCGCACGGTGACCGACGTCACCGTCGACGACGTGAATCCGGTCGACCCGGACGCTGACGTCGCCGTGATCGTCGGCCGTGTGTCGTTCACGTCAGGCGACGACCAGCGCTACTCGGTTCCCGTCATGCACGCTCGTGGACAATTGGCGGCGACGCTGACCAACACGTCACCCGGTGCGGTGATCGCCCGCGTCGGCGACGGACTGATGGTCGACGCGATGGCGGTGCCCGAAGGCGTGCTCGCGCTCACCGCGGCCGCGTTCCGCAAGCGTGTCGGCTCGGGCCGGCACGGCAAGCTCCACGGAGCGCCGCGGCGCCAGCGACTCTCGCGTGCGCTACCGGCGGCCGAGCATGTCAACATCCTCGGCACCGAGCAATCGAACTCCTCGGCCATCCTCGACGGCCGGCTGATCGCCAAGCTGATCCGTCGCCTCGAGCCATCGCGGAATCCCGATGTCGACCTGCCCGAACGGCTCACGCGTGCCGGCTTCGCCCACGTTCCAGGAGTCGTTGCCACGCTCGACGTGGACCTCACCGGTGGTGACGAGCCGGCGTCGGCGCTGATCGTGCACGACGCGATCTCCAACGAGGGCGATCTGTGGACATGGGTGCAGGACGTTCTCTCGCGCGAGATCGATCGTCGGGGTCAAGCAGAGCCGGGCGGCGACGACCCCCACGACTCTCCGTTGTGGGCGCTCGCCGGGCTGCTCGGGCGGCGCATCGCGCAGCTCCACGTCGCGCTGGCCCAGCTCGACGGTCCTGCCTTCGTTCCCGAGCCGTACACGCTCCTGTATCAGCGGTCGTTGTTGCAACGTGTCCGTGCTGCGCTGCGCGCCACGCAACGGGCGTTGAACCGCCCGTCGCCGGCGGCCCTCGACGGAATGGGCGAGTCGGGCGCCGCCCACGTCGCCACGCTCCGTCAGCCGCCCGACGACGTGCTGGCCCGGTTCGAACGGCTACGCACCACCAAGCTGTCGGCCTCTCGCATCAGGGTCCACGGCGACCTTCACCTCGGGCAGGTCCTGTGGACCGGCCGCGACGTGGTGTTCATCGATTTCGAGGGTGAGCCGGCCCGACCGATGACCGAGCGGCTCATCAAGCACTCCCCGCTCGTGGACGTGGCGGGCATCCTGCGATCGTTGGACTACGCAGGACGGCACGCCGCCGTCACCGCGGCTGATCGTGGTGTGGTCCCCGAGGGGGGCGTGGAGCTGCTCGACGAGTGGCTGCAAGAGTGGACCACCAGCCTGCAGCGCCGGGTCGTCGACGAGTACGTGTCCGAGATCGCCCCGTCCGGGCTCGTGCCGCCCGATCGCGACGACGTGGAGTTGCTGCTGAACCTGTTCACCCTGGAGAAGGGCCTCTACGAGATCCGCTACGAGTTGGCCCACCGGCCGCAGTGGGTCGGCTGGCCGCTCGCCGCAGTGGGCGAGATGCTCGCTCCGGTCACCGTCCGATGAGCGCCGAACTCTCATCCCAAGACATCTACCTCTTCGCCGAGGGTACGCACCGGAGGCTGCACGGGTTCCTCGGTGCCCACGTGATCGGCGGCGGTGTGCGCTTCGCCGTCTGGGCCCCGAACGCGCGATCCGTGCGGGTGACGGGCACGTTCGATGGTGGGCCGGCCGACCTGCATCAGGTCGACTCCTCGGGGATCTGGAGCGGGTGGGTCGCCGGCGCAGCAGCCGGCGACCGCTATCGATTCCACGTCGAGACGCAGGCGGGCGAGTGGATCGACAAGAGCGATCCCGTGGCGGCCGCGACGTGCGAGCCGCCATCGATCGACGCCGTGGTTGCCGACCTGGACCACGAGTGGGGTGACGAGGAGTGGATCGCCGGACGCGGCCCCCGACTGGCACTGGACGCACCGGTGTCGATCTACGAGGTGCACCTCGGTTCGTGGGGTCGCACGGTCTCGTCGAGCGGACGGTTTCCCCGCTACGACGAGTTCGCCGAGCCGCTGGCCGATCACGTTCTGTCCGACGGCTTCACCCATGTCGAGCTGCTGCCGGTCATGGAGCACCCCTTCTACGGATCGTGGGGCTATCAGACCACGGGCTACTTCGCCCCGACCGCTCGCTACGGTGCCCCGGCCGACCTGATGACGATGATCGATCGCCTGCACCAGCGTGGCGTCGGAGTGATCCTCGATTGGGTGCCGTCACACTTCCCCACCGACCGGCACGGTCTCGCCCGTTTCGACGGCACCCATCTGTTCGAGCACGCCGATCCGCGTCAGGGCTTCCATCCCGATTGGCAGTCGGCCATCTTCAACTACGGGCGCAACGAGGTGCGATCCTTCCTGCTCTCCAGTGCAATCTCCTGGTTGGAGCGCTACCACGCCGATGGGCTGCGAGTCGACGCCGTGGCGTCGATGCTCTACCTCGATTACTCGCGAGCCGAGGGCGAGTGGATCCCCAACCGGCTCGGCGGTCGCGAGAATCTCGACGCGATCACCTTTCTCCGCCAGCTCAATGAGACGGTCTATGCCGAGTTCCCCGACGTCGCGACCATGGCCGAGGAGTCGACCGCCTGGCCGATGGTGAGCCGACCGACCTACATCGGGGGTCTCGGGTTCGGCTTCAAGTGGGACATGGGTTGGATGCACGACACGCTGGAGTACCTCGGAATCGACCCGGTACACCGAAAGTGGCGCCACGGCGACGTGACGTTCCGTTCGGTGTACGCCGCCTCCGAGCATTTCGTGCTCCCGCTCAGCCACGACGAAGTGGTTCACGGCAAGGGCTCGTTGCTCGGCAAGATGCCCGGCGACCCGTGGCAGCAGTTCGCCAACCTACGGCTCCTGCTGACCATGCAATGGACCCAGCCCGGTAAGAAGCTGTTGTTCATGGGCGGTGAGCTGGCGGCCCGGACGGAATGGGCCCACGAAGGCACGCTCGACTGGAACCTTCACGACGCCCCGGATCACGAAGGCGTGCGGCGTCTGGTGCGGGACCTCAATGACCTGTACGCGTCGGAGCCGGCGATGCACCGCGGCGATTGCGACGCCAACGGCATGCGGTGGGTGGAGAGCGCCGACGCCGACCAGAGCGTGTACGCCTATCTGCGTCTCGATCCGACCGGCGATGGCCGTCCTGTGCTCGCCGTGTTCAACGCCACTCCGGTGCCGCGCCACAACTACCGCTTGGGCGTGCCCGCCGACGGCGTGTGGCAGGAGCTCTTGAACACCGACGCCGAGGCCTACGGCGGCAACGGCATCGGCAACTTCGGTGGGGTGACGACGGTGCCGGTCGATTCGCACGGCTGGCAGCGCTCGGTCGTGCTGACCTTGCCGCCGCTCGGCGCACTCGTGCTCGCGCCAAGCGGAACGGATCGAGCCTGAAGAGCTCGACCGGTCCGCCGCGGATGACTTGCTCGCGTCGTCTCCGGCCTCATCGAAGAGCGGTGGATCACCTACGATCGGCCGGGCATGAACCCGGAACGTTGCGCCAGCCAACCGTCGAATTTGCCGGATGAGGTGATCTGAGATGCCCGACTCGGACGGCACCTACGCAGGCCGCGTTGCGCTCGTCACCGGTTCGTCGAGCGGCATCGGAGCGGCGACCGCCCGGGCTCTGTCGGCAGCCGGCTTCACGGTCGTCGTCAACTCCGTGCAATCGGTCGAGGCGGGGACAGCGCTGGCCGCCGAGCTCGGCCCGGAGAGCATCTACGTGCAGGCCGACATCGCCGACCGGGAGTCGGCACGCGGATTGATCGACGAGGTCGTCGAGCGCTGCGGCCGGCTCGACGTGCTGGTGAACAACGCCGGCTGGACGACGGCGATCCGCCACGACGACCTCGACGGTCTCACCGACGAGATCTTCGAGCGCACGATCCGTACCAACGTCACCGGCACATGGACCGTCACCAAGGCGGCCATCCCGCACCTGCGCAAGGGCACCGATCCGAGCGTCACGACGATCACGTCGGTCGCCGGACTGCGGCCCATCGGCAGCTCGGTCGCCTACGCCATGTCGAAGGCCGCGCTCAACCACATGACCAAGCTGCTCGCCAAGTCGTACGGACCGATCCGCTTCAACGCGGTGGCGCCGGGATTCGTCGACACCCCGTGGACGGAGTCGTGGACCGCGCAACGTGCAGCCGTCGAGGCCGCCAGCCCGCTGGGCCGCTCGTCGGTCCCCGAAGATCAGGCGCACGCCGTCCTCGCCTGCGTGACGAACACCTACATGTCCGGCGCCATCTTGACCATCGACGGCGCCTTGACCCAGGTGCTCTGAGCACTCGAGGCCGTCACCAGCGCCACGGTGCAGCCACGCCGCGGGCGCAGCCCTCGATCGCGCTGCTGCTCGCGTCGCGTCGTCACGCGGTCGCGCGAGGCTGATGCAGGGCACCCATGATCATCCGTGACTACGACGACGATGACGAGGCCGGCTGGCTCAGATGCCGGCTGCTCTCGTTCTTCGACACCGCCTACTACGACGACGTCAAGGTCGAGCGGACGCCGTTCGTGCTGGATGCGATCCGGCTCGTCGCCGATGTGGACGGCGTCATCGCCGGTCTGATCGACATCGAGGTCGACGGCGCGGCTGCGACGATCGACTCCATCGCCGTCCATCCCGACCACCGGCGCGCCGGTCTCGCCACAGCGCTGCTCCGGGAAGGACTGGCCCGTCTCCCAGCCGGTGTGACCACGCTCGACGCATGGACCCGCGAGGACGAGGCGGCGCTTCGGTGGTACACCGCGAATGGCTTCACCGAGGAGTACCGGTACCTGCACGTGTACAAGGGCTACCACGAGCCCGACGACGGCTTCACGACTCCCCCGCCGCTGTCGGCTCCGGTGATCGCCTTCTGCCACGCACCGATCGAACACGAGGCCGAGCTGCGTGCCCGCTACCACCGCGTGTACGTCTGCCGGCAGTTCGTGCTCCAGATCTCGCCGGCCTCCACGGACTGATTTCGACGATCGACCACCGGCCCGCCCCTCCTACGGTGGGCTCGACGTGGACGAGGATCTCGTGGACTCTGTGCTCGCCTCGCCGCTCGGCGTGTGCTGGTTGAACGTTCTCGAGGCGCGCGCCGCCGGCTCGGGAGATCCGACAGCGCGCGGTACGGAACGGGAATCGGTCGACGCAACAGTCGAGGCGGTCGCATCGATGACGTTCGGCGCCCTCGTCGACGCCGCACTCTTCGCGGTCGTCGTCGAGGCCGGCCCGTGGATCGGCGACGCACCCGCCAGGATCGCCGAGGGCTACCGGCAAGCTCAACGGCGGGTACCCATCGCCGAGGCGATCGCGACGCGGTTCAGCGACGACCTCGACGCGCCGCTCGACCGCTCCGGCCAGCTGTGGTGGACCGACGGCGCTGGCTGGTTGGAGTCCTGCGCGCCGCTGTTCGAGCGCCTCGACGAGGTGTACGGCGCGGGCGAGTTCACGTTCAGTGGTCTCTGGACCTCCGCCGATCCGCCGCCAGAGGCGGTGGTGGAGATGCTGGGAGCATGGGAGTACGAGACCGGTCCCGTCTCGAGGTGGTGGCTCCCGGTACGGCCCGAGGCTCGCGTCTTCGAGATCCGCCGGCCCGCCGACTGGGCACGACTCGTGAGCGACCATCCGCGCCGGGCTGCTCCCCATCCGGGTTGGGAGCTGCCCGGCGTCAACCAACACCGCCAGGACGTCGCTCCGCTGCTCGGCGTCACGGGCCAGCGCGCGGCACGGACCGCCGTCGGTCGGCATCTCGTGCCGGACTGGCGGTCGGTCGCCGAGCAGTACGACGGCGTGCATCTCTCGTGGGCCGGATTCGTCACCGCCGAAGGCTGCATCTCGGACCTCGGTGACGGCGACGTGACGATGCTCCGATACTGGTTCAGCGAGCGCACGCTCTGGCTCGCCGATGTCTTCGGCGACCCGCGTCCTGCTCCCGATCCCGGAGTGGACTTGTCGTCGAACTCCCACCACCCGCCCCTTCCACCACGTCGCACGATCGACGCTACGTTCATCCGCCGGCTCCTCGGACGGTGACCATCGATCACCGGTGTTCGGCGATGGCCGGAAACCCGTTCGGTGGAAGCACGGCTCGGTACGATGCCGCCATGGCCGTGGACGAGCTCGCCCTTCGGCTCGGTGTGGCGATCAGGAAATGGCGCCGGGCGCGCAACATGACGATGCAGCAGCTCGCGGCCGTTGCGGGTGTGTCGCAACCGTTCCTCTCGCAGATCGAGCGGGGCCAGGCCCGGCCGAGCATGGGGTCGCTGGACCGCATCGCCCTGGGCATCTCGCCTGCCGAGCCGGCGGCCTGATCGCCGGCTCGGCAGACGGTGCGCCGCTACGTGCCGGCCAGTTCGGCGACGACGGGCGCGAGCGTTCCGGCGGAGATGGAGCCGAAGACGAAATAGGAGAACCCGAGCTCGTCGCGGCGACGGTGGAGCTCCTCGACGACCGCGGCGGGGTCGTCGGGGAGCACCGCCAGCGAGTCGGCGGCGCGCAGGGCGGCGGGATCGATGCCTGGTCCCGCCATGAACGGAGCGATCGTGTCGCCGACGACCGCCACGTGCTGCGCCAGCTCGAGCTGGCCACTGTCGTGATCGGTTCGGAAGGCCTGTACCACGCGGGTGGTCTCGGCCCTCTCGTCGTCGGGCATGAGGGCGATGGCAACGGTGTCGGCGAGCTCGGCGGCCAGGGCCAACGCCTTCGGCCCGCGCACGGCCATCGCCAGCGGCGTGTGCACGTCGGGACCGTCGAGGTCACGTAGCTCTTGCACCGTCTCGCGAATCCGGGCCAGCCGCTCGGTCGGTGGGGCCACCGGCAGACCGAGGTCTTCGATGCCGGGCCGGCCGATGCCGATGCCCATCTCGAACCGGCCGTCGGTGAGCTCGGTCAGCGAATGCGCCTCCCACGCGGCGCGCCACGGCTCGTGCAGCGCCGAGGCATATACCCACGTGCCCACGCGGATGTCGGCGGCCATCGCGGCGACGGCGAGGGTGGGTCCGGGCGCCGGTTGCCAGCGCGGCACGTCGGGCATCAGCAGCGTGGAGTAGCCGAGGTCGGCGATGCGAGGCACCTGCTCGCGCCACGACGTCAGGTCGGACTGCACCGGCGCAACGACCCCGAACCGGAACGGCTGGGTTGCGGTCGATGTCGTGTCGGGTCGTGCGGTCTCCATCGTCGTCCTCCGTGCCGGGCTCTGCGGGTTGATCGAGGGCAGTGAGGGTGGACAGCCCGCTGAGCACGCTGCGTTCACACCTCGACGACGTGGAGACGGGTCGGGCCGAGACAACTCATCGGTGACGCCAACCCGGGCGCGCAACGGCGCCCACCGTCGGGGTGGGCGCCCCCCGGTCGCCAGGCGTCAGCTCTTGCTCTGGCGGTCGCCCCGGTCGCCTTGACCGGACTTCACCACCGACTTGGCCTTCGAGCGAACGTCACGGGCCAGGGACCGGCCGACGTCGGCGACCTTGGAGAACCGGCCCTTGCTGTCACGTCGCACGTAGCGCTTGTCGCCCTCGTGGGGTTCGATCAGTTCACGCTTCGTCATGCCGGGCGCGTACCCGCCGATCGACGGGACTAGGCCGGGATGGGGATCGTCAGGCCGTCTTCTTGGCGCGGGCGCGCGGCTTCTTGGCCTGGGCGGCTGACGCCTTGCGGGCCGTGGGGTGGCGCTGGCGGGCGGCCTGGGCCGCAGCCACCGACGCCTCGAGCGCGGACGCGAGATCGACCACGTCGTCGCGTTCGGGCGCATCGGCCGCGACGAACGCCTTGCCTTCGGCCTTGGCGGTGATCAGCGCCATCACCTCGCCGCGATAGGTGTCGCGGAACTTGGCGGGCTCCCAGTCGTCCGACAGCGCATCGACGAGGCCACGGGCCATCGCCACCTCGCGGTCGGAGACCGACACCTCGTCGAGCGACACGTTCTGATCGTCGTCGACGTCGGCAATGTTCACGATCTCGTCCGGGAAAACGAGGGTGGTCAACGTGAGCCGCTGGCCGTCGGAACGGATGGCGCACAGGTTCTCTGTCTGGCGCATCACAAACCGCCCGATCGCCACCCGCCCGGACTCGGCAAGGGCTTCGGCGAGCAGCACGTAGGGCTTGTGGCCGAACTTGCCCGGCGCCAGCAGGTACGGCTTGTCGTACATCACCGCCGGCACCTGGTCGGCCGGCACGAACACCGAGACGTCGATCTCCTTCGACTTGGCCGGCGCCACTGCCGCCAGGTCGTCGTCGTCGAGCACGACCCAGCCGCGGTTCTCGATCTCGACGCCCTTGACGATGTGCTCCGACGGCACCTCTTCGCCCGTGGCTTCGCTGACCTTGCGGTAGCGGATGCGGGCGCCGTTGCGCTCGTCGATCTGGTTGAACGAGATGTCCTTGTGGCGAACGGCGGTGAGCAGGCGCACAGGCACCTGGACCAGCCCGACGACGATCGTCCCCGTCCACACCGCGCGTGCGCGTGCCATGGGTCACGACGCTACTGCCTGTCCGACGCGCGAACCACCGCGCCGCCCGACGAGCCAAGCACTCTCTCGGTGTGGCCGAGTGTTGTCGGGACCGGCTGGGCAATACTGGCGAGCGTGAAGCTCGGCCTGTTCAACATCAACATCGGGGCCAACGCCTCGCCGGAGCGCATCGCCGGCGTGGCCCGCACGGCCGAGTCGCTCGGCTACGAGTCGCTGTGGGCGGGCGAGCACATCGTCTTACCCGACCCGCAGGTGCCACCGTCGCCGATGGCCCCGCAGGACCCGTGCATCGACGCCGTGCTCGCCCTCACCTGGGCCGCCGCGGCCACGTCGACGATCCGCCTCGCCACGGGCATCGTGATCCTTCCCCAGCGCAACCCGCTCGTGCTGGCGAAGGAGGTGGCCAGCCTCGACGTGCTGTCCGGTGGACGGGTGACGTTGGGTATCGGCGTCGGCTACCTCCAACCGGAGTTCGCCGCCATCGGCGCCAACTACGACGAACGAGGCGCCGTCACCGACGACCATCTGGCCGCCATGACGAGCCTGTGGTACGACGAGCACCCCGAACACCACGGACGCTTCAGCGACTTCGCCGGCATCGACGCCCACCCGCGTCCGGTGCAGCAGCCGATTCCGATCGTCATCGGCGGCCACAGCGCGCCGGCGTACCGCCGGGCGGTGACGAGCGGCCACGGGTGGTACGGGTTCGCCCAGAAGCCCGAGGACACCGCGGCGTCGATCGAAGGCCTCCGCCGGGCGGCCGACGAAGTGGAACGGCCCGACCACCTCGGCGAGCTGGAGATCAGCGTGACCCCACGCGTGGAGCTCACCGACGAGACGGTGCACGCCTTCGCCGAGCTCGGGGTACACCGCCTCGTACCCACACCGCGACCTGGGGCCAGCGAAGCCGACTTCGACGCGCTGATGGGCGCAGCTGTCGCGGCCGTCGCCAGCATCTGACGCAGCCCCCGGCCTGCCTCACACAGCCGACGATCGGACTTGTCGGCTCAGCCGACGATCGGACTTGTCGGCTCAGCCGACGATCGGACTTGTCGGCTCAGCCGACGATGCGCTTGAGCTCGTTGAGGGCGGCGCGAACGGCGCCGAACGACGCGGGCAGCTCGTCGAGGACCTTGGCGATGGCGGCCCGTTCGGCCGCCATCTCGGCCGCCGCAGTGAAGAGGCGGTCGAGGTCGCTGGGCTTCAACGGGGCCATCGCCGCCGACCGTCGGAGGGACTCGATCTCATGTGGCGCGAGCATCTCCACCAGCCTCGCGCGGCGAACAGGCGTTCGCAAGTTCGGGGCGGACATACATCGCCGATACAGGGCGAACCCTACGCTTGGCCGGTGGACATCGAGCTCGTGGCCGTCATCGTCGAGGAGTACGACCCGGCGATCCGCTTCTTCGTCGACGCGCTCGGTTTCGACCTCGTCGAGGACTCCCCCTCGCTGACCAACGACGGACGACCGAAGCGATGGGTCGTCGTCCGCCCGCTCGGCGCCACCACCGGCATCCTGTTGGCCCGAGCGGACGGCGAGGAGCAGGCCGCCGCCGTGGGGAATCAGTTCGCCGGCCGCGTCGGACTGTTCCTCCGCGTCGACGACTTCGATGCCGCCTACGCCCGCATGACCGCCGCCGGCGTCGAGTTCGTGACCGAGCCGCGCCGCGAGCCGTACGGGCGTCTCGCCGTGTTCCTCGACATCGCCGGAAACCGCTGGGATCTCCTCGGCCCCACCTGAATCCTGCTACGGCATGTTGGACGCATGCCGATATGGGCATATGATCTCCGCATGGCACGGGCTGCGACGACGTCGGACGTCTTCAATGCGATCGCCGAGCCGCAGCGCCGGCAGATCCTGACGCTGCTGCGCGGCGGGGAGCGGCCGGTCACCGAGGTCGCCCGGGAGCTGGGCATCACGCAGCCGGGCGCCTCCAAGCATCTGCGGGTGCTCCGGGAGGTCGGACTGGTGCAAGACCGCCGGTCCGGCAAGCAGTCGCTGTACCGCCTCGACGCCCGCGGGCTGCGACCGGTCCACGAGTGGACGGGCGGGTTCGAGCAGTTCTGGAACGAGAGCTTCGACCGCCTCGAGAACTACGTGCAAGACCTGAGACAGAAGAGACAGGAAGAAGAGAAGGACTAGTCGATGAACACGACAAGACGACAAGCCCCCGACACGATCGACACCACCGACCGCGAGGTCAACATCTCCCGCGTCATCGACGCCCCTCGGGAGTTGGTGTTCGAAGCGTTCACCGACGTCGGACACCTGTCGCACTGGTGGGGTCCGGACGGATTCACGACGACGACGGCGTCGTTCGAGTTCCGCGTCGGCGGCGAGTGGGACTTCGTGATGCACGGCCCCGACGGCACGGACTACCAGGAGTGGATCTCGTGGACCGACATCGCCGTGCCGGAACGGATCGCCATGCTGCATGGCGAACGTCGGGGGGACCCCAACGCCTTTGAGACGGTCCTCACGTTCGAGCCCGATGGCTCGGCGACGAGGATCGACATGCGCACGGTCTTCCCCACCAAGCAGCTCCGTGACGAAGCGGTCGAGAAGTACCACGCGGTCGAGGGCGGACACCAGACACTGAGCCATCTCGCGGACTACGTCGGCGAGCTTCTCGAGAAGGGGGATGCGGGCTGATGGCCGGCAAGGTGTTCTTTAGCGTGTCGATGTCGCTCGACGGATACATCGCCCCTGAGTCCAGCGAGGAGCTGATGGGCGAGCAGTGGATGGAGCTGCAGCAGTGGGTCTTCCCGCTGCGGTTCTTCCGGGAGAACCTCAAGCTCGGAGACGGCGGCGAGGAAGGGCGCGACAACGACATCGTCCGGGCGACGTTCGAACGTACGGGCGCCAGCGTGATGGGCAAGCACCTCTTCGACGCTGGCGAGCAGGCGTGGCCGGACGAGGCGCCGTTCCACACGCCGGTGTTCGTCGTCACCCAGACCGAACGGGGTCCGTGGGAGCGGCCGGGCGGGACCACGTTCCACTTCGTCAACGACGGCATCGAGGCCGCGCTCGGGCTCGCTCGGGACGCAGCCGGCGACCGCGACGTCCGCATCGCCGGCGGCGGCGAGACGATCCTGTCGTACCTCAACGCCGGGCTGATCGACGAGTTCACGATCGCCCTGTCACCCGTGCTCTTCGGTGCCGGCGTCCGGCTGTTCGAGGGCGTGGACGCCTCCCGCGTCGCCCTCGAGCTCGTCGACACCGTGGCGTCGCCCCGGGTCACCCACCTCACCTACACCGTTCGAGACCGCTAGGGGTCTGTCGTCGAGTTGGTGAGGTGGATCGCGCCGCTGGGCTCGTCGCTGGCAAGGCGCGAGGACGAAGGAATACACCCAGTCTTTCGAGGACGAGCAACGCAGCCAGCGGCGAGATCCAGCAAGCGAGACACCCTTACCAATCCGGCGACAGACCACTAGGGGTCAGACCCGGCCGCTCGGCGTGCCTCCGGCTGGCCGCGGATCCACACCCCTCGATCAGCGTTCGTTCGCCGAGTGAGAGGCGTCGGTAACCTGCCGGCGTGGTCGGATCGAACGAGTCGTCGGGTGGGGGTCCGCGGCGGCTGCTGGTGGTGTGTACGGCGAACGTCTGCCGCTCCCCCGTCGCCCAGCGGCTGTTGGCGCGAGCACTGGAGGGCGTGGGCACCGGCGACGGACGCGGCTGGGTGGTGACATCGGCCGGCACGGGTCGGTACTCCGCCGGCATGGACCCCGGGACCGTCTCGGCTGCTGCGGCCGTCGGCGTCGATCTCGCTGATCACACGTCGCGCACCATCGACCGCTCGATCCTCGGCACCGACGGGGCCGATCTCGTGGTGACGATGACGCGCGAGCACCTGCGAGACGTCGTGGCGCTCGACCCCGGCGCATGGCCACGCACGTTCACGCTGAAGGAGCTCGCCCGTCGGGCGATCTCTATCGACGCACCCACCTCCGACGAGTCGTTCGAGGACTGGCGCCGGCGTCTCGGCCAGGGCCGCCAGGCGAGCGCGATGCTGCGGCCGGATCCCGCAGACGACGTGAGCGATCCGTACGGCCGGCCGGCGCGCTTCCACACCGAGATGGTCACGGAGGTATCCCAGGCGATCGACCAGCTCGTGGCCGCCGGTCCGTGGACGCCGCGTCCGCCGATGCCCTGAACCTGACGGGGACACGACGCGTCGCGGTGGTGGATCAGGTCGAGGCGGGCACGAACTGGTATCGCCAGTGCTCCACCGGACCGTCGTCGACCAAGACGTACGTGCCTCCATGCTCGGCGATCTCAACCGGCGGGGGGTACCGAACGAGGCGACTGGTCGAGGGCCCGCCATCGCACGGGATCAGCATGCGCTCACCGCGGTCCACCTCGCGATTCTGTCGTACGGGACCAACGGCCTCGGCGGCCGGCCGGCAGATGGCATGTCGTCGCGCTGATTCCCCGCAGGGAATCGCATCGGGCGGCGGTGCGGACGACCATGGACCCATGTCCCCGACTGCCAACCGTGCCGGCGCACCGACCGTGGGCGTGACGATCGACGACGCCCGGGCCATCGTCGCCCCGTTGCCGCGCTCGTACGAGGCGCTCGTGCGCGACCAGGTGAAGTTCCGTGTCGGCCAGATCGTCTACGCCGCGTTCTCACGCGACGAGTCCACGATGGGGTTCGGCTTCTCCAGGGAAGAGCGCGAGGCGCTCGTGGCATCGGAGCCGGACAAGTTCTTCCTGCCCCGGCCGTCGGAGATGCGGTACCGATGGGTGTGCGTGCGGCTCGCGGCGATCGACGTCGACGAGCTGCGGGAGCTGCTGGTCGAGGCGTGGCGGATGTGCGTGCCGAAGAAGGTCGCCGCCGCCTACGAGGTCTGAGGAGCGACGTCGCGCGTTACGGAAGGTGCCTGGCACCAACCGTAACGCTCGTCAGGCGGCGTCGGCGTTGGCGCGTTCGAGGGCGGCGATGTCGATCTTGCTCATCTGGAGCATGGCGTTCATCACGCGCTTGTTGGCGTCGGTCGTGTAGTCGCCCGACAGCTCCTCGAGGCGCTTGGGGATCACCTGCCACGACACACCGAACTTGTCCTTGCACCAGCCGCAAGCGCTGGGCTGGCCGCCGTCGGCGGTGAGCAGCTCCCAGTAGTGATCCACCTCCTCCTGCGTGTCGACCAGGAGATAGAACGAGAAGGCCTCGTCGAGGTGGAACTCGGGCCCGGCGTTGAGGGCCACGACGGGTAGGCCGCAGACGACGAACTCGACGATGAAGTCGGCGCCCTCCTCGAGGCCGCCGAGGCCACCGGGTGCCGGCGTCACCTTGGTCACCGACGAGTTGGGGATGTGCTCGGCGTAGAACGCGGCGGCCTCCGCCGCCCGGTTGTTGCCGAACCAGAGGTGCGGTCGAAGGGTGGGCATCGTGACTCCTCGGGTGAGCGGTCGGACGTGGACGCGGCGACGAGGTCCGTCGCCGTCACGACTACCGACGACGCGGGAGCCGGCGACTCATCGTCCGACCCGGCGAGATCGTGCTCGTGGCATCCGAGCCGCAACGAGCATGTCGGCGATCGTCACCAACTTTGGGGACGATCCGCGACCGGCTCGGCGCGCCCGGCACCGTCATTCGCCGGTGACGAGCCGGTGGAGCGTGCGCGACATCACGTCGCCCAGCGGATGGCCGCGCGGCACGTAGTAGAGGACGCCACCCACCGCGTGCAGCACCTCGAACAGGCGGGCCCGCTGCCACGTCGGCTCGTCGGCGCCGACCGCATCCCCGAACACTTGCCGGCCGCGGGCCCCGAACAGCGACCAGGCGGGAGCGAGGTCTTGGGCCGGATCGGCGATCCCCGCGCTCCCCCAGTCGATCACCGCCGTCAACCGACCCCCGCTCACGAGGAGGTTCCCCGGGATGAGGTCACCGTGCACGAACACCTCTGCGATCGGCCCGTCGCCGCCGCTCATCTCCACAGCCTCTGCCACCACTCGGCGCACTGCGGCGACGTCGATCATCGCCGCCGCGTTCCATCGTGGCTCGGTGAGCCACGCCTCGATCCCGTCCAGTACTGGTCCGATCGGACCACCGCGATCGCCGGGCCGCCGCCGGGACACGGGCATGTCCTCGAGGGCGGCGATCGCGTGCACGGCGTGCGCGACGTCGCAGGCGAGGCGCTCCTCGTCGTCGCCCAGTGTGTCTCGCACGGTCCAGGCGTCGTCACCCTCCAGCCACTCGAGGATCGCCCACCCGAACGGGAACACGTCGGGGTCGGCCAGCCCGACGTGACGGACGCGAGGGGTGCGCATCACCGTCGTCAGCGGGGAGTCCACCAGCTGCTGCAGGACGGCGACCTCGACGTCGATGTTCTGAGCGGCGCCGGGCCGCCGCGGCAGGCGCATGACGACGTCGCCGCGGGGATCGTGGACCCGCCACATCGCGTTGTCGGTGCCCGACGTGGCGAGGTAGGTCACGGGGCGACCGGCCCAATCGGGACACTGGCGCTCCAACAGCGCCCGCACGGTCGTCTCGCCGGTGTCGGGCTCGTCGTCGTGGACACGTTCCGGCACCCGGCCATCGTCGCAGCCGGCGTCGACCGTCCCGGCGGCGGTATCCGTCGCTCACGGTCCGGCTCGGTCGGTGTAGTCCGGTTCGGTGCGGTGCGGTCGCGACGGTCCGATTCGTCAGGAACGTAGGACGGCGAATTGGTAGTGCCAGCCGCCGCGGTCGCCGACGTCGAAGGCGTCGAAACGTTCGACGGTGCCGTGGCGGGCCAGCATCTCTCGCCAACGGTCGTGGGCGGCGAGCGAGAAGAAGCGGTACGGACGCAGGTCGCCGACCTCGGGGCGGCCCTCGAAGTCGACGCCGCCCCACGCGCCGATGCCCAGCGGCGCCCCCGGTGTCACGACCCGGATCATCTCGGCGATCGCCGCGTCGAAGCGGTCGTGCGGGACGTGGACGAACGTGCTCATCGTCCAGAGGGCGTCGAACGATCCCGTGCGGAACGGGAGGGCGTACAGCGACGCCGTCACAGCAGGTGCGCCGCCGCGGCGCATCACCTCGACGTTGGCGTGAGCGAGATCGACGCCGACTGCGCGGTACCCGTCTCGTTGCCACGCCAGCGTGTCGAGCCCGGGCCCGGCCCCGACGTCGACGAGGTGGTCACGCCGCTCGGCGGCGAGTTGCGCGGCGAATTCGGCCCGCAGCCGGCGGCGCAGCTCGCCCTGTTCGGTACGGCGTCCGTCTCGCGCCTCGGCCTCGTAGTAGGCGACGAGGTCACGATCGATGTCGACGTCCACCCGCCTCACCGTAGAACCCCGGAACTCGCATTCTCAGCCGTCATTCGTCGCGATTTGGGGCGCTCCTGTCGCGTTCGTGGGTTCTGGACGGTGGAAGTGCGTACGGGGTGGGCCTCGGGGAGCGCGCTGGGTCGGCACTTCGACCGGGGCCGTCGCGCCTCGCCGCAGGTCGGTCCGTGTCGCTGGTGACGGCTGCTGCTCCGACGGTGAGGTGATCGACGTCAGTGGCCGGGTGGACGCTGGACAACGTCGAGAATCTGGGGCTCGATCGTGCCATTCGGTGATCCAGGGCTGGATCGTGACGAAAACCGTCACGATCCAGCCCCCGAAACATCCCCGACGAGCCGCGCCGACCTCGAGGTTGGTGACGGAGAGTGCGGCAACCGCAACCGGCGATCCAAACCGCCCCGTCGCACCCACAAGGTGCCGGCGACCGACGACCGACGTCGGCACTCCAGCCTCAGGAGCAGACCAACGCGCCGTAGCACAGCGATTCCTGTACTGCTGAGGTTGCAGAAACGCGACGAGAGACGGCTGAGAATCAGGATTTGGTGGTGAACGTGTAGCGGACGGCTTCGTCGACGGCGGTGTAGCCGAGGGCGCGGTAGACGGCGTTCGACGTCGGGTTGGCGAGGTCGGTGTAGAGCATGCAGCGCTGCCCGGCGTCGAGGACTCGGCGTGACAGGTGGGCGACGAGGTTGGAAGCGAAGCCGCGACCGCGCAACCGGCGAGGCGTGTACACGGGCGCGATGCGGGCCACGCCGGCGACGGGTTCGGACACCGCCGTCATCGCCACGGCCTCGCCGCCATCTCGCCAGAGCGAGATGTGGCCGGCCGGGAGCCGGCGATCGACCGCCGCAGTGGCCGCCTCCGGGGGCGACCCCGTCTCGACGGCGAACGCCTCGAACCAGCTCACGAGCAGCTCACGATCGGTCGGCTTGGCGGGCACCGGACCACCGGGCGCCGGGCGGGGATCGATGACGTCGACCACCTCGTAGAGCCGTAGACCGGCGGTCGGCGCGGCGACCGAGCGAGTGCGCTCTGTCCAGTGCCCGGCGAATGCAGCGGCCGCCGCCGGCTCACCCATCACGCCCGGCACGTCGATGCCGGCGTCGACGACGGCATCGACGACTGCCACGGCAGCGTCGCGCGGCATCGGCGTGATCGTGGCCGCGTAGGTCGTCGGCGACTGCAGCGCCACCCCGATCACCGACCGCGAGCCCTCGGCACCGGTGGACATCACCCAGTAGCGGCCTGTTTCCGGGTCGCGGGCACGGGTCTCGAGCAGCGTGAGGATGAGATTGTGGCGGACCGGGTCCCCGGCGAGGAAGGCCCCCGCCGTCCGCAGCACCGCGTGCGGGTCGTCCAGCTGCTCGACGTCGACGGCCATCTGGCCATCATCGCGGCGACGCCGACGTTGCCGCCCCGCGATTCGACCGCCGGCGCAACCAGAACCTAACATCAGGTTCAGTTCGCGGTAACATGGCACGCGAACGAGCCCGACAGCACCCGGCGCGCCGGTGCACCGATCGAACCAGGGGGTAGCCATGACGAGCAGCGCCAAGCCGGCGTCGCAGGGACTCCACCACGTTGCCTACGCGTGCAAGGACATCCACGAGACGCATCGCTTCTACGAGGACCTGATGGGGTTCAAGCTCGTCCACACCGAGGTGGAGAACTTCGAGAACGGCGGCTTCTTCCGCCACACGTTCTACGATCTCGGCGACGGCAACTGCATCGCCTTCTTCGACGTCCACGGCGTCGGCGAGAAGGAGGGCTGGAGCAGCGAGATCTCCAAGGGCAACGGCCTGCCGGTGTGGGTGAACCACATCGCCTTCAAGGCCGACGTCGACCAGCAAGAAGCCGTCCGCGAGCGGATGACCGCCGCCGGCATCAAGCCGCTGATGGAGGTCGACCACGGCTGGTGCCACTCGCTGTACTACCTCGATCCCAACGGGATCATGGTCGAGATGTGCCGTGACACGCCCGGGTTCACCCCCGAGCCCGAACGCGCCCTGTCGCTGCTCGACGCCACCGAACGCTCCTACGACGAGGACAAGACGATCACCGTATGACCCCGGTGAACCGGGAGTTCGTCGGGCTCCCCTCCCCCGTCGTCGGCCGCGCCGGCGCCGGCGGCTACCCGTGTCAGGGCCTCTACCACACGCCCGCCGGCCAGCCCGCTCCGACCACGGCGTTCATCGCCACGCACTACAACGTCGACTTCTCCGAGCACTACCTGGCCGACTTCATGGCCGCCCGCGGCTTCGGGTTCCTCGGCTGGAACACCCGCTTCCGCGGCAACGAGGCCTACTTCCTGCTCGACCACGCCCTCGCCGAGATCGCCGTCGGCGTCCGCTGGCTGCGAGAGCATGGCGTCGAGAAGGTCGTCCTGCTCGGCAACTCCGGTGGTGGATCGCTGATGGGCGCATACCACTCCCAGAGTCGCGGCCCGATCATCCGCGGCGCCCGTGACCGCGACGTCATCGAAGCGGCGCTCGACCTGCCGCCCTGCGACCTGTTCGTGTTCCTGGCCGCCCACCCCGGCCGGCCCGAGGTGCTCACCGACTGGATGGATGCCTCGGTCGTCGACGAGTCCGACATCACGTCCGTCGACCCCACGCTCGACCCGTTCGCGCCGGAACACGGCCCGCCGTACTCGCCCGAGTTCGTCGTGCACTACCGGGCCGGCCAACGCGACCGCAACGCCCGCATCACGGCGTGGTGCCACAGCGAGCTCGACCGCCTCGCCGCCCTCGGCATCTCCGACCGGGTGTTCACGATGAGCCGCACGTGGGCCGACCTGCGCATGATCGACCCCACGCTCGACCCGTCCAACCGCAAGCCCAACTGGTGCTACGGGGGCGTACCCAAGCGTGCCAACTCCGGCGTGTTCGGCATCGGCACCACCAACACGTGCCGTACGTGGCTCAACATGTGGAGCCTCACCGACTCCGACTGCAGCGCCACCAAGCACCTGCCGCGCATCGACCTGCCCACGCTGCTCGTGCAGCCCGACGCCGACTGCGGCGTGTTCCCGAGCCAGGCCGACGCCATCTTCGAAGGGCTCGGCGCGACGGACAAGGACTACGTCACGCTGCCCGGCGATCACTACTTCGTCGAGCCGGCGGGTGCACGCGACCGCGTCGCCGACGTCGTGGCCGACTGGGTGAACGCCCGCATCTGAGCCGAAACCAACGGTGCTGATCGTCGCGATATGTCCGGCACGATCTCCACCTCACCGACCCCTCCCGACCCATGAGGGCGGTGGAACTAGTCCAACGTTGACTGGAGTCCGGCCGCGGCGATCACCCGGGACACTGCCGAGGAAGGCCTCTCGAAGCGAACCTCGATCTGCAGGATCGCTGCACGTTGTTTGAGGGTGACGAGTGAGCGCAGTCCGGTCGAGTCGAGGAACTCCAGTCCGCTGAGGTCGATCGCCAGCTTCGAGTGGTGCGCGGCAGCGGCGGAGAGGGTGTCCTCGACCCAGTCGGCCTCGTTGACGTCGAGTTCGCCTGCCAACGTCACTGTCAGGGTGTCGTCGGGATGAGAGTCCATCTCGACGTGGAACGTATCGTCGCTCGACACGCGCCAAGTATTGCCGGTGAATGGCGTACGTTGCACAAGTGGCGGGTTCACGGAAGCGCAACGTGGGTACGGGCGAACCGATGGCGACGACGTTCCTGCCTCCGCCTCACGTGACCAGGACTCTCACCGGTGTCGCTTCGGTGCGCGAGGCGCGTCAGGCGGTCGCCGGGTTGCTCTCGGCAGTCGATCCGGCTGACTGGCACGCCGACGCCGCAGTGGCGGTCAGCGAACTCGTCACCAATGCAATCGTCGCCGCCGGGACGTGTGAGCTGGCTGCTTGGTTCTCACCTGAAGCCAACTGCCTCCGAGTCGAGGTCACCGACACATCGGAGCACCTTCCGGTCGTCCAGCCGCTCGACAGCCCGCGAGTCGGTGGACACGGACTCCGGATCGTCGAGGCCTTCAGCACGCGCTGGGGAGTGACGACCCATCCGGCATCGAAGATCGTCTGGTTCGAGATCGACGGCTGAACCGACCCGAGCACGTCGACCTCGTCTCCTCGTTCCTCGTGTGGATCGACAACGCCTTGGCCGGTTGACCCTCACAGCGTTCGGCACCGGGCCCGATGCGACCACGCGTCCCCGACGCCGACCGCGCGGCCAACTACCATCCGCGATGTCCCGAATGCCGCCCAAAGGACTCCGATGACCGATCAACCGCCTGTCCCGGTCCTCGTCGCCGACGACGACGCCGACATCCGCGAGCTCGTGGCCTTCAAGCTCGAACAAGCCGGATTCGCCGTGACGTCGGTCGGCGACGGAGCCGCCGCTCTCGACGCCGTACGCGCTTCGCCCCCTCGCATCGCCATCCTCGACGTGATGATGCCGGGCCTCTCGGGGATCGACGTGCTGCGCGAGATCCGCGCCGACGAGAACCTCGGCGGCATGTGCGTGATCCTCCTCACCGCCCGCTCGCGCGATCTCGACGTGGACGCCGGCTTCGCCTCCGGGGCCGACGACTACGTGATCAAGCCGTTCAGCCCGCGCGAGCTCGTGCACCGAGTCACGGCGCTGCTGCAGCGCACTTCGTGAGCGACCTCGTCGACGCCCGGCTGCTGATCGTCACCAACGTGGTGGTCGCAGCGGTGTGCGTCGCCCTCGTCGTCGCCACGATCATCACCAAGGTGCGCCGGCACCGAGCCGAACGGCAGACCGAGCTGCGCCACCACCTCGTGCGACCGCTCGTCGTGGCGGTGGCCGCCGGCGAGGACGACGACGGCACCGCCGAGGCGGCGCTCACCGCCCTGCCCCCGCCGGCTCGCGCCGACGCCGAGGCGGTGATCCTCGGCATGCTGTCGAAGATCCGCGGCGAACCGGCGACCAGCCTCGTCCGCATCCTCGGCGACTTCGGCTCGATCCGCCGGGCCCTCGACGATCTCGACTCACGATCGGTCGTCCGGCGGTCACGGGCCACGTGGCTGCTCGGCATGACGAGGGACCCGGCCGTCGCCCCGGCGATCCGGCCCCGGTTGGGCGATCACGAGGCGGAGGTGCGCCTGCTCGCCGTCGAGGCGCTCGGGCGCATCGGCGACGCCGACTCGGCCACCGCCGTGCTCGACACCCTCACCGACGGACGGGGCCAGCCCGGCGTGCCGGCCGCCTCAGTGGCCGAAGCGCTGATGGCGATGGGCCCCGGCATCGCCGAGCCGCTGCGGCGGGCGCTCGACGACCCGCGAGAGTCGGTGCGCGAAGTCGCCGCCACGGTCGCCGGCCACGGCCTCTTCGGCCAGCTCACGCCTCGGCTCCTCGACCGGGTCGACGACGACCTGTCACGCACCGTCAGGGCCAGCGCAGCGCGCGCCGTCGGCGCGATCGGCGGTCACGCCGCCGTCGAGGTACTGGCCCGGGCGACCGCCGCCGGCAACCCCCCGGCCGTCCGCCACGCCGCCGCCGCCGCGCTCGGCGAGCTCGGCCAGCGCGAGGGAGTGGCCACGCTCTGCGCCCTGCTCGACGACGACGACCGCCGGCTTGCCGAGATCGCCGCGCTCAGCCTGCTCGACCTCGGCCAACCCGGTCGCAACGTCCTCGTCAGCGCAGCCGCGGGCGACGACGGTCCGGGCAACGCCGCTGCGGCGTTCATCCTCGACGTCCACCGCCTGCAGACCGCCGGTCGCCAACGATGACCGGCACCACCGTCATCGCGGCGTCGATCGCCGACCGGGCCGCGGACGTGGTGGAGACGATCATGAACGCCGCGGCGATCCCGGTCATCGTCTACTTCCTGCTGATCAACACGTCGCTCCTGGCGCTGATCGTGCTCGCCGCGCTCGACTTCCGCCGACACAAGCGGCGCATGGAGTTCGCCGGACGCGAGCAGGCCGTGTCGTCACGCCTCGCCCCGGGGATCTCGGTCATCGTGTCGATGTTCAACGAAGAGGCCGGCATCGTCACGTCGATCACGTCGCTGCTGTCACTGCGCTACCCCCGCCACGAGGTGGTGGTCGTCGACGACGGCAGCACCGACGCCGGCTTCGAAGCGCTGCGCGCGGCGTTCGACCTCGTGCCCGTCTCGCGCTCGCTGCCCACCGACATCCGGAGTCGGCTCTCTCCCGAGAGCGTGCACATCCCTCGCGATGGCCGCACCCGCCTCACGGTGATCCGCAAGGCGAACTCCGGCCGCTCCGACTCGCTCAACGTCGGGATCAACGCCGCCGTCGAAGACCTCGTCGTGTTCGTCGACGCCGACTCGATCCTCGAACCGGACGCCCTGTTGACCGTGTGCAAGCCGTTCGCCGACGAACCGACCCGCATGGTCGCAACGGGTGGCGTGATCCGCGCCGTCAACGGCTGCCGGACCCGGGCGGGGCGCGTCATCGAGGTGCGCAACCCGCCGACCTGGCTGCCACGCATCCAGGTCGTCGAGTACCTGCGGGCGTTCTACCTCGGCCGCGCCGGCTGGTCGCGGCTGCAGTCGCTCATCCTGATCAGCGGCGCGTTCGGCGTGTTCCGCCGCGACGTCGTCGTCGAGGCCGGCGGGCTCGACCCGACCACGATCGGCGAGGACTTCGAGCTCGTGCTGCGCATCCACCGCAACATGCGCCGGGCGAAGCGGCCCTACGCCGTCCGGTTCGTCGCCGAGCCGGTGTGCTGGACCGAGGTGCCGAGCACGCGCCGCGTGCTGCGCAGCCAACGGGCTCGCTGGCACCGGGGCCTGTGGGAGACGCTGTGGGCGTACCGTCACATGACGTTCAACCCGCGCTACGGGCGCGTCGGGATGGTCGCCGTGCCGTACTACTGGTTGTTCGAGCTGATCGCCCCACTGCTCGAGCTCGTCGGGCTCATCCTGGTCGTCGCCGGACTGATCCTCGGGGTGGTGAACGTTCCGGCCGCCCTGCTGTTCGTGCTCGTCGCCTACGGCTACGCGATGCTGGTCACCTTGTCCGCCCTGGCCATCGAGGAGTTCACGTTCCACCGCTACCCCCGATGGCGTGATCTCGGCACGTCGGCCCTCGCCTCCGTGCTCGAGAACGTGGGCTACCGCCAGGCCACCGCCTGGTGGCGGCTGAAGGGGTGGTGGGCGAGCCTGACGGGCCGCAAGCAGGTGTGGGGCACGATGACTCGGCAGGGGTTCGGCCCGTCGGGCGAATCGGGACCGGGCGTCTCGTGACCGCAACGAGCGCGGGACGCTCGGTCCTCAACACGCTGCGATTGTTGACGCTGGCGATGCTCATGCTGGCCGTGATCGTGGCGTTCCTGTCACTGGTCTCGCTCCGCCGGGCCCATAGCGACATGAGCCATCGGGTCAACGTGCTGGCGCCAGCGTATCTCGAGAGCCTCGACCGCCTGCGCCTCGTGTCAGACACCAACGCGCTGATCTTCGTCCTCGTCGCCAGCGGCCGCTCGGCGACGGCGATCGAGACCGAAGCGTTCGACGACGCCCGACGCCGATCGGCGGCGATGACTGCCGAGCTGGCCGATCTCATCGAAGACGAGGAGACGCTCGCGTTCGCCGAACGGGCCGAGGAGTCGATCGACCAGTGGTGGGCCCAGGCCGCCGAGGTCGTGCTCGACGGTGACGCCGCGTCCGAGTCGTTCGGCGAGCTGGTCAGCCGGTTCGCCGACGTTCGGCAGACGAGCGGCGAGCTGGGGATCGCCCTGAAGGCGCGGCTCGACTCTCACTGGCAGGCCTCCTCGCACGACCTCGAACGCAGCGCCGTGATCGTGATCGCCGGCACGCTGACCGCCGCCGGGCTGACCGCACTCCTCGCCCGGCTCATCGCCCGCTCCGTCAGCCGGCCCGTGCTCGATCTCGCCGTGATCGCCGGCCAGATCCGCGAAGGCGACGTCGACAGCCGCGCCGACGAGGAGCGCGGTCCACGAGAGGTGCGGCAGCTCGCCGCCGCGTTCAACGCGCTCACCGCCGAACGCAACGCCAGCGTCGCCGCTCGCGACCTCTCGCTCGACATCGCCGCCGCCCTGCGCGACGCCGAATCCGAGGCCGAAGGGCTCGTCGAGCTGTGCAGGCGGCTCGGACGGGCCCTCGACGTCGACCGCTGCGACATCTTCTCCGGGCCCGACGGCGAGGTCTGGAGCTTCCAGTACGGGTGGCAGCGCGAGGGCCTCGACGAGGAAAAGGAGATCGACCTACCGAGCCGCGAGTTCGCGACGGCGTGGGTCCACAGCAGCAACGCGCCGATCGGCGTCGAGGTGCGGTCGATCCCCGACGCCGAGGCACCCGACACGCTCGGCGGCGACATCGGCCGCTCGATCGCCCGAGCATTCCGATACCGCGCGATGTTGAGCGCGCCGATCCGGCTCGACGATCGGGTGGCCGGCGTGTTGCTCGTCCGCGTGCACGAGACCCCGCGGGAGTGGACCGACGCCGAAGTCTACGCGGTTCGCCAGGCGAGCGAGCACGCGGCCAACGCAATCGCCCAACGCCAGTATCTCACCAGCCTGGAAGCGCTGGATCGGCAAAAGAGCGAGTTCCTCGCCACGGCCAGCCACGAGCTGCGCACCCCGCTGACGTCCATCGCCGGCTACCTCGAGGTGCTCGAGGACGGCGACCTCGGCGAGATGACCGACGCGCAACTGCGGGCGATCGCGGTGATCCGCCGCAACACGGCGCGCCTGCGTGGCCTGATCGAGGACATCTTGGTCATCAACCGCATCGAGGAGCGAGGGCTGATGGCCACCTTCCTCCCCGTCTCCATCGCCCGGCTCCTCGCCCACCTCGCCGAGGAACTTCGTCCCATCGGCGCCGAGGCCGGAGTGGCGCTGACGATCGACCCGCCGAGCGAGGACGTCACCGTCGACGGCGTCGCCGATCAGCTGGGACGGGCGCTGACCAACGTGATCGGCAACGCCATCAAGTTCACGCCCGCCGGCGGCCATGTGTCGGTGCGATGCGTGACGACCGAAGCCGAGCCCGACGCCACCGGTGGGGGCTCCGTGCAGATCGTCTGCTCCGACACCGGTGTCGGCATCCCCACGGGTGAGCTGGACCTGCTGTCCACGCGCTTTTTCCGCGCCTCGAACGCCACCGCCCAGGCGATCCCCGGCACGGGCCTCGGCCTGTCAATCGTGCGCAGCATCGTCGAGCTGCACGCCGGCACGCTGGCCATCGACTCCGAAGAGGGCGTCGGCACCACGGTGACGATCACCCTGCCCCGCCGCCCCGCCACGCCCGCGTGACGATCAGCAGACGGGTCTGAGCCGGACCTCACGGTTGGTGCCCGGCTGACACCAACCGTCTGGTGGACGCATCGGCCGGCGGGATAATTCACGTGATCGGTCGCGGGGGCGTCGTTACCCTCCGCCGCGGTGACGACGCTCGAGCCCAGCCAGCCGCCGACTCGGACCCGCCGCCTCAGCCGCCGGGACCTGCTGGCCCTGCTCGGGGCGGGCGCTGCCGGCCTCGGAGCAGCCGCCGCCGTCGGGCCGGCACGGTTGCTGCACGCCAGCACGCCGCCCGACGGCCCGACCGTTCCGGTGCCGACGTTGCCGCCGCAGCTGCTCGCTCCGATCCAACCCGACACCGTGGCCGACCTGGCCGCCGACCTCGGGTGGGACGTCGAGGCGATGTTCCGGTTCGTCGCCGACGAGGTGGACTACCACCCCTACAGCGGCGTCCTGCGCGGGGCGACGGGCACGCTGTGGAGCCGGGCCGGCAACTCGGCCGACCGGGCGCTGCTGCTCGGCGCCCTGCTCGACGAAGCTGCCGTGCCGTGGCGGCTCGCCGTCGGTCCCCTCGACGCCGAGGCGGCCGAGCAGCTCGCCGATCGCCAACCGCCGACCGTCGACGACGCCCGGCGCCGGGCCGCCGAGGTCTTGCTGCCACCCGACGTCGCCGCTGCGTGGGACGGCCAGGGATCGTGGACGCGCACACCCGAGATCGACGAGCTGTTCGCGACCGCCCGCCAGCGCGTGGAAGACACCGTCGAGGTGGTCACCGACGCCCTCACGGCAGCGGGCGCGGCGCCCGCCGATGTGCCCGTGGCGATCCCCGCCGACGAGCTCGACCAGCACGTCTGGGTGCAGTACGCCGACGGTCCCGACTGGATCGACCTCGATCCGCTGGGCCCGGATGCCGTCGCCGGGACCGCCTACGGCACCAGTGCCGAGACGATGGAGACGCTGCCCGACGATCGCTACCACACCGTCACGCTGCGCGTCGTCGGCGAGGTGGTCGCCGGTGGTGCGCCGACCCGCACCGAGCTCGTCACCCACACGGTGCGCAGCGCCGACGTCGCCGACACGCCGATCTACGTCGTGCACGCCCCGACGAGCTGGCTCGACATCACGACCGGGCTCACCGGCGATCAGCAGTACGTCGCGACCATCATCGTGGGCGACCTCGCGGTGGAAGGCGTCACGCCCGTCGTGCTCGGCACGGGCGAGGGCATCGTCGACGTTCTCGGCGACGGCAGCTCGCCGGCCGAGGGCCAGACGATCGCCGAGTGGTTCGAGGTCGACGTCACCGTGCCTGGCGCCGGCACGCGGACCGCCAGCCGCCTCCTCTACGACCGCGTGCCCGGCGACCGCCGAGCCGCAGGCGAGCTCCAGCTCGACGACCTACCGCCGATCGTGACGACGCACATCGACGACGAGATCGGCGACGTGTTCAAGCCGTTCGCCGCACCACACGTCGTGGCGATCACCGCGCACCCACTGCCATCGGCGGCGTTCGGCCGGATCGGCGCCGATGGCCCGGCCTTCCCGTCGACGGTGGACGAAGTGGTCGCCAGGAGCGTGTTCACCACCGGCCACGCCCGCAACCTCGTCGCCCTCGACCAGCTGACGAGCACCGGTGTGACCAGCTTTGCCGACGAACCAGTCGTCGCGTCGATTCACATGGCACCGGACGACACGTCGGGCGACGAGACCATCACCCTCACGGTCGATCTCGTCCACGTCCACCGCCGCGCGGTCACGCTCGACGGAGCCCCGTCGGCGGGCGTGGCGGGAATCGTCGCCGGCGCGCTCGACCACGCTGGTGAACGGTTCGTCGTCGATGGTGTCGGTCCGCTGCTGACGTCGGGTCGGTTCACCGATGCCAGCCCCGGCCGGGTGTTCGAGCTCGCCCGCGAGGCCGGCATCGGCGTCACGACCCTGGCCCCCGGTTCCGATGTGGCGATCGACGGTCTCGGCCCTGAACCGCGGACGTTGATCGACGCCGCCCTGGCGGCCGGCCGTTACGTCGTCGTCCCCGAGCGAACGGTCGAGCTGGCGGGCGCCCAGCGCATCGGATGGTGGGAGTACGACCCGCTCACCGGTGCCGCCGTCGACCGCATGGACGATGGCGGCGGCGCATCGGCCGGCGAGTACGCGTTGCTCCTCCGCGTGGCCTCCGCAGCCGCCTGCTTCGTCGCCGGTGCCCTCGCCGCCCTCGTGCTCCTCAACGCCGCCCAGGGCATCGGGCCCTCGTCACTCGCCCACGACATGGCCAACTCGACGCTGATCGTCGGCGCCGGTGCCGCGTGCGTGGCCTGACCCGGGCGCGCCCCGCCCATCGGCTCCGAGCCGTCGCGGCCGCGATGACGGCGGCGGCGCTCGCCGGGCCGCTCCAGGTGACGGCGTCGGCCCCCACGACGCCGGGCGACGAGAGCTGCATCCCTGCCGCCGAGCCGAACAGCGACATCGCCCACGCCCAGACGCTGCCGACAGCGGAGGTGTGTGTCTCCGCCACCAACGCCGAGGGCCGCCAGAGCGTGTACTGGTGGACGCTCGACGAAACCGCCGCCGCCCAACGCTGGACGCTCGAGATGTCCGCGGTCCCAGGCCAGGCGGTGACGCTGCAGGTGCATCGCGTCGAGGTCGACGCCTCCGGCCTCACGCTGAGCGACGTGACGCTCGCCAGCGCCGAGGGCGGCCCCGGAGAGGGAGCAGCGATCACCGACACCCTGTTCCCACCGGGGCGGTATGTCGTCGGCACCGTCGCCAGCGGACCCGGCGCTTACGACCTGCACATCGCACCGGGCGCGCCGATCCCCGCCCCGGCCGACACCGAGCCCAACGACAGCGCCGACCAGGCCGCCGTCGTCACCGGCGCGTTCGGAGTGTCCGGCGATCGTTCCAGCACGGCGGACTGGTACGCGTGGACCGTCGACGACACCGCCGGCCCGTGGCAGCTCTCGCTCCAGGTGCCGGCGGCGACGACCGGTGAGCTGCGACTGAGCGACGCCTCGGGCGCAGAGCTCATCCGTGGGGCCGTGAACCCCGAGGGCGTGTTGCGGGTTCCCGACATCGCCCTGCCTGCCGGGCAGTACTTGGTCGAAGTCACGTCGTCCGCCGATGCGCTCGCTCCCTACGTGCTGGAGGCGTCCGCCGCGGCACCACCTGTCGACGCGGGCGCCGGCACCGACGCCACCGTGGAAGCCGAACCCAACGACACCATCGCCGGCGCCACACCCGTCGCCATCGGCCCGGGGTCGACGAGCGTCGGTGGCCGCCTGGCCACCGTGGGCGACGGCACCGACATCGACATGTACCGGTTCGCCATCGGCGCCGACACGGCCGGACGCCTGCTCGACGTCAAGCTCTTCTGGCGCGACGGATCGAGCCGCGAACTGTGCCTCGTCGACGACGCCGGGACGGAGCTGCAGTGCGACACCGGTGACCGCACGGTGGCGTTCAACGACGTCGTCCTCGACGCCGGCGACTACGGCGTCACCGTGTCGGGCGTGGCCGATCCCGACGGCCCGTACGTGCTGCGCTTCGACGTGACCGAACAGGCCACGTCGGGGTTCGAGGCCGAGCCCAACGACCGCATGGACCAAGCATCCCCGATGGCCGTCGACGACGAGGGCTTCGCCGCCAGCGGGCGCTTGTCGGCGGGCGTCGGCGCCGACACCGACACGTTCCGCTTCACCGTCGACGGCGAACCCCAGCTGTGGGAGATCACGGCGACGGGCGAGGGCGTCGAGGGAATCGACGCCCTCGACGCCACCGGATCGTCGGAGCTCGGCGGATCGCTCGGCGACGGCGCGGCGATCATCACCGACCTGTTCCTGCTCCCTGGCGAACATGCGGTCGCCGTCGCCGGGGCGAGCGGCGACTACACGATCACAGCCGTGCCGCTCGGCCCGCCCGACCCCTTGGGCGAGCGCGAACCGAACGACACCGCCGACCGGTCCGAGGCCCTTCGTCTCGCCGAACGCCACGTGGGCCGGCTGGTGCTGACCGACGACGTGGACTCCTACCGCTTCGCGCTGCGCAACGACAGCTACGTCGAGATCGAGGTGGAGACGCCACCCGACGGGCAGGTGGAGCTGCAGCTCTCCCGCGGCGCCGACACCATGGGCACCACGAGCAACGGCGTGCCCGGCGAGCCGATCGGCTACGACGCCGTCCTGCCACCCGGCGACTACTCCCTCCAGCTCAGCGCGATCACGACGAGCGACGAGCCGTATCACGTCACGGTGACGCCCCTCGACCCCTTCCGCGCGCCCGACGACGCCGAGCCCAACGACCGTGCCGAACTGGCGTCGCCGTTCCCGCTCGACGGCACGGCGTCGGGCACCATCGACGCCGGCAACCCGTTCGGCGACATGGACTGGTACGCCATCGCTGCCTACGACGCGCCCACCACGGTGACCGTCCGCGTGGAGGGCGAGGCGATGACCGTCGAGGCCAGCAGCGCCGGCACCGCAGATGCGCCGGCGACGCCGCTCGCCGTCACTCCCACCGCCGAGCTCGACGAGTACACGATCGAGGTGCCGGCCGCCACGCCGTTCGCCGTCGGCGTGCGGGGCACCGGTGACTACGACCTCGCCATCACGCCGTCGGCCGGCACCGGTCCGAACGAGGTCGCCGACACGCTCGCCGTCGCGTGGGTCGGCTGCGACGACGACGTCGCCGCCTACTGGCACGAGAGCCAGCGGCTGTCGTGCCAGCTGGAGGTCACCAACGACGGCGACGTCACCGTCGACGTGGCCCTCGATGCCGTGACGGGTGACTACCGATGGAACGTAGCGTTCGACGACGAGGCACCGACGGTCGCCGCCGGTGAGACGGCCGAGATCGGCGTCACCGTCACCGTCGCCCCCGACGCCTGGGCGGACGACGCCGTGCTCGTGGCGGCGCGGGCCCAGACCGATGACGGCTGGCAGTCGGCGACGACGACGATCGTGCCATCTCGCGACGCACTGCCGCTCGACCCCGTGCCGTACGAGCCGCTGCCGTCGGAGTTGCTCGGCGGCCTCGACGCCGCGTCGTCGGGGTTCGGCGCGGTGCCCGTGGCGGTGGACGAGACGGCGGCGACCGAGGAGCTGCTCCTCCACGACGGGCTCGCCGCGGTCGGCCAGGGCTGGACGGGATCGGCCATGGAACTCCCCGCCGAGTTGACGGTCGACCTCGCCAGCGACGAGCCGGTGCCGGTCGTCGGCTTCACGCTCAACGCCCGCGGCGGTCTCATCGGCGACCAGCTGCGCGACTTCGACATCGAGCTCTCGCTCGACGGCGAGACGTTCACGCCGGCGCTGTCCGACGCGATGGAGGCGGTGACCGACGAACAGGCCTTCGTCCTGGCGGAGCCGACCGACGCCCGCTACGCCCGCCTCCGGCTTCGATCGACGCAGAGCCCGGCCGCCAACAGCGTGTACCTGGCCGAATGGGGCGTCATCGCCGAGACCGGGTGGACGCCGAACGGCACCGGCGCGTGGTTCAACCTCGCCGCCCCCGAGCTGGGCGGTCACGTCGTCGCCGTCCAACCGGCGTTCGGCGCGACCGCCGACCTCCAGACGATCGCCGTCGAGGACGGCACGCGGGCGACGGGCACCGCGCAGCCCGGTTCCAACGTCGAGATCGTCGTCGGATTCGAGCACGACCGCGCCGCCCAGCTGGCCGCCCTGGCCTGGACCGATCCTCCCGACACGGACCCCGCGACGCAGTTCGCCGCCGTCGACGTGGCGGTGAGCGTGGTCGGCGGTGCCGGGCCCTGGACCGAGCTCGGGCGCTGGACGCTCGAGCGCGGCAACGGTCCGATCCCGCCGTTCGTGCTCCCGGCCGGCACGTGGGCGCGCTTCGTCCGTCTCACCGGCACGGCGCCGTCCACACCGTCGGTGGACGGGACGACCCCGGGCGGGTCGATGGCGGCAGACGACTCCGCCGCCGCAGCGGCAGATCCGGTCACGTGGGAGGCCCCCGACGTCGTGCGCGTCCTCGAGGCGCCGGTCGCCGACGACTACCGGTCGATCCTCGGGCAATGGGGATTCGAGTCGAGGGCGTCGGCCTACGAGCGAACGGTCGCGGTGACGGTTGACGAGCTGGGGCCCGACGCCGGCGACACCCAGGAGGAGGCGACGTCACTCGAACTCGGCGCCACCGTCCACGACAGCGCTCAGGTCGGCCGGGACGACGACTGGTACCACGTCCAGGTACCGGCCGATGAGTCGGCGCTGGAGCTCACCGTCGGTGGTACGCCGTCGGTCGACGTCGACGTCGTCGTCTTCGACGACGCCGGGCGTCCCGTGCCGGTGGAGGCCGAGCCGTCGGCATCGGGCACCGCCACCGTCTTCACCGCCGTCGTCGAGCCCGGTGGCGAGTACGACGTCCAGGTGGTGGAGCCGCCGACGTCGGTCGTCTTCGCCTTCGACACCAGCATGAGCATGGGGCCATATGCGTCGGCCGTGTACCGCGGCGTGGCCAACTACGCCGGCGACGTGGAACCGGGGCAGGAGACGGTGAACGTGCTGCCGTTCGGCGCCGACATGCTGCTCGACGGCTGGGTGGACGAGCCGTACCTGATCCAGGCGGCCGTGAACGACTACCCGCGCTCGGAGACGTCGAGCGACGCCGAGGGTTCGCTGGTGCGTTCGATGGACGAGCTCGGGAACCAGCCGGGCGCGCGGGCGATCGTGCTCGTCACCGACGCCCAGACGAACGCCGACGCCGGCCAACTCGACCAGCTGTGGTCGTCGTTCGGCGCCACGCAGCCTCGCGTCTACGCCGTCCACGTGGCCGGCGGCACGCCCGTCGATCAGGACCTGATGGAGGACTGGGCGGCCGTCAACAACGGGCTGTACACGTACGTCACCGACCAGGGAGGCATCGACGTCGCCTTCGACCGGGCGGCGACGGCGCTGCGGCGGCCGTCGCCGTACTCATTGACCGTGGTGCCCGTCGAACCGCCCACTCCCCCGACGACCACGACCACGACGATTGCCGCGCCCACGACGACGACGACGATTGCCGCGCCCACGACGACCACCAGCACGTCGACGATCCCTGCCACCACGACGACCAGCACGACGACCAGCACGACCACGTCGAGCACCACGACGACGCTCGCCGCTGGGCCTGGTCTGATCGCCGTGCCGGCACTCGCCGTTGCGGCGGGCGGTCCGGGCATGGCGACCGCCGGTTCGGCGTCGGTCGCGATCATCCTCGACACGTCGGGGAGCATGCTGCAGCAGCTCGACACCGGCGGCCGCCGCATCGACGCCGCTCGCGGCGCGCTCGAGACGTTCGTGACCCAGACCGTGCCCCCCGGCACCAACGTGTCGTTGCGCGTGTTCGGTGCCGCGCCGGACTCGTGCGAGACCAGCCTGCTCGTCCCGCAGTCGCCCCTCGACCCGGTGGCGATGGCCGCGGTGGTGCGTGACGTGTCCGTCGTCGACGGCGTCCGCACGCCGATCGGTGCGTCATTGCAGCAGGTGGCCGGTGATCTGGGGACCGGTCCCGGTCCGAAGATCGTCGTGCTCGTCACCGACGGTGAGGAGACCTGCGGGGGTGACCCCGCGGCGGCTATCGACGCCCTGGTGGCCAGCGGGATCGACGTACGCGTCAACATCGTCGGCTTCGCCCTCGACGACCCGGCGCTCAAAGCCCAGTTCCAGGAGTGGGCGCGGCTCGGCAACGGCCAGTACATCGACGCCGCCGACCAGGCGTCGCTGACCGCGGCGATGACGATCGCCGTGCAACCGACCTACGACGTCATCGACGCCGCCGGCACCATCGTGGCGTCCGGGCAGGCCGGCGGCCTGCCGGTGTCGGTCCCGGCCGGCTCGTACACCGTCGTCGTCCACACCGCCCCGGAGCGACGCCTCACCGTGACCGTGGTCTCCGGTCAGCGGACCGACGTCGTCGCCGGCTAGCGCGGCGTCGACGCGGACTCACGCGCGGCGAGCCGTGACGCCGCCTGACCTCACTGTTGGCGCCTGGCACCAACCGTGAGGTCAGGCTGGCGGACGGTCAGTCGCCGCGCTGGCGCTTGACGAACTCCTCGAGGCGCTGAACGGCGCGCGGCCGGATGTCGGCGCCCTGCTGGTCGTCGTCGCCGCCACCCACCGTCGAATGGGCGGCCACGAAACTGGCCACGATCCAGCCCGGCACGTCCTCGCTGAAGTCGACCTCGAGCACCGCAGCACGCTGCTCGTCGTTCAGCGACTCCCACCAGCGTTGTTCCAGCTCATCCATCTCGTCGGGCATCTGGGCCTCCACGCCTCTCTCCACGACCGATCCAGCGGCCCACCGACCTCAACGACCATGCCGCCCGCCCCCGTGACGGGAGCGGGCGGCGGTGCTGGTCGATCAGGCGACCTCGGTCACGTCGACGAGACGATCCTCGTCGGGCTGGTAGAAGACCGACTGCCCGCCCACGGCGGGGTCGACCTCGAACGTCAGGGCCAGCTCGACCGACTCACCGTTGGCGAGATCGGCCTCCTCGACGATCTCCTCGTCGTTCTCGGCCTGGGCCGCGGTGGCGACGTTGTCGGCCGTGTCGAGGAACCCGTGGGCGTCCTGCAACACGAAGTCGTCCATAGCCACGCCGAAGGTGTCCTCGGTGACCATCGACGTGACCGTGACGGTCACGCGGAGATACTCGCGTCCTTCGTCAGGAGCGTTGTCGGGGTCGTAGTCCACCCAGCCGGGCTCGATGGCGCCGACGGCGATCGAGGCGACCTCGTTGCCTTCGTCGTCGAACACCGTCACGGCGCCGGCGGGCGCCGGGGCGGCCTCGCCGACGGGAGCGCTACCCACGCTCGTGTCCGCGGGCATCGAGGGAGCCGGGGCGGTCGCCATTCCTGTGTCTGCCGGGGCCGAGTCGGCGGTGCCCATGACCGGTTCGGTGTCCGGTGGCACCGAGGCCACCGCCGCTCCGGCGGGTACGAGCGCAGCGAGTGCGGTGACGGCGGCGAGATGATGTCGACGCATACAGATCCTTTCGTCCGGTCGGCCACGGGGCCGACGCATCAGCGCGATGAGCGCAGCCGACCACTACCCCGCCGGTCGCGCGTCTAGACACGCCTGGTGCGGGTACGAATCCACCGTGGAGACGACGCGGAACTTCCGGGACGAGGCGGTCGAACGCATCGAGAGCAGCACCGCCGTCGACAAGCTCGCAAGGGTGGTCGACGAGGCATCCGAACGTGTGGTCACGCCCGCACTGCGCGGTCCGCTTCGCGGCGACTGGATGGGCCACGCGCTGCACCCGTCGCTGACCGACATCCCGCTCGGCTGCTGGATCGGGTCCACCGTGCTGGACCTCACTGGTGACCGGCGTGGCGCTCGCCGCCTCATCCTCGCTGGTGTGGTGGCCGCCGTGCCGACGATCGCCAGCGGCCTCGCCGAGTGGCGGCGCATCGTGGACACGAAGACGCGCCGGCTGGCCTCCGTTCACGCCACCGGAGCGAGCCTGACCACGGCGATGTACGCGATGTCATGGTGGAAGCGCGGGCGCCACCCGTTGAAGGCCACGGGCTGGAGCCTGGCCGCCGGCGCGACGGCGATCGTGACTGGTTGGGTGGGCGGTCACCTCGCGTTGGTGGACGGTGTTGGCGGTGGTCGTCGTGAGCCGCGGTCGGCCGCCCCCGCCGATCCGCTCGTCGACGCCATCGCCGCCGCCGTCTGACCTCGCTCGAGGCCCACGCGATGCGTTACGGTCGTCCGCGGAAGGAGTTTCCGTGGTACAGAACCGGCCGAACTCATGCGAGGGGCGAGTCGTGGTGGTCACCGGGGGCGCCCAGGGGCTCGGCTTGGCCTACGCCGAGCGACTGGCGTCGGCCGGTGCGTCGGTCGCCGTCGCCGACATCAACGGTGACGCGGTCGAGGCCCTTGCCGGCGCTCCCGGCATCAGCGCGTGGTGCGCCGATGTCACCGATCCGTCCGACGTCGATCGCCTAATCGCCCGCGTCACCGACGGCATCGGCCAGATCGACGTCCTCATCAACAACGCCGGTGGAGCGCTCGTCCCCCGGCGCGACTTCGAGACGATGCCCCTCGGCGACTGGCGCCGCGTGCTCGACGTCAACCTCACGTCGCAATGGATCTGCGCCGCGGCGGTCGTGCCGGCGATGAAGGTCGCGGGACGAGGCAAGATCATCAACGTGACATCCACCGTGGTCGGCCGCGGCGCGCCGGCCGGCATGGTGCCCTACGTCGCCGCCAAAGGAGGCGTGATCGGTCTGACCCGAGCGCTCGCCTACGAGCTCGGGCCCTACGGCATCACCGTCAACGCGATCGCCCCCGGCTTCACGCCCGTGGCCACACCGAAGACGGTGCACGCCACCGACCAGGTTCGGGAGCTCACCGAACGGATGGTCGCCGAGCAGTGCCTCAAGCGCACCGAGACTCCCGACGACCTCTGCGGCGTGGTCGAGTTCCTCGTGTCGCCGGCGTCCGACTTCATGACGGGCCAGGTGCTCAACGTCGACGGCGGCTGGGTGATGGCGTGACCGCCGACCGCTTCGCCGGCAAGGCGGTCATCGTCACCGGCGCGGCGTCGGGAATCGGCCGACAGACCGCCGTGGCCTTCGCCCTCGAGGGCGCGAACGTGCTCATCGCCGATCTGGACGCCGATGGCTCCGCCGAGACGGTGGCCGAGATCGAGCGAACCGGCGGCACGGCCTCGGCGTTCACCGTCGACGTGTCCGACGAGCACGGCGTGGCCGCCATGGTCGAGACGTGCGTCGACCGGTACCGCTCACTCGACGTCCTCCACAACAACGCCTATTGGGCCCCGCTGTACCGCCCGGTCACCGAGACGTCCACCGACGAGTGGAACCGCACGATCGCCGTCACGCTCACCAGTGTGTTCTTCGGCTGCAAGTACGCCATTCCGGTGATGCTCGAGGCCGGCGGCGGCGTGATCGTCAACACGGCATCGGTGGCCGGTCACATGGTCGGATCGCCGAAGTTCGCGGCCTACATGGCCGCCAAGGGCGGCGTCGTGCAACTCACCAGGTCCGTGGCCATGGACTACGGGCGCCGAGGGATTCGCTGCAACGCGGTCTGCCCCGGCTTCATCGAGACACCGGCGACCGCGCCGTTGATGGCCGACGCCGAGCGGGTCGAGTTCCTCCTCGGCAAGCTGCTCGTGGCCCGGCCCGGACAGCCCGCCGACATCGCCGCCGCCGTGTTGTACCTCGCCTCGGACGAGTCGTCGTTCATGACCGGCCAGACTCTCGTCGTCGACGGCGGAAGGAGCATCAATTGACGAACCGATCGAGAGGCGAACTGCACGCCGACTTCGGCGACCTGCACGTCGATCCCGGCGAGATCGTCGGCGCCACGCGACCCGAGCTGTTCGACATCGTCAACCTCGTCGCGTTCGGCGGGGCCGCTGATCAGAAGACCCACGTGCCCAAGGAGATCGGCCGGATCGGCCCCGTGGTGTTCTGGGAATCCACCGGTGCCGCTGATGCGCTGCCGTTCTGGAACACCAACCTGTTCACCGACATCTACCTCTACATCGTCCACGGCGGCGCTCGGGTCGTGCTCAAGGCCGTCGACAGCGACGAGGTGTACGGCGAGTACGTCGCCCGGACCGGCGACCTGTTCCGGTTGCCCAAGGACGTCGCCCACCGGACGTACTCGCTCGACGGCAAGCGCCGCATCACGATGGAGATCCTCGAGCGCGATCCGGCGTGGGACACGATCGGTGCGCTCGCTCACGTGCAGCCCGCGGCGACGACGACCCTGGGCGGGTTCAGGTTCGAAGCCGACGGCGACGTCGTGCGCGTCACGGCCGGCGAGCGCACCACCGAGGAGCCGCGCGGCTTCTTCGTCCGCGGGCTGCGGGCGCTGGTGGCGTGGGAGCTGCACCTCGGCCACAACGAGTTCGAGGGCGGCTTCGTCGTGCGTGACGACGGCGACGACACCGTGTGGCTACGCCTCGGCGACCACGCCGAGTCGTTCCCTCCTGCCGACGTGCAGGCCCTGTTCCTCCGCCTCCTCGCCGACCTCGGCAGCGACTGATCGGAGCGCCCCATGTTGATCGAACCCCTGGCCCACGACGACGTTCCGGAGTCCCTCCGCCGCTACGGCTCGATCGCCACGTCGACGAACATGGTGATCCACGGTCTGGGGCGCTGCCCGGAGGTCCTCGCCGCCTGGCTCGAGTTGTACGACCGGTTGATCCGCCGCGACGGAGCGCTTCGAGCCGAGGACAAGGAACTGATCCGCCGCCAGATCGCCTCGCTGTACGAGTGCGGACTGTGCCAGAGCTTCGTCAACACCACGGCGGCCGACCAGGGCTTCGACGACGACAAGGCCGCCTGCGTCCTCGAACCGGACGAGCGCTACTCCGAACGCGAGCGGGCGATGCTGGCGTTCACGCGCAAGGTATTCACCGGTCCCGACTCGGTCGACGCCACGGCGTTCGCCGACGTGCGGCGCCACTTCGGCGAGGCCGAGATCACCGAGATGGGCTTCGTCGCCGCCATGCTGACCGGCTGGGGCCGCCTCACGTTCGGCTTCGACGTGGTGAACGACGCGGAGTCACACCTGTACGAGATCGCCTGACGACGCCCGCGATCTCCCGGGTGGGTTCTGACGTCCGGTGCGAGGCACCAGGTGCCAGTTCGCACCGCGTCAGAGGACGCGCGAGACCTCGTACTCGACGCCGTCGGTGGCGATGCGGCCGCGGGCGACGAACAGCGAGCGGTGCAGCCACGCGTACTGCTCGGCGCCGCACTCGAAGCGTGGCTCGACGCGGAAGTACTGGTCGTCCCACGTCGTCTCCTTGTCGGGGCTGGCCAGCGCCGCCGAGACGGCATCGTTCACCTCGAGGAGTCCGGTGTAGGAGACGAAGATCGTGGAGCGATCGTCGGTGACGATCTGCAGCCGCACGTCGACGCGTGCGAACCCGTCACCGTTGGCGAGCGCCCAGTCGGCGCCCGGTCCGACGACGCTGCCGTTGAGCCGCTCGCCGCGCACCCACCCGCCGGACACGCCGGCGACGACCCGCCCGCCGTAGGGCCCGGCGCCGATGACGTGGCGATCCCCGAGCGTCGGGTGGATCGTGAACTCGTACTGCAGCTCCATCGGTTCTCCTGTCGTCGCCCACCTGGCGTCTGACTGTCCGTTCGTTCAGCCCAACTCTTGCCGGACGGTTGCGGCGGCCGCCACCATCGCCGCCGCCTTGCCCCACGCCACGTCCCTGCCGAGGTACTTGCAGCCGCAGTCGGGCGCGACGACCAGCCGCTCGGGCGGCAGGTGGTCGAGGGCGGCGCGGATCCGGCCGGCCACGGTGTCGACCGTCTCGATGTGCGGGTCACGGAGGTCGAGCACGCCGAACTGCACCCGCTTGCTCGGGAGCTCGTCGAGCACCGACAGGTCGAGACGTGGCTGGGCCGCCTCGATCGAGATCTCGTCGACGGCGCAGGCGTCGAGCTCGGTGAGGAAGTCGTACCGGGCCGGCTTGTTCTCGACGTGCCGGCCATAGCCGAAGCAGATGTGGAGCACGGTGTGGCCGGCGGCGCGGGCGACAGCGGCGTCGATGGCCGCCACGCCGTAGTCCTTGGCCGGGTCGGGACGAGCCTGCAGGTACGGCTCGTCGATCTGCACGATGTCGGCGCCGGCGGCGTAGAGGTCGGTCATCTCGGCCGCCACAGCGGCGGCGAAGGCCATCGCCAGCTCGACGTCGTCGGCGTAGTAGTCGTTCTGCGCCTGCTGGGTCATCGTGAACGGTCCGGGCAGGGTGACCTTCACCGGCTTGTCGGTGTAGCGCTTCATCAGGGCGACGACGTCGGCCTCGACGGGCCGCAGCCGCTCGATCGGGCCGGCCACGCGAGGGGCGGGGACGTCCTTGCCGGTGCGGTCGCGCATCGTGCCCGGTCGATCGTGGTCGATGCCGCCGAGGGCGTTGGCGAAGCGGTTCGAATAGCTCTCGCGGCGGGCCTCGCCGTCGGTGACGATGTCGAGGCCGACGCGATCCTGCTCGACGACGGCCAGCGCCGTGGCGTCGGCCTGCGCTTCGGCGAGCCACTCGTCGTCCACCCGCCACAGCGAGTGGTCCTCCACACGCACGGGCACGTGGCCGTCGAGGCGGGCGCGGTCGATGAGCCAGGCGGGCTGGCTCCAACTGCCGACGAGGGTGGTGGGCAGCAATGGCAGATCACTCATGGGCATCGCGGGCTCTCTCGATCGTGCTCCGAAACTCCTGTACTGCTCAGGTTGCAGATTCGCAACTGCAGACGGCTGAGAATCATGTCTTGGGGGCGCGTTCTTGGCGGAGGAGGCGGCGCAGGACCTTGCCGGCGGGGTTCTTCGGGAGCTCGGCGACGAACTCGACCCGGGTCGGCGCCTTGTAGTGGGCAAGGTGCTCGCGGGCGTGGGCGATGAGCGCGGCGGCCGTGTCGTCGTCGGCGGCCACGCCGGGCCGGGGCACGACGACGGCGATCACCGTCTCGCCCCACCGCTCGTCGGCGACGCCGATGACCGACACCTCGGCGACGTCGGCGTGGGCGGCGAGGACGTTCTCCACCTCGAGCGGATAGACGTTCTCGGCGCCGGTGACGATGACGTCGGACAGCCGGTCGGTGAGGTACACGTAGCCGTCGGCGTCGGCGTAGCCACCGTCGCCGGTGCGCAGCCAGCCCTCGGGCGTGACGGTCGCCGCCGTCGCCTCGGGCCGATTGAGGTAGCCGATCATCTGCTGATCGCTGCGCGTCCACACCTCACCGAACTCGCCGACGGGACACGGCTCGTCGGTCTCGGGGTCGGTGATACGAACCTCGACGCCGTCCAGCGGCCGACCCGCCGAACGCAGCCGGCCCGGCACCGACGGGTCGTGATCGGCGGGCCACAGGTAGCAGATCGGCCCACCGGTCTCGGTCATGCCGTACGCCTGGACGAACTCGCAACCGAAGGCCTCGATCGCCCGGGCGAGCAACGCCGGCGGGATCGGCGACGCGCCGTACGCCATCGTCTGCAGCGCCGACAGATCGAAGGACGCAGGGTCGGCGGCGCCGAGGATCATGCGGATCACCGTGGGCACGAGCAGCGTGTGCGTGACCCGGTGGCGGCTGAGTCGTTCGAGGATCTGCGCCGGCGCCGGATCGCGCAGCACCACGCAGTGCGAGCCGCACGAGCCGGGGAGGTACAGCCAGCCGGTGCCAGCCGTGTGGAACATCGGCGAGGCGACGAGCACGGTGGACGACGGCGTCATCGTCCAGGGCGTCGGTCGCGTCAGGTGATTGGCGATCGACCCCGCCGTCAACATCGCGCCCTTGGGGACGCCGGTGGTGCCCGACGTGTAGAAGATCAGCGCGACGTCGTCGGGCTGGGACTCCGTGCCCGGATCGGTGTCGTCGTCAGCCGCCCACGCCGCCACGTCGTCGCCCGACAGCAGCGTGGTGGCGATCCCCGATCCGGCGACCGCTTCCTCCGCCGTGGCGCGGAACTCGTCGTCGACGACGATCACTGCTGGGGCCGAGTCGGCCAGCAGCGGCATCAACTCGCGGGCCGTGAACCGCCAGTTGAGGCCCACGATCGTGGCCCGTTGCTTCGACGCCCCGTACAGCAGGGCCGGGTACCCGATGCGGTTGCGTCCGAGATGGCCGACGCGCCCGCCCGGGCCGACGCCCAGTGAGCCGAGGGCGTTGGCGACCCGGCTCGACAGCGCGTCGAGCTCGCCGTAGGCCAGCGTGTCGTCCGGCGCGTCGTCGGGAGCCCCGACGGTGACGGCCGGTGCGTCTGGCTGGGTGGCCGCCCAGTGCCGGACGTAGCCGGCAAACGACGAACGCCAGGTCAGAGTGTCGATGATCTCCCCCATCAGTCCTGATCCTAACGCCAGGTTCAGTTTGGCCACGATCTAGGATCAGCGGCAATGGCCACGACCGCACGCGGCGAGCGCACCCGCAACGCCTTCCGGGACGCCGCCCGCACGGTGATCGCCCGCAAGGGTTTCCTCCGCACGACGATCAGCGAGATCGCCGAAGAAGCGGGGCGCTCCCCCGCCTCCTTCTACAACTACTACGAATCGAAGGAAGACCTCCTCGCCGAGCTCGCCGACGAGTTCCGCCGCGAGACCGAGGAGAACCGCGACACCGAGCCGGTCACACCCGGCACCCCGCTGTACGAGCTGATGCACCGCGCCGCCGAGGCGTACTGGACTGCGTACAAGCGGCACCTCGCCGAGCTGGTCGGGGTGTTCCAGACGGCGATGCTCGACGACCGCTTCGCCGAGGAGTGGCGGCGAATCCGGGTCGTCGGCATCCAGACGATCCGCGAGAGCATCGACCACGCCCAGCGGCACGGCTACTGCCCCGGGATCGACCCGTGGCTCACGGCGACCGCCCTCGGGTCGATGTTCGAACACTTCTGCTACGTCTCGCTCGCCCAAGGCGGAGCCTTCGCCGATCACCCCGTCACCGACGACGGCGCCGTCGACACGATGACGTCGATCCTGTTCCACTCCGTCTTCTGGACGGCCGACGGTCCGCAGCCGACCGTGGGCACGGCGACCCCGGGCTGATCGCCGTGGCGGCCGACAGCGACGACAGCGTGACGCACCCGCCGTTACGGGTGGTGCCTGGCACCACCCGTAACGCGCCGGCAGCAGCGCCCGAGCGGCTGCTCGACGCGCTCGCCGACGCCGGCATCATCGACGCCGGCACGATCCCACCGATGACGCCGCTCACCGGCGGGGTGTCATCGGAGATCTGGCGCATCGACCTCCCCGGCGGGCCGGTCGTGGCCAAGCAGGCGCTGGCCAAGCTGCGCGTCGCCGGCGACTGGCGGGCCCCACTCGAGCGCACCGCGTACGAAGCAGCATGGATGCGCCACGCCGCCGCGGCCGCTCCGACCGGAACGCCTCACCTCGTCGCCGCCACCCCCGACGTGGTGGTGATGGAGTACCTCGACCCCCATCAGCACCGGCTGTGGAAGACCGAACTGCTCGCCGGCCACGCCGACCCCAGCGTCGCCGCCGCCGTCGGCGAGCGGCTCGGCGCCATCCACGCCGCGTGCGCCGGTCGAGACGACATCGCCGCCGAGTTCGACAACCTCGACGTGTTCACCGCGCTGCGCTTGCATCCCTACTTCGCCGCCACGGCAACCGCCCACGCAGACCTCGCCCCGGATCTCGACGGCCTCGCCGACGCGTACCGCGCCAATCGCCGCACGCTGGTCCACGGCGACGTCAGCCCGAAGAACCTCCTCATCGGGCCGCACGGCCCGGTGTTCCTCGACGCCGAGTGCGCGACGTGGGGTGACGGCGCCTTCGACGTCGCCTTCGTCACCACCCATCTGCTGCTGAAGATGGTGGTCGTCCCCGCCGCCACGGACGCGCTCGCCGAGTCGATCCACGCCCTCCGGGGGCGGTACCTCTCCTCGCTGACGTGGGAGCCCGCCGGCCCGTTCGAACAGCGCTGGGTGGCCGGTACGTCCGGCATGTTGCTCGCCCGCGTCGACGGCCTCTCCCCCGTCGAATACCTCGACGACGACCAGCGCGCCGCCGTACGCGACGCAGCACGCGCCCTGCTCGGCGACCCGCCCGTGGACGTCACCAGCCTCGTCGCCCGCTGGCGTTCGGCCATCGGCCCGCGCCCGGCAACCACCACAACCACCAGGAGCTCACGATGAACGCCATCACGTCCTTGACCGGGCGTCGGGTCTGGGACTCGCGCGGCCGCCCGACCGTCGAGGTCGAGGTGCACAGCGGACCCCACACCGGACGGGCGATCGCCCCCGCCGGGGCGTCCACCGGCAGCGCCGAGGCCGTCGAACGACGAGACGGCGGATCGGCCTTCGGGGGTCGCGACGTCCGCCAGGCCGTCGCCAATGTCGACCGTCTCATCGCCCCGGCGTTGGTCGGTCTCTGCGTCGACGATCAGCAAGCGATCGACGCGGCGATCGAGGCGCTCGATCCATCGCCGTCCCTCGCCACGGTCGGGGCCAACGCCGCGGTCGCCGCCTCGCTCGCCTGCCTGCACGCGGCCGCAGCCACCCGGGGCGAGCCGCTGTGGCAGTCGCTTCGTGGGTCCGACGACGGTGACGTGGTGATCCCCCTGCCCGAGATCCAGATCTTCGGCGGCGGCGCCCACGCCGGCCGCCGCATCGACATCCAGGACCTGATGGTGATGGCGCCCGGCGCCGCCAGCTTCGCCGAAGCCCTCGACTGGACCGCCGAGATCTACCGCGCGGCCGGCGCCGGGCGGACGGGGTCGGCCGGCGTGGCCGACGAGGGCGGCTGGTGGCCGGACTTCGCCGCCAACGAGGACGCGATCGAGACGCTCGCCGCCGCCGTCGGCGCCGCCGGGTTCGTCCTCGGCCGCGACGTGGTGCTGTCGCTCGACATCGCCGCCTCCGAGTTCTGGCACGACGGCCGCTACCGCCTGGCGCTCGAGGACCGCGACATCTCGACCGACGAGATGATCGAGCTCGTCTCGAGGTGGTGCCGCGACTACTCGATCGCCTCGGTCGAGGATCCGCTCGGCGAGCACGATGTCGACGGCATGCGAGCGTTCACGGCGGCGATGGGCGACCGGGTCCAGGTGATCGGCGACGACCTGTACGTCACCAACGCAGCCCGTGTCGCCGACCTGGCCGACGCCGCGACGGCGGTGCTGGTGAAGGTCAACCAAGCCGGCACCGTGACCCGCACCCGTGCCGCGCTCGACGCCGCCCGGGCAAACGGCCTCGGCGCCGTGGTGTCAGCCCGATCCGGCGAGAGCGAAGACGTGTCGATCGTGCACCTCGCCGTCGGCTGGGGCGCCGCGCAGTTCAAGGTCGGCTCGATCACCCGCGGCGAGCGCACGGCGAAGTGGAACGAGATGCTCCGCGTCGAGGAATCGCTCGGCCGGCGGGCCCGATTCGCCGGCTGGCAGCCGCTCCATCGACCGGCGACGACGAGCGTGGGAGGGCCGTCGTGAGCGCCCCCGACCGCCACGTGCTCGGTGTCGTGGGCAGCCTGCGCCGCGGCTCGTACAACCACCTGCTGCTGCGCCACGCGGCGTCGGCCGCACCCGAGCGACTGCGCATCGAGGTCGTGCCCGACCTGATCGACCTGCCGCTGTTCAACGAGGATCTCGAGACCGACGGCCTGCCCGAGTCCGTCGTCGCCATGCACGAGCGGATCCGTGCCGCCGATGGGATCGTCCTCGCCACGCCGGAGTACAACTTCGGCGTGCCCGGACCCGTGAAGAACTTCCTCGACTGGGCCTCGCGCCCGCCCGGCCGCAGCCCGCTGCGCGGCAAGCCGATCGCCCTCATGGGCGCGTCGACCGGCCGGACCGGCGGCACCGTGCAGTGCCAAGGACAGCTACGGGTGTCGTTGGCCGTGCTCGGCGCCCACGTGTTGCCGTCGCCTCCGGTCCTCGTGGCCGAGGCGCCCGGCAAGTTCGACGCCGACGGCAACGTGACCGACGAGATGACCAGGAAGGTGACCGGCATCGCCCTCACCGCGTTCCTCGGCCTGATCGACACCCTCACGCCCACGCCATGACCCGACGACATCGCCCTTCGAGGAGCAGCCATGACCGCTGACGAGATCGCCGACCGCCTGTTCGCCGCCATCGAGGCCGGCGACGCCGACACGGTGCGTTCGCTGTACTCCCCCGACGTCGAGATCTGGCACAACACGGACGACGAGGTGCAGGGCCGTGACGCCAACCTCGCCACCCTCGGCTGGCTCGCCGCCAACATCCCCGGTCTCCGCTACACCGACGTCCGCCGGTCCGAGACAGCCGACGGATTCGTCCAGCAGCACGTGCTGCGAGCGACCAGCCGCGCCGGCGAGGAGGTCGGGGTCCCCGCCTGCCTCGTGGTGAAGATCGCCGATGGCGTGATCACCCGGCTCGACGAGTACCTCGACTCGGCCGCCGTCGCCCGCCTGATCGCCAAGTGATGCGCACGCCGTTCCGATCCCGCCGTCCGGTGCCGAGGGCGCGATGACCGGACCGATCGCCACGACGGCCCTGCGCCAGACGATCGACGCCGGCGGGGTGGCGGTCGTCGTCGCGTCGCACTCGATGACGCCCGACACCGTCGACCTCATCGGCTCGCTGGGCTTCGAGGCCGTCTGGCTCGAGGGCGAGCACGGCAACGTCACATGGGACCGCATCGGTGACCTCAGCCGCGCCGCCGAACTGTGGGACATGGCGGCGCTGCTGCGCGTCCGCACCCTCGATCCCACGCTGATCGTTCGCGGGCTGTCGCTGGGCGCCCACGGCATCGTCATCCCCCAGGTACGCACCGCGTCGGAGGCGGCGACCGCGGCAGCCGCCACGCGCTTCGCCCCGCGGGGCACGCGTGGTGTCACGCGGGGGCGGCGCTCGTACGGCACCGGAGCCGACTTCTTCCAACGTGAGAACGACGGCGCCGTGCTCGTCGTGCAGCTCGAAGACCCCGAGGCGCTCGCCAATCTCGAGTCGATCTGCGCCGTCGACGGCGTGGACGTGGTGTTCATCGCCCCCAACGACCTCGCCCAGGCGATGGGCCTCCAGGGACAGCTCGACCACCCCGACGTCGTCGGCGCCATCGACCGTGGCATCGCCGCCATCGCCAACCACGGCAAGGTCGCCGGCACGCTCTGCAAGCCCGAGCACGTCGACCGCTTCGTCGGCCTCGGTGCCCGTCTCCTCTACGTGTCGCTCGACGAGTGGATCCGCGCCGGCGCCGCCTCCTATCGCGCCGCCATCGACGCCGCCACCCCCTGACCCCGACCCACCCGAGTGTCGAACCGCTCCCGAGTGCCGAACGTCCCGACGCTGGGCGCCACACACTCGGGTGAACCCGTCGGCGGCCGTGGCGAGATCGGCGGGCCGTGAACGGAATGGGCCACAGCCGGCAATCCGGTTCAAGAACCCGGGCGGGAGACCCTGCCTAGGTTCGAGGTGTGACACTTCGCGCCCGTACAGCTTTCGTACCACCCCTCGTGATGGCCGGCCTGGCCTTCTCGACCGGCGCCGGCGCCGCGCCGCCCGACGGCGATGCCGACGGCTGGCAGGAGCTGGCGGCCATGGGGGTGGTCGAGTGGGGTGCGACCCAGGGCCTCACGCTCAGCACACCAGCGTGCACCCAGCCGAACTCGGCTGCGGTCGGCGAGGCGATCACCTGCTACGCCACGTCTGGTGACGGCACGGTGCAGGCGTTCGTCACGCAGATCCCGCCCGAGGGCGCTGCGTTCGAGTTCGCACCCCGTCCGGCGCCGACGACCGGAACGTCCACCGGCTCGACCACCGGTGTCCCGGCGTCGACGATGGCCCCGCCCGATGCGACGACGATCCCCGCCGTGGCGCCGACCAGTGGTGGCGTGCAGCCACCGGCCGGCTACCCCGGCACCGAGACCACGACCGTCGGGCCGACCGCACCCCAGCCGGCACCGGGCTCCGAGCCCGCGGCCGGTCCGGTTCCGGCCGACTCGGGTCCGGCGTTCGAACAGGGTGTCGACCCGTTCCCACCCGGCGAGGTGCTCGACGTGCCGGTCCCCGACACCGGCCCGGACACGAACTTCGCCTCACCGACACCGCTCGGCGAGACGGCTGATCTCGGCGCCGGCTGGACGATGACGATCAACAGCGTGCAGACCAACGCCGACGCCGACGTCGCCGCCAACGACCCGGAGGCGCTCGCGGCCCCCGACGGCTGGCAGTACGTGCTGCTCGACGTGACGATGGGCTACGAGGGTGACCCTGCGCCGGAGGTGCAGAGCGGCGTCGAGGTGTTCGCCATCGGCAACGACGTCCTCTACTCGGAGACTGGCTACGTGTTCTACGAAGGCGTGATGACGTTCGACGACGTCCCAGCGCCCGGCGAGACCGTCACCGGCCACAAGGTCTTCCTCGTCCCGGTCGACGCCGCCGAGTCGCTGATCATCTTCGCCAAGAGCTACCGCGCCTTCGACCTCCCCTACACCTTCCTCGCCACCTCCTGACCCCGGCGTCTCCCACTATCCGAGTGTCGAGCGCCCACCTGCCGGGCATTCCACACTCCGGTGCGCTTCAACACTCGCATGGGTCCACCCGACCCACGCGAGGGTGGAGCCCGTCGCGAGATGCCCAACGCGCGGAGCGAGGAGCGACCTGTGGAGCCCGTGGCAGGCCGATCGAGCGCGCGGCGAGGAGGGGCAGTGGGGATGGAAGGCCCCGAGAGGGCCGAGAGTGGAGCTGACGCCGTAGCAATTCTTCAGCGCCCCCGGCGCCCGGGCTTTGCCGGGCGTCGGGGGCCGCCGGTCAACTCGCCGCAGGCAAGCGAGGAGCGAAGCGACGACGCGGCCGAGACGAAAAATAGATCCGCAGCAGCGCTCCCATTCCGCCGAGATGAGAGCGCCACTGCGGACGTGTCGTCAGCGGCCACGGCGCGCCCTGCCGGTCCACTGCGACGATCTGGGGCGGGTCGAGGCCGGGGGGTCATCCGCGTCACGACGCGCACGCCCCCGATGGCGTTGACCCACCGTCGAACTACTCGCTTCGAAAATCCGCCGACTGGATCTTTGGAGCCCACCCCGCCGGGGGAATCGAAGCTGGTCAGACTGTAGCGAAAACGGTTACGACACTCAAGTCATTCATGAGAGCGGTTTCACCTCGTTCGGGAGCGCCGTGTCACCGCAGTCCCTGCTCCTCCAACCACGTGACGATGTGGTTCACGATCAGCGGGATGTGGGCTGGGTCCGACGTCGGATAATGCTCGGCACCCGGGAGCTCGATCAGCGTTCCCCGACCGTGCGGAACGGCCTCGAAGAGCGCCGCCGCGTGGCTGGGGAAGGACACTTGATCGGCCGTCCCATACATCACGAGCACGGGGACCGACGTGCGGGCGAGGTGCCACGGGCCGTCGCAGTTGGACTCATCGACGCTCCATTGGCTGAGCCAGGAACGCAGGCTGGTCGCATGACCGAGGGACGCTGGCGACAGGCTGGCGGCCAGCCCACTCCCCCACGGTGTGCCGGTCCGCCGGTCGGACGCGTCGAGCGACAGATCGAGGAAGCGCGGATCGGCAACGGTGCTGTGCACGGTGAAGGGCAGGTCGCCGCCCGGACCGAGCGTGTCGAGGGTCGAGCGCACCCAGTCGCGGATCCGCCGGCTGCGGGCGAGCTGGCCCGCGCGATAGCGGGCGACGAACTCGGCGCTGTAGGGCGGACCATTGGCGGGATCGAACATGTCGAGGGCGGGGTCGCGCTGTGACGGATCGGACTCGTCGCCGATCGCCGGATCGAGCCACTCGGTGGACACGATCGCCCGCCCCGGGTGGGCCATCGACGCGATCAGCCCGTCGACCGGCGGGAGCATCGCTGCGGTGAGATCGGGCGGATCGCCGGCGGGTGTGGCGGTGATCGTGGGCGACTCGGCCTGACTCTGGTACATCGCGACGAGGCCGCCACCGCCGGAGTTGCCGAGGAGCACCACGTGGTCGTACCCGTCGTCGCGGAGGTAGGCGATCGCCGCGCCGATGTCGAGGACGCAGTTCTCCATGATCAGCGCCGAGTCGTTGGCGATGTAGCGCGTGTTGAGCCCGATGGCGTCCACACCCGCCTCGGCCAAGGGGGCGAGCAGGTAGTGGCCGAGGAAGTTCGAGCTCGGATGCACGATGGCGACTGCGGTCTTCGAGGGCGATGCTGCCCGGTGGCGTGACGCCCACAGCTTGCCGGCGAGCCGGGCGACGCCCGAGTAGATCTCCACCCGGTCACTTTTGGGCATCGGGATGCCCAAGAGCTCGGCGGACGTCACGATGCGACGGACGTGGCCGCGCGCCCGCCGGAACGGCTTGCGGTCCAGGCAGCGACGGCGTCGGCGGCCGCAGCCGCGTCACGCTCGTCGAGGGGGCGGGTCTGGTAGGTCAGCTCCAAGCGGATGTCGTTGTGGTCGAAGAAGTAGATCGACTGCCAGATGCCCTCGTGATCCACCGGACCGATGACGTCGATCCCGGCCGCCACGAGCCGCTGGCGGGCCTCTTCGAGCTCCTCCACGCTGTCGACGCTGAGGGCGATGTGGCGCACCCACTTCGGCACGATCGTCTGATCGGCGTCGTCACCGAGGCCCTCGAGGTCGAAGAAGGCGATGCACGAACCGTCGGCCATCTCGAAGAAGGTGTGCAGGAAACGCTGGGCCTCGCCGGTGCTGCCCACCTTGTCGTCGAGGGCGTGGCCGACGAGGCGCATGCCGAGCACGTCGGTGTAGAAGGCCACCGTCTTCGCGGTGTCCCTCGTGAGGTAGGCCGCGTGGTTGAGGCCGCGGGGGCGAGAAAAGCTCATGCTGTGGTCCTTGCTCTGTGTCGGGTGTTTCTGCTGGACGGAACTACTGTCTGCACATGCCGATCGAATTGGAACCGCTGGGCGACGTACGAGTCACCATCAAGGAGCACACGCGACTCGAGGACAGCGCCTTCGGTACGCGTGTGATCGGCACCGCCGAGTCCTGCGAGTGGAGCGGCGGGCCAGTGACGGCATCGCAGATCGACCCGCCGGCCAACGACATGTTGACGATCGACGCCGACGGCTTCGGCCACATCGACGCCCGTTGGGTGATGCGCACCCACGACGACGCCGTGATCATCGTGCGCTACGGCGGCCGCATCACCTACACGCCCGACGGGGCGACGATGGTGACGGCCCCTACGTTCGAGACCAACGACCCCCGGTACCGATGGCTCAACCACGTGCAGGGCGTGGCCAAGGGCCGGCGAGAAGGCCGCGACCTCGTGTACGAGATGTACGCCGTTCGCTGACGACCGCGGCACGCGATCTGGCGGTCGAAGCCACGGAGGGAACGCCCCATCCGCTCCTCGACGTTGGCGGCGAGCGGTCATGCCACGAACCCGTCGCTCAGCGTTCGCTCGCGCAGCTCGGACGGCAACCCCTCGGCGGTGACGTGACCACGCGTCAGCACGTACCCGCGGTCGGCGATGGCCAGGCTCTGGGTGGCGTTCTGCTCCACGAGGAGGACGGTCAGGCCGTCCTCGCGGAGCCGGAGCACCATCTCGAACACCTGCTTCACGAGCAGCGGCGAAAGTCCCAGCGACGGCTCGTCGAGGAGCAGCACACGTGGGTCGGCCATCAGCGCCCGGCCGATCGCCAGCATCTGCTGCTCGCCGCCCGACAGCGTGCCGGCCTTCTGACCACGTCGCGGAGCGAGCGCCGGGAAGCGGTCGTACACGGTGGCCAAGGCCGTGGTCACTGCTCCCCGGTCGCGCCGGGCGAAGGCGCCGAGCCGGAGGTTCTCGTCGACCGTCAACCGGGGCAGGACGCGACGCCCCTCGGGGACGTGCGCCATGCCGCGCTGCACGAGGCGATCGCTCCGCATTCCCGTCACGTCGGCGCCTTCCAACGTGACGTGCCCGCTCCACGGTGAGATGACACCGGAGATCGCGCGCAGCAGTGTGGACTTCCCCGCTCCGTTCGATCCGAGCAAGACGACGAGCTCGCCACGTCCGACCACGATGTCGACGCCGTCCACCCCCACGATGCGGCCGTAGCCGGCCCGCAACCCCGCGATCCCCAGCACCACGTCGTCGACGCCCCGCGCCGGACTCAGAGGCGCTGCGCCGACCACATCAGACGCCGACATAAGCGGTCCTCACGTCGTCGGACGCCAACGTCTCGGCAGGCGGTCCCTCGGCCAGCAGCCTGCCGAAGTTGAGCACCGTGACGACGTCGCAGCTCTTGGTGATCACGTTCATGTCGTGCTCGACGATCACGATCGTCACGCCGGTGTCGCGCAGGGCGAGGATGCGCGGGACGAACTCCTCCCGATCCGCTTCGGTCATGCCGGCGGCAGGTTCGTCGAGCAGCAGCACCCGCGGATGGGCCATGAGCGCCCGGGCGAGCTCGAGTTGCTTCTGCAGTCCGTAGGGCATCTCGCCGGCCAGGCGGTCCCGGTAGTCACCGAGTCCGAGGCGTTCGATGCAGTCGTCGGCCTCGGCACGCAAGGCCCGTTCCTTGGCCGTGGGGAACGGCCACATCGACGCAAACCCGCTCGTCGCCCGAGAATGCTGGCCGATCAGCACGTTCTGGTGCACGGTGAGCCCACCGAAGAGGCGGATGTTCTGGAAGGTGCGGACGAGGCCCAGCGGCACCCGGCGATTCGGCGACCATCCGGTGACGTCGACGCTGTGGACCAGGACGCGGCCCGCGTCGGCGCGCACGTACCCGGTGACGACGTTGAGCAGCGTCGTCTTGCCGGCGCCGTTCGGCCCGACGATGCCGTGCACCGCGCCGTCGGCGACGGCGATGGTGACGTCGGCGAGGGCCTCGACACCCTGGAACCGCTTGCCGACGCCGTCGATGAACAGGGCGGCGCCGGACGGGTCACGCATGGGCATCCCTCCGCAACCGGCGGAGCAGACCGCCCTCACCACGACGGCCGACCACACCCTGCGGTCGCACGATCATCAGCACCACGAACAGGGCCCCGTACACGATCTGGTACCAACGCTCGAGGAAGTTGAAGTAGATCGGGAGCGCAGCCAGCACGATCGCTCCCGCTGCTGCGCCCCAGTAGAACTGCAACCCGCCGAAGACGACGTACAAGACGATGACCATCGACTGCCCGGCATCGAAGTCGGTCGGCCGGATGAAGAGCAGGAAGTGGGCGGCGAGGGCACCGGCCGCACCGGTGATGGCCGCCGACACGGCGAACATCTGCACGGCGATCTTGGTGGTCGACAGTCCCGACGCACGCGCCGCCAACTCGTCCTCGCGGATCGCCGCGCAGGCGAGGCCGAGGCGCGACCGGGTGTGCAGCGTGAGGTAGGCGATGACGATCAGCACGACCACGAGCACGAGTGGCACCGTCGTGCCCGACATGCCGACGAAGCCGGTGGCCCCGCCGACGTAGTCCCACTGGTTGAACAGCGTGGCCACCAGCTGGGCGAAGACGAACGTGATGATCGCCAGATAGAGCAGGTTGAGGCGCAGGGCGATCAGTCCGACAGCCGCGCCCGCCACCGCCGCGACCCCGGCGGCGAGGAGCACGGCCAGCGGGAGCGCGAGGTCGTGCTTCACCGTGGCGATCGAACCGGCATAGGCGCCGATCGACATGAACCCGGCGTGGCCGAAGGCGAACCGTCCCGTCGACGCGGCGACCCAATAGCCGAGGGCGAGCAGGACGGCGATGCCGACCTGCATCACCACCGCTTCGTGAAACGCGCTCATCTCACACGCGTTCCATGACGCCGGCGTTGCGGCCGAGCAGACCCTGGGGTCGAACGAGCACGACGACACCGACCATCACGTAGACGATGAGGTCACGCTGCGTCGCCGACAGGTAGGCGACACTGAGGATCTGCACGACACCGATCAGGAGGGCGGCGAGGACGCCACCGCTGATGCTGCCCACGCCGCCGACGACGATGATCATGAGCGCGATCAGCGTGGTCAGGAATCCGTCGAACGGGCTGACCGTGTGGAACGACAACCCGCTCAGCAGACCGGCACAACCGGCCAGGACGCCGGCGAGGGCGAAGGTCAAGATGATGATCTTCTGCACCGGCACTCCCAGCAGCGCCGCGGTGGTCGCGTCGTCGGACACCCCACGGATCGCCGTGCCCCACACCGTGCGCTCGAGGAAGAGGTACATGCCGAGGGCGAGCACACCGGCGATCCCGACGATCACCAGCTGGGCGCCGGTGATGTCGACGGGACCGAGCTCGATCCGCACGCCTTTGGCCACCGGCGGAACACGCCGGTGATCACTCCCCCAGATCCGAGTGATCGACGACGACAGGACCAGACCCAAGCCCAGACTGGACAGGATCGGCGCCGTGAAATAGCGGTGGTCGACGAGATGGAAGCACAGTACGTAGCTGAGCAACGACACCGCTGAGCCGACCGCCATCGCCACGAGCAAGCCGACGAAGAACGGCAGGCTGTGGGCGTCGGTGAGCACCACGGCCGCCATCGCGCCCACCATCGATGTCTCGCCGAGGGCGAAGTTGAGCTTGTCCAGCGCCCCGACAACCAGGTTGAACGACAACGCCACCAGGGCATACGTGATGCCCAGCATCGCCCCGTTGACGAGCTGCTGCCAGAACATGTCGAGGCGCTGGAGCGCTCAGCCCGTGGTCGCCGGAGCGGCCGCGCTGTCGGCCGAGGCGCTGTCGGCGGTGGCCGCACTGTCCTCGCCACCGCCACCGTCCACTTCCGTGATCTCCACGACGCCGTCGACGATCTCGGCCACGAGCACGGGGCGCAACGAGAACCCGTCGTCGCCGAACGTGGTGCCGTCGGCCATCCCGACGAAGTCGTCGAGGGCGTTGAGGCCCTCCTGGATGGCCACACGGTCGGCCGCCAGCGTGTCGCTCGAGCCGGTCAGCCCGCCATCGCCGATGATGCCGGCGATGATGTACACGGCGTCGTGGGCGTAGGCGAAGTTCAGCGGCACCTCGTCCACACCGAGGTACTCCTGCGCTTCGGCGAGAAGTTCGGCCGCGACGGGATCGGTGGCTCGCGGGTTGTACTGGGCGGCGGTCAAGGTGCCGTTGGCGGCATCGCCGGCTGCCTCGATGTATCCGTGGATGTCGCTCTGCAGGCTGCCCGTGCCGAGGAGCTGGGTCTCCAGACCCTGGGCATCCACCTCGACCGCGATGCGCCCGCCGTCGGCCGAACCCGCGGCGAGGGCGATGGCGTCGGGCTCGGACGAGGCGATCTGGGTCACCTGGGCGGCGAAACTGGAGTCGCCCGACGTGTAGGTGACCTCGTCGACGATCTCGACGCCGGTCGCCTCGAACACGCCACGGAACAGGTCGGCCTGGGCCACCGTGGTGGCGTTGGCCTCGTCGTAGATGATCGCCGCCGTCTGGATGTCGTGGGTCTCGACGATGTTGATGAGCGCCGGTGTGGCGTTGGGCCCGTCGGGCTGGGCGAGGCTGAACGAGTACGGGCGACCCGGCTCGAGCACCCCTGGGCGAGCGGCGCCGGGGCTGACGAGGGGCACCTCGAACTGCAGCGCGAGCGGGCACGCCACATCGCAGCTCGAGCTCTCCACCGGGCCGACGATGGCGAGGACGTCGTCCTCCGTGGCGAGGCGGGGCATGATCGTGGCCAGCTGGTCGGGCGCGCCGTGAGAGTCGGCCGTGACGAGCTCGATCGGCTGGCCGTTCACTCCTCCCTCGGCGTTGAGCTTCTCCACGGCGTACTCGGCGCCGGCCTGGGCCGTCTCGGAGTTGTTGGCGAACGGCCCCTCCGACGTCAGGAGCAGGCCGAGCTTCAACGGATCTCCGTCGGCTGCCGCCGGCCTCGGGCCGGCGGCACCCGCCGCTTGGCCGATGGCGGCGGCGGCGAAGACGCCGGCGACCGCCGCGATGCGCCGGATCCCCACCCTGGTCGATGTTGTCGTACGTCGCATGAAGCGAGTCCCCCTTCGTGTGTCGCAACCGCTGGCCAGAAGAACGTTCTGGCCTCAGGAAACCTAGTCGGCGGCGGAGGCGTGGTGGGAAATCCGCGCCGTCCGCCCCGGTGCGGCTCGAGCCAAGCGGGCTCCGAGCTCGCCCCCGAGGAGGCGACCGAGCTCGACGGCGTCGGGTGAGGGTCTGCTCCTACCAGCCGCCGCGGTGGACGATCTCGCCGGCAGGGCGGCGGCGCCGGGTGGCGCTCCGGCCGCGGCCGGCCTCGCCATCGTCCGCCCCGGGCCGGGGATAGCCGAGCGCCACGGCACCGAGCAGTTCGAGGTGCGGCGGCACGCCGAGATCGGCCCGCAGTTCCTCCTCGCCACGGAACACGCCGAAGAACAACGCGCCGAGCCCGGCCGCCTCGGCGCCGAGCAGCAGCGTCATCAGCGACATCGACGCGTCGATCGTCCAGTACGGCGCCGGCCATGCCTCGACCGCGCCGCCGAGCCCGGTGCGGGCCTTGTCGGGCTCGGAATAGCGATTGACGTAGGCCTGCGGGTCGGCGAACGGCAGAGCGATCACCGGCGCGTCGAGGAGATGCGGCCAGCCGAACCCGTCCCGCCGCTCGGCGGGCAGGGTGACGTTCCAGAATCTTGCTGTGTCGGCGCCCTCGAGCACGACGAGGTGCCAACCCTGTGTCTTGCCTGCGCTCGGGGCGCGGGCGGCCAGGTCGACGAGCTCGTCGAGCAGGCCGTCGGGTAGGGGGTCAGGCAGGAACGCCCGGGTCATCCGCCGCGCCGCGACGACACGGCGAAAGGCGGCCAGATGCGAGGTGGTGGTCAGCGGCCTGCTCAGGCCATCGGGCGGGCGCCGAGCTTGACGAGGTTCTCCGCCATCGTCCAGCCATACACCACGAGCGCCCCGCCGTTCTTGGGCACGCCTTTGAACAGGGCGACATGCTCGGGATCGAGGTTCTCGGGCTTCAGGCACTCGTGGTCCATGAAGCCCTTCTGGCCGTTCGTCTTGACGACGAAGCGCTGCTCGTCGTAGCCGCTGTCGCAGTCGAAGCGCTTGGCGAGGCGGCGGCCCCAGGCGCGCTCCTCACCGACGGCGCGCACACCGGGGCGCGGCGTGACGTCGTCGAGATCCTTGAACGCGTCGAGGGCGTCGGCCGACACGAACCGCGAACCGACCACGACGTCCTCGTCGGGGAAGGCCATCAGCGCCCGGTGGTACGCCTCCTTCATCAGGGCGCGGAGCACCTGATCACGCTTGGTGGAGCGCTTGACGCTGAGCAGGCCCAGCAGCACGCACGGCGTCCCGCCGATGCGCTCGAGCGTGGAGAAGCTGAAACCGTTCAGCTTGCCGTCGATCCGGGCGGTGGTGACGAGAACCCAGTCCTCCTTCGCCTTCGACAACTCTCCGATACCGAACGAGCCACCCATCGAGGCCAGATCGTCGAGATCGCTGTCGGTGAGCGCTGAAGCGTCGTTCGTTTGCACCTGGACTGGCATGTCCCTCTCCCGGTCACACTGGATTCGGTGGCGGCGCGGAGTGCGCCACGTATCGAAGCGAATCGCTGCCCCACCCCGGGCGCAGCCCCCGGCGAGTTGCGTTTCGAGCACCCAGTCTAACGGAACGTTTCGATCGTCCTCCCTGCGCCTTCCCGAGACGCAACCGAGTCAGCGGCGCGTTCAACGAGCGCAGCGAGCGTCCCGAAATCCGAGCGGCCAAGGCGATGGAGGAGCTTGCTCCGACTGAGCCGTTCGCGCTGCGCAGGCAGATCAAGGCGTGGCCGGGGAACGCCGACATGGAGGGGTTCAGCGAGCGCAGCGAGCGTCCCGGAGTCCGAGCGGCCAAGGCGATGGAGGAGCTTGCTCCGACTGAGCCGTTCGAGCGGCCTGCGTGGCCGGGGAACGCAGCAGTTCAGAACACCACGGCTTCGTGGCCGAACGCCATGCGGATCTCGGGCACCACGCGATCCATGTCGACCCGGAACTCGTCGGTGAGCCGGATCCGTTCGGCGCCGAGGTCGAGCACGACGGGCGACGGCCCGGGATGGCTGGGCAGGATGCGCTTGAGCTGCTGGATCTCGGCCGGGCCGAGGCGGACGGCGGGGATCTTGATGTACAGCGTGGGCGAGGTGCCCTCCTCGAGCTCGGTGAGCACCTCGAGGTCCTGGCAGATCACGCCGACTCGCGACTCGTCGCGCTTGTCCAGCCGTCCCTTGACGGCGACGATGATGTCGTCGGCGAGCTTGTAGCCCTGCTCGGCCAGGGTCCGCGGGAACAGCGTGACCTCGATCTCGGCCTCGAGGTCCTCGAGCCGGAACGTGGCCATCTGGTCGCCGCGTTTGGTGAAGCGCCGGCTGAGGCCCTGGACGACACCGCCGATGTGCACCGAGGCGCCGTCGGGCAGCTCCTCGAGGTCGTTGATCGTCTGGTCGGTCTTGCGGCGCAGCGCCGCCTCCTTGCCGAACAGCGGATGGTCGGACACGTACAGCCCGAGCATCTCCTTCTCGTTGCGCAGCAGGTCGGACTTGTCGAACTCGACGGCCGGGATCGGCAGACGCTCGTCGAAGCCGCCGTCGTCGCCGGACTCCTCCATCTCGCCGAACAGGCTCATCACACCGGCCTCCCGCTCGCGGCGCCGGCTGAGCGTGGTGGCCGTGATCTGCTCGAACACGCCGAGCAGGCCCTGGCGGGGATGACCGAGCGTGTCGAACGCCCCGCCCTTGATCAACGACTCGACCGCTCGCTTGTTGAGCACCGCCTCGGGCACCCGGTCGGCGAACTCGTGAAAGCTGCCGTAGGGACCGTTGGCGTCGCGCTCGGCGAGCAGCTGGGCGACGATGCCCTCACCCACGTTGCGCACCGCCGACAGACCGAACGTGATCGCACCCGGCGAGCCCGGCGGCAGCGAGACGCCCGACGGCACCTCGGCCGGCGACAGGGCGGCGAAGTTGGTGACCGACCGGTTGATGTCGGGCGGCAGCACCTTGATGCCGAGGGCCCGGCACTCGGAGATGTACACGGCCGCCTTCTCCAGCGAGTTCTTCACCGACGTGAGCAGGCAGGCGAGGTACTCGACGGGATGGTGGGCCTTGAGGTACGCCGTCTGGAAGGCGACGAGCCCGTACCCGAAGGCGTGGCTCTTGTTGAACGCGTAGTCGGCGAACGGCTCGATGATGTCGAACAGGGCGGTGCCGAGGTCGCGGCCGTAGCCCGTCTTCTCGCAACCCTCGACGAACTTCACCCGTTCCTTGGCGATGATCTCGCGATTCTTCTTGCCGCAGTTGTGGACCAGGAAGTCCTCGACGACGGCGTATGGACGCTCGTCGTTCTCCATGCGGAAGTCGAAACACTCGGCGTCTCGGACGTACTCGACCGACACGACGGTGTCCCAGAGGAGGTCCCCGGTCCGCTCGCGATCGAGAACTGTGAGCCCCGACGGCAGTTCTCCGCGTCCTGCGCTCACACTTCCGAGGAGATCGCCACGGCCGCCGGGATCTGTGAGCTGACGGTGCGGATGTCCGCGATCTACGCTCACACTTCTCGGGTCGGAGCCGAGCACGGCCACGCGATCGCCCGGCTCGACCGCGCCCAGACGCTTCCACGTGTTGTCGATCCAGAACGGGTGCTCGGCGGTCGCCTCGACGGCCATGCCGTTGGCGGTGACGAGACGCAGGACGGGCTTCACACCCACCGACCACACATCGTCGACCGCCTCGAACAGCGACTGCCCGGTCTCGATGTCGACCGTGAGCACGCGTCGATCGGTCCGACCGAGCAGCGCCTCGATCGCCACCTCGTCCCCATCGGCCGTCCGCATCCGGCTGCCCGCCGGCAGGCAGGCCTTCCGGAGGTTGTCGGCGTCGGCGAGCGAGTAGCCGGCGACCTTCTGGGCGACGCGCATCATCGACTCCTGATAGATCATCAGGCCGTACGTGTCGCCGAGCACCTCCTCGAGGTCCACGTGCAGGTACTCGACCGGCTTGCGGCCGTTCTTGCGGTCGGCGAAGTCGTTGTGCATGTTCGCCGCCATCGGCCCCGGCCGATAGAGGGCGATGAGCGCCGAGACGTCCTCGAAGGTGGTGGGAGCCAGCGAACGCATCAGCGCCCGCAGCGGCCCACCCTCCATCTGGAACACGCCGATGCCGCTCCCCCGCTGCAGCAGTTGGAGCGTCCGGGCGTCGTCGAGCGGGATCGTGTCGATGTCGAAGCCCGGGTTGGTCCGGGCCCGGATCATCTCGACGGCGTCGGTGATCACGTCGAGGTTGCGCAGGCCGAGGAAGTCCATCTTCAACAGACCGAGTTCCTCGACGCCGTGCATCTCGAACTGCGTGACGACGGGCGCCTGCTCGGGGTCCTGGCCGGACTCCGGCTTGCGCTGGATGGGCAAGTAATTGGTGAGCGGGTCCTTGGTGATGACGACGGCGGCGGCATGGATGCCGTCGGAGCGCTTCAGGCCCTCGAGACCCTTGGCGACGTCGACGACCTTCTTCACGTCGGGGTCGGCGTCGTACATCGCCCGCAGGTCGGCGGCCGCCTTGTAGCCGTCGGCGTACTTCGGGCTCTGCTCGAAGCAGTACTTGAGCGGCGTGTCGCGGCCCATCACGAGCGGCGGCATCGCCTTGGCGACCTTGTCGCCGACCGAGTACGGGTAGCCGAGCACGCGGGCGGCGTCACGCACCGCGTTGCGGGCCTTGATGGTGCCGAACGTGATGATCTGGGCGACGTGCTCGCGGCCGTACTTCTCGGCGGCGTAGCGGATCATCTCGTCCCGGTAGCGAGAGTCGAAGTCCATGTCGATGTCGGGCATCGAGATGCGGCTGGGATTGAGGAAGCGCTCGAAGATCAAGTCGTACTTGATGGGGTCGAGGTCGGTGATCCACAAGCAGTAGGCGACGGCGCAGCCCGCCGCCGAGCCGCGGCCCGGACCCACCCGGATGCCCGAGTTGCGGGCGTGGGCGATGAGGTCCCACACGATGAGGAAGTACGCCGAGAACCCCATCGACGAGATCGTGTTGAGCTCGAACTGGATGCGTTGTTCGATCTCGGGGGTGAGCGTGCCCCAGCGCTTGCGGGCGCCCTCCCACGTGATGTGGGCCAGGTACTCGTCGGTGGTGGCGAAGCCCTCGGGCAGTTCGAACGTGGGCAGCTCGACGCGGCCGAACTCGATGGTGACGTCGGCCCGCTCGGCGATCCACAGCGTGCTGTCGCATGCCTCGGGATAGTCCCGGAACAGGTACCGCATCTCGTCGGCGGTCTTCAGGTAGTGCTCGTGGCCCTCGAACTTGAAGCGCTTGGGGTCGGAGATGAGCGAGCCGGTCTGCACGCAGAGCAGGGCGTCGTGGGACTCGTGGTCCTCACGATGCGTGTAGTGGCTGTCGTTGGTGGCGATGAGCGGCGCGCCGATGCGGCGGGCGACGTCGATGAGCTGCGGGTTCGTCTGGCGCTGGGCCGGGATGCCGTGATCCTGCAGCTCGACGAAGAGGTTGTCCTTGCCGAAGATGTCCTGCAGGCGGGCCGCCTTCTGCACGGCGCCCTCGGTGTCGCCGCGCAGCAGCGACTGGAGCACGTGGCCGCCGAGACACCCCGTGGTGGCGATGACGCCCTCGGAGTAGCGCTCGAGCAGCTCCCAGTCGAGGCGCGGCTTGTAGTAGTAGCCCTCGAGGAACGCCCGCGACGACAGCTGGATGAGGTTGGAGTAGCCGGTGTTGTTCTCGGCGAGCAGGGTGAGGTGGTAGTAGAGCTTGTTGCCGCCCTCGGTGTCGCCGCCGGAGTCGTCCTGGCGGCCCCGCCGGGTGGGCCGCTCGCTGCGGTGATCGTGGGCCATGTAGGCCTCGGTGCCGATGACCGGCTTCACGCCCTGCTTCTGGCACTCCTTGTAGAACTCCAAGGTGCCGTACATGTTGCCGTGGTCGGTGATGCCGAGCGCCGGTTGCCCGTCGGCCACCGCCTTGGCGACCAGGTCGTCGAGGCGGGCGGCGCCGTCCAGCATCGAGAACTCGGTGTGGACATGGAGGTGGGTGAAGCTGTCTCCCACGGGCGCTCCTGCTCCTCTGGTTGCGGTCGGTCGGTCGGCTTACAGCGGTGTGATTCGGGGACCCCGACCCTACCCCAGTCGCGACCCGATCGGGACCGATCGACGGCCGTGCCGGCCAGGGCGGGCGACGGCACCGGCGCGTCGTCCCGAGCGGCTCAGAGGTAGGTGCCGCTGCGCTCGTCGGTCGGCGGTTGGGGCATCTGCTGCAGGCCGGGCACCGGGGCGCCGGGCGGCAGCTGGCGCATCTGCTCGAGCTGCTGGCGGGCGGCGAGCTGCTGGGCGAACAACGTGGCTTGGATGCCGTGGAACAGGCCCTCGAGCCAGCCGACGAGCTGCGCCTTGGCGATGCGGATCTCGCCCTCGCTCGGTGCCTCCCCGTCGTGGTTGAACGGCAGGGCCAACGAACGCAGCTCTTCTTGCAGGTCGGGGGACAGAGCTTCGGCCAGCTCGACGATCGAGCGCTCGTAGATCTCCGCCAGACGCTCTCGGCTGGCGGCGTCGAGCGGCGCGGCCCGGACCTCTTCGAGGAGTGCCTTGACCATCGAGCCGATGCGCATCACCTTGGCCGGCGACGTGACGGCCTCGCCGTGCTCACCACCCTCGTCGCCGCGCTGCACGATCTCGCCGTGTTCCACCGCCCCGCCCGTGGTCGCCTCAGCGGGCGTCTCGGGATCGGGCTGGGAGGAAGGGGCGCCGGGGTCGCTCATCACCTCCGTCTAGCCGCCGCCTACCCCGGTCGTCAAGGTGACCGAGCCGGGCGACCGCTGCTCGGGGCGACGACGCGAGCGGTGGTCAGGCGAGGTGGGCGAGCAGGGGCACCATCACCTCGGCGCTGGTGAGCGAGCCGTGGCGGCAGATGAGTTCGAACGGGCCGGAGTCGGCGGGCTCGTAGAAGCTGACCGGTTCGTGCGCCACGAGGGCGACGTCGCCGAGGCGAGCGGCGACCGGCGGGGACATCACTGGGCCGAACCAACCCTCGTCGATCATCTGCTCCTTGGTGACCACCCACGCGAGATCGCCGTAGGCGTCGTCGGCCTCCTTGGCGAGCGTGTCGGGCGAACCCGGCGTGTGCCACCAGCGGAATCGTCCCTCGCCGGACTGCAGCGCGACCGAGCTGAGCAGCGCCGGGTCGGGCGTGATGATGCGGTCGCCGACCTGCACCTGACCGTGGTCGGCGGTGACGAGCAGGGCCGCCCCGGTCGGCAGGGCGTCGACGATGTCGCCGACGAGCCGGTCGGCCGCCCGGAGTTCGGCGTCGTAGAAGTCGCCGAAGCCGCGTTCGTGGGCGGTCTTGTCGACGCTGCCGTAGTAGGCGTAGACGAACCGTTCGCCGGCGGCCAGCTGGTGGCGGACCTCGACGGCGATCGCCGACGAGGCGCGGTAGCCGACCGGCCGCGAGCCGCGCAGGTGGGCCTCGGTGAACGCTGAGCTCTCCAGCTCCGCCGGGGACACGACCGGCACGGTGATCCCCATGAACGGCGTGAAGGGCTGGACGTCGATCGGCGGCAGCGAGCGACGACGGTCGCCGCCCGGCGCCAGCCAGCGCAGGACGTTGATCACCTCACCCTTCATCAGCATGCGGTAGCCGACGAGCCCGTGCTCGGCCGGCGTGAGGCCGGTGGCGATCGAGCTCAGCGCCGTCGCCGTGGTGGTGGGCGCGACCGTGGTGATCGGTCCGCCGGTGAATCCCGACAGGAGCGGCATGTCGGCGCTGTGCTCGCTCAGCTGATCCCAGCCGAGGCCGTCGAGGACGAGGACGACCACCTGGCGGGCGTGGCGCACCGGTTCGGGAAACCACGGGGGCAGGGATCGTGACCAGTCGGCGCGCCCGAGCAGGGCCGGGATGATCCCTCGGACGTTGGGCCCCGCGTAGTCGGGGAGGATGGGCGCCTCGGTCACGGGCTCAGTCCACCACTCCGCCATCGGGGGTGTAAAGGGCGCCCCCGAACCTCTTCGTCGTCACAGGTGCCAACGTAGCCCCGGGTGGTCGTCGCCCGGGTGCTCGACCACACCGGCCCCCGACCCACTCGCGACGGCGTGTGACATCCGGCCCGTCGCCTCGAGGGGTCGGCGACGGCGCCACGGCCCGGGCATGTCGACCGGGCCAGTAGACTTTCGGTAATGCGCGTCTCGACCCGTGGTGACTATGCCTGCCGTGCCCTGCTGTCGTTGGCACTCCATGCCGACGAGATCGGGCCGACGTCGGTGCGCGACATCGCCGAGCGGACGGGTCTGCCCCAGCCCTACCTCGAGCAGATCCTGCTGGCCCTCAAGGGCGCCGGTCTGGTGCGCTCCAAGCGCGGCGTCGGTGGTGGCTACGTGCTCGCCCGCTCCCCCGAGGACATCCGTCTCTCCGAGATCGTGTCGGCCGTCGACGGTCCCATCTCACTCGGCGACTTCGGCGAGCCGCACCAGAACGGGGCGTGCGACCACGAGGGCCAGTGCGTGCTGACGCACCTGTGGAACCTCGCCGGCGACTACATGCGGGCGCACCTCGCCAGCTACACGCTGGCCAGCATCGCCGACATGGCCCGGGGCAAGGCCCAGTGGCCCGAGGCGCTCGATTTCGACGCCATCGTCACCCCCGCCTGATCACGCAGCGAGGTGTGAGCCCACGACGCAGGGTTCCGCGTTCTCCGCTCACCGATCGCGTCCGGCGCGCCCGGCGGCGCTAGTCGGCGACGGGCTCGAGGGTGTCGAGCAGGGCGGCGAGGTCGGCGGGCAGCTCGCTGGTGAACGTCAGTCGCTCCCCCGTCGCCGGGTGATCGAACGACAGCTCGGCAGCGTGCAGGAACGGCCGGGTGAGGCCGAGCACGGGGCGCCGGTCGCCGTAGGTGGTGTCGCCGACGAGGGGGTGACCGACGCCCGCGAGGTGCACGCGGATCTGGTGGGTCCGGCCCGTCTCGAGCCGGCACGACAGCAGCGACACGGGCGCCGGCGCGAGCAGCTTGCGGACCAGCTCGTACTCGGTGCGGGCGTGGCGCCCGTCGGCTACCAGCGCCATCTTCAGCGGGTCTCCGGGGTCGCGGCCGATCGGCGCGTCGATGATGCCGCGCACGGCCTCGGGGTGCCCCCAGACCAAGGCGTCGTAGCGCCGGCCGGCCGAGTGGTCGGCGAACTGGGCGATGAGCGCCGCGACGGCGTCCTCGTTGCGGGCCACCACCAGCAACCCCGAGCTGCCGGCGTCGAGACGGTGCACGATGCCCGGGCGCTTCTCGGTCACGCCCTGGCCGAGCTCGGCCAGCTCGGGGAACCGGTGGAGCAGTCCGTTCACGAGCGTGCCGTCGGGGTTGCCGGCACCGGGATGCACCACGAGCCCGGCCGGCTTGTCCACCACGATGACGTCGTCGTCGGCGTACACGACGCCGAACTCGACGTTCGGGTCGCCCGTCGGCGGCGGCGTGACCTCGATCGCGTCCGTGTCCACGCCGACGATGGCGCCGGCGGCGAGGCGCACCTTGCCCGACTCGGCCACCACGTCGTCGACGGTGACGGCACCCTTGGCGACGAGCCCGGCGGCCACCGACCGGCTGACGTCGGCGAGGAAGGCGACGACCCGGTCGAGCCGCTCGCCGTCGAGCGCGGCAGGGAGCTCCTCGCGGATCACGCCGTGCCTCCGGACGTTGCGGTCGCCTGGTTCGGGGGCGGGATCGTGACGGAAATCGTCACGATCGGGCCCCAGAGCGGCGGGTGGCACGATCGGGCCCCAGATCCTGGCGTGGTCACTCGGGAGTCCCTTCTGCTGGCTGGTCTCCTGGCTGGCTCGAGTCGGCGGGGGCCGGCTCGCGCAACGAGGTGATCAGCAGCAGCGCCCCACCGACGGTGACGCCGATGTCGGCGACGTTGAAGATCGGGAACCACTGCGGATCGATGAAGTCGACGACGGCGCCGTGCAGGCCCCCCTCGCCCCGGAACAACCGGTCGCTGACGTTGCCGAGGGCGCCGCCGATCACGAGACCCACCGCCAGCGAGTACCACGGGCTGGACGATCGCCCGACGGAGATCAGCAGCACGACGACCACGGCGATCGCCAGGATCGGCACGAACGGCCCGAAGCCGTCGCCCGACGAGAACGCCATGCCCGTATTGAACGCAAGGTTGAACCTCAACGTCCAGAACAGGTCGATGGTGCGGTCGTCGGCGAGCGCGTTCAGCGCCCAGTGCTTCGTCAGTTGATCGACGGCGATGACGATCGCCGCGACGAGCAGCGGTACCCGCCACGATCGCATCGTGACGACGAATCGGCCCACGCGGGACGCGCCGACGCCGGGCCCCTACCTACGGCCGATCCCGCCGACCTTCTCCTCGACGAGCTCGGTGGCCCACGGAATGGCCTCGAGGCGCTCGCGGGGAATCGGCGCGCCCGACACGACGGAGTAGCCGTACGTGCCGTTGGCGAGGCGCTCGAGGGCGGCGTCGATGTCGGCGACCGTCTGACGAGCCTGGGCGGAGATCGCCAGGTCACGCTCACGCTCGACGACCATCGTGTCGCCCTCGCCGCTCTCGTCGTCGAACTGCACGTCGCCCATCTCGCCGTCCTCGATCAGCGAGTTGGCCTCGTCCTCGAGCCGATCGGCCTGGCCGACCAGTTCGGCCCGCTCTCGGAGCAGGAGGTCCTTCTGGCTCTTGAGGAACTTGACGTCGAAGTCCTTGGTGTAGGCGATGCCGTCCTTGTTCACCCCACGCGACGCCGGGACGTCGGGGTGGGTCTCACCGTTGGCGGCGGGGGCGGCTTTGGCGGCGCTCTTCTTGGCGGGAGAGGGAGTCTTGGACACGGCAGCCTTTCGTGCAGGGGGCGAACTGGAAGAGCGGGATGCACTGGCCCGCTTGGGGGCGGCCTTCTTGACCGCGGGTTTCGACGCCGCTTGCCGTTTGGCAGGTGTCGCCGAGGTCGTCTTCTTCGTCGCAGCCATGACTGGAACCTCCAAGTTGGGCCGTGATCGACGGCGCACTATAACGGGCGCGAACCCCAAGGCGTGTCACGGCCGTCACCGGTACCCCGACCGGCGGGCGAGTCGGACGGGATGTGCCTCGCCCATCCCGTCAGGTGTCAGGTGGAGGCGACCGTCAGGTCGATGGCAGGCGTGTCGGTGCCGGAGTCGTCGACGTCGATCGACACGGCGAGCGTCTCGGTGGCGATCAGCTCCTGATGGGTGCGCACGACGTTGGCCCACGGGGCGTCGGCGACGATGCGCAGGTCGATGCGGTCGGTGACGGCGAGATCACGATCGCGCCGCTCCTGCTGGATCATGCGCACGAGATCGCGGGCCTGGCCCTCGATCTCGAGCTCCGGTGTGACCTCGACGTTGAGCACGACGACGCCCGAGCCGCTGCCGAGGGCGGCGCTGCCAGTGGAGCCGTCACCGCCGTCGTCGGCCTGCATGGTGAGCACGAATTCGCCGGGCTCGAGGCGGTGCCCGCCGGCGACAACCGCGTCGCCCTCGCGGGTCCACTGACCCTCGCGTACGGCGCGGATGACCTGCTGGGTGGCGGGACCGAGACGGGGTCCGAGGGCGGCCGGGACCACCTGGAGCACCTCCTTGGCCACCGCGGACACGTCGTCGACGAGGTGGATCTCCCGGACGTTCACCTCGTCGGCGATCACGTCGAGGAACGGGCGCAGGGCCTCGGCATCGGGGGCGGCGACGGTGAGCGACGACAGCGGCTGGCGCACGCGCCGCGCGTTGGCCTTGCGGACCGACAGGGTGACCGAGCAGACGTCGCGCACCTCGTCCATCGTGCGGACGAGGTTCTCGTCGCCCGGCAGGTCCTCGACCTTGGGCCAGCCCTGCAGGTGCACGCTGTCGGTGGTGTCACCGCCGTGCAGGCCGCCGTAGATCTCGTCGGCGACGAACGGCAGCAACGGCGCCACCACGCGCGAGAGGACGTCCATCACCGTGTGCAAGGTGTCGATGGCGTCGCGGTCGCCGTCCCAGAAACGCTGACGGCTGCGGCGGATGTACCAGTTGGTGAGCGAATCGACGAACGAGCGGACGAACGCGCAGGCCTCGAACAGGTCGTAGCCGTCGAGCTCGCGGGTCACGTCGTCGACGAGATCGCGGGTCTTGGCGATGATGTAGCGGTCGAGGACGTTCATCGAGAACGGCCGCTCGACCCCGTCGCGGACCACGCCCTGCACCCCGGCGGCGTTGGCGTAGAGGGTGAGGAAGTACCACGCGTTCCACAACGGCAGGAGGACCTGGCGGGTGGTCTCGCGCAGGCCGGCCTGGGTGACGGCGAAATCGCCGCCGCGCAGGATCGGCGACGAGAGCAGGTACCAGCGCATCGCGTCGGCCCCGGTGGTGTCGAACACCTCCATCGGATCGGCGTAGTTGCGCAGGCTCTTCGACATCTTGAGGCCGTCGTCGCCCTGGATGATGCCGTGGCTGATGCACGTGCGGAACGCCGGCCGGTCGAACAGCGCCGTGGCCAGCACGTGCAACGTGTAGAACCAACCACGGGTCTGGCCGATGTACTCGACGATGAAATCGCCCGGGTAGTGCGACTCGAACCACTCGGTGTTCTCGAACGGGTAGTGCACCTGGGCGAACGGCATCGACCCCGACTCGAACCAGCAGTCGAGCACCTCGGGGACGCGCCGCATCATCGACTGACCCGTCGGGTCGTCGGGGTTGGGGCGCACGAGCTCGTCGATCATCGGCCGGTGGAGGTCGGCGACCTTCACCCCGAAGTCGGCCTCGAGCTGCTCGAAGCTGCCGTACACGTCGGTGCGTGGGTACTCGGGATTGTCGGAGCGCCAGACGGGGATCGGCGAGCCCCAGAAGCGGTTGCGGCTGATCGACCAGTCGCGGGCGTTCTGCAGCCACTTGCCGAAGCTGCCGTGCTTGACGTGAGAGGGCACCCAGTTGATCTGGTCGTTGAGCTCGACCATGCGGTCGCGGAACTTGGTGACGGCGACGAACCACGACGAGATCGCCCGGTACACGAGCGGCTTGGAGCACCGCCAGCAGTGCGGGTACGAGTGGTTGTACGTCTCGTGGCGGAGCACGAGGGCGTGCTCCTTGAGATGGCGGATGACGTGCGGGTTGGCCTCGAAGACCTGGACACCGGTCCAGTCGGGCACCTCGGCCGTGTACTGGCCGTGCTCGTCCATCGGGACGACGGTGGGGATGCCGGCGGCGTTGCAGACGTTCTGGTCGTCCTCGCCGAAGCCCGGGGCGAGGTGCACGATGCCGGTGCCGTCGTCGGTGGTGACGAAGTCGGCGGCGAGCACCTGGAACGCCTGGCCGGTGCCAGAGCGCTCGGTGTCGGCGAAGTAGGGAAACAACGGCCGGTAGCGCCGGCCGGCGAGCTCGGCGCCGGTGTACCGGGCGACGATCTCCGGCGCCGGCCGGGTCTCGTCGGGTCCCAGCTCGGCGGCGTAGTGGGCGAGACGATCCTCGGCGAGGATCACGCGCTTGCCCGATGCCGGGTGCTCGACGGCCACGTAGTCGACGTCGGGAGCGACGGCGAGCCCGAGGTTGGCGGGCAGCGTCCACGGCGTGGTCGTCCAGGCGAGCAGCGCCTCACCCGTTGGTGCGCCGGCGTCGTCGAGCAGGTCGAACCCGACGGTGAGCGCCGGGTCCTGACGGTCGAAGTACACGTCGTCCATGCGGGTCTCGGTGTTGCTGAGCGGCGTCTCGCAGCGCCAGCAGTACGCCAGCACCTTGAAGCCCTCGTACACGAGGCCCTTGTCCCACAGCGTCTTGAACGCCCACATGACGCTCTCCATGTAGGTGTCGTCGAGCGTCTTGTAGTCGTTCTCGAAGTCGACCCACCGGGCCTGGCGGGTGACGTAGCGCTCCCACTCGGCCGTGTAGCGCAGCACGCTGGTGCGGCAGGCGTCGTTGAACTCGGCGATGCCGAACTTGGTGATCTCGGGATGCCCGGCGATGCCCAGTTCCTTCTCGGCCTCGACCTCGGCCGGCAGGCCGTGGCAGTCCCAGCCGAAGCGGCGGTGGACGAGCTTGCCGCGCATCGTCTGGTAGCGCGGGACCGCGTCTTTGACGAAGCCAGTCAGCAGGTGGCCGTAGTGCGGCAGGCCGTTGGCGAACGGCGGGCCGTCGTAGACGACGAACTCCTCCGCCCCCTCGTCCTCGCGGCGAATGATCGACTCGAGGAACGTCTTGTCACGTTCCCACCGCTCGAGCACACCGGTCTCGAGGGCGGGGAAGTTCGGCTGCGAGTCGACATCTGGGTACGCCATGGAGACATTGATCGTACCGGCGCGCCCTCGACGCAGCCCCGTGCGTTGCCCTCGCTCGCGTTACGGATGGTGCCAGGCACCATCCGTAACGGGGCCCTGCGCCCCGTCGTCCGGAGCGCCCGGGTCAGGCCTCGTGGTCGAAGAGGGAGTGGCGCCCGTCGGCCGGTGTGTTGCGGTCGGGATCGACGCCGGCGACCCGGGCGATCTCGCCGAGCTCCTCGCCGCCGGAATCGGCCGTCTCGACGACCTCGTCGATCAGCTCGGCGACGTCGGGCTCGTCCTCGTCGTCGATGTCAGATCCGTCGTCGACGACATCGTCGCTCAGGTCGTCGACTCCCTCGTCGACTCCCTCGTCGACTCCTGGGACGGCGGCCGCCGGCGACGACGCCTGGTCGGACGCCGACAGCTGCGGGCGCCGCATCGGGGCGAGGCCGTTGGCCGTGCGGTCGGTGAGCGACTCGAGCTCGGCGACCACCTCGGTGATGCGCTCACGCTGAGCGCCGAGGTGCTGCTCGAGCTGGTCGACGTCGGACTCGAGGAAGTCGCGCCGGGCGAGGAGTGCCTGCACCTCGCCCTCGACCCGCACCCGCTCGGCCTCACCGGCTTTGCGGGATTCGGCCCGGGCGGCCTCGATGACGGCGGCGGCTTCCTCACGGGCCGACTCGAGCAGGCGGGCCGCCTCGGCCTGGGCCGAGCCGATGGTGGCCTCGGCCTCCGCCTTGGCCTCGGCCACGGTGGTGTCGGCCGTGCGCTGGGCCAGCAAGAGGGTGCGGCTGATGGTCTCGGCCTCGTCGACGGTGGGCTCACGCCGCACCGGCTCCGGTGGGGCCCCCGCCGGCGTCTCGGCGACGGCGCTCGCCGTCTCCTGGCTGGTCTCCTCGGCGGCGGCCTGCTGCTGCGAGAGCTCCTGCAGGCGGGCCACGGCGGCACGGGCCCGGGCCTCCATCGCCGTGGCGTCCTGGATGGCCTGTTGCAGGGCGTCGGCGGCCGCAAGCTTGAACTCGGACACCTCGTCGGGGTCGAGCCCGCCTCGTTTGACCGACTTGAAGGTCGCGTCGCGGATGTCTTGCGGGCTGAGGGCCATGGGAACGATCAGCTTTCGTAGTCGTCGAAACGGTGGACGCGAGCCGGGGCCGGCTTCAGGAGATACACCCCTGTGGCCACCTTCTCCATCGTGCCGTCGAGCGAGTAGCACACCCCGCTGGCAAAGTCGATCAGTCGCCGGGCGACATCGCGGTCGGCCGACTCGAGGTTGAGGATCACCGAGTTGCCTTCCTTGAAGCGGTCGGCGAGCTCCTGGGCCTGGTCGAACCGGCGCGGGCGCACGGTGGCCGGCTCGGCGTTGGGAGGAGGGGGCGGGGGCGCCTGGCGCTGGGAGGAGGACGAGCGGGGGCGCGACACCATGCCGGACTCGTCGGCGCCCGGCGGCGCCGTCCGCCGGCTGGCGTCGAAGTCACGGGAGGGGAAGCTCGGACGGGCGGGGACGGCGCGCACCGAACCCGAGTCGGGCTCGGCGGGCCAGGCGCGATTCGAGCTGGAACGGCCCCGACCGTCGTCGCGCGCGGCACGCGAATGGCGTCCCTGTGGCTCTGGCTCGGCCCCGTCGTCGTAGTCGTCGTAGGCGTCGTCAGGACCAAGACCAAGGTACTCCATGGACTTTTTCCAGAATGACATCGTCACTTCCTCCTGCGCGGCGAGGCTATCGCAATCCGAGCCGTACCCAGGGGACACCCCAGCTCACCAGGCCATTCACGTCCTCGATCCAAAGATTGCCGAGCCGATGCGAACCCGGGTCGTTCCGAGTTCGAACGCCTGGTCGATGTCACCACTCATGCCCATGGAGCATGTCCTCAGATGCATCGAGTCGACGAGTCGGCGGACCACCGTGAAGGCGGCGGCCGTCTCGGCCGGGTCGCCGCTCGTGGGCCCGACCGTCATCATCCCGTCGAGGTCGAGGTCGAGACGTCGCGCCTCGTCGGCGAGCCTGGGCGCCTCGTCGGGCGTGCAGCCACCCTTGCCGTCCTCCCCCGTCGCGTTGACCTGGATCAGCACCGTGGCACCAGGCGCCCGCTTGGCGATCTCGGCGAGCAGCGAGGAGCGGTCGACCGACTCCCACACGGCGACGTACGGGGCGAGCTGCCGCACCTTGTTCGACTGCAAGCGCCCGATGAAATGACACACGGGGGGCTCCGCCCCCCGTGGACCCCCCGAAGACAAGAGGGGGGGCTCCGCCCCCCGTGGACCCCCCGAAGACAAGAGGGGGGGCTCCGCCCCCCGTGGACCCCCCGAAGACAAGAGGGGGGGCTCCGCCGCCCGTGGACCCCCCGAAGACAAGAGGGGGGGCTCCGCCCCATGACACACGGGGGGCTCCGATGAACCATCGCCGGCTTCGGCTGCTCGCCGCAGCTCGGAGAACTTGGCCACGACCTCCTGGGCGTAGTTCTCGCCCACCATCGGGCAGCCGGCGGCGACCGCGGCACGGATGGCGTCGACCGGGAACCCCTTGGTGACGGCCACCAGCTCGATGTCGCGACCCGACGCCGCCAGACGGCGCCTGATCGCTTCGACCCGCTCCTTCACGAGGGCGGGATCGACGCTCACCGCGAGCGCCGCCCGGACGTCACCGGAGGAACGACGGGACGTCGAAGTCGTCGTCGGGTTCGTCGTCGTCGCCGACCCTGTCGGCTCCTTCGGCGAACAGATCGGTGATCGACGGGGCGGTCTTCGGCTGGCTGCCCGTGACGGGGCCGTCGAGCCGATCGAATCCGGCGGCGATGACCGTCACGCGGATCTCGTCGCCGATCTCGTCGTCGACGACCGTGCCGAAGATGATGTTGGCGTCCTGGTGGGCGACACCGTGGATGATCTCGGCGGCGGCGTTCATCTCGAACAGGCCCATGCTGGACGGGCCGGTGATGTTGAGCAGCACGCCGCGGGCGCCGTCGATGGCGGCCTCGAGCAGCGGGCTGGAGATCGCCGCCTTGGCCGCCGAGACGGCGCGCTCGTCGCCAGACGCCTGACCGATGCCCATCAACGCCGAGCCGGCGTTGGACAGGACCATCTTGACGTCGGCGAAGTCGGTGTTGATGAGGCCGGGCGTCGTGATGAGGTTGGTGATGCCCGACACACCCTGGAGCAGCACCTCGTCGGCCATCTTGAAGGCGTTCAGCACGCTGGTCTTCTCGTTGGCGACCGTGAGCAGCCGGTCGTTGGGGATGACGATGAGCGTGTCGACCTTCTCCTTCAGGCGCTGCACACCGCTGTCGGCTTGCACCGCCCGGCGGCGCCCCTCGAACGCGAACGGCCGCGTGACGACACCGATGGTGAGCGCGCCGATGCCGCGGGCGATCTCGGCGATGACCGGGGCCGCGCCGGTACCGGTGCCGCCGCCCTCGCCGGCGGTGATGAACACCATGTCGGCGCCCTTCACCATCTCTTCGATCTCTTCGTGGTGCGCCTCGGCCGCGCTGCGCCCGACCTCGGGGTCGCTGCCGGCGCCGAGGCCGCGGGTGAGGTCACGACCGATGTCGAGCTTGAGGTCGGCGTCGCTCATCAGCAGCGCCTGCGCATCGGTGTTGACGGCGATGAACTCGACGCCCTTGAGACCGGCATCGATCATGCGGTTGACGGCGTTGACGCCACCACCGCCGACGCCGATCACCTTGATGACGGCCAGGTAGTTCTGGGGCGCGCCAACCATCAGCATGACCTCCATGCGTTCGAGCCGCGTTCGGCGAGTTGGGGGCGACGGTCGAGGCCGTTCGTTCGTGCGTGTTCAGTCATCTGGTTACCCAGTCGGGTGGGGCCGGGCCACGAGACCCCGGTGGTGGTCAACATCCTCGCACGTCGCGGCGTACGAATGGCGTATCCCTTGCTCGCTCGAGCGAGGGCTCTGGCCCGGTGGTCGTGCTGCCGGCGACCATCGGTGGGCAACCGCGACCGATCATTCGGTGACGATGTCCGGAGTGGAGACGTCGATCATGGTCGTGGGTGCCATTTCAGGGTCGGTTTCGATGAGTGCCACAGCGAGGCGCACGAGTTTATCCTGCAGCGCCTCGGCAGCCCCAAAGCGGACTTCGATCCCGTTCGAGAGGTGCATCCGCAGGTCGGTTCCGTCGACGTCGACGGTGAGCGACTCCACCAGGGGACGCAGCGGATCGACGAGCGCCGTCACCAGGGTGGCGGCCGCGCGATAGCCCTCCGGGGCGAGGGCGCCGGCGGCCAGGTTGGGGGCCTGGGAGGTGTCGACCATCAGCTCCAGGTAGTCGGTCGGGCGACCGTCGAGGACGGTGATGACTCGGCCGGAGTCGTCGAGCACCCGGTACTTCTGGTCGGGGCCGAGGTAGGCGACCACGGGCACTCGCTCGCGTAGCTCGATCGTGGCGCCGTGGGGGAAGTCGGTGGACACGCGCGCGTCCTCGACCCAGGGGATCCGGCGGAGTTCGGCCTCGATGGCGTCGGTGTCGACGCGCAGCACGTTCTGGCCGTCGAGGTCGGCCACGATCGCATCGAGCTCGGGGCCGACGCTGTAGACGGCGCCCTCGACGCGGACGGTGTCGATGGCGAACAGACCCGAGCCGAGCACGGCGAGCCCGGCGACGAGGACACCGACCACCGCCGTGGCGAGGGCGATCCACTTCAGCCGCTTGCGGCCGACCGCTCGTTTGACGGCGATCCGCCGGTCACGAAGCCTGGGCTCGATGCGGTTGACCGAGGTGGCCACCTCCATCGACACCATCGCGCCGGTGGCCGGGTCCTTGTCGTCGATGAAGATGGTGCCGCGGTCAACCGCCGCGTCGCCGTCGAGGCTGCCCTCGAGGTACACCGCGTCGGGAAGGTCGTCGTCGCCACCGAGGCTGACGGTGGCGCGCTCGGCGCTCGCCCCGACGAGGGGCGGCCCGGCGCCGTCGGTGGCGGGCTCACCCGGGGTGAGCGACGTCGGCGGGACGTCGGCGGATCCGGCGTCGACGGGTGCCGGCGACGCCGAGGCGGGGCCAGAGATGATGCGGACACCCTCGCCGGCGTCGACGCCGGCGAGGCCATCGACGGCGGGAGTGTCGCCCGTTCCGGCCTTCTTCCCGGCCTTCTTCCCCGCCTTCTTGCCGGCCTTCCTGGCCGCTTTCTTGCGCTGCTTGGCCAACTCTGCGAGACGCTTCTCCTGCGCCTTCTGCTCGCGCTTGGCCTCGCGCGCCGACCGCCGCGTCTGCCGTTTGGTGGGCGCGCGGACGAGGCCGAACTCGGTGGGCGACGCGGCCACGCCCGGTGCCGGCGGCTCGACCGGCTCGGCCGGCTCGACCGGCTCGGCCGGCACGGCCGGCTCGGCCGGCACGGCGACCGGGAGGGCGGGATGGGCGGTCGGCGGTTCGGGCCCGGCCGCGGCGTCGGGTGTGGGCGGTGCCTCGCCGG
>NZ_QKYK01000009.1 GCF_003426815.1 Desertimonas flava
CACCTTCATCGACAGCACCTCTCCGGCCATGAGGCATCCTCGCCCCAGACCACCTCAGGTGTTACCGATGCTGCGCGACATCCATGTGTCACCGATGTCCCGAGATCGGACAGTGACGCTCAGCGTCTCACAACGCGCCCAGAACGTCAGGATGAGCCGGCGACGACAACCGTGTCGATCAGGGGCTCGCCGGGCCGGTAGACGAGATGGATCGGCGCTGGGGCGTCGAGCACCACGACGTCGGCGCGACTCCCGGGCGCGAGCCGGCCGACGTCGGTTCTCCGCAGCGCCGCCGCCCCACCGGCGGTGGCCGCCCAGATCGCCTCGTCGATCGTCATGCGGAGGTCGCGGACGGCGAGAGCGATCACGAACGACATCGACGTCGTGAAGCTGCTGCCCGGGTTGCAGTTGCTCGCCAGGGCGACGGTGACGCCGGCGTCGATCGCCCGGCGGGCGTCGGGATAAGGCTGCCGGGTGGAGAAGTCGGTCGCCGGCAGGAACGTGGCGACCGTCGTCCCGGACGCCAGGGCGGCGATGTCGTCGTCGGTCAGGTAGGTGCAGTGATCGGCCGAGGCACAGCCCATCTCCACCGCCAGCTGCACACCAGGCCCGGGTCCGAGCTGGTTGGCGTGGAGGCGCCCGCCGAGACCGGCTGCCGCCCCGGCCTCGAGCACGGCCCGGCACTGCTCGGCGTCGAACGCACCCACCTCGCAGAACGCGTCGATCCAGCGGGCGTACGGTGCGCAACGGCGCAGCATCTCCCCGCACACCAGGTGCACGTAGTCGTCGGTCCGCCCGGCGTACGACACCGGCACGACGTGGGCACCGAGGTACGTCCGCTCCTCGGTGACGTCGCCGGCGATCTGAAGGAGCCGTTCCTCGCCTGCCGCGTCCAGGGCGTAGCCCGACTTGATCTCCACCGTGGTCGTGCCGCCCCGTCGGGCGCGCTGCCACAGCTCGCGTGTTCGGCATGTCAGGTCGTCCGTGGTGGCCGCTGTGGTGGCCGCCACCGTGGTGGCGATCCCGCCCGCGGCGTACGGAGCTCCGGCCATCCTCGCGGCGAACTCGGCCGAGCGGTCGCCCCCGAACACGAGGTGGGTGTGGCTGTCGACGAACCCCGGGATCACGGCCCGGCCACCGACATCCCGACGCTCGTCCGCCTCCGGTGCCGGGCCGGTGCCGACGTCGATGACGAGGCCGGACACGTCGTCGACGACGATCCACGCGTCCTCGAGGATGCCCGACCGGCCCCGATCGTGGGCCGGGTCGTTCGTCGTGAGCGACGAGATCCCGGTGATGACGGTGGACGTCACGCCACGTCCCAGACGGCTGTGATCGACGATGCCAGCGCGCCCGCCACGTCGATCGCCACATGCCGGCCATCGGCGACCACCACCCGACCGTCGACCACGACGTGGCGCACGTCGGCCGGGGCCGCCGAGAAGATCACGGCCGCGGCGACGTCGTCGGCCCCGGCGAGTCGCACGTTGTCGGTGTCCACGGTGACGAAGTCGGCGACCGCTCCCACGACCAGCTCGCCGCCCGCCCACCCGAGGCTTCGGTAGCCGTGTCGCGTGGCCGCGTCGAGTAGCTGGTCGGGACGGTGTGAGCCCCGGTGCAACGCGGCCAGCCGTTCGTCGAGCTCGATCGCCCTGGCCTCTTCGAACGGGTCGATCACGGCGTGGCTGTCCGATCCGATGCAGAGCCGCGCCCCGGCGTCACGCAGCGCGGTGCTCGGCCCGATCCCGTCGGCGAGGTCACGCTCGGTGGTCGGGCAGAAGCAGCACCCCGCCGTCGCCCGGCCGAGCCGGTCGATGTCATCGGCAGTCAGGTGCGTGGCGTGCACCGCGGTGAAGCGGTCGTGCACGGCGCCGCAGCGGTCGAGCAGTTCGACGGGGGTGCATCCGTGGGCGGCGACGCAGGCCTCGTTCTCCGCCGGCTGCTCGGACACATGGGCGTGCAGCACGGCGCCGTGCTCGCCGGCCCACGCGGCGACGGCGGCGATCGATCCCGGATCGACGGCCCGCACCGAATGCACCGCCGCGCCGACCGTCACCGTCGGCCCGGCCAGCGGGGCCAACCCACCCACCCGCTCGGCCCAGGCGTTCACCGAGCCGTCGGAGAAGCGCTGCTGCACCGGCGCGAGCGGTCGGCCGATGCCGCCGTGCAGGTAGCAGGCGTCGAGCAGCGTGAGGCGCAGCCCGGCACGGGTTGCCGCGGCCACGAGCCGCGATCCCATCTCGTTGGGGTCCGTGTACCGCGTCCCGCCCGGTCCGTGGTGGAGGTAGTGGAACTCGCCGACGGCGGTGTAGCCGGCCAGTGCCATCTCGGCGAACACCGCTGTCGCCAGCGCCTCGTACCCGTCGGGATCGAGCACGGCGGCGGCCTCGTACATCCGGTCACGCCACGTCCAGAACGTTCCGCCGTCGCCGTGCGTCCGGCCGCGCAGGGCGCGATGGAAGACGTGGCTGTGGGCGTTGGCGATGCCGGGCAGGGTCAGCCCGGCGAGCCGGGTCGCGCCGGGCGGTACCGAACCGACGCCGGTCTCGACGGCGGTGAGCGCGCCGCCCTCGACCGACAACCGCACCCCGGCCATGACGCCTCGATCGGCCCCGAGCCACGCCTGCTCGCACCAGTAGGTCCCGAGATAGTGCCTGGCACTATCTCGGGAGATCACGACCCGACCCGTTCGACGAACTCGGTGATGCGGGCGACGAAGGCGTCGCGCCCGAACCGTTCGAACGACTCCCACGTCGTGAACGTGGCCGGGTCGGTGACGCGGTCGAGGAAGAGCGTGCCGTCGAGGTGGTCGCACTCGTGCTGGAACGTGCCGGCGGTGAGCCCGCGCTTGATCTCGTCGTGGGCGACGCCGTGGCGATCGTGGTACCGCACCCGAACGTTCACGTGCCGGTCGACCTCGCCCCGCAGGTTCGGCACCGACAAGCATCCCTCGTTGATCGCCACCGTCTCGTCGTCGAGCGGCTCGAGGACGGGATTGATCACGACGGTGAGCGGGATCGGCGGCTTGTACGGATAGCGGGGGTTGCGATCCACCTCGATGGTGGCCACACGCAACGGGACGGCGATCTGGTTGGCCGCCAGGCCGGCGCCGTTGGCGTGCCGCATCGTGTCGATCAGGTCGTCGATCAGCCGCTGCACCTCGGAGCCGTTGATGTCGGCGGGATCGATCTCGTCGGCCCGCTGCCGCAACACGGGGTGCCCGACGGTGACGATCTCGCGGACCGTCACGACGACCACAGCACCGGGAACAGCCGGTGGTCCATCGGGGCGCCCGGCGGCAACTCGTCGTCGAGGCCCGGGAACGGCGGCGAAGTCGTCCAGGGGCGTGGTGCGTGCACCATGTCGTCGCCGAGGAACCGCACCGACAGCACCCGGCGACGCGTCGCCGATCCGCCCGACGAGTGCAGCGTCAGCATGTGGAAGAACACCGCGTCGCCCGGTTCCAGTTCCCACGCCAGGATCGGCCCGAGCGGCGAAGGCGAGGGAGGAGCTTGCTCCGACTGAGCCGTTGTCGCGGCCTGCGTGGCCGGGGAACGCAGCGACTCGTCGATCGCCGGCAGCTCGGCGAGCTCACCCTCGGCGAACCACTTCGCCTCGCCGTCGAGGAACGACCGGGGCATGTACCAGGGACCGACGTGGGACCCGGCGACGAACCGCAAGGTCGCGGCGAGCGGCACGGGATCGACCGGGAACCACATCGACGCGCTCTGCCGTCCGTCGACGTTGTAGTACGGCTGGTCCTGGTGCCACGGCGTCGGCTGGCGGGTCCCCGGCTCCTTCACCAGCACGTGGTCGTGGTAGAGCCGGACGGTCGACGCCCCCATCAGCTCGGCGGCGATCGCGGCCGCCGGCGACTCGCGGATGAACCGCTCCATCGGGGCGATGCGCTGCCACGAACAGAAGTCCTCGACGAACGCCCCGTCGTCGGCCGCGCTGGCCCGCTTGGCATGCGGCGAGAGATCGGCCAGGTTGGCCTCGATCGCCTCGGCGGCGAGCGCCACGAAGCCGGGATCGAACGCGCCCCGCACGCACACCGCCCCGTCGCGCTGGAAGTCACCCTCGATCCTCATGACCCCGCATCCTGCCGACGCTGCATCGGGATCACCACGCCCCGTTCCCTGGCCACCTCGACGGCCCGCTCGTAGCCGGCATCGACGTGGCGGATGACGCCCATCCCGGGATCGGACGTGAGCACGCGCTCGAGCTTCTGGGCGGCGAGGTCGGTGCCATCGGCCACCGCCACCATGCCGGCGTGGATCGAGCGCCCGATGCCGACGCCCCCGCCGTGATGGATGCTCACCCACGTCGCCCCACTTGCCGTGTTGACGAGGGCGTTGAGGAGCGGCCAGTCGGCGATGGCGTCGGACCCGTCGGCCATCGATTCGGTCTCGCGGTACGGCGAGGCGACCGACCCCGAGTCGAGATGGTCGCGGCCGATCACGATGGGTGCGGACACGGCGCCGGTGCGCACCAGCTCGTTGAACCGCAGGCCGAGACGGACCCGCTCGCCGTAGCCCAACCAGCAGATCCGCGCCGGCAGTCCCTGGAACGCGACGTGTTCGCCGGCCAGCCGGATCCAGCGGTGCAAGTGCTCGTCGTCGGGGAACTCGTCGAGCACGGCCTCGTCGGTGACGGCGATGTCGGCCGGATCGCCCGACAGGGCGACCCAGCGGAACGGGCCCTTGCCTTCGCAGAAGAGCGGTCGGATGTAGGCGGGCAGGAAGCCCGGATAGTCGAAGGCCCGGTCGTAGCCGCCGAGCTGCGCCTCGGTCCGCAGGCTGTTGCCGTAATCGAACACCTCGGCGCCGCGGTCGGCGAAGCCGACCATCGCCGCGCAGTGGGCGACCATCGAGGCCCGGGCGCGTCGGACCAACTCCTCGGGATCGCTCGTCGCCATCGCTGCCGCGGCGTCCGGCGTGAGGTCGATCGGGGTGTAGCTCAGCGGGTCGTGGGCGCTCGTCTGGTCGGTCACGATGTCGGCGGCGAACCCGACGTCGAGCAACCGGGGCAGGACGTCGGCGGCGTTGCCGACGACGCCGACCGACAGGGCCCGCCGGTCGTCTCGCGCGGCGAGGCAGCGGGCCACGGCGTCGTCGAGCGAGCCGGCGATCTCGTCGAGGTAACGGGTCTCCAGGCGGCGGCGGATGTGCTCGGGGGCGACGTCCACGCAGAGGACGACCCCGCCGTTCATCGTGATCGCCAGTGGCTGAGCCCCACCCATGCCGCCGAGACCGGCGGTCAGCGTTATCGTGCCGGCCAGCGTGCCGCCGAAGCGTCGCCGGGCGATCTCGGCGAAGCATTCGTACGTGCCCTGGAGGATCCCCTGGGTGCCGATGTAGATCCACGAGCCGGCCGTCATCTGCCCGTACATCGTGAGCCCCAGCGCCTCGAGGCGGCGGAACTCGGTCCAATCGGCCCAGTCGGGGACGAGGTTGGAGTTGGCGATGAGCACGCGTGGCGCCCACTCGTGCGTCCGGAACACCCCGACCGGCTTGCCGGACTGCACGAGCAGCGTCTCGTCGTCGGCGAGCGTCGAGAGGGTGTCACAGATGGCGTCGAACGCCGCCCACGACCGCGCCGCACGGCCGGTTCCGCCGTACACGACGAGGTCGTCGGGCCGCTCGGCGACCTCGGGGTCGAGATTGTTCTGGAGCATCCGGAACGGCGCTTCGGTCTGCCAGCTGCGGCACGAGAGCGACGTCCCGCGAGGGGCGCGGACCGGTCGGGCGGACGACATCTCCGAGATCTTCGCAGAGTCAGGCGAGGGGGCCGATCGCGGCCTCGACGGCGGTGAGCACGGCGCCGGACGTGACGGCATCGGTGGCGGCTGCGAGCTCCGGGGCCTGCCAACGATCGGGCCCCGCCCCGCCGACGCCGGCCTCGCGGAGCGCGTCGACGGCCGCGCCCGTCGCCGCCGACGGCGCCAGCGGGGTCCGCATCTCGACGCCCCGTGCCGCGGCGACCAACTCGCACGCCACGATGCGCGCCAGGTTGGCCACGGACCGGCGCAACTTGCGGGCCGCGGCCCAGCCCATCGACACATGGTCCTCCTGCATCGCCGACGTGGGGATCGTGTCGACACTCGCCGGAACGGCGAGCCGGCGGTTCTCGGCGACCATCGCCGCCTGCGTGTACTGGACGATCATCAGCCCCGAGTTCACGCCGGCGTCGTCCACGAGGAATGGCGGCAGACCCTGCGAGCGCGTGCGGTCGAGCAAGCGGTCGGTGCGCCGCTCGGCGATCGCCCCGACGTCGGCCGAGGCGATGGCGAGGATGTCGCACGCCAACGCCACTGGGGCACCGTGGAAGTGGCCGCACGACTCGACGCGGCCATCGGGCAGGACGGTCGGGTTGTCGATCGCCGACCGCAGCTCGATGTCGGCCGTCCGGCGAGCGTTGTCGACCGCGTCGCGGGCCGCGCCGTTCACCTGCGGCGCGCAGCGCAGCGAGTAGGCGTCCTGGACGCGGCTGTCGCCGACTCGGTGGCTGGCCACGATCGCGCTGCCGGCGAGGAGGCGGCGGAGGTTGGCGGCCGACGCCGTCTGGCCCGGGTGCGGACGCAACGCCATCAGGTCCTCGGCGAACGCCCGGTCGGTGCCCAGCAGCGCCTCGACCGACATCGCCGCGGCGATGTCGGCGGTGCGCAGGATCCGGTCGAGGTCGGCGATGGCGAGCACCAACATCCCGAGCATCCCGTCGGTCCCGTTGATGAGCGCGAGGCCCTCCTTGGCCCGCAGCGTGATCGGTTCGATCCCGGCGGCGGCGAGCGCCGTCACGGTCGCCGTGTCGCCTTCACCGATCAGCGCCATCGCCACGTGGGCCAGCGGAGCGAGGTCGCCGCTGGCGCCGAGCGACCCGTGCTCGTACACCGGCGGGACGACGCCGGCGTTGAGCATAGCGAGCATCGTCTCGACGACGACGGGGCGGACGCCCGAGTACCCCATGGCGAGGGTCCGGGCCCGCAGCAGCATCATCGCCCGCACCACCTCGTCCTCGACGGGCGGGCCCATGCCGGCCGCGTGCGACCGGATGAGGGCTCGCTGCAGCTCCTCGCGGCGGTCCGCCGGGATGACGGTGTTGGCCAACGACCCGAACCCGGTCGACACGCCGTACACCGGTGTCGGTGACGCGGACGCGGCGTCGATGAGCTCGGCGCTGCGTCGGATCGCGCCCCGTGCGGCATCGCTCAGCGAGACCGGGGCGGCGTGCCGGGCGACGGCGACGACGTCGTCGCGGGTGACGCCGGAAGGACCGATCGAGATCGTCATCGACCGACGTTCTAGCCGGGTTGCGTGAACCGATGAGTCCGCCTCGGGAACATCGTCAGAGGGAGTGCACGTCAGAGACAACGAACAAGGAGGATGACGATGCGCAAGCCACTGACACTCTGGGTGAACACGATGACCGGAGAGCGGCTCGATCGGGCCGCGCTCGACACGTTCCGTGAGCGGGCTCACCGGCTGTTCGAGGCCAACACGCAGATCTTCGAGGACGAGGCCGACGCGCTGACCGCGCTCGGTGTCGTGTCGATCCTGCAGCTCGATGCCGAACTCGTCGCCGCCTGACCACATGCGGGGGCGCGGTCCACCGCACACCCGCCACATCCCCGGGGTGGCGACGAGCGTCTACGAGTCGGTGCCGGGCCGGCGATCGCGCTCGGCGTCGGGCCGGCCCTTGTAGCCGGGCGGGTAGGTCGCGGCAAGCTCCTCGGCGGTCGGGGTGTACGGCCGACGGGCCTTGGCCGGCAGCAGCCTGGTGATCGCCCGCATGATCTTGTCGGTGTCGGCCTTCAGCGATCTGTGGGCGAGCTTCACGGGCGTCCCCACACGCACCGTCACCGTCGGGGGGTTGGCGACGTTGAGCACGTTGGGGAGCCGACTCGACCGTGGCCACACCTTCTCCGTCCCCCAGAGGCCGACCGGGATCACCGGGGCCTCGGACAGCTGGGCGAGCCGGGCGGCCCCCCAGCGCCCCTTCAGCACCGGATCGAAGAAGGCCGGACCCCTCGGGATCGTTCCCTGCGGCATGATGGCGACGAGCTCGCCCCCCGCCAGGGCGTCGGCCGCCGCCGCCAGTGGTTCGCTCGACCCCGTCGCCCGGTCGACGCGGATGCCGCCCATCGCCGTGGCGATCGGGCCGATCACCGGAGCGTCGAACACCTCCTTCTTGCCGAGGAACCGCACGGCCCGCCCGCTGCGGGCCATCGTCACCGACATCGCGGCGACGTCGAAGTAGCTGCGGTGGTTGCCGACGATGATCGCCGGCCCGTCGGCCGGGATGTTCTCGACGCCGGAGATGTCGAACCGGGCGTACGGCATGAACGCCGGGCGGGCGAACTGCGCGGCCAGGCGCTGCAACTCGATGTTGAGCACGGGGATCTTGACGACGCCCGGGGGCGCGTCGAGGTTGACGATCGGCCACCGTCGCAGCGTGGCCATGACGATCATCGCCGGATCGGGGTTGACGGCGACGGGGTGCCCGACCGCACCGAGCAACGGGGAGTCGAACACGCTGTCGGAGTAGGCGTAGCTCTCGTCGAGGTCGACGCCGTTCTCGGCGGCCCACGTGCGCACCGCGGCGAGTTTGCCGGTCGCCCACACGAACGGCCCGATGATCGTGCCGTCGAACGACCCGTCGGCGCCGACGCCGTAGCGGGTGGCCAGCACCCCGTCGAAGCCGAGGGCGTCGGCGAGGGGCTCGACGAGATCGAACGGCGTCGTCGTGGCCATGACGAGCTTGCGTCCGGCCGCGCGGTGCTCGTCGAACAGCGGCCACGCGAACGGCTGGACCAGGGCGACGAGACCGGGCGCGGCGGCCAGCCCGGCGGCGCGCATCTTGTCGCGGGAGCGCCCCGCGGCCACGGCGGCTGCTTGTCGGGCCAGGGCCATGGACGGCAATGTCTCGCCGATCCGGTTGAAGAGCCCGTACAACAGGTTCTCGCCCGGTAGCGACCGCGAGACGAATCCGGACTCCCGCATGGCTGCGGAGTAGACGGTGCCCGACGCCCCCGCCAGCAGCGTGCGATCCAGGTCGAAGAAGGCGGCGGCACCGGACATGCGCGGATCATACGATGCTTCGCGGCGGCGTTCTCCGGAGTCGTAGGTGACCATCCGGTGGGCGACCATCGGGTCGGCGGTGGGCGACCATCGGGTCGGCGGTGGGCGACCATCGGGTCGGCGGTGGGCGACCATCGGGTCGGCGGTGGGCGACCGTAGGGTGGGCGGATGAGCGCCCTCGCCCTCGCCGACGAGCACCTCGACCGTGTGATCGCCCAACTCGCTGGCGACGGAGCCGTCCCCCGCGACGACCAGCGGGCCGCGGTGCAGGCGCTGGTCGCCGAGCGCCGCCGGGTCCTCGTGGTGCAGGCCACCGGTTGGGGCAAGTCGGCCGTCTACTGGGCGGCCACGTCGGCGTTGCGGGCCGACGGGGCCGGTTGCACGCTCGTGGTGTCGCCGCTCTTGGCCCTGATGCGCGACCAGATCGCCGCCGCCGCCCGGGCCGGGCTTCGGGCCGCGACGGTCAACTCCACCAATGTCGACGAGTGGGGGGAGGTCCTCGACGCCGTTCGTGGCAACGCCGTCGACGTGCTGTTGATCTCGCCGGAACGACTCGGCAACCCGCGGTTCGCCGCCCAGCTCCCGGCCCTGCTGTCCTCGTGCGGGTTGCTCGTGATCGACGAGGCCCACTGCGTGTCGGACTGGGGATTCGACTTCCGCCCCGACTACCAGCGCCTCACCCGGACGCTGATGGCGCTGGCGCCCGACACACCGGTCCTCGCCACCACGGCGACGGCGAATCAGCGGGTCACCGCCGACGTCGCCGCCCAACTCGGCGACGGCACGGTCACGCTGCGCGGCTCGCTCGCCCGCTCGTCGCTGCGCCTCGCCGTCGTCCCCCGCCTCGATGCGGTCCAGCGCTATGCCTGGGTGGCCGACGCCCTCGGGGAACTGCCGGGCTCGGGCATCATCTACGTGCTCACGGTGGCCGAGACGGATCGGGTCGCCGGCATGCTCGCCGACGCCGGCTTCGACGTCGCTGCCTACTCGTCGGTGGTGGGCACCGACGAGCGCGAGGAGCTGGAGGAGCGCCTGAAGCGCAACCAACTCAAGGCCCTCGTCGCCACCTCAGCACTCGGCATGGGCTACGACAAGCCCGACCTCGCCTTCTGCATCCACCTCGGATCGCCGGCGTCGCCGGTGGCCTACTACCAGCAGGTCGGCCGCGCCGGCCGCGCCCTCGACGACGCGATCGCCGTCCTCCTGCCATCGGCCGGCGACGAGCGCATCTGGGAGTACTTCGCCACCGCCGGAATGCCCGAGCCCGATGCCGTGACGGCGATCCTCGCCGCGTTGGACGGCGGGGCAGCCACGCTGCCGGCGATCGAGGCCGAGACCAAACTCCGACGCGGCCGGCTCGAGGCCCTGCTCAAGATCCTCGCCGTCGACGGGGTCGTCGAGCGGGAGACCGGCGGTTGGGTCCGTACCGGGGCAGAGTGGGTCTACGACGAGGCGAAGTGGTCGGCCCTGCGCCGGGTGCGGGCGGCCGAGGCCGACCTGATGCGGCGCTACGCATCGGGCCAGGGCTGCCTCATGCAGTTCCTACAGCAAGCGCTCGACGACCCCGACCCGCAGCCGTGTGGCCGCTGCTCGGTGTGCACCGGCGAGCTGCCCCACCCCGGCGCGACGCCGACGGGCACGGCCGCGACGAACGCCATGCAGTATCTACGCGGCGTCGACGTGGTGATCGAACCGCGCAAGCTGTGGCCGGCGGGCGTTCCCGGCCGCAAGGGCAAGATCGCCGGCAGTGGGGTCGGGCGGGCGCTCGCGTTCGCCGACGACGCCGCCTGGGGTGCGTCGCTCCCCCACCCGAACGCCCCCGATGCCCCGGTCAGCGACGAACTCGCCGCAGGGGTGGTCACCGTGCTGTCGCGCTGGTCGAAGCACTGGAAGCGTCCGGTGTGTGTCGTTCCGATGCCGTCGCGGCGTCACCCCCAACTCGTCCGGTCGTTGGCCGACCACATCGCCACCGTGGGCAAGCTGCCCCTGATCGACGCTCTCGAGGCGACCGGGCCACCGCCGCCGACCGACGTCGCGTCGGCGGCCAGGGCCGCCGCGCTCGTCGGATCGCTCCGCCTGGCCGACGGCGTCCGCCTGCCGGCGGGCCCGGCGCTGCTCGTGGATGACACGTACCGCTCCGGCTGGACGGCGACGGTTGCGTCGGCGTTGCTGCACGACGCCGGCGCCTCGGCCGCCTACCCCCTCGTCCTCCACCAGCTGCCCTGAGGACGGATCCTCAGCGCTCGTGAACGCGTGCACGAGCTGTCAGGGGGACCGGATCGAGCGATCCGGAAAACGGGAAAGCCGCTGCTTGGGGGAAGCAGCGGCTCTCAACCTGAACCCTTGTCGATGGGGGGTCGACATGGTGGGTTCTATCGAGCGGTACATGGGGGGGTGTATCGCTTCGAATTTGTACTTGTGAGTCTACGCACAAGCTTCTCGATCTGGCAAGCAGAAGTTTCCGATGCCCGCTATCGTTTTTTCAGATGGCGACGGCGAACCCCGCGGCGGCGGTGGCAGGACATCCAGCGACGCATGCCAGGACGAACGAGGTGCGATGGACGTCCGCCAGCTGACGGCACTCGTGGCCATCGCCGATCACGGCACCTTCTCGGCCGCCGCCAAGGCGCTGTTCACGGTCCAGTCGAACGTCTCCAGTCACGTCGCCCGCCTCGAGAAGGAACTGTCGGCCACCCTCGTCGACCGGGTCAACGGCGGGCTCACCGATGCCGGCGTCCGCGTCGTCGAGCGTGCCCGCCGGGTGCTGCGCGAGCTCGACGACATCACCTCCGACCTCGCCCAGTACGACGGCAGTGTGGTCGGTGACGTACGCCTCGGCATGCTCGGCACCACCGCCCGCTGGCTCCTCCCCCGCCTCCTGGCCGAGGCCGCCGTCACGTACCCCGATGTCCATCCGATCGTCGCCGAGGGCAGCACGTCGGTCCTCATACCCGCGCTCCTGTCGGGCCAGTACAGCGCGGCGATCCTCCACCTGCCCGTCGACGCTCCGGAGCTCACGATCGAGCCGCTCTTCGCCGAGGAGCTGATGCTGCTCACCGGTCCCGAGCACCCGCTCGGCGAGCGCGACGAGATCGGCCTCGCCGACCTCGCCGATCACCGCCTGCTGATCCCACCGCCGGGCGCCGCCCTCCGTCGGGTCCTCGACCGGGCGGCCCGGTCGGTGGGCGTGCAGCTGAAGGCGCAGGCCGAGATCGACGGGGTCCGACTCCTCGCCACCCTCGCCGTCGACGGGTACGGCGCGGCGATCGTGCCCGCCACCGCCGTGCCGCAGACCCAGGCCCGCCGGTTCCGCACCATTCGCGTGCCCGAGCTCCCACCCCGCGTCGTCGCCCTCGCCTACCACCGCCGCCCCCCGCCCAGTGCCGCCGCCGAGGCGCTGTTCGAGGTGCTGCGGGCCTGTCTCCCCGACCTCGCCCTCGAGCAGCACGGGGTGCGCCTCGGCTCGGCGGCCTTTCCCCTGATGCGTTGAAACCAGCGGCGGAGCCGAACGCGGCGCGGCCGGGGACGTCCGCTACCTTTCGGACCGATGCCCGTTCCCGCCCTCGCCCTGCGACGGTTCGCCGACGACCGGGTCCAGATCGAGATCCGTCACACCGATGGCCCCGACGGTGATCGGCCCGTCGTGTGGGTCGAGGTGGGCGGTTCGACGGCATCGGGGTTCAACGGGATCCCGCTGTCGCTGCGCACCTGCCAGATGGTGGAGCACGCCGCGGCCGTCGCCCGCGCCGAGGGTGCGCCGCTCGTCGTCGTCATCGCGTCGAGCGGGTCGGACATCGTCGAGGGCGTCGCCGCCCTGCAGGGATGGGGCCGCCTCGCCAAGGCCCTCGTCGACTGCTCGGGAGTCGTCCCCACGATCCTCGCCGTCGACGGCCCGGCCGTGTCGGGACCGGCGTTGCTCCTCGGCGTCGCCGACCTCGTCGTGATGACCGAGGCGAGCTACGCGTTCGTCAACGGTCCCGTGATGGTGGCCGAGTTCACCGGTGTCCAGGTGTCCACCGACGAGCTCGGCGGCGCCGGCAACCTGGCCCGCTACACCGGCGTGCCCAGTCTCCTGGTGCCCGACCGGGCCGCGGCCACCGAGGCGATCCTGTCGCTCCTGGCCTACCTGCCGTCCACCGCCGACCAGGAGCCGCCGCGGTGGCCCACCGACGATCCCGTCGACCGATCCTGTCCCGAAGCCGGCGACCTCATCCCGCCCACGAGCACCGGCAGCTATGACGTCCGCAAGGTCGCCGCAGCCATCGTCGACGACGGCAGCCTGCTCGAGGTGCGCGAGCGCTGGGCGCCCAACGTCGTGACCGCCTTCGCCACCGTCGACGGTCGCCCGATCGGCGTGGTCGCCAATCAGCCGATGGCCCTCGCCGGCACGCTCGACATCCCGGCGTCGCAAAAGGCCGCTCGGTTCGTCGCCTTCTGCGACGCCTTCAACCTCGGCATCCTCACGCTCGTGGACACGCCCGGGTTCTATCCCGGCAAGGACCTCGAGTGGCGGGGCATGATCCGCCACGGCGCCCAGTTGGTGTTCGCCTACGCCAGGGCGACGGTGCCCCGCGTCGGCGTGATCCTCCGCAAGAGCTACGGCGGCGCCTACATCGTGATGGACTCCAAGCGGATGGGCAACGACATCTGTCTCGCCTGGCCGTGGGCCGAGCTCGCCGTCATGGGCGCCGGCCAGGCGGCGGCCATCCTCCAGCGTCGGGCCACGCCGGAGGAGCGGGCGGCGTTCGAAGCGGACTATGCGAGCCGGCTCCTCAACCCCTACGTCGCCGCCGAGCGCGGCTTCGTCGACGCCGTGATCGATCCCGCCGACACCCGGCGGGAACTCGCCGCCGCGTTCGAGTCCCTCTCCGACAAGCGCGAGGTCCTCCAGCCACGCAAGCACGGCAACGAACCCTTGTAGCCACAGAGGCCCCAGCGACGTCGCCGCCGCACCGGGGTGCGATGATGGCGGTCATGTGGTCCCGGGGCATCGTCATCGCCGGCTTGATCGGCCTGACGACCGGCGTCATCCCCGTGCCGGGGCAGGCGTCGTCCCCTCCCGCGGACGGTGTCGACTACGCCGACCCGGCGCACTGGGTCTGTCACCCCGACACCGCCGACGTCTGCGACACCGGTCTCGACGCGACGATCGTCGACGCCGACGGCACGCTCACACCAGAGCCGTTCGCGCCCGACCCCGGCGCTCCTGTCGACTGCTTCTACGTCTACCCGACGATCTCGCGCGACCCCAGCGCCAACAGCGACCTGGTCGCCGGCGACGACGAGGAGCGGTTCGTGGCGGCCAATCAGGTCGCGCCGCTCGGCACCGGCTGCCGCGTGTTCGCTCCCTCTACCGCCAGGTCACCCTGCCCGCCCTCGCCGGCACGGTCACGGCCGGCCCCGCGGCCCGCGAACTCGCCTTCGAGGACGTCGTCGCCGCCTGGGAGTACTACCTGCAGCACCACAACGACGGCCGGGGAGTGATCCTGATCGGCCACTCGCAGGGCGCCGGCATCCTGACCCGCCTCCTCGCCCGGTACGTCGACACCGACGCAGCAACCCGCGACCTGCTCGTCGCCGCCTACCTCGCCGGCACGAGCGTCCAGGTGCCGCCCGGCACCGACGTCGGCGGCACCTTCGACCAGCTCCCCCTGTGCCGGGCCGACGATCAGTACGGCTGTGTCGTCACGTGGTCGACGTACCGGTCGGCGGTCCCGCCGCCGCCGACCGCCTTCTTCGGCGCCGACGCCGAGGGCACCGAGGCGGCGTGCACGAACCCCGCCGCCCTCGCCGGTGGTCGCGTTCCGCTCACCTCCCGATTCCCCGCCGGCTCGAGCGACGCGACCGACGATCTCGGCGGGGCAACGGGTGGGCTCGACGCCGCCTGGCTCGACCCGGCGGCGGGCACGATCGACACGCCCTACGTGGTCCTCCCCGGCCTGCTCGTCGCCGGATGCGCCGAGTGGAACGGCCACAACTATCTCGAGATCGTTCCCGTGGCCGACACCGGCCCGCGCGCCGATGACGTGCCCGGCGACCTGACGCCCGAGTGGGGCATGCATCTCGTCGACGTCAACGTGGTGATGGGCGACCTGCAGCGTCTTCTCGTGACACAAGCCACCGCCTGGGCCGCCGCCCACCACTAGTCCGTACTGGGCAATCGCGGGGGTGGTGGCGTAGTGTCCGACGACGACGGGGAGGAAGCCCCATCGATGACCGCGAGCGATGTCCCGGATGAAGCCGGGCCGCCTTCTGAAGGGATCACGAGTGCCCGAGACCATCACGATCACCGACGACCGCACCGGCAAGACGGTGACGGTCCCGATCAACGACGGAACGTTCTCGTCCGCTGCGTTGCGTGAGCTGGACAAGAACCTGTTCATCTACGACCCGGCGTTCCTGTCCACCGCCGCCTGCCGCTCGTCGATCACCTACCTCGACGGCGACGCCGGGATCCTGCGCTACCGCGGCTACCCGATCGAGCAGCTGGCCGAGCACTCCACGTACCTCGAGGTGGCCTACCTCCTGCTCTACGGCGAGCTGCCCGACGAGGGACAGCTCAAGCAGTGGACCTACGACGTCACCCACCACACGTTCATCCACGAGAACATGCGCAAGCGGTTCGTCGACGGATTCCACTACGACGCCCATCCGATGGGCATGTTCGTCTCCGCCCTCGCCGCCCTCGGCACGTTCTACCCCGAGTCGAAGGACATCTTCGACCCCGACTCGCGCCACAAGCAGATCCTCCGTCTCATCGCCAAGACGCCCACGCTGGCGGCGATGTGCTATCGCTTCTCCGTCGGGCTCCCCTTCTTTCTCCCCGACAACGAGCTGTCGTACCCGGCCAACTTCCTGACGATGATGTGGAAGGTCGGCGAATACGAGGTCCATCCCACGATCGAGCGGGCGATGGATGTCCTGTTCATCCTCCACGCCGATCACGAGCAGAACTGCGGCACCACGGCGATGCGAGTGGTCGGCTCGAGCCAAGCCGACCCCTACTCGGCCGCCGCCTCCGCGGCTTCGGCCCTCTACGGCCCGCTGCATGGCGGCGCCAACGAAGCGGTCGTCCGCATGCTCACCGACATCGGATCGTTCGACAACGTCGACGCCTTCATCGAGGACGTCAAGTCCGGTAAGGGCAAGCTGATGGGCTTCGGCCACCGCGTCTACAAGAACTACGACCCGCGAGCCCGCATCGTCAAGCAGACGGCCGACGCCGTCTTCGAGGTGACCGGCAAGAACCCCCTGCTCGACATCGCCCTCAAGCTCGAGGAGGTCGCCCTCAGCGACCCGTACTTCGTGGACCGCAAGCTCTACCCGAACGTCGACTTCTACTCCGGCCTCATCTATCAGGCCCTCGGGTTCCCGGTCGACATGTTCACGGTGCTCTTCGCCATCCCGCGCACCGTCGGCTGGCTGGCCCATTGGGACGAGATGCTCAACGACTCGGATCAGAAGATCTCCCGCCCCCGCCAGTGGTACACCGGCGCCGGCGAGCGCGACTACGTGAAGCTGGGCGACAGATAGTCGTCCTCGGCTCGCTTCGTCGCTGCGCTCCTCGCTCGCCTGCGGCGAGTTTGTTCGTGCTCGCTTCGCTCGCTCCGAAGAATTGAAAGAGGCGGCGGCGCAGCAAGCTGCGCTGATCGCCGCATCGAGGGGGGAATCCCCCCTCGAGCACCCCCCCGACGGAGGCCGCGGACCCTACGGGGGCTGACCGCATCCAAGGCCCGCGCGCGACGCCGCCCGGGGTCGCGTCTTTGTCGGGGGAGGTTGCGGTTGGGTGACAGTGTTGGGACGGGGGGAACTCCGGGGCCGGGGTCGGCGTCGGAGAGCCCACGGTGGCGTGGTGGTCTGCGCACGTCCTGAGGAGGAATCACGATGCGAACGTTCCGAGTCGGCACCCCGCTGTCGGTTGCCGTCGCCACAATCATCGCGGCGGGAGCGACACTGACCGGCCCGGCCGCGGCCGCTCAGCCCGCCACGGAGGCCGTCACCCAGACCAGCGGGCTGACGACGGTCACCGACGACACCGGCACGATCTCGATCGACCTGCCGGCCGATTGGGTGATCGACACCGCGCCGACGTACTACGGCGGTTTCTACGAGGTGGTCCCCATCGGGACGTACCCGACGATCAGCGCCCACCCGCAGGGTGCCGCCGACTGGCCGAGCACCTGGCTCGTCGCTCAGGCGTTTCCGGTGTCGCCGCATCCCGATGTCGTCGAGTCGTTCTACGGCGACTTCGGTGTCGACTGTGACCCGGCCGCATTCCGCCCGCAGGTCGCGTTCGACAACGGTGTGCTCTCCGGCGAGCAGCACGACACCGTCGGCTGCCACGAGTTCACCCGGCACACGGTGGTCGCCGACCACGGCACGAACTACACCGTGATCGTCGACGCGGCGAGCATCACGCCGACCGACGAGACGGTCATCTCGGCGGCGGTGCACACCATCCGCCCCGTGTCGAACAACCCGATCACCGGGCCGCTCAGCGACGGCGACGAATGGATTCCGCTGCCCGACCGCATCGGCGAGTTCCGTGACGTCCCGCAATGGGGCCTCGAGCCGGTCCGCGGCAGCGGCTGCGGCGCCAACGGCCAGATCGGAGACACGATCCCCGACGGCACGTGGGCTGCGATCGTGCCCGAGATCGGCGGCGGTGTCGTGCAGACGACCTGGTCTGCGTGTTCCTGCCCGAACTCGCCGCCGGAATCCTGGCCGACGGCACGGCGACGATCATCAACGACGACCCGAACTACCTCGTCGTCAACAACAACACGCGCCTGCGCCAGGCGCCGGCGGCGGCGACCATGGAGCTCTACGACTACACGACCGACGCCAACGGAGCGTGTGTCGCCGGCCCCTACATCGACGGCCTCGACCACTCGGTCTTCCAGGCATGGGTGGAGATCGCTGACGGCGAGGTCGTGACGATCGCGTGGGACTGCGTCCCGCTCGGCGATTCGGCGGCGACGCCCGGCCACGGGACCTCGTCGGGCAACCTGCCGCCGGCTCAGCCCGGAGACGGCATCCAGTCGTTCTGGCCGTACGGCGAGTTCTGGAACGTGCCCCAGCTCGGCGCCGAACCCGTGCGGGGCAGCGGATGCGGCGGCTCGGGGCAGATCGGTGATCGCATCCCCGACGGACTCTGGGCCGGTCGCGTCGGCATCGACCCGGCCAACCCCGGCGAGGTCTGGGTGAACCTCCTCTGCATCTACTACGGCCAGTCGGCGCAGGCGGTGCGCGACGCCGGAACCGCCAACATCGTCCACGACGAACCGGACTACCTGATCGTCGACAACAACGAGCAGGCCCGTGTGCTCACCAACCACATCATGGCGATCGCCGCCAGCCAGGCCGACCCGTCGGGCCGCTGCGCCCCGGCCGGCATGATGCTGTCGCCCGGCCCTGGCGAGTACCTGCCCGGCGCGGCCGGCTGGTTGGGTGTGGATCCGAGCGGGCTCCAGGCGTGGATCCGCGTCGACGACGGCGCCGCGACGTGGTTGGTCTACGGCTGCGACAGCGGCTTCATGGCCGGCGGCTGAGGAGCGCTCGTCAGCCCGTCGTCTGGCCTACGAATACGTGATCGGCCAGACGACGGGCGACCGGTTGATCGTGCCGATGGCGTAGAGGATCCCGTCGTCGATCACCACGTCGGTGACCTCCTGGAGGCCGATCCCGACGAACGACGGGATCTCGACGCGCTGGAGCGACTGCAGGTCGCGGCCGAACAGCACGAAGGCGTCCTCGTCCGACGGGCCGGTGACACCGACGATGGCGACCCCGTAGGCGCTGGCCCGGGTGTTGAGCACGAAGTCGTCGGCATTGAGGATGTCGAGCGGCGAGAACGAGGTGCCGTCGCGGGTGGAGTACAGCTGGGCCCCGGCGTCGGTGAGGGCCTCCACGAGCGCTCCGCCCTGGGCGGCCACGCAGCGGTTGGGGATCGCCGACGCCGGCTCGATGACCGACGGCACCACGGTGGCCGTCCGGGTGGTCACATCGACCGTTGCCGTGAACGCCCGCTCGTTGGCCCAGTCGTAGCCGAGCACGAGCGCCGTCGTGGCCGAGAGGGCGCAGACCGACAGTCCCTCCGCGTACGTCGACACGGGGATGTCGACGCGTTCGAACGCCGTCCCGTCGCCGATGACGACGAGGGCCGTGCCGGCGTCGGCCGACGTGGCCTGGTCGGTGATCCGCTCACCGCCGACGCCGACCACCTGGCCGCCGACGATCACCACGTCGTTGACGTACTGCCCGCCGCGGCCGCCGACGACCACGGCGAGCGGTGACCACGTGCCGCCCCGCGGCCTCGTCGACACGGCGATCTCGCCGATGGTTCCGGCGTAGTCGTCCGACCCGGTCTCGGAGATCGTGGTGAGGGCGACCTCGCTGTCGGCAAGGGCCACGACGCCGTCGACGCCGGCCCCGCCCACCGTGTCGACCGGCGTGGCATCGGGTGCGGGCTGGCCGACGCCATCGGGACCGATGACGTACGGCCAGAGCCGAGGCTGGTAGTTCACCGACTCCCCCTCGTGCGAGATGTGCGGATAGGTGGAGACGCCGACGACGTTGCCGAGGTCGTTGATGACCCGCAGCTCATCGACGACCTCGTGGCTCGTCGGCGCCATCCCCAGCTCGGACAACGGGGGCGGGTCGTCGAGGGCGGCGGTCGCGTCGAGCGACACCGTGCCCGTGAACGGGCCGCCCGATTGCGGGACTGCGATGGCGAGCCGGCCGTCGTCGATCGCGAACCGCAGGCTCTGCGCCCCGTCCGTGCTGATGGGGGCTTGCTCGCCCTGGACGTCGAAATAGGTGAGGCGGTCGACCTCGCCGTCGTGGATCCGGTAGACGACGGTCAGGTAGGTCTGCGCGGCGGCCAGCCAGATCCCCCCGTCGGCGTCGACGGCGATGTCGGCACAGCCGCCCGAGTAGATCGGGAACAACGGCTCCCAACCGGCGAACGGCACCTCGCTCCACGTCGCGCCGTCGGTGGAATGGACCGCGGCCGACCGCTGCCCTCCGCTGCCCGCCAGGCAGGCGGCGGCATAGAACCCGCCGGGGCCGGCGACGACGTCGCCGAGGCGGGTGCTGAGCGCCGGAGACACCAGCGATGACGTATCGGCACGGGTGAACGTCGCTCCCCCGTCGGTCGACGTGTAGACCGATGCTTGGAGGCGCTGATCGACGCTGTCGGCGGGGATGCCGCCCGCGGTGATGACGACGGTGGCGCCGTTGACGGCCATTCCCCCGGCCTCCAGGTTGCGGGCGTCGATCGGGAACGGCGTGAGCGTCCATGTGCCGTCGGGGGCGCGCTTGGCGATCTCGGCTTGTGTCGGCTCACCCGCCAGGTACCGCTCGACGAGTGCGTACACGGTGCCGTCGGGCGCCGCTGTGGCGAGCGTGAACCGACCGAGCTGGTCGGGCGGACCGACGACCGCGGGCGCCGAGAGCGTCTCGCCGTCGAACGTCCAGACGTTGGGTACGGGGCCTCCGGCGGTGTCGGACGATCCGAGGACGAGGGCCGTGCCGTCGGGCAGGGTGACGGCGGCACGCACCGACATCGGGTGCTCCTCGCCGCTGAAGGCGGTGATCGACCACGACTGCGGCGAGTTGGCGGGCGCCGTGTAGACGACCACCTGGGAGTTGGCGCCGGGATTGCTGCGGTAGTCGCCGGCCATCACCCAGGGATGCTTGGCGGTCGGGGCCAGCATGGCGAAGGCCTGGAACTGCGGTCCACCGCCGACCTCGATCGGGATGCCGCGAGGCACCGAGAGCTCCTCGAACTCGAACACGGCAGGTGAAGCGAGCGTCGTCGGGGCCGACGACTGCCCCGGGACCGTCGGCGGAGGCAATGTCGTCGCGGGCGTCGCCGCCCCGACGTTCTGCACGGCCGTCGCCGCCACCACCGATGCCGCCAGCAGCAGCCCGACCGTCGGCACCCACAGCCCGAGCCGTCGTCTCGTCCGTCCACTCACCGTCTGTCTCCTCGCCGATTCCACCGAGCAAGCCTCCACCGTCCGTGTTCGCCGGCGCCGCCGCCGACGTGCGGACCTTATCGGCCGGTTCTAGGCCGACATCGCGGGCGGCTGACCCCGACCCATCCGAGTGTTCAACTGCACCGGAGTGTGGGAGGCCCCGGTGGTGGGCCTCCCACACTCGGGTGGTCAGGAGCTCAGCGAGTCGATCGCCGCGTTGAACGTCGCCGACGGGCGCATGACCGCCTCCGTCTTGGCCGGATCGGGACGGTAGTACCCGCCCAGATCGGCCGGCTGGCCCTGCACGGCGAGCAGTTCGTCGGCGATCGTCGCCTCCTGCTCGCGCAGGGTGGCGGCGAGGGGTGCGAACGTCGCCGCCAATTCGGCGTCGTCGGACTGCTTGGCCAGCTCCTCGGCCCAGAACAGGGCGAGGTAGAAGTGGCTGCCGCGGTTGTCGATCTGGCCGACACGGCGGGCCGGCGACTTGTTCTCGTCGAGGAACGTCCCCGTCGCCCGGTCGAGCGTGTCCGCCAACACCTGAGCCCGGGCGTTGCCCGTGAAGCCGGCGAAGTGCTCGAAGCTGGCGGCCAGGGCCAGGAACTCGCCGAGGCTGTCCCAGCGGAGGTAGTTCTCCTTGACGAGCTGCTGGACGTGCTTGGGGGCCGAGCCGCCGGCGCCCGTCTCGAACAGGCCGCCGCCGTTGAGCAGCGGGACGATCGAGAGCATCTTGGCGGACGTGCCGAGCTCCATGATGGGGAACAGGTCGGTGAGGTAGTCGCGCAACACGTTGCCCGTGACCGAGATCGTGTCCTCGCCGCGGCGGATGCGCTCGAGCGACAGGGCGATCGCCTCGACCGGTGGGAGCACCTTGATGTCGAGGCCGCTGGTGTCGTGGTCGGCGAGGTACGTCTCCACCTTGGCGGCGAGGGTGGTGTCGTGAGCCCGCTCGGCGTCCAGCCAGAACACCGCCGGCGTGCCAGTGGCCCGGGCGCGGGTCACGGCGAGCTTGACCCAGTCGCGGATCGCCACGTCCTTGGTCTGGCACATGCGCCAGATGTCGCCCGCGGCGACCTCGTGCTCGAGCAGCGTGGTGCCGGCCTCGTCCACGACCCGCACCGCGCCGTCGGCCGGGATCTCGAACGTCTTGTCGTGGGACCCGTACTCCTCGGCGGCCTGGGCCATCAGGCCGACGTTGGGGACCGAGCCCATCGTGGCCGGATCGAACGCGCCATTGGCCCGGCAGTCGTCGATGACGACCTGGTAGATCCCGGCGTACGAACTGTCGGGGATCACCGCCAGCGTGTCGGCCTCCTGGCCGTCGGGGCCCCACATGTGGCCCGACGTGCGGATCATCGCCGGCATCGACGCGTCGACGATGACGTCGGACGGGACGTGCAGGTTGGTGATCCCCCGGTCGGAGTCGACCATGGCGAGCCGCGGTCCGGCTTCGAGGCCGGCGGCGACGGCGGCGGCGATCGCCTCGCCCTCGGGGAGCTCGCGGGCCGCCGTCAGCAGGGCGCCGAGGCCGTCGTTGGGCGAGATGTCGGCGGCGGCGAGCACGTCGCCGAACTCCTCGAAGAGCTTCGGGAAGAACGCCCGGACGACGTGGCCGAAGATGATCGGATCGGACACCTTCATCATCGTCGCCTTGAGGTGAACCGAGAACAGCACGTCGTCGGCCTTGGCGCGGGCGATCTGGGCGTCGACGAACTCGCGCAGGGCGGCCACACGGAGGACGGTCGCGTCGATCACCTCACCGTCGGTGACGGCGAGCTCCCGTAGCGTCGTCGTGCCGTCGGCGGTGACCAGCTCGATGCGGACGGTGCCCGCCGCGTCGATGACGACCGACTGCTCGTTCGACCGGAAGTCGTCGGCGGTCATGTGGGCGACGTTCGTCTTCGAGTCGCTCGACCAGGCCCCCATCGAGTGGGGATGCTTGCGGGCGTACTGCTTCACCGACAGTGGTGCCCGGCGATCGGAGTTGCCCTCGCGGAGCACCGGATTGACCGCGGATCCCTTCACCTTGTCGTAGCGGCTGCGGATGTCACGCTCGTCGTCGGTCTGCGGGTCGTCGGGATAGTCGGGGACGTCGAAGCCCTGGCTCTGCAGCTCGGTGATCGCCGCTTTGAGCTGGGGGATCGACGCCGAGATGTTCGGCAGCTTGATGATGTTGGCTTCGGGCTGGGTGGCGAGCTCGCCGAGCTCGGCCAGCGCGTCGGTCCCGCCCTGCTCGGCACTGATGCGCTCCGGGAACGAGGCCAGGATGCGTCCGGCCAGGGAGATGTCGCGGGACTCCACGGGAACCCCGGCCACCCCGGCGTACGCCTGGACGATGGGCAGGAACGAATACGTGGCGAGGAGGGGCGCCTCGTCGGTGTGGGTGTAGATGATCGTCGAATCCGGCACGCCTCGCAGGCTACGGGCCGTGGCGCCAACCGAAGAAGTCCCCGTCCCGGCCTGGGGCGGCCGCGGCACCGGGGCGTAGTGTCGAATCCGTGGATTTCGCCTGGACCGATGATCAGATCGCGCTTCGTGAGGAGGCGCGGGCCGTGGCTCGTGATGCGGTGGCGCGGTTCGGCCGGTTCAACGATTCGTGGATCAATGGCTACTCGGCCGAGTTCGCCAAGGAGCTGGCCGGGCGGGGCTGGATCGGTCTGACGTGGCCGACCGAGTTCGGTGGTGGTGGCCGTCCGGCGATCGACCGGTTGATCATCGCCGAGGAGTTGATCTCGGTCGGCGCGCCGGTAGCGGCGATGTGGTTCGCCGACCGGCAGATGGGTCCGACGTTGATCGCGTTCGGTCGGCCCGATCAACAGGCCGAGTTCCTCCCGGGGATCTTGGATGGTTCGTCGACGTGGTGCATCGGCATGTCCGAGCCGGAGGCGGGCAGCGATCTGGCCAGTCTCAAGACGTCGGCCCGCCGTGACGGTGATGACTGGGTGATCAACGGCCAGAAGATCTGGACGAGTTTCGGTGCCGTGGCCGACTACTGCTACCTGATCTGCCGCACCGCCAGCGACGGTCCCCCGCACGCGGGGATCAGCGAGATCATCGTGCCGATGTCGACGCCGGGGATCGAGGTCCGCCCGATCACCGACATGACCACCAACCGGCATTTCTGCGAGGTGTTCTTCACCGACGTACGGGTCCCGGTGGCCAACCTCGTCGGGGTCGAGGGCAACGCGTTCAAACAGACGATGCGGCAGCTGGAGCACGAACGCGGCGGCATCGACCGGCTGGTGTCGAACTACGCCCTCTACCAACTGGCCCTCGAACGGGTCGATCGCACCGACCCGCTGATCCGGCAGGAGATCGCCGCGATAGAGACCGCGTATCGGATCGGCCGGATCCTCGTCGCCCGCGAGGTCCTCAAGCAGGCACCGGCCGGCTTCTCCGCGGCGACAAAGTGCTTCTGCACCGAACACGAGCAACGCGTCGCCGAGTTCGTCGCCCGCGCCTACGGCGCCGACGCGACGCTGTGGAGCGACATCGCCCACGGCCTGCTCTACACGCCGGGCTACACCATCATGGGCGGCACCTCCAACGTCATGCGCAACATCCTCGGCGAACGCGTCCTCGGCCTCCCACGCGAACCCCGCTGACGCAACATCGTCGGCATTTGTCGGTAGTTGCCGACGTCGGTAGCTAGAGTCATCGTCCATGTGCCCGATGGTGAACACCGACGATCTCTGCGACGCGCACGAAGTGGCGGGGCTGCTGGGCCTCTCGCACTCCGGCAGTGTGTTCGCCTATCTCCGTCGCTATGCCGACCTGCCGCGGCCGGTGATCGACCTCGGGCGACGTCGCATCGCTCTCTGGCTGCGTCCCGAGATCATCGCCTGGCGCGACCGCAACCCGCGCCGGAGCGCGTCGTGAAGCGCCTCCGCGCCAACGACCCGTGCTGGTGCGCGAGTGGCGAGAAGCTCAAGCGCTGCCACGGCGACCGCAGCGCCCTGCAACGACCTCCGGTACGGCGCGGGGTGCCCGCCGCGCTCCGGTCGGTGCCCGAGTCGATCGCCCGGCCCCCGTACCTCGCCACCGGAGGGCATCCCACCGGGCCGTCCGGCCGGCAGGTGTTCGACGCCGCCGGTCTCGAAGCCATGCGACACGCCGGCCGCGTGGCGGCCCAGGTGTTGCTCGACGCCGGCGCCGAGGTCCGACCCGGGGTGACGACCGCCGAGCTGAACGACATCGCCCACGACAGCTACGTGCGACAGGGCGCCTACCCGAGCACCCTGGGCTACCGCGGCTTCGCCCACGCCTCGTGCATCTCCGTGAACGAGGTGGCGTGCCACGGCATCCCCGACTCACGGCCGCTCGCCGACGGCGACATCGTCAACATCGACATCACTGCGTTCGTCGACGGCTACCACGGCGACACGTCGGCCACGTTCGCCGTCGGCACCATCAACCCGGCCGCCGACGCGCTCGTCGCCGCGACCTGCGAGGCCACGCTGGCCGGGATCGCCGCCGCGCAGCCGGGCCGCACGATCAACGAGATCGGCCGGGCGGTCGAGGCGGTGGCCCGCCCACGCGGCTACGGCGTCGTCACCATGTACGGCGGCCACGGCATCGGCACGGTGTTCCACGCCGCCCCCCACATCCACCACACCGCCCACCCCTCGGCCACCGCCAAGCTGGTGCCCGGCATGACCTTCACCGTCGAGCCGATGCTCACCGCCGGCCGCGAAGACCTCGTGTCGTGGGACGACGGCTGGACCGAGGTGACGATCGATGGCCTGATCAGTGCGCAGTTCGAACACACCGTGGCCGTGACCGCCGACGGGGTCGAGATCCTCACCGTCACCGACGACGGGACCAGCGCGGTCACCTGGCCCAACGCCGTCGTCACCGCCGCCGGCGCCGGCCGGTAACGCCCGCGCCGACCCGACGGGCCACCCGTCTCGGACGTATCCCCGCCGGGTGCCTTATGGTGGTCTCGCCCATGAGCCGAACCACGCGCCCCGCGTTCACCCTCCTCGTCGCCGCCACGCTGGCCGTCGGGCTCCCACCGCTCGCCGGCCTCGCTGAGGCGCACCAGCCCGCCGTGGTGCCCGACGACTGGGTGACCCTCGAGGACGACACCGGACTGCTCACGGTGGCGGTGCCGCCGGAGTGGACCGATCAGGAGACGGCGCGGGCATCCAACAGCGTGGAGACGGCCCGCATCACGGCGGCCACCGACATCGACCAGTACCGCACCGGGTTCGAGGCCCCCGGACTCTCGCTGGTCGCCCTGCCCTACAACCCCGACACCACCGGTGTCCTCGACGACGCCCTGACCGCAGGGTGCCGCGTGCGGGGCGACACCCGCTACGACGACGGGGCCTTCGTCGGCATCCTGCGCCACTGGACGTCGTGCGGCGACGGCACGAGCACCGAGGTGTACATCCTCGCCGCGGCGCCGGTGAACCGGTCGGTGACGGTGAGCCTCATCGTCCAGATCACCGATCCCGACCAGCGGGAGATCGTCGATCACGCCCTCGCCTCGTTCAACCTGACCTATCTCCCCGACCCTCCCCCGTCCACGACGACCGTCACCACCACCCCGACCACTCCGCCCACCACATCATTGGGGCCGACGCAGCCGACCACGGACCCGATCGCCACGACGACGACCGCTCCTGCCGATCCTGCGTCCACCACGACGACGTCGTTGCCGACGAACGGCAACGAGGCCCAGGAGTTGCGCGACGAGAGCGGCGCACTCCTGGTCGAGGTGCCGGCCTCGTGGAACGACGTCAACCTCCGCCCGGCGGTGCGCAACGACGGCGTCGAGCTCCCGAACATCGCCGCCAGCCCCGACCTCGACGCCTTCTTGCCGTCGGGTGAGGACGAGTTCCTCACGCCCGGCGTGATCTACCGAGGGCTCCCATACTCCGAGGACACCGAGGCGACACTGCGCGGCATCGGGCGGCTCGGGTGCGTGGACGGCGGCATCACCGAGTACTCCGACGACCTGTTCACCGGTCACATGTGGACGTTCCCGAGCTGTGGCGGCACCTCGACCCGCCAGTTCATCGTCGTCGCCAACGCCAACGATGGCTCGTTCACCGCGCTGCTCGTGATCCGCGTCACCGAGCCGGGCAACCGCGAACTGTCGGCCGTGCTCGGCTCGTTCACCTATGACTCCGGCGCCGTGAGCAGCTCGCCGATCGCCACGTCGTGAGGCGGCGTCGGATGCCCGGCGACGACGCATGAATCTCCGCCGTCGGGGGAACCTGCAGGCGGGGTTATTCGTCTCTCTTACCCGGCAGGTTGATTAGCCTGCGCACCCGCCGTGCCGTCATGTGGGCACGAGTGTGGGCAACTCAAAGCCCGTGCCGACGTGGCACGAAAGGAAGTCATGAAGACAGTGCACAAGCTCGCTCTCGCCGCCGGTCTGCCGGCCGTAGCGATCGCCACGTTCGGTCACGCCGCGTCGGCCGCCGGCGCTGCTCCGACCACCACACCTCCGGGCGCGACCATCCCCGCCGGCTGGCAGGTGCTCGTCGACGACACCAACCAGATCACCGTCGCCGCTCCCCCCGAGTGGACCGATCTCGACACCGTTCCCGGCACCAACCCCGACGGCTCGCCTCGCCCGTGGATCGAAGCCTCGACGGACATCGAGTCCTTCCACGAGACGTTCGAGACCGCCGGCGTCGTGCTGACCGCCGTCCCCCACTCCACCGATCTCCAGGCGACGCTCGCCGAGTTCGACGTCGGTGCGTGTGCCGAGCAGACGCCCGAGCCGTTCACCAACGGCGCCTTCACCGGCCTCATCGAGCACCAGGATTGCGGTGAGGGCATCGAGTACTACCGCCTCGTCGTCGACAACCCCGCCAATCCGGCGGTGACGCTGTTCTTGCAGTTCGGCCTCACCAGCGCCGAGGCTCCGGGGACCGCCGACGCGATCATCGCGTCGATGGGCTTCGCCGGTGGCAGCAGCACGACCGCCTCCACGACGCCCGCCACGCCGACGCTCGCCCCGGTCCCCACGGTCCCCGGCGTCACCACGCCGGCCACCGCTCCGGTGACCGTCCCCGCGACGCCCACCACCGCGGCCACCGGTCAGACCCTCGCCCCGGCGACGGTGCCCGGCGTCTCCACGGCGACCCCCACGGTCCCGGCCAACACCGCCGCCACGCTCCCGGCCCTGCCGACCGCCCCCGGCACCCCGACGACGTCCGCCGGCGCCCCGCCCGAGACCGTCGCCGGCGCCGTCCCGCTCGTCGACGACACGGGCCGCATCACCGTCTCGGTTCCCCCGACGTGGACGGAGATCGCCACCAGCCCGACGAGCGAGGGCAACCCATACATCTCGGCGAGCCCCAACCAGGCGGTCTTCCAGGCAGCCGACGCCACGTCGTTCACCACCCCCGGCGTGATCTTCAGCGCCCGCCCGTTCATCGCCGACACGCAGACCGCGGTCTCGGCCGTGACGGACGGATCGCTGTGCACCGACGCCGGTGTCCAGCCGTACTCCGACGGTGTGTTCACCGGCCACGCCCAGGTCTACACCGACTGCGGCGGGACGGCGACCCGTATGGTCGTCATCGTCGCCAGCCCGGCCGACTCGTCGTTCACGGCCGTGCTCCTCATCCAGGTCGTCGATCCGGGCCCGGCCGAGGTGAACACGATCATCGGCTCGTTCAACACGGTGGCCGCCGGCTGACCGCCGCCCTGACATCCGATCCGGTGCCCCCGTGGTTCGCTGCGGGGGCACCGGCGCGTCAGAATGCAGGTCGCTCGCTCGTCCCGGAGGTTCTTGCATGCGCCGTCACTCACTCGTCGCCGGACTGTTGACCGTCGCCGTCCCGCTGGTCGGTGCGGCGGCTTCTGCCGCGCCGCCCGACAGTGACGCCGCCGCCGACGAGGCGCTGCGCAGCTTCGAGGCGTTCGCCGACGACGAGGGGATCGAGATCGAATCGCCGACGTGCGCGGAGGCCGGCGACCCAGAGACGTTCGTGTGCTACGCCCTCACGACGGACGGCGTCCCGTTCGTCGCCCAGGCGTCGCTCGCCGATGACGAGGTCGAGTGGCAGGTGCTGAGCGGTCCGCAGCCTGCTCCGGACGAGACGGCGGGGCCGGAGTCCAGCGCCCCGGCCACGAGCGTCCCCGCCGCGCCGAGCGAGCCCGACGGCTCGGTCACCGACGACTCGGTCACCGACGACTCGGTCACCGACGACTCGGTCACCGAGGAGCCTGACTCGCTGTCGTTCTTCCACGGCGTGTTCTCGGCGGATCCGGAGCAGACGGCCGCGGCGATCGAACTCACTCAGCCGGGATCACCGGCCGAGGCGTACGCCCGATTCCAGAACCTCTTCGTGACGGTCGCCGCCGAGTACGGCGTCGAGATCTCGGCGGGATCGGTGTTCCTGACGACCGACGCCGTCCGCGTGTGCGTCACCGCCAGCGAGTGCTCGGAGATCTCCGACATCGAGGTCGCCGACGGGCAGGTCGTGTCGTTCGCCGTCGACGGCAACCAGATCGGCGGACGCCTGGCGACGATGGGCGAGACGGTCGTCGCGGCCACCACGGCGTTCCGGTTGGCGGTCGCCTACCAGACCGTCACCGGCGAGCAGTTGGCCGCCTACGTCGAACTGGCCTCCGAGCAGGGTGACGTGATCGACCTGCAGACGGCCGTCTACGTCGGCGCCGACGGCTCCCAGATCCCCGTCGCCGTCGGCCGCAGCCTGGGCCTCGACACGACGAAGCTGAAGGGCAACCAGATGGCGTATCTCGCCTTCCCCGGCGCCGCGCCGGGCGGCGAGATCCATGTGACGGTGACCCCCGCCGACGGCTCCCCGGCCGTCGTGGCCGTCATCCCCGTCGACGCGATCGCTCCCTGAGGCGACTCATCGCGTCGCGCTGGGCGAGTGCCGGCGGGGCTGGAGTGTGGGCTACACCGCCCCGCCGGCGACCGCCGTCCGACTACTTGAAGAAAGCCGCCGGCGATCCCAGAACGGTACTCCCAATTCGACCGCCTGCAAAGAGCGCGGCCCGCGACGACGAAACCACCCGGCGACCGACGACTCGGTCAGTACGGGGTCGTTGACGACGAAAGGAGGAATCGCACACCCCTGATCGCCCACGCAACCAACAACGATCGAGGAAAGCCTGCGTGGCGTTTGAACGCCCGCCGGAGGCAAAAAGAACGGCGCACGACTTGCCCTCAGCGAGCGAGCGCCAGCGAACGAGCAGTGGGCACGACGGGACTCGAACCCGGGACCTCTACCGTGTCATGGTAGCGCTCTAACCAACTGAGCTACGCGCCCTCAGTCTCGACGGAACCGCCGAGGTGCGGGACCGCCACGTTATCAATCCGACGCCGCCGTCAAACACTTCAGCCTCATCGCAGCCGGATCGACACCTCGTTGGCCATCAGCCGACCGCGGCGGGTGAGCACCACCCGCTGACCCTGACGCTCGACGAGGCCGTCGAGCAGCTCGAGATCGTCGGCGGCCAAGGCGTCGGCGGGCACGCCATCGGTCGTGCGCAAGGAGAGCTGCAGTCCCTCGAGCCGGCGGGTCTCGGCGTCGAGCGTCTCGCCGGCCGCTTCGGTCGAATCCCCTGCCCGCACGGCCGCGAGGTAGCGCTCGGGTGTGCGGAGGTTCCACCACCGACGGCCGGCGACGTGCGAGTGAGCTGCGCAGCCGAATCCGAGGTAGTCGTGCTGATCCCAGTAGAGGCGGTTGTGGCGGCACTCGTGACCCGGCCGGGCCCAGTTCGACACCTCGTAGTTCGCCAGCCCTGCTGCCGTCAGCCGATCGTCGGCCAGCTCGTACTCGTCGGCCTGCACGTCGTCGTCGGGGTAACGCGCCGGATCGGCGGCCAGTGGCGTGCCGGCCTCGACGGTCAACCCGTACGCCGACACATGCGGTGGGGAGAGCGCCAGGGCGGCGTCGAGCGTCGCCGCCCACTCCTCCACCGTCTCGGAGGCCGCGCCGTAGATCAGATCGAGGTTGAACGACTGGAAGCCGACCTCGCTGATCGCGTCGACTGCCGACACCACGTTGCCCGGGTCGTGGTGGCGCCCGAGCAGGGCGAGGATCCGGGGCACCATCGACTGCACGCCGAGGCTGATGCGGTTGACGCCGCCCTTCCGCAGCACCGTGAGCAGCTCGACGTCGACGTCGTCGGGATTGCACTCCACCGTGACCTCGGCCCCGTCGACGACGGGGATCTCCGCCAGGGCGGCGGCGAGCAGCTCCGGCGGCACGAGGGACGGGGTGCCGCCGCCGACGAAGACCGTCTCGACCCGCCGGGTCTCCCGCGCGAACGTGGCCACGATGTCGTCCCGTACGGCGTCGAGATAGTCCGTGACGAGGTGGCCGCGGTCGGTCCAGGTGGCGAACGCGCAGTAGTCGCATCGCGACGAACAGAACGGGATGTGCACGTACACACCGAGTGGCGCCGTCGGCGTCGGCAGCACGGTCACCGACGCTCCCCCTCGCGTTGCCACACCAGCGCCAGGGCCGCAGCGACCGCTGCCGTCTCGACCCGCAGGACGTTCCCGGCGAGCGAGACCCGGCGATCGTCGGCCACGCCGGCGAGCTCCTCGGGAGCCCATCCGCCCTCCGGTCCGACGAGCACCGTCGTGTCGCCCGGTCCCACACGGCGGCCCCCCGGCTCGGCGACCACGATGTGCGGGGCAGCCAGGAGCTCGGCGGCGGGGACCGGGCCGGAGATCTCGGGGAGCCAGACCCGCCGGGACTGCATCGCCGCCTCGAGAGCGATGCGGCGCAACCGCTCCAACTGGCGCGGGGTCCGGTCCGCCCGCAGCTTGACGACGGAACGGATCGCGTCGACGAGCACGATGCGGTCGACGCCGACCTCGGTCGCCTTGGCGACGAGCCAGTCGAGCCGGTCGCCCTTCGGCGGGGCGACGGCGAGCGTGAGCACCGGATCGGGCGCCGGGACGGCGACGGCCGGCCCCGTCGCCTCGAGCACTCCCCCGGCCCCGAGCCGGCACGGCCGCCATCGACCGGCACCGTCGGTCACCGTGACCTCGGCGCCGTCACGCAGTCGCAGCACCCGAACGAGATGGTGGGCGACGGCGTCGTCGGCGGCGGGCGCGCCGACGTCGGCGACGAGCACGTGCGCAGCCGAGCGGCGCAGCACAGGATCCACGGGAGTGCCCGTTACTGGAACGCCGACTTGATGCGGGAGAACAGGCTCTTGTCGGGTTGGCCGACCTCCTCGCCGCGCAGCTCGGCGAGCTGGCGCAGCAGATCGGCCTCGGCGTCGGTGAGCTTCGTCGGCACGTCGACGACGAAGATCACGCGCAGGTCGCCGCGTCCGCGACCCTGCAGGCGCGGCACGCCGCGCTGGCGCAGGATCACCTCGTGGCCGGGCTGCGTGCCGGGCGCGACCCCGATCTCCTCGTCGCCGTCCAGCGTCGAGAGCTTGACGGTGGTGCCGAGGGCCGCCTGCGACATCGAGATCGGCACCTCGGTGACGAGGTCGTTGCCGTCGCGGACGAACCGCTCGTGCTCGGACACCCGCAGGTGCACGTAGAGATCGCCGGGAGGGCCGCCACGTGGGCCGGCCGCCCCACGGCCCGTGAGGCGCAGCGTCGACCCGCTGTCCACTCCTGCCGGGACGTCGACCTGGTACGTGCGCTCGGCCGTGACCCGTCCCTCGCCGCGGCACGTCGGGCACGGCGTGACGACGACCTCGCCGAGGCCACCGCAGCGCGGGCAGGCCGACGTGGTGACCATCTGGCCGAGCAGGCTCTGGCGGACCCGTTGGACCTGACCGGCGCCGTTGCACTCCGAGCACGTGACCGGCTTGGTGCCGGCGCCGGCCCCGGTGCCTTCGCAGTCACCGCAGGCCTGGGGCACCTTCAACGTGACGGGCAGCGTGACGCCGAAGACCGCCTGCTCGAACGTGACCCGCGCGGTGACCTCCATGTCCTGGCCGCGGGGCGGCCCGCTCGGACCGCGACGGCCGCCACCGCCGAACCCGGCCGCTCCACCGAACAACGAGCTGAACAGGTCGTTGATGCCGCCCGAGAACATGTCGTTCATCGACGGGCCGCCGGCTCCGCCCACGCCGGCTTCACCGAACCGGTCGTAGCGCGCCCGCTGTTCGGGGTCGGAGAGCACGGCATAGGCCTGAGACACGGCCTTGAAGTGCTCGGCCGCCTCGGCGTCGTCGGGATTGGCGTCGGGATGGAGCTCCCTCGCCTTCTGCCGGTAGGCCTTCTTCAGCTCGTCGGCGCTCGCCTGTCTCGACACGCCGAGCAGTTGGTAATAGTCAGCCATCGCCTGCCTCTGCCTGTTGCATGCGCCTGCCCAGTCGTTCGCTGACCACCTCGACGGTGGCCAGGGCCTGCGGGTAGTTCATCCGGGTCGGTCCGAGCACTCCCACCGAGCCCCGGTGCTCCCCGTCGACGACGACGGGAGCGACCACGACCGAGCAGGCCACGAGCGGCTGGACGCCGTGCTCGACGCCGATGGCCACCGACATGCCGCGTTCGACGATGTCGGAGACCAGTGAGACCACGACGTACTGCTGCTCGAGGGTGCGCAGGACGTCGCGCACAATGTCGACGGCGTCGAACGCCGACGCCATCGCCGAGGCGCCGCCCAGGTACACGTGGTCGTCGGTGGACCCCTCGACCAGTGCCGTGACCGCCCGGGTGCACACGCCGTCGACGACGGGATCGCCGGAGGGGTCGAGCGGCAGCACCGTGGCCAACGACGACCCGACGCACTGGGCGGCGAGGTGCCGTCCGGCCGCCGCCAGCTGGTCGTCGGAGACGTCCGACGGCAGTTCGATCGTCTGACTCTCGACCACGCCGTTGCCGAGGACGGCGACGACGGTCGCCGTGGTGGCCGACAGGCCCACGAGCTGCATCGACCGGACCACCACGGCCTCGGACCGGGGGCCGACGACGACGGCGGCGTAGTTGGTGAGTCGGGCCAGCAGGTCGGTGGTGCGGTGCAGCATCTCCTCGAGGCGGCCGTGGGCCGAGGAGAAGAACTCGCCGACCGTCGCCGACGATTGCTGGTCGAGCCGCTTGGGCGACGTGAGGTGGTCGACGAAGAAGCGGTAGCCCTTGTCCGTCGGCACCCGGCCGGCCGACGTGTGGGGCTGGACGAGGTAGCCCTCCTGCTCGAGGACCGCCATCTCGTTGCGGATCGTCGCCGGTGACACGCGGATGCCGGGCGCGTCGGCGATGTGGGTCGAGCCCACCGGCAGCGCCGTGGTGATGTACTCCTGCACCACAGCACTGAGGATCGCCGTCTTGCGTTCGTCCAGCATGTCCCGTCCAATCCTACCGAGGCCGGACCTGCCGCTGGCGCTCTCGGCCCGAGAGTGCCAACGAGAGGCACGACGACCCGCCGAAATCCGGTTGGCCCGTCGAACGGCCGCCGCCCAGGATGGGAGACGTGCAGATCTTCCGCGTCATCGTCCGAGGCCGGTTCGGGCCCCTCGACCCGGCTCAACGGGAGGGTCTCGTCGCCACCGCCGCCGACCACGACCTGGTGTCCAGCGGGGCGACGTTCACCGCTGGCGGGACCCTCGCCTACGACGGGCGGATCGACTTCTTCAGCTACCGGATCGAGGTGCGCATCGGCGACGACGACGCCGACGGCCCGGCCGCCGCTCGCGAGGTGGCCTTCGAGCGAGCGACGGCGGTCGCCGCCGCCGACCTCGAACGACGCGGCTTGACATGGCGCCATCTCGAGCCGACCGGCACCAACATGGCCGACGTCTGGAACTGATCCGTGCCCGCGTCCCTCCGCACCGTGGTGCTGGTGGAGGGCGAGAGCGATCGGATGGCGGTGATGACCCTCGCCGCTCGGCTCGGGCGCGACCTGCCGGCCGACGGGGTGGAGGTGCGTCCGCTCGGTGGCATCACCAACGCGCCCCGAGAGATCGTCGCGCTCACCGCCACGCCATCGGTGCGGCTCGCCGGGCTCTACGACGCGGCCGAGGAGTACGTCGTCCGGCGCGGCCTGCGTCGAGCCGGACTCGGCAGCGCCCTGCCGCGTGACGAGATCGCCGGGCTGGGATTCTTCGTGTGCGTGGAGGATCTCGAGGGTGAGCTGATCCGCGCCTTGGGGACCGACCGCGTCGTCGAGGTCATCGGTGCGGCCGGTGAGACCCGCCCGTGGGAGACGATGCGGCATCAGCCGGCGCAGGAGGGTCGTCCGATCGACGCCCAGCTGCGCCGGTTCATGGGGACCCGCGGCGGCCGCAAGATCCGCTACGGCACGCTCCTCGCCGACGCTCTCGACCTCGGCCGAATCCCGACGCCACTCGCTGCGCTGCTCGATCACGTGTGACGTCTGCCGCGGGCGTCACCCGGCGGCACACACGTTCACCACGCGCAGGGCAGACGCTTGATGCCGTTGATGAAGAAGCTCTGCAGGTAGGCGGGCTCGCCGGTGATCTGCATCTCGGGCAGGCGCGTGCGGATCTCGTCGAACATCACGCTGATCTCCCGGCGGGCCAGGTTGGCGCCCAGGCAGAAGTGCGGGCCACCTGCGCCGAAACCGACCTGCGACGGCTGCAGCGGCCGCCGGACGTCGAACCGGAACGGGTCCTCGAACACCCGCTCGTCACGGTTCGCCGAGTTGTACCAGAGCACGACCTTGTCGCCGGCCTTGATCGGCGTCCCGGACAGCTCGGTGTCCTCCGTCGCCGTGCGCCGGAAGTGGATGACCGGCGTGGCGTAGCGGACGATCTCGTCGACGGCGGTCCGGGTGTTTGCATCGAAGTCGTCCCACCAGATCTTCTTCTGATCGGGGTGGTCGGTCAGTGCCTTCATGCCGTGGCTGATCGCGTTGCGGGTGGTCTCGTTGCCGGCCACGGCGAGGAGGATGAAGAAGCTGCCGAACTCCTGCGAGGAGAGACGCTCGCCGTCGACCTCGGCGTGCATCATCACCGACGTGATGTCGTCACGGGGCGTGGCCAGACGATCGTCGCCGAGCGCCTGGGCGTACTGGAACATCCCCATCCCGGCGGCCATCAGGGCCTCGAGCGAGCCGCCATACTCGGGGTCGCCGGCGCCGAGGATCGTGTTGGTCCAGGCGAAGACCTGCTGCTGGTCCTCGAGGGGGATGCCCATCATCTCGCAGATGATCTGCAACGGCAGCGGGGCGGCGACCTCCTCCACGAAGTCGCACTCCCGGTCCGGGTACTTCTCGAGCAGGTTGTCGACGATCGCTGCCGCCTTGACCTTCACGTAGTCATTGACCCTGGCGATCTCCTTCGGGGCGAATCCGCGAGACACGATGTTGCGCAGCCGGAAGTGCTTGGGATCGTCCATGTTGATCATCGAGCCAAAGAACTCGTTGAGCTCCTGGGGCAGGTCGCCGATGTTGCTGCCCTGGCCGCTGCAGAACAGCGCGGCGTTGCGGCTCGCCGCCCAGACATCCTCGTGGCGCACCAACGCCCAGTAGCCCGGCCCCGGCGGGAATGGCGAGTCCTCGAAGACCCGTTCGGCGAAGAACTGCAGGCCGTCGGTGTCACGCAGCGTCTTGAACGCCCCCTCGCGATGGTCACGCGGGGCGGTCCAGAACTCGGGGTCGGACAGGTCGAACGAACCGAGGGGGACGGCGGGTAACTCCATGCAACGAATCTACGAGTGCCGCCCGTCACACTCTCAGTCGAGCGACCCGGGAGTGGCGAGCATCCCCGAGCGTTGCGCGATCGCACGACTCGTGACGACACCGTGAACAGCCACCGCATCCCATGGACAGTCGCGCGCGCCGTTGCTTCACTCGGCGCATGCAAGCTGTCGACCGCCGCGTGCTCAGCTTCATCGCCGAGCATCTGGCCGGCTACGGCTACGCCCCGACGCTCCGTGAGATCGCCACCGCGTGCGGTCTGCGGGGTGTGTCGATGGCCCGGAGCAGCATCGCCCGACTCGTCGCCGCCGGCGCGCTCGACCAGCAACGTGGCCAAGCCCGGGGGTTGACGTTGCCTGTGCCCGCCAGCGACGACCAGACGGCGTTCATCCGCCGCCGTGACGTCGAGCGCGAGAGCCTCGCCGTGCTCGAGCTGTTCGCCCTGATGGAGCAGGGGTACTACCCGTATCTGTGCCGCGCCGCCGCGCTCGCGCCGGATCTGGCCACCGCCCAGGACTGGCTCGAGCTCGTGCACGCCAGGATCCGCCAGCTGTCGGCCCTGCAGGACGCGCTGCTCCGGGCACGAGGCGACTTCGACCGCGAGATCACGACCCGGGCGAGCCGCCACGCGGCTGCCGCGTGGTCGGCGCTGCGTCGCCACTGCGAGGCGGTCAGCTCCTGGGAAGGCTGGCTCGCCATCGAGCAGTACGAGACCGACGTGATCCTCGCTCGCCGCTTCCCGACGTGCGACGTCGCCGCCGCGGGCATCGCCGCAGTGGTCCTCGAGGGCAACCTCGACACCGCCCGCCTCGGCCGGGCGGTGGTCGAACGGGCGCTCGCCCGGGGCAGTGTCCGCGACCCCCAACTCGTCGTACGCGTCGCCCGCGAGCGAGCGCGGATCGAGGCGGTCTACGCCGACATCGGCCCGCTTCTCGACGACATCTGGCCCGCCACCCCTCCCCCGTCCACCGCCGGCCTCACGGCGATCCCACCACGATCTGGAGCAGCATGACGTCTCCCCTGCCCTCGCCCACCCTCTCCCGCCGCCGGCTCCTCCTCACCGGCCTGGTCGCAGGTGGCGCACTCGGCGCCGCGCGGTGGAGTCCTCTCCACGCCGCGTCGGCCGGCGGTCGCCGGCCGACCAGCGCCGAGTTCGGCGACCTCAGCATCGCGCTCAGCTGGATCAAGGACGTCACGTTCGCCGGGGCGTTCATCGCCGATGCGGATGGCCTGTTCGCCGCGGCCGGTTTCGGCACCGTCGACTTCATCGCTGGTGGCGGCAACTCGCTGCCGCCGACCGCGCAGCTGCTGAACGGCGACGTGCTGATCGCCTACAGCGGGCCGGAGGCTGCCGCCGCCGCGGTGCAGCAAGGCGGCGACGTCAAGATCGTCGGGACGCTCTTCCAGAAGAACCCGTTGAGCGTCATCTCACCCGCCGACGCGCCGATCGAGACTCCCGCCGACCTCGCCGGGCGACGCATCGGTGTGTACGCCGGCGGCGAGGCCGCCCTGGAGTACTTCCTGACGCTCAACGGCGTCGACCCCGGCTCGGTCACGCAGGTGCCCACCAACTACGACCCGCTCGTGCTGACCACGGGTGAGGTGGATGGCTACCTCGGCTACTCGTTCGACGAACCCAACACGCTGCTGGCCCGCGGGTTCGAGACGGCCGTCATGCTCTATGCCGACTTCGGCTACAACTCGCTCTCGCAGGCGTACGCCGTCCGGGACGAAGACCTCGATGCCAACCGGGAGGCGCTGATCGCCTACTTCGCCGCCGAGATCGCCGGTTGGAAGGCCAACGTCGCCGATCCGGCGAAGGGCACCGAACTGGTCGTCTCCACCTACGGCATCGACGCCGGCCTCGACCCGGAACACCAGGCGTTGCAGAACGAGTCACAGATTCCCCTGATCGCCACGGAGGAGACGGAGACGATCGGTCTGCTGACGATCTCGCCGGACCTCGCCGCGTCGACGGTCGACTCGCTGGCTGCGGGCGGCATCGACGTGACAGCCGACGACATCTTCGACCTCACGTTGCTCGCCGACGTGTACGAGGCACATCCCGATCTGCTCGGGTGACCGCGCTCCTCGACCACCGGGTGCTGCCGTCAGCTGACGCGCCGCCGTCCGGGCCCGCCTACCCGGCGAGGCCCGAGGGCGGCCGCCTCGCGGCGCGGGCGCGACGCGACCTCCCCACCGTCGCTGTCCTCACCGGCCTGCTCACCGTGTGGGAGGTTGCCGTCCGGATCGTCGATGTTGGCAACGATGCGCTGCCGGCTCCGACGGCGATCGTCGCCGGACTGTGGCGGGACCGGGAGATCTACCCCCGGGCGATCCGGGCGACGCTGAGCGAGGCCGTCGCCGGTTTCGCTGTGGCGTCGGTCGCAGCGATGTTCATCGGCGCGACGTGTGTCCTCGTGCCGGCGGCCGAGCGTCTGATCATGCGGGTGTCGCTGGCGATCTTCTGCCTGCCCCTGATCGCCATCGCCCCGGTCCTCGATCTCGTGCTCTCCGACAACGGCCCGCGGGTCGCGCTCGCCTCCCTCAGCGCGTTCTTCCCGATCGTCATCGCCACCGTGGCCGGATTGCAGTCGGTTCCCCGTCTCGAGCTGGAACTGATCCACGCCCTCGGCGGTGGTGCCGTCGCCGAGGTTCGCTTCGTCCGGCGGCGGGCTGCGGCTCGCGGTCTCCTCGCAGGGATGAGGATCGGTGTGACCGCCGCCGTGCTCGGCGCGCTGATCGGCGAGCTCATCGGGGCGGAACGCGGCCTCGGCGTGTTGATGCTGGTGTCGCAAAAGGGGTTGATGGTCGACCGCACTTGGGGCGTGGCCGTCGTCGCCGCGGCGATCGCCGGGACACTGTATGGCCTGGTCGCCGCCGTCGAACGGCTCGTCGGGCCGACCTTCCCGAGCGACCGCGCCGGCGCCGGGCGGACCGCTCCACGGTCCCGGCGGCGCCGAGCGCTAGAAGCGGTGGGAGTCGTCACCGCGTCGTTCGCCGTACTCATCGGCGGATGGTGGCTGTTCGTGCGGGCGCTCGGGGGCAGCCCGATCCTGATCAAGACGCCGGCGGACGTCGTGCGCAGCGTGACGACCGGTCCCGGGGCGACCATCCGGCGCGAGACGCTGCTCGACGCGACCTGGGTCACCGCGCAGCACGCTCTCGTGGGCATGGCCGCCGGCTTGACGATCGCTCTGGCGCTCGCCCTGACCTTCGTCGTGACCCCCGTGGTCCGCCGACCACTGCTGGCCATCGCCGTCGTCTTCCAGACCGTCCCGGCCGTGGCGTTCCTGCCGTTGTTCGTGCTGCTGTTCGGCCGCCAGCTCTGGTGCGTCGCCGTGTTCGGCGTGGTGTGCGTCCTGTTCCCGTCGCTCGTCACCATGCTCGCCGGGCTCGAGAACGTGTCGAAGCCCGCCACCGACCTGATGCACGCGCTCGGGGGCGGGCGGGCGGCGACGATGCGATTCGTGCGACTCCCCGCCGCACTGCCGTCGCTCTTCGCGGCGACCCGGATTGCCGTCCCCAACGCCGTCACCGGTGCCCTCGTCGCCGAGTGGCTCGCCACCGGCACCGGACTCGGGCGCGTGATGACCACCGCCGGGGCCCGCCTCGACTACGACTCGATCTGGGCGGCCGCCGTCGCCGTCACGGCGTTGTCGGCGATCGGCTATTCGGCCGTGCACTCGATCGAACGATTGACCCTCACCCGCTTCGCAGGAGGCTGACCGCGTGAACACCATCCCCGTCGTCGATCTCTCCGCTGTCCGCTCGGGCAACGGCGTGTACGACACCGCCGCTGCGCTCGACAAGGCGCTGCGGACCGTCGGCTTCGTCCAAATCACCGGGCACGGCATCGACCCCGCCGTCTTCACCGCCGCGTATGACGCGATGACCGCGCTGATGGGCGAGTCCGACGACGTCCGTGCCGCGCTCCGCGACCCCAGCGGTCACCCGTTCTACGGACTCGTCCCACGCGAGCTCGACGGCCGGGTCGTCTACCACCAGTTCGAACTCAACGCCCATCCGAGCCCCGATGCTGCCCGTGCCGCGGGCATCCCCGAGGAGTATCTCTCGCACTTCCGGACCAACCTCTTCCCCGACCATCTCGAGGGCTTCCGGGCGGCGATGCAGGGCTGCTTCGACGCCATGCGCAACTTCGCCCCCCGCCTGCTCGCCCTCCTGGCCGTCGCCGTCGGCATGCCGCCGACGTTCTTCGAGAAGTACATGGAACGCGAGAGCACGTCGTTCGGCGTGGGCGACTACCCGCACCGGGAGTGGATCCCCGCCGATACCGAGATCCTCCCATGGCACACCGATCGTGAGACGCTCGTCAACATGCTGCACCAGCGGGGCACCTACGAGGGCCTGGAGATCCGAACGCTCGCCGGCGATGTGGTCCGGCTGCCGCTCGTCGAGGACGCCCTCGCCGTGAACGTCGGTGATCTGTTCGAGCGGTGGACCGGCGGCCGGTGGCGAGGCACGCCCCACCACGTGGTCAGCGGCGAGCGGGGCGAGTGGCGTCAGTCCATCGTGACATTCTGTGCCCCCGACGTCACTCGTGTCATCCAGCCGCTCGATCCGGCCGGCGGACGCATCGATCCGCTCGCCGAGCCGTTCAACGTGTTCGAGCTCGCCCTCGACCTGCCCCGCCCGGTCGCGTGACCTCGGCCGGCAGCAGGCGGCTGGGGCAACGGTCCGCCCGTCGTGGCGAGACGTTCACGAATGTCCACCGCGGTCTGGAACGGTGCTGGCATCCCGTCGCCCTTTCGGACGTGGTGGGGTCCGAACCGGTCGAGGTCGAGCTGCTCGGCCGGCAGTGGCGTATCGCCCGGTCGGCCGCCGGAACCGTCACGGCCGATCCCGAGCCGGCCGGGCTCCGCGATGAGCTCGGGCTGGTGTGGCTGGCGCCGCAGTCGCCGCCGGAGGCCCTCGATGAACTCGTCGCCTGTCCGTCCTACGTGGACTCGCGGTTCGCCCGGGTGTGGCTCGAGCCCAGTCGGACGTCGGCCGCGGCGGCCCTGCTCGCCGACAACTTCCTCGACATGGCCCACTTCCCGTTCGTCCACGCCGGCACGTTCGGCTCGGCCGACGACGTCCTCGTGCCCCGGTACGAGGTCGAGCGACACGGCGTCGAGATCGGGTACTCGTACGTTCACGGCTACCTCAACGATGAAGACCCGGGCGTGGCGGCGGGGTTGCGTCCGCGGCGTCAGACGCGCCGCGTGACCGCGCTGTTTCGGCTGCCGTTCCAGATGACGCTGACCCTCGAGCACATCGAGTCGGGCGGCACGACGGTGATCTTGTTCACCCTGCAACCCGAGTCGGCGACCTCGACCGTGGCCTACACCTGCGTGCTGCGCGACCACATCGGCGGTGGGCCGGTCGACGTGGCGGCGACGGCGGCGTTCGAGCAGGCCGTCTTGGACGAGGACCTCGCGCTGCAGGCGGACATCGACCTCGACGGCCTGCCGCTCGACCTGCGCGACGAGGTCCACGTCCGGGCCGACGCCGCCGGAATCGAGCTGCGCCGTTGCCTCGCCTCGCTCGTGGCCCTCACAGCGACGGCCGTGGTGCCGTGACGAGCGTCGCCGTCACCGGTTGGCGTCGCCTCGGGCCGGCCGGACTCGACCGCTCGCGCCCGCACCGGACGGTGGTGGACGGCGCGGCCTACGCGATCGTCCATCTCGACGGCCGGTGGCGGGTGTTCTCCGACGACTGTCCCCACCGCATGGCGCGGCTCAGCACGGGCCGGATCGTCGAGGACCGCTTGGAGTGCCCCTATCACGGCTGGCGTTTCGACGGATCGGGACGCTGCACATTGGTCCCGTCGCTCGGCCCGAACGTCGCCATCCCGACGAGGGCAGCCACCTCGCAGGCCGGCGTCGCCGTCGAGCGCGACGGCTCGCTGTGGGCCGAGTTCGGCTGAGGCGTCGTCAATCGGCCAGCGAGCGCGTTCCGGCCGGCGGACTCATCGACCGCTCCAGCCTGGCTGACGAGGCGGCAAGATGGTCGGCCTCGGCCTGGTCGGCGGCCCTGTGGTCGCCGAGCGCCCGGTACGCGTGGCGCAGCACGTCGAAGGGCCCATCGTAGAGCGCCGGGGGGTGACGGAACAGTGTGCGGTCCGTCGCGGCCGCGAGGCCGAGGTACTCGCCGTGTACGACGGCCAGGTTGGCGAACGCGGCGGCGTCGCGGTGGCGGCCGGCGTGGAACGCGGCGTAGCCGGCGTACCAGGCGAGCTCGGCGATCCCAGGGTGCAGCGAGAGTCCGGCGGCACACCGGTCGATCGCCGTGTCGAAGTCGCCGCTCGCCACCCACAGCTGGGCCTCGCGATGGCCCCCAGAGTGTCGACTCCGCATCGCGGGGGACCGTGTCACCTCGGAGTGTGCCCCCTCGGAGTGTCCCCGGCGACTCGTCAATCGAGCTTCAAGGCGGAGATGAAGACGTCGCCGGGGACCTCCACCCTGCCGATCGACTTCATCTTCTTCTTGCCTTCCTTCTGCTTCTCGAGCAGCTTGCGCTTACGCGTGATGTCGCCGCCGTAGCACTTGGCGAGGACGTCCTTGCGCTTGGCCTTCACCGTCTCGCGGGCGATGACCTTGCCGCCGATGGCGGCTTGGATCGGCACGTCGAACATCTGACGCGGGATGAGTTCCTTCAGCTTCTCGGTCATCCGCCGCCCGTAGTCGAACGCCTTGTCGCGGTGGACGATGGTGGCGAAGGCGTCGGCCGGGACACCGTTGAGCAGCAGGTCGACCTTCACCAACGACGACCGCCGGTAGCCGGCCGACTCGTAGTCGAGGCTGGCGTAGCCCTGGCTCCGGCTCTTCAGCTGGTCGAAGAAGTCGACGACCACCTCGGCGAGCGGCATCTTGTAGTGCAACTCGACCCGCTCGGGCGACAGGTACTCGATCTTGTCCAGCTCGCCGCGGCGCGCCTGGCACAGCTCCATGAGTGTGCCGGTGTACTCCTTCGGCGTGATGATCGAGACCTTGAAGTAGGGCTCCTCGACGTAGTCGATGCGCTGGTTCTCGGGCAGCCCCGCCGGGTTGTCGATCTCCTCCACGGTGCCGTCGGTGCGGTGGACGCGATAGGCCACGCTCGGGGCGGTTGCGATCAGGGCGAGGCCGAACTCCCGCTCGAGCCGTTCCTTGACGATCTCCATGTGAAGGAGTCCCAGGAACCCGCACCGGAAGCCGAACCCGAGGGCGCCCGACGACTCCGGGGTGTAGGTGATCGAGGCGTCATTGAGCTTGAGCTTCTCGAGTGAGTCACGCAGGTCCTCGAAGTCGTCGCCGTCGATGGGGAACAGTCCCGAGAAGACCATCGGCTTGGGATCCTGATAACCGGGCAGGGGCTCGTCACTGCCGCCCGTGGCGGTGGTGACCGTCTCTCCGGAGCGGGCCTGGGCGACGTCCTTGATGCCGGCGATGAGGTACCCGACCTCACCGGGACCGAGCTCGGCCACCGGCGTCGGCGCCGGCGACCTGACACCGATCTCGATCGGGTCGTGCAGGGCACCGGCCTGCATGAACCGCAGGCGCTCCTTGCTCCCCATCCGGCCGTTGACGACCCGGACGCTGGAGACGACACCACGGTACTGGTCGAACTGGCTGTCGAAGATCAGCGCCTGGAGCGGCGCGTCGGGGTCGCCCCCGGGCGGCGGGATCTTGGCGGCGATGGTGTCGAGCAGCTCGGGCACGCCCTCGCCCGTCTTCGCCGAGATCCGCACGATCTCTCCGGCCGGGACGCCGAGCACGTTCTCGATCTCGGCGGCGTAGCGATCGGGATCGGCGGCGGGAAGGTCGATCTTGTTCAGGGCGGCGACGATCTCGAGGTCGTGCTCCATGGCCAGGTAGCAGTTGGCGAGCGTCTGGGCCTCGATGCCCTGGGCCGCGTCGACCACCAGCACCACGCCCTCGCACGCGGCCAGCGACCGGCTCACCTCGTAGCCGAAGTCGACGTGCCCCGGCGTGTCGATCAGGTGGAACGTGTGGTCCTTCCAGGTGACCCGGACGTTCTGCGCCTTGATGGTGATGCCCCGCTCGCGCTCGAGGTCCATCGAGTCGAGGTACTGCTCACGCATGTCCCGCGCCTGGACGGCCCCGGTGATCTCGAGGATGCGGTCCGACAGCGTCGACTTGCCGTGGTCGATGTGGGCGATGATGGAGAAGTTGCGGATTCGCGAGCGGTCCATGGGAAACCTCCAGGCTAGAGGCCAATGCCCGCGACGTTGGGGTGCGACCACAACCACGGATAGCCTTTCCGGGCCGTCCGTAGCGATCGACAAGGAACCCACGTGGCCAACATCAAGAGCCAGAAGAAGCGCATTCTCACCAACGCCAAGCGCGCCGAGCGCAACAAGGCCGTCAAGAGCGAGCTCAAGACGCGCGTGAAGACCGCCCTCGCTTCGGTGGGTACCGAGTCCAACGCCGAGGACGTGCGCCTCGCCGTCAAGCGCCTCGACAAGGCGGCGGCCAAGGGGATCATCCACCCCAACAAGGCCGCTCGCAGCAAGTCGCGGCTGCTCAAGTCGATCAACGCGGCCTGATCGCCCGCGGCCGTTCCGGCCGCTAGCGGCGCAGCTTGCTCAACCGGGCAACCAGAACTTCCATCACGAACCGCTCGTCGAGGGCGGTTCGTCCGCGTAGATCGAGATCGGCGTCGGCCAGGAGGTCGATCGCCCGGTGCACGGCGCCCGATCCGAGCTTGCGGGACAGTTCCATCGCCTTGCGCGCCGGGAATCCCGGCTTGATCCCGAGCGCCGCGGCCGCCTCGGCCTCGGTGCGGACGTCGAGACCGTCGAGACTCGCCAGCCTGCCGTAGTGGCTCTGCAGGATCGCCATCACCTGCAACGGGTGGCGACCGCCGGCGTCCATCATGCGCCCGAGCAGTTCGAGGGCCGTGGACGTACGACCGGCGTCGATGGCGTCGGTGAGGTCCCACGGCGGCACCCCGCCGGCGTCGCCGAGAAACGGCTCGACGTCGTCGGGACCGAGGGGACGGGCGTCGCCGTACGTCGACACGAGCGTGCGCAGGATGCCGTCGAGACCGCTGACGTTCTCGCCGAGATGGGTGGTGAGCCGGTCGATGGCGGGGTTGGTGAGCCGCAGTCCGATCGCCGACGCCTCGGCGGCCACCCACGCCTGCCGGTCGCGGGCCCGGTTGGGCGGCGTGGTGGTCGTGACCGGCACGCCGGCCTTGCTGAGCGCGTCGTTGAGCGCCTTCGCCCGCCGGGCGCTCCCCCACTCGATGACCAGCGCCGTCGAGTCGAGCGGGTCCTCCAGGTACCCGATCAGTGACGCCAACTCGTCGGTGTTGAAGCGTCCCACGCCGCGGGCGACGACGACGCGGGACTCGGTGAGGAACGGTGGGGTCTGGGCGGCGTCGACCACGGCCCCGAGGGCGTAGTCGTCGCCCTCGAACTCGTCGACCATCAGCGTGCGGTCGCCGTCGCCGACCAACGTGTGGACCAGCGACGAGACGGCGGATCGCAGGATCGGCTCGTCGTCGCCGACCAGGAAGTGGATCGTCACGTGCGCACCCGACTCATGGTGGCGTCATTGTGACAGAGGGTCGTCACGTTCCCTCCCCGCGCCCGGGCGTTCCGCCGTGCGCCGCGTGCACCGTGCGACGACGCCGACGACGAGGATCCACCCGGCGGCGTTGAGGGTGGGCGGCGGGTCCAGCCGCGCCGCCACCCGGGCCACGCCGTCGACCCAGCGGACGCCGAGGTCGACAGGAATCATCAACGCGGGGGCCGTGAGGCCGGCCGCGCCGGCGAGCAGCGAGGCCGGCAGCCCGTAGAGCATCACGGCGCCGGCCACGGGGACGGCAGCGAGGTTGGCGACGGTGCCCACCGCCGACAGGCGGCCGAAGACGAGCAGGCTCGGCACGGCCACGCCGATCTGGGCGCCGAGGGTGACACCGAGCGGTAGGGCGAGACGGCCGAGCGGCTTCAGCACCCGCACGAGGGTCGGCGCCAGCATCGTGACCCCCGCGGTGGCACCGACCGACAGCCAGAAGCCGATCGAGCGAACGAGCAAGGGGTCGACGAGCAGGAGCCCGATGACCGAGATCGCCAGCAGGCGTGGCGGCTCCCGTTCCCGCCCCGTGGCGAAGGCGACGGCGCCGACGCCGGCCATCGTGCCGGCCCGCAGGATGGACGGCTCGGCCCGCGTCAGCACGACGAACCAGCCGATGAGCGCGACGGTCGCGAACAGGCGCGGCCCCGGCCGCAGCCGCCGCAGCAACGGCCCGGCGGCCGCGACGACAAAAGCCACGTTCTGGCCGGATACGGCCGTGAGGTGCGACAGTCCGCTCACGCGGAATCGCTCGACCATGTCGGGCGGCTGGTCACGGTCGTCGCCGATGATGAGGCCGCGGGCGAGCGCCGCCCGGGGAGCCGGCAGCACCCCGGTGCCGTCGGCGACGAGTCGGCGTACGCGGTTGGCGGCCACGGCCAGCGGTCGCCCGGGCACGCGGTCGCCGTAGTACTCCCGATCGAACCCGCCGACGACGTGCTGCCAGGCCACGCGCCCCGCCCGGTCCCCGTCGAGCGGCACCCGCTCACCCACCGCCCACACGACATCGCCCTGGTTCCACTCGCCGACCCGCAGCCGCGCCGCCCGACCCCGCTCCCATGCTTCGAACCGCTCGCCCTCGATCTGCAGAACGACGCGTGTGGCCCCGTGGGCCGGGGCCGGGTCGAGTGCGACGGTCGCCCAGCCGGCGAACGGCCCGAGGCGATCGGGCTGCAACCCGGCATCCTCCCGATCGGCCCGGACCACACCGACGGCGCAACACGTCACGAGCACCACCGCGAAGGCGGCCCGCCGCACGCCGGCGACGGCGACCCCCACGGCGACGAACAGCTCCGGACCGGCTCCACGCCACACGGCGATCGACACCACCACCGCGGCGACGATCGCGACGGCCGGTTCACCGGGGGCGAGGAAACGTCGCCGGGCTCCGCCCCCGCGACGGCCGGTCAACCTAGACTCTCCCGACGTGCTCGTAGCCACACCCCCTGCGGCTCCCGACACAGGTTCACCCATGACGGATCCCGTGTTCGAAGGCCCCCTCTGGTACCGGGCCCGCATCCGCACGTTCGGACCATTCCTCGCCCTCGTCCTGCCCGTCGCCCTCTGGCTGCTCGACATCATCGTGCGGTCGGTGCTCAGCGGACGCGTTCGCGGCTGGTCCACACTGTTGCTCCGGCTCAGCTCGGCGCCCGGTCTGTTGGCCGTGGGCTACCCCTTCGCCCTCGAATCGGAGCGCCCGATCGGCGTGGTCCTGTCGATCCCGATCTGGCTGGTCGTCGGCTTCGTGGCGTCGAGAGTCGCCACACGCAACCCGGTGGCCCTGTTCCGCGACTACTGGCGGGCCTACGGATGGCTCGCCGCCGCCGTTGTGGTGGGAGCCATCGTGGCCATCGTGCTCGGTGGCGTGCTCACCAACACGAGCCTCGTCACGCAGGTGATCTGAGCGGTCCCGTAAGGGACTCACACCGTCACCGCATCGCGCAGGGCCTCGAGCTTGGCCGGGCCGATGCCGCGCACCGATTCCAGGTCGTCGACCGACGCGAACGGCCCGTTCGCCTCCCGGTGGGCGACGATCGCCGCCGCCGTCGCTGGTCCGACCCCCGGCAGCCCCTCGAGATCGGAGGCGCTCGCCGTGTTGACGTTGACCGGGCCGGACCGCTGGCCTGCGGCCGCGTTGGTGACGCCGCCGCCGGCACCGGCGCCGACCGGCACCGCACCCCGGACCGGCACGGCCACCCGATCTCCATCGACCAGCGGCGCCGCCAGGTTCAGTGCGTCAGGGTCCCCGTCGGCGGACGCCCCGCCCGCCGCGGCGACGGCGTCGCCGACCCGCGCCCCCGCCGGCAACTCGAAGACGCCCGGTGCGTTCACGGCGCCGGCGACGTGCACGACGAGGTCGGCGAGCGACGTGGACGGACCCGGCACGAGGGTGCCGGTCACATCCGTTCGGCCGCCGGGGGCGCTGCCCACCGGATCGCCCGGCGAGGTCGGGGACGAGGCCGCCGACGGCAGCCGCGCCTCGGTCGGCGGCGCCGGGGACCGCAGCAACCACCACCCGAGCGCGACGACGATCGCCACGGCCCCGGTCGACGCCAGCAGGCGCCCCGGACCGATCCAGCGGACCCACAGCCGCAACCGTTCGACCAGCTCAGCAGCCGCGGTCGGGCCTCTCGGGGATGGAGAACGGTCGGCCTCGTCGGCACCGGACTCGCCGTCGTCGGCGGATCGGTGCGGCGATGCGGGGGCAACGGCCATGGCGGCCTCCTCGGTGTCGTCGCCGTCGGGCCCGGATGTTTTCCGGGGCGCGGCGTGCTGACTCGGGAGACGTCGGCGCCACCAGTGTACGCGGCACGTGCGGCCGACGTCACGCGGAGGCGCGCTGCGGTGGTGCCGGAACCCGAGAACAGCCACTCATGGCCTCGGCGCTCTCGGCCGATACCGTTTCGTGCATGTCGATCGACGTCACCGATGCCACGTTCCAGACCGAGGTCATCAACAAGTCGGCCGAGGTGCCGGTCATCATCGACCTGTGGGCGGAATGGTGCGGTCCGTGTCGCACCCTCGGCCCCATCCTCGAGAAGGTCGTCGACGCCACCGACGGCAAGGCCGTCCTCGTCAAGGTCGACGTCGACGCCAACCCCGGCATCGCCCGGGCGTTCCAGGTGCAGTCGATCCCAGCCGTGTATGCGATGCGCGACGGCCAGATCGTCGACGGGTTCCTCGGCGCCCAGCCCGAGCACGAGGTGCAGCGCTGGGTGGACGCCCTGTTGCCCACGCCTGCCCAGTCACTCGTCTCCTCACTGATCGAGGCCGGTGACGAGGCGAGCCTCCGCAAGGCGGTCGAGCTCGAACCGGGCAACGAGAGCGCCGTCGTGGCCCTGGCTTCCCTCCTCGTCGAGCAGGGCGGGTTCGACGAAGCGCTCGCGCTCCTCGAGCGCATCCCCGAGACGGAGGCGACCAGGCAGGTGGCTGCCGCCGCCCGTCTCGGCAACGCCCCCACCGACGACTTCGACCGGCAACTCACCGAACTCCTCCCGCAGGTGAAGGCCGACGACGAGGCGCGTCAGAAGTTCGTCGACATCCTCGAGCTGATGGGCGCCGAGGATCCCCGCACCGCTCAGTACCGCAAGCGCCTCACCCAGCAGCTGTTCTGATGCCTTTCCGACGTCATGGCTGATCATCGATTCACGATCGAGCCGCCGGAGCTCGAGCGTCCCCGGCTCGTGGTGATGCTCGAGGGTTGGATCGACGCGAGCGGAGCCGCGGCGGCCGCGATGGCCGCGATCGAGGCGGAGACCGACGCCCGGGAGATCGTGACGTTCGACGACGACCTGTACATCGACTACCGGGCCCGGCGGCCCACGCTCGAGATCCGCGGCGGCGTGAGCACGCGGCTGGTCTGGACGTCGCCCCGACTCCTGCACGGCCGCGACGCCAACGGGGTCGACGTCCTCCTCTTGACGGGGCCCGAACCGGACATGGCGTGGCACCGCTTCTCCGACACGATCGGCGCCCTCGCCCAACGCTTCGGCGTGCAGTCGATGACGGCCCTCGGCGCCTACCCGTTCGCCACACCTCACACCCGGCCAACGCGGGTCACGGCCACGTCGCCGTCGCCCGACATGCTCGCCACGTTCGGCTACGCCGTGAGCTCGGTCGACGTACCCGCGGGTGTCGCGGCGGCCATCGAGACGACGCTGCACAACCAGGGCATCCCGTCGGCGGGGATCTGGGCGCAGGTCCCCCACTACGTGGCGGCGATGTCGTATCCGGCCGCGTCGGTGGCCCTGCTCGACGCCCTCGAGGCCACCACCGGCGTCTCCGTACCGGCCCAGCTGCTGCGGCGAGAGGTCGCAGTGCAACGCGAGCGGCTCGACCACCTCGTCGCCAGCAACGAGGAGCACGCCCAGATGGTGGCTCGCCTCGAACGGCTCCACGACGACAGTGCGGCCGAGGAGGAGGCCGGCGGACCGGCGCTCGAGCTGCGTTCGGGCGACGAGATCGCCGCCGAGGTGGAGCGCTTCCTCCGCGACCAGAAGTAGCGCGCCGACTCTCGGCGGCGCGGCAGCGAGCCGTACAGTCGGCGCCATGAAGGTCGACGGAGGATTGGCAGCAGGAAATCTCGGCGATGCGGGGCGCAGCGCCGCCGAACTCGAGCAGGCGGGGTATTCGGGCGCGTGGACGGCCGAGACGTCCCACGACCCGTTCCTGCCCCACGTGCTCGCCGCCACGACGACCAGCGAGATCGAGCTCGGCACCGGCATCGCCGTCGCCTTCGCCCGCAATCCGATGCTGCTCGCCAACCTCGGCTGGGACCTCCAGGCGGTGTCGAAGGGGCGGTTCATCCTCGGCCTCGGCAGCCAGATCAAGCCGCACATCACCAAGCGCTTCTCGATGGAGTGGAGCCGCCCCGCGGCCCGCATGCGCGAGATGATCCTCGCCGTCCGGGCGATCTGGGACACCTGGCAGAACGGCACGCCACTGCAGTTCCGCGGCGAGTTCTACACCCACACCCTGATGACGCCGTTCTTCACTCCCGAGGCGTCCGATCTCGGTGACTTCGGGGTGCCCAAGATCTTCCTCGCCGGTGTCGGCCCGGTCATGACCGAGGTGGCCGGCGAGGTGTGCGACGGGTTCATCTGCCACGGGTTCACCACCGAGCGCTACCTGCGCGAGGTCACGCTGCAGGCGCTCGAAGCGGGCCGGGCCAAGGCCGGCAAGACGATGGAGGGCTACGAGATCAGCGGTCCGAGCTTCGTCGTCACCGGCAACAACGACGAGGAACTGGAGAAGGCCGCCATCGGCACCCGCCAGCAGATCGCCTTCTACGGTTCGACGCCGGCGTACCGCCCGGTCCTCGAACTGCACGGATGGGGCGGCCTGCAGGACGAGCTCAACGCGCTGTCCAAGGCCGGAGAGTGGGCCAAGATGGGTGAGCTGATCACCGACGAGATCCTCAACACGTTCGCCGTGGTCGGTCCGCCCGAGTCGATCGCGCCCGAGCTCAAGCGGCGCTTCGGCGACGTGGTGAGCCGCATCTCGTTCTACGCGCCGTACAAGAGCGATCCCGATCGCTGGCGCTCCGTCCTCGACGCCATCAAGGCCGCCTGACCGTCCGGCCGCGGCCCGCCCGCGGCGCCTCCGAGCGACTCGAGCCACGAGCGCGAAGTGTGAGCTCCGGACGCGCAGACCCGCGTTGTCAGCTCACACTTCGCGACTGCTCGAGGCGCTCGAGGCGCCGTGGAGCCAGCTGACGACGTTGTCGCCGAGGGCGGCGTCGGCGTAGCCACCCTCCTGGAGCACCACCAGCGGGCGGCCGCGGGCTGCGACGGCGGCGCCGCAGCGACCGAAGCCCTCGGTGGTCAGGGCCAGATCGCAGATCGGATCGCCGTCGAACGTGTCGAGGCCGAGCGACACCACCACGACGGCGGGGTCGAAGCGGTCGATCGCGTCGAGTGCCTGGTCGAGAGCGGCGAGGTAGCCGTCGTCGTCGAGGCGGGCCGGCAACGGCAGATTGACCGTGGTGCCGGTCCCGCGGCCGGCGCCGGTCTCGTCGGCGTAGCCGAGGTGGTAGGGGTAGGCGCGGGCGGGGTCGCCGTGCAGCGATACGAAGGCCACGTCGTCACGCTCGTAGAAGATCTCCTGGGTGCCGTTGCCGTGGTGATAGTCGACGTCGAGCAGGGCGATCCTCGACCCGGTGGTGCGGGCCAGATGGTCGGCCGCGATCGCTGCGTTGTTGAAGAAGCAGTAGCCGCCGTACAGGGACGTCGCGGCGTGGTGACCGGGCGGCCGGCAGAGGCCGTAGACGATCGACTCGCCGGCCGCCACGGCATCGGCCGACGACAGGGCGATGTCGACCGCCGACCGAGCGGCGTCGTACGTGCCCTCGGTGAGTGGCGTGGTGGTCTCGAAGCACCACCAGCCGAGACGGGCCGACACCCTGGCCGGCTCCCGGACCGCGGCCATGCCGCCCATGCGGTTGCGCAGCCCGGGCATGGCGAAGACGTCGGGCACCACGTCGTGAACGGGGCGCACCTCTCGCTGGTACTCGTCCCATGCCGTCGCCAGGAAGCGCACCAGTCCGGGGTCGTGGACGGCCTCGATCGGCGCCGTCCCCCACTCGGCCGGCTCGGCGACGTCGAACCCGCCGGCGCCATCGAGGGCGGCGCGGATCACGTCGGCCCGGTGCGGATTCTCGAACGGCGGCTGGAACCCCGACGACTCGATCTCGTGCTCGGGATCGTGGCCCCGGTGCCGTTCCGACGCGAAGACCCTCACGCCAGGGCGAGCTCTTCGTCGAGGTACTGCTCACGGCACTTGGCGCGCTGCAGCTTGCCCGACGACGTCTTGGGCAGCGACCCGGGCTGGACGAGCATCACGTCGCGGGGCGGCAGACCACACACCTCGAGCGTGCGGTGATGGACGTCGGACCGCACGGTCTCGAGGTCGATCCCGTCGGCCAGGCGCACCGAGCCGTGACGTGCGTCGAGGCGCACTTCGGCGACAACGACGACGCTCTCTTTGCCCTTGTAGCCCTCGACGCCGATGGCGATGACGTTGCCGGTGCGGACGCCGGGCACGCCGCCCACCGCCCGCTCGATGTCCTCGGGATACACGTTGCGGCCGCCGACGATGATGACGTCTTTGATGCGGCCGCACAGCACCAACTCGCCGTCGACGAGGTAGGCGAGATCACCGGTGCGCAACCACCCGTCGTGGAACAGCGCCTCGGTGGCGTCGGGTCGCTTGTAGTAGCCGGGCGTGACCGACGTGCCGCGGATGAACAGCTCGCCGACGTGACGATTGGGGCGCGCCTCGAACGTGTCGGGATCGACCACCTTGAACTCGAGGCCCGGGACCGGCGGGCCGAGCAGGGCCAGGCGGCGGGCCGTGAGGGCGAGCTCGTCGGGATCATCGACCTCGACGGGCTTGGCCACGTGCTGGCGCTCGAGCACCGTGCGGTCGACGGTGTCGTACAGAACTCCGCGGCCCCGCGGCGGGAACGCGCCGCCGATGGCGACCTCGGCCATGCCGAACGCCGGGAACACGCTGCCGGCACGGAACCCGTGCGGCTCGGCGGCGGCAACGAACGCATCGACGGCGGCCGGATCGACCGGTTCGGCACCCGACAGAGCCAGCGTGAGCGACGACAGATCGAGCGGGGCGGCCCGCTTGAGCGCCCGGGTGGCGAGCACCCAGGCGAAGTTGGGACCGGCCGTGGCCGTCCCCCGATGGTCGGAGATCCACTGCATCCAGGCGCCCGGCTTGGCGAGGAAGTCCTGCGGGGCGGCTTGGACCAGTTCGACGCCGGCGGTCATCGGGATCGACAGGAAGCCCACCAATCCCATGTCGTGGTACAGAGGCAGCCACGACACCATCACCTCGTCGGCGGTGAGCTGGGCGGCCTCGGAGCAGGCGTCGATGTTCGCCGTCAGCACGCGATCGGGGATCATCACGCCCTTGGGCTCGCTGGTCGAGCCGCTCGTGTACTGGAGGATGACGAGGCGATCGGGGTCGGGCGCGGGGACTTCGAGGGCATCGCCACTCGGCACGTTCGGCGCCCCGGGAAGCATGGCGCTGAGCGGCTCGGTGGGCGGATCGCCGGGGGCGGCCTCGTAGAACCCGGCGAGCTGGTCGTCGATGAGCAGGAGCTTGGCGTCGCCGTGGCGGATGCGCGATCGGGTGGAGTTGACGAACTCCTCGAGCGATCCCATGCGCATCGGCAGCGGGAGCACCATCGAGGCGATCCCGGCCATCCAGCAGCCGCGCACGGTGGTGATCAGCGCCCGGCTCGTCGGCCCGAGGATGGCCACGTGATCACCCGGGATGAGCCCCCGGGCCTGGAGGGCGGCGCCCACCGCCCTGGCTTCGTCGTGGATCTGGCGCCACGGCACGTGGACCGGTTGGCCGTCGGGCGTGACGGACGCCCCGACGAACCGCACACCGGTCGGCCGGTCGGCCGCCGCTTCGAGCCGCTGGATCACCGATCCAGCGGCGAGGGTCGCAGTCATACGCCACACGACGCTACTGGTCGCGGCCTCCGGAGCAGGGCCACCGGCGAGGGCCCGATGCCCCGCCGACGCCGACGGACTCGTCAACGGACCTGCTCAGAGGCCGGGACGGGTCGTAGGCTGATCGGTCGCTATGAGCACCGAGTCAGCCGACCCCGCCGCCATCGACGACGAACGCGCCCCGTTCCGCTACACCTCGGCACTCGGCAACGAGATCGAGCAGCGCTGGCAGGACTGGTGGGAGGAGCACGGGACGTTCCACACGCCCAACCCCGTGGGCGATCTGGCCGACCCGACGCACCCCAACGCCGACGGCGAGAAGCTGTTCGTCCTCGACATGTTCCCGTATCCCTCGGGCGAGGGCCTGCACGTCGGCCACCCGCTGGGCTACACGGGCACCGACGTCTATTGCCGCTACCAGCGCATGGCCGGCCGCAACGTCCTCTACACGATGGGCTACGACGCCTTCGGCCTGCCCGCCGAGCAGTACGCCGTCGAGACCGGTCAGCACCCGGCCATCACCACCGAGGCGGCGGTCGCCACCTACCGCCGCCAGCTGCGTCGCCTCGGCATGAGCTACGACCCACGCCGGTCGATCGAGACCATCGACCCCGCCTACTACCGCTGGACACAGTGGATCTTCGGCCGCATCCACGACTCCTGGTACGACCCCGAGGCCACGCGCCACGACGGCGGCAGCGGTTCGGCCCGGCCGATCGCCGAGCTGATCGCCGAGTTCGAGTCGGGCGAGCGCGAGACGTTCGACGGGCGGAGCTGGTCGTCGCTGAACAAGGCCGAGCGGGCCGACATCGTCGACGGCTACCGCCTTGCGTACGTGGCCGATGCGCCGGTCAACTGGTGCCCCGGGCTGGGCACGGTCGTCGCCAACGAAGAGGTGACCGCCGACGGGCGCAGCGACCGCGGCAACTTCCCGGTGTTCAAGCGCAACATGCGCCAGTGGATGATGCGCATCACGGCCTACGCCGACCGCCTGCTCGAGGACCTCGACCGCCTCGACTGGACCGACTCGCTGAAGACGATGCAGCGCAACTGGATCGGTCGCTCCCCCGGCGCCCGCATCGACTTCGAGTCGCCCGCCGGCGACATCACCGTGTTCACCACGCGGCCCGACACCCTGTTCGGCGCCACGTTCCTCGTGCTCGCCCCCGAACATCCGCTGGTCCCCGATCTGACGACCTCGCAAATGGCCGCCCAGGTGGTGCAGTACCGCCGCGACGTCGCCGGGTTCGCCGAGGCTGAGCGCACCGCAGGTGACCGCCAGAAGACCGGTGTGTTCACGGGCTCGTACGCCACCAACCCGGCGACGGGCAAGGACATCCCGATCTGGGTGGCCGACTACGTGCTGATGGGCTACGGCACCGGCGCCATCATGGCCGTTCCGTGCGGCGACGAGCGAGACTTCGAGTTCGCCACGGTGTACGGCCTGGACATCCCGGCCATCCAGGAGCCGCCGGACGAGTGGTTCGAGCGCCAGGGCATCGATCCGACGCTGGACACCCGCCGCTGGCGTACGGCCTTCGTCGGCGACGCCCCGTACGTCAACTCGGCCAACCACGACATCAGCCTCGACGGGCTGACGTCGGTGGACGACGGCATCCGCATCGTCAACGAGTGGCTGGAGAACAACGGATTCGGCGAGGCCACCGTCAACTACAAGCTGCGCGACTGGCTGTTCAGCCGCCAGCGCTACTGGGGTGAGCCGTTCCCCATCGTGTGGGACCGCGACGGCATCGCCCACCTGCTGCCCGACGAGATGCTGCCGCTGACGCTGCCCGACACCGACAGCTTCGCGCCGCGCACGTTCGACCCCGACGACGAGGAGTCCAACCCCGAGAGCCCGCTCGATCGCCTGACCGACTGGGTGAACGTCACGCTCGACCTGGGCGACGGTCGCGGGCCGCAGCCCTACCGCCGCGAGACGAACGTGATGCCGCAGTGGGCCGGATCGTGCTGGTACGAGCTGCGCTATCTCGACCCCACCAACACGGAACGGTTCGTCGACCCCGAAGTCGAGCGCTACTGGATGGGCCCGCTCACCGACGTGCGTCCCGACCACCCCGGCGGCGTCGACCTGTACGTCGGTGGGGTCGAGCACGCCGTGCTGCACCTGCTGTACTCGCGCTTCTGGCACAAGGTGCTCTACGACCTGGGTCACGTCTCGTCGGCCGAGCCGTACTCGCGCCTGTTCAACCAGGGCGACGTCCAGGCGCCGGCGTTCAAGGACGAGCGTGAGATCTGGGTGCCCGCCCGTGACGTGGTCGAGGAAGCCGACGGGTCGTACACGTACACGGCTCCCGACGGCTCGGTCAAGCCGGTCACCAAGCAGTGGGGCCGGATGGGCAAGTCGAAGAAGAACGGCATCGCTCCCGAGACGTTCTACGAGGAGTACGACGCCGACACGCTGCGCCTGCATCTGATGGCCAGCGGCCCGCTCGACGCGGCGCGACCGTGGGAAACCCGCGACGTGGTCGGCATGTTCCGCTTCCTGCAGCGCGTGTGGCGCAACGTGCTCGACGAGACGACTGGCGAGTGCCGTGTGGTCGACGTCGAGCCCGACGCCGAGACGCAGCGGGTGATGCACCGGACCATCGACGGCGTGCGCGCCGACATGGAGGCGCTGCGCTTCAACACGGCGATCGCCAAGCTGATCGAGTTCAACAACCACATCACCAAGCTGGACGCCACGCCGCGCGAGGCGGCCGAGGCGCTGGTGCTGCTGCTGTCGCCGATCGCACCGCATGTCGGCGAGGAGCTGTGGCGCAAGCTGGGCCACGACGGCACCATCGCCTACGCCCGGCTGCCCGAGGCCGACCCGGCCCTGCTCGTGGACGACACCGTGGAGTATCCCGTGCAGGTCAACGGCAAGGTGCGTACGCGCATCACCGTGGCTGCCGACGCCGACCGGGACGCCGTCGAGGCCGCCGCCCTCGCCGACCAGCGGCTCGTGCAGCTGCTCGACGGGGTGACGCCCACGAAGGTCATCGTCGTCCCCGGCAAGATGATCAACGTCGTGGTCTGATCCGCGCCGGTCGGGCGTTACGGATGGTGCCTGGCACCAACCGTAACGCTCAGCTGCTGCGGCGGACGGCGGACATACGCCGCGCCGCCGGCACGGCGGCCAGCAGGGCGGCCGCCTTGTTGTGGCACTCGAGGTCCTCGTCGTCGGGGTCGGAGTCGGCCACGATGCCGGCACCGGCCTGCACGCTGGCTGTGCCGTTGGCGGCGACGAACATCGTGCGGATGGCGATCGCCGTGTCGAGATTGCCGCTCCAGTCGACGTAGCCGACGACACCGGCGTACGGGCCCCGCTTGACGGGCTCGAGGTCGTCGATGATCTCCATCGCCCGGACCTTCGGCGCACCGCTCACCGTGCCGGCGGGCAGCGTGGCGCGCAGCACGTCGATCGGTCCCAGACCATCGTTCAGCGCCCCCGACACCTGCGACGTGAGGTGCATCACGTGGCTGTAGCGCTCGAGGGTCATCAACTCGTCGACGTGCACGGTGCCGAACCTCGCCACACGGCCGACGTCGTTGCGGGCGAGGTCGACGAGCATCACGTGCTCGGCCCGCTCCTTCGGGTGCTCGGTGAGCTCGGCAGCCAGGCGGCGGTCGTGCTCGTCGTTGGTGCCCCGTTTGCGGGTCCCGGCGATCGGGCGTGAGATCACCGTGCCGTCGAGCAACTGCACCATCGGCTCGGGCGACGACCCGACGATCGTCACCTCGGGGCCGCGCAGGAAGTACATGTACGGGCTCGGATTGACCTGGCGCAGCACCCGGTAGACGTCGAACGGCTCGGCCCCGAGCTCGAGGTCGAAGCGCTGCGACAGGACGACCTGGAAGATGTCGCCGGCCACGATGTGCTCCTTGGCCACCTTCACGGCGGTCTGGTACGCACCACCGGACATCGAGCTGGTGACCACCGGCCGTTCCTCGCTGGGATCGGGAGGCGCCACCGGGACGTACGGCAGCGGCCGGCCGAGGTCGGCGACCGCCGCCTCCACACGCGAGATCGCTGCGTCGTACAGGGCGTCGAGCCGCTCCCGGTCGGCGCCGTGGACGGGCACGCTCTCGATGAGCGTCACCCGCTGGCGCCAGTGGTCGAACGCCGCCAGCGAGCCGATCATGCTCATCACCGCGTCGGGGAGACCACGGTCGTCGGTCGGGACGTTGGGCAGCCGCTCCACCTCGCGGATCACGTCGTAACCGAGGTAGCCCATCAAGCCGCCCGACAGCGGCGGCAGATCGGGCAGGTCGGGAGCCCGGTACGTGGCGAGCAGGGTCTCGAGGGCGGCGAGCATCCCCCGGTCGCGTGGCACCTCCACGTCCGGTGAGCCGTCGACGTCGATCACGCCGTTGCGAAGCGTGAGCGTGGCCACGGGGTTGCGGCCGACGAACGAGAAGCGGCTCCACCGTTCCCCGTGCTCCACAGACTCGAGGAGGAAGCCCTGACCGTCGCCGACGAGCTTCGCGAACGCGGCGACCGGCGTCTCGAGGTCGGCGAGCAGCTCGGCGTAGACGGGGACGACGGTGAACTCGGCGGCGAGGGCGTGGAACTCGTCCCGCGTCGGGTGGATGTTCATCCGGCGGAGGGAGCTCCGGCGTCGGCGACGGACACGTCGAAGGCGCGGAAGAAGCACGTGCGGTTGCCGGTGTGGCAGGCACCACCGCCGTGCTGGGTGACCTTGAACAGCAGCGTGTCGCCGTCGCAGTCGTAGTACGCCTCGCGGACGGTCTGGTGGTCGCCGCTCGTGTCGCCCTTGCGCCACAGCTCCTGACGGCTGCGGCTCCAGTAGACCATGCGCCCCTCGGTCAGGGTGCGACGCAGGCTCTCGGCGTTCATCCACGCCATCATCAGCACGTCGCCGTTGTCGACGTCCTGGGCGATCGCCGGCACCAGGCCGTCGTCGTTGAACGTCACGACGGCGAGCATCTCGTCGAGCGTCATGGCCGGCATCACAGGTAGAGCCCGGTCGACGCTTCGATGCGTTCGGCGGCGACGGCGTGCAGGTCGCGCTCTCGCAGCATGATGTAGTCGCAGCCCTGGACCTCGACCTCGTAGCGGTCCTCCGGGCCGAAGAGCACGAGGTCGCCGACCTCGGCGGCCCGGACGTTCTGTCCCTTGGCCACCACCTCGGCCCACACCAGCCGCTTCGCCATCTGGGCGGTCGCCGGGATGAGGATGCCGCCCTGGCTGCGCCGTTCGGCGTCGCCCTCGGGGATCTTCACGAGCAGCCGGTCGGCGAGCATCTTGATGGGCAACTTGTCGTCCGTCGCGCGCACATGCTCAGGGTATCGGGGGCCTGTGTCTCGGGCCCGATCCTTACTCCAACCGGTCAGCCGGCCGGAATGGTCACCGGAACGCCGTACTGGTCGAATCTCCAGGTGAGCCAGAGATCGAGCCGTGCCGTGTCGGGCGTGGCTCGGTACTGGGTGCGGGCCTGGACCCTCTCGATCACGTTGCCGTCGTCGAGAACATCGACGTCGAAGGTGATCTCCGTCGGCTCGGCGTCGCCGATGGCCAGCACGGCGGTGAACGTGTACCGGCGACCCGGGCCGTTGGCCCCGGACTCGAAGGCGAACACGGCGTCGTCGGGGTCGAGGTCGCCGACGTCGGTCACGGCGGGGCGCCGGCGGCGGAGGCGGCTCAGCGCGTTGCGCCGGGCGATCGTGTACATCCACGTCCGCACCCTGGCGCGGGGCTCGAAGCGTCCGGCGTGATGCCAGATGGCGAGCAGCGTGTCCTGCAGCACCTCCTCGGCGAGTCCACGGTCACCCGTGATGTGCCCGACGAACGCGACCAGGGGGCCGCGGTGGCGTTCGTAGAGGCGCTCGAGCGCCTGCTGATCGCCGCCCGCGATCGCCGCGATGTCCGACCGGTCGACCTGGTCGGCCCGGTCGCCCTCACCACCGGCGCGTGTCGCTTCGGACCTCCGCACACGTCGGAGTCTGTCGCACCGGGACGACGGGCCCGTCGACCACGACCGCTCCTCGCCACCGGCGGGCGCGGGCCGCACCGGCTTGGGCGGAGCGTCGTCGTCGGTCATCGTCACTTGAACGATCGAGGCCGGACGCGCGGTTCCCTGACTGGCGGAACCGGCCCGACCCGTCACGGTACGGTCTCGCCATGACCAACTTCGATGCCGCGGCGCGCGCCGTGGACGCGGCGATCGCCGCCGGGGCGCGGTATGCCGACGCCCGGGTGATGTTCCGCCGGTACGAGGCGCTCGACGCCCGCGACGGCGACGTCGAGCAGGCCGCCCAGCACGAGGACCACGGCGTGGGCGTGCGGGCCCTCGTCGGATCGAGCTGGGGGTTCTTCGCCGCGCCCGACCTCGACGAGGGCGCCACCGAGTCGGCCGGGCGACGCGCCGCGGAGATCGCCGCAGCCAGCGCCGCGGTGCCCGGTCCCGCCGTCGATCTGCTCGAGCTCGAGGTCGTCACCGGCAGCTGGTCGAGCGCGGCGGAGATCGACCCGTTCAGCGTCTCGCTGAGCACCAAGGCCGATCTCCTCGTGGCCGCCACCGACGCCCTGCGCGAGCACGGCGCCGACATCGCCGAGGCCAACTACCAGGGGTGGGACACCAGGAAGTGGTTCGTGTCGAGCCAAGGCCACCGCGTCGACCAGCACATCCGCGAGTGCGGCGCCGGGATGTCGGCGACCGTGATCGGCGACGGTGAGACCCAGATCCGGTCCTATCCGTCGCGCCGCGGCGACTTCGGGACGTGGGGCTGGGAGCGCATCGTCGATCTCGACCTCGTCGGCAACGCCGCCCGCATCGCGACCGAGGCCCGCCAGCTGCTCGCCGCGCCGGCCTGCCCGGCGGGCGAGACCGACCTCATCCTCGGCGGTGAGCAGCTCGCCCTGCAGATCCACGAGTCGGTGGGTCACGCCATCGAGCTCGACCGCATCCTCGGCTGGGAGGCGGCGTTCGCCGGGACGTCGTGGCTCGACCTGTCGCAGCTCGGATCCCTCCGCTACGGCTCCGAGCTGATGAACATCACGATCGACCCGACGATCCCCGGCGCCCTCGGCTCGTTCGGCTACGACGACGAAGGAACCCCCGCCGCGCCGCGTGACGCCGTCCGGAACGGGACGTGGGTCGGTGTGCTCGCCGGCCGTGACTCCGCAGCGGTCGCCGGGTTGGACTACGGCGGCAGTGTCCGATCGGACGGATGGGCCCGACTGCCGATGGTGAGGATGACGAACGTCGGGCTCGAGCCGGGGCCCCACACCCTCGACGAGATCATCGCCTCGACGAGTGACGGCATCTTCATGGAGACCAATCGTTCGTGGTCCATCGACGACAGGCGGCTGAACTTCCAGTTCGGCTGCGAGATCGCCTACGAGGTGAAGGACGGCGTGCTCGGGAGGATGCTCAAGAACCCGACGTACACCGGTATCGGCCCGCAGTTCTGGCAATCGATGGACATGCTGTCGTCGGAGATCAGGCCGTGGGGGACGCCGAACTGCGGCAAGGGGCAGCCGGGACAGGTCGGCCACACCGGCCACCCGGCCGCGCCCGCCCGGTTCCGCAACGTCCGGGTGGGGGTGCGGGCGTGAGAAGGCAGGTGGCGCCGGAACGCATCGTCGAGACCGTGCTCGCCGCGGCCCCCGGTGCCGAGGTGGAGGCGACGGTCGTCCGCGACGAGCTGGCACTGACGAGGTTCGCCAACTCGTTCATCCACCAGAACGTCGCCGACGAGTCGACCACCACCGTGCTGCGTGTGCACGTCGACGGCCGCACGGTGACCACGTCGACGTCGAGCGCGACCCCTGAGGATCTCGACGGCTTCGTCGCCTCGACGCTGGAGGCGGCGCGAACCGGACCGCGCGACCCGGGCTGGCCCGGTGTCGCCCCGGCGGTCACCCTCCCGGACGCACGAACGCTCGCGCCGCTGTCCAGTCCGGCCGACCGGGCCGCCCTGGTGCGGGCTTTCGTCGACGGCGCCGGAGGGCTCGAGGCCGCCGGCTATTGCCGCGACCGCCGCGTCACCACCACGTTCGCCAACTCAGCGGGGCATCACGGCGTGAACACCGTGGCCGGCGCGGCGTGCGACGGCATCGCCCGTGACGGCGGCAATGACGGCGTGGCCCGGCTCGCCACCTTCGCCCTCGGCGACATCGACGGCGCCGAGCTCGGCGCCCGCGCTGCCGCCAAGGCCCGCGCCGCGGCGGCGACCAAGGTCGACCTCGAACCGGGGCGCTACGAGGTGGTGCTGGAACCGTCGGCGACGGCCGACATCATCATGATGTTGGCCGGCCTCGCCTTCAACGGGCGGTCGGTGCAGCAACGCCAGTCGTTCGCCGAGATCGGCGGCACCCAGTTCGACCCGTCGATCACGATCGTCGACGACCCGGTGGAGAGCGGGCTGACGTTCGACGCCGAGGGGACTCCGACGTCCCGGCTCCTGCTCGTCGACGGCGGAACGACGGCCGCGCTCACGTACGACCGCCACACGGCCGCCGCCGTGGGCGCGGCTTCGACGGGCCACTCGGGAGCTCCCGGCGCCACCGAGCCGGTGGCGTTCAACGCGGGCATCGCCCCCGGCCCAGCGGCCGACGTCACCGATGCCGCGGCTCACGTGCACCCGGCGGCAGCCGCGCTCGTGGCGGGGATCGAGCGAGGAATCCTCGTGTCGGACTTCTGGTACACCCGGGTGCTCGACCCCAAGCCGCTCGCCGTCACTGGGCTCACCCGCAACGGGCTCTGGCTCATCGAGGACGGCGAGGTGACCCAGGCTCTGTCGAACCTCCGCTTCACGCAGGCGTACGCCGCCGCGCTGGCGCCCGGCAACGTCACCGCCGTCGGGCCGATCGCCGTCGGTGAGCCCGAGCGCTGGAGTGCCTCGCACTGGTCGGCCCCGGCGCTGCGGTTGGCGTCGTGGAACTTCACGGGCGGGGCAGCGGGATAGGACAATGCGGACGTGACGAACGATCGCGTGCTGCGCTTCCCCGGTGTCCGAGACGGCTGGGCCCGGTTCGACGGCCCCGCCGGCACGCAGATGGTCGACACGGCCATCGCCGCCATGGCCGACTGGGCCGCCGGCGGCGACAACGCCAACTGTGGCGGCGGGTTCGACGCCGCCGACGCGACCGATGCCCTGCTCGACAACACGCGCCTCACGGTCGCTCGGCTGTTCGGTGCCGATCCGGCCGGCGTGACGTTCGGCGCCAACATGACCACGATGACGCTGGCGTTCACGCGTGCCGTCACCGAGATGCTCGGGCCCGGCGATCGCGTCGTCGGGACACGGCTCGATCACGACGCCAACGTCTCGCCCTGGCGCATCGCCTGCGAGCGTTCCGGGGCCGACCACGTGCTGGCCCCGTTCGATCCGGCGACCGGCGTGCTCGACCCGCAGGCGGTGATCGACCTCATCGACGAGCGGACCCGCTGGGTCGCGGTCACCGCGGCATCCAACCTCCTCGGCACCACGGTGGACCCGGCGCCGATCGCGGCGGCCGCCCACGCCGTCGGCGCCAGGGTGTACGTCGACGCCGTGCACGCCGCACCCCATCGTCCCCTGGACATCGCCGCGCTGGGCTGCGACGTGCTCGTGACGTCGCCCTACAAGTGGTATGGCCCGCACGCGGGCGTGCTGTGCGCCGACCCGGCGTTGCTCGACGAGCTCCCCGTCGCCAAGGTCCGCCCGGCGCCGGACTCGGGCCCGCGACGCTGGGAGTCGGGCACCCCGAACCTCGAGGGCATCGCGGCCGTCGATGCCGCCGCCCGGTTCCTGCTCGACGAGGGCATCGCCACCATCGCGGCCGACGAGGCCGTTCGGTGCACGACGCTGCTCGACGGACTCGCAGCGATCGACGGCGTCCGCGTCTGGGGACCGCCGACGATGTCCGGCCGGGCTCCCACCGTGGCGTTCACGGTCGACGGTGTGCATCCCGACGACGTCGCGGCCGCGCTCGCCGCCGACCGCATCGCCACGTGGGCGGGCCACTCCTACGCCGTCGAGGCCGTGGCTCAGCTCGGCTTGGCGGAGTCCGGCGGGATCGTGCGCGCCGGCGTCGTGGCCTACATCACCGACGACGACGTGGCCCGGCTGCTCGCGTCGGTCGAGCGCATCGCCGCCCGCTGAGCGGTGAGAGGTCTCCGAGATAGTGCCTGGCACTATCTCGGAGACCGGGCTACTCCAGGGCGGCGTCGACGCGGTCGAGGACGTCGGGCGTCAGGGCGTCGAGGACGTCGATGGCACCGAAGTTGTCGACGACCTGCTGCGGCCGGCTCGCCCCGGTGATCACGGTCGAGACGTTGGGGTTGGCGGCGCACCACGCGATGGCCAGCTGGGCGAGCGAGCAGCCGAGCTCGTCGGCGATCGGCCGTAGCCGCTCGACCTTGGCGATCTCGTCGGAGTTCGTCAACCGGCTCTGCAGCCACTCGTAGCCGGCGAGGGCGCCACGCGAGTCGGCAGGGACGCCGTCGCGGTACTTGCCGGTGAGCAAGCCCGACGCCAGTGGGCTCCAGATCGTCGCGCCGTACCCGGTCTCCTCGAACAACCGGGCGTACTCCTGCTCGACGCGCCGGCGAGCGACGAGGTTGTACTGCGGCTGCTCGGTGACGGGCTTGTGGAGGTGGTGACGCTCGGCGATGTCGATCGCACTGCGGATCTCGTCGGCCGACCACTCGCTCGTGCCCCAGTACAGCGCCTTGCCCGACGACACGATGTCGCTCATCGCCCACACGGTCTCCTCGATCGGCGTGTCGGGGTCGGCACGGTGGCAGTAGACGACGTCGACGAAGTCGTGCCCGAAGCGCTCGAGTGAGCCGTCGATCGCCTGCAGGAGGTACTTGCGGTTGAGCGTGTTACGCATGTTGACCGTGTTGCCCTGGCGCTTGTCGTGGATGCCCCAGTAGAGCTTCGTGGTGAGCACGTACGACCAGCGCGGCCAGCCGAGCTGGCGGAGGGCCTCGCCCATGATCGTCTCGCTCTTGCCGCCGGCGTACGACTCGGCGTTGTCGAAGAAGTTGCAGCCGGCGTCGTGGGCTGCCTGCATGCACTCGAGCGCGAGATCGGTCTGCAGCTGTGTGTCGAACGTGACCCACGACCCGAACGACAACACCGACACCTTGACGCCTGTCCGTCCCAACCTGCGGTACTTCATCTCGCTCATACCGGGCGACGCTACCCACACTTGGCCGACTGCCCTTCCGCTGGCACAGCAGGAACCCCAGTACGGTGACGTGGCGTGCGAGACATCGTCGTCTTCTCCGGCAACGCCCATCCCCAGCTCGCCCGGCGGATCTGCGAGCAACTCGGCGTCGAGCTCTCACCGACGTCGATGGTTCGGTTCAGCAACGACTGCCTCCAGGTGCAGCTCCAGGCGAACTGCCGTCAGCGCGACGTGTACATCGTCCAGCCGTTGGTGCCGCCGACGCAGGACCACCTGATGGAGTTGCTCTTGATGCTCGACGCCGCTCGCGGGGCGTCGGCGGCGCAGATCACCGCGGTGATCCCCCACTACGCCTACGCCCGCTCGGACAAGAAGGACGCCTCGCGGATCTCGTTCGGCGGGCGGCTCGTCGCCGACCTGCTCACCACGGCCGGCGCTCGTCGCGTCATCACGATGGCGCTCCACGCGCCCCAGGTGCACGGCTTCTTCAGCGTGCCGGTCGACCACCTGACGGCGATCGGCGAGCTGGCCGACCACTTCCGTGGCACCGATCTCACCAACACGGTCGTCGTCTCGCCGGATCTCGGCAACGCCAAGACCGCCAACCAGTTCGCCCGGCTGCTCGGCGTGCCGGTGGCCGCCGGCAGCAAGCAACGGCAGGCCGACGACAAGGTGGTGATCGAGGCGATCGTCGGCGACGTCGCCGGCAAGCGGGCGATCGTGCTCGACGACGAGATCGCCACCGGCGGCTCGATCCTCGAACTGCTGGACCGCCTCGCCGAGGCCGGCAGTCCCGAAGTGTCGGTGGCGTGTACGCACGGGCTGTTCAGCGGGCGCGCCGTCGAGCGTCTACGTAACCACCCAGCGGTGCGCGAGTGGGTCACCACCGACACCGTGCCGGCCCCGGCCGGGTGGCCCGAACTGCGCGTGCGCTCGGTGTCCAACCTGTTCGCCGAGGCGATCCGGCGCAGTCACGTGGGCGAGTCGGTGAGCAGCCTGTTCGACGGCGTCGACCCGTCCTACGCCCCACCCCAGCTCCGCCTGCCGTTCATATAGCGTTCCCTACAAGCGATTCGCTGAAGCTCATTGGCCACGCAGGCCGCGCGCGCCGGACGGCTCCGCTAGCGCTCCGCCGCCCTTCGCGCGCGGACTCCGGGACGCTCGCTTCGCTCGCTCAACTCCGCCAGCGGTTTCGTAGGACCGATTCTCAGCCGTCATTCGTCGCGTTTCGGGCGTTCCTGTCGGACCTGTGGGTCAGGTACAGGTGGGTTCGCTGTCCTGCGGCACGATTGTCTGCTCCTGAGGCTGGAGTGCCGACGTCGGTCGTCGGACGCCGGCAGCTTGTCGGTGTGACGGGGCGGTTTGGGTCGCCGGTTGCGGTTGCCGCACTCTCCGTCACCGACCTCGGGGTCTCGACGCCGGCGCGGCTCGTGGGGATGTTTCGGGGGCTGGTTCGTGACGGTTTTCGTCACGATCCAGCCCCAGGTCACCGAATGGCACGATCGAGCCCCAGATTCTCGACGTTGTCCAGCTTCCACCCGGCCACCGACGTCAATCACCTCACCTTCGGAGCAGCAGCCGTCACCGGCGAAGCGGACCGACCAGCGGCCAGCAGAAGACGAGAGAGGCGCGACGGCCCCGCCGAAAGTGCCGACTCAGCGCGTTCACAGCAGGCCCACCCCGTACGCACTTCCACCGTTCAGAACCCACGAAAGCGACAGGAGCGCCCGAAAACGCGAGCAGGGCAGTACAAGAACCGCCGTGTGGGCCGTCAGTCGGTCGGACGCACGGTGATGCCGGCGTCGGCCATGAGTGCCTTGGCGTCGGCGACTGTGTGCTCGCCGAAGTGGAAGATCGACGCGGCGAGCACGGCGTCGGCGCGGCCGATGGTCACGCCGTCGACGAGGTGCTGGAGCGTCCCCACTCCCCCGCTGGCGATCACCGGGACGTTGACGGCGTCGACCACGGCCTGCGTCAGATCGAGGTCGAACCCCTCGCGGGTGCCGTCACGATCCATCGACGTGAGCAGGATCTCTCCGGCGCCGAGCGATGCCGCACGCGCCGCCCACTCCTCGACGTCGACACCGGTGGGTGTGCGGCCACCGTGGAGGTACACCTCCCACGACCCGCCGTCGCGGGCCTTGGCGTCGATCGCACACACGACGCACTGCGCGCCGAAGTCCGAGGCGATCTCGCCGATGAGCTCGGGGCGCTCGACGGCCGCGGTGTTCACGCTCACCTTGTCGGCGCCGGCGCGCAGGAGGCGCCGGGCGTCCTCGAGTGTGCGCACACCGCCGCCGACCGTGAACGGGATGAACACCTCCTCGGCCACCCGCTCGACCATGGCGATCGTGGTATCACGACCGTCGCTCGACGCCGTGATGTCGAGGAAGACGAGCTCGTCGGCGCCCTGGCGGTCGTAGAGCTCAGCCAGTTCGACGGCATCGCCAGCGTCGCGCAGATCGAGGAACCGGGTCCCTTTCACCACGCGGCCCGCCGTCACATCCAGGCACGGGATCACCCGGGCGACGTTCATGCCGTCGTCCTCTCGCCGATCCGGGCGATCGCCTCGGCAACCGTGAACCGTCCTTCGTAGAGGGCACGGCCGGTGATGATGCCGCCGAGGCCCTCGATGGCGCTCAAGGCGGCGATGTCGTCCAGCGAGCCGACGCCGCCACTGGCGACCACGGGGGTGGGCGTGGCCGCCACCGCCGCAGCCAGACCCTCGATATCGGGCCCGGCGAGCATCCCGTCGCGGCTGATGTCGGTGATGACGAACGCCGACGCCGCGGGGAAGCGCGAGAGCGCGGCGTCGACGGTCAGCTCGGACGCCTCTGTCCAGCCGTGCACGGCAACCACCCCGGCCCGATGGTCGAGCCCCACGGCCACGGGGACCCGGTCGGCGACCACATCGACGAGCGACGGATCGGCGACGGCGGCCGAGCCCATCACGACCCTCGTCACGCCGGCGTCGGCCAGAGCGGCCGCATCGTCCAGCGACCGGACGCCGCCGCCCACCTGGACGGACGCCCGTCCGGCGACGGCCTCGACCACCTCCGCGATCACCAGGGTGTTGAGACGCTCGCCAGAACGGGCGGCGTCGAGATCGACGATGTGGATCCACGAGGTTCCGCCATCGCAGAACGATCGGGCGACCGACACCGGGTCGACGTCGTACGTGATCTGGTCGGCGTAGTCGCCCTGGATGAGCCGCACGACCTTGCCGTTGCGCAGGTCGATCGACGGATACAGCTTCGCCGTCATCGGGTGCCCGCCGTGGCGGTCGGGATCGACGCCGACTGGACGAAGTTGCCGAGCAGCCGAAGCCCGGCACGTGCCGACTTCTCGGGGTGGAACTGCACGGCCACGACGTTCTGTGAGCGGAACGCCACGTTGACGGGGCCGCCGTAGTCGCACGTGCCGACCACGACGGACGGATCGTCGGGAACCCCGTGCAGTGAGTGGACGAAGTAGAACCACGGCGCCGTTCCGAGGTCGGCGAACAGCGGGTCGGGGGCGTCGCCGAGGTGCACCTGATTCCACTGCATCTGCGGCCGCTTCACGCCGGGCGGGATCCAGCGGATGACGCCGGGGATGACACCCAGGCCGGCGACATCGGGGTTCTCCTCGCTCGACGAGAAGAGCATCTGCATGCCGATGCAGATGCCGAGGAACGGCCGGCCCGACGCCACGGCGTCGAGGACGGGGCCCTCGAGGTTCGCCGCGCGCAACTCGCGCATGCACGCGCCGAATGCCCCCACTCCCGGCAGCACCACCGCATCGGCGGCGGCGATCTCGGCGGCGTCGGCGGTGAGGCGGGCGTCGGCGCCGAGCCGGTCGAACGCCTTGTGCGCCGAGTGGAGGTTGCCGATCCCGTAGTCGACGACGGCGATCACCGGCGCTCGCCGATTCCTGTGCTGCCCTGGTCGGGTTTTCGCGACCAGAGAGGGCTGAGAATCGGTTGGGGGGGTGTTCACAGGGTGCCCTTCGTGGACGGGACGCCCGAGGACTCGATGCGGACGGCGTCACGGAGGGAGCGGGCGAGACCCTTGAACGTCGCTTCGATGATGTGGTGCACGTTGCGGCCGGCGCGCAGGTTCACGTGGAGGGTGATGCCGGCGTTCATGGCGAACGACGACACGGCGTGCTCGGCGAGCTGCGGATCGAACGCCGGCGAACCGAGCGGCAGGCTCTCGGGCATCTCCACGTCCCATGCCACGAACGGCCGGCCCGACAGGTCGAGGGCCACCTCGACGAGCGCCTCGTCGAGCGGGTAGAGCCCGCTGGCGAACCGGCGCACACCGGCCTTGTCGCCGAGCGCCTCGGCGAAGGCCTCCCCGAGCGTGATCGCCACGTCCTCGACCGTGTGATGCGTGTCGATGTGCAGGTCGCCCTCGGCCTTCACGGTGAGGTCGAACCCGCCATGGCGGCCGAGCTGATCGAGCATGTGGTCGTAGAACGGGATGCCCGTCGACACGTCGACGACCCCCGTCCCGTCGAGGTCGATCGACAGGTCGATCGACGTCTCCTTGGTCGCCCGCTGCCGGGAAGCGGTCCGTGAGGTCATCGTGTCGCTCCCGTCGATCGGGCGGGGGCCACGTCGAGGGCGATGGCCAAGGCGGCGAGGAACCGGTCGTTCTCGGCGGGCAGGCCGATGGTGACCCGTAGGCATCCATCGAGCCGCCCCCAGCCACTGCAGTCCCGGACGAGCACGCCCTGGTCGACCAGCGACTTCCAGACGGCGACGGCATCGTGGTCGGCCAGGCGGAACAACACGAAGTTCGCTCCCGAAGGGAACACCTCGACGCCGAGGTCCGACAGGCCGACCGTGACCCGGCCCCGCTCCTCGACCAGCTGGCTCACCCGGCGTTCCATGTCATCGACGTACCGGAGCGCCAGCCGGCCGGCGAGCTGCTTGGCCGCGTCGAGATGGTACGGCAGCACCACCTTCTCGAGTTGGGCGACCACCCACGACGGCCCGACGAGATAGCCGAGGCGAGCGGCCGCCATGCTCCACGTCTTGGAGAACGTGCGGGTGACCACCAGCGGGCGGTCCTCGGCGACGCGCTCGAGCGCCGACCAGCTGGAGAACTGCGCGTACGCCTCGTCGACCACCACCAGGCCCGGGGCCGTCTCGACGACGGCGTCGAGCACCTCCGGGGATTCGACCATGCCCGTCGGGTTGTTCGGCGAGCAGACGAACGTCACCGCCGGCTGGGCCTCGGTGACGACCTGGCGGACCTCGTCGATATCGAGCGTGAAGTCCTCGTTGCGCTGCCCGGCGACGACGGTCGCTCCGGTGATCCGGGCGATCTGGGCGTGCATCTGGTACGTCGGCTCGAACACGACGACGGTGCGCCCCGGACCGGCGTACGCGAGCAGGAGGGTCTGCAACACCTCGTTCGACCCGTTGGCGGCGAACACCTGCCCCACGTCGACGCCGTGCCAGCCGGCGATCGCCGCCCGGAGCTCGGTGGCCGCACGGTCGGGATAGCGGTTCCACGCCAGGTCGGCCAGCTGCGCCCGATAGTCGTCGAGCCATGCGGGCGGTGGGGCGAACGGCGACTCGTTGGTGTTGAGCCGCACATCCACGTCGACCTGGGCCGAGTGATACCCCTCGAGCGCTCGGAAATCGTCTCGGACGGCAACCAGGTCAGGGGTCGCGGGCTCGCGGTTCACGGGGGCGACGATAACGGCCGCGTAGGATCGCCACCCGTATGAGTAACGCCACATGAACAGCACCACGGCGGCCGAACTGGCCGCGGCAGCCGAGGCGATCAACGGCTACCAGCGCCGGATCGGGCGGCTGGCGGCGACGACACCCGGGGACGAGGCCGACCTGCTGACGGCGATCTACGAGGCCGAGCGGGCGCTCGGCGTCGCCGAGAAGTCGATCCGTCGTGCGGTTCGTCTGGCGAGCAAGCGTTGAAGCGACTACTGGTCGCCACGATCCCGAAAATGACGCCCTTGACCAGCGAAGCTTGACACCACAAGTATCGGTCCGTATTGGAGTGAATGGGAGCGGAGGCGTGGACAGGTGGAAGCTTCACATACAGGCGCTTCCGTGTTATCCTTGGTTCGACCAACCAGGTTTCCGCCACCTGGATTGCTGCGTAGTCGGGATCCGCCGCCCGACAGAGCACGGAACGACGGCCTCTTCGTGAGGCCGTCGTTCTGCGTTTTGCAGCGATCACCAGGCGCCGACGCGGGTGCTGCAGCGACACCCGATCGGTACTGTCGTGGCCATGAACTCGGTGCCGTCGGTCATCGCCCGCGCCGCCCTCGCCGATGGGTTCGAGCCGCTCTCCGATCAGCTCGCCGCCGACATCCGCGACGGTGTCGGCACCACCATCGCCGACGAGGGCGGCTTCGTGCACGTGTCGCCGCGTGCAGACGCCTGGACGATGCAGGTGGTCGTCGATCCACCGGCGCGCACGCCCGACCGTGTCGTCGACCGACGGCTCGTCGCCCAAGCCCTCGAGCACGTCGCCGCGGCCGGTGGGGGGCGCCTCGACTGGTGGGTCGCCCAGCCGGCGGATGCCGACGACGACGTCGCCGCGTCGGCGGGATTCACCGTCGGACGAACACTGCACCAGATGCGTCGCCCCCTGCCCGCCGACGAGCGAGCGTCGGTCGTGACGAGGCCGTTCCGCGTCGGCGTCGACGATGCCGCGTGGGTGACCGTGAACAACCGGGCGTTCGACGGGCACCCGGAGCAGGGCAACTGGACGGTCGAGACGCTCCGGCAGCGCCGTGACGTCGACTGGTTCGACCCCGACGGCTTCCGCATCCACGAGGTCGACGGTCGCATCGCCGCGTTCTGCTGGACCAAGGTCCACCCGCCCGCTGCGGGCGAGCGCGACGGGGAGATCTACGTGATCGGGGTCGACCCGGACTTCCAGGGCCGTGGCCTCGGGCGCCAGCTCACCCTCGCCGGCCTCGACTGGCTGTCCGACCACGGCATCGTGAGCGGCCTGCTCTACGTCGACGGCGACAACGCCGCGGCGCTGGGCCTCTACCACGCGCTCGGCTTCACCATCAGCCGCACCGACCGGGCCTACGTCGTCGACGTGCCCGCCCCCGACGCCGAAAGGACACCGTCGTGACCGACACGATCGACGCCACCACCCTCCCACGTTGGAGCGTCAGCGACGTCCACGACTCGCTCGACGCCCGAACGTTCGTCGACGCCATGGAGCAGTTGCGGGCGGGGGCCGACCGGGCCGTGGCCGCGTTCGACGAGCACGACATCCGGGCCACGGCTCCGCGCACGGCGACGGCCGACGACGGCGCCGCGGCCGACGCGGCGATCGCCGCCTACAACGACGTTGCTGCGCAGGCCCGTGTGCTGTGGTCGTACATCTACGCCACGGTCAGCACGGACAGCCGCGACGAGCGAGCGCAGGCGGCGCTGAGCGAGCTGGAGTCGATCGACGCCGACGTGACGCCGTTGCTGGCCCGCCTGGCCGATTGGGTTCGAGCGATCCACGGCGGTGACGGCGGACCGGCCGCCCTCGAGGCCGTGAGTGAGCTGGCGGCCGATCACGCCGGCCCGCTGCTCCGCCTCGCCGAGCGCTCGACCCACCAGATGTCGGAGCGCGAGGAGAACCTCTACGCCGAGCTGGCCCAGACGGGACCGAGTGCGTGGTCGCGGCTGCAGCGCGACATCACCTCGCAGCTGGCCGCCGACGTGCGGTTCCCGGACGGCACCAACGAGCGCCTGCCCTTCCCGGCCGTGCGCGGCCTGGCCAGCCACAGCGACCCGGCGATCCGGCGCGCCGCCCTGTCCGCCGAACTGGAGGCCTGCCCCACGGTGGCCCTGCCCTGCGCGGCCGCCCTCAACGCGATCAAGGGCGACGCCAACGCGGTGAATCGCCGCCGCGGGTGGGCCTCACCGCTCGACGCGTCGCTGTTCGCCAACGCCGTGAGCCGGTCGACGTTCGACGCGATGCAGTCCGCGGTCGTCGGCTCGCTGCCCGACTTCCGCCGCTGGATGCGGACCAAGGCCCGCCTCCACAGCACCCCCACCGGGAACGGCCTGCATTGGGCCGACCTGATGGCGCCGGCCCCGGTCGCCTCCGGTGAGATCACGTGGGACGAGGGCATCGACATCGTCCGCGGCGCGTTCTCGTCCTACGGTCCACAGCTCGGGGCCATCGTCGACCGAGCACTCGACGAGCGGTGGATCGACGCCGAACCGCGCGACGGAAAGCAGGGAGGAGCGTTCTGCATGCCGTTCGTCGGTGGCCGCTCGCTCGTCCTGCTCAACTGGTCGGGCAGCGCGGAGTCGGCGCAGACGACCGCCCACGAGCTCGGCCACGCCTACCACAACACGACGCTCTCGGAGCGCACGGCGTTGCAGCGGCGGCTGCCGATGGCCCTGGCGGAGACGGCCTCGATCTTCTGCGAGACCCTGGTGGTGGAGGAGGGCCTCTCCCGGCTGGAAGGCGCCGAACGGCTCGCCCTGCTCGACGTCGACCTCGTCGGCGCCAATCAGGTGGTCGTCGACATCCACAGCCGCTTCCTGTTCGAGACGGCCGTGTTCGAGCGGCGCGCCAAGCGCACGCTCGGGGTCCGCGAGTTCGACGAGCTGATGCTCGCCGCCCAGGCCGAGGCCTACGGCGACGGCCTCGACCAGGACACGGCGCACCCCCACATGTGGCTCGTCAAGAGCCACTACTACGGGAGCCACTACTACAACTGGCCGTACACGTACGGCCTCCTGTTCGGTCTCGGCCTGTTCGCTCGGTACCGGGAAGACCCCGAGCGCTTCCGTTCGGGCTACGAGACGCTGCTGTCGCGGGCTGGCATGGACACGGCCGAGGAGCTCGGCGCGGCGTTCGAGCTCGACGTGACCAGCGAGGGATTCTGGGAAGCGAGCATCGACGTCCTCCGCGGTCGCATCGCCGACTACGAGCACCTCGCCGGCGAGTTCATCGCCGCGGAGTCCGAGCGGCCGTGAGCGAGACGTCCGTGGCGATCGGTCGGCGTCCTGGCGCGCCGACGCGCTACGGCGTCACCCGCGACGACCTCGGCGAACTGCTGGCATCCGAGGGTCAGCCGCGCTATCGCGCCGATCAGGTCTGGCGCGGCCTGTACGAGCAGCTGGTGGGGCCGGCGGCGATAACCAACCTGCCGGCGGCCTTGCGGACCCGCCTCGAGGCGCTCCTCCCCCTCGCCCTGGAGCCGGTCACCGAGTCGGTCGCCGACGACGGCGAGACGGTGAAGTTCCTGTCGCGGGTGGCCGGCGGGTACGAGGTGGAGACCGTCTTGATGCTCTACCCCGATCGGGCCACGGTGTGTGTGTCGAGCCAGGCCGGCTGTGCCATGGGGTGCGGGTTCTGCGCCACCGGGCAGGCGGGCTTCGATCGGCACCTGACCACGGGCGAGATCGTCGAGCAGGCGGTCACCGCGGCGGCCCGGGCCAAAGCGGCCGGCCGCCGGCTCAGCAACGTGGTGTTCATGGGCATGGGAGAACCGCTGGCCAACGAAACGGCGATGTGGCCGGCCGTCGAGCGGCTCCACGGGGATCTCGGCCTGTCGGCGCGGCACCTCACCGTCTCGACGGTCGGCATCGTGCCCGGCATCCGCCGGCTCACCGAACGCCCCCTGCCGGTGACGCTGGCCGTGAGCCTCCATGCGGCCAACGACGGCCTGCGCGACGAACTGGTGCCCATCAACCGGCGTTACCCGATCGACGCCTTGCTCGACGCCTGCCAGGGCTACCTGGCCGCCCACGGGCGCCGGATGAGCTTCGAGTGGGCGATGATCGACGGCGTCAACGACCGCCCGTCCGATGCGGTGGAGCTGGCGTCGTTGTGCCGGCGGCTACGCCCTGCGGCCCATGTCAACCTGATCCCCCTCAATCCGACACCAGGCTGGCCGACGACGGGGTCGCCGCTCGCCCGCGTTCGTGACTTCCGCGATCATCTCGAGTCGCTCGGGGTGCAGGCCACGGTGCGGCGCAATCGCGGCACCGACATCGATGCGGCGTGCGGGCAGCTTGCTGCCCGCCATCGGGAGGGGCAGCTTGCTGCCCGCCATCGGGAGGGGCAGCTTGCTGCCCGCCATCGGGAGGGGCAGCTTGCTGCCCGCCATCGGGAGGACGGGAGCCGGGATCAGCAGCCGGCGGCGCGAACGTAGGGATAGGGGTTGACGGCGGCGCCGCCACCGGGGTGCACCTCGAAGTGCAGGTGGTTGGTGCCGTTGGCGTTCCCGGTGGCGCCCACGTAGCCGATCACCTCGCCCTGTGAGACGCTGCGGCTCGAGCCGGCGAAGCTGCTCAGGTGGGCGTAGAAGTAGCGGGTGCCGTTGTTGCCCGACAGCCACACGGAATTGCCACCGAGATTGGTCTGCTTGAACTGCACGCTGCCGCTGACCACCGCCACGAGCGGCGTGCCCGACGGCGAGATGAGGTCGACGCCCTGGTGGCTACGACCGCCCGACCGCGAGGCGCCCCAGGTGTCGCTGTACGCCCGAGGCCCGTTGACCGGGCACACCATTCCGCCGGTGGCCGGCGGCGGCGACGTCGCCGGCGGGGGCGTCGTGGTGCCCCCGCCGCCCGATCCACCACCACCACCACCGGATCCGCCGCCGTTGTTGCCGGGGGAGGGCGGGTTCGGGCGAGGCGTCGTGCCGGGCGTCGGTGCGGCCGGCCGATCGGCTCCGTCGTCGGGCGGTGCCGTGGTCCCCGCCTGTGGCGTCTGCTGCTGTTGTTGCTGTTGCTGCGGCTGCTGCTGTTCTTGCTGCTGCTGTTGCGCCCGCTGCTCGGCCTCGCGCGCCTGCTGGGCGGCCGCCGCTTCGGCCGCAGCCTGTTGCTGGCGAAGCTCTTCGGCGCGGCGGGCCTCGAGGATGAGCCGCACCCGCTCGTCCTCCAGCCGCTGCTGCTCGATCTCCTGCAACCGCACGACCTCGGCCTCGGCGTCCTCCTGCGCCTGATCGAACGCTTCGCGTTGGCGCTCGACCTCGGCCTGCTTGGCGTCGAGCGCCTCTTGCGCCTCCTCCAGTTCCTGCTGGGTGTCGGCGAAGTCGTCGAGGGCGGTGGTCGAGCTGCTCGTAGCCGCGGCGACGAACTCGGCGGCGACGAGCCGATCGGTGGATTGGCCCGGACCGGTGAGCAGGTCGAGCCCCCCACCGGAACCGGCGGACATGAACTGCGACACGGCGATGTCCTCCACCTGGCTGCGCAGCGCCTCGACCTCGGCCAGGAGCTCGTCGCGTCGGCTGGTGAGCTCGGTGGCGTCCTCCTCGAGGTTCTCCAGCTCGACCTCGGCATCGACGACCGCTGCCGCGGCCGCATTGGCCCGTCCCCGGGCGGCTTCGATCTCGGCCGCCGCCCTGGCGGCGGCCTCCTCGTCCGGGCCGCTGGCCCGAGCCGACGCGGCGAATGAGGCCGTCGAGGCCGACACCACCAAAAGGGCGGTGACCGACATGAGGCGAGTCCGACCGGCCCTGCTCCTGCGCACGGGACCCGACTCTAGCGGATGTTGCAGTTCGGTGACGATCATGCTGCGGTCTCCGAACGCGGAGACGGCGGCGAGCCGGCTTGGGGAACCGCTGTGGTCAGCCAGCAGACTGGTCGCCGATGACCGACCGCCCCGCCGACGACCAGCCCCACCCGGCGCTCCTCCTCGAACACGTCCGGCTCGTCCGCGACGCCACGACGATCCTCGACGACGTCTCCCTCGCCGTGTACCCCGGGCAGCGCTGGCTGGTGCTGGGCGCCAACGGCTGCGGGAAGACGTCCCTGCTGCGGATCGCCGGCCTCTACGACCACCCCACCTCGGGGACGGTCGACGTCCTCGGTGAGCGGCTGGGCCGGACCGACGTGCGGGTCTTGCGCCGCCGCATCGGGTTCGTGTCGGCCGCCCTCGCCGATCAGCTGCGCCTCGGGCTGTCGGGCCTCGACATCGTCCGCACAGCCCGGTACGCGGCGCTCGAGCCGTGGTGGCACACCTACACCGTGGCCGACGATCGCCGGGCCCTCGACTGCCTCGATCGGATGGGCGTGGCGCGCCTGGCCGATCGCCCCCTCGCCACGATGTCCTCCGGCGAGCGCACCCGGGTCCTCCTGGCCCGCAGCCTCATGAACGACCCGGCGATCGTGCTGCTCGACGAACCGGCGTCGGGGCTCGACCTCGCCGGGCGCGAGCAACTGGTCGACGCCCTCGACGACCTCGCCGCCGATCCCTCGGCACCGCCGTTCGTGATGGTGAGCCACCACGTCGAGGACGTCCCGACGAACCTGACGCATGCGATGCTCCTGCGTGAGGGACGCGTGCTGGCCGCCGGTGATGTCGCCGAGGTGGTGACCGCCGAGCGCCTGACCGCGTGCTTCGGGCTGGAGATCTGCATCGAGCGCCGGGCCAACGGCCGATTCAGTGCGTGGTCGCCTCGCCCGACACGGGCGGTGGTGCCGGATCCGATTCCGGCGGCGGCGGACTGACGCCGAGCCCGCTGTCGCCGGCCAGGAGCTCGTTGAGCGCCCTCGTGGCCCGGCGGATCTCGTCGTCGAGAATGCGGCCGAGCACGGTCCGGCTCCACAGCTGACCGGAGTACTCGAGGGCCATCGTCATCGACGCCCCGCTGTCGGCCCCCTCGATGGTGGCGTCGAGGATCCACGCCGCATGGTCGCGCTCGTCGGGCTGGATGCGCTCGAACCGCGCCCGACGCCCCGGCTCGAACTGCGTCCGCACCATGCGCAGCTGCTTCGACCGGGTGAAGGGCCCGACCCGGGCCCGCAACTCGACCCACCACGCGGCTCGGCCCTCGTCGGGCTCGAGCTCGGTGGCGCGGTGCACCAGCCTCATCCAGGGCGGATACCGGTCGAGCGACTCGACCTGGGCGAACAGCCACGCCGGCTCCGCGCCGTGGATCACTTCGGTGACGACGGTTCTCATCGGTGGATACTCAGCGGGGACGGCCGCGGCCGGTCGAGCGGCGGCCCGTTCGCTGGCCGGTGAAGGCGCGCGACAGCAGCGGCGAGGTGGCGTCGAGCACCCCGCCGAGGTCATCGGTCTCGTCGAAGTCGGGTTTCCACGGGATCGCCACGGTGGCGTCGGGGTCGTCGACGGACGCCGCCGCCAGTCCCGTGACCTCGGCCACGGTGCGCTCCGGGTCGGGCACCGGCTGCTCGTCGTCCGAGGTCGGCGGGCGGCCCGCCGCGGCGGGAGCGGTCGCTCGCGAAGCTGCCGACGGTGGCTCCGCCTCCTCGAGCGACAGCTGCACCTCGGGCTCGGCCGCGGTGGCGGGCACCCCGTCGGGCGTTCGAGCCGACCGTGGCTTGCGCGGTGACCCCTTGCGTGCCGGCACCCGGCGGGCCGGGCGTGGCGAGCGGAACAGGCGCGGGGTGGGGTCGCGTGCATCGTCGAGCGACCAGCCGATCGGCACGACCATGGCGTCGGCGTGGCGCAGGCAGAGGACACCGGCGCGGTTCCGGTCTGCCGACGGGTCGATCGGGATGAGCCAGACGAGGAGGCGGTCGGCGTCGAACCCGTACGCGATGGCGCCGGGCTCGGAGCACGCCGGGCGTTCGCACAACCTCGTCATTGCTGCTCAATCTAGACCGCGGCTCAGGTCGTCCCTGGTACATCGGCTGGTGTGCGTTGGCGCCGGGCGGTGCCCGGCGACGAGAATGGCACCCCTGTGACCTCGTCCACCGCGCCCGCCGAGCCCCGCCAACGTCTCGTCACCCTCGACCTCGAGGGAGTGATGACACCCGAGATCTGGATCGCCGTGGCCGAGGAGAGCGGCGTCGACGGACTGCGCCGGACCACCAGGGACGAGCCGGACTACGACGCGCTGATGCGCGGCCGGCTGGCCCTGATGGCCGAGCACGGGCTGACGATGTCGATGGTCACCGACGTGATCGCGTCACTGAACGTGCTCGACGGGGCCCGGGAGTTCCTCGACGAGCTGCGCCGCCGGACGCAGGTGGTGATCCTGTCGGACACGTTCGAGCAGTTCGCCGCGCCGTTCATGCGCCAGCTCGGGATGCCGACGATCCTCTGCCACTCCCTGGTGGTGCAGGACGACCGGATCGTCGACTATCGCCTCCGCCTCCCGGACCAGAAGCGCCGGGCCGTGGAGGCGTTCCGCGCTCTGAACTACCACGTGGCTGCGGCCGGCGATTCGTACAACGACTCGTCGATGCTGCGCGCTGCCGACCGGGGTGTGTGGTTCCACGCCCCCGAATCGATCCGCGCCGAGTTCCCGCAGTTCGGGGCCACCGACGACTACGGCGAGCTGATCGACCTGCTCACCGCCGACTGATCCTCCCGATCGCCAGGGAGCCGAACCCGGACGGTCGTCCCGGCGCCACCTCGTACAGTCGCTGGCCTGGACGACGTCACGACGCCCCCGATCGGCCGCCGGCCGCGGAGACATCTGGCGCTGGCGTTGTTCTCCGTCGCCTTCGGTACGAACGTGTCGACGCCCCTGCTCCTGCTCTATCAGGATCGCCTCGATCTCAGCACGTTCACGACGACCGCGCTGTTCGCCGTCTATCCCGTCGGCCTGCTTCCTGCCCTGCTGTGGTCGGGACCGGCGTCGGACGTGCTCGGGCGCCGGCGTCTCATCGTGCCCGGCATCGTCGCCTCGGCGCTGGCGTCGGTGGTCATGATCCTCGGCCGCGACTCGGTCGCCGCGCTGTTCGCCGGACGATTCCTGCTCGGTGCGATCTCGGGCGTCGTGTTCGTGGCGGCGAGCGCTTGGATGCAGGAGATCGAGCCCAGCAGGGACCCGCTGTGGCCGTCACGGCTGACGAGCATGGTGCTGTACGGGGGGTTCGGCGGGGGCCCGTTCGTGACGGGCGTGCTCGCCCAGTGGGCGCCGTGGCCACTGACCCTCCCCTACCTCGTCCACATCGCCCTGGTCGGCGTCGGACTGTCGGCGATGACGAGGGTGCCCGAGGCCGGCATCGTCCGGCGGACCGGCCGCATCCGCCCCGATCTCGGCCTGCCGCCCGGTACGCGACGTCCGTTCTTCGAGGTCGTCGCCCCCACCGCGCTGGCCGTGTTCGGGTTCGCGTCGCTGTCGCTCGCCCTGTTCCCGGTCCTCCTGCGCCCGGCGATGCATGGCATCGCCCTGTTCGTCACCGGTGCCAACGCACTGCTCACGGCCGGCGCCATCTTCGGCGCCCAGCGCGTCGTGGTGCGCATCGGCGTGGTCAGGGCCGCGCCCGTCGCCCTGTCGTTCGGTGCCGCCGGCTGCGCCCTCGGGGTCCTCGCCTTCGCCACCGACTGGTGGCCCATCGTGTTCCCCGCGGCGATCGCCCTCGGCGCCTCGTCGGGGCTGGCCGTGACGACCGGCCTGCGGTTCGTCGACATCCTCACCGCCCCGCAGACCCGCGGAGCGATGACGGGCGCGTTCTACGCAGTCGCCTACGCGGCGATGACCGCCCCGGCGCTGGTCACGTCGATCGCCCGCACGCGCACCGGCTACATCGTCGTGCTGTCGACGATGAGCGTGTTCGCCGTCGCGGCGACCGCGTGGCTCCGCCGCCGCGCTCCGCAGATCGTCGAGCCGTGATCGGGCACCGTGATTCGTCGAGCGCGCTGATATCCTGCCGGTGCCCTTTGGCGACAGGGGCGCTTAGCTCAGTTGGTTAGAGCGCTACGTTCACACCGTAGAGGTCGTGGGTTCGAGTCCCGCAGTGCCCACTGGAACACGCCGGGCGGCGACGCGTTCCGCTCCCGCGACGAGCGTGTACCTCGTGGGCACGTCGTGCGCCGTCCTTGCTGCCTCCGGCGGGCGTTCAAGCGCCACGCAGGCTTGCCTCGATTCGCTTGCGTCACATCGACGGCAGGGTTTGAGAGCTGTCCGGTCGGTCCACCTGGAACACGCCGGCCCCACCGGATCGCTGGCTGGAAGCATCCGATGGAGCATGTCGTCCGCGTGACCCGGACCCCCGCCAGGCGTAGGGTCGGAGTTCATGTTGGAACGACTGATGTTCGGGCGCACGGGTCACGAGAGCACGAGGCTCATCTTCGGCGCTGCGGGTATCGGATGGACGAGCCAGGAGCACGCTGACGCGGTCCTCGAACAGGTCCGTGCGGCGGGGATCAACCACCTCGACACGGCCGCGTCCTACGGCGATGCCGAAGTACGAATGGCGCCGTTCCTCCGGCGGCACCGCGCCGACTACTTCCTCGCCACCAAGACGGGCGAGCGGACCGGCGACGCGGCTCGGGCCGAGCTCGAGCGGTCGCTCGAGCGGCTGGAGGTCGACCAGGTCGACCTGATCCAGCTCCACAATCTCGTCGAGGCCGACGAGTTCGACGTCGCCCACGGTCCCGGCGGCGCCGTCGAGGCGCTCGTGCGAGCGCGGGACGAAGGCCTCGTCCGCTTCATCGGCGTCACCGGTCACGGCGTGCGCATCGCCGAGATGCACCGTCGCAGCCTGGAGCGCCACGACTTCGACTCGGTGCTGTTGCCCTACAACCACCTGATGATGCGCAACGCCGATTACCGGCGTCACTTCGAGGCGCTCGTCGACGAGTGCCAGGCGCGCCAGGTCGCAGTGCAGACGATCAAGGCGGTCGCCCGTCGGCGCTGGACGACCGACGGCGACGAGCCCCACCGTTCGTGGTACGAGCCGCTGCCGCCGGGCCCGGCGCTTGCCCGGGCGGTCGCCTTCGTACTCGCTCGACCCGGCCTGTTCCTCAACACCTCGAGCGACACCCGTCTCCTGGACGCCATCGTCGCGGCCGCGACGGGTCCGTGCGAGGCGCCGAGCGACGAGGACCTCGATGCCGACGCGCGCACGCACCACATGGCGCCCCTGTTCGACGGGCACGAACTCGAGACGATCTGAGCTCCGCCCAGGTTCACTCGTCGGCGGGGATGCGTTCCACGCACGCCGTACCCACGCCGTTGCGGTCGCGGTAACCGATGGTCCCGGAGGGACAGGCGCTCCCGAACGACACCAGGCTGCTCACACGGAACGCGGCAGAGTCGTCACACGGCACCTCCCCGGCCGATCGGTCCGTCTCGATCAGGACGACGCACGCCCCCGGCTCGAGCACGCCGTCGATCGGCCTCGCTGGGGACTGGCTGGCCAGCGTGGCGATCAGGAGCACGATGCCCGCTCCGATACCGGCCATCACGAGGCAGAGGCGCCACGGGAACGTCGCCGCCTGCGCCGGGAGCGGCGGCTGGCGTGTGAACGTCGTCGTTGACCGCGCCGGCGCTGTGTCGACTCGGGGGGCGGTCGGGCGGGTCGTTGCGTCGCGGACCGACGCGTCGTAGACGGCGCGGCGAGCTGGGTCGCTCAGCACCTGGTAGGCCTCGTTCAAGCGGGCCATCGCCGCGGGACTGCCCCCGGGCACATCGGGGTGATGCCGTCGCGCGAGCCGCCGGTAGGCGTCACGGATGGCGTCCTCGTCGGCCGCCCCGGTCAGCCCCAGGGTCTGGTAGTGATCGCGGTCCGCGCTGATGAGTCGACGCTATTGGGAAGGCGGGCCGTGGCGCACGTCGTCAGTAGCCGGCCTCGACGTCGACCAGCCCGATCAGCTCCTCGTCGTCGGCGAAGCGTCGCACGTTGGTGGCGATGCGCTCCGACAGCAGAGGAACGGCCATCTCCGGCGTGTTCCCCACGTGGGGGGTGATGATGCAGTTCGGGAGCGACCACAGTGGGTGCCCCTCCGGGAGCGGCTCGGGATCGGTGACGTCGAGCCCGGCCCCGCCGATGACCCCCTCGCGGAGCGCGTCGACGAGATCGTCGGTGACGACGTGGCCGCCCCGGGCGACGTTGACGAGCCAGGTGTGCGGCTCCATCAACGCCAGTTCCCCCGCCGCGATGATGCCTTCGGTCTCGGGGGTGAGCGCCAGGGCCAGCACCACGAGGTCGGCTCCGGGGAGGGCATCGGCGTAGCGATCGGCCTCGAGGACGTCGTCGACACCTTCCATGTCGTTCGCCGTGCGCCGTACCACCGTGATGTGACAGCCAAACGGGCCGAGGAGGCGGACGAGGGACTCGGTGATCCCGCCGCCACCCAGGATCGTGACGCGAGCGCCGAGGAGGTTGCGGCCCTGCGGCGCCGACCAGGTGGTCGCCCGGGAGTACGTGCCCAGGCCGCGCATGCCGGCGAGAGCGAGCGTGAGCGCCATCTCGGCGACCGGCTCGGCGTACACCCCCTTGCCGCACACCCACGTGTGGTCGGTGTCGAGCAGGTGGGCGAACCGCTCGATGCCGGCGAACGGCAATTGGATCCAACGGGCACCCGGCGCCTCTTCGATGGCTGCGGCGAGCGCATCGGGATCGCGAGGATCGCCCCACACGATGCCTTCGGCGTCGGCGAGAGGGACGACGTGGCCGCCCCCTTCATGCACGGCCTCGGTCATCCACTCCGGGGCCCGCTCGGGGGCGATCGCTATTCGGGGAGGCTCAGGTCTCGGCATGTCGAGGTGCGAGGTTAGTGCCCGCGGGCTGCCCGACGGGTCGATCGCAGCACCCCGATGAGCATCAGCCCGACGCTGACGACGAGGATGAGCGTGGCGAGCACGTTCACCTGTGCTGGGAACTCGCGCTGGAACGCACCGTTGATGTACACCGGGAAGGTCTGCAGCGAACCGGAGTTGAAGACCGTGATGATGTAGTCGTCGATGGAGAGGGCGAACGACAAGAGGGCGGCTGCCGCGATGCCCGGCAGGATGAGCGGGAACGTGACGCGCCAGAACGTGCGGAGCGGCGACGCGCCCAAGTCCTGCGCAGCCTGCTCGAGCGTCCAGTCGAACCCGCGGACCCGGGCTCGCACCGTGAGGGCGACGAAGCTGACCTGGAACATCACGTGGGCGATGACCACGGTCGTGAACCCACGCGTCACGTCGGCGTCGAGGAACAGCGCGGCGAGCGACGAACCCATCACGATCTCGGGCGTGGTGAGCGGCAGGACGAGCAGCACGTTGAGTGTCCCGGCGCCGCGGAAGCGGTACCGCGACAAGGCGATGGCGATCATCGAGCCGAGCACCGTGGCGATCGACGTGGAGATGGCGGCCACCTTGAGGCTCTCGACAAAGGCATCGCGATAGCTCGAGCCCTCGAAGGCGTTGAGCCAGTTGTCGAGCGTGAACTCCTGCCACGACAGGTTGAAGTCGCCCTTCGGCTTGTTGAACGAATAGATGACGATCCAAGCGATCGGCATGAAGAGATAGACGAGCACGACGCCGGCGAAGATGTTGAGCGGCCATCTCCCCCACCAGCGCCTCACGATCGGCCCTCCATACGGCTGGCCGGCCTCTCGGTGCCGCTCAAGTGAGGTCCTCCGTCCCGAGGAACTTCGTGTAGACGAGGACGCCGATCGTGATGATGAGCATGAGCACGAACGACATCGCCGCGGCGACGGGCAGGTTGCTCTGGACCAGGAACTGATCCTGGATCGAGTTGCCGATCATCGTGGTGTTCGGGCCGCCGAGGTACTCGGCATTGATGAAGTCGCCGGCCGCCGGGATGAACGTGAGCAACGTCCCGGCGAACACACCGGGAAGCGAGAGCGGAAGGACCACCTTCACAAACGCCCACACGGAGTTGGAGTAGAGGTCCTTGGCGGCGTCGACGAGATTGACGTTGATCTTCTCGAGGCTGACGTAGATCGGCAGCACCATGAACGGGACGAAGTTGTAGGTGAGACCGCCGACGACCGACCACATCGTGTTGAGGATGCGCCCGTTGTCGATCAAGCCCACCGCCTCGAACACGCCGTCGAGCCGCAAGCCCTCGAGCACCCCCATGATCGGCCCGTTGTCGGCGAGGATGCTGCGCCACGCGATCGTGCGGATGAGGAACGACGTGAAGAACGGGATGACGACGAGTCCGAGCAGGAGGTTGCGCCACCGCCCGCCACGGAACGCGATGACGTAGGCGAGGGGATAGCCGATCAGGATGCAGAACACCGTGGCGAGCGCGGCGTAGCCGAAGCCACGGCGGAACTGGTCGCCGAACTCCGAGAAGGCATCGCTGTAGTTGCCGAAGTTCCAGTCGAACTCGGCCTCGACGGCGAACCGGCTGGGCAGAGTCGACAGTGACGTCTTGAGGAGCGTCAGCAGCGGCGCCACGAAGAACAGGGCCAGCCACAGCACGCCCGGCTTGAGCAGACCATAGGGCGCGAGCTGCCGGCGAGTGTCGGGCGCACCGGCTACGGCCACGACGACCAGCCCGACGATCGAGCCGAGCAGCACGAGCAGGGCGACCACAGCGGCGGTCCCCGTGACGGCACGGACCCCGATGAGCATCAGGATCAGCGTCGCCAGCACGAGCGCGCCGAGACCGACGAGGTCGGGGCGAGCGGTGCGTCGAGGCGCGCCGGCCGCTTCCGTCCCCGTGGCTGCTGTCATCGCCGCCCCGTCGTTCCTTCCGCCGACGGTCCGCTCAGGCGCCGACGATCGACGAGAACGCTTCGTCGAACTCGGCCTCGACGTCCTCGCTCAAGTTGGCGAAGGTGTGCACCCGCGAGATCGTCTCCTCGTCGGGGAAGACCAGCGGGTTCTCGGCCAGCTCGGGGTCGATCTTGGCGACCTCCTCCTGGACGCCCTTCACCGGCGACACATACTGCACGTAGGCGGTGATCTGGGCGGCCTGCTCCGGGTCGTAGACGAAGTCCATCCACTTGGCCGCCTGCTCGACGTTGGCAGCCCCCTTGGGCAAGACCATGGCGTCGGCCCAGCTGGTGCCGCCCTCCTCGGGGATGACGAAGCGGATGTTCGGGTTGTCGACCGACAACGATGCGACGTCGCCGGACCACCCGATGCACGCGGCGAAGTTTCCCGTCTCCAGGTCGGAGATGTAGTCGTTGCCGGTGAACGACCTGATCTGACCGTCGCTCTTCGCCTGCTCGAGCTTCTCGAACGCCTCGGCGGCCTCGTCGAACGATTCGATCGTCGAGATGTCGACGCCGAGCGACAACAGGATGAGCCCGATGGTGTCGCGCATCTCGGTGAGCATGCCGATCTTGCCCTTGAACTCCGGATCGAAGAGATCCTCGGTGCTCGTCAGCTCGCGCCCGGTCACCTCGAGGTTGTAGGCGATCCCGGCGAAGCCCGTCTGCCACGGCAGTGTGTACTCACCCGATGGATCCCAGGCCGGCTTCACCAGGTCGTCGCGGAGGTTGGCGGCGTTGGGAATCTGATCGAGCGGAAGCTTGTCGACCCACTCGAGCATCACCAGCCGACCGGCGAGCCACGACGTCGGGGCGATGATGTCGGGCTCGATGGTCTCGCCGCGACCGAGGACCGGCTGGATGCGAGCGAAGTACTCGTTGTTGTCGTTGAAAGCCTCCGAATAGGTCATGTCGATGCCGGTCGCCTCGATGAAGCGGTCGACGGTGCCGACATGCCCGTCCTCGGTGAGGTCGATGTACTCGGGCCAGTTCTCGAAGAACAGCGAACCGGCGTCGCCCGAGGCCGGACGCCGCGCCGGACGGGGGGCGGCGCCGACGCGCGCCGAGCCGAGGATGGACGGCAGGGTGACCCCACTGGCACCGAGGGCACCGGCGGCACCGAGGAATCGGCGTCGCGACATGCCGCCACGGGTGCGAGCGGGGACGTTGGCGGATCGGTCGGAACGGGTCATGGGCGCTTGCCTTTCTCATGGGTCACGAGTCGGAAGGTGGAGACGGTGATCATCACAGCGCGGCCTCGATCTGGTCGACGTCGGTGACGTTCGAGCCGGCCTGGCCCGGCCACCCGGCGAGGAGGTAGGCGGCGTCAGGTCGCCACGTGGCGTGCACTTCGGCGCCGGGCATCAAGAAGGGAAGATCGTCGTCAGGATCGACATACGTGACGATCGACGTGCCGTCGGCCAGCACGAGCTCGACCCGGGCCGAGGATCCCTGGAAGATCACGTCGCGTACCGTGCCGCGCAGGCTCGTCCCCTCACCGGCGGGCGCCATGGCGATCGTCAACCGTTCCGGGCGCAGCATCACCGAGACCGGATCGCCCGTCGCCGGAAGGCGCGGCCCGGCGGCCCTGACGACCGGCCCGCAGTTCAGGCGGACCACGGCCGCGCCACCGTCGCTCGCTTCGACCGTCCCGGGGAGCAGGTTGGCGCTCCCGATGAACCCGGCCACGAACATGGAGGCCGGCCGGTGGTAGATCTCCTCCGGCGTGCCGATCTGCTCCACGACCCCCTCGGACATGACGGCGATGCGATCACTCATCGTGAGCGCCTCGCCCTGATCGTGGGTCACGAAGACGAACGTGATTCCCACCTCTCGCTGGATCCGTTTGAGCTCGATCTGCATCGCTTCGCGCAGTTTCAGGTCGAGCGCGGCGAGCGGCTCGTCGAGCAGGAGCGCACTCGGATAGTTCACGAGGGCCCGGGCGAGGGCGACCCGCTGCTGTTGACCGCCGGACAATTGCGACGGCTTGCGGTCGGAGAAGTCGCTGAGCCTGACGATCTCGAGCATCTCGGCGACCCGCGGGAGGTAGTCACGCTTGGCCATTCGTTTGGATCTCGGCCCGAACGCCACGTTGTCGGCGATGGTCATGTGCGGAAAAAGGGCGTACTGCTGGAACACCGTGTTGACGTTGCGCTTGTGAGGTGGCGTGCGACTCACGTCGACCCCTTCGAGCAAGACCCGACCGTGTGTCGGCTGCTCGAACCCGGCGATCATCTTCAGCGTCGTCGTCTTGCCGCAGCCCGACGGACCGAGCATGGCGAAGAACTCCCCGCGCCGGATCCCGAAGTCGGCGGACTTGACGGCCACGAACGACCCGAACTCCTTGCGGACTCCCTGGAGTTGAATGACGGTGTCGCCGGGCTCGTGGGCCGGCGCGCTGGCGCCCGCCTCGGCTGTCGCCAGGACCCCGTCGTCCATTCAGTGCTCCCTCGTGAGTTCGGGCCGCGAACGCCGGCGCCGCCGCAGCAGGTCCGACCGGCAGGGCCGCCACAGGTCGGACGGCCGGGTTCCTCGGCCGCGCGCAGCATCGTAAACCCTCCGCGCGACCCCGCGCCGCCGATGGAGGTGGCCGCCGAGCATCAGCTGTCGAGGTTGGCCATCACGTGCTTGATGCGCGTGTAGTCCTCGAAGCCGTAGGACGACAGGTCCTTGCCGTACCCCGAGCGCTTGAAACCGCCGTGGGGCATCTCGGCGACGAGCGGGATGTGCGTGTTGATCCAGACGCAGCCGAAGTCGAGTCGCTTGGACATCCGCATCGCCCGGCCGAAATCCTTGGTCCACACGCTCGACGCCAGGCCGTACTCCACACCGTTGGCCCACGCCACGGCCTCGTCCTCGTCGGTGAACGGCTGCACGGTGATGACCGGGCCGAAGATCTCGTTCTGGATCATCTCGTCGTCCTGACGCAGGTCGGCCACGACGGTCGGTGAGTAGAAGTAGCCGGCGTCGCGTGCGCGGCTTCCGCCGGCGACGACACGGGCATGGTCGGGCGTGCGGTCGAGGAACCCGCTGACCCGGTCGAGCTGATTGGCGTTGTTGAGCGGGCCGAACAGCACGTCCTCGTCGTCGGGGAGCCCCGTCTTGGTCCCCGACGCCTGCTCGCCGAGCGCGTCGACGAAGTCGGCGTAGATGCGGGGGCCGGCGAGCACGCGTGTGGCGGCGGTGCAGTCCTGACCGGCGTTGAAGTAGCCGGCGACGGCGATCGCCTCGGCGGCGGCGGCGAGGTCGGCGTCGTCGAACACGACGACCGGGGCCTTCCCGCCCAGCTCGAGGTGGACCCGCTTGAGCCCGGCCGCCGCACTGCCGGCCACCTCGACACCCGCGCGGACGGAGCCCGTGATCGACGCCATCGCCGGCGTCGGGTGCTCGATCATTCCGCGGCCGGTGTCGCGGTCGCCGCAGATGACGTTGAACACGCCCGGCGGCAGGAACTCGGCGGCGATCTCGGCGAGCAGCGTGGTGCTGGCCGGGGTGGTGTCACTGGGCTTGAGCACCACGGTGTTGCCGGCGGCGATCGCCGGGGCGAACTTCCACACCGCCATCATCATCGGGTAGTTCCACGGAGCGACCTGGGCGCACACCCCCACGGGCTCGCGGCGGATGATCGACGTCATGTTCTCCATGTACTCGCCGGCGCTCTTGCCCTCGAGATGCCGGGCGGCGCCGGCGAAGAAGCGGACCTGGTCGACCATCGGCGGGATCTCCTCCGACCGGGTGAGGGCAATCGGCTTGCCCGTGTTGGCGACCTCGGTGGCGATCAGCTCGTCGGCGCGGGCTTCCATCGCGTCGGCGATGCGCAGGAGGGCCAGGGACCGCTGCGACGGCGTGGCGTCACGCCACGCCGGGAAGGCGGCGGCCGCCGCCGCCATCGCCGCGTCGATGTCGGCGCCCGACGACAACGGGGCGGTGGCGTACTGCTCGCCCGTGGTCGGATCGATCACGGGCGTCGTGCGACCGTCCGCGGCGTCGACGTGGGACCCGTTGACGAAGTTCTGAAAGGCCTTCATGGACGAGTTGTAGCACGTCGTCGACCGTCCGGCTGCTGGGCCCTCCGCGACTCGTCAGGGGCCGGGTGGCGCGGTGCCCACCGGCTCGGTCGCCGGAGCGGGCGGCGGTTCGGTGGCCGGCACCGTTTCGGGCGGTGCCGGTGGTGGCACCACGATCGGGCTGTCGACGATGTCGAGGAGGCCGTTGGGCGCGGGGAGGTCGGGCGTCTCGATCAGCGCTCCGTTGATCGTCAGCGCCACGGGGTCGATGACGAGCAGGTCGTCGTTGAGCGTGCGGAACTCGGTGGGCGGATCGGTCGGCGTGAACAGCGTGATCGCGGGTACCGCTCCGGGCAGGAGGTGGGCGAGCACGAACCGTTCGAGCCGATCGGGATCGGCTTGGATCGCCGGCCACTCGGCGAGGGCCGTGAGCGCGTCGTTCGTCGGGACCAGGGCCGTCAGCTGCGGGTGCTCCGGGTCGAGACCGGTCAGCAGGTCCACGAGACCGGCCGACTGCACGGCACCGGCGAACTGCGTCAGCAGCGGGTCGGTGCTGACGATCTCCCACAGGGACTCGGCGGCGACGATCGTCGTCGTCGTGGTGGTCGGCGGCAGCGTCGTCGTGCTGGTCGATGTGGTGGTCGTCGGCGGCTCCGTCGTCGTGGTCGGCGGCAGCGTCGTCGTGCTGGTCGACGTGGTGGTCGTCGGCGGCTCCGTCGTCGTGGTTGGCGGCAGCGTCGTCGACGTGGTCGTCGACGTGGTCGTCGTCGGCGGCAGCGTCGTCGACGTGGTCGTCGACGTGGTGGTCGTCGGCGGCAGCGTCGTCGACGTGGTCGTCGTGGACGTGGTTGTCGTGGTCGTCGACGTGGTCGTCGTCGGCGGCAGCGTCGTCGATGTGGTCGTCGACGTGGTCGTGGTCGGCGGCAACGTGGTGGTCGTGGTGGTCGACGTCGTCGGCGCCAACGTCGTGGACGTGGACGTCGTGGACGTGGACGTGGTCGTCGTGGACGTCGTGGTCGTCGATGTCGTCGTCGTCGTGGTCGTCGACGTGGTCGAACCGGTGGGCGTCGTCGTCGTGGTCGTCGTGGTGGTGGTCGTCGTGGTGGTGGTGGTGGTCGGGGGCAGGCCGGTGATCAGCGTGTCGACGAACTCCGGGACGAGGTCGACGAGCAGTTCGGCGACCGAGCGCTGCGCGCCACCCGTGAGCACCAAGCCGAGCACGAACCCTTCCCGGTGCCAGAGGGCCAGGCACCGCCCACCTTCGCAGCGTCCGGCGATCTCGCCACCGATGGTCGGCGGCTCGACGCGCACGACGTTGCCGACGCCGAAGCGCCGGGCGACGCGGTCGAAGTCCAGTCCCGACGCGGCGTCGAACCGGGAGATGTCGAGGGCGAACAGTGACAGCCCGTCCGCAGCGGGCGTCGCCATGCAGTTGACCACGGTCACCCTGTCGCCGGTGTCGGAGTGGAGCTCGGCGTCGACCCGGGCGAACCCGTACCAGGCGGTGAAGTCGGTGCGAAGGTCCGTCCCGACGGCGGCGGCCACGGCGACCAGCTCCTCGGGTGTGACCAGCGGGCAACGCGGGCCGGTCGCCGGCGCGTCGGACCCGGCGGGCAGTGGCGGGTTGGCGGACACGAAGTCAGCCAGCTCGGCCTTCGCTCGGCCGATGTCGAAGACCGCCGACGCCGTGGACGGCGTGAGCGCGGCGACGCCGACGAGGCCGATCCCCACCGCCGCAGCGGCGAGCGCGGCGACCGTCCGGAACGGCCGCTGGAACGAGGAAGTACGCATCGGTCAGATCCCGAGCGCCGCCTGGGTCTGGCGGCCGGCCCTTCCGTCCACGATGATCCCGGCGCCGGTCTGGAAGTCGACGACCGCCGCGGTCGTCAGCGGCCCGTACGTCCCGTCGATCGGCAACTCGTAGCCGAGGGCGACGAGTGCGACCTGGAGGCCCGTCACCCGCTGGCCGGTGCTGCCGGGGGCCATCGACCCGCCGCGCAGCGTGCGGGCGTCCGAATCGCAAGGCTGTACCAACTCCTGGGCCGTCACGCCCGTCATGCCGAGCACGGCGAAGTTCTCGGCGCAGGCGTGATCGACGAGGCCGTTGTGCTTCCAACCGTCGTTGTCGATGTGGAACACATCGGACGTGAGGCACCCGGTGTCGGTGGGGCACGGCGTGCTGTTGCCGACCGCCCACCCGTCGTTGCACACAGGCTCGGCGAGCAGGGTGATCCCGGTGTCGGCAGCGATCGCCGCCGCGGTGCACTCGGCGGGCGCGCCGCGGATGACGGCGAGCTCGTCGAGGAGCTGCGGCACGGCCGCGGTCATCACCGTCGACGCCGACGAGGGCCCGACCCCCGCCGCCGGGCCTTCCAGTGTCATCCCGATGACGAGCCGGTTCGACTGCCAGATCACCACGCACGAGCCCGTGCTCGCCGCAGTGAGACAACTCCCGGCCATCTGGCCGCCGAGGCCGGCCGGCTGCACGGGCAGGACCGGCTCCACGCCGTACCGCCGGGCGACGTCGGAGAACGACACGCCGTCCCGCAGGGTCACGGCGAACAGTGTCGGCCGGGTGACCGAGCCGTCACCGGGCCGGCTCGTCGAGCACGTGATCACCGGGAGGCCACCGACCTGACCCACCGGCGTGGATGCCGGCCGGAGTTCGGGCTCGGAGGTGGTGACGGCGGACCACGGATCGAGCTGCGCCTGCAGCCCGCCGGCCGACGCCGCGGCATTCATCACGTCGGTGCTGGCCACCGGACAGGCGGGCGCGGTGGGCGCCGCGGTGTCGGGCGGGTTGGCGCCGACGTACCGAGCGAGCCGGATCTTCGCCGCGTCGATGGCCAGCTGACGCGAGAACTCGAACGTGCTCGGTCCGCCATCGGGGGGCACGGCGGCGTGCGTGCTCACCGCCGGCAGCAAACCGAGGACGGCGGCGACCACCACCGCCGCGATGCCCGAAACCAGCCGGCCTCTCGACCTGCCCATGTGTGCCTCCTGGATTCGATCCGACCCGTCGGCGGCCACCCGCACGCCCTGCCCGTCGGGCGCCGCCTCGGCCCCGGACAGGCACGCTAGATCGCCATCTTGCCCCGCGGATCGCGGCGACGACGAATGTCGCCGAACTGTAAGAGAGCTGTCGCACGCCCCGGTCCGGGCCGCCCTCTACAGTACGGCCCATGACGTCCGCGGAACGCCCGATCCGAACAGCCGCCATCACGACCGTCGGCGTTCCGAAGGAGGTCAAGACGGCCGAGCACCGCGTGGCGATGACCCCCGACGGCGTCCGCGAGCTCGAACGCAACGGCATCAACGTCTACGTCGAGGCCGGCGCCGGCGAGGGCGCCTCGATCAGCGATGCCGACTACGTCGCGGCGGGTGCGGACATCGTCCCCACCGCAGCCGACGCGTGGTCACAACAGATGGTGGTGAAGGTCAAAGAGCCCAAACCGGAAGAGTTCCAGTTCCTCCGCGACGACCTCGTGCTCTTCACCTACCTGCACCTCGCCGCCTACCCCGCCGTCGCCCAGGCCCTCATCGATGCCAAGACGACGTCGCTGGCCTACGAGACGGTGCAGCTCGCCAACGGCGCGCTGCCGCTGCTCGCGCCGATGAGCGAGGTCGCCGGCCGCCTCGCCCCCCAGATGGGCGCCCACTTCCTCGAGCGCCACAACGGCGGCCGCGGGATGCTGATGGGCGGAGCACCGGGCGTCCGTCCGGCCAAGGTCGTGGTGCTCGGCGCCGGCAACGTCGGCTGGAACGCGGCGTGGATCGCCGCCGGCATGGAGGCCGAGGTGGTGCTGATCGACAAGAACCTCGATCGCTTGCGGTGGGTCGACCAGATCCACCGCGGTCGCATCATGACGCTGGCCTCGAACCGGGGTGCCATCGAGCGCAGCGTGGCCGATGCCGACCTGGTGATCGGGGCCGTCCTGGTCGCCGGGGGACGCGCTCCGGTCGTCGTCAGCGAGGACATGGTCAGGTCGATGAAGCAGCGCGCCGTCATCGTCGACGTTGCCGTCGACCAGGGCGGATGCATCGAGACGATCCGGGAGACCACGCACGACGAGCCGGTCTACGAGCTGCACGGCGTCGTCCACTACGCCGTCGGCAACATGCCCGGCGCCGTCCCGCACACGAGCACCTACGCGCTCACCAACGCGACGCTCCCCTACCTGCAGGACGTCGCCGTCCACGGCCCGGCCGCCGCGGCGCGGAAGGATCCGGCGATCGCCTTCGGCGTCAACACCGTGGGCGGGGCCGTGACCAACGAGCCGGTGGCCGAGTTCCTCGGCTGCGACTCCGTCGATCCGCTCGACGCCCTGTCGTGACCGCAGTGGGCTCCGGCGAGCCCACAACACCTGGGACCGCCCGGCCGGTCAGTCGTACATCGACTCGAAGTGGTCGGTGTGGTTGGCGTACACCACGTTGCGCTTGAGCTTCAACGACGGCGTGAGCTCACCGGACTCGACGCTGAAGTCGTGGCCGAGGATGGTGAACTTCTTGATCTGCTCGACCCGGGCGTAGTTGGCGTTCGCCGCGTCGAGGTCGGCCTGGATGAGCGCGATCAGCTCAGGGTTGGTGGCGAGCGAGGCGAGATCGGGATCGAGGCCCTGGGCGGTGGCCCACGGGATCACGACCTCGGCGTCGAGCGTGATCAGGGCCACGGGGTAGGGCTTGCGGTCGGCGAACATCACGGCCTGCGAGATCCACCGCGAACGCCGCAGGTCGCCTTCGAGGTTGGCCGGCGTGAGGTTCTTGCCGCCCGCGGTGATGATGATGTCCTTCTTGCGGCCGGTGATGAACACGTAGCCGTCCTCGTCGATCGAGCCGAGGTCGCCGGTCCGCAGGTAGCCGTCGGGCGTGAGCGCCTCGTCGGTGGCCTCGGGGTTGCGCCAGTACTCCTTGAGCAGCATCGGGCCGGCCATCTCGATCTCGCCGTCGATGGCGATGCGGATGTCGCTGCCGGCGACCGGGCGGCCGATCGAGCCGAAGCGATGGGCCGCCGGCAGGTTGACCGTGCCGATCCCGGTGGTCTCCGACATCCCCCATCCCTCCATCACCGGGACACCGGTGGCGTAGAAGAAGCGCAGGATCTCGGGGGCGATCGGCGCGGCACCGGAGATCGCCAGCTTGACGTTGCCGCCGAAGATCCCGCGCACCAGCGGGAACAGTTCGGTGTCGGATCTTTCGAAGATCGCCTCGTCCTCGGGCGAGACCGGCTCGCCGGTGATGCGGGCCTCCCGGACGCGAACGCCGACCTCGATCGCCGTCGCCACCTCGTCGGCCCGCTCGGGCGGGATCATGCCCATCGCTGCGGCGTACACCTTCTCGAAGATCCGCGGCACCGAGGGCAGGACGGTCGGCTTCACCTGGCTCAGCTCGGTGACGATCTGTGCCGGGTCGCCGCCCCAGAACGAGAGCGTGCCACCGATCTCGAGGGCCACGGCCATGACGAGCTGAGCGAAGACGTGGGCGAGCGGGAGGTAGAGGTACACGGAGTCACCGGGCTCGAACAGCTGCATCTCCACGGCGGCGTGGCGACCGGCGGCGAAGCCGGCGTTGGCGAGGGCGACGCCCTTGGGCCGGCCGGTGGTGCCCGACGTGTAGACGATCAGGCAGACGTCGTCGGGCCCGACTGCCGCGGCGCGCCGGTCGAGCTCGCTCCGATCTGCGACGCCACGCCCCACTGACGCCAGCTCGTCGAGGGTGATCGCCCCCGGCGCCGAGCCGTCGATGAGCACGACCGTGCGGAGGTCGGGCAGCGCCCCACGCACCGACTCGATCTTGGTGAGCTGCGCCGGGGTCTCGCACACGATCGCCACGGCGCCGGAGTCGGAGAGGACCCATTCGCACTCGTCGGCCGAGTTCGACGAATAGACCGGCACCACGATGGCTCCGGCCGCGCTGATGGCGAGGTCGGCGAGCATGAACTCGAAGCGGGTCTCGGCGAGGATGGCCACGCGGTCGCCGACACCGATCCCGAGATCGACGAGACCGAGCGCCACGTCACCCACCCGTCGCCAGAGCTCGTCGTACGACACGGTCTGCCACTCGCCCTCACGCTGGTACGAGGCGGCGGTCCGCGACCCGTATCGAACCGCCGAGACGGCGGCGAGGGCCGCCATCGTGTCGTTGCGGTCAGCTGCCACGTCACCCGTCATGACGGTGACGGTAGCGCTGTACGAACGGGACTCGATTCAGCGATTGCGGGCCAGCAGCTCGGCGGCCACGGCCTGCAGACCACCGACGAGACTGGCCTTCACGACCACGGCGGTGCCGCGGCCGATCGGACCGACCGCCTCGATGGGATCATCGACCGGTGGGCGGCCGTAGAGGTCGGTGCCGACAGGGACGAGCTCGATGCCGAGGGCGGTGGCGAGTCCGGCGATCTCGGCATGACCGGACGCCGGATCGTCGAGCTCCGCCATCACACCGAGCACGGCGATGCGGCGCTCGGCGGGGATCGCCACCAGCGACTGCAACGACGCGCGCATCGACGTGGGATTGGCGTTGTAGGCGTCGTTCACCAGCACGCCGCCCGAGTTCAAGCGGTGCACGGTCATGCGGCCGGGCGACAACGTGGCCCGTTCCAACCCGGAGATCGCCGTGGCCAGGTCGACGCCCACGCTCCCCGCGGCGGCCAGGGCCGCGGCGGCGTTCCCGGCCATGTGACGACCGGACACGGCGAGGCGGGCGGTGCCGTCTCCCCACGGTGTGACCACCCTGATCGTCGGCCGGGCCAGCTCGTCCAGTTCGACGGCAACGACGCGCACGTCGCTCGCCGGTGACTCGCCGAACGTGACGACGCGGGCGTCGGTACGGCCCGCCATCGCCAGCACGTGGGCGTCGTCGGCGTTGAGCACCGCCGTCCCGGTCGCCGGCAGGGCTTCCACGAGCTCGCCCTTGGCACGGGCGACGCCGTCGAGGCCACCGACCATCGCGGTGTGTGCCGCGGCGACGGCGGTGACGATCCCGATCGTCGGCGGGGCGATCGCACACAGGCGAGCGATCTCGCCGAAGCCGCGCATCCCCATCTCGACGATCAGCACCTCGGTGTCGTCGGGTGCGTTGAGCACGGTGACGGGCAAGCCCTGCTCGTTGTTGAAGCTGCGCTCGTTGGCCGTCGTCCTCCGACCGGCGCCGATGGCCGACGCGGCGAGGTCCTTGGTGCTCGTCTTGCCGACGCTGCCGGTGACACCGACGATCATCGTCCCGGCACCCGACGGGTCGCCGAGGCGCCGGGCCCCCCACGCGGCGAGATCCATCAGCGCGGCCGCGGTGTCGGCCACCTCGATGGCCGGGCCCTCGGCGACGATGCCCCTCGAGGTGAGGTACGCCGCAGCGCCGGCGCTCACGGCAGCCCCGGCGAAGTCGTGGCCGTCGCGCTCGGCGACGATGGGGACGAACAGCTGCCCGGCCCCGATCGACCGGGAATCGAACGATGCTCCGGTCAGCTCGACGTCGTCGCCGACGAGGCGCCCGCCGGTGGCCGAGGCGACCTCGGAGCTACGGAACCGCATTCCCGAGACGGTACCGCCCCGTCCTCCGCGTCGGGAGTCCCCCGCTCGCGCCTGACGGGATGTGCCAGGAGGGTGAGCGGAGAGGGCATGTAGTTGTCGGTGAGACGGTGGGTCGCCTCGGGGACACCTCAGGCACGGACGGGACGGTACATACCCCACCGAAGCGTCCGGTATTTGCCCTCCGGTCGGGCGAGCCGAGTGGCCGGTCACCGCCAGGTACGAACGGGAGGGCAAGTACCCCACCGAAGCGTCCGGTATGTACCCTCCGGTTGGGTCGGGCGAGCCGGGTGGCCCTCCGCCTGGCACGGCCTTTCCGCTCACCGCCCAGGCACATCCCGTCAGACGCTGGTGCCGCGGTCGGAGAGCAGGCCGGCAAGTACCGTTGGCACCCATGAGCCGCATCCATCTCGTGGTCCTGTACGGGGGCCAGTCGGCCGAGCACGACGTGAGCTGCGTCACGGCCGCCCACGTGCTCGCCGCGGTCGATCCGGCCAAGTACCGCGTCACCCCGATCGGGATCTCCACCTCGGGCGAGTGGATGCTCAGCGAGGGCGCCCAGGCCGCCCTCGACGCCGGGCCCGGAGCCCTGCCGAGCCGCCTCGAGGTGGCCGGTCCGGCCGTGTCGGTCGGCGATATCGTCGCCGCGGGCGGCGCCGGCGCCGTCACCGCCGAGCATGACGCCGACCGTGACATCGACCATGAACTGACCGTCGTGCTGCCCCTGCTCCACGGCCCGCTCGGCGAGGACGGCACCGTGCAGGGACTCCTCGAGCTCGCCAACGCCGTGTATGTCGGATCCGGGGTGCTCGGCTCGGCCCTGTCGATGGACAAGGCGATGGCCAAGCAGGTCCTCGCCGTCAACGGCATCCCCCAGGCCCGTTTCCGGGCGTTCGGCGAGCACGAGCTCACGCCCGGCCTGCCGGCCGAGATCGCCGCCGACCTCGGCCTGCCGTGCTTCGTGAAGCCGTCGAACATGGGGTCGTCGGTCGGTGTGACCAAGGCCCACGACGTCGAGGAGCTGCGCGACGCCATCGACTACGCCCTCGGCTACGACGAGTGGGTGGTCGTGGAGGAGGCGATCACGGGTCGCGAGATCGAGGTCGCCGTCCTCGGCGGCACCAGCCCCGAGGCCTCCGGGGCCGGCGAGATCGTGCCCGGCGAGGAGTTCTACACGTACGAGGACAAGTACGTCACCGACGGCGCGCAGCTGCTGATTCCGGCGCCGCTCACCCCCGAGCAGACGACCGAGGTCCGCGACCTGGCCGTGCGCGTCTTCAAGACGCTGCGCTGCGACGGCCTCGCCCGCATCGACTTCTTCCTCGAGGAGGGCGCCGAGGGGCGGCCCGGCCGCGGGTTCCTCTGCAACGAGGCCAACACCATGCCCGGCTTCACGCCGATCTCGATGTACCCGAAGCTGTGGCAGGCCGCCGGCGTGTCGTACCCGGAGCTGATCGACCGCCTCGTCGATCTCGCCGTCGCCCGCTCGCAACGCCGCCGCCGCAACACGAAACACTGAGCCCGCCCGACGTTCGCTGATCGTTCTGCTGGCGCGAAGAGGCCGTGCCCCGACGTTCTGGCTCCACCAGAAACTCGGTCGCTGTTCTGGTGGCGCGAAAACGCCGTGACACGGTGTTCTGGCTCCAGCAGAACGCGAGGCTCAGGCGTGGGGTGACAGGGCGGCGCGGAGGAAGGCGCGCAACTCGGTGCGGAGGTGACGGAGCTCGACCAGGTTGGCGTGCCAGCCGACGGCCCGCAGCGCTTCGGGGTCGGTGGCGATGCCGGTGACGGTTGCCGCGGCGAGGGATGCGAGCAGGCGCGGATCGCTGCGACGCACCCGGCCGGCGTCCATCTCCGCGCCGAGATACGCCACGGCGCGGTCGACCAGCGGGACCAACCGCTCCCGCAGGCGGGCTGCCCGGGCCTCGGGGAGCCTGCTCAGCTCACGCATCAGCCCGAGCAGGGGCGGCGTGCGCACGGCCGCACGGAAGACGGCGCGCACCACCGAGTCCACGCGGGCCAGCGGCTCGTCGGGCGCGGCGCGCACGGCAGCCTCGATGACGGCGCCCATCTGGGCCACGGCGTCGGCGAACACGGCGTCGACCAGCTCGTCCTTGGTGGCGAACCAGTACAACACGGTCTGCTTGCGCACCCCGACGGCAGCGGCGATCTCGTCGAGCGAGACGGCGTCGACGCCGCGCGTGCCGAAGAGCTCGGTCGCCGCGGCCAGGATCCGGCCCCGGGTCGATGTCGCGACCACCGCCACGCCATCGGTCTAGCACGTCTCTCTACCAACTGGTAGAGAGACGTCGCCGGGCGTGATAGAACAAGGTCCGTGATGCCTCCCGTTCAGCGAGCGCAGCGAGCGTCCCGAAGTCCGATCGGCCAAGGGGACGGAGGAGCTTGCTCCGACCGAGCCGTTCACGCTGCGCAGGCAGATCACGGCGTGGCCACTGAGCTTCAGCGAATCGCTCGTATGGAACGCAGCAGCGCGTGATCGCCGAGAGCCTGGCCGGCAAGCGCATCGCCATCACCGGATCCACCGGGTTCGTGGGCACGGCGCTGGTGGAGCGCCTGCTTCGCTCCGTGCCCGACTGCTCGCTGGTCCTCCTCGTGCGCGACGGCAAGCGCACCCCGGCGCCCGAGCGGGTGCGCAAGGAACTGTTGAAGAACGACGCCTTCGACCGGCTTCGCGCCAGCCACAGAGACGGCCGGGGTCGCGGCGGCGAATCGTTCGACGAGATGACGGCGCGGCGCATCACGACCATCCGCGGCGACGTCGGGCGAGACGGCCTCGGACTCGACGCCGACGACCGGCGCACGCTCGCCAGCTGCGACGTCGTCATCCACTCCGCCGCCACCGTGTCGTTCGACTCCCCGCTCGACTCGGCGATCGAGATCAACCTGCTCGGGCCCACCCGCATCGCCAACCTGCTCCACGAACTGGGCCCCAACCCGAATGGCGTCCTCCCCCACCTCGTCGCCGTGTCCACGTGCTACGTGGCCGGCAACCGCCGCGGACGGGCGCCCGAGGAGCTGGTCAGCCAAGGACCGTTCGACCTCGGCCTGTCGTGGCAGAACGAGGTCACCGCCGCCCGTCGCCTGCGCAGCGACAGCGAGGCGGCCAGCCGGCTCCCCGATCAGCTCGCCGAATTCCGGGCGGCGGCGCGCAGCGAGCTCGGAGCCGCCGGCGCGCCTGCGCTCGCCGCCAAGACCGAGCAACTCCGCGAGCGATGGGTGAAGGACCAGCTCGTCACCGCCGGGCGCGCGCGCGCGGCGAGCGTCGGCTGGCCCGACGCCTACGCGTTCACCAAGGCGCTCGGCGAGCAGGCCCTCACCGACACCGTCGCGGCGAACGCGGCGACGACCGACACCGGCCTCCGGGTGCCGTTCACGATCGTGCGGCCGTCGATCATCGAGTCGGCGTGGGCCGAGCCGCGCCCGGGGTGGATCCGCGGCTTCCGCATGGCCGAGCCGGTCATCCTCTCCTACGCCCGTGGTCTGCTCAGCGAGTTCCCGGGCGTTCCCGAGGGCACCGTCGACGTCATCCCGGTCGACCTCGTCGTGGCCGCCATCATCACCGTCGCCGGCGTCGGCGCGGCGGACTCGCCACCGATCGTGCAGGTCGCCTCCGGAGGCATCAACCCGCTCAAGTACAAGGCGCTCGTCGACGACATCCGCGACTGGTTCACCGAGCACCCCGTGTACGACAGCGAGGGCCAGCCGATCGTCGTCCCCGAGTTCCGCTTCCCCGGCCGCGGACGCGTGCAGGGCCAGCTCACCAAGGCCAAGGCGGTGCTGGACCGCGGCGAGAAGATGCTGCACGCCCTGCCCTTGCGGGGCAAGCAGGCCGAGCTGTCGGCCAAGCTGGAGACGAAGCGTCAAGAAGTCGAGCGGGCGCTCGAGTACGTCGAGCTGTACGGCCTCTACACGGAATGCGAGGCGATCTACGAGGTCGACCAATTGCTGTCGGTGTGGGACCGCCTCGACGCCGCCGACCAGGAGGCGTTCAACTTCGACCCGCGCAGCGTCGACTGGCACCACTACGTCACCGAGATCCACCTGCCGTCGATCGTGCGCCACAGCCGTGTCAAGACGGCACCGGGCAAGACGACCACCGATCGCAACAAACGGCTGCGCAAGCAGGTGCTGTCCCCCGACCGCCACATCGCCGCGTTCGACCTCGAGAACACGCTGATCGCCTCCAACGTCGTCGAGAGCTACTCGTGGATCGCCACCCGCCGGCTCGATCCGGCTGAGCGGGTTCGGTACGTGCTGCGCACCCTGGCCGAGGCACCGCGGATGCTCAAGCTCGATCGGGCCGACCGCACCGACTTCCTGCGGCACTTCTACCGCCGCTACGAGCACGCGCCGGTGGAGCAGATCGAGCAGGACACACGCGAACTGCTCACGCAGGTGATCCTCACCAAGAGCTTCCCGGCCGGCCTGCGCCGCGTGCGTGAGCACAAGGCGCTCGGGCACCGCACGGTGCTGATCACCGGGGCGCTCGACTTCGCCGTCGCCGGGCTGCGGCCGCTGTTCGACGAGGTCATCTCGGCCGAGATGTCGGTCCGGCCCGACGGCACGTACTCGGGTGAGATGACCACCGTGCCGCCGACCGGAGAGGCCCGCTCGCAGATCCTCGCCGACTACGCCGAGGCCGAGGGCCTGTCGCTCGCCGAGTCGGTGGCCTACGCCGATTCCTCGAGTGACCTGCCGATGCTCGAGGCGGTCGGCTTCCCGGTGGCCGTCAACCCCGAGACCCGGCTCGCCGCCATCGCCCGCAAGCGGGGCTGGCTCGTGGAGCACTGGGCCAAGGCGGGCGGCAACGCCACCCGCCCGTTCCCCTTCGCCCCCGTGATGTCCGAACGCGACCGCCGCGAGAGGTTCGCATGACCCGCGACAGCATTCTCAGGCGTCAACGGTCGCGAAATCGCGACACGCGCGTCACACGAATCCTCGAGCGACCGCCGGCGCGGCGAACTGTGAGCGCTCGGCGCGGGTATGCGCGCTGTGGGCTCACAGATCGCGGGAGGCGGCGGTGAAGGCGCTGCAGATCAAGCGGTCGGTGCCGCGTCTCGGCCTTGCTCGCGTGGCGTCGGCTCTCGGATCAGCGGCGGCGGCGCGGGTCGGCCCGCTCGACTACACGAGCGTCGACGAGCCGGAGCTCCCGGGCGACGGCTGGCACCGCGTGCGCACGCGGCTGTCGGGCATCTGCGGATCGGACCTGTCGATGATCGAAGGCCACGCGTCGACGTACTTCGACGACCTCGTCTCGTTCCCGTTCGTCCCCGGCCACGAGGTGGTCGGCCAGCTCGACGACGGAACCCGGGTGATCCTCGAGCCGGTGCTGGGCCACGCCGCCCGCGGCTTCCCGCCGCCCTTCGACGGCGCCGCACCCGGCGACGGCGACGACTACGGCCACCTCGCCGACGAGACGGTGATCGACGCCGGCATCCAGACGGGCTTCTGCTGTTCCACCGGCGGGGGCTGGGCGCCGGAGTTCGTCGCCCACGAGAGCCAACTGCACCGCATCGGCGACGACGTCCCCGACGAACGGGCCGTCCTCGTCGAGCCGTTGGCCGGCGGCATCCACGCCGCCCTCCTCGCCGCCGCCGGGGCGTCCGCCGCCGCGACGGCCGAGCCGATCATCGCCGTGCTCGGCGCCGGCACGATGGGGCTCGCCGCGGTCGCCGGGCTCGTGCGGTACGTGCCCGACGCCGTCGTCGTGGTCGGCGCCCGCTATCCCCACCAACAAGCGGCGGCGAGGCTGCTCGGCGCCCATCACGTGGTGCCGGCCGCCGAGCTCGCCCGCGCCGTGCGCCGCCTCGACGGGTGCCGGATCGTCGGTGACCACCTCTCACGCGGCGCCCATGCCACCATCGACGCCGTCGGCACGGCGGCGTCGATCGCCGAGTGCCTGCGGCTCACCCGTCCGCGGGGCCGCGTCACGCTGATGGGCATGCCGGCGGAGGTCACGCTCGACCTCACCGGCCTGTGGCACCGCGAGACAGAACTCGTCGGCGCCTACACCTACGGCACCGAGACGCTCGTCGACGGCAGCCGCCGCCGAACGTTCGATCTCGCCATCGAAACCGCCACGGCGATCGAGGCCGAGCGGTGGCTGTCGGCCACCTACCGCCTCGCCGACCACGTCGACGCCATCGCCCACGCCGGGGCCGCCGGCCGACGGGGCGCCATCAAGATCGCCTTCGACCTCAGGGAGCCGGCATGACGCCTCCGCCGACGACATCGCCCGACCTCATCCGAGTGCCGACTGCCCTCCAGGTGGGCGCTCGACACTCCGGCGCGGTTCAACACTCGGACGGGTCGGACCGGGCGGACGGAGGGCGGGGCTGATGCCGCGCCCCGGATTCGTGCTCGATGTCGATCGCTCGACGCCGCCGATCCTGTTCTGGCACGGCGACGGTCTGCGCCTCGAGAAGCTGCCGGCCGACCGCAGCCGCGTCGTGTACGCGCCCGAGCCCCTGGACTCGATCGACGACATCGACGGCGCCATCCGCCACGCCCTTGAGCACCCGATCGACAAGGAACCGTTGCGGGCCTTGCTGTTCCCGGGCATGAAGCTGACGATCGCCTTCGACGACGTCAGCCTGCCGCTGCCGAAGATGCAGCGTCCCGACATCCGCCAGCGCGTCATCGAGGCCGTGCTCGACCTCGCCGCCGAGGCCGGCGTCGACGACGTGCACATCATCGCCGCCCTCGCCCTGCACCGGCGGATGACCGAGGCCGAGTTGCGCCACGCCGTCGGCGACCGCGTCTACGACGCCTTCGCCCCGTCCGGCGCGCTGTACCAGCACGACGCCGAGGACGCCGACAACCTGCTGTCGTTCGGCGAGACGCCGCACGGCGAAGAGGTCGAGATCAACAAGCGGGCGGCGACGTCGGATCTGCTCGTCTACGTCAACATCAACCTCGTCGCCATGGACGGCGGGTGGAAGTCGACGGCGATCGGTCTGGCGTCGTACAAGTCGCTGCGTCACCACCACAACCCGGTGACCATGGAGAACAGCAAGAGCTTCATGGACCACCACAAGAGCGAGATGCACCACGCCACGTGGCGCATGGGCAAGGTGCTCACCGACGGCGGCGTGAAGGTCTTCCAGATCGAGACCACGCTCAACACCGACACGTTCCCCAAGCCGTTCTCGTTCCTGTCCAAGCGCGAGTGGGAATGGAACGCCAAGGACCGGGCGCTCTACCTCGGCACCGCCAAGGGACTCGGCGCCATGCCCACCCCGGCGGCCCGCAAGATCCTCCACTCGATCGAGTCCCCGCACCAGGTGACGAGCATCCAGTGCGGCGACGTCGAGGCGGTGCACAAGATCACGGTGGCCAACGTGCACAGTCAACAGCTCGTCGAGGTGCACGGGCAGACCGACATCTTGACGATGGGCATCCCCTACATCTGCCCGTACAACGTTCACTCGATCATGAACCCGATCCTGGTCATGTGCATGGGTCTCGGGTACCTGTTCAACATGTACCGGGGCAAGCCGCTGGTGCGGGAGGGGGGCGTGGTGATCATGACGCACCCCACCGAGCCCGACTTCAACCCGGTGCACCACCCGAGCTACATCGACTTCTACGAGCAGGTGCTCACCGACACGACCGACCCGCACGAGATGTCGAAGAAGTGGGAGGAGCGCTACGCCTACGACGACTGGTACCGGCACCTCTACCGCACCGGCAACGCCTACCACGGCGTGCACCCGTTCTACATGTGGTATTGGGGTGCCCACGGGTTGCGTCACTGCGGCAAGGTGATCATCGTCGGCGGCAACCCCAAGGCCGTACGGCGGCTCGGCTTCACCGCCGCGTCGACGTTGAACGATGCACTGGAGATGGCCTCGGACGTGGTCGGCCGCTCCCCCACCATCACGCACATCAAGGCCCCGCCGCTCATGATCGCCGATGTGCACTGAGCGCGTGGTCCCATCCGAGTTCGGTGCCCGGCGGGTGACGTGAGCTCGGCGCGATATCTCAAGGTCGCGGCTCGGGCCGCGGGGCGCGTCGAGGACGCCGTCGCCAAGGCGACGCGGCCGGCGCGCAACGTCGGCTTCCCCTATCGGGCGCCGACCGTGCCGGGCGGCGTGGAGGTGCCCGAGGAGCCGTCCGAGCTCGGGGCCGACTACGACACTCGCTGGGCGCGTTCGCCCGTCGCCAAGGTGGCCAGGGCCGTCATCGTCGCCGGGCCGATGAAGGCGCTCGTCGACGGTCTGGCCGCGCCCGACATCTTCGGGCACGACCGCCTCGACGATCTCGTGCGCACCGCCGGCGACGACGGTCCCGCGCCGGTGATCTTCACGCCCAACCACCACAGCCACCTCGACACGGCGCTGATGGTGCGGGCCGTTCCCGACGTGTGGCGGCCCAAGCTCTTCACCGCAGCCGCCGCCGACTACTTCTTCGACAAGCGCTGGAAGGCGCGTCTGTCGGCGCTGTCGCTGAACGCCGTGCCGATCGACCGCGAGGCCACCGGCCGCAAGTCGGCCGATCAGATGGCCACGCTGCTGCAGCGTGGCTGGAGCCTCGTGATCTATCCAGAGGGCGGCCGCTCACCCGACGGCTGGGGTCACTCGTTCAAGGGCGGCGCCGCCTACCTCGCCAACCGGGTGGGCGTCCCCGTGGTGCCCGTCCACATCGATGGCACCGACACCGTGTTCCCGAAGGGCGCCAAGCGTCTCAAGCCGGGGCGCACTCGGGTGACGTTCGGTCGCCCGATCCGCCCCCACGAGGGTGAGTCGACGCGGCGCCTCAACGAGCGCATCGAGCGGGCCGTCGCCGAGCTCGCCGACGAGGCGTCCACCGACTACTGGTCGGCACGCCGCAGGGCGGCTGCCGGGACGACCCCGTCGCTCACCGGCCCCGCCTACACCGGTTGGCGGCGCCAGTGGGCCCTCGCCGATCGCCGCAAGCGCGGCGTCGCCGCCTGGCGCAAGCCGCCCCAGCGCCGCTGGCCCGACCTCGGCTGAGCGAAGCGAAGCCGGCCGACGGCGCGCTGAGCGAAGCGAAGCCGGCCGACGGCGCGAGCGCCAGCGAGCCCGGCGGCGATGGGGTCCGGGTAACAGCTGGTGCCAGGCACCATCTGTTACCGCCCACAGCGCGTCCGACCCTCGGGAGCGGTTCAACACTCGGATGGGTCAATCGATGCCGAGATAGGCCTGGACGACCCGCTCGTCGGCGAGCAGCTCGAGGCCGGGGCCGTCGTGCACGATCTCACCGGTCTCCATCACGTAGCCGTGGTCGGCGACGCGCAGCGCACGACGGGCGTTCTGCTCGACGAGCACGACCGTCGTGCCGGTGTCGCGGATGGCAGCGATGACGTTGAATACCTCGTCGACGATGCGCGGCGCCAGGCCCATCGACGGCTCGTCCATCATCAGCACCGACGGGTCGGCGACGAGGGCGCGAGCGATCGCCAGCATCTGCTGCTCGCCACCGGAGAGCGAGCTCGCCGGCGCGCCCCGGCGTTCGGCAAGCACCGGAAACAGCTCGTACATCTCGGCGATCCGTCCGCCGCTGCTCCCCGATCGCTGCCAGCCGCCGAGCTGGAGGTTCTCGTGCACCGTCAGCCCGCCGAGGATCTCGCGTCCTTCGGGCACGAGGACCAGACCGGCGCCGACGAGGCGATGGGCCGGCTGCCGGGTCACGTCGCGTCCATCGAACACCACGCGGCCGCCCTTCGGCTTGAGCAGCCCGGCGACCGCCGACAGCACCGACGTCTTGCCGGCGCCGTTGGCTCCGACGAGCGTGATCAGCGACCCGGCCGGCGCCTCGAACGACACGCCGCGGGCCGCCTGGACCCGGCCGTAGGACACCGACAGGCCCTCCACCACCAACGCCGCGCCGGTCATCGGTCGTCCCCGACCGGTGCGTCGGACCCGAGATAGGCCTCGATCACCGTCTCGTCGGCGGCGATCTCGTCGGGCGTGCCCGAGGCGATCACCTCGCCGAAGTTGAGCACCACGACACGCGTGCAGGTGGCCAGCACCATGCGGACGTTGTGCTCGATCAGCAGCACCGAGACGCCCTGGTCCGGGAGCCCTGCGATCAACCGGCCGAGCGCCGACGCCTCGACGTGGTTCATCCCCGCCGCCGGCTCGTCGAGGATCAACAACGACGGATTGGATGCGAGGGCCCGAGCGATCTCGAGGCGTCGCTGGTCCCCGTAGGCGAGCTCGCCGGCCAGCGACGTGGCCCGCTCACCCAACCCGACGCGCTCCAGCTGGACCCACGCGTGGGCCAGGGCATCCTCCTCGTCACGCGCCGCCGAAGGCATCCACACGAGCCGGCGGAGGAACGTCGGCCGGGTCACGTGATGCGCACCGACGAGCACGTTCTCGAGGGCGGTGAGCCGGGTGAACAACTTGGCGTGCTGGAACGTCCGGCTCATACCAGCCCGGGACACCCGGTCGGCCCGGGTCGATTGATCGAGCCGGACGCCGAGCACGTCGCCGTCGCCCACGGTCGGAGCGACCAGACCGCTCAGCATGTTGACGAGCGTCGTCTTGCCCGCCCCGTTCGGGCCGATCAGCCCGACGATCTCGCCGGGCAGGACGTCGAGATCGACGTGGCGAACGGCGTGCACGCCGCCGTAGCTCTTGCCCATGCCCCGCACCCGCACCAGCGGCGCCGCGTCGCCCAGCGACCCCGGGTCCTGGCGGCCGACGGCGACCGCGGCGTCCCCGGCGCCGATGGCCTCCGCGCGTTGGGGTCGATGCCGCCCCCGCCGTGTCACCGGAACCAGGCTGGCGAACCCTCCGGGCAGGAAGAGGATCACCGCCAGCAGGAGCGCCCCGGCGATGAACGGCCGGATCCAGCCGGCCTCGATGTTGAGCGCCCGCTGGATGTCGGGGATGAACTCGAAGAACGCCGAACCGAGCACGGGGCCGACGAACACGGCGGTGCCGCCGACAACCGCCTTGACCAGACCATCGACGGCTGCCGGGAAGTTGAAGTTGTTGGGCTCGATGAACCGCGTGAAGTGGGCGTACATGACGCCGTAGAGCCCGGCGATCGCCCCCGCCGTCACGTAGCTGATCAGGCGGTAGCGGACGACGTCGATGCCCATCGCCAGGGCGGCGAGCTCGTCCTCGCGCACCGCGGCGAGCGCCCGTCCGAGCCGGGACCGGCGTTGCCGGGCGAACCAATAGGCGACGGCGGCCAGCAACCCGATGGCGATGGGCAAGGTGATGAGCTTGTCGACCCGCATTCCCAGCGCACCGCCGGTCCACGACATGTTGTTGAGCGTGATGCGGGCCATCTCGGCGAAGCCGAGCGTGGCGATGGCGAGGAAGACACCGCGCAGCCGCATCACCGGGATGCCGATCAGGAACGCCGCGGCCGCCCCCACACACATCCCGATGGCCACGCTCACGGCGAGCGGGGGGATGAAGCCCGCCACCGTGTCGTCGGGCACGGCCTTGGCCGCCGTGAAGGCGGCGACGCCGGCGCACCCGATCTGGGCCAGGCTCAGCTGGCCGGCGATCAGTACCGCGTAGAACGAGTACGCCAGCACGCCGTTGATCGCGATGAGGATGAGGGTGGACTCCTCGATCACCGTTCAGACCTCGCGCACCTGGCGACTACCGAACAGCCCTTGCGGCCGCAACAGGAGGATGAGGACGAGCAGCCCGAACGTGACGACATCCCGCCACGTGGAGCCGACGTACTGGATCGTCAGCACCTCGGCGAGTCCGACGACCATGCCGCCGACGAGCGCGCCGGGGATCGAACCCATCCCGCCGACGATGATCACCGCCAGTCCCTTGAGCTCGATGTTGTAGCCCATGTCGAGCTCGGCGCTGCTCACGTTGAGGGCGAACAGCACGCCGGCGACTGCGCCGAGGCCGCTCGAGAGGGCGAACGTCGACGCCGTGATCCGGTTGACGTTCACCCCCACGATGCGAGCCGCGTGCGGGTTCTCGGCGACCGCGCGCATTGCACGGCCGATGCCGGTCTTGGTGACCAGCAGCCACAGCAGCAGCGTCAATCCGAGGCTGACGGCCACGATCACGATCTGGAGCAGCGTGATGCGAACGTCGCCGACCTCGTAGCGGTGGTGCGGGAACGTGTCGGGCGGGAAGCGGCGGGTCGCCGGCCCGTAGCGCTGCTGGAGCAGGGCGACGAACATCGTGCCGAGCGCGATCGACGAGATCATCCCGCCGAAGTGGGCGTCGGGCCGGCGCGCCAACGGGGCGAACGCCAGGCGGTCGATGACGATGCCCAGCACCGCGCCGGCAACGAACACGCCGGGGATCGCCAGCCATATGTACCAGCCGGCGTCGGCCACGAGCTCGATGCCGATGTAGGCACCGGCCGCGTAGACGCCGGCATGGGCCAGGTTGAGGCGGTCGAGCACACCGAAGACCAGCGTGAAGCCGAGTGCGAACAGGGCGTAGATCGCCCCGTTCGAGATGCCGTTGACGAGTTGTTGCATGCCGGAGCGGCAGCAGGATGGTCAGCTCGTGGTGGACGGTTCGGTGCCCGCCGGGGCGCTGGCTGCGGTCTCGCTCCCGTCGGCACCGTCGCTCCCGCTCGCGAGCACGGCGAAGGCGCCGTCCTCGACGATCTGCACCACGGCCGGGTGGACCGCGTCGCGGTTCTCGTCGAAGCTGAAGCTGCCGAGCGGCGTCGGCACGTCGGCCAGTCCGGCCAGGCTGTCGCGCAATTCCACGGGGTCGATCGAGCAGGTGCTCTGGATGGCCGCATCGATGAGGTAGAGCCCCGTGTACGCCTGGGCGGCGAACTGGTCGGGCTCGGCGTCGTACGCCGCGCGATATGCCTCGAGGAACGCCTGGTTCTCCGGATTGTCGGAGGTGGAGTTCCACGCCGCGCCGACCACCACGCCCTCGGCTGCCTCGCCCGCGTCGGCCATCAGCTGCGGCGAGTTGAAGCCGTTGCCGCCGATGATCGGCACCTCGAGCCCGATCTCCCGTGCCTGGGACACCAGCGGGATCGCCGCCTCGATGAGCGCCGACACCACGAGGGCGTCGGGCTCGGCGTCTTGGGCTTCGGTGAGCAGGGTCCGGAAGTCGGAGTCGCCCTTCGAGAACGTGAGGGTGTCGAGGACCTCGATGCCCTGCTCCTCGAGCGCCGCGGCGAAGGCGTCGTAGCCCGACTGGGTGAAGGCGTCGTCGTTGGCGTACATCACGACGACGCTCTCGATGCCGAGCGTGGACGCCGCCGCCTCGATCGTCTGGGGGATGACCGCACCCTCGGTGAGCGAGTCGCGGAAGACGAAGTCGCCGATGTCGGTCACACCGGCTGCCGTGTTGGAGATGCCGAGCACGGGCACACCGGCGTCCTGGGCGACGGGATCAGCCTGCATCGCGCCGTTCGAGAGCGTCGGGCCGATGATTGCCGCCACACCGTCGCTGACGAAGCCCTCGAACACGGTGATGCCCTGCGTCGGCTCGGTGGCGTCGTCCTCGATGCGCAGGTCGTAGGTGACCCCGCCGCGTTCGTTGAGCTCGTCGCGGGCGAGCTCGAGGCCGCGCTGCTGGCTCTCTCCGTACGCCGCGGCGGCGCCGGTGAGGCTCAGGGCCGCGCCGATCGGGACGTCCGCGATCTCGCAGTCGCCGCCTTCCGCTCCGCTTCCCTCGCTGGGCGGTGCGGTGGTGGCGCCGACGGATGTGGATGCCACCAGGCCGGCAGCAACGGCCGCGATCGCGGCGATGGCAAGAGTTGGTCGCTTGACGTGCACGTCAACCTCCCTCGGGGTCTTCGGACGGACGTCGTGCACCATAGTGCAGCGTTTCTCAGCGCTCGACGGACCCGCCGACGCCCGCCGAGCGAGGGCGGTGAGCCGACGCGCCGGCGTTGCGGTCAGTCGACGTCGCAGGGCAGCCAGAGCTCCTGGCCCACGATGAACGTGTTCCACGCCGGGTTGTTGGCGTTGGCGATCTGGAGCTGGTCGACCGTCAGGTCGAGCTTCGTGGCGACGCGTGCCGGGTAGTCGCCGGCGACGATGTCGTAGGTGCTCCGATCGGATCCGTCGGGGCACTTCTCGCCGCCGTCGTCGACGAGGCTCGACGACTCCTCCTCGGTGGTCTCGGTGGCGTCGCCGTCGGACGAGGTGTCCTCCTCGTCCTCGGGTTCCTCCTCGTCGATGGTCGCCACGTCGAACGCGTTGGGCGGGATGGTGATGACCGTCCCCGGATAGAAGTCGTTCGGCGGGCAGGCGTCCCACCGGTTGATCTCGCAGATCTCGTTGTAGTCGTCGATACCCAGCTTGTTCGCCAACGACGACAGGAAGTCGCCGCTGCGGACCGTGTACTGCTGGGTTCCCGGCACGCGGCCGTCTTCACCGGCCGTGCCGGGCGTCTCCCCTGCCGCCAGCGTGGTCGACGCGCCAACGGCCGGAACGGTGGCGTAGCTGTTGGGCTTGATCGTCACCGTGGTGGGTCCGGTGACGTCGCCGTCGTCGCCACCGCACGCCGCCAGCGCGACCACCAGCATCAGCGGCGCGCCGAGGCCGGCGAGGCCGGCGCGGCGATGCCAGCCTCGTCGTTCGCCCTGGCCCGTTGCGGTCGTCGCCGTCATGAGCCCTCAGCGTAACGAGGCCGAGGCGCCGACAACGGTCAGCGCGACACCTGGACCAGGGCCTGTCGCCGGGTTCGCGTCAGGCCTCGGCGAGGACCACCCACGTGGCGCAGAGGACGTCCGACGGAATGCTGACGGAGAACGGTGTGGTGGCGCCGGGGGCGACGTCGTCGGTGTCGCCGTAGCCGTGGAACACGCCCGTCAGCTCGTCGCCGTCGAAGCAGGCCACCGACGCGCTCGGGAAGCTCGCCGCGACCGACTCGTCGTTCCGGGCGATGCCGACCAGCTCGTCGGTGTAGGCGCCGGGATTGAGCGTGGCTTCCGTCACGGTGAGCAGCATCGGGTCGCGGAAGGTGCCCGACTCGACTCCCGTCACCGCCAGTTCGAGCTCCTCGTCACCGACCAGCGAGTCGTAGCCGAAGCTGAGGCGGCCCATCGCCCAGCCGCCGGCGGGGATCTCGTCGGGGGCGACCGAGCCGTTGCCGGTGGCCACCAACCTGCCGTCGGCGTCCCGCGCGACCCCGCTGATCTCGACGCCGTACACGGTGGTGCCGGTGTCGTTGCGCAGGATGAACGACACGCCACTGCTGTCGGGCGCGGACTGCATGACGATGGACACCTCTCCCGGAACGCCGGCCGGAATCGCCACTTCCCCCTCTGCCCACGCCCCGGCCGGGACGCTTGTAAGCGACGAATCGGGCTCGGTGGAGGCGATCTCGTCGGTCGTCGACGCCGTGACGTCGCCGTCGCCGGGCGCGGTGGACGAGGGCTCGTCGTCGGTCGACGCCGTGTCGACCGGGGTGTCGGTCGACACGGTGTCCCCGGTCGACCCGTTGACGTCTGCGGGCTCCGTGGTCGACGTCGACGGCGGCGGACCGGGCGGCGGCGCCGTCGGGACGGCGACGGTGGGCGCGGGAACCAGGGGCGGCACCGTCGGTTGGCCCGCGGTCGTCACCGGCACGGGCGGGACGGTCGGCACGGCGACGGTCGTGCTCGTTGCAGGGATCGTCGGCGCGGCGACGGTCGTGCTCGCCGCGAGGGCGGTCGTCGGGGCCGGGGCCACGGTCGGTGCGGGCGGGGCTACGGTCGTGGCGGGCGCCGGAGCCATCGTCGTGGCGGGCGGCACGGTCGTGGCGGGCGCCGGAGCCATCGTCGTGGCGGGCGGCACGGTCGTGGCTGCGGCCGCGGTCGTGGTCGGGCCGGTCGGCTGGTTGTCGGGAAGGGGCGGCAGCGACGGCAGCGTGGTGGGCCCTGACGTCTCGCGGTAGGAGGCGCCGAGGTTGGCGACCATCTCGGGCAGCATCGCCGCGAACATGTCGACCATCGCCTGCTGCTGCACGCCACTCGGCGGTCCGACCACGGCGAACGAGATGAGCAGCTCGTTGCGTGACCACCGGAGCAGGCACACGGCGTTGGCACCGGAGCCGCACCACCCTCCGAGCTGTCCCCCCACCGTGGCGACGGCCGGCACGAGCACGGTGCCCTCGTCGGCGGCCAGGACCGACTCGAGGCTGGTGGCGCCGAGGAGGTAGCTCACCTCGAGGCCGATGCCGAACGGCGCGGCGGGGTCGGGTGACGCGGCGACCAGGTCGAGATCGACACCGCAGTACAGCGAGACGTTGTCGCCGAGGTCGGCGTTCAGGCCGGCGTCGATCACGTAGCCCTGTGTGCTCGGGGTCACGCCCCACTGCTGCGTGTACCAGCCCAGCTGCTCGGGCGTGAGGATCGGGCAGGGCTCGACGATGGGATCGACCTCGGCGTTGCGGAACAGGTACGAGTAGAAGCCGTCGATGGCCAGCTGGATCGTCGCGTCGTCGACGGCCGGCGGCGCGGCCGCCGCCCGGGCGGGCGCGGTGGGCAGGACGACGGTTGCGGCGACGACGGCTCCGATCGCGCTGAGCGCAAGCTTCCACCGTGCCGTACGCGGGCGCGACGACGGCATCACTCCAGTAAAGCAGCCGCCGAGCCGGGCGAGCCGCGGCCCCGCCGGCGGTAACAGATGGTGCCTGGCACCATCTGTTACCGCCGGCCCTCAGACGAGGGGGCGGGCGGTCGGAGGGATCGGCGCCGGCAGGGTCGTCTCGCCGACGAGGTAGCGGTCGACCGACGCTGCGCACGACCGCCCCTCGGCGATCGCCCAGACGATGAGGCTCTGGCCGCGACCGACGTCGCCGGCGACGAACACGCCCGGCACCGACGACATGTAGGAGTCGTCGCGGGCGACGTTGCCGCGCTCGTCGAAGTCGACGCCGAGTTGATCGAGCCACGACCCGTGCTCGGGACCGACGAAGCCCATCGCCAGCAGCACGAGGTCGGCGGGCAGCTCGCGGTCGGTGCCCTCCACCTTGGTGAAGCGGCCGTCGACCATCTCGACCTCGTGGATCAACAGGGCCTTGACGTTGCCGTTGCCGTCGTCGACGAAGCGCTCGGTGTTGACGCTGTAGACGCGCTCACCGCCCTCTTCGTGAGCCGACGACACGCGATAGATGAGGCTCCACTGCGGCCACGGATTGTTGGGCGCCCGCTGTTCCGGCGGGCACGGCATGATCTCGAGCTGGGTGACCGACTTGGCGCCATGGCGGTGGGACGTGCCCAGGCAGTCGGCACCGGTGTCACCGCCGCCGATGATGACCACGTGCTTGCCGGCCGCGCTGATCGGCGGCTCGTCGAGGTCGCCCTCCTGCACCCGGTTCGCCCACGGCAGGAACTCCATCGCCTGGTGGATGCCGTTGAGCTCGCGGCCGGGAACGGGAAGATCACGCCAGGCGGTGGCGCCGCAGGCGAGGACGATCGCGTCGTTCGACGCCAGCAGGACGTCGATGTCGATGCCGTCACCGACCGCCGCGTTGGTGCGGAACTCGGTGCCTTCGGCCTCCATCTGCGCCAGGCGCCGATCGAGGTGACGCTTCTCCATCTTGAACTCGGGGATGCCGTAGCGCAGCAGACCGCCGATGCGATCGGCCCGCTCGAGCACGACGACGTCGTGGCCGGCGCGGGTGAGCTGCTGGGCCGTCGCCAGGCCGGCGGGGCCGGAGCCGATGACGACGACGCGCTTGCCGGTGCGCACGCTGGGGATCTGCGGCTCGACCCAACCCTCGTCCCAGGCCCGGTCGATGATCTCGACCTCGACCTGCTTGATGGTCACCGGGTCGGCGTTGATGCCGAGGACGCACGCCGCCTCGCACGGCGCCGGGCAGAGGCGCCCCGTGAACTCGGGGAAGTTGTTGGTGGCGTGGAGCCGGTCGATCGCCTCCCGCCACTGGTTGCGGTAGACGAGGTCGTTCCAGTCGGGAATGAGGTTGCCGAGCGGGCAGCCGTTGTTGCAGAAGGGAATGCCGCAGTCCATGCAGCGCCCGGCCTGCGTGGTGATCGCTTCGACCGGGAAGTCCTCGTAGACCTCCTTCCAGTCGCGCAATCGCACCGGCACCGGCCGCCGCGTCGGCGTCTCCCGCGCCCATTTGAGGAATCCAGTCGCCTCACCCATTTTGCTGCGTTCCTACAAGTGATTCGCTGAAGCTCACTGGGCCACGCAGGCCGGCGCGCCGGCCGGCTCCGCTAGCGCTCCGCCGACCTATCCGGTCGAACTTCACGACGCTCGCTTCGCTCGCTGAACTCCTCATCCGCGACTCGCCTCCATCACTCGATCGACGGCTGCGGCCTCGTCGAGACCTTCGGCCTCGGCGGCGGCGAGCACGTCGAGCACCCGCTTGTAGTCCAAGGGCATCACCTTCCGGAACACAGTCAGCGACGTCTCCCAATCCTCGAGGAGCCGGGCCGCGACGGCTGACTCGGTGAACGCGTGATGGCGGCTGACGATGTCGCGCAGCTCCTCGGCGTCGCCACCGGTGACCTCTTCGATGACGACCATCTCGAGGTTGACCTTGTCGGCGAACGTGCCGTCGGGGTCGTAGACGTAGGCGATGCCGCCGGACATGCCGGCGCCGAAGTTGAGCCCGGTCGGGCCGAGAACGACGACGCGGCCGCCGGTCATGTACTCACAACCGTGGTCGCCCACGCCCTCGGCAACGGCGAGCGCCCCGGAGTTGCGCACGCAGAACCGCTCCCCCACCTTGCCGCGCAGGAAGATCTCCCCGCCCGTCGCGCCGTAGGCGATGACGTTGCCGGCGATGACCTGCTCTTCGGCGACGAACGGCGCCGTGGGATGCGGGCGGACGATGATGCGCCCTCCCGACAGTCCCTTGCCGAGGTAGTCATTGCTGTCGCCGATGAGGCGCAGCGTCACGCCGGCCGGGACGAACGCCCCGAAGCTCTGGCCGGCCGACCCGGTGAGGCGGATGTCGATCGTGCCGTCGGGCAGGCCCCCGCCTCGCCACTTCTTGGTGATCTCGTGGCCGAGCATCGTGCCGACCGTACGGTTGACGTTGCGCACCGGAAGATCGATCGCCACGGGCGTGGCGTCGTCGATGGCGGGCCGAGCCTGGCGGATCAGCTCGACGTCGAGGGCCTCGGTCAGGCCATGGTCCTGGGGTACCGACTGCAACAGCGACTGGCCGTAGGGGTTGCGCGGCGTGGCGAGGATCGGCGACAGATCGAGACCCGACGCCTTCCAGTGGTCGACCGCGGCGCGGGTGTCGAGCATCTCGACGTGGCCGATCATCTCGGCCATCGAGCGGAACCCGAGCTTGGCCATCAGTTCCCGCACCTCCGTGGCGATGAACTCGAAGAAGTTCTCGACGAACTCCGGCTTGCCACTGAAGCGGGCGCGCAGCTCGGGGTTCTGCGTGGCCACGCCGACGGGGCAGGTGTCGAGGTGGCAGACCCGCATCATCACGCAGCCCGAGACGACGAGCGGGGCGGTGGCGAAACCGAACTCCTCGGCACCGAGCAGGGCGGCGACGACGACGTCGCGCCCGGTCTTCATCTGACCGTCGGCCTGAACGACGATGCGGTCGCGCAGCCCGTTGAGAAGCAGCGTCTGCTGGGTCTCGGCGAGGCCGAGCTCCCACGGGCCGCCGGCGTGCTTGAGCGACGTCAGCGGGCTGGCGCCCGTTCCGCCGTCGTGACCCGAGATGAGCACGACGTCGGCCTTGGCCTTGGACACGCCGGCGGCGACGGTGCCGACGCCCATCTCGGCGACGAGCTTGACGTGCACGCGCGCCGCCGGGTTGGCGTTCTTCAGGTCGTGGATCAGCTGCTTGAGATCCTCGATGGAGTAGATGTCGTGGTGCGGCGGCGGGCTGATCAGCCCGACGCCCGGGGTGGAGTGCCGGGTCTTGGCGATCCACGGATACACCTTGTGGCCGGGCAGCTGACCGCCCTCGCCCGGCTTGGCGCCCTGGGCCATCTTGATCTGCAGGTCGTCGGCGTTGGTGAGGTACTCGGCGGTGACACCGAATCGGCCCGAGGCCACCTGCTTGATCGACGAGCGGCGCTCGGGGTCGTAGAGGCGCTCGGGGTCCTCGCCGCCCTCGCCGGTGTTCGACTTGGCGCCGATGCGGTTCATGGCGATGGCCAGCGTCTCGTGGGCCTCGGCTGAGATCGAGCCGTAGCTCATCGCCCCCGTGGAGAAGCGCCGCATGATCGCCGCCACCGACTCGACCTCGTCGATCGGCACCGGCTCGCGGACGCCTTCGCGAAGCTGGAAGAGGCCCCGCAGCGTGGCCAGCGTGCGCGACTGGTCGTCGACCGCCCGCGTGTACTCCTTGAAGATGTCGAAGCGCTTCGCCCGCGTGGCGTGCTGGAGCTTGAACACCGTCGTCGGGTTGAAGAGGTGGTGCTCGCCTTCGCGCCGCCACTGGTACTCGCCGCCGAGCTCGAGCTTGCGGTGCGCCCGCTCCTCGGGACGGGTCGGGTGGGCCGCGGCGTGGCGGGCGGCCACTTCGGCGGCGATCTCGGCGAGCCCGATGCCGCCGAGGCGGCTGACCGTGCCGGTGAAGTAGCGCTCGACGAGCTCCTCGCCGAGCCCGACGGCTTCGAAGATCTGCGCGCCGGTGTAGCTGGCCACGGTGGACACGCCCATCTTGGACATGACCTTGAGCACGCCTTTGCCGCACGCCTTGATGTAGTTGCGCACCGCCTTGTGGGCGTCGAGGCCGCCGAGGTTGTGCATGCCCTGCCCGTCGTTGGCGGCGATGAGGTCCTCGATCGACTCGAACGCGAGGTACGGGTTGATGGCACCGGCGCCGTATCCGATGAGGAGGGCCATGTGGTGCACCTCGCGAGCGTCCCCACACTCGACGATGAGGCCCACCTTGGTGCGCTGCTTGGTGCGCACGAGGTGGTGATGCACCGCCGCGGTCAGCAGCAGCGACGGGATCGGCGCCTCGACAGCGTCGGAGTTGCGGTCCGACAGCACCACGATCCGGGCGCCGTTGTCGATCGCCGTCGACACCTCCGAGCAGATGGCGCTCAGCGCCCGCTCCAGCGCCAGGCCGCCACCGGCGACGCGATAGAGCCCCTTCACCTCGACGGCCTTCAAGTGAGCGAAGCGGCCAGCCTCGTGAGATGCGTCGTCCGTGCGTCGTTCCGGTGTGGAGTCGGTGGCGGCATGGAGGATGCGGGCGAGCTCGTCGTTGTCGATGATCGGGAACGGCACGGTGAGTTGCCGGCAGCTCTCGGGACCCGGCTCGAGCAGGTTGGCCTCGGGCCCGACGGTGGAGGCCACCGACGTGACGACCTCCTCGCGGATGGCGTCGAGCGGCGGGTTGGTGACCTGGGCGAAGAGCTGACTGAAGTAGTCGAACAACAGGCGCGGCCGCTCGGACAGCACGGCGAGCGGCGTGTCGGTGCCCATCGAGCCGAGCGGCTCGCCGCCGGTCGCAGCCATCGGCGCGAGGATGATCTTGAGCTCTTCGTGCGTGTAGCCGAAGAGTTGCTGGCGGCGCAGCACGCTGTCGTGGCTGAACACCACGTGGTCGCGCTCGGGCAGGTCCTCGAACTCGACGAGCCCGTCCTCGAGCCACTGCTCGTACGGGTGCTCGGCGGCGAGCGTCGCTTTGATCTCGGCGTCGTCGACGATGCGGCCCGCCGCGGTGTCGATCAGGAACATGCGGCCGGGCTGGAGCCGGCCCTTCAGCACCACCTTGGCCGGGTCGATGTCGATCACGCCGACCTCGGACGCCATCACGACGATGTCGTCGTCGGTCACCCAGTAGCGGCTCGGGCGCAGGCCGTTGCGGTCGAGGACCGCACCGATGACCGTGCCGTCGGTGAACGTCACGCTCGCCGGGCCGTCCCACGGCTCCATCAGTGAGGCGTGGAACCTGTAGAAGGCGCGCTCGGCCGAGCTGAGCGTCTTGTTGTTCTCCCACGCCGGCGGGATCATCATCATCACGGCATGGTGAAGTGGTCGTCCAGCAAGGTGGAGCAGCTCGAGCACCTCGTCGAAACGCGCCGTGTCCGACGCGCCCGGGGTGCAGATCGGGAACGCCTTCTCGAGCGTCGGCAGGAGCGGACTGGCGGCCATCGCCTCGCGTGCACGCATCCAGTTCTCGTTGCCCTGCACCGTGTTGATCTCGCCGTTGTGGGCGATGAAGCGGTACGGGTGGGCCAGTGGCCACGACGGGAACGTGTTGGTGGAGAAGCGGCTGTGGATCAGCAGCAACGCCGACTCGAACCGCTCGTCGAGCAGGTCGGGGTAGAACGCCTGCAACTGCGGTGTTGTGAACATCCCCTTGTAGACGATCGTGCGCGCCGACAGTGAGGAGAAGTAGGTGGTGAGCTCGCCGTCGAGCTCGTGCTCGATTCGCTTGCGGGCCACGTAGACCTTGCGGTCGAGGTCGATGCCGCTGCTGCGGCTACAGGTGGCTCCCGCCGAAGCATCACCGGGATCGGCGACGAACAGCTGCCGGAACGACGGCATGACGGCACGAGCCGATTGTCCGAGGCAGGACGGCTCGATCGGGACGTCTCGCCAGGCGACGACCGTCAGACCCTCGTCGGCGACGATCGCCTCGATCGCCGCCTGGGCCTTCTCGGAGGCCACCGGATCGGCGGGCAGGAAGCCGATGCCGACGGCGTACTGACCGGGCGGCGGCAGGGTGACTCCGTCGTCGGCGAGGACGGACCGGAAGAAGCGATCGGGGATCTGGACGAGGATGCCGGCACCGTCGCCCGTGTCGGCCTCGGCGCCCGTGGCGCCACGATGCTCGAGGTTGGTGAGTGCGTCGAGGCCCGTTCGCACCAGCTCGTGGCTGGCGATCCCTTTGATGTGGGCGACGAACGAGACGCCACAGGCATCGTGTTCGAATCGCGGGTCGTACAGGCCGATGCGGCCGGGAAGATCTGACATGGACGTCGTCCTTGGTCTCGGCCCCGCCGGATCGGAGTCGGCGGGTGTCGGGATCGATGGTGGAGCAGGGACGACATTGGCCCAGCGAGATGTCAGTGTAGAGGGCGACCTGCCTGGTGGGGAAACACCGTTTTCACACGCATGTCACAACCAGTACCTGGACACCCGCCGGTCCCGAGATAGTGCCAGGCACTATCTCGGGACCGCGAGGTCAGGCGGGATCGGTGAAGACGGGCGGGCGATTCTCCATGCCGGCGGCGACCGCCTCGGCCTGGTTCGGGGTGCCGATCAGACTGCTGATCGTCTCGCGTTCGAGGGCGAACATCTCGGCGGCGTCGGCGTTGGCGAGGCGGTTGAACAGCGCCTTCACGCCGCGCACGGCATCGGGGCTGCGGCCGAGGAGCTCGTGGGCGAGATCGAACGCAGCGGCGCGGGGATCGTCGCTCAAGTGCGTGACGATGCCGAGCGCGTGGGCCTCGGCGCCGCTGATGATGCGGGCGGTCATCGCCAGCTCCTTGGCCACGTCGGGTCGGGTGAGCCGCGACAGGAACAGCGACGCCGTCATGTCCGGCGACAACCCCCAGAACGATTCCCGCACCGACATCTTGGTGTCGGGGTGGGCGAAGCGGATGTCGGCCCCGAGGGCGACCTGGAACCCGCCACCGAGCGCATGGCCGTGGACGGCGGCGATGACGGGCACGGCGACCTCCTGCCAGACCCACGCCGTGCGCTGGCCGAGGTGGGCGATCTGCCCGTCGCCGAGCGACCCGATAGCTGTCGATGCCTCGGCGCCAGCGCCTGTCGACGTGACGTTGCTGTCGCCGGTGTCGCTGTCGCTGTCACGCCCGGCCAACGCCGACAGCGACGAGAAGTCGAGGCCGGCGCAGAACGACGCACCTTCGCCGCTGAGCACGACGACGCGAACCCCGGACGCCGACTTGACCCACTCGCCGGCCTCGACGATGCCCTTGAACATGGCGTTGTCGAGGGCATTGCGCTTGTCGGGCCGGTTGAGCCGAACGTCGGCGATCCCGTTGGTGACAGAGATGGTGACCCGGTCCTGGAACGATGCGGTCGTCATCGGCCCATCATCATTGCTCGGCCCGCCGGTTGACGAGCCGGTCGCCGTGACCTCCGGTCCGAGCCGCGGCGGGCGGCGATGGAAGACTGCCGGCATGAGCCTCAACCTGTCGGCCGACCAAGTTCTCACCACCACGCGCTCGGTCCGCAAGCGCCTCGACTTCGACCGCCCCGTGGATCGGTCCATCGTCGAGGAGTGCCTCGAGATCGCCCTCCAGGCACCGACGGGATCGAACCGCCAGGGCTGGCACTGGGTCATCATCGAAGACCAGGCGAAGAAGACCGCCATCGCCGAGATCTACCGGGAGAACTTCGCGGCCTACCGCAACATGGCCCGGCCGGAGTACGCCGAGGGCGACACGCGCGGGGAACGGGCAGCCTTCGTGTCGGAGTCGGCCGACTACCTGGCGCAGAACTTCGAGCGGGCCCCGCTGCTCCTGATCCCGTGCATCTGGGGCCGCGTCGACGGAGCCGATTCGGCCACCAGCGCCGGGTTCTGGGGCTCGCTGCTCCCGGCCGTGTGGAGCTTCATGCTGGCGCTGCGCGAGCGTGGCCTCGGCTCGGCGTGGACGACGCTCCACATGCCCAACGGCGGCGACGCCAAGGTCGCCGAGCTGCTCGGCATCCCCCACGACAAGGTGAGCCAGGCGGGCCTGTTCCCCATCGCCTACACGCTGGGCACTGATTTCAAGCCGGCCAAGCGTCAGCCGCTCGCCGACGTCCTGCACTGGGACACCTGGTAGGCCACGCGAGCGGGAGCGGGCGCTACTCCACGAGACGCAGACCCGTCGGGTTGATCGACGGTTCGGCCGACGGCAGCTCGACCACGAACTCCGTGCGGTGCGCCGGGAAGAGGTGCTCGCTCACGAGGACCGGACGGCCATCGATGTCGGTGGTGACCCGCTGGCAGGTGAGCAGTGGTGCCCCGGCCGGCACCCGGAGCAACTGAGCGTCGGCCCCCGATGCGGCGTCGGCCCCGATCGTCTGCGTGGCGCCGCGCAGCTGAACGCCGAGCAGCTCGTGGAACGACCGCTGCTCGACGTCGTCCCGCGACAGCTTGCGGCCCAGGTCGGCCGGGCACCACACGGTGACGACGGCGAACGGCTCGCCGTCGGCGAGGTTCACGCGCTTCACCCGCAACACCGTGTCGGGGCCGAGGAGGGCGGCGACCCGCGCCGGTGGCTCGACGAAGGCGAACTCGAGGACCCGCCGCTCGTTGCTGCGCCCGTCCGAGGCGAGCTGGGCCTCGATCGTGCCCAGCTGCTCGAGGCTCTGGCGCACCGGCTCGGTGGCGACGAACCATCCGAATCCCTGCCGGGCGGCGATGAGGCCGTCTTCGCGCACGAGGTCGAGGGCCTTGCGGATCGTCACCCTGCTGGCGCCGAACTGCGCCGACAGATCGGACTCGCTCGGCAGGAGCGATCCGGCCGGGCGGGACCGAGCGAGCTGCCGGATGGCGTCGGCGATCTCCTGATAGCGGATCTGACGGGTCACGGTGCGTCGTCTCGGGGTTCGCAGGTCACTTGTATCAGAGTTGTCTACCTCGGGAGCCTCGTCAAGGGACTGCGGCGCGCGGGTTCACCCGAAGATCACATCGACGCCAGATCGCGGCCGCTGTGACGACAGATCGACCTGTTGCCATTGGCACTCGTGGCTGCCCCCACCCGAGTGTCGCGTCGGCGGTTCATCTCGCTCGGCGGCGCCGTCGCCGCCGGGCTCACAGGGAGTGGCATCGCCCGCGGAGCCGCAGGCGGCGTGCGCTTCTTCGGCACGTCGGCCGAACCGCCGATCACCCGGGATCCCTTCACCCTCGGCGTCGCGTCCGGCGACCCGTGGCCCGGCAGCGTGGTGTTGTGGACCAGGCTCCTCCCCCGCCCCGACCGGATCGACGATCCGGGACTGGGACAGCGATCCGTGGACGTCGCCTGGCAGATCGCCACCGACCCCTCGATGCGAGTCATCGAGCGCCACGGCGTCGCACGAGCCGAGCCGGCGCACGGCCACTCGGTGCATGTCACGGCCGACGGCCTGCGGCCGGGCCGCGAGTACTGGTACCGCTTCCGGACCGGATCCTGGCTCAGTCCGATCGGGCGGACGAAGACCGCACCGGCGACCGACGCCACGCCCGCTCGGCTCGACCTGATCGCTGCGTCATGCCAGTCGTGGGCGGCCGGCTACTACACCGCGCATCGTCACATCGCCGCGGAGCATCCCGACGTGGTGGTGTTCCTCGGCGATTACATCTACGAGCGCCCGATCACGGCCACCGACTGCGCCCGGCTCCTGCCGACCGACCTGCCCCCGCACCTCGCGACGGAGACCGACACCCTCGAGCGCTACCGCGCCCAGTACGCGTGGTACCGGCAGGATCCCGACCTGCAGGCGAGCCACCGCGCGGCGCCATGGGTCGTCACGTGGGACGACCACGAGGTGCAGGACAACTACGCAGGCTTTGACAACGTGAGCGGCCTCGCCGATGATCGCTTCGCCGCTCGCCGGGCCGCGGCCTACCAGGCGTACTGGGAGCACCTGCCGCTGCGCAGCCGTCCACCGATCGGGCCGTCGATGACGATGCACCGGCGTCTCGACTTCGGCACGTTGCTGCTGCTCGAGGTGCTCGACACCCGCCAGTTCCGCTCACGTCAGATGTCGGGAGCCGGATGGACGGCCGACGCCCCGGGCCGGCGCGACCCCGGGCGGACCATGCTCGGCGACTCCCAGCAGCGCTGGCTCGAGGCTGGCCTACGAACCTCACCGGCGACGTGGAACGTGATCGCCCAGCAGGTCATGCTCGGCCGCATCGCCATCGAGTCGACCGACGGCCCACTCCACAACGTCGACACCTGGGACGGCTATCCCGTCGCGCAGCGCCGCATGCACGACGCCCTTGCGGCGACTGCCAACCCGGTGGTGCTCACCGGCGACCTGCACGCCGGCTACGCCCTCGATGTGACGGCCGCAATCCGCCACGACTCCGACCGCGACGTGACGCCGATCGCCGCCGAGTTCGCCGCCACGTCGATCAGCAGCGGCGGTGACGGGAGTGACGAGTCAGCGACCCATCGCCGTCTGCTGCGCAGCAACCCCCACCTGCACTACGCCAAACCGCGCCGCGGCTATCTGCGCTGCCGAGTGTCGCCGCGCGAGATGACGGTCGACTTCCGCACCGTTCTCCGCGTCGAGCGCGATGCTCACTCGCCGGTGTCGACAGACCGTTCGTTCGTCGTCGAGGCCGGCCGCCGGGGAATTCACACCGCGTAGCGGTCAGACGCCGATGAGCTCAATGCGATTCCCGAACGGGTCGTGCACGAACCCGCGCTCGGTCCCGGGGGTCTCGTCCGACCAGGTGATGTCGAGGCCGGCGTCGGCGACGAGTCGACGGAGCCCTTCCACTACCAGCGCGGGGTGCGCCTTACGAGCCGGCCGGAAGTCGGCATCGACGCCGACGTGGAGCTGCACGTCGCCGGCGACGAACCAGCAGCCACCCCGGGCAGCCATCGCCGCCGGCTTGGGCAGCTCCGCGAACCCGAGCGCTCCGACGTAGAACCGGCGCGCCTCCGCTTCTCCCCCGGCGGGGATGGCAAGCTGGACGTGGTCGATCGCCCGCCATCTCGACGAGCCGGAATGTTGGGGGACGTCGCTCACTTGTATTAGAGTTGTATACGTCAGCGGAGACGTCAAGTCCCCCGGCCTCTCCCAGCCCAGCCGCCTCTCCCAGAAGGAGCGCCCATTCCATGAGCACCGTCAGCGCCTCCACCCCCATCGAACTCGTCGAGGGCGTGTACGCCTCGCTTCCCGACCGGGTCGCTCAAGGACGCGAGCGGTTCGGCCGCCCGCTCACCCTCACCGAGAAGATCCTCCTCAACCACCTGTCGAGCGACAATCAGGACATCGAACGGGCCACGACGTACAACGACTTCCGTCCCGACCGCGTCGCCATGCAGGACGCCACCGCCCAGATGGCGCTGCTGCAGTTCATGACGGCCGGGCTGCCGGAGGTCGCCGCACCGTCGACGGTGCACTGCGACCATCTCATCCAGGCGAAGGTCGGCGCGACGATCGACCTCGGTGTCGCCGTCGACACCAACAAGGAGGTGTACGACTTCCTCCGCTCGGTGTCGGCGAAGTACGGCATCGGCTTCTGGGGTCCGGGCAGCGGCATCATCCACCAGGTCGTGCTCGAGAACTACGCCTTCCCCGGGGGCATGATGATCGGCACCGACTCCCACACGCCCAACGCCGGCGGCCTCGGCATGGTCGCCATCGGCGTCGGTGGTGCCGATGCCGTCGACGTGATGACCGGCTTCCCGTTCAACGTGCGCTTCCCGAAGGTCATCGGCGTGCGCCTCACCGGCACCCTGTCGGGCTGGTCGAGCCCCAAGGACGTCATCTTGGAGGTCGCTCGCATCCTCACCGTCGAAGGCGGCACCGGCGCCATCATCGAGTACCACGGCCCCGGTGCCGACTCGATCTCGGCCACCGGCAAGGGCACGATCTGCAACATGGGCGCCGAGATCGGCGCCACGACGTCGCTGTTCCCCTACGACGCCAACATGGCGGCCTACCTCAAGGCGACGGGCCGCGAGGCGATCGCCGACGCCGCCGACCAGGTGGCTGCGGATCTCCGCCCCGACGACGGCGCCGTCTACGACGAGCTGATCGAGATCGACCTCGACGAGCTCAAGCCGCTCATCAACGGGCCCCACTCCCCCGACCGGGCCCACCGCGTGGGCACCGCCGTCGGCGACGCTGCCCGCGAGAACGGCTGGCCGCTCGAGATCTCGGCCACGCTGATCGGCTCGTGCACCAACTCGTCGTACGAAGACATCACCCGCGCCGCGTCGATCGCCCGGCAGGCGTCCGCCAAGGGACTCAAGGCGAAGACCGACCTCCTCGTCACCCCGGGCTCCGAGCAGATCCGCGCCACCATCGAGCGCGATGGCCTGCTCGCCGACCTGGAGGCGATCGGGGCGACCGTGCTCGCCAACGCCTGCGGTCCGTGCATCGGTCAGTGGGCGCGGCCCGAGAGCATCACTGGCCGGCCGAACACGATCGTCAACTCGTACAACCGCAACTTCCCGAAGCGCAACGACGGCTCGGCCAACACGTTGAGCTTCGTCACGTCGCCGGACACGGTGATGGCGCTGGCGCTCGCCGGTCGGCTCGACTTCGATCCCACCACCGACACCCTCACCACCGAGGACGGCACCGAGGTGCTGCTCGATCCGCCGGTGGGCGAGATCCTCCCGGCCGACGGCTACGACCCGGGCGTCGACACGTTCACGGCCCCGCCTGCCGACGGCTCGGGCGTGGAGGTGGCCGTCAGCCCGACGAGCGATCGTCTGCAGCTGCTCGAGCCGTTCGCGGCCTGGGACGGCAACGACTACTTCAACCTGCCGGTGCTGGTGAAGGCCCACGGCAAGTTCACCACCGACCACATTTCGATGGCCGGGCCGTGGCTGAAGTATCGCGGTCACCTCGAGAACATCTCGGGCAACCTCTACCTCGGCGCCGTCTCGGCCTACCACGACAACGTCGTCGGTCAGGGCAAGTCGGCCCTCACCGGCGAGATGATGAGCTTCCCCGACCTCGCCAAGCAGTACCACGAGGCGGGCCAGCCGTGGGTGGTGATCGGCGACCAGAACATGGGTGAGGGTTCGAGCCGCGAGCACGCGGCGATGGAGCCCCGCTTCCGTGGCGGCCTCGTGGCGATCGCCCGCAGCTTCGCCCGCATCCACGAGACCAACCTGAAGAAGCAGGGCATGGTGCCGCTGACCTTCGTCGATCCGGCCACCTACGACCTGATCGAGGAGGACGACCGGATCAACGTGCTCGGCCTGCCGCCGGTGCCCGGCAAGCCGGTGCACTGCCAGATCGTCAAGCCCGATGGCTCGACGGTCGACTTCGAGGCCACGCACACCTTCAGCGACGAGCAGGTGGAGTGGTTCAAGGCCGGCTCGGCCCTCAACATCGTCAAGGCCAAAGTGGCCGCAGAGGCCACAGGCAGCTGAGTGGCCGCAGAGGCCACAGGCAGCTGACCCATCCGAGTGTCGGGCGCCCCCCAGTAGGGCGTTCAACACTCCGGAGCAGTTCAACACTCGGACGGGTCAATCGATCAACGCGCGGATGGAGACCGGTCGCGAGACGTCAACGAGCCGGCGCCGGAGGGATCAACCCGCGGATGGAGACCGGTCGCGAGAGGTCAACGAGCCGGCGCCGAAGGGATCAACGCGCGGATGGAGACCGGTCGCGAGAGGTCAACGAGCCGGCGCCGAAGGGGGATGCTCGAAGGGGGATTCCCCCTTCGATGCGGCGACCAGCGCAGCTTGCTGCGCCGCCGCCTCTTTCAATTCTTCCGTGCGAGCGAAGCGAGCTCGACCTAACTCGCCGCAGGCGAGCGAGGGAGCGCAGCGACCGAAGCGAGCCGAGGACGACCCCTCAGCAGGGGATCAGGATCTCGATGCCGATCACGAAGCCGGCGTAGAACGGCGTCGCCGCGTTGGCGGCGTCGAGTTCGGCGACGGTGACGTCGAAGCGGCGGGCGACCGTCCCCTTCACGTCGCCGGCGCGGATCGTGTAGGTCTGCTGCGTCGAGCCGTCGGGGCACGCTCCCTCGGCGGCGTCTCCGTCCGGCGACGCGGCGCCCGAGCCGCTCCCGGGAGGCGCCTCGTCGGGATCCCAGTCCTGCGGAGGGATGCGGATCGAGTCGCCCGGCTGGAGCGAGTGTTGCAGGCTCTCCCACCCGTTGTAGGCGGCGATGGCTTCGGCTGTGACGTCGAAGCGTTGGGCGATGCCGACGAGGTAGTCGCCGCGCCGCACCTCGTAGGCCTGCTCGGCGTTGGGGTCGGCGTCGGCGGGGTCACCCGCGGTGCCCCCACTGGAGCCATCGTCGTCGCCGCCACCCAGATCGGGTGGGGCCGGCAGGGTGGTGGTCGTGGTGCGGACCGGCTCGGTGCGGAACGTCGTCGAGGTGCCGGAGGCGACGATGGTGACACCGGGCGAGGCGCTGCCGCTGGAGCAGCTCGACAGGCCGACGACGCCGGCGACCAGGCCGGCTGCGACCGCTCCGGACAACCCGGCCACCTTGCGCGCCGAAAGGCGTCGGAGCCACCCGCGGTTGATCACGGGGTCAGCGTAGTGACGGGGCCCTTCTCGCCGGCGGCACCGTCGCCGTGACACCTGCTGCGACGTGCGTCAGCATCCGGATGGGGGCGGGATCCAAACCCACTACCCGACTCAGGAATCCAAGGTCCAACGTCATGGCTGGTGAGCGCCGGTGGGTGGAATTGCGCCCACCAGCCATGGCGACCTTTGGATTGCCACAAGTGTACCGCTCGGCCGACTTGTGTCTCGTGAATTATCGTTTCGGATGGCGGGTCTCATCATGCCGGAAACCCGGGCCCCGGATCGGGGTGACGGGTCGAGGCGAGACGTGCTCTTCACTACCGCCGTAGCAGCTCAAACACTAGCATCGCGAGGCCTCGCGCGCTAGTCGTACGAGACCACGATCCGGGTCAGTTCCTGCCCTGGTTGCACGGCTGTTTCGCCCTTCGGGGACAGCGTCACGGTGACCTCTCCGTCAGGTCCGGCGAGGGTCACGGCGGTGCGCTCATGGGCTCCGTCGCCAGGCGGGTCTCCGACGATCTCCCAGTCGGGATTGGCGGCGAGCAGCGCCTCGAGCGCCTCCGGCACCGAGCCGGCGAACGAGGCCGATTCGCGGTTCTCGTCGGCGTTGGGGGTGAAGTCGGCGACGAATCCCGACAGGTCGAGCCGGGCTCCCTCAGCCGGCACGTCGGTGCCGGTTCCCGTGCCCGTGTCCGCCGGATCGCTCACGGGCGGATCCGTCGGGACGACCGTGTCGCCCGCGGTGGTGGGCGGTAGCGGACCCGGCACGGTCGACGCCGATGGTTCCGTGCTGTCGTCGGTCGACACGATCGGCAGCACGGGCTCGGTCTCGATGGGGTCGGTGGGCGGCGGGTCGTCGTCGCCGCCCCCGCCCGACAGGGCGATCACGAGGGCCACGATCGCCGCGACGACCAGCGCGCCGAGGCCGATGGCCAGCTTCTTCTGCTGCGTCAGCCAGCCGCCGCGCGGCACGGCGGCACCGAGTTGCGTTCCGGTCGGCAACGGCTGGCCGTCGGGACCGAGCTCGGCCGGAGGCGGCGCGGACGGGGGCGCCAGCGGGCGCCCCGGCGCGCCGCCGCCGGGCACCGACATCGACGCCTTGAGGGCGACGAGCTCGGCGACGACGTCGTCGGCCGTGCTCGGACGGTCGTCGGGTTGCTCGGCGACGAGGCGGGTGATCAGGTCGACGAGTTGGGCGGGTGGCTGCGGGGCGCCGCGCTCGACCGCTTCGGCGACGACGGCCGGAACGTCGATGCGCTCGTTGGCGGCCGCCGCCATCGTCGACGCCTTGCCCCCCGGGTCCCCGGTGAGCAGCTCGAGCATGATCCGCCCGAGCGAGTAGAGGTCGCTGCGCCGATCCAGTTGGGTGAGCCCGGCAGCCTGTTCCGGCGACACATACCCCGGTGAGCCGGCGACCAGCGTCAGCGACGTCATGTCGAGGCCCCGGGCGAGACCGAAGTCGGCGAGCACCACCGTCTCGTCGGCGGCGAGACCGGGGATGCCGCGCCGCGTGGACGAGGACCGGACCAGCACGTTGGTGGGCTTGACGTCTCGGTGCAGGTGACCGGCGGCGTGGACGTCGACCAGGGCGTAGGCGATCTCGGTGGCGATCGACACCACTTCCGTCACGTCGAAGTTGCGGCCCTCACGGTGACGCTGATCGAGACGGTCGCCGAGCGTCCCGCGATCGGCCCAGGCCATGACGAGATACGGCTGGCCGGTGGCGGTCTCACCGAGGTGGAAGCCGCGCACGATCCGCGGGCTCTCGGCGGTCAGCAGAACCCGGGCCTCCGACAGGAACCGGCGGCGCACCTCGTGGTCCCGGCTCCAGTTGTCGGCGAGGATCTTGACCGCCACCCGGCGGTCGAGCACCTGGTCATGGGCCAACCACACGGTTGCGAATGAACCCGTCCCCAGGACCCGCTCGAGTCGGTAAGGTCCAAGGATCTGCGCGTCAGCCACCGGACGAATCTAGGAGATCGGCCCGCGCGGAGTCCGCGACCAAGGGAGACGCACTGATGGAGTTCGACGAGATCGAGGCGGTCGGGCAGCGCGCGGCACGTGGGGACAAGGCGGCGCTCGACCAGCTCCTCGTCGGCATCCAGCCGTTGATCCTCAGCCGTTGCCGGCGCTTCCTGCCCAACAATCTCGACGCCGAGGAAGCCGCCCAGGATGCCCTCTTCTCCATCGCCCGGCGCATCGAGAGCTTCGAGGGCCGGGCCAAGTTCACCACGTGGATGTACCAGCTCACGACGAACGCGGCGATCGACTGCTATCGCAAGTTGAAGCGGCGGCGCAGCGTCCTCGAGGCTCCGCCCGACCTGGCGGCGCGGGGTTCGTCGCCCAGCGTCATCGCCGGTGCCCGGATCGACGTCCTCGAAGCGGCCGAGCAGCTGGAGCGACGCCTCGTCGAGCCGGTGCTCATGCGAGACCTCTGCGAGCTCGAGTACTCCGACATCGCCGATCTCCTCGGCATCCCGCTGGGCACCGTCAAGTCCCGGATCCACGACGGGCGGGAGCAGATGCGCAAGGTGCTCTACGGCCGCGGCCCCGACGGCGAGGGCGTCACGTCGACGTCGCACCGCCGGAGCGAACCGACCGAATGACCCATCCGCTGGTCGCAGCCGCAGCCCTCGCCGCGCTCGCCGTCGGCGTGGCTGCGTCGCCCCCGTCGCAGCCTGGCGGGGACGACGATGCGGCGGCCACCAGCGCGTCCGCCAGCCCACCGCCGCCGGCCGGCGAGTCATCCAGCAGTCCTTCGGAGCCGGTGACGGTGGGCGGGTCGGCCGGCAGCGGTCCCGGTTCGCCTGCCGACGTGACGATCAAGACCATCCCGGGGGCCCCGGTCACCGTTCCCGGCGAGGCGCCGCCCCACGCCTCGATCGACCAACTCGTGGCGGCCTCGCAGCGGTTCCTCGGACCCTCGACCGACATGACGGCCGCGTTCGCAGGGCTCGTCGACGTCCCGCCCGGCATCCCCACGCCTGCCGGCTCGACCGTGCTCGAGATGATGCTCAGCCTCGAGCCGTCCGACGAGGCCGACGACAGCTACTACTACGGCACCGTCACGTTCGAGTCCACCGCCACCGCCTCCGACATCGCCGAGTTCTACGAGACGCTCCTGCCCGCTGCCGGCTATCCGCAGAGCGGCGACAGCACGAGCAGCGACGAGGGCGGCCGGCGACGCACGCTCGAGTTCGACATCCCCGCGGCCGAGTACTGGCTCGCCGACATCACCGTCACGCTGACCGAGAGTGTCACCGACGACGAGGTCACGCCGACGCACGAACTGCGCTGGTATGCGGACGCAGACGAGTCGAAACTCGAGCCGTTCCTCGGCTGGGCGCCCGGGCTGCCGCTGCCCGCCGATGCCATTCCGGCGTCCGTGCTGTTCTCCACCTCGGCGTTCCTCGACGTCGACTCGGTGAGCGTCGAGGTCGCCTACGACATTCCCGGCGTCGATCCGGTCACCATGCACTCGACGTTCGAGGGCCAGCTGCCACGCGGCGGCTACGCCATCGACGCCGACGAGGACATCGACGGTTCGACCACGATGACCGGCCCCGGGATCCCGCAGATCTCCATCTACTGGAACGAGGGATATCCGACCGGCACGCGGGCGACGGTCCGCGGTCGCGTCGTCCTCTGACCGGCCGGCCCGGCAACCGAAGCGGGCGTCGCCGGGCCGACTGTGCCAGCATGGGTCGCCGATGAGACGGCCGCCTGGCGCCAGCTGCCGGGTGCGAGTCGCCCCGGTCGCGGACCGAACCCAAGGAGGAGACCCGGAGCGTGCAGGACAGCGGAGGCGGCGCGGCATTGGCGTTCAACGACATCGGGATGACCTTTCCCGATGGGACCGTCGCCATCGACCGGGTGTCGTTCAGTGTCACTCGGGGCGAGTTCATCACCGTCGTCGGGCCGTCGGGGTGCGGTAAGTCGACGCTCCTGAAGATCGCATCGGGACTGCTCGACGCCACGCAGGGCTCCGTGGACATCGATCGGGAACGCATCGGGTACGTCTTCCAGGATCCGACGCTGATGCCCTGGCGGACGGTGCGCGCCAACGTCGAACTGCTCGCCGAGCTGCACGGCATCGGCCGGCAGCAGCGCCGTGAGCTGGCCGCCAGGGCCATCGACCTCGTCGGCCTGTCCGGGTTCGAGAACCACTACCCGAAGTCGCTCTCGGGCGGGATGCGCATGCGGTGCTCGCTCGCCCGCACACTCACCCTGAGCCCGCCGATCCTGATGTTCGACGAGCCCTTCGGGGCGGTCGACGAGATCACCCGCGAGCATCTCAACGAGGAGACCCTGCGGCTGTTCCAGCAGGAAGGCTTCGCCGGGCTGTTCATCACCCACTCGATCTCCGAGGCGGTCTTCATGAGCACCAGGGTCCTCGTCATGTCGGCCCGTCCCGGGCGCATCGTGGCCGAGTACGACGTGCCGTTCTCGTACCCGCGCTCACCCGACCTGCGCTTCGATCCCGAGTTCGCCCGGCTGAGCGGCGAGATCTCCACCTCCCTCCGGGCGGCCCACGTATGACCGACCGGCCTGGCACCGACCTGGTCCCGTCGGTCACCGACCCCATCGTGACGTCGGCGATCGTCGAGGCGCCCACCGTCCGGGCCGCGCCGACCGTGTCCCGGAGTCGGCGGGTCGCCCGGGCGGTCATCCCGCCGTTGGTGCTGCTCGCGGCCGTCATCGGGGTCTGGTACTACGTCCACCGCTTCGTTCTGTCGCAGCGGCGCAAGTTCGTGCTCCCCTATCCCCACGACGTCGTGCGGGTCGGTTTCCTCGAATGGGACAACCTGAGTGAGTTGCTCGAGGCCACCTGGTCGAGCACCAGAGTCGCCGCGATCGGGCTCTTCCTCGCCATCCTCCTCGGCGTCGCCGTGGCCACCTTGATGAGCCAGGCGAAGATCATCGAGCGGGCGATGTTCCCGATGCTGGTCGCCCTGCAGGCGATCCCGATCCTCGCCATCGTGCCGCTGATCACGTTCTGGTTGGGCACGGGCCAGAACGCCCGGGTGCTGGTGTGCGTGATCATCTCCTTCTTCCCGATCGTGCTCAACACGCTCTTCGGCCTGCTCGGCGCCGACGGCGGCCTCCACGACCTCGTCACGCTCCATCGAGGTGACCGCTGGACGCGGCTGCGCAAGGTGATGTTCCCGTCGGCGCTGCCGGCGATGTTCGCCGGCCTGCGCATCTCGGCCGGCCTGTCGGTGGTGGGCGCGATCGTCGGCGACTTCTTCTTCGGCCGCGGTGACGTCGGCATCGGCCAGCGCATCAAGCAGTACTCGCTCAACTCCAACTACAACCACCAGCTCTTCGCCGCCGTGATCATCGCCTCGATGATGGGCATCATCGTGTTCCTGCTCTTCGGTGCGCTCCAGAGCGCCGTGATCGGCAAGTGGCACGACTCGAAGTCCGGCGGCGGTCGCTGACGATGTCCCCGAGTCCCACCGCGTCCGTCCGATCAGCACTCCACCACCCCAACACCAACAGGAGCACCCGATGAAGAAGAAGGCCACCATGGCGGCGCTGCTCGCCGGCGCCGGCGCCCTCGCCCCGGCGATCGGCGCCGCGTCGACGCCCCCGGACACCGAGCCGGCTTCCACCGAAGCGGCGAGCGAGGGTTCGGCCCCCGCGGCCGCGGGGGGCGAGTTCACGCCGCCCGATCTGTCGGAGGTGTGCCCCGAGACGATCGTCATCCAGACCGACTGGTTCCCCGAGGGTGAGTACGGAGCCACCTACGGCCTGCTCGGGCCGGACTACGAGGTGAACGCCGACGACAAGATCGTCTCGGGTCCGCTGTACTCGCACGGCGAACCCACGGGCGTGAACGTCGAGGTCCGTTCCGGCGGCCCGGCGATCGGCGTCGACCTCGAGACGGAGTTCTACTCCGACGATTCGATCACGTTCGCCTACGGCACCACCGACGGCCAGATCCTCTCGTGGAACAACACGCCGCTGCTGTCGGTGGTCGCCCCGCTCGAGATCAACCCGCAGATCATCATGTGGGACCCCGAGACCTACCCGGACGTCGAGACGCTGGCCGACCTCGGCGAGCAGGACGTGGTGATCAACCTCTTCGGCGGCGTGACGTTCGGCCAGATCTTCGTGGCCGACGGCACCTGGTCCGAGGACCAGGTCGACCCGAGCTACGACGGCGGCCCCACCCGGTTCATCGCCGAGGACGGCGCCATCGCCCAGCAGGGCTACGCCTCGTCCGAGCCGTTCGCCTACGAGCACATCTTCACCGATTGGGGCAAGCCGGTCGCCTACCAGCTCATCCACGACGCCGGCTTCCAGGTGTACCAGTCGACGCTGGCGATCCGCCCGGACGACCTCGAGACACTGCGTCCCTGCCTCGAGCTGTTCGTGCCCGTCGTGCAACAGTCGGCGGTGGACTACATCGCCGACCCGAGCGCCACCAACGCGGCGATCGTCGACATCGTCGAGCAGTACGACAACTTCTGGGAGTACCCGGCCGAGCTGGCCGAGTACTCGGCCCAGACGCAGGCCGAGCTGGGTCTCACTGGCAATGGCGACGACGACACGCTCGGCAACCTCGACGGCGAGCGGATCGAGGGGGTGCTGACGCAGATGCGTGACGCCGGCCTGGAGGTCCCCGAGGACCTGACCGCTGACCAGCTCTTCACCAACGAGTTCATCGACGAGAGCATCGGCGCCTGACCTCATCCCGCGTTCTTGTACTGATTTTGGCCCGGATGCGGGCAAGAATCAGTACAAGAACCATCTCCTGACCGGTCCGAGGGCCGGCGACGGACAGAAAGGACGGCGACGGTGCAACTGACCATCACAGCTCGGATCCAGGCACGGTGGGGTCACCGGGTCGACGGGCTCATCCACTCGCACGCGTGGACGGTCGAAGCCACCGTGGAAGGGCCGGCCGATGCCGACATCGTGATGCCGGCCGACGACCTCGAGGCGCTCCTGCGCGCCGAAGTCGAGCCGTGGGCCGGCCACTACCTCACCGACACCGACATCGGTCCGTGGAAGAGCTTCCTCCCGCTCGTGTGGGACCGTGAGCCGACGGTCGAGGAGATCGTGCGACGCCTCTGGAACTCGATCGAGCCCAAGGTCCACGGCCTCGTCGAGGTCGCCCTCACCGAATCGTCGGAGTTCGACCGCTCGCGCACGGTTCGCCTTCGCCGCGAAGTGTCGCTCATCCCGTCCTGATGACGGCCGCGGCGCCGGTCGTCGACATCCGGCCGCTCCTCGTTCCCGACGACCCGGCCGGCGTCGATGCCGTCGTCGCGGCAATCGACGAAGCGTGCCGGGCGACGGGGTTCTTCGTGGGCGTCGGGCACGGGCTCGACGGTCCGATGACCGACGTCTTCGGTGCGGCCCACCAACTGTTCGCCCTCGCCCAGCACGACAAAGACGCGCTCGCCATGTGGCAGCGCTGCGGCTACGTCCACGACGGCGCCAAGGAGCTCTACGACGTCGAACTCGTCACGCCCCGTGGTGTCGATCGCAACCGGTGGCCGTCCCTCACCGGGTTCCGGGAGGCGGTCGAGCGCTACGAGCGCGAGGCGCTGGATGTCGCGGCGGCCGTCCTCCGCGCGCTCGCCGTTGCGCTCGACATCGGCCCGACGTTCTTCGCCGACCGCATGGGTGCGCCGGAGTGCTACCTGCGCATGCTCCGCTATCCGGCTCGATCGGAGAGCGCCGCCCCGACGCCCACCCGCACCCACACCGACTACGGCGCCATCACGCTGCTGGCCACCGACGGGGTCAGCGGGTTGCAGGTGCACCCGGTGGATGGCGGCTGGGTGGACGTGGTCGCGCCGCCCGGCAGTCTCGTCGTGAACCTCGGCGACATGCTCGCCCGATGGACCAACGATCGCTATCGCTCCACGCCGCATCGGGTGACCACGTCGGCCGCCGAGGACCGCTACTCGGTCCCGTTCTTCGTCAACCCCGACGCCGACACGGTCGTCGAGTGCATCGACAGCTGCGTCGACGCCGGGCACCCGTGCGCCTATCTCCCCGTCACCGCGACGGAGTTCCTCCAGGGCCGGATCGACGGCACGATCGCCGTGCCGCTCCCGCCCGACTGACCCACGAAGTGTGATCCCTGGCAGCAGGTTTCCGCACTCTCTGCTCACACCTCTCGGATCAGCGGGCCACGGACTGCAGACGGAACACTGGGAAGCCCGCCGCCACGGCGGCGATCTCGTCGTCGGACGACGTGGCCGACAACCCTTCGAAGAACGCTCCGACCTCCCACGCCCACTTGGCGAGGTAGGCGCGGATGATCGGCGTCTTGTCGGCGTCGGCCACCTCGGTGGCCGTGAACTCCTCACGCCGCCGCCCGACGCGCAGCGTGCCCAGCTGCGCGGCACGCAGGTTGCGCACCCACTGTGTCGTCCCCCGAGGGGCGACGAGGAAGCGCTCGCCGTCGAGGCTGAGCGGGTTGACGACGGTCCGGCGGACCTCGCCGCTCTTGCGACCGCGGACCTCGAGTTCGCGCGATCCGCGCAGGCTCAAGCCGAGGCGGGTGAGGAGGGCGATGAGGGGGTTGAACACCCGTTTCGTCATCGTGCTGGGCTCGAGGTACCGGGCGGTGTTGCTCGGGGAGGGAGACATCTTGCGTCCTTTCGACATCGGGCAGTGACGCGGTGTGAGCACTGCTCTCGTTACAGATCAGTGAATCAGATCTGCCGACTGTTTGCAAGAGCAGTGCTCACATTTCGGCGCAGTGATCTGACATACTGGAGTCCATGCCGACCGAACCGACCGCCGAACCGGTCCTCCGCGGCGCTCGAGCCCGCGCTCGCGCCGAAGTCACCGACGCGATCAAGCAGACCGCCCGGCGCCACCTCGCCACCGATGGCGCCGCGGCGCTGTCGCTTCGTGCCGTCGCCCGCGAGCTCGGCATGGTGTCGTCGGCGGTCTACCGCTACGTCGCCAGCCGCGACGAGCTCCTCACCCTGCTCATCATCGACGCCTACGACGCGGTCGGACTGGCGGCCGAGACCGCCGCGTCGCACAGCCGCCGCGCCGCCCCCGCCCGCCGGTTCGTCACCGTGGCGACGGCGATCCGCCGCTGGGCGGTCGACCACCCGCACGAGTTCGCCCTGATCTACGGCTCGCCGGTTCCCGGCTACGCCGCCCCGCTGGACACGATCGCGTCGGCCTCCCGGGTCACCGCCGCCCTCGTCGGCGTCGTCGCCGACGCTCATCGGGATGGAAAGCTCCGCATCGGTCATGACCTCGCTCCCGCCATCCCGCGGAAGCTCGCTGACGATCTCGTCCGCGTGCGCGACTTCATCGGCACCGACGTGCCCGATGGCCTCGTCGTGCGAGTGCTCGCCGCGTGGACCCAGCTGTTCGGGTTGATCAGCTTCGAGCTGTTCGGCCAGACCCGCAACGTGATCGAGGCCCACGCCGACCTGTTCGAGGCCACATCGACGGTGATGGCCGAGCTCATCGGCCTCGACGACTGACGCCGGCCCGCTGCGCTACGCCGCGGCGATCACCTCGAGTTCGACGAGCCAGTCGGGTTCGAGCGTCTGGACCACGATGGCCGTGGTCGGCACCGGACGGCCGCCGAGCGCGGCAACCCTTGCCTCGCCGTTGGGCCCGGCGAAGGCGACATCGCGCAGGTAGCTCGTGACACGCACGATGTTGTCGACGGTCATGTCAGCCTCCGCGAGGATGCGCCGGATGTTGTTCCACACCAGGTCGAGCTGATCCTCCAGCGACGCGCCGGCCACGCTGTCGGCGTCGAGGCCCATCGTGCCCGCCACGTAGACGATGCGGTCGGGATTGCGGACCTCGATGGCGTGGGCCCAGGAGCCGCCTGTCGCGTAGATGCCGTCGGTCGGGTTGTGGGTGGTCGTCTCCATCGGCCAAGGCGTAGCACCGGGCGCCGGCCGGCGAGCGAGACTTTTCTCCGCCGCGTGACGTCGGTGACGACAGACGGACCGGCTGCGGATGAGGTGACGGGCCGGTGAAACCTGCGCCACGCAGCGGCAACGGGGCGGCCAAGATGTCGGTCGGGCGGCCGAGCATCGCCGACCGGACCACGTCGGCCCGCGATGATGAAGTGCGCCGAGCCCACGCACTGGACATACTGGACGGGCCGTACGAGTCGACGAAAGGAGGTCGTGGTGTCTGCACCGGTCCTACTCCTCGATGCCGCGTGGCGGATCGATCGGGTGATCGACGCCGAGCACGCGTGCGAACTCCTGGTGATGAACCGCGTCGTCGCGGCGTCAGCCGAGATCGCCACCGTGATGCACTCGCCGTCGCTCACCGTCGAGATCCCGTCGGTGGTGGCGCGCATCGGTCTCCTGCACCCGTGCGAGCTGCGTCCCCCCGCCTACTCGCCGCGCCGAGTCCGGTTGCGCGACAGCCACCAGTGCCAGTTCGTCATCGGCGGCAACCCGTGCAGCCGGCGGGGCGACTCCGTCGACCACCTGATGCCCCGCTCGCTCGGCGGCGGCGACAGCTGGCTCAACGTGGTGGCTGCGTGCCGGGCGCACAACGGCGCCAAGTCCAACCGCACGCTCGAGCAGATGCATCGCATCTACGGATGGACGCTGAAGCGCGACCCGTTCGTCCCGTCCCGCACGGCCCTCGTCGCCGCCGGCCTGCGTGATCGGCACCCGGCATGGGAGCCGTTCCTCGGCGCCGCCTGACGGCGCGCAGCAGCACGGCGCCGCCTGACGGCGCGCAGTAGCACGGCGCCGCCTGACGGCGCGCAGTAGCACGGCGCCGCCTGACGGCGCGCAGCAGCACGGCGCCGCCTGACGGCGCGCAGCAGCACGGCGCCGCCTGACGGGCTAGGACAGCGTGGCCAGCGTCTTGGCCACCAGCTCGGGCCATGATGCGGCCAGCCCCGGGTGGAGCGGGAACGACGCCACGGTGTCGAGCGGCACCCAGCGCATCGCATCGGACTCGGCGTTGGCCGCCGTCGCGGCCACCTCGACGGCGGCGTGGGCGATGACGGTCGAGTAGCTCCAGATGCCGTGATCGTCGACGAACACGTCCTTGACGACGATGTGTTCGGCGGCGATCCCGGCTTCCTCCCAGGCCTCGCGGAGCGCCGCGGACTCGTGATCCTCGTGGGAGTCGATGGCGCCGCCGGGCAGCGCCCACGTGCCGCCATCATGGGTCCACGCCGCCCGCAGCTGCAGGAGCACCTCGGGAGCCGCGGCGATCGGGCGAACGAGCAACAGCCCGGCCGCTCCGTAGAGCCCCCAATGGGGACGCCCGCAGCCGCACATCACGAACCCGTCGCCATCACGCGCAGCCATGGCTTCATCGTGCCACGACTGGGCCCGTTTCGGACCGCTGGAAGAACGCGTGGCGGCCCACGAAGGACCGGCCCCGGAGGTCAGTGCACGCCGAGCAGATCGACGACGAAGACCAGCGTCTCGCCGCCCTTGATCACGCCACCGGCGCCGTGCTTGCCGTACCCGAGATCGGGCGGGATGGTCAGTTGCCGGCGGCCACCGACGCGCATGCCGACGACGCCCTGGTCCCATCCGGAGATCACCTGGCCGGCGCCGAGCCGGAACTCGAACGGCTCGGACCGATCCCAGGACGCGTCGAACTGCTTGCCGTTCGACCAGGCGACGCCCACGTAGTGGACCGAGACGTTGCGGCCGGCGACCGCCTCGTCGCCGGTCCCCGTCTCGAGATCGTCGATGACGAGGGCGGCGGGCGGCTCGCCGTGGGGCGCGGCAACCTCGGGTTTGGTGGGTTCACTCATCCCGACCGACCCTAGTAGTGGCCCCGGGCTCTCAGGCGGTCAGGACGGCGAACCGGGCCAACGGTGCAGCTCCGCCAACTGACGGGCACTCCCGCGGGTGGTGCGCGCCGCGAGCTCGCGTCGCTCGCGTTCGCGGCGCAGCTCCGGCCAGCGTTCGAGGTAGGCGCCGAGCACCGACGACTCGATGCCGTATCGGCCGATGCTGTCGGCATTGGCGGCCTTCAGCGCAACCGCCCCGTTGTATCCGCCGAACCCCTGCGTGGCGCACACGGCGCCACCGTCGGCGTTGCCGTCGACGGGACGGCGCGACAGCTCGAATTGCTCGACGGCGGAGCCGAGCTCGGGATCGAGCGTGCGGAGTGTCGGCACACCGACCGACGGCTGACCGAGCAGGTGGTCGATCGCCTGGGCGACGGCTTTGAGCCCCGTCTCCCCCATCGTGTGCCCATCGCCGAGCGCCTTCGGCGTGCCGACGGCCATCGGCGGCAAGGGCGCGTCCCGGCCGGCGCGAGCTGCCGCCAGCCGTCGGCCGGACGCGGCAGTGGCGAGATCGGTCTTCGAGTTGGTGCGAGTTCCCGTGGCGTGGGCGACGAGATAGCCGAAGTCGGCGACGCCGTATCCGTGGCCGGCGGCGGCGAGCTCGAAGGCGTGGACGAGGGCGTTCTCGCCCCCGAAGCCGACGCCGGCGAAGTGCGCCTTCCCGCCGGCCTCCCCACTCTGGCCCCACCCGGCGATGATCGACGTGACGTCGAGGAAGTTGCGCACGGCGAAGTCGAGCGTCGTGACGATCACCCCCGACCCGCCGTCGCCGACGACGGTGCCGCACGCGTCGACATCGAACGGCGCGAGGGCGTCGCTCAACGATCGCCGATCACTCGGGACCCGCCCGGTGTTCACCTCGGCGAGCTTGGCCGTCGTCAACAGGGCGCCGGTACCGAACGCTTCGATGATCTCGCCGCCCGGTCGAGTCGCCGCATCGGCGGCGGTCCAGAGCGCGAGCTGGGGGCGACGGAAGCCCGGATAGTCGAGGACGAGCTGCGGAGCCACCTCGGCGAGGGCGATCAGCGATGCCGCGCACGCCCCGACGGCGTTGACCGGCGCCTGCGGGACGCGCATGAAGTGCTCTGCCCCCTCGAGCGTCTGCAGCAGCTCGGGCCGCTTCATCGATCGGCTCAGTGGATACGACGGAGCGAGCATCGCCGAGATCAGCGCCGGTCCGTGCGACCCCAGCGCGTTCGCCAGCCGGGCGGCGAACTTGTCGCGAGGACCGGCCCCGATCGCTTCCGCGTCGGTCGGCGAATGGAGCCGAGCCAGGGCGTCGAGCCCGCCGAAGGCCGAGGCCGCCGCCACACGGAAGCCGAACGGGTCCGGCAGCAGCTCGGCGAGCGGGACGGGAAGTGCGGCGAGGGCGCCGAGGCCGCCGTGGAGGAACAGCTGGGCCTGCAACGAGGGACCGAGGCGGGGGTCGTCATCGAAGAGCGTGTGCATGTCGCGGAGTCCGGACGATCGGATGTCGCCGAACGTGATGCCGAGCTGACGGCGCAGCCCACCCTCGGCCAGGTCGTACGGGAGGCTCGCCGACACGTCGCCGGCGGGACCGTCTGGTATCCCGAATCGCTCGTCGACGCGTATGCCTGAGCGGGCCCGCAACTCCGATCCACAGCGCTCGTCGATGTCGGCGACGGTCGCCGGTGCGCCGTCCGCCCAGGTCGCGGTGACCGTGCCGTCGTCGCCCGCCGCCAGATCGACCAGCCCGGCATCGAAGGCCGCGTAGAGCACGGCGTCGGCGTCGCCTCGCACCCTCGCTCGATATGCCAGGGTGGAGCCCACCGCTGACATCGTGCAGGGTGTGCCGATCGTGACGAGGACCCGATCGGCGTTGAGCACCCCCTCAACATAGAACGCGGGCGCCGCGCTTCAGCCTTTGGCGTTCGACCAGCGACGGACGACGGCGATGTCGGCGACGAACCGCACGGACCCGTCGGGCTGCCACCAGTGCGCAGCCTCCTCGAGCGCGTCCCGCAGCAGGACGGCGACCTCGTCGCCGTGCTCGGCCGGCGCGTGCACCAGCAACTCGTCGTGAAGGCACAGCACGACGCGGGCAGCGAACGTCGCGGCACGAGCCCTGACGGTGACCGCCCACATCTTGAAGAGCTCGGCGGCCGCGCCCTGGATCGCCGCGTTGCGCGCGTAGCGACCACGGGCCGCGGCCCGCGAGCGCGCCTCCCGTTCGCCGAGCGCCGACTCGTCGCCGGGCCCGAGACGAACCAGGCGGCCGCCACGCGTGCGGATGTCCCGACCGACCTGACCTGCGGCCGCCGCTTCGCGCAGGAACTCCATGGCGACCGGGTACGCCGAGTCCAGCCGCCGCAGTGCGGCCGCGCCATGACCGGTGGTCTGCCCATACATCGCGCCGAGGACGGCCACCTTGGCGGTCGCCCGATCGACGCCCAGATCGACGGCGACGGGCTGGTACATGTCGTCGGTCCTCGCCGCGCGGGCCAGGGCAGCGTCGCCCGACACCGCGGCGAGCACGCGCGGCTCGATCTGGCCGAGATCGGCCCGCACCAACACGTGGCCGGCCTCGGCCACGACGGCCGGCCGCATCTCGACCGGCATGTTGTGCAGCCCGGCCGACGCGGTCATCCGTCCCGCTGCGCCGTCCGAGGCCGTCCACTCGCCCCGGAGCCGCCCGTCGGGGCCGAGGTGCGCGTCGAGCCACCCGTACCCGAACGTCGTGGCGATGCGCTCGGCCTTGCGCCAGGCGAGGAGGTCGTCGACGACGGGATGCCGCTCGCGCAACGCCTCGAGGCGCCACGCCCGGGTGTCGGCGACGTCGACCCCGCAGGCCAACAGCAGCGCCTTGACATGGCCCGGGTTGCGCAACAGGTAGTTGGTGCCCGGCGGCGCATGACGGAGCACCGCCCCGTCCCGTTCGCCTCGTTGCCGCTCGGCGTCGGCCTCGTCACGCGGCCGGGGACCCACTGCGTCACCCACGATCTGCTCCGCCACGGTTCGGTCCATCGGGAGGCCGTCGGCGGCGAGCTCGGCGCAGAGCAACTCGGCGGTCGATTCCGAGCGCGCGGTCGCCGGTGCCGCCGGGCGGTCCTCGATCGCCTCCAGCAGCGCGATCTGCCTGATCGCCACCTCGAGGGCGAGCTCCGCCCACCGGGCGAGGTGTTGCGGGCTCCCGGACCAGGCACCGGCCAGCCACTCGGGGTTGATGTGACCGTCGTCGCCCACGGCGACGTGTGCCGGAACGTCGGGCCGAGCCGAGCCGAAGAGGTCGAGCCGGCCCATCTCGGGCGTGGCCACCGGCTCGAGCCCGTGGGCCCGCGCCCAGGTCCGGGCGAGGTCGGCGCGCCACTCACCGAACAGCAGTCGATGGACCGCCGCGTTGTCCCAACCGACAGCGACCCGCGTGCCTGAGGCGACGAGCTGGGCGGCGGTCGCTTGCGACCACATGACCCACCGGGGTCGGACCGCCTCGTCGGCCTCGGCCACGAGCGTGGCAGCGGGACCTATCACACTGACCGGCGGACGCCCGGCGACGGCGATCCCGGCGGCCGTTCCATCAGGGGCGAGTGCGAGACCGACGAGCTGCCCCCGAGCCGCACCCAGGGCGTCCAGCCCACCGGTGATCGACGACGCCCCCGGACGCAGGTCGTCATCGCCGCTGGTCACGACGAGCACGATGCCACACGGAGACTGCGGAGGTCCTCCCAGCGCCGCGCCAAGCGGCGGGCCACGGAAGCACCGGGGATCGACGGTGATGGCCGCCACCATGCCGTACTCGCAGCTCCACAGTTCCCAGGTGGAGCTCGGCACCGAAGTTCGATCCCTGTCGTCCGACAGGCCAGAGACTCGGCGACGGCAGTGGCGGCGGCCACACCACATGCGAACACTCGGCGCGGCTGCCTGCCACGTCGGGTGCACACATCTCAATAGCCCTGAGAACATATAGCGCTGGATGCATGTTCGCCCAAAACCGGAGCATGCGTGAACCAGGCGGACCGAATCCGTGACACCGCCGAGCGGCCATTAGGCTCACCTAATGATCGACGACCTGATCGACGCCAGCCAGGTGATTCCGGTGCTCAACCGGATCCTCCGTGCCGAGCTGTCCGGGGTGGTCCGGTACACGCACTACTCGTTCGTGATCACCGGGCCCAATCGCCTGCCGCTCGTCGACTTCATGAAGCAGCAGGCGACCGAGTCGCTGCTGCACGCCCAGCAGGCCGGCGAGTTGCTCACCGGCATCGGAGGCCATCCGGACCAGGGCATCGACGCGATCGAGGAGTCCCACGACCACTCGATCGAGACGATCATGCGCGAGGCGATCGCCCATGAGCGCAGGGCGTTGGGCCTGTATCGCGAGCTGCTCTCCGTGGTGGCCGACCGTTCGATCTACATCGAGGAGTACGCCCGGGGCCAGATCGGCGCCGAGGAGATGCACGTCATCGAGATGAACAAGCTGCTGCGCGACTACACGATCGGCTGAGTCGGTGTCTCGCGCGAACGTGGCCGTGTGCATCGGCGGGGACTGCCGGAAGCGTTCCGAGCACGCCGACCTCGAACCCTCGCTGCGATGCGTCGCCGACGTCACGCCCGTGCGGTGTCTCGGCGTCTGCCACAGCCCTGTGGCCGTCGTGCTCGACCGTCGTGGCGATCACGCCGTCGTCGAGCGGATCCGCACACCCAAGCAACGACGCGATCTCGTCGCGTTCGTCCGGGGCGACGCCCCGTCGAAGCGCCTCGCCAAGCGCCTGGTCACCGGCAGCAGGCGCCGCAAGGCGCTCGTTCGCCTCGCCAAACGCCTCCCCCCTGACCGTTCTGACGGGAGACGCTTGGCACATCCCGTCAGCGTCCCGAGATAGTGCCAGGCACTATCTCGGGAACGTCAGGCGATGGCAGGGGTCGATGACCGAGAGCTGGGTGCCGCTGCGGCCCCTGGTCCGCTCAGTAGCGTCGGTGCGGCGTGACTCCCCACCGAACGTACCGAGGCGACCGCTCGTGAGCATCGATCCACTCCTCGGCGGCTCCGACCGCCAGACCCCGCAGGGCCGAGGCTCGGCCCGGCGGGCCACGCCGCCGCCTCCGGTGATCCGGCCGGCGGGAGGTCGCCGAGGGTCCGGCCGACTCGGCATCGCCCTCGGCGTCGTGGTGGCTGCAGCGGCCGTCGGTGTCGGGGTCGTGGTGGCCACCGGGGGCGACGACGCAACTCCTCCGACGACCGTCGCCGCGGTGACGACACCGCCGGCGCCGACCACCACCCTGCCCTCGATCGATCTCGTCGGCAGCAGCTGGTGGCTGGTCAACCCGCAGCGCCCGATGCCGGCGGACTACATCCCGCCGGACCTCGTGACTCCGAACACTCCGATGGACCCCGACGTCACGAACCCGCAGGTCCGCGCCGAGACGGCCGCGGCGTTCGAAGCGATGGTCGCTGACGCGGCGACCGCCGGGCTCCAGTTGCAGCTCAACAGCGGCTACCGGTCCTACGAGGAGCAGCAGGTGCTCTACGACCGCTTCGTCGCGGACTACGGCGCCGAGGTCGCTGCCCAGCGCGTCGCCCTGCCCGGCACCAGCGAGCATCAGACCGGGCTGTCGTTGGACGTCGGCCAGGTCGGGTTGCCCGACGACCAGGTGTTCGGGGACACCCAGGCGAGCGTCTGGGTCGCCGACAACGCTCACCGGTTCGGATTCATCCTGCGCTACCCGCCCGACAAGGCCCACATCACCGGCTACACGAACGAACCGTGGCACCTGCGCTACGTCGGGGTGGAACTCGCCACCCAGCTTCACGACAGCGGTCTGACGATGGAGGAGCACTTCGGACTCGTGCCGCCGGAAACGACGGCGTCGAGCTGACCCGTCAGCGGCCCGTTCGCGGAGGTCAGGGCACGGGCGAGCCGACCGCGGCGACGAAGACGCGAGCATCGACTGCGCCGGCGTTCGACAGGTCGGCGTCGTTGAACCGCTGCGCCGTGCCCGCGACGACCTCGGTGCCCTCGGGGGCATCGAGGACAGCGCCGCTCGTCACCACGACGAGGACCGGGAACGGCGAGACCACGTGCAGCGTGTCGCCGGGCCGGAGCACGGCGCCCACGAGGTTCACATCGCGCCGGCCGGGCCCGGGAGCGAACGAGAACGCCTCGGTGCTCGGGGCGAGCGAGACACGCTGCGCCGCCGCGAACGCGCCCTCCGCGCTCCCCGTGAGTTGGCCGCTCTGGCCGGCGGCGACGAACGCCGCTTCGCCGGCGTCGAGCAGGGCGGCCGCCTCGTCGGCGATGCCGGCGATCAGTGGTGAGTCGCCGGAGTTCACGAGGAACGCGCCCGTCGCCTCGTCGAACTCGAAGGGCGCGGCGGTGACGTTGAGGGGCTCGACGGTCCACCCGAACGATCCGTCGGCGAAGTCGACGATCCCCTGGGCGACGACGTGAGCGTCACCACCATCCGACAGCGGGCCGGGAACGACGTCCACGGTGCTTCCGGGCACGGTGACGCCGGTCGTCTCCGGCGCCGTGCTGGAACTGCCGGGCGACGGTGGCGGCGCGGTGACGACGACGCTGGTCGTGGACGTGGGAGCCGCGGTCGTGGGGGCGGCCGGCGCCACCGGTGCGTCGGGCGCCCCATCCTGCGCAACGGCCGCAAAGGGCAGCGCCACGAACGCCGGAACGGCGCCAAGGCCGACGAGACGAACGACGATGCTCCGCATGATGACTGGCCTCCCGGTCCGGGCGGATGTCTACCAGGAGGGCGGCGTCGTCGACAGCCATTTCGCCGTCCGGCGAGGCGACGCCTGCGCCGGTCGTGTCAAGGGCGCGGCGTGACCACCCAGGGCGTCCAGCCGGCCCGCTGGTACAGCGCCAGGGCCGCGCGGGCGTTGGTCCGGGCGTCGAACAGGGCGCTGCGGCTCGTGATGCCGATGTCGTCGAGCCACCACGAGTGGAGGTCGTAGTACATCTGGAACAGGCCGACGCAGCAGCCGTTCTGGGCCGAGGGACGCAGGCCGCTCTCTCGCCGGGCGATGTCGACGGCCATCTGCTCGATGTCGTCGGGCCACACCTCGCGGATGATCCGCTCGGCCTCGACGATCCCGACGTTGTTGGGGACGGTCGTCGCCGGGACGGTCGCCGGCGACCCGCCCGTGGGGACGACGAGGCGCTGACCGGGAAGGATCAGACTGTTGGCTCTGAGGTTGTTGGCGGTGAGCAGGGCCGAGAACGGCACGCCGAGGAGGCGCGAGATCCCGTAGAGCGTGTCGCCCGCCCGGATCGTGTACGTCCCGGGGACGGAAGGGGACGTGGTCGCCGGCGGTCGCGTCGTGGCCGGAGCCGTCGCCGCCGGCGGTCGCGTCGTTGCCGGCGGGCGAGTCGTCGCCGGAGCCGTCGTCACCGGAGCACTCGCCCCGGGGATGTTGAGCCGTTGGCCGGGATGGATCACGCTCGAGATCGTCAGGCCGTTCGCCGACAGCAGGGAGGCGAGTGAGACGCCCAGCCGTCGCGAGATGCCGTACAGCGAGTCGCCTGCCCGCACCGTGTAGCCCCCGGCGCTCGGGAGCCGGGTGGTCGGCGTCGTCGCCGGTCGCGTCGTGGCCGGAGGCGCCGTCGGTGCCGGCGCTCCCCCGCCCGACGGGATGATCAGCGTCTGTCGCGGATGGATCACGCTCGAGATGGTCAAGCCGTTCGCCGTCAGCAGCGAGGCCAGCGACACGCCGAACCGGCGGGAGATCCCCCACAGCGAGTCACCGGCGCGAACGACGTAGGTCGTGCCGGTCGCCCGGACGACATCGGGCGAGGCCGCGGCCTCGACGACCCCCACTCCTCTGTCCGTGCCGGCCTGGACGATACCCACGCCGGCCATCCCGGCAACGGCGACGGACACGGTCAGAACGAGTCGAGGAAGTCTGCTCACCACCCTGTCGATATCGGCAGACCCCGGACCCGGCAGTAGGGCGATCACCCGAGCATCCTGAGTGACATCCGTCACTCAGGATGTGGCGTCACCGACTCTGGTACTGACGGAGCCAGCGGTCGAGTTCGGGCGGGAGGTTCTCGTCACCGCGAAAACTGCGCTGCTGGTGCTCGTCGAACAACATGTCCACGATCGGGACCATGGGGACGGCAACGCCCAGCGACTCGGGCTCGACACCCGGGTGCAGAGTGGCGCGTGCTCCTCGACCGAGCACTTCGATGTCGGCAATCTCAGCGAGGCGAACCTGGTCGACGCGTGCCCACAACTCCTGTCCGAACCAGGCGGTGTGGCCAGCGGACCACAGTGCGCGGCGAGCGCCAGCAACGTCTAACAGCTCGTGGCTGAGGCAGAGGCCGTACTGCGCCCACATGTCCGCCGTTGATTGTGGCGCCGACGGGTCTTGCATCCGCTCGCGCCACATGTCGCCGGCGCGGTAGTGGTCGGTGTCGTCGGTCGCGCTGAGCCCGGCGACCGCCTGAACCGCCAGGCCCGCCGCCACGCAGTCGTCGAGGAGACCGGACACGGCGATCATGGCGGTCCGCTCGGCGTCGGGCCTCGCGTAGGCGCGGTCCAGTGTCAGTCGAAGGCGCGGCGTGAACTCCTCGCGCGCGACCACGTCGCGCACGCCGTACCCCGGCGCCGCCAGATAGTCGAACGTCGTCCCGCCCTGGTTGCGACCCGGCCGCGGCTCCGCGACGCCACCGACCGAGTTCGCGTCGGCGAACTCCCCGGCAAACCGCCGCCAGCGTCGGTCGTCGACGAGCCCGGCCAGCCGATAGGTGCGCGAGGCGAATCGGATGTCCTCCCCGAACAGCATGCTGACCTTCAGCCGAGCCTCCGGCGGTTTCGGCCCCGACTCGGTTGCATCGACGATTCCCGGCGTCCCGAACCACGCCGACACGAGCCGGAAGGCTTCCTCAGCGGAGGTGAGCGGGGCGAAACGAACGGTGACCCAGGCGTTCCTCACGCTCCAGGGCCACCCGTCAGCCCGCATTCGCTTCACGGAAACGGGCACCAGCGCGCCGTACGTGACTCCGCGTGGATCCGTGGCATGAAACTCCACCGTGCCGCATCCCGCCACCTTGGCCGACGCCGTGACCGTCGCGACGTAGTCGACGTTCGTGCCCTCGTCGTACACGCTGACTCTGCGGTCGACGTCCACCACGACGTCCTCCAACAGCCCGGAGTCGATCGCGCCTCCACTCACACCGAGCGCTAGTTCGTCGTCGGGTCGGTTCCATTGGCGCACGACCAGCTCGCCGGTGACCTGGCCGCCCGCGACTCCGGTGAGCAGCGGGTTGAACGTCACGAAGCTCGGACCCGATGACGATCCAGCGCCTCCGCCGAGCTCGACCACGCGTATCGAGCCTTCCAGGCGGCCGAGCTCGGTGCGATCGCCGAGAGCGACGGATTCCGGCAGGCCCAGCAAGCCGAGGGCGGCCGTCAGGTCGTCATCGACGATCCCACTCCCCCGGCGCAGCGCCTTGCCGAGCTGGGCGGCGGCGACACCGTCGACCAGAAGCTCCCCCCACGCCGGGGTCTTCGGGCGAGCTCGACCGATCCGGGGATAGCCGTCCGGTTGGCTGCTGGCCAGGATCTCGCGGGTGCCGTCGCGGGTCACCAGGGTGATGGTCGCGAGATCGCTGTCGAGCACCATTGTCGAGAGCACGTGCGCGTCGACCTTCCGGGCGAGCCGCTTGAGAACAGTCGCGTCCTGGAGGAAGCCCGACATCGAGAGCTCCCGAGGGAGGACGTGGAACCACCCTGGCGATCGGTACACGTCGAAGACATCGGCCCCGCTGGCGTCGGGCTCGGCGATCGCCCAGCGTTTCGTTGGCACCGTCTCGCGCAACGCCTCCAACATTGCGAGGGCCGTCGATCCCGTCGCTCGGACGTGGAGCCGCTCGTCACTCGTACCCACCGACGCAACCTAGCCGAGCGAGCACCCTGGTCGAACCAGGCCGAAAGCACGATGACCAGGGCAGAAGCCCTGGTCAGTCTGGTGTCGGAGGGGACTTGAAACTGGAACGGCGAATCTCGGCTTTGTCGACTGCTGCCGACTCACGCCTGCTCGTCCTGCTCAGCTTCAGTTTCTGAGTCTGGCTCGTGTCGTCTGGTGATGTCTGATACCCGCTGGTTCCGTCCAGTTTGCGGACAAGCGTCGGACAAATCGCGGACAAGCGGCACCGATGCGAGACGCGTGGCCGACCGGCCGGCGGGCGCTCACGTTGCGAGTAACGGGTCCACGAGAGTGGCCACCTCCTCCAGCGCTGCCTGGTACTGCTCGGGCACGCGGCCGACGAGGCCGGCTCGCTCGACGAGCACTTCCCACGATCGCTGGCGCAGCTCACCGAGCGCCCTGACTGCATTAGCGACCGGGCGTAGTTCGGCCTGCCGGTGAGCCGCCGTTGCGGTGATCGCCGCGATGAGCTCTTCGTCGCTGGGACGGTGTCGACGAGCGAGCACGACGATGTCAGCGACATCGCGTTCGCGCGTGTTCGTGTCCCCGCGCTCGATGAGGGTCCGATCTTCTCGGCGAGCACGGTGGGAATCGGGTAGCCGCGCAGCGTGAACGAGCTGTCCAACAGGCTGGGGCAGTCGACCTCGATCGGCGCGGGTGTCACCGGGTCACCGACGCTGAGATCGACGCGCAGCAGGATCTTGGCTCGATCAACCGCCGCCGGCATGGTGACGCGGACACCGCCGTATGTGGCGTCGTCACGAATCGTCGTGGTGGCGATCTGGTCGACGGCGAACTCGACGCCGTCCGGCACTTCGATCCGCGCGATCTCGGCGACCATGCCTGAGACCGAGGCCTCGTCGTTCGAGATTCGGCGACCGAGGAGATCGATGTCCTGCGTGGCTCGACGTGCCTCGTACGCGACGAGCAACATCCCGCCCTTCAGAATCAGGTGATCCCGAAAGCTCGAGCGCGACAGCCGGTAGCGGAAGCGTTCGTGCACGTACCAGACGAGCAGCTCTTGTGTTCCCACCCGCTCGACGCGGGCACGACGCTGCAGCTCGAGGTACGCGTGTCCGCCAGGCGTCGCGTGCGTGGGTCGGTTCATGCCATCAACAGCTGCAGGTCGGCGACGAGACTGCGATCGGTTCCGAGCGCGCGGGCGTACTCGAGCAGCAGCGGCAACTGCGCGTCGCGTCGACGGAGGTAGCGACGCAACGCGTGGGCGGCCGCGTCGGCGCCGACCTGGTGCCGCAACCGGTGCGCATCGACGATCGTTCGCTCCCGGTCGGTGATCCAGAATCCCTCGTCGTCGTCGACGTCGACGCGAACGCGGCCGACGTCGAACGTCCTGTCGTTGAACACGTGGACCGCCGTGGGCGGGTGGTCGATCATCGGGCGAGTCGTCCCCTTGCGGACAGCCAAATGGACGTGCGCCGGGACGTGGTCGGTCAGATCCCAGTACGCCAGCGCCGAGTCGAGGCAGATCATCCCACTCGGGGCACGATAGGAGACGGTGACGAAGTCGATCGCTTCGCCACCAGCACGTTCGGACAGCTGGTAGATGCCGCGCGAGAGCGCGATCAGGTCGCCTGCGTCCCGCAGCTCGTAGAGGTCACGCCAGGAGAGCCCAGCTTCACGGGCCTCGGCGGCACGAAACACCGGCCGGATGCTTCGCAAGCGCTCGATGCGCTCCTCTCTTCGCATGTATGAAACTGTACACACATAGCCACATCACATGTGTGGTTTCATACACGCGATCGGAGGGCGATCCGCGTCTAGGTGTTTGGCGCGACTGCTGACAAACCGCAGACAAACGGGTCTTCCGGCGACTTCGTGCGCTCGTAGAAAGCACAATGACCAGGGCAGAAGCCCTGGTCAGTCTGGTGTCGGAGGGGGGACTTGAACCCCCACGGGAAAATATCCCACTAGCACCTCAAGCTAGCGCGTCTGCCATTCCGCCACTCCGACGTGGCTGTGCAACGTTACCTGCGAGCTACTCGCGCACCAACAGGAAACCGAGAGCGATCACCGTGATGATCCACACCAGGGCGAACACGAACGTGATGCGATTGAGGTTGCGTTCGGCTGCCGAGGAACCGAGCGCCGCGCCGCCGCCGCCGCCGAACATGTCCGACAGACCGCCGCCCCGACCGCTGTGCATGAGGATGCCGGCGATCATGGCAACCATGGACACCACGTTGATGACCAGCACGAGGTAGAGCATGACGTCACGCACGGCCGGAAACTCTATCGGCGGGACCCGGCGACCAGGCGGAGATCAGACGACATCGACGACCTTGGCGAAGTGGCAGGCGACGGGGTGCCCGTTGCCGCGATCGACGAGCGCCGGCTCCTCGAGGGCGCAAACGTCCTGGGCGATCGGGCAGCGGGTCCGGAAGCGGCAACCCGACGGCGGGGCGATCGGGCTCGGAACGTCGCCCTCGAGTTTGATGCGCTGACGCGAACGCTCCCGATCCGGATCGGGGATCGGGATCGCCGACAGCAGGGCCTGCGTGTACGGGTGGGCGGGGGCACCGAAGATCTGGTCACGCGTGCCGGTCTCGACGATCTTGCCCAGATACATCACGGCGACACGGTCGGAGATGTGGCGCACCACCGAGAGGTCGTGGGCGATGAAGAGGTACGTGAGGCCGAGCTCGTCCTGGAGACGTTGGAGCAGGTTGACGACGCCGGCCTGGATGCTCACGTCGAGCGCCGACACCGGCTCGTCGAGCACGATCAGGCGGGGCTCGACGGCGAGGGCCCTGGCGATGCCGACCCGCTGCCGCTGGCCGCCGGAGAACTGATGCGGATAGCGCGTGGCGTGCTCGGGCGACAGACCGACCAGAGTGAGCAGCTCCGCCACGCGCTTGGCGGCGACCTCCTTGGACATGCCCCGGTGCACGCGCAATGCCTCGCCGATCGCCACTTCCACCGTCTTGCGCGGGTTGAGCGACGCGTACGGGTCCTGGAAGACGATCTGGCAGCGCTGCCGGAACTCGATGAGCTGATCACCCTTCAGGGAGCGGACGTCGCGTCCGTCGAACTCGACGGATCCCGACGTCGCCTCGATGAGGCGCAGGACGAGCCGGCCGGTGGTGGACTTCCCGCAGCCCGACTCCCCCACCAACCCGAGCGTCTCGCCGAACCCGACCTCGAACGACACACCGGACACGGCATGGACGAGGGCCATCGTGCGGCCGAACACACCGCCACGGACCGGGAACTCCTTCACGAGGTCCCGGACGCTCAGCAGCGGTCGGGCCGACGGCACCGCGGCGGGCGACGGCACGACGTCGAGCGCCGTCACGATCCCACCTCGGCGTCGGAGCGGGAGACGCCGCCGACCAGCTCCTCGGCGAAGTGGCACGCCGAGCGGTGGTCGCCGGAGCCGATCACGCGCAGCTCAGGGACGTCGGTGCGGCACACCTCGCGGCCGTTCGAGTGATCACAGCGCGGGTGGAACGCACAGCCGGGCGGGAGCTTCAGCAACGACGGCGGAGCTCCACGGATGGGCAGCAGCTCCTCGTCGCCGACGTCGTCGAGCCGGGGCAACGACGCCAGAAGGCCCAGCGTGTAGGGGTGCCGCGTCTCGTAGAAGAGCTCGTGGGCGTCGCCGGTCTCCACCTGCTTGCCGCCGTACATCACCATCACGCGGTCGGCCAGCCCAGCGACCACGCCGAGGTCGTGCGTGATCAGCATGATCGCCGAGTCGACCTCGTCCTTGATCTCCATCAGCACGTCGAGCACCTGGGCCTGCACGGTGACGTCGAGGGCCGTCGTCGGCTCGTCGGCGATGAGGAGGTCGGGGTTGCACGAGATCGCCATGGCGATCATCGCCCGCTGGCGCATACCGCCCGAGAACTCGTGCGGGTGCATGTTGGCCCGGCGCTCGGGCTGCGGGATGCCGACCAGGCCGAGCACCTCGACGGCCTTGGCCCATGCGTCGGAGCGATTGAGGCCCCGATGCTGGCGGACCATCTCGGCGATCTGCTTGCCGACCCGATGGACGGGATTCAGCGCCGACAGCGGATCCTGGAAGATCATCGCGATCTCCCCGCCACGCACCTGCCGCATGCGTTGGGGACCAGCGGTCAGGAGGTTCTCGCCCTTCCAGAAGATGCCGTCGCCCTCGATGATGGCCGGCGGCGAGGGCAGCAGACCGAGAATGCTCATCGCGGTGACGGACTTGCCTGAGCCCGACTCCCCCACGATGGCCAGCACCTCGCCGCGTCGCACGTCGAACGACACGCCGTCCACGGCGCGGACCAGTCCGGCGTCGGTGTCGAACGTCGTCCGCAGATTGCGCACCGACAGCAGGACGTCGGAGCCGGCGGGCGTCGTCGACTCGGGCACGGGCACGGTGTCCACGCTCATTGCTTCAACCTCGGGTCGAGGGCGTCGCGCAGCCCGTCACCGACGAACAGGAACGCCAAGACGGTGAGGGCGATGGCGCCTCCCGGGAAGAACAGCAGGTGCGGTTCGTTGGCCAGGTTGCCCTTGCCCTCCGCCACCATCAAGCCCCAGGCCGGCGTGGGAGACTGGACACCCGCACCGAGGAACGACAGCGCCGCCTCGGTGAGGATGGCCCCGCCGATCGCCAACGTGCCGTAGACGATGATCGGTTGGATGGCGTTGGGAAGGATGTGGCGGTACATGATGCGCGTCCGGCCGAGTCCGAGGGCCCGGGCCGCTTCGACGAACTCCTGGTTCTTGAGGGAGATGTACGACGAGCGCACGACACGCGCCACGGCCAGCCAGCCGGTGAGCCCGATCACCAGGATGAGCGAGTTCTCGCTCCGTCCGAACACGACCGCGACGGAGATGGCGAGCACGATGTAGGGAATGGCGAGGAACACGTCGGTGAGCCGCATCAGCAGGTTGTCGATCACCCCGCCGAAGTAGCCGGCGGTAGAGCCGAGAAGCACGCCGATCACCATCGACATCAGCGTGGCGAGGAAACCGATCTTCAAGGAGACGCGAGCCCCGTACACGACGCGGGTGAACATGTCCCGACCCAGGCGATCGGTGCCGAACCAGTGATCGCGCGACGGGCCGAATCGTCGGTCGGGTCCCGTCGCCGAGTAGCTGTACGAGGTGATCAGCGGTGCGAAGATCGCCGCCAACACCAGGATGGCGATGATCACCAGCCCGACGACCGCCAACCGGTTGCGGGCGAATCGCCGCCACGTCGCGCCTCTCGCGGGAGTGGGCGCGACATCACCGAGCGGGGCCTCGTCGGGCTGCACGGTGGGGAGACTGATCAGGTCCGTCATGCGCTCTCCCCCAGCCGGATTCGAGGGTCGATCCAGGCGTACGACAAGTCGACGAGCAGGTTGATCAGACCGAACACGATCACGACGACGAGCGTGAACCCGAGGATGACCGGCAGGTCGCGTCGCCCGACGGAATCGGCGATCTGGGAGCCGAGGCCCGGCCACGAGAACACCGTCTCGGTGAGGATCGCCGCGCCGATGGCGGTGCCGAAGTTGATGCCGATCAAGGTCACCACCGGAATCAACGCATTGCGCAGTCCGTGACGGCGGATGATCGTGCGCTCGGCGAGGCCCTTGGAACGAGCGGTGCGCATGAAGTCCATGTTGAGCACCTCGAGCATCGAACCACGAGTCATCCGGGCTGTCGTCGCCGCCGTGACCGCGGCGAGCACGATCGCGGGGAGGATCAGGTATCGCCACTGGTCCCCCGTCGGGATGATGAAGGCGAACCACGAGTCGGGCCCGAGGCGCGACGTCCGCAACCGAGCCCACTGCGGCCAGTCGTGCTTCTCGGGATAGACCGCGAAGAAGTACTGGAGAACGAACCCGAGCACGAAGACGGGGATCGCCGAGGCCAGCGCGGTGAGGAACGTCGTGATCCGATCGAGGACGGAATATCGCTTGACGGCGGAGATCAAGCCGACGCTGATACCGACGACGATGTCGATCAGCGTGGCCCAGATCGCCAGGCGAATGCTGCGCGGAGCCTTCTCGCCGAGCATGTCGTTGACGCTGCGATTGTTGACGAACGAGGTGCCGAGATCCCAGCGGATCGTGCGCCGCCAGAAGTTCCAGAACTGCTCCCACAGGGGCTGATCGAGGCCGTAGCGATGTCTCGCATCCGCCAAGGTCTGGGGGTTGACGTTGCGATTGGCGCCGCCGGCCAGCAACGTCGCCGGATCGCCGGGTAGCACGAAGTACAGCAGGAACAGGAACGAGAGCGCGAAGAAGACCGTTGGGATGAGGAGCAGCAGGCGCCGGATGATGTAGCTGATCACGGGAGAGGCCGGTTCGTGCTCGGGGCGGGGCTGGCGCCCCGCCCCGAGCCATCAGTCATGAGTTGTCAGACGGTCGTTCTCGTCACTCGACGATGGTGATCCGTTCCCACGGGATGAGCATGAGCGGTGACTGCGTGAAGCCCTGCAGGCGCTCGGCGTTGAAGGCGTAGTCGCCACGGTAGAACAGCAGCGGGATGGCGCCGATCTGGGTGTTGAGGAGCAGCTCTTCAGCCTGGTTGAACAGCGAGTCGCGAGTCTCCTCGTCGGTCGTGGCCTTGGCCTCGTCGACGAGGGCGTCGAATTCGTCGTTGATGAAGCCGTAGTTGTTGCCGTTCAGGGCGTCGCTGTGGAACAGGTCGTACATGAAGTTGTCGTACGTCGGGTAGTCGGCGATCCAGCCCGAGCGGCAGATCACGCAGGAGCCATCCGCCATCGACGAGAAGTACGTCTCGGTCGTCAGCTCCTCACCTTGGGCGTCGATGCCGATCTGCGACAGGTTGTCGACGATGATCGCGACGACGTCGCCGTGGACACCACCGGCGCCGTACTGGATCGGAAGCGGCTCGGTGAGCTCGTTGCCGGCCGCTACCCATTCGTCGAACGCCGCCTGGGCGGCCTCGGGGTCGTAGCCGCAGTAGCTGCAGAGGTCGGCCATGAAGCCGGGAATGCCCTCGGGGACGATGCCGGTGGCAACCGAGCGGGCACCGTCGAACACCGCGTCGTTGATCGCCTCGCGGTCGATGGCCTGGGAGATCGCCTGCCGCAGCAGGAGATTGTCCGGTCCGCCGATCCGCGGGTCGCGGTCATTGATCTGGAAGTAGTACGAGCCCATGATCGGCACATCGGTCGTGGTGCCCCAGTTCTCCTGAGCCTCGGCCGTGCGACCCGACGGGATGCGGGCGGTGTCGCCCTCGCCGGCCTCGAGCGCGTTGTACGAGGTGTCGGCGTCGGCCGAGACCCGGAACTCGATGCGATCGGGGCGCTGGTCCCACGTGTCGCCGTTGAAGTCGCCGTCCCAGCTTTCGTTCTTGACGAGGACGATCACCTCGTCGCTGCGGGCCGACTCCATGGCGTACGGCCCGTTGCCGATCATCAGCTGGTTCTCGTAGTCGGCGCCGGCGGCGTCAGCCTCCTCGGGCATCGGGAAGAACAGCTGGAAGCCGGCAACCGCGGGGAAGTTGGCGTACGGAGCCGAGAGCGTGACCGTGAGGGTCATCGCCTCGTCGTCGGCGACGACGCCCGACAGTTCGGTGGCCGCAGGCGGAGCCTCTTCAGGTCCTGTGCCGTCGGGGTCGGCCGAGAACATCTCGGCGCCCCCCTCGATGAAGTTCATCAGGTACGAGTAGTCGCCGGCCAGCATGGCGGCGCGCTCCCAGGAGCGCTTGAACGTGCTGGGCAGGATCGGCTCGCCGTTGGAGAACGCGAGGCCCTCGGCGATCTGGAACGTCCAGACCGAGGCGTCCTCGTTGGACTCGTACGACGTGGCGAGATCGGGGACGACGACGGGGCTCGACGGATCGGTGGAATCGATGTCGGTCAGACCGTCGTAGAGCGCGTTGATCACCTGGTAGGCGTCGAGCGTCGTGTTCAGCGCCGGGTCGATGTGCTCGGGCGGGTCGAGGGCGAATGTGCCCAGATCGATGAGCTCCCCGCCGCCACCGGCGGCGGCACCGCCTTCGGAACCGGGGGGTGCGGTGGTTGCGGCGGCGACGCTGCTGATGGCGATTGCCGCAGCAGACACACCGAGAACGGTGGCGAGCGTCTTGCTCGTTCGACGACTGGTCACGTCATCGACCTCCTGAATGTCGTTGTGGACCCACTCGATGATCAAGTGCGGAGAAGTGATTCGGCCAGCGTGTCGATCTCGACACGATCGCCGGCCAAAGGCCCTCCCCAGAACCCGAGGCGACGCAAAGTTACCAGCATCTCAAACTTCGGGAAAGCGAACGACCGCCGTGTGACCATCCTGGCAAATTTGTTCCAGCGGCCGATCACGCCTGCGTACGCGCTATTCCGAGGCTTCCGCCGCGGCCGCGGCGAGCAGGCGGTCGCGTTCGGTTCGGCGGATCCGCTGCTCGTCGGGGTCGGGCACCGGCACCGCCGCGAGCAGGCGCTTGGTGTACAGGTCCTGCGGGTTGTTGAGGATCTGCTCCCGAGGTCCGAACTCGACCAGCTGCCCGAGCTGCATCACGGCGATGCGCCGCGCCAGGATCTCGACGACGGCGAGATCGTGGGAGATGAACAGGCAGGCGAAGCCGATCTCGGCCTGCAGCTCCTGGAACAGCTCGAGCACCTTGGCCTGCACCGACACGTCGAGCGCCGAGGTCGGCTCGTCGGCGATGAGCAGCTTGGGCCCGAGCGCCAGAGCTCTGGCGATGCCGACGCGCTGACGCTGCCCGCCGGACAGCTCGTGCGGGTAGCGGTTGCGAAGGTCGCGGGAGAGGTGCACGCGATCGAGCAGGTTCTCGACCCGCTTGGCCAGGGCGTCACCCTTGGCGATGCCCTGGAGCAGCAGCGGCTCGCCGATCGATTCGCCGACCGGCAATCGCGGGTTGAGCGAGGATCCCGGGTCCTGGAACACGAAGCTCACGTCTCGTCGCACCTGCCGGAGCTGTTCCTTGTCGATGCCCACCATGTTGGTGCCGAGGATGTGCGCCTCGCCGGACACGAACGGGAGCAGACCGACGATCGCCCGCCCGATGGTGGTCTTGCCGGAGCCGGATTCCCCCACCAGCCCGACGACCTCGCCCGGCTCGACGGTGAGCGTGACGCCGTCCACCGCACGGAACGCCGGGACCCGGCCACGCTTGGGGTACTCGATGGCGACGTCTCGCAGGTCGACGACCAACTCACCCGCAACGGCTGACGGCGCACTCGTGTCCCGCACCGCCACGTTCGGCGCCGTGGACTCGGTGCCGGCGATGACCGAGCCGAGGTGCGGCACGGCTGCCAGCAGCTGCTGGGTGTAGGCGTGCTGCGGCTCCTTGAACACCTGGTGGGCCGTGCCCGACTCGACGATGATGCCCTTCTCCATCACGATCACGCGGTCGGAGAGGTCGGCGACCACGCCCATGTCGTGGGTGATCAGCACGATGCCGGCGTCGATGCGGTCGCGCAGGTCGCGGATCAACTTGAGGATCTCGGCCTGCACGGTGACGTCGAGGGCCGTGGTCGGTTCGTCGGCGATGAGCAACGCCGGGTCCATCGCCAGCGCCTGGGCGATCATCGCCCGCTGGCGCTGGCCGCCCGAGAGCTGGTGCGGGTACGAGTCGACGCGACGCTCGGGATCGGGGATCTCGACGAGCGTCAACAGCTCGATCGCCCGCTGCCGGGCCAGCTTCGGCGACATCGCCTGGTGGCTGCGCAGCATCTCGGCGATCTGGAACCCGACCGTGTACACCGGGTTCAGCGCCGTCATCGGCTCCTGGAAGATCATCGCCGCCTCGGCGCCGCGGATCTGGCGGAGCGAGTAGTTGTCGATGCCGACGATCTCCTTGCCGCGCATCTTGATCGAGCCGCGGACCGACGAGTTCTTGGGCAGCAGGCCGAGCAGCGCCATCGCCGTGGTGGACTTGCCCGAACCCGACTCACCGACGATCGCCAGCACCTCGCCCGGGAACAGGTCGAAGTTGCTGCCGACGACCGCCGGGTACCAGGTGCCGTCGACCCAGAAATCGATGTCGAGATTGCGGACGGAGAGGACCGGTTCCTTCGGGTCGATGTCGTTCAGGGTTGTGTCAGTCATTGGGTCACATTCGTTTCGATGGCACGATGTAGCAGTGGAGCACGTCTTCCGACCCCTTTTCGGCCGGGTGCTCGCGGTCGTGACGGCGGCGCTGTGCGCCGCCGGCGTGGTGTCGTTGGCGATCCAGGGCGGTCCGGGTGCCGTGGTCGCGTTCGGGCCGTGGTTGGCCCTGATCGCCGGTGGGGCGTGGGCAGCGTTCTGGCGTCCCGAGGTGGTCGTCTCCGACGGCGGTGTCCGGCTCGTCAATGTCACGAGGACGATCGACGTGCCGTGGCCGGCGATCACGGCGATCGAGATGCGCTTCGCGCTCGAGATCGAGACCGCGTATGGCCGCTTCACGGCGTGGGCGGCGCCCGCCCGCAGCCGCGGCGCCGGTCGTCGGGCCGCCCTCGTGCACCGCGGCTCGCTGCGGACCGAGGCGGCGATCGCCGCGGTCACCGCCGTCGAGCGCACGTCCAACCCGGCGAGTGCGGCCGCCGACATGGTGGAGGCCCGCTGGGAGGAACTCCGACGCGCCGGTCATCTCGACGACCCGCGACTCGAACACGACCGTCCACCCGTCCGGTGGCATGTCGGCACGCTGGCCGCCGCGGCCGGCCTGGTGGCGATCGGCATCGTTGCCGCCATCGTCTAGTTGCCGGCGTGCCGTTGCATGTTCGCCGCACCGACCTCGAGGCGGATCTGGTCGTCGCTCACGCTCAGGTCCTTGCGCTTGGGGATGCGCTTCTGGCGGGGGTCGAAGGCGTCGCGCAGACCGTCACCGATGAACTGCAGGCTGAGCACGATCGCCACGATGAACACGCCGGGCCAGAGGAACAGCCACGGCCGGACGGAGAACGCCGTCTTGTAGTCCTCCACGAGGTTGCCGAGCGAGATGTTGGGCCGCTGCACGCCGAATCCGAGGAAGCCGAGCGCGGCCTCGGCGAGGATGCCGGCACCCATGAGCAGCGTCATGCTGACGACGATCACACCGACGCTGTTGGGCAGGATGTGCTTGAAGATGATCCGGCGCGACGAGGCCCCGGCCACGCGCGCGGCGTCGACGAACTCGCGCTCGCGGAGCGCCAGGAACTCGGCTCTCACGAGCCTCGACAATCCCGTCCAGCCGACGATGCCGAGCAGGATGGCGAGTGACCAGACGCCGGTCGCGTTGAAGGCGTACCCGGCTACGGCGGCCACGACGAGCAATGGGATCACCATGAACACCTCGGTGATGCGCATCAGCACGATGTCGAGCCATCCACCGAAGTAGCCGGCGACCGCCCCGACGGTGACGCCGATGATCAGGGCCAGCGCTCCGTAGACGAGGATGATCGTCAGCGACGTCTGCACACCCTTCATCGTCATGGCGAACATGTCGCGGCCGAGCTCGTTGTCGACGCCGAAAGGGTGCGTGCCGAGCCCGATGCCGCTGCCGCCGAGCCAGCCCGGACGAAGCGACAGGGTCGGCCCATCGTCGGCCACCGGCGGCACGCCCTGGTTGGGCTCCCACTTCCACCATCCGGGGATCGGGCCGACACCGACCGACGAGATCGAGACGATGACGATGGTGGCGAGGAGCAGCATCGACGACATCGCCCCTCGGTGCCGAAGGAACCGGCGCCGGACGATCTGCATCTGGCTGAGGCCGGCGACCTCCTTCTGCTCGAACAGCTGCTCGTCGGCGATGGGTGCGTCTCCGGCCTGGTGGCCGGGATCGAGATCGACGGGTGCGGTCATACCGGGACCTCCGTGCGGGGGGTTGACGCGCTGCTCATGTGATCCGGATTCGCGGGTCGAGAACGGCATACAGCAGGTCGGCGATGATGTTGAAGACGATGGCGCAGCCGGCGGTGATGACGAGGAACGCCATCACCGGGTTGGGGTCGAGTGCTCGGAGGGCATCGATGAACATCCTGCCCATCCCGTTCCACTCGAAGACGGTCTCGGTGATGACCGCTCCGCCGAGCACGCCGCTGATGTCGAGGGTCATGACGGTCGCCAGGGGGATCAGGGCGTTGCGCAAACCGTGGCGCACGATGATGGTGCGTTCGGTGAGGCCCTTCGAGCGTGCCGTGCGCATGTAGTCCTGGTTGAACACCTCCAGCATGCTCGAGCGCGAGTACCGGGTGTAGGTGGCGACCGAGATGAGCATCAGCACCATGGTCGGCAAGATGATGTGGCCGAAGGTGTCGTTGACGTGCTGCCAGAAATCGCCTTCCAGCCGGGTCTCACGGTCGCCGATCGTCTTGATCGGCCGGTTGCGGATCACGCTGTTGGACGCGTAGTCGTCCCACGACTGCATCGCCCGGTCGACGAAGATGACGATCGAGATCAAGAACGCGGTGAGCCCGCCGATCCGTCCGGACAGGCCCTTGTCGAAACCACCCCAGGCGTATCCGACACCGACGCCGACGCCGATCGAGACCACGGCAAACAGCAGGAGCTTCCAAAAGCTCATGTCGTCGAGCCAGATCTGCAGGGGGAACCACAGCACGGCACCGATCGCCGCGGTCGTCAGTGCCGTGTTGCGGGCCTTGACGTTGCGGAGCCCCGCCATCACGGCGGTGAGGCCGAGGGCGATCAACACCGCGAACAGGGCGGTGACCACGGGGCCGAGACCGGGGTTCCGCAGCCACTCCGTGGCCGACACGTAGATCAGGACCGCCTCGATGACGCCGGTGCCGATCGCCGCGACGGCGAGCTTCCGGCGCGGCTCACCGCCGGCGGAGGTGTAGATGAGGATGAAGGCCACGACGCCGATGCCGACCAGCACGGCCGGCGAGAAGCGGGCGCTGTCGCGCAACCAGTCGTTGAACTGGATGCCGCCGATGTCCTTGAGGATCACGCCCACCCAGAAGCTGGGGAGCGAGAAGAAGACGAACGTGAAGAAGGTGACGAGGTAGTCGAAGCCGGAGTACTGGCGGATCGCCGTGACGACACCGACGGTCGTTCCGACCACCATCGACAGGATCGTCGCCGCGCCCACCAGCTTGAGCGTGACCGGGATGCGAGAGCGCAGGTCATCGCCGATCGGCAGCTGGGTTCGGGCGGAGATGCCGAACCACTCCCCTGTGAACAGGTCACGGAGCCAGAGGAAGAAGCGCCCGATGACGGGCGTGTCGAGGTTGAGGCCGTCGCGCACCGCTTTTTCGATGGCGATCCGCTGCTCCTCGTTCTGGATCTCGGCGATGAAGGCGAGCGGGTCGCCCGCCTTCGACATCAGGATGTAGACGATGAACGAGGCGACGAAGAGGACGAGAAGCCCGGCGATGAGCCGCCGGGAGATGAACACGAGCATCAGGCGCAGTACTCCACGAGACGTTGATCAGGTGTACCCGCCGGGCGGGGCCGGCCGCACCATGGCGACCGGCCCCGCTGGTAACGGGCAACGGGAGCTTCGAGCACTCCCGATTCAAGTGGTCAGCCGACGGCCTGCCACTCCCAGACGTTGAAGAACACCGTCGGGGCGATGGCGATGTTGCTGACACCGCTGACATAGGTGGAGTTGTACCCGGTGATCGACGGGTGCTGGAAGATCGGGATGCCGAAGGCTTCCTCGACGAGGATCGCTTCGACCCGGCCGAGGATCGCCTCCTGCTCGGCGGCGTCGGTCGTGACCTGCAGCTGGGCGTACAGCTCGTCGACCTCGGCGTTCGAGAACCCGTAGTGGTTGTTGATCGTGTCCGTCGCGTAGTTCGACTCACTGTCGCTCACGTTGATGGACGTCGACTGCCAACCGAAGAGGGCGGCGTCGTACAAGTCGGTGTTGTTGAGGTCGACACCCCACGTCGGGCTGTTGCCGTCGATGACGTTGAAGCCGGCCTGGGCAGCCGAGTCACGGATCAGTTCGTACTCGGCGGCACGCCGCGGGTTGTTGGCGGCATACAGGAACCGCACGTCGAGCGGCGTGGTGACACCGGCCTCCTCGAGCAGCGCCGTGGCACCCTCGATGTCGACTTCGGCGAAGTCACGGACACCGTTGGTGGAGGCGATGCCTTCGTACATCGGCGAGCCGGGCACCTGCGTGAACGAGTCGCGCAGTACGGCGTCGGGAACCAGCGGGACGATCAGGCGGTCGAGGATCTCCTGCCGCGGGATCGTCTTGAGGAACGCCTGACGGACGGCGAGCGCCGTGGCCTCATCGCCGCCGTACGCTGCCGGGTCGAACGGTCCACCGTTGTTCATGGCCAGGTCGACGTGCTCGAACGTGGCGCCGTTGTCGGAGATCACCTCGACGCCGCGGTCGGCGAGGCCGGCCAGCTGGTCGAGGATGTCCGCGGTCGCCTGCGGCTGGATGATGTCGATCTCCTCGTTCTGCAGCGCCTGGACGGCGGCAGTCGGGTCACCGATGATGCGGTAGACGATCGTCTGGACGTTCGGCTGGGGACCCCACGTGTAGCCCTCGCGTGCCTCGAACGTCATCTGCGTGACCTCGTCGTAGGCGGTGAGGTTGTAGGGGCCGACGCCGAGGTACAGGCCCGGGTCGTCCGGGAGGCTGTTGGCGTCGAAGCCGGTGTTCCAGAAGTCGGCGATCGGCTTCAGAGCAGCCGGGTCGTCGTTGGCGAAGGCGTCGATGAGCGCCTGCTTGGCCTCGGCCGGATCCTCGATGCCGAGGGCCCGCTGTGCGACGACGTGCGCCGGAACGCCGAGCGTGGACAGACCGGCGATCTGGTAGTCGACGTAGAAGCTGTCCCACACCGTGGTGACGGCGAGGCCGTCCTCCGAGATCGTGGGCATCTCGCTGATGAGGGCCAGCGACGGGCTCGACGTGTCGAACGCGACGCCGGCGCTGATCTTGTAGGCATAGCCCTCGAGGAGCGCGCCGCTGTCGGGGTCGTAGGCGGCGTTGTAGGCCTCTTCGTCGACCGACGTGATGTCGGCGCCGTCGGGCCCGACGATGATCGGGTTGCCGTTCTCGTCGGCCTCGGCTGTCTCACCGGTGTCGCCCGTGACGACGGTGCTCGCGTCGTTGAACTGGCCGTTGCCGGCCCCCCACTGGAGGATGAGGTCGGCCGCGTCGACCTGCGTGCCGTCGCTCCACGTGACGCCCTCGTTGATGCGGTACGTGATGGTCAGCGGGTCGAGCGACTCGATGGTGCACGTGCCGAACTGATCGTTGTTGATGAGCTCCAGGTCGGCGTTGTACATCGAGAAGCCGCCGGCGTTCATCAGGTACAGGGGGTTGTTGTTGGCCGTGGCGTTGCCGCGGTTGGTGTTCGAGTTGAACGACAGCAACGGGTCGTTCCACGCGACGCGGACTTCGCCTGACGGGGCGGCTGCAGCCGGCTCCCAGGGGCCGTGGGGGATGCCGCAGGCACTGCCGCCGACTTCTCCCACTCCGCCCGAGCCAGCTGCCGCATCGCTGCCGGCCGGTGCTTCAGACCCGGCGGCTTCGGTGCCGGCGGCGTCGGTGCCAGGTGGGGCTGTGGTGGCACCGGCTGCGCCGGCGGTCACCATGGCCGCGACCGAGGCAGAGGCGAATAGGGAAATGAGCGTCTTGCTCCTTCGACGACTGGTCACGTCATCGACCTCCTGAGTTGTGACTATGAAGCGTGACGGCTCGTCGGTCGGCTGCTCCCTTCACGATGCCGTGTCGGTGGCGCTGTCGACCGGCCCGAGGCCCGTCCCCCAAACCTTGGGTGGCGACACCGTAGCAGGGTCCCACGGTGTGGGAAAGCCTCTGACCGGAGCAAATGGAGATCGGAGCGAATGTTCCGGGAACGGAAACAACGAGACAACACAAATCGCGCAAATCGGCCGCGTTTCCCCTGGTCAGAACGGACGCGCAATTTCGTTCAAGCCGCCGGCACGGAGCCGTCGCGAAGCTACGTCCTTGCCGATCACCGACGTGAAGCGCCATCCTGCATGAGTATCGGAACACGATCTCACGCGTCCGGACCCGTGGCCGGCGGAGCGGCCGAACCGGCCGCTCACGATCGCGGGAAGCCGTTGTCACCGGCCGACCTGGAGCGCGCGGACGACATCGTGTCGCGATTGCGGCGGGCCTACGACGAGCGCCTCGTCGGCCAGGCCCATCTGCGCACCAGCCTCCTCGTCACGATGCTCGCCGAAGGGCACATCCTCGTGGAGAGCGTCCCCGGACTGGCCAAGACGACCGCTGTGTCCACCCTCGCCGGCGTGGTGAACGCCTCGTTCGCCCGCATCCAGTGCACGCCTGACCTGCTGCCTAGCGACATCGTCGGCACGCAGGTCTACGACCCCTCGAACGGCGAGTTCGACACCCGCCTGGGGCCGGTGCACGCCAACTTCGTGCTGCTCGACGAGGTCAACCGTTCGAGCGCCAAGACCCAGAGCGCCACGCTCGAGGCCATGCAGGAGCGCCAGACGAGCATCGGCGGCATGGTCTATCCGTTGCCCTCTCCGTTCATGGTGATGGCGACGCAGAACCCGATCGAGGAGGAAGGCACCTATCCCCTCCCCCAGGCGCAGATGGACCGCTTCCTGCTCAAGGAGGTCATCGGCTATCCCACCGCGGCCGAGGAGTTGGAGGTGCTCGAGCGGGTCGACCGGGGGGTGCTCGGTACCAAGGCGCCGGCGGTGCAGCACGTGGTCGAGCTCGCCGATGTGGAGTTCCTGATCGACCTGGCCACACGCGTCTACGTCGACGACGAGGTGAAGCGCTACGCCGTTGCCCTGGCTCAGGCGACTCGCTCGGCCGCCGATCTCATCGACCCGACGCTGGCCTCGTACATCGAGCTCGGGTCGAGCCCGCGGGGCTCGATCGCATTGCAACAGGCGTCGCGCGCATTGGCCTTGCTCCACGGGCGTTCCTACGCCACGCCCGATGACGTCCGCTCGCTCTGCCATGTGGTGTTCCGGCACCGGGTGCGCCTCGGCTTCCAGGCGGTCGCCGACGAGGTGCCGGTGGAGGCGATCATCGATGCGGTCGTTGCCGCGGTTCCGACGCCCTGACCGCTCGCCCGCCGGAGCCGAGCCGCCCGGCGACCGGACGGTGACGGCACCCGGCGCGGACCGGGCCCTGCTCGTCAAGGTTCGCTCGCGCACGGCGATCGCCGTGCGGCGGCGGACGCAACACCTCCTCGACGGCGAGTACGGCTCGATCCATCGCGGCCGGAGCATGGACTTCGAGGACCTGCGTGACTACGTCGTCGGCGACGACGTCAAGGACATCGACTGGAAGGCGACGGCGCGCAGCGGCCGGCCGCTCGTGAAGCGAAACGTCGCCGAGCGCCGCCACGGGGTCCTCTTCGTCGTCGACTCCGGGCGGTCGATGGCAGCCATGGCCGACGCCACATGTTCCAAGCGGGATGTCGTCGTGCTGGCCACCGGGCTGATCGGCCAGCTGGCGATGCGCCACGGGGACTCGATCGGGCTGGTCGTCGGTCCGACGAGCGGCCCCCTGGGCGGGTCGACGGGAATCGCCCACGTACCGTTCGGTCGCGGGGAGGCACACCTCGAGCAGATCCTGCGGACCATCCACTCGACGATCGATCTCGACGGGTCGATGTCCGACCTCGACGGCCTGCTGGACCACGTGGCCCGCCAGTTCCGGCGCCGCCTGATCGTGGTCGTGCTCGCCGACGACATCGACCTCGACAGCGGGCATCTCCGCCGCATCCGCCGGCTATGCGCCCAGCACGAGGTGCTGTACTGCGCCGTCGGCGACATGGCGATCACCGAACCGGCGCTGGCGTCGCAGCCGCTCCGACATGTCGAGGGACATCGCATCCCGGCGTTCTTCCGGGACCGCCCCCGCCTCCACGCCGACCTCCAGCAGGTGGCCGCCGAACGACGGCGCCGTCTCCGGGCCGCGCTGACCGAGTGCGGCGCCGCATCGACGGGGCTCAGCGGCGCCGACACCACCGTCTCGTCGGTCTTCGAGCTCTTGGAGCGCCAACGGCTCGCCGTCGCCGAGGCCCGACGATGATCCTCGCGACGGGGTGGTCGGCGCTCCTGGCGGCGGCGTCCGCCGACACGGCGCCACCCGCCGACGACCGGCTGTACGCCCCGCATCCGCTGAGCGGGCTCTGGCTGGCGATCGGCATCGGGGCGCTGCTCGCCGGCGCTGCCCTGGCCGTCTGGATCATCAGGCCGAGACGCCACCGCAGCGTCGAGATCGCCCCGCCGGCGACGATCCACGACGTCTACCTCCATCGCATCGACGAGCTCGGCGCCCGCCTGGCCGGCGGGGATCTCGACGAGCGCCACCTCCATCACGAACTGGCTCGCACCCTTCGCTCGTACGCCGGCGACACCGGCACGACGGGCGCCGACGCGATGTCGGCGAGTGCCCTCGACTCGGCCGGGCGCCGCCGCGCCGCCGCCGCCGTGCGGTCGTTCGAGCAGCCGCAGTTCGCCGAGTCGGCGTCGGCGGACACCGCACAGTCGCTCCGCGTCGCACGCGACGTGATCACCGAGGACGACGCCGACGCGTCACGGATGGTGCCAGGCACCAACCGTGACGGCGTACCGCCGACCGGCGAGGAGCCGTCGGCATGATCGCTGCCCTCGTCTTCCGCAGCGCGTGGCTGGGCGCGGTGGCCCTCGCCGTCGGCATCGTCGTCGCTGTGGTTCTCGTCCGGCGCTCACGCCGCGCCGGCCGTTCCGGGCGCGGCGACTGGGGCGACGAGCTCGCCGTCGCCAACGTCGACCATGCCCTCGCCTCCGGACCGTTCCGCAAGGCGCTGCGCCGATACCGGTCGCTCGCCGGCGCCGAGCTGGCGATGCTCTCCATCACCGGGCTCGCAGGTGTGGTGCTGATGATGCGACCGCTGACCGAGCAGTCGCGGGAACGAACGAGTCTCAGCCGCGACGTCATGCTCTGCCTGGACGTGTCGGGCTCGATGAAGGAGCTCGACGAGTCGCTGCTGCGTCGCTTCGTCGACATCTCGTCGGGACTGCCCGGCGATCGGATCGGGCTGACGATCTGGAACGGGGCGGCCATCACCGTGTTCCCGCTGACGGATGACGGCGAGTACGTCACGGCGATGCTCGAGTACGCAGTCGACCAGCTCAACCGAGGGGCGCGGTCGTTCGTGCTCGGGACCGAGGAAGGCGGCAGCTCGCTGATCGGCGACGGACTGGCGTCGTGCATCATGCGCTTCGACCGTCCCGACGAGGAGCGGGCCCGCTCGATCGTGCTGGCCACCGACAACGCGCTCGCCGGCGACCCGATCGTGTCGCTCGACGAGGCGGCGACGTTGGCCGCCCAACGAGGCATCCGCGTGTACGGCATCGCCGTCGACGGGCACATCACCGACTACGACGCCAGGGAACTGGCGGCCGCCACGGCGCTGACGGGCGGGGCGTACCTCACGACCGCGGACGACGACGTGGTCGACACCGTCGTCAGCCAGATCATCGAGATGGAGGCGACGAAGCTCGAGCAACCACCCGAGCTGGTGCGCGACGATCGCCCCACCACGCTGGCCGCCGGCGTCACCGCCGGCGCCGCCCTCCTGTCCCTCCTCACGCTCGTCCTCCGGCGATGAGATTCGACCCGTTGTTGCCGTGGCCGGTGATCGCCGGTGTGGCGGCGCTCGTCGTCGTCGTGTTCGTGGTGCGGATCCGGCGCCGGCCCGGGGTCGGGGCCCTGCTGCGCTCCGGCGGGATCTGCGCGGCGGCCCTGGCGATCGCCGTCGACCCCGCCACCACCGCCGGCCGGAGCGAAGCGCGCCAGACCGCCGCCGACGTGCTCTTCGTCGTCGACACCACGGCGAGCATGGCCGCCGAGGACTACGGCCCGACGGCCACGGGCGCGACCGATCGTCCCCGCCTCGACGGTGTCCGCGCCGACATCACCGAGCTGGCGAGCTACTTCCCGGGCGCCCACTTCTCGCTCGTCCGCTTCGACACCCAAGCGCGGATCGACCTGCCGTGGACCACCGACGCCGCCGCGCTCGAGACCGCCGTCGCCGTCCTGCGCCAGGAGCGCGCCGCCTACAGCCGCGGCAGTCAGCTCGAGCTCGCCCTGGCGGCCGTCGGTGAACAGCTCCCCCGCCCGACGGCCACCGGCGACGAAGGGTTCAGCGTCGTCTTCTACTTCTCCGACGGCGAACGCACCGCGGCGACGACGTCTGGCCCGTCGCTGAGCCAACAGGCCGGGCAGCTGCTCGGCCCGAACACGATCGACGCCGACGAAGGATCGAGCGGGTTGGAGTCGTTCGCCGATCTCGCCGACCTCGTCGACGCCGGTGCCGTGTTCGGCTACGGCACCGCCGAGGGCGCGAGGATGCAGGAGTTCGTCGGCCGCGAGCGGCGCGCCACCGTCAGCGAGGACCCGTACCTGATCGACGCGGCCACCGGTGAGCACGCGGTCTCCCGTGCTGACGAGGGGGCGTTGCGTCGCATCGCGACCGACATCGGCGTGCCCTACCTCCATCGCCAGTCGCCGGGCGGTCTCGACGACCTGGCGAGCGACATCCGCGACGCCGCGGCGACGGCCGGCGCCGGTGATCGCCCGGCCCGCAACCGCCTCTACTGGATCCCGGCCGGGGCCCTCGTCGCCCTGGTGCTGTGGCAGGCGGCGGCGAGTGCCGAGGAAGTGGCCGCGGCCCGCCGGGCGTTCGGACCGGCGTCACGCCGGAGGACGGCATGACCGGCCGGCTTCGCCCGACCCGCCGGCGCCGGCGCCTGCTCGCCCTGCCGCTCGTTGCGGCGTTGCTCGCCGTCGGGCTGAAGTCCCTGACGATGTACTGGTTCGCCGCGGCCGGCACCTCCGCCTACGCCGACGGCCACTGGGAACGGGCAGAGACGAACTTCCGCAGACTCGGCGTCCTCGACATCGTCGATCCCTCGCTCGACGACCTCGGTCTCGGCGACGCCCTGTATCGCCAGGGTGACCTGCTCGGCGCCGAGGATGCCTTCCGCCGCGCCCTCGCCGCGGCACCGGATGACTGCGAGATCCGCTTCAACCTCGCCGTCACCCTCGAGGCCCAGGGCGACCTGCTGGCGGCGGGCGACTCGCTCGCCGACGACACCGACGCCGATCCGTTCGATCGACGTACGGCCGTCGGTCCCGGCCCCGACGATCCGCGGGCGGCATATCAGGACGCGATGAACATCGTGGACGGCCGCACCTGCCGCTCGATCGTTCCCGACGACGCCGGCGCGCGGCTCGCCGAAACCCGGGAGCGTCTCTCCAAGAAGCTCGGCCGCGACCGGGATCCACAGAGCGACACCGAGCTCGCCCAGGAGGAGAACGAGTCGATCGACAACGAGGGCGTCGACACCGAACAGGTCAACGAGCTGGACGCGCGCAACCGCGCCGGCGCCGCCCAACGCGAGGCGACCCGAGACCTCGACACCAGCGGCCGCTCCCCCGGCCAAGACCCCAACTGGTAGCCCCGTGACAATGAACGGCCAAGTGAACGCCGCGCCGTACACCACGCAACGCCCACCGCGCGGAGTGCGCCTGAACGACGGGAGGGTATTTACCCACCGTCACCGACCGGAGGGTATTTACCCCACGGAACCGTCAGGTATTTACCCTCCGGTCGCACCGCGAGGTGGGCAAATACCCTCCGGACGGCGAACGGCGGTCGAACGTCAGCCCTGGTAGGCGATGATCTTGGCGAACTCGTCGGGGTCGAGACTGGCTCCGCCGACGAGGGCGCCGTCGATGTCGGGCTGGGCCATCAACTCGGCGATGTTGGCCGCCTTCACCGATCCGCCGTACTGGATCCGCACGGCGTCGGCCGTTGCCGCGTCCGTGAGATGGCGGATCCGCTCGCGGATCGAATGGCACACCGTCTGGGCGTCATCCGACGTCGCCGTCTTGCCCGTGCCGATCGCCCAGATCGGCTCGTAGGCGATCACGAGCGAGGCGATCTGGGCCTTCGCCCGACCGGCCACTGCGGTGTCGATCTGGCCGAGCACCTTGTCCTCGGTGTCGCCCGCTTCGCGCTCGTCGAGCGTCTCACCGACACAGACGATCGGTGTCATGCCGTGCTTCTGGATGGCCGACACCTTGGCGGCGACCATCTCGTCGGTCTCGCCGAACAGCTCGCGCCGCTCGCTGTGGCCGACGATGACGTACTTCACGTCGAGCTTGGCGAGGAACACCGGCGACACCTCACCGGTGAACGCCCCCTTGTCCTCCCAGTGACAGTGCTGGGCGCCGAGGGCGAACGGCAGATCGTCGGCATCGATGAGCGTCTGGATGCTGCGCAGGTCGGTGAACGGCGGGTGGATGCTCACGTCGACCGACTCGGTCGTCTCCTTGTCGACGAGGTAGTGCAGCTTCTGCACGGTCTGGATCGCCTCGAAGTGGTTGTGATGCATCTTCCAGTTGCCCGAGATGAGCGGCGTCCGCGTCATTGCGTTCCCCGGCCACGCAGGCCGGCGCGCCGGCCGGCTCCGCTAGCGCTCCGCCGACCTACCCGCTCGAGCCTCGGGACGCTTGCTGCGCTCGCTGAACTCATCACGTTGTGCTTCCTTCCCGCAGCGCGGCGAGGCCGGGAAGGTCGCCGAGCTCGAGCAGTTCGAGTGACGCACCCCCGCCCGTCGACACGTGATCGACGTCGTCGTCGAGACGGAACTGGGCGAGCGCCGCGGCCGAGTCGCCACCCCCCACGACGGTGAAGGCCTTGGTGGCCGCCATCGCCTCCGCGACCGACTTGGTGCCGGCCGCGAAGCGCTCGTCCTCGAACATGCCCATCGGGCCGTTCCAGAAGACCGTGCGGGCTTCCATCACGATGTCGGAGAACTCGGCGGCCGAGCCCGGTCCGATGTCGAGGCCCTTGCCGCCCTCGGGGATGCGGGTGCCCCATGTGGCGAACCGACCGTTGGCGTCGAGGCCGACGATGTCGCTCGGCAGGCTGATGGCCTTGCCCGACTCGAGCAGGCGCTTGCACGTGTCCACCTGGTCGGGCTCGAACAGCGAGTCGCCGATCGGCAGCCCCTTGGCGGAGAGAAACGTGAAGGCCATGGCGCCGCCGATGACGAGATGGTCGACGACGTCGAGCAGCGCTTCGACGACCCCCAGCTTGTCGCTGATCTTGGCGCCGCCGAGCACGGCGACGAACGGGCGCTTCGGCGAGCTCCGCAGGCCGAGCAGCACGTCGACCTCCTTCTCGAGCAGGCGGCCGGCGGCCGACGGGACCCGCCTGGGCGGGCCGACGATGGACGCGTGCGCACGGTGTGACGCGCCGAAGGCGTCGTTCACGTAGCCGTCGATCGGACCGTTGCCGTCGGGATCGTCGACCAGATGGGCGGCGAAGGCGTCGTCGTTGCCCTCCTCACCCGGATCGAACCGGAGGTTCTCGAGCAGGGACACGCCGGGCGCCAGCTCGGCGAGCCGGGCCCGCACCGGATCCATCGAGTACTTCGGGTTGGCCTGGCCCTTGGGCCGGCCGAGGTGGCTGGCGGTGAGCACGGTGGCCCCCCGCTCGGTGAGCCATTCGATCGTCGGCAGCGCGGCGCGGATCCGGAAGTCGTCGGTGATCGTCGACCCGTCGAGCGGGACGTTGAAGTCGGTGCGCACGAGGATGCGCTTGCCGGCGAGACCGCCGAGCGCCTGCTCGAGGTCCTCGAGCGTGGGAACCCGGGTATTCACTGTGACTGCGTTCCTACAAGCGCTTCGCTGAAGCTCACGAGGCCACGCAGGCCGTTACCTGCCGCTCCCGACAAGTGGGCGCCGCTGAAGCGTCGGCAGCTGGCGCTCGGTCGCTCGCATCGGAGCACGGGTCCGATCCTCACTTCTTGAGCTTGGCGACCTTGGCGCCGGCGAAGGCGAGGAAGTCGACGAGACGGTTCGAGTAGCCCCACTCGTTGTCGTACCAGCCGAACACCTTGACGAGCTTGCCCTGGGCCATCGTCATCTTGGCGTCGAAGATGCACGAGTGCGGATCGGTGACGATGTCGGACGACACGATCGGCTCGTCCGTGTAACGCAGCACGCCCTTCAGCGGTCCGCTCTTGGCGGCCTTGGCGTAGGCGGCGTTGATCTCGGCGACCGACGGTGCCGACTTCAAGATGGCGTTGAAGTCGGTGATCGATCCGGTGGGCACCGGCACCCGCAGCGACGTGCCGTCGAGCTTGCCCTTCATCGCCTCCAGCACCAGGCCGGTGGCGCGAGCGGCGCCCGTGCTCGTGGGGATGATGTTGATGGCCGCGGCGCGGGCCCGGCGCAGGTCCCGGTGCGGGCCGTCGACGAGCGACTGATCGCCGGTGTAGGCGTGGATCGTGGTCATCAGGCCCTGCTCGACACCGAAGGCGTCGTCGAGCACCTTGACCAGCGGCACGAAGCAGTTGGTGGTGCAGCTGGCGTTGGACACGACCTTGTGCGTGCGCGGATTGAAGTCCTTGTGGTTCACGCCGTAGACGAACGTGGCGTCGGCACCGTCGGCCGGAGCCGACACGACCACCAGCGGGGCGCCGGCGTCGAGGTGGGCGCTGGCCTTGTCACGCGACGTGAAGATGCCGGTGGACTCGACGACGACGTCGACGCCGAGGTCGCCCCACGGGAGGTCGGCCGGATTGCGCTCGGAGAGCACCTGGAGCTCGTCGCCGTCGACCGAGATGCCGTTCTTCGACACCTTGACGTCGCCAGGGAGGATGCCGAGGACGGAGTCGTACTTCAGCAGGTGCGCCATCGTCGGCACGTCGCCGAGGTCGTTGACGGCGACGAAGTCGATGGGGGCGCCGGAGGCCTTGGCCGCCCTGAAGAGGTTGCGGCCGATGCGGCCAAATCCGTTGATGCCAACGCGGATGGTCATGAGGCCGACTGTATCGGTTGCGTTCCCCGGCCACGCAGGGCCGAAGGTCCTCGTGGCCCGCCGATCGCGACGACCGATCGGCTCGACCCCGGCTGAAAGGTCCGGGCAGCTTCGAGGGGGCAGCGCTACCCTCGACGTCGTGGCCCAGATCGTCGTCATCACCGGACTGTCGGGCGCCGGCCGGTCCGGCGTCGCCGATGTCATGGAAGACCTCGGCTGGTACGTGGTCGACAACCTGCCGACCTCGCTCGTCGAGAAGGTGGTCGAACTCGCGTCGCTGCCCGGCACCGCCGGCATCGACCGGCTGGCGTTGGTGGCCGGACGGGACCATGGCGGGCTGCTGGCCCGGGTGTCGGCGGTACGGGCGTCGGGGCATCAGGTCACCGTCGTGTTCCTCGACGCGTCGGCGGCCGAGTTGGTCCGTCGCTACGACGCGACACGCCGAAAGCATCCGCTCGCCGGCGAGGCCGACGGACTCCTCGAGTCGATCGAGCTCGAGCGAGCGCAGCTCAAGTCGATCCGCGAGTCGGCCGACCTCATCATCGACACGACCGACCTCAACGTGCACCAGTTGAAGGAAAGGGTGCTCGCCGCCTTCTCCGAATCGGGCACGACGCAGCTGCAGGTCGCCGTCGAGAGCTTCGGGTTCAAGCACGGCCTGCCGCTCGACGCCGACATCGTGATGGACGTGCGGTTCTTGCCCAACCCGCACTGGGTGGACGAGTTGCGCCCGCTCACGGGACACGATCCGGCCGTGCGCGACTACGTGCTCGAGCGGGCCCAGACGTCGGAGTTCCTCGACTCGTTCGACGCGATGCTGCAGGCGACCGTGCCCGGTTACCAGTCGGAGGGCCGCAGCTACCTCACGATCGCCATCGGCTGTACCGGCGGTCGCCATCGCTCGGTCGCCATCGCCGAGGAGCTGGCCGCCCGGTTGCGCTCTCGGGGCCTCGCCGTGCGCACCTCCCACCGCGACATCACCCGCTGACCCGCCGCGCCCCTCGTTCACGTCACGCCCGGACGCCCGGTTGGGAGCTGTGGGCTGACTTGAACGACATCGCGTGCTCGAGGCGGGTCCGCAGCGAGGAGACCACGAATGCCGGCCGATCCCGAACGTCCGCCGATGTGTACTCGTACACCCGTAAGCCCACGTCCTGGAGCTCGTTGCGTCGCTGCGCGTCGCGCAGCCGCTCCTCGTCGCTGGCGTGCCCCTTGCGCCCCGTCACCTCGACCACGATCCGCAGCTCGTCGTAGGAGAAGTCGACGCGCCCGACGTGGCGGCGCCGGTCGTAGACGCGACGTTGGGTGTTCGGCCTTGGAAGCCCGGCGCGCCGTACGAGGCCCAGGAACGCCCGCTCCAGGATGGTCTCCCCACCAGAATCAGGCAGCAGTCTGTCGATGAGCCGCACGCCGGCCCGGCCGCTGCCCCGCAACGTCGACAACCGTTCTGCGAGCACGGTCGGAGAGGAGTGATGGTCGCGCACGGCACTGTCGATCGATGCCCCGAGCCGGACGCGTGGAACGCCGAGCGTGGCGAGGTCGAGGATCGTCCGCGTCGCCGACGAACACGGCAGGTGGCGCCGCTCGAGCACGTCGTGGGGACCGATCAGGCCGGTGGTGTGAACGACGTACGGCGCTGGGAGCGCGTGGAACCTCAACTCCCGGGGCACGGTGAGGTGCAGCGGCTGGTCGAGGCACCGATCGAAGCCCCACAACACCGCCGCCGATTCGTGACTCACCCAGGCTCTCGGTCCGAGCGAGAGCAGTCCGATCTGGAGGCGACGCATCCATGTATCGGGCGAGCCGGCCACGACGTACACCCCGGGCGCGGCTGGCCGCAACCATCCTCGCTCCTCGGCGCCGCGGCGCGCCTTCGGTGTCAGCTCGGCGGCGCGGAGCTGCAACGTCGAGATGGCGCCCTGCTGAGCAGCACACGTTGCGGTGACGACGGCGATCGGGTTCACACTCTCCCTCAGCGTCACGACGGACCGAAAACGGAAGAGATTCCCGTTCATGTCATGTGAAAGGTCCCGAGCCGGAGCCGCGGCATGACGTGAGCGTCAGTGTTTGATGGTGCGGAGGTAGAGGAGGCGAGGCACCGTGGCGGCCTCGGTGTACTCCGGGGCGAGGGCCAGGAATCCGGGCGGCGGCGCCGGCTCCTCCATCCGCTCGATCAGCAGGCCGTTGGCCGCCAGGGCGTTGACGTACCGTGACAGCGGTCGGTGGATGAAGCGGATATGCACGTCGAGCTCCACCTCCTCGATCGTCTCGGCCTCCACCAGGTAGGGCCCGATCCTCCAGTACTGCTCCGGCGGCTCGATCATCTGGTCGTCGATCCAGCCGCTGTCAGGCGTCTGGAGCAGCGGGTGGTTGAGGAAGAAGCAGAAGCGGCCACCGGGCTCGAGGACGCGAGCGACCTCGGCGATCGCCTGGTCGACCTCGTCGATGTGCTCGAACACGAGGCACGCGACGACGGCGTCGAACGAGGCGTCGGGGAACGGCAGCTCGTCGGCGAACGCCCGGACGAAGCCGGTCGCTCCCCCGCGCTGGGCGGCCACGCTCACCTGGTTCCACGTCGGATCGATGCCCACGACCGTCGCCGACTCGTCGAGGCCCTTCACGAGCCGGCTGATCTGGCCGTCGCCGCATCCGACGTCGAGCACGCGCCGGGCGCCGGCCAGCTCGGCGGCCGCGAGGGGCAGGATCTGCTCGACGTACTCCGGATCGGCGCCCGCGGTGAAGCCGTCGATCCACCATTGGGCGTGGGACTCCCACAGCTCGACGTTGCTGGGGAACGAGGCGGGGTCGAGTTCGCCAGGACGTTCCGGATTGTCGCCGGGCTCGACGGTGGGATCGGTCACCCCCGGCACGGTACCGCCGCTCCGCCCGACCGCCCGGCTCAGGTGCGCCCGCTCGCCATTCGGGGGCAACCCGTCAGCGACATCGGCCTGGATTCATCGGCTCACCGCCGTCGCGGTGAGAGGATGAGCGGGATGACCGACATCGTTGCTTCGGATCTCGCCGACCTCGAACGCTGGGCGCGCGCCGTCCAGATGGTGTCGTTCGACGGACCGGTCGCGCCGCCGTGGTTGCTCGACGAGCTGGCCGCCGGCACCGGGTCGGTCTGCCTCTTCGCCGGCAACGTCGAGTCCGACGAGGCCGTCGCCGAGCTGGTCGCCGCGCTCCGCTCGGCGCGTCCCGACGTCGTGGTGGCGATCGACGAGGAGGGTGGCGACGTCACCCGGCTCGACCAACGCCGCGGTTCGGACGTGCCCGGCCCCGCCGTCCTCGGAGCGGTCGACGACCTCGAAGCCACCGCCGCGGCGTATCGGATGATCGGCCGTCGCTTGGCGCGGGCCGGTATCGACCTCGACCTGGCGCCCGTCGCCGACGTCAACGTGGCGGCCGAGAACCCGGTGATCGGCGTGCGTTCGTTCGGCGACGACGCCGGGCTGGTCGCCCGCCACGTCGCCGCCGCCGCCGCCGCGCTCGAGTCGGTCGGAGTCGCCGCCTGCCTCAAGCACTTCCCCGGTCACGGCGCGACGGTCGACGACTCCCATCAGGGCCTGCCCGTACTCGATGTCGACGCGGCCACGCTGCGGGCACGCGAGCTCGTGCCCTTCGCCGGTTCGTCGGCGGCGGCGGTGATGACCGCGCACATGGTCGTGACCGCCCTCGACGCCCAGCCGGCGACGCGCAGCCGAGTGGTGCTCGGCGTCTTGCGTGACGAGTTGGGGTTCGACGGCGTCATCGTGTCCGATGCGCTCGACATGGCCGGTGTGCACGGCCCCGCGGTCCGCTACGGGGAGGTCACGCCGGACATGATCGGCGTCGCCGCCGTGGCCGCGATCGACGCCGGCTGCGACCTGTTGTGCCTCGGTGCGCGCCAAGGCCACGACGTTCCCTTGGCGGTCACCAGCGCGCTCGTGCGAGCCGTAGCCGACGGGCGCCTGTCCGGCGCCCGGCTCGCCGACGCCGCCGCACGGGTCGGCAGTCTCTGCCGGGCGAGCCGCGCGAGGCACGTGATCGAGGCGGCCGCCGACCCCGACGCCGACGAAGCCATCGTCGCATCTGTGGCGGCCCGGGCGGTCGCCGTGGCCGGCGACCTCCGGGTTCCTGTCCGCAGCGCGCTCGTCGTCGACTGCCGGGCCGAGGCGAGCATGGCCACCCACGGGGTGCTGTGGGGCCTCGGTCCGGTGATCGCCGCCGCCGATCCGACGGCCAGGCATCGCGACGCCACGCCATCGACGACAGCGGAGGAGATCGCCGCCGACGCCGACAACCGCCCGCTCGTCGTCGTGGTTCGTTCCGCCGGTGCTCACCGCTGGCAGCTCGATCTGCTCGAGCGGCTCGCACTCGCCCGCCCCGACCTCGTGACCGTCGAGGTCGGCTGGCCGGCCCGCGCCGCGGTCTACGCCGGCGCCGCGCTGGTGACGTCCTTCGGTGCGTCGCGGACGTCGATCGGCGCCGTGGCCAGCCGCCTCCTGGCCACGGCGTGACCGCGACCGCCCGACCTAACAGTTGGTGCCAGCCTGGATTCCAGTGGTCACTGCAACACGTGGTTGTCGAGGATCATGGTAGGGGTCTTCCAGCCGTGGCGTTTGCGGGGTCGGCGGTTGAGCTTGGCGGCGATGGCGTCG